>DATKZI010000043.1:0-150368 GCA_035528035.1 Bathyarchaeia archaeon
GAAAAGAAATCTTTCAAATAGAAGCTTTCAGCAATAGTTAGGAAGGGATGAAGATTACCCTGCTGAGTAACTAAGCCAATATTTTGTTTTCTAAAAAGGGATCTTTGACCATCTGAAAAATCACTAAAAGACTGATCAAGGATAGTTATTTTACCTGCAGTTGCTCGTTCGATACCCGTGAGTAATTTGATCATAGTAGTTTTCCCTGACCCGCTAGGACCAAGAAGAAAGGCTAATTCACCTTTTTTCAATCGGAAATTAACCTCTGAGAGAGCATGAACATCAGTACCATCAGTGGTATAAGTTTTTGAGAGATCGTTCAATTCAATAATAACATTTGCTTGTTGAAAGTAATTTACAGGTAAATCTTCCATAACTAGTTCTCTTCTAATAAGTTTAATCTTCTCTAAAAGAACTTCTTGTGGAGTAATCCCTTCAGGATGAACCAAACGAACATCACCATTTTTTGTTAGCTGTAATTCCACATCTTTAGTTAGATTAAGAGTTCGAACGATGAACTCAGGCAAATGGATATTATTGGTTGAATCAAGTTGCATTTTGAACTTCAGAGGAAATGTTTTCTTTTGACTATAGACTAATTGTTCACTAACAGCAATAACAGAAGAGACACGACCATCACGTATTTCGCAAGTTTTATCAACCCCATCTTGAAATCTAGGATCATGAGAGACTACCAAAATGGTTGTACCAAAATCTTTTGTAATTTGTCTTAACAAACCTTTAACTCGTTGGGTGTTGACACTATCAAGCTGCCCAGTGGGTTCATCACATAACAATATAGGTGATTCTTTGGCAAGAGCACAGGCGATAGCTGTGCGAGTTATTTCCCCGCCGGATAGTTCTCTAATAATACGATGTTCTAAATGATCAATGCCTAATTTCTTAAGTATCTCCTGGTTTCTAGTTTGAGCTTCATCTGTTGATGATTTAGTAATGTTGGAAACAAACTTCAAGTTATCTTTAATTGTTCCGTCAAGAAAGAGTGATCTCTCGGGGAATTGATCGATAATACCAATCATTTTCATTCGATAGAAATTTAATTCTTTGGCTGTCATTTGGTTTAAACGATACTCACCTACAATTACATCACCACTGGAACAAGTATCTAAACCTGCAAGGATATTTATAAGGGTAGTTTTCCCCGAACCTGAAGGTCCTACAATTGAGAAGATCTCTCCCGCTTGAATAGAGAGGTCACAACCTCTTAAAGCAGGAACATGCACATTGTGGTCTTCATCATCATAGATTTTAATTAGATCTTTACATTCTATCATTTCATCTCTCACTCCTGACGCACTGATTTGTATTTATGAAATTGGTGCCACATTTCGAATAACCAACCAGATAAAATTGTAATTAGGCAAAAGAGGATAATTAATAATATGAACCAAACAGGCAACCAAGGGACAAAATTCTTGTATGCTTGAGGTATATCTAAGAAATAATCATAAATGGTATATAACAATATAGATGATACAATTGCTGAAATGAATAATGGAATTATAGTTACTAGAAACAATTCAATTGAAAAATTTAACCAAATTTGATGTTTATTTACACCAACATTATATTCGGATTCAATGATTCTCATTCGTTGTTTATATACATTTCTCGCTACTAGAAAACCATAAAAGAAAATTAAACTAAAAGATGTAATTGTGATTATTAGGAGATAGACAAATGCAAAGTTGTTCACTTCTAATTTCATAGCATTAAGTTCATCTTCAAAAGTTGTAACATGAATAGTATATGGTAGATTTTTAATCTCATTTACAATCAAACTTTTATTCGCTGTAGGAGCAATTTTTACTAGAATGTAATTGGTGGTTCTAACACTTGCAGTTTCATCAAATTTATCCATTAATTGTGAATAAGTCAAATTACTCATAACAAGATTGTATTTTTCTTCTAATAAATTTTCAAGGAATCTATAGGATTTATAAGGTAATAACGGAAAATAATCAAATTTATTTATAAAAATCATATTATAAGAATCAAAGTCGGGGGAAGTAATTTTGGAACTCGAATATATCTCGCTTTTATCATAACCTTCTTTTTTAGCAAATTTAGAGCTCATCATATATGTCATATCTGAATCAAGCATAGAGATATCAGCTAAAGTATATTTACATGAATCGGGAAAATTAGATGAAATTATTTCTATAAATTCTGCAACATTAATGATATTTAATATATCTACATCAAATATTTTATCATCTGGATTTGTTGTTTTTACATTACCTAATTCGAGAATTTTGATTTTTTCAACTTTTGTAATTAAATCAATACCAGGGATTGCAGAAATATTTTCCATTAATATAGTATTATTATAAACCTCGCTTTGGACAAGTATATCAGAAAATCCAGCTTTGAGATTAGCCTCCATTACCAAATGGTCATTAAGCGATTTCTTTAATACTAAACCAGGGGAAATACAGAGGCTAATAAGTAGCATTACAAAAATGACTTTTTTATAATCTTTACTATAAATGGATAATTGTTTTATAGCCAAAGTAAAGTAATTTTTCCTTCGTTGCCAAACCTTTTCACCAACATAGCGCCAAAAAATCACAACTAATCTTGATACAATTAAGAAAACTGAAGCTAACGTAAACAAAACACCAATAATTAATAGAAATAGAAAAACACCTAATAACTGTAGGACTGTCAAGGAAACATAGGAAGAATCAGGAATATATATCCAACCTAGAAAGCCAATGACTAATGTAATAATACCAGAAATAAGCAATAAAGATTCAAGAGAGGTAAATAGTCTTTGAATGTATTTCTTACGTTTTAATTTATAAATTTCAGAAGTGAGTTGTACTGTTTTTTTTGCGAAATGTGTTTCAGTGATAAAACCACCTATAATTATAAATGAAAATAAAGCAAGAATTGTACTATAGACGGTGGGTTCTAGAAAAGCATTAAAGAAAGAACCTTTATTGGGAATATCAAGTCCAAATGAAGAAATTACAAAACCAAAGATTAAACCAAGTGAAACACCAATAACTGCCCCAATAGAAGTAGTAATAGAATTTTCAATGATTAAGATTTTTCGCAGGGTACCAAACGCTAAACCATATGTTTTGAATAGTTTGAATTGAGCAGTTTTCTCATAATTCCCAAAATTAATCGTTTCAATAATTATCAAGCTAAAAAATAGAATAATTGGCGCCCCAAGAATAAAAACTTTGATTGTTTGAGAAAACCAATTAGCTTGAAAAGTAATGACAAAAGATTCAAAATCCCAACAAAAAAGATTTGTTCTAGGTAAATATTCAAAATCATGATAATATTGAATGAAATTTATTTCTTTTATAATTACTAAAAGATTTCGAATATCTTTAACCTCAAATTGATAATTAAAATCAACCATTAAACTTAATTTCCCGGTTACACTAAAAGGATAATTTGATATTATATCTAAAAAATATTGAGGGCTAGTAAAAAATAAATCCATTTTATATTGATCAAATTCTTGTTCGCTTGTACTAAAAAGCCCAAAAACATCACTTGAAAAACCATTTTGGTAGAGATTATATGATACACTATCAATCACACCAACAATTGTAAAATTTTGGTTATAGGTTATTTCATCTTTCGTTGATTGTAGACCAACTTGATCACCAAGCTGGTATATTGGAGATAACAGATCGCTTGAATAGTATAATAATTCAGATGTATTATTAGGTAATCTTCCCTCAATTAGTCTGTTAGTAAGAACATCAAATGCTTCTTGATGTAGTGTTATAAGGTTCGCAGTATATATTTGATTAGCATTATTATAATCAATAGAGTCCAGGATATAGTTCATTAATACTGTATAATTATCAAACATATTTGTTCTTACTGCATTTAAAGTAGTTTGTAATTCATCAATGGCTAGATCAAAATATAATTCAGTATCACCATTTAAATTAAAGATATTGTAACATCTGATACTTATTTTATCATCATTGTTCCAATCATATGTTGTTTTATAGTTTTCAAATGATTTATACCGATAATTAAACCAAGTGAATAAAAAAGTAGATAATAATGTGAATAAAATTATATTAATTGTAACAGAGATAATTAATCTCCTTTTGTTTGTTTTTAAAAAAACAGCTAATAATGATTTAATCCTCTGGCTTCCTTTTTCATCCATACCAATCGCAACCCAATCAAATTAAAGATATATCAATATTTAAATTTTTTAATTGAATTTTTTCTTTTTTTAAATCAAATAAATTTTAAGAAAACACTAATTAAATAATCAGTGTTTTCTTTAATTTTGTTCTTAAATTTATAGATAAAACGATGAACCTGAGTTCCCATCATACTCTTGTGGCTCATCAGCATCACCATATGGATAATATGTATGTGCATAATCAAAAACTGATTCCATTGATGTAGATCTTGTTCCTCCAAAATGAGCAATCCATGAATACTCTAAGAAATAATAAGTCCAAGCACCGTTTGGTCTAGCTGGGTATCCATCATATCCATAACCATCTTCTGTACAAGTTGCAGCAATATAGATATGATCTTCGTTTGACATATCATCCAATGAATCAATGATTCCACCTGAACCACAAGAATCAAAGAAGAAGAATAGATTTACACCCGATTCAAAATTATCGAAATCACTCTTTATTTCAGTTTCTTTATATTGTAAGCAGTTACGCGTATATAGATAAGATGTACCCCAGATATTTGTATCACCATGCCCAGAAAAAATAAAGCATACGGTATCTCCAGAACCAGTATTTGAAGCTAACGATTGTATAGCTGATCTAATGTTTGACTCAGTAGCTATACCAGTATATATTGGATAATTTTCTGGGTGATTATCTCCGTAGACTTCACAAATATATCCTAAATCGTCAAGTTGATCGTACCAATCTGAAGCATCTTCATCACAATAATCTAAATCGTTGCCAATTAGATAATCTGATATTCCAACGATTATCGCTTTCAAGGCTTGCATGTTAAAATTAAAAGTACCTGTAGTTGAGAGTGAATGAGAGTAATCTCTAAAGCCTTGTTCCACATCAGCTTCTATTTTTGTAGGAGTGTTAGCAATTTGTACATAATAATACCCACTCGATTGGGTTGAAGCAGAACCTAGAAGCTCCGTATTATGATAGATTCTTACTGTAACACCTGAAATAGCATTATTTTGTGAATCTTTTACATAACCATTTAGATAGCCATATAAGCTAAAATCATTGCTACCGCCTCCTGTAACTGTTTTTGTATCTCCAACATATCCAGCTTTAGTTGCAGTTACATAATAAGGCGAATAACCAGTCAAAGTTACAGATAGGGAGTAGTATCCAGAAGCACTAGTAGTTGTAGATCCTAGGAAATTACCCATATTATCTGAAATTAAAACCGTTGCACCAGATAATGCATTATTTACTTTATCTTTTACATAACCTGTAAAAGTCGTATATCCATGCACATTTATAATTGTCATTGTTCCAAATAAACTAACTATTAGAACAAAAAACAAAAGCTTGCTTTTTATATTTTTTAACAAAAAATCTCAATCTCCTTTCTCAAATTAGTTCCCAAAATTCTTGGGAACTAAGAAACTAAGGTAAAACTAATTAATATAGATACCTATTTAGTTGATATTATGAATATCTCTACAAAATTAATTTTGTCGATACAATTAGAAAAGTATTTAGTTATTAAATAAAAAACTTAGTTATTGAATGAATATAATTATGATTAATCCTATTAGTTAGGTGGGGATAGAGGAACATAGATTTTAATGACTAATAAAATTAAATTGTTTTCTAGAAAAACAAATTTTGATATGAATAAACAAATAATATATCTAAAATATTCGATGAAAGGAAAAAAGACTATATCTAAAATAAAAATATTAGATGAAATCGGTTTCGAACAAACATCTTAAATCCAAAAATAAGAAATTTGACTCTGATTCTATTAAGAAAGGAAGAAGCTCTAAAATAAGCTAAAAAGAAGATCCATTAGATGACAAGCAACAAAAAGCAAGTCATCACTAATGTCAATTTCTTACCAATTGTGCTTGCGGAGCTTAGCAGTAGCACCAAAGCCACAACTGGCACAAATACCTTTACGCATATTATAGGAATTAATGCCACAACGTCGACAACGCATATGTGTTGGTGTTCTATTCATTTTGCCTTTACTCGGGGTTCCTTTGCCCATTTTTTACCACCTGAATGTATATTTATTTTTTCTATTTCTTATCGACTGAGGGAGGTGGACTGATAATTATAACATTATCTCCTCTTAAGATGATGGTTCCCAAATTAGAATTACCTTCTTCGATAATCTCTTCTGCCTCATCTAGAGTTAAATTGAGGTGTGCATCGTAGTTTCTGAGTTTACCTCTAATTTGTCTTCCACCTTTCAATTTCACTAAAACGATATTATTTAGTGATAATGAAAGTAGATCCATTGGTCTATCTTTGTTCAATCGTTTCTCTTGACTCATTTTGATTGATCTCCAATCTAGTATAGATTTAGGACAATCTATAACCTTTTTGCATTTAAATGGTTTTTAAATGCTTTCTTAATTTTTAATCTCTTACATTAAATGTTTTATTAAAGCTTTTGTTAAACCATCTAATACCATAAGGAAAGTAATTTTTTCAGTACTTTAGTACTTAATTAACTTTTGCAAAAAAATAATAAACATCTATAAAGATGTGAATTAAAACTAGTACTGGGTATATCTTATGGAAATAATTAGACGACATGCCATCCGAAAAAGCGATCTCAAACAGATCAAGGAAAAATTAGCTGAGAGTATAGGAGACGAAGCCAACACCCTTTTTTCGAGAACGGCTGAATTAATTTTAACGGATATTGGTGAGTTATATGCTGAAAATAGAATTGTTTTAGCTTTCAAAATTGACGATAAAATTCTTCCCAGCTTACGAGCATTAAACGAGGGATTAGCTCATCTACCTACGATAACTATTGATATGGGTGCTATACCCCATGTTACTAATGGGGCTGATATTATGGCTCCCGGTATAACTAAGGTCACTCCTGGATTAAAAGTAGGCGATTATGTAGTAATTATTGATCAAAACTATGGTAAATCATTAGCAATAGGTCAATTACTGGTTTCAAGTGATGAAATACTCAAAAATAAAAAAGGAAAGGTAATAAAGAATTATCATTATGTAAATGACCCGATTTGGTCAGTTACATTATGAACCTTCTTACTTAAACCAATCGTACTGTTTCAAGCACATCAGGTGCTTTTGTTTCAATCTTCAAATGTTTATGAAGTGTAGATGCTAATGAAATACATTTGGATTTTTCACCATGTATTAAGAATAATTTTTCTGGTCTTGGAGTAACTTTTCTTGCATAGTTTAGAAGTTCATTTCTATCACTATGTCCAGAAAAACCAATTACCGTGTGAACTTCCATTTCAATTTTAATCATACGTGCATGACCACTTTCCATTAAAGTTATTTCATTAACATTCTTCTGAACCTTCCTACCAAGAGAACCTTCACCTTGGTATGAGACAAAAATTATTGAATTTTTACTATCACTAGATAATTTCTCAAAATATTCAACAGATGGTCCACCCGTGAGCATACCGCTTGTAGCCATTACTATACATGGATCACCATGAATGATTTTTTCTCGTTCTTCTCTCCCTTCTACTTTATGAAAGCATTCAGCTAAGAATGGATTTTGCCCCACGTGGAATATTCGTTCTCTTAGCTTTCTACTCAAATATTCTGGGTGGCAGGTTGTAACTGCTGAAGCTTCAGAAATCATACCATCAAGATAAATGGGTACTGAAGGGATTAATTGTCTATTCATAAGGGATTCAAGAACTATTTGTAATTCTTGTGCACGACCTACTGCTAAAACGGGAATCAATACTTTACCTTCTCGTTTTAAGGTGATATTTATAATATCCATTAATTCTGTTTCTGCATCTTTGTTGGATGGCATAACATCTTGAGGGTTACCATAGGTAGATTCCATAAATAATGCTTCTAATCTTGGGAATTTAGAAATTGCTGAATCTAACAGATTAGTTTGACGATATTTGAAGTCTTGAGCTATTGCCAAATTATAAAGACCATTTCCTATGTGAAGATGTACCACTGAAGAGCCTAAAATGTGCCCTGCATTATGAAGTGTGAGTCTTACATCTGGTGAAATATCAGTAACTTCACCATAAGCTAAAGGTATTGTATGTAAAACTAAATCACGAACATCCTTTGAACTATAAGGCATTAATTTTCCTTCTTTTTGTGCTACATCGATATAGTCAATTTGTAACAAGGTCATTAAATTGCTTGTAGCTTTTGTTGTATAAACTGGTCCTTCATAACCATATTTAAACAAATATGGGAGAAAACCACAGTGATCAAGATGTGCATGTGTTATAACAACAGCATCCAAATTTTCGATTGAAAATTCTAATGCATCTAATCTTGGAAACATATCTGACGAAGTGTTACGACCAACGTTAACACCACAATCAACTAATATGTTGCTTTCGGGGGTTCGAATAAGAGTTGAACTTCTACCAACTTCTCTATACCCTCCAAGGGCTGTAACACGAACCCATTCTGTTGGGAAGAGTTGTCTACGATGGATTCTTCGCCCTACTTTTCTAAGGATCTTTTTCCTTTCTTCACTATTCTTAAAAAGAATATCTCTTACAGTTGAGATTATTCTTGATTCTAAAGGTGGTGCTCTAGAAACATTAGGACGCCAGAATGTATCTGAGGTTATTTTTCTTAGGGTAGCACCATTTTTGCCAATAACTAAACCAGGTTTAGCCGCTTCAATTAATATTTCCCCAATATTTGGATCGAATTGGATAGAAGATAATTCAGCTTCCGCTGGTATTAATTCCTCAACAATTTTTTTGGCTTTATCTTCAGCCATCCTGACTGAAGGATCAGAACGAATGACTATTCGTTTGCGTAAATCTTTTGCAAGATTTTTAACTAATTCACCATTATCGACTAATATTTGAGGATTACGAGAATAGACTGCTACCTCTGGACCTTCAAATTCGATTTCAGTTATATCTGCTGAGGGGGGGGTTTTAGCTAAAATTTCTGATTTAATTTCGTTTAGTGTCTCTTCACTAACTAACATAATTTTGAACTCTCTGTTATTTTTTAAGCTATCAATTGTGATATAATGCACATCTGTGTTAATTTCAATTTGAGATTTTTTGGTAACTTATTTTCTAGCTTTGTATTCATAATTTATAATGAAATTATCTTTATAAATCAAATCATCGACAGCTTTTCTTCTTTGTTTGTTTTTAATTGAATCAATTAGAATTGATTTTAGGAACTAAATTACGACAAGCTAGTTTATCAAAAAAACTCCTTAGTTTTATTTGAAATTTACTGATATTTAAAATTATTCTTTATGAATGTTTTTTAATTTAATTAATTTAATTGAAAAATTTGGAATTAAATATTATAGCTATTTATTTCATAACTAAATAATGAAAAGCTATTAAAAGAGCTTTTAATTTAAGTCGAATAGATAAATGAATTTCCGGTGAAGACCATATGGCAGATAAAAGAAAGATTATCGAATCCGTTCCAAATTATAGTGAAGGAACTGATGGAAAGATAGTAGATGCTATCGTTGATGAAATTAGAAAAACCCCAAAAACTCGAATTGTAGATATTCAATATGATTCTGATTATAATCGAGCAGTAATAACATTTGTTGGGGAACCAGAAGCAGTACTCCAAGCGAATATTGCTGCTTCCAAAAAAGCTATTGAATTAATTGATATGACCAAACATAAAGGGCAACATCCAAGAATCGGTGCAACCGATGTAGTACCATTCGTACCAGCTCAAAATGTTTCCATTGAAGAATGTATTGAATTATCAAAACGCTATGCTGAAGCAATGGCTGAAATGAGTGTTCCAATTTACTTGTATGAAGATTCTGCTACTAAACCCGAAAGAAGAAATATTGATGATATACGAGTAGGGGATTATGAAGGATTAAGAGAAACGATCGAAACAAATCCTGAGCATAAACCTGATTATGGTCCATCAAAATTCCATCCAAGAGGTGGAGCAACTGTAACTGGTGCTAGAATGCCTCTTGTTTGTTTAAATATTAATCTAGGAACATCAAATGTAAAAATAGCTAAAGCAGTTGCTCGGAGAATTCATTTGGGTTCTGGAGGATTAGTTAATATTAAAGCAATGGGAACAGAAATCAAAGGTCAAGATTATGTTCAAATTGGTATAAGTAATATTAATTTCAAGAAAACACCTATGTATCGACAACTAGAATTAGTTAGAATAGAAGCTGCACGATATGGTGTGCCAGTTATAGGTACAGAATTGGTCGGACCCATTCCTTTAGAGGCAGCATTAAATTCATTAGAATATTATCTTCAAATAGTGAATCCAAAACATCTTACAGAAGAAAATCTTATTGAACATTATTTTGACTTTTAAGAAAAATTAAGCGAGTCTAAAACGCCTCGCTAACTTTCTTATCATCTCTCAACAACTATTTTACCTTTTTTAATTACTTTAGAAACAAGATTTACCCCAAATTGATAGGATAAAAAGAAGTAATTTGGAACATCAAAGATTACTATATCAGCTTGTTTACCCACTTCAAGACTACCAATAAGATTTTGTCTTTGAATAGCACAAGCAGCATTAAGTGTAGCAGCTGTCAATGCTTCCGCAGGAGACAATTTCATGTTATAACATGATAAAACAATAACCATCAACATCGATTCTGTCCAGCAATTAGGATTGAGATCTGTAGCAATTGCTATTGGTATGCCAAAATCTATCATCTTTCTTGCATCAGCATATTCTTTTAACATAAGGCAGAATGGTGTTCCTGGTAAGAGAGAAGCTATTACTCCTTTTTTAGCCATTTCTTTCAAGCCAGCATCATTTGATTTAAGTAGATGACCTGTTTGAACAACATGTAATTCAGCAGCTAATGCAGCACCATTAGTATCGACTATTTCATCAATATGGATTATTTTCTTGAAACCATATTTTTCTGCTGCTAAGAGTATTTTTCTTGTTTGATCAATGGTAAAAACACCTTCCTCACAAAATACATCACAAAATTCCGCAAGACCCAGCATGGCAATTTTAGGTAACATTTTAGTGATTATCAGATTAACATAATCATCTGGTTTATCCTTGTATTCTGGAGGTATGGCATGAGCACCCAGGAATGTAGAGATTATATCGATAGGATGCTCTTCATTGAGAATTTTCATCGCTTCTAATGATTTTATTTCATCACCTGTTGTTAGACCATAACCTGATTTCCCTTCTATTGTTGTTGTACCGTATTCAAGCATTTTATCAAGTATTTTCATCCCATTATCTACTAACTCACTAATATTTGCTTTTCTAGTTTCACGAACAGTTTTTAGTATCCCACCCCCAGAAGCTAAAATTTCCATATAGGTTTTCCCCGCTAATTTCATTGCTAATTCATTCTCTCGAGAACCAGCAAAAATCAAATGTACATGAGGATCAACAAAACCCGGAGTGACAAGTTTTCCTTTAGCGTCTATCCTCTTAGTTTTAACAGGATCTATTTTAACTTGCTTTTCCAACTCTTCAGTTTTTCCTACAAAGATTATTTTATCACCTTTAATTGCTAGAGCGCCATTATTAATTATTGCAAGTTCTTCCATATTTTTGCCAACACGAGGAACACCAAACTTTGAATGCAAAGTAACAAGTTCATTTGCATTTACAATAACAATATCAGCTGAACCATCCTTTGGTTTCTCAATAATCATCCAAATCACTTACCTTACTATCTTTTCTGTGGTTAATTTTCACTTAAGAAGATTCTCTTAAATGATATGAAAAAATATTAGCAAATAATTAAAAAAGCTAAAATAAACTGATAAAATATACAATTAGATTAATCCAATTGTAGTTTAAACATTATTGGAGAAATTATTATGACGGATCTAGAGAAAGAAATTGAAATATATGGACGTCCAATGTTTATGGATTTAAAACCTGAAAAATCTCTTGCAGCAGATGAAAGCTCAGAACTTTTACAATGTAAAACTTGGGATGCTGAGGCAGCACTTCGCATGTTACTTAATAATCTTCACCCAAAAGTTGCACGAAATTGGCAGGAACTTATAGTTTATGGTGGGTCAGGACGTGCTGCTCGAAATTGGCAGGAATTTCATAAAATTGTTAGAGCATTAAAGGAATTAGAAGCTGATGAAACTCTCTGTATTCAATCAGGTAAAGCTGTGTATATTGCTCCCACGCATAAAGAAGCTCCTCGAGTAATTATTGCTAATTCAAATCTTGTAGGAAATTGGGCTACACAAGATTATTTCGATTATTTAGATCGTTTAGGTCTTATGATGTACGGTCAAATGACTGCTGGTAGTTGGATCTATATTGGTACGCAAGGTATCTTACAAGGAACTTATGAGAGTTTTGCAGCTGCTGGAAAAATAGATTTCAATTCTGATTCTCTTGCTGGGAAATTTATCCTAACTGGTGGTATGGGTGCAATGTCTGGTGCTCAACCTATGGCTGGTACATTAAATGATGCAGTTATTCTTGATGTCGAAGTTAAAGAATCAGAAATTGCTCGAAAAGTTGAGGAAAATTATTGCGACAAGCTAACACATAGCCTTGATGAAGCAATTGATTGGGCTTTAGAAGCTAAGAAGAAAAAAGAACCATTATCAATAGGTCTTGTTGGTAACGCTGCAGATACCCATCCTGAATTAGTTAGGAGAGGAATAATCCCTGATATTGTGACCGATCAAACTTGCGCTCATGAAGTGAAAAAATATGTACCCAGTGGTTATGATAAGAATTTTGTTGAACTTCATGAAAGTGGTATAGATGTGAGAGAAGGTGAATACGTTCGTGAATCCTTTAAATCAATGGCATCACATGTCAAAGCAATGATCGATATGCAAGATAAAGGAGCAGTGGTTTTTGATTATGGAAATGCAATCCGAAATCAAGTGGAACTTGCTTTTGACATTGTAAACGGAAAAGCACCTGCTGCAAATGATATGACAGAAGCAGATGTTGTTGATTTAAGAAATCATTTAAAGAAAATTGGATTAACATCAGTTAGAAATCCACAAGGCGGTTATGCTTTTCCAGGATTCGTTTTAAGATATGTCAGACCACTATTCTGTGAAGGAAAAGGACCTTTCAGATGGGCTTGTTTATCAGGAAATCCAAAAGACCTTGCTGCTATTGATGACGCATTAATCTCAACTTTCCCAGATGATAAACCATTAGTTCGTTGGATTGATCGCGTTAGAAAAACTGTTCCAATATTAGGATTACCTACAAGGATTTGTTGGTTAGGATATGGTGAAAGAGCAAAATTCGGTTTGATAATTAACGACCTGATAAAAGAGGGAACTGTAACAGCCCCAATAGTTATTGGTAGAGATCATCTTGATTGTGGTTCTGTAGCCTCCCCCAGTAGAGAAACCGAAGGGATGAAAGATGGTAGTGATGCAATCGCTGATTGGCCATTACTCAATTTTGCTCTAAATGCTGTTAATGGTGCTAGCTGGGTTTCCTTCCATCATGGCGGTGGAGTGGGAATTGGTAAATCTTTACATGCAGGAATGGTTATTGTTGCTGATGGAACAGAGGATCGTGCTAAGAGATTAAAACGAGTACTAACAGTTGATCCAGGTACCGGTGTTATGAGACATGTTGATGCTGGATACGAAAAAGCAATAAATGTTGCTGAGGAACGAAAAGTTAAGATCCCAAAATAGAATCCTAAATGGTGAATAATTTGCAGCTAAACAAATCAGCTTTTGAAATAGATTGTGAAGAAGTTTCATCTAAAATTGAAAAATACATTCAAAAAATTGTTAAAAATTCACATACCAAAGGAATTGTTGTTGGGCTAAGTGGTGGAATTGATTCAGCTGTAGTTGCAGCATTAGCTGTAAGAGCTATAGGAAAAGAAAAAGTTCTAGGTTTAATGCTCCCGAATGCTACTCTTGACCAAAGCTTTGAAGATGATGCCCGAATATTAGCTAAACAACTAGGTATTGAAGTGAAAAAAATTCCAATTGCTGATTTTATTGATGCCTTCACCAAGAATGTTGATGAAAGTGTAGCAGAAAATCATCTTGCAGTCGGAAATGCAATGGCACGTTTTAGAATGATCCTATTATATGCTTACTCAAACCATCTCAATTATTTAGTAATAGGTACAAGTAATAAAACCGAATTATTGGTTGGATATTTTACAAAATATGGAGATGGAGGAGTGGATTTTGAACCATGTGGTGATCTCTACAAAACGCAAATTCGATTATTGGCCAAGTATCTTGATATTCCCAAAGCGATCATTGAAAAGCTTCCAACAGCAGGATTATGGAAAGGGCAAACAGATGAAGGAGAAATAGGCATAACTTATGATATTCTGGATCTCATTCTATTAGGTTGTGAAAAAGGATATGCAAAAGAACAAATTTGTAATGAATTAAAAATAGAACCTCATCTGTTTGATAAAGTAAAAAACATGATTAAAAAATCAGAGCATAAAAGGAAGATGCCCCCAATATTTAAAGTAAAATAGCATTTTCTTTTTTATTTTCCATAAGGGATTAATAAACATAAAACAATGACTCTTTAGAAGAAAAGAATAATATCATAATGAATTTATGGATGAATTAGATTGACTGAGGAAATTATTAAACCATTTCTTCTTGAAAAACTCCTTTTCGGTGAAAAAGTCGATTTAAAACAACCTAGTCCAAATCTTATTCATATTTATGGTGAAGCAGGATCGGGAAAAACTACTTTAGCGATCCAATTAGCGTGTAATATTTGTTCACACAAAATGAAAGTAGTTTTAATCGATACTGAAGGGAAAATAAGTGGGTCTAAAATTAAAGGAATTGTTCAACAGTCTGAATTCCCTACAATTAATAAAAATCTCAAATTATATAATCCTAACAATTTTCAGAAACAATATGAATTGATTAGAAATTTAGAATATTATTTACAAAATCAGCAAATTGGCTTATTAATTGTTGATACTATAACAAACTTATACCGGCAAGAAAAAAATTCTGAACAAGATGAAAAAATAAATTATAGAAAACTTGCTTATCAAGTAGCACTACTAAGAAAGATCTCATATGATAAGAAAATCCCTATAATACTCTTCAATCAAGCAACAATGATTAAAAAAGAAGATAGTGATTTCTTTTCCAATTTACGTCGTGAAAAGGTAAATCCCGTTGCTAAAGCTATAATGGATTATTGGGTTGATCGGGAGATAATTTTAATCTCTCATGGATTTGGTAAGTTCGAAGCTCGAAAACCCGGTGAATATGAGGGAAGAGTTAAATTTGGAATAAACTCAGAAGGAATTATTCCTTTAAGTGAAGAATAAAAAATTTTAGTGATATAGAATGGCTGAAATAGATAAAGCAAAAACTGAAGCAGAATACTTTGAAAAGCACCCGGAAGTAATTTTATTACGAAATCAACTAGTTGGTATGAGTAAGGATTTGTTGAAGAAAACTTCTGATAAATTACGAACTGATATTTCACAAATTTCATCAAAAATTGATCTTTTAAAGAAGAAGAGAGAAGAATGTAATTCTGAAGCTAGACATTATAAAAATATGCGGGATAATGTTACTGATGAAAAGTATTCCGAAATAAGTAAGATGCGAGAGGAAGCTGAAAGAGAAAAAGAATTACGAGATAATTGTAATGAGCAAATCAGAATAAACAAAGCTAAACGTGACGAATTAAAGGAAAGCTTGCGTGAAGCATGGACAAAAGTGAAAGAGCTAAGAAATAAATATTATCAGATGAAAAATGAAGTAGGTGTTTTACCAGAAGATATAACAAATGAAATCAGAGAACTAGAGTGGAAGCAACAAACAACTACCTTAGATCCTGATGAAGATGTTTTTCTCACTAAACGAATAGCTCAATTGTATGAAAAGGCTTACGCAGCACATTTAATTGGTTTTTCCTCAGAGGAATTAGAAACAACCGTTGAAAGAGCAAAGCAGCTCTCAAATGAACATGAAGAAGCTCATCAAAATGTTATTCGTTATCACGAACAAGGTCAAAAACATCATCAGAGTATGCAATATTTATATGAGCAAATTGATGAAAGACAGTCTGGTGGTTCTGGTCTCCATGAAAAATACCTCGCACTAAGGAAAGAAGCCAATCTTGCACATGAAAAAATCGTTGTATTATATGAAGCTGTAAAAATCAATCAGTATATGATGGATATAATAGAAGATGAACAAACAAGAAGAAGGCATGAGAAAACTCAACAAATATTGGAAGAGAAAAAGGAAGAAACAATAAAGAAACAAGTATCGAACAAAAGACTAACCTTGGAAGAATTGCGATTATTAATGGGTAACGAAAATGAGGATGAGGAAGAATAAATCAATAATTAGTTTATAGTAAAATTATTAGACAAGAAAATTTGTTTGACTGTAAAACCACAAATGGGAAAGATAATTATTATGACTAGAATAGCAATTGTAGAACGAGAAAAATGTAACAAAAAGAAATGTGCTTTAGAATGTATCAAATTTTGTCCTGTAAATCGTACTTCTGACGAAAAATGTGTTGACTTGGATGAAATTACAGGTAAAGCAAAAATTATCGAATTACTTTGTACAGGATGTGGAATCTGTACAAAGAAATGTCCCAGAAAAGCTATTCAAATCATAAATCTACCAGACGAGCTTGAAACAGACCTTGTTCATCGATATAGTCGTAATGGTTTCAAATTGTATCGTTTGCCAAAACCAAAACCTGGTTATGTTCTAGGATTAATTGGCCAAAATGGAGCAGGAAAATCAACTTCCTTGAAAATCCTTTCTGGATTAATGAAACCCAATTTAGGGAATTGGAATGAACCTCCGAGTTGGGAAGAAATTATCGAATATTTCCGAGGTTCAGAACTTCAAAGTTATTTTGAAAGGATGCAAAATAATCAATTAAGAACCGTTATTAAACCTCAAGAAATAAGTGGTTTGCCTCAACAGGTTAAAGGTGTAGTTAAAGATTTAATAACAAAGGTTGATGATAGAGGAGTAAAAGATGAAGTTAAAGAACTGCTTAGTCTTGATAAATTCTGGGAACGAGAATTAAGTGTTTTGAGTGGTGGGGAATTACAAAGAGTCGCTATTGCTGCAACGATTGTTAAAGATGCTGATGTCTATTTATTCGATGAACCTTCAAGTTTTCTCGATGTAAAAGAACGCTTGAACGCTGCAAGAGCTATACGAACCCTTGTTGATAATACCAAGTATGTTATTAATGTCGAACATGACCTTGCTGTTTGTGATGCTATCAGTGATCAAATTTCTATGTATTATGGCGCTCCAGGGGGATATGGTATAGTAACCCATCCACGTGGTGTAAGAGATGGAATAAATATCTTCCTTGATGGTTATATACCAGATGAAAATATGCGCTTCAGAGATTATTCTATAAGATTCAGCCGTGAACCAGCTCCATCTGAAGGAGATACGAGTCATAAAATAGCATTAAAATATGGATCTTTTAGTAAAAACTTCAATGGTTTTAAATTTACAGCTAATCCCGGAATAGTTCATAATTCTGAAGTAATAGGTATTATAGGTCCCAACGGTATTGGTAAAACTACTTTTGCTAAAATATTAGCTGGGGATGAACAACCAACAGAAGGAGAGGTTATTATTTTTCCTGTAGCAACTAAACCCTCTGTTGAGCAAACTGAAGAAAAGGGAGAAGAAAAAGAGGAAAAGGAAGAAGATAACAAGAAAGATAAGAAAGGTATAAAAATTGCCTACAAACCTCAATATATCAGTGTGGATTTTGATGGTTCTGTAGAGGAATTTCTATTTTCAATTAATAAAGTACTTTTAGGAGATCCATGGACTCGAGCAGAAATTGTAAGACCATTAAATATAGAGGCACTGCTCCCGAGAAACATGAGTGATTTGAGTGGAGGAGAATTACAAAAAATTGCTATAGCAGGAACTCTCGCACAAGAATGCAAAATGTATTTGTTAGACGAACCTAGCGCGTATTTAGATTCGGAAATGCGTTTGGTTGTTGCCAAAGTAATTCAAAAAATTGTTCGCTCTAAAGCTCGTGCAGCATTCATCATTGATCATGACTTGATGTTTATTGATTATTTAAGTGATAATCTAATGGTTTTTGAAGGGGATCCAGGTGTTAATGGTGTAGCTAAATCTCCAACAGAACTTCGTCCTGGTATGAATCGTTTCTTAAGAGCTGTTGATATAACATTCAGAAGAGATAAAGTAAGTGGCAGACCAAGAGTAAATAAGAAGGATTCAAGACTTGATCGTGCTCAAAGAGATATTGGAGAATTCTATTACGTTCCAAGTTCATTAGAAAAAGAATAAAGAAATTTACATGAAATCAACAGTCTCTTCATCTTCGTGATCTTGGCCATAGATTCGTTCATGAGCCCATGAAAAGGGCTTTACATTTTTCTCCATTTCTTCAATAAACCAATCCATAATCTTTTCACCTACATTTTCTCCATAGATTTTCTTCGCTGTTCGCATAGTTTTGATTGTTTCTTTATCTTCTTTTATGAAATCAATTAGCTTGACAATATTTTCAGCAGATGCAGGTGGAATAAGAACATTTGATTTTGCATCAAAAACGGATTCAGGTCTATCAGTATTGAATCGTAAAGTTAAGCAGAGTACGTTTTGTATTTCATTAAGTTCTTCTTGTATACTTCCAGAATCTGTTAATTCAGCAAAACATTTCCCACTTTTCCAGAAGTCGATTACTTGACCATATTCTCGCCATAAAGGTGTAAAAACAAAATTATCATACTTCTTATCTGCTTGGAGTACTTTCTTTCGCAGATTGAAATGTTCTAGAGCAGTTTTTGTTGCAGTAAGTTCACACCAAGTGACTGGTGCACCTTCTTTAACTAAAGCTAAAACACCTTCAACAATTGCATGAAATCTTCTTGATGTAAGATTACCTCTGCGGTGTACATCGACTCGTATCCAATTATCGTAATTCTCTAAGGCAGGGAAATCATCAAACGCTGATGTTTTTGGTTTTGGTACAAGATTGATTGCATCTACTACTGAGTTTCCAACAACTCGAATTGATTGCTCTGGGTATCCTTCTCTAAGTAAGTTTTGTTTACTTGTTTCACAAGAAGCACATAAATAAGCAGCACCTGCTCCTGAAACAAAAGTATCCCACTGCTCAGGCCAAGGTTCAGCACGATTTAATTCCCATTCGCCATACCACTGTTTTTGAATGAATTCTCTAGGGTCTGAAATTGGTTCTTTTATGATATTTTTCTCTTTGAAAGAGACTGGATTCATACCTCTAATACCAGCTTCATTTTGAGCAACACCAGATCGAGTTGCCAAAAACCACGAAGCAGAAACAATAGCTGCGGTTAAAGTATCACCATGAGGGATCGGGAGAATAGTTCTATTAGGATATTCATTTTTCAACCATTTACCTAAGGAACCAATTTTGTGGAAAATTTCAACTGATTTTTGCATAAGGTCTCCTTTAATTTTTAAATCAATTAATGGATTCATATTAAATTCCTTGATGCCATAACCTAATAGATCATCGAAATGTTGCCCTGTTGTAGCACAAATAACGGGTATCCCTTTTTTATTTGCCCAGTAAATAAGCGGTGCTTGCTTGTAAAAATCAGGCTTAGTTCCTATAGCAACCATTAATACCCATTTAGAGGTGTCAGATCCTTCGATTATTTGTCGAATTTCTTTTTCTTTCACTACAGGGGGAATAAAATCGGGTATTGGATAGTTAAATGGTTCCATAGTTTCATCACAAGTTTATTTGTTAAGATTATTGAATTAAAGTATAAAACCTCTATGTTCATATTTAAGTTTTCAAGAATATATTATTTAATCAAATATACTTGTATTTATTTTATACTTTTAAGTAACATATCAGAATTAATTTTACCAAAACTATAAGTCTTTCCAGATTTGATGTTATTAACAGTAAGCTTAGCAGGAGCAAATAGACTTTTATCAATATTATAAAAATCACCTTTTGCTTCTTTTACAATATCATAGAACAGTTTCCCATAACTTGAGGAGGAAGAAGAAATCGCTTTTTCTAAATAACTTATAAGCTCTTTTTCGTTTTTATAATCTACCTGTAAATAAACATCAGAACCATAAATGAGCATATCATTAGTTCTTCCCATCATTAGGTCACCATTCGTTATATCTAGAGGAGCAATTGGACAAGTACCCGATCCAGAAACAATTTTAGTTATATCCAGTCCTAAATCCATAAGCTTGTGGATTGCTGTTTCAATAGATCTACCTGCAATCTGAGTAGCACCAGCTATACTAGTTATAGGAGTAATAATGATTGATATATTTTGCAAACTTTTTCTACATTTTTCAGAAATATATCTCATAACAGCATCTGATGGATAATTACTAGTCTCGAGGACTATTACTGTTCGATCAAATTCTTCTTTTATGTTTAATTGCTCAAAAACATGTTTGGGTTTTTTAGAAAAAATCCGAATAGGTCCACTAGCCATGGCTTTGTAACCGTCTATATCAATTGACCATCCTGCAAATTGAGATCCCATTGTAGCTATTGTTGGAAAATCAGAGAGAACTGTAACTATTGGTAAAGAGAGATCATTGGAATAGTTTTTCATCCCTAAAGAAACCTCTGCTTGACCTCCTAAACAAACTTGTATGGCATATTCACCAGCTAAATATCCTCCTGGAGTTTTTAAACCAAGATCTAGAATAACTGGTCCAAGATCAGTTTCAACAATTTTAGCTTTTAAAATTTCCAATGTCTCAAGCATTTCTTCAAAAAGATCTATCGCAGCTTCATTCATCGTGGTTTCATAGACAAGAGGTTTGCTCATGATTATATCTCCATTACTATTTTCTTTATATTAATTCATCAAGATTAATTTTTATACTCCCAAGTTCTCCTCCGAAGTTTGAGCTAGTAATTTTAAGAATCCTTTTATCATCCTTTACAGCCTTAATTGCTATTTTCATTGCAGACTTCAATTCATCTTCACTAACAGCATTTATAACAATTTCATAGACACAATGAGCACTATTAGGCAAATGTGAATCTTCTATATTATCTTTAAGGGTTGGACAATACTTATGATTTGTCGATTCATTAAGGAAAGTATACTTGGAACCTATTTTTGAGCCAGATCTACAAATTCCCCCAGGAAATGAAGTAATCGCTTTTACATTAGATTTCTTAATTGCTTGAATTGCAATTCTTGCTGCCCCTAACGTACTTTCTTTTGTCTCTCCAATTAGAATTAATAAACCACCTGCTACCCCTTTAGAGAATCCGAATGTTTCCTCTATTAGAAATGAACCATCCATCACAGGAATTTCCCACATAGTTCTATTGTCATAATATAATCCTTTTTTCTGATAACCATCGCCAAAATATGAAATTAATTTACCAATAGGTTCACTTTTAGTTCCTTCAGATACAGCATTAAAGATTCGAGTCGTAGGAGCAGTCATAGCACATTGTGATATACGCGCTAAAAGCTCATCTTTCATTTTTTTACTACTACGGGTCCAAATTTGAATAATGACACCAGGACGCCCATCCGGTGTTTGATCCTTTTCGATTAATTTTTCTATGCCTGCTTCTGCAGTACACATTATTATACTTGTAGCAAAACCTACAGTACTTTGAGCTGCATTTAAGGCCATTTCTTCATCTATCGCTGTAATCAAAATTCGAGAGTACCACATCTCGAAACATTCAGAAAATGTTGAATCTATTTTGGATTTGGTCATATCTCCGTCCTTCTCTATTTATTTTGATCTGCTTCTTCATGTGCAAGAATATGCTCATTAAATGTTCGTTGCCATTTGAATTCTATTATTATTGGTACTATGCATAAAGTTGTAAGACCTAATATAATGAATATTATTACTGCTTTATACCCAACAATACAATTTTTTGTTTTCTTTATATTAGTTGTTGATATATGCTCGTGCAATAAATGATATTTTACATAATATGAATAGAATGGTAAAAGGAACAAAAATACAAACATTGTTGTAGGATTATTTATTGTAGGATAGGCTTCTGGTTCAATCCCGCAAGCTTTTCTATAATGATCTTCCAAATCTCTAAAAATCCACCATTGATAAAAAAGATAATAAATTCCTAGCGTTAAAATTGAAAGAAGAAATACTCGCCAATATTTTCTTGTAGTTCCATATATGTAATGTTGAGGCATTTATTTCACTTCGAATTTTAATTTTATGATTGAAGAAAGAAAGAGAAAAGGATTTTCAACTTTCCTACTACATTCATTTTAACATTTCAGTAGTTTTTAAACTACTCCAAGATTTAACATCACCTTGCTTAATTTTTTTGAATTCAGGCAAGTGACGTAGGAGCAGAAGCAACCAACTTACTAAAGCATAAAATAGAATGAATTGCCATCCAAAACCATCTGCTTGGAAATAAATATGTGGCCAAAATGCTCCAGGTAAACCTTTAGCAGGATTAAAGAATAAATCTATGAAAAACCAAAACGGTGAAATGAAGGTTGCAGCCCAACAAGCTCCTATACCTGAAAATCCACTGATACGAATTAAAGCAAAAAGGAATATTATCCAGAAAAATGCTGTAGGCCAGTAAATATAGAATAAAATACCTACATATGTTCCCAACCCTTTACCGCCTTTAAATTTTAGAAAAGGCATCCAACAATGGCCTACTATACTAGCTAATGCTGTAAGTATCACCAAGTATTCAGTTAATATAATAGGAGTATCTGTTAATGGTGCAATGAGATATTCAACTATTGCCACTGCAAACATTCCTTTAACAGCATCTACTGAATACGTAAGAGCTCCCCAAGGCCATAAACCAACTGCTCGAATAGTATTTCTGGTACTTACCGACCCAGAACCAAATTTTCTTGGATCAATATTAGCAACCAGTTTACATACAATATATGCAGTGGGAAAGCCACCTATTAACCAACCCATTATAGGGGCAACAAAAAATGGCCATAGATTATTAAATAACAAGATAAATCACTAATGCGATTTTCTTGTTATTCTTTATAAGAAATTCGCTGAATAGCTAATGTAAAGTAACAATATTATTCGTCAAATGTAACAAGCCAGCACGTTCTAATTCTTCAATACGGGCAAGTAGTGTTTCTTCGGTGAGATTGAGCACTAATGATAGATCACTTAAGGGAAGATTGCCACCACGAGAAGCTAAGGATTGAATGATTCGCTGATCGATTCTTTGAGGTAATAATTCATAAGATATTGTTCGAATGTGATTGCGTATATTAGAATAGGTAGCTTCAGCAATGCTTTTTGCAATATTTACCTTCTCTAACTCAACACCTAAACGTTTCAATAATGCACTATATTTAGATAATTTTTCTTTTGAGTTTGGTGTTTTCGTTAAATCTTTGCATTGGTTTACTATTTCTGAAAGAAGAGGAAAATCAATAGGAGTTTTAATGTCAAGTTTTGGAACATCAAATAAACCAACATCAAACATTTCAGGTGAAATTTGAACCTCAACTCGAACAGCTCGAGCAATTTGATAATATCTTCTAGGAGCACCTTGTCCTTCGTCTTTAAAATCTGATTCTAAAATACCGGCATCTTCTAAGAGCTGTAAATGACGAAATATGGCTTGTTGACCTAAATTCAGAGAAAATGCCATCTGGGTTAAATACATTGGTTCACTAGCTAGCATTCCCAGAATTTTTCTTCTAGTTTCGCTTTTTAATGCAAGAAATATCTTATCTGTCTCTGCCATAATTTATCATTCCTCATTTTATAGTATATTTTTTTCCATAGGTAAAATAAAGAAGGAAATTAGAGATATGAAATTCCTCCTTTTGCAAAATCATCGGTGATACCTCGATATTTGTTGATATCTTCTGAAGAATTTTTATGAATTAAAGCTGTAGCTTTTTTAAACAACTTATTAGTGATAGTAAATTCTTTAGCTTTAATTTTCTCAAGAATTTTTGTTTTAGTACCAGCACCAATTATAAATTCTCTAACAGCTAGCATACCAGCTTCTTTGGTAATAGCAGCAATATCAGCACCCGTAAAACCATCAGTTGATTTAGCTAATTCATCTAGATTTACATCAGAAGCTAAAGGCATATCTCGAGTATGTATTTTGAAAATTTCTTTTCTAGTTTCAATATCTGGGATATCAATGCCAATATAACGATCTGTTCTTCCAGGTCGTAAAATAGCAGGATCAATGATATCAGGTCTATTTGTAGCCATAATTACTACTATATTTTTTAATTTACTAAGACCATCAATCTCAGTTAATAATTGGCTAACAACTCGTTCTGTAACATTGGTATCGCTTGCTCCACCTCTTTTTGGCGTAATACTATCAACTTCATCCATAAAGATTATACATGGAGCTGATTGTCTAGCTTTTCTGAATATCTCTCGTACTGCTTTTTCTGACTCGCCAACCCATTTACTCATCATTTCAGGTCCTTTAATGCTAATGAAGTTAGCTTCACTTTCGGTTGCAACTGCTTTTGCAAGCAAAGTTTTACCCGTTCCAGGAGGACCATAAAGGAGTATACCTTTTGGAGGAGTAATTCCAGCAGCTTCAAATACTTCAGGATAATTTAGAGGCCATTCTATTGCTTCTTTCAGTTGTTGAATTGCCTCTTTAAGACCACCAATATCTTCCCACTTTACATCTGGACTTTCAACGAAAACTTCTCGTAAAGCAGAAGGTTCAACCATACCAAGAGCATTATCGAAATCTGACTGTCGTACTTCAATTTGCTGTAAGATTTCTGGGGGAACTGTTTCATCTTCCCAATTAATTTTAGGAAGAATCCTTCGTAATGCACTCATTGCAGCTTCTTTAATTAATGTAGCAACATCAGCTCCAACAAATCCGTGAGTAACTTTGGCGATTCTTTCTAAATTGACATCAGAGGCTAAAGGAACACCTCTTGTATGGATTTGTAAGATATCGTATCTGCCTTGTGAATCTGGTACGCCAATTTCAATTTCACGGTCAAATCGACCACCACGTCTTAAAGCAGGATCAATTGAATCAGGACGATTGGTTGCGGCAATTACTACTACTTGTCCTCGACTTTCAAGACCATCCATTAAAGCAAGTAGTTGGGCAACAACTCTTCGTTCAACTTCACCAGTAACCTCGGATCGTTTTGGAGCAATAGCATCAATTTCATCAATGAAAATAATTGATGGAGCATTATCTTGTGCTTCTTTGAAAACTCCTCGGATATTTGCTTCACTTTCACCGTAAAATTTGGACATAATTTCAGGACCACTTAAATGGATAAAGTGAGCATCTGTCTCATTTGCAACTGCTTTTGCAAGCATAGTTTTACCTGTGCCTGGGGGGCCATAGAGGAGTAAGCCTTTTGGAGCTTCTACTCCTAATTTTTCGAAGATTTCTGGATAACGTAAAGGTAGTTCAATCATTTCTCTTAATTTTTGAATAGTATCGTCCAATCCACCAATATCTTCATAATTTATTTGAGCAATACGTTCAGTTTCAGATGTAATAGGTTGAGTTTTAAGGTCTATGGATGTAGTAGCAGCAACAACAACTGTATCAATTTGTTTTGGAGCAATTTTAGCGACAGTGAAAACTATTTGGTTTCCACCCAAAATTTGTATTCTAATTTGATCTCCGAGTGATACAGGTCGACCATTTAATATTTGAATGAGAAACCTACCATCTAAATCGCTTCTGATCGGTTTTGAAGGAGCTACAACTATCTTTGTAGCTGTTGGGGGTTTAATCTTTTTAATTTCAACAAACTCATCTAATAAAACGCCAGCATTAGTTCTGATCGTACTATCAATTCTTATAACACCTTTTTTCTCATCCTCAGGATAACCAGGCCAAACTTTTGCAGCTGTCCTCTGTTTACCTATAATTTCGATGATATCCCCAGCTGAAAGATCAAGTTCTTTCATAACTCCATGACCTAATCTAGCTAAGCCTTTGCCTACATCACGATATTGTGAATCTGACACACGTTGTTTCAAACTATTATTATCTGTGTCATTATTACTATTAATTGATGACATAATATTATTCTCCTAATTATTTATTTTTTTTAATCTTGTTTTCATTCAACTCGAACTTCGAATCCTTGTTCAGGGCTTGCAGGATCCTTTCTTTCAACAGTCAATTCGAGAATACCATTTCTATATTTAGCTGATGCTGTTTTTGGTTTAATTATTACAGATAAATCACGTTCACAGAAGTAATTTCTATCACCACTCTTAGCTTCAAGGATAATTTTTGATTCTGTTGTTTTAACCTTGACATCATCTTTTTCAATGCCCGGAAGCTCAGCGATTACTCGAACATATTTTTCTTCTATAAAGACATCTACTAGTGGTTCTCTGTCTTTACTGGCTATAGGATCACCTCTATCAGAAGGTTTTACATTACCAAATTCTTTGAATGTAGGTTTTCCATCGGGACCAACTTGAACATTCCAACCCCAAACCATAGGGCCTATTTTCTTTCGGATACTTTCAGGATCACTTGGATCAATATCCAAATTCTTCATCATTCGTTCAATTTCACGCATCATATTTTCCATGAAGTCTTCATTAAAAAATCCACTGTCCTCAAACATATCCATTGGGAGCCATGGAAACATTTCCTTCCAGCGTTTAAAATCATCATCTTTTCTTTTACGCCAAGACATTGCTTTTGCCTCATAATTAAGTTGTTAGTTTGTTATTCTCTCACAATTTAGTGAATTACTCACTAAAAAGTTAATATTAAAACAATCATCTAATATAATATTTAAACCTTATGATATTTATCGTTAAGTGAGAAGATGAAAAAAAGAAAGGAAGAAAAAAGGAAAAGAAGAAAAATTATATGTTTGTAAAGTATTTGAGAATTAATTTATATCAACTTTCAAACGAGATAAGATTTCGTTCATTTCTTTAACTTTTTTAGTAATACCTATAACATTTTTCAAAACAATTGCTTGTTCTACTTTAGGAGGCATAAGAACTAAAGTACCAGATCTGAAAATAAGCATTTCAATGATATCTGGAAACTCTTTTTTAACACCCATATTGGTTGCTGGATAACGTTCAATACCGCCACCTAAACCTTTATGGTGAATTAATTCATTGCCTTCAATTGTATAATAGTTGAAGAAGGTTTTTACCCAGGTAAATAGTAGAATAAAGAATAGCAAAAGCAGAAACACAAAATAAAATTGTGTTGAGAGATAGATTTTAAAATCAGGGAAATTTGCAATAATTTTTTGGATAAATCCCGTATAGATATTTACTAAAACTAATACTACAATTATTGTAATCGTAAGTAATGCAAGAATTAGTGTTAACATTCTATCAAAATCAAAAGCAATCAATATTAGATTTATTGCTAACATGGAATAGAAAACTACTCCAATAATATTCATATAACCTGTGTCAACAGTATTATCGGGATTGTTGATTCCACCACGTCTGTTATTAAGTATCATTTGCGTTAGAAATAATACTAATGTTGTAATAAATGTGGGAATTAAAAGAATCATTGATGAGAATGAGCGAATGACCATTCTATCCTTATACTCTTTCGTATCTGAATCTTCCTGTTTAGATTTCCTTTCAATAATTATAGTTTCTATTTTCGCGTCAGAAGCATGTTCTTCCTCAGTCAAATTTAATCACCATACACAAGAAATAATCTTCTACTAAAAAAAGATTCTTCATAAGGTAAATAAGATTAAAAAAATCTTTTTTCGAATTTTTGGACATTTTAGTGAGAAAGTATTGTGAAAGAAAATGATAGAAATATTTAAAAATAGACAAGAAGATATTCTCATTAGTATAAGAATTTGTTCTTATACTAAAAAAACTCACTTCCCCGATAAGTGAGAAAAAAAAATCGCGGTAGAGTTTAAAATGTTCGCAGAATTAATGACAAGTACCATTAAAGAGCGAGAATTAAGGATACGAGAATCCTTAGAACGAAAGAAAGGTACAAGAGGAAGAAAGAAAAGCAAAAAAACAATCAGAGTTCAAGAGCTTATAATGGATCTTCTCTATGTAAATAAAAGATTAATGCGTTCTTCAGAAATTCGAATCGCTGTCGGAAGACGAGTAAAGGGACTAAGTAATTATCTATTTTTTTCAGCCTTAATGGATTTACAAACGCAAGGGTCAATCATTAAGAAGAAGAATTTGTTAAATATGAAGTATACTTTCTATGCTCTTTCAGATATAGAACGCGATCAAAGACTTAGAGATGTTCTCCCAAGAGACCAATTAAGTGGCATTGAATTGAGATATCTTGCTACTTTATATCAAATGGAAAAGGACTTAATCTTCCCAATGAGATTCCTTTTCTAAAACATTTTTTTTTAAAAAAAAATAAGCTCTTGATTTTTCATTTTTATAAAAAAAATTCCTTTTTAAGGATATAAAGTTAGATTAATTACTGAGTAATTGTAATAATATAGTGGTAAGTCAATCTTGTAGATTGGTACCCGGAGATTATTGATGCCCCCTGATTATAAAAAATTATACGAGATAGTTTGCGACCTTTATTCAGACACAGATCATTTCTATTATGGTCAATGGGATGAAACTTTCTATACTTTGCGAGTTTTCGAAACTTGTAAAACCTTAATTAGAAAAACTAACGCAAAAGTAGAAGAAGAATTTATTCTTACAGCAGCAATTTTTCATGATGTAGGAAAAACAATCCTTGATACAGAAGAGAAGATAAAAGAAGAATGGGATAAACATCCTATTTATGGTGCAGAAGTAACTCGTAAAATATTAAAAGAGCAAGGATTTGAAAACGAATTTATAGAGCAAGTAGTTTATCTTGTTAAACATCATGATGATCGTCCAAGTAAAGTGGAAATGGTTCGAACACATGAATTAAAAATTCTGCAAGATGCTGATCTATTAGCTGACCTTGGATTAGCGAGTTTTGTTAGACCTTTTCTTTATAGTGGTAAAAATAAACGAAAAACAATTGATAATGTAAATTACATAAAAGCAGAACGACCAAGTAATGGCAACATATCAAAAGAAAATCTCTATAAATTGAATCTTAATGTGTCAAAAAAGATAGCTAGTAAATTAATTCGAGAAGCTAATAAACTGAATAATAAAATCTTCAAACTTACACAATCAGAACTTTTAGATGAATAAAAATAGAAATGACAATCAGCCTTTCTAAAATACTTTATATTTGCAAGTAATGATAATCAATTGGTTGATTTAAATGAAAGCATTTATTTCTGTTGATCTAGAAGGATTACCGTTTGTGGTAATACCAGGGCAATTAAATTTGAAAGGCTCATTATATGATGAAGCTCGTGAGATTGCTACTGAAATTACTCTTGCAGCTGCTCATGAATTAAAAGAAAATGGTTTTGAGCAAATATTAATTGCTGATAGTCATGGACCGATGGTCAACATAAAAGTAAATGACTTGCCTGAATATGTGGAAATCATTAGAGGAAATCCACGACCAACTAGTATGGTATTAGGTGTAGAAGAATGCGATGTAGCAATTTTTCTAGGCTATCATGCGAAATTTGGTACTGCTAAATCAACTTTTGATCATACATATAGCGGAGCAAGTATTCATCAAGTTAAGGTAAATGATATCCCTGCAAGTGAATTCCTTTTAAATGCCTATGTTGCTGGTGAATATAATGTTCCTGTAATTCTTGTAGGTGGAGAAAATCAACTTTTAAAAGATGATGTTGAAAAGTTTACTCCTTGGGTTGAAACAGTACCATTTAAACAATCATTTAGTCAATTCTCTTCCAGAAGTCCAAGTATGAAAAAAATTATCACTGAATTGCAAGAGAAAATTAGAATAGCAGTTAATAATTTCAAGAATAAGAAAACAAAACCACTAAAGGTCACTAAAGAAATTATTATGAGTATTACTTTTCGTACATCAATATTAGCTGATATAGCAGAATTATTACCTTTCATTAAACGCCTTGATGGTTTAACAGTTGAATATAAAGCAAAAGATATGATTGATGCTTACAAAATATTTCAATTGTTAGTAACAGCTGCAGGTGGCATAAATGCATATATGAATAGTATACAATGAAAAATAGGATAACTGGATTAGTTGCTTATTTTTCTTTTAAATTATCTTTCATCTGGACAAAACTAAAGCAACTTGGAATATGCGAATCATATACTCCATGAGCATTCAGTGACCAACCATGATGTTTTTCTTCCGAATAATCCTCTGTTGAGAGAGATTGAAATCGGGAGAAATTTATACGTAATTCATCATTGATTTTTGGTTGATATTTTTTACCAAATAGAGATGTAAATCCATTCCAAGGAAAAGCCAATTCTACAGTCCATCCAATATCACGATCTGAGGAATCATTAATTGTTCCTTGTACCTGAACAGCTGTTTTTAATCCAGGAAAATCCCAATCCATAAAAGCCCATCTTTTTCCTCTAGGATGTTTCTTATAACGAAGAATATCTTGGAATCCACCTAAAATATCTACATTTCTCTTGAGAAGATCAAATTCAGAACAATTAAATCTACTTTCTTTTGTATATGCATCTTGCCAGATATAGAATACCTCATAAATTGTCCCTAAAGCATTAATTTGAAATTCATAATAACATTCATCACCAGCAATAAAGAGTTCAATATCATTTTCGGTATAAATTTGTGAATCCCTATCGTTTAAATAAGCTTGAACATTTGGTTCCTCCACCCAAAATGCTACATAGAAATAAGAAGAATCCCATAAAGTAGCAATCTTGGTTTGTAATGAAGCAGATCGTCCAGAGACAAGTTCAACTAAATTAGCTTTTGGAGCATGAATCCACACTTTCTTCTCGAGATTACCATCAATGATAATTGGAGAATTAATATGAAAACATGAATAATGTGCAACTTTATCCTCAGAACAACCGTACATAACAATACCTCAGAAAATAGTTTATTGCTTAAAATTAATTTAAAAAATAAATACTTATTGGAAAAAGCGAAGAGAAAATAAAATGAATGGTAAATTTATTGTAAATTCGTTAATTGTAAGCTTAAATCCCATAGCTCTCTATGCAATTTCTCATTTTTAGCAAAGTCAGAGATTTCCTTCAATTTACCATTCTGGAAATATTTACCAGTAATATTTGCTAACTCTGGGGATGATGCCAAATAAATAGCTGTTTTTGCTGCTTTTGATGGACTATGAGAAAGTGGAAACAGTAACACCAAAGAAATTTTCATCAATAATGTTGTTTTCCCAAAATTGCTTCGAGTAAAACCGGGAGTATAAGTATTTACAGTAACATCAAAATCTTTGAGTTGTTTTGCTAATTCTTGGGTGAACATTATGTTGTATAATTTTGATTCCCCATAAGCACCAAAACTTGAAAATTTCCTCGTCTCCCAATTGTAATCAGATAAAGACCATTTTTTTATTGCAGCATAGGCTCCCGAACTAACATTGATTATACGAGAAGGTGCACTTTTCTTCAGTAAATCTAATACTAAATTTGTTAAAAGAAAATAACCCAAATGATTTACCGCAAAAGTTGTTTCAATATTATCTTCTGTTAATAATTTCTTATTATTCATTAGACCATGATTATTTACAAGAAGATCCAATCGAGTATATTTCTTCTTAAAGTCAGTTACAAATGATCGAATTGACTTTTGTGAAGCAAAATCACAAATTAATAAATCAAGGGTATCTTTTCTTGTAGAATTTTTTATTTCTTCTAGTGCTAACAGTCCTTTCTCTTTATTACGAACAACCATAACAACATGAGCACCTAATTCAACCAATTGACGTGTGGTTTCCTTACCTACACCTGAATTTGCTCCTGTAACAATACAAATTTTATTTCTCAAAGTATTATTAATCATTTTTATCAAAGATACAAATAATACTAGTTTCTTATTATTATTGATTAAATTTTTAATAAAAAAGAAATATTAGGACCTAAATGTACTGCCATTTCTAAAATAAGCTAGATTGTCTATGCTTGAAAAAATGTGAAAAACATGATTTATTTGAACAACCTGAAGAACATCACAAAGATAAGATTGTATTCTATCAAAGAGAGAAGAAATAATGTAAAAGAGAAGTCTTATTAGGTTGTAAAAGGGACTATAACTTAAGATGTCAAAACAAAGATGGAAAAAATTCGAATTAGGTATGAGTTATCTTGAGAAGCATGGTTTGGGTTTGATTTACTGGACGCAAGATGGTGAAAAACTCGTTTTCAAATCAGGTGCAGCTTTTAAGAGTTTAGAAGAAGAAACCCTTTCAAAACCTTATAAAATAAAGCTGACTGAAGATAATAAAATCGTAGAATTAACTGAAGAATTTATGAACCGCTTTGAGATAAGCACTAAATTAGATTTACAAAGATTAATGAGGATTTGTTCAATTTTATTAACTGATTTTAGTGGACCCATAGAGGAAGATACACCAAAAAATCATCTCGAGAGATTAAAGAATAGGCTTAAAAAATACGTAAAAAATGAAAATGAACAATTAATTCAAGGATTTTTGGGATTTGAAGCAATTATGGGTTATAAAGAACAAATTGCTTTAGAAGATTATAATCAAGCGGCAAAATTAATGAATGGATTATACAAATTATGGTAATGCAAAATTATTTTCAAGACTGAAAGAAATGCTTTCATATATTCTTTATTTTTCCTTTTCTATTGATGGTGTTTTTATGATCGTTGATGATAAAGTAATCTTGAAAGAATTAGCTGAAGATTTTATTGGAATTTTAGAAAGTTGTGACGAAGAGAAATTCCAAGCAATCTGGCACCCACAAGCGATTAGGTTTGGATTGGGAAATGCTAATGAATTAATGACGATGAATAAAGAAGAAATGATAAAATATTCTCTGACTGGTTTAAGGAATCTTAAAAAGCAATTACCCAGCTCTGAAAGTATTAAATTTACTATTAAAGAAATACTTGACATTAAGTGTTTAGAGGGTGTTATTGGTTCTGTATTGGTTAAATGGCAAATGAATCTTCCTGGTTCTGTCGGTACCCATCAAACCTTCATCCAATTTGCTAAGCATGAAAATAAATGGGTAATAGTAAACGTTCTTGACAAAGGTATTGAAGAAATAGAGTAAATTAATTTCCTATGATAATTTTCGCAAACGGATGAAAAGAAATCGTGGTTCTGTAATTAAATTTTCATATATTACAGGATCAATTTCTTTTGCTTCTGGGACTGGGAAAGGTTCAAGTAAAACATCTACATAGAAATTATTTTTCTTAAAAATAGCAAAGATATTCGCTAAGGTTCGATGGTAATAGCTTACTTTGTATGGTTTTCCTTCAATTTGCCAAGTATCCTCATAGAGTTCTTTTGTAAAATAATTTGTCTTTTTGTGCCATAACCAATCAGCATGTGGATGGTGTATGGAAATCACAATTGAACCATCATCTTTGAGTATTCTCTGGAATTCTTTAAAGACAGGTAACCAATTATCTATATAATGCAAAACTAAAGAAGCAACTATAATGTCAAAGGATTTATCCTCTGTAAAAGTCAATGGTTTTGATATATCAGCAACTAGAATTTCAGCTTTAGTTCCTATTCGTTCTTTAGTGTATGCAACCATCCTTTCACTAATGTCACAGGCTACAACCGAAGCTTTCTGACCGAGCAACCATTCAGTAAGATTGCCACCACCACAACCAACTTCAAGGACATGCTTGTTTTCAGCTTCACCAATAAGTGTGATAATGTTAGGACGATTATAAAGAGCATTATGAATGTTACTTTCATTTTTTTGGATATAGGCTTCTCCCATTGTATCATAATCTTTAGCTGGATTGGCTTTCATTGTTATTCAGATTAATGATTATATAACACTAAAAAAATCTTTTGAAAAAATTAATAGTTATAAAAAAGTACCAAAATGATGATTAGAATCTTTTATTAAGGTGAAAATCAAAAAAAAGATAGAAGAACTACAAAAAAAGGTTGAGTTTGCATGAAAGTTTCAATCACTACTCTGGAAGACTATGGATTCTTATTAGCATTTTTTGGTGGAATAATAACATCAGTTATGGCTTTACTTAGTTTTATAGTAAGTGTCGCTAAAGCTCACATACATTGGTTTTTTGGGGCAGGATTTATAGGAATAGCTAATCCAATTGCTGGATCTATAATTTCTTTAATTTTTGGCATATTTGCATTATTAATTGGTATGAAATTATTCTCAAGTAAAATCAATGATATTGTCTCACGAATAGATACTATAATCATTTCAATAATATTAATAGTGATAAGCATTATTGTTATTGGTTTTGGTGGATTGATTATTTTAGTAGGTGCAATATTGTTATTGATTTATCGATTAAGATCAACAAATTAATCTTCAATATAGTTATAAATTCCTAGAATGATTATTTAGCTACTATTAATTTAAGGAAGGAACTATCTTGAAAGTGCTAGTAGTACGACCTACTTTAGCTGAAATAATCGAAGAACATAAAGATTCTTTATCGGAAAGTGTAGAAATCATCACACCTAATGAAGGCTCTGATGAAGAAATAGCACAATTGATCACCGATGTTGATATTATTGTTTGTACGCGATTGTCAGCAGACGCAGTAATCAATGCTAAAAAATTGAAACTGATTCAAAAAACTGGTGCTGGAGTAGATGCAATGCCTTTCGAGGTAATTAAAGAAGAGATATATGTAGCAAATACTGCAGGGGCAAATCCAGTACCTTTAGCAGAAGGAGCAATAGCTCTTCTAATGAGTCTTGCGAAACGAATTGTAAGTAGGCATAATTTATTCCCTGATAGGGACTCTCAAAAAGGAACAGAAATTAGAGGAAAAAATCTAGGGATTATAGGAATGGGAAGTATTGGAGTGGAAATAGCTAAACGTATGAGCTCTTTTGAGATGAATATTTTAGCTATAAAGAGACAACCAACTGAAGAATTAAAAGAAAAATTAGGTTTAAAATTCCTTGGGGGACCCGAGGATCTTGATTATTTATTAACTGAATCAGATTTTATTATATTGACAGTTCCATTAACACCACAAACTCGTGGGTTGATAGGTGAACGAGAATTACAGCTAATGAAACCTACTTCTTATATTATCAATGTTGGACGTGCAGCATTAATACAAGAAGAACCCTTCTACAAAGCATTAAAAGAGGAAAGAATAGCTGGAGCTGGTATTGATGTTTGGTGGACACCTCATTGGTGGGACACCATCTGGAAACCTCATAATGATAAACCAGCTAATTATCCTATATGGGAATTGCCAAATGTGATAGCTACTCCTCATAATATTGGATTTACAGAAAAAACGATTCACTCTGATAATGCCATAAAAATAATTATTGAAAACATCAATCGTATTGAGAAAGGTTTGCCTCCACTAAATACCGTTGATAAAGAATTTCAATATTGAAATTCACTCTAATTATTATTTTGAAAGTTTAGAATGACGAAAACAATCAGTTGTATGATCATTAACAATACCTATAGCTTGCATAAATGCATAGATGATTGTTGGTCCTACAAAGGTAAAACCTCTTTTTTTCAAATCTTTACTAATTGTCTCAGATAATTCTGTTTGAGCTGGAATTTCAGCACCTGTTTTGCAATTTGTTTGAATTGGAACATTATTTACATAATTCCAGAGATACTTATCAAATGATTCAAACTCTTCACGAATTTTTAAAAAAGCTTTAGCATTTGTTACTACCGAACGAATCTTTAGTTTATTCCTAATAATCCCAGGATTCTCGAGTAATTTCTGAATTTTCTCTTCATTATATTTAATTATTTTATTGTAATCAAAATTATCAAAAGCTTGGCGATAATTTTCACGACGTTCTAAAATAGTTCTCCAGGATAGACCTGCTTGAGCTCCCTCTAAAACAAGAAATTCAAATAAAATTCTATCATTATGAATTGGAACACCCCATTCTAAATCATGATAATCATTATACAATTTATCAGTTCCAGCCCAAAAACATCTTTGTTTCAAATTATAACACCAGTATATACTTTTGATTGTTTTTATAATTAGTTTTGTATAGTATGGAATTTTCTATTATGAATTTGTTGTTTTACATCAATATGATTGACACGTTATCAAAAAGTCGTAATATTATTACAAAAAAAATTTAAAAAAAACTAAAGGTCTATGTATAAGAAGAAACTATAAGTGTTAATATGGAAGTTGCCTATAATGAATTCTAATGTAAAAACACACATTGCTGAGGAAAAAATATTATTAAGAGAGTATCTTGAAAAAATAGGCATAAAAGATATAGAAAAATATACTATTTTAGTTAACGGTATAATCGTTAAACCGGATATTATGATCGAGAAAGATGATGAGATAATCGTTGTTCCAATCTTGAAAGGTGGATAAATTAAAGTTAAAAAGGTTGAGAGGCCGAAAAGGAAGAGGTTAAATTTCGACCTTATGAATTAATGTTTTGTGTCAAGTAACCAGTCTTTGTTAAAAGCGCCAATATAACCAATGGTTAAGGTTTTACTACCAACAAAATTAGCCACTATTGAACCTGTTTCTTGAATAATGATTTTCTTTCCTTTGGGATTATTTTCCTTCATATAGAAAGCAATTTGTTCAGCTGCTTCAGGCCAACGCGTGTGTCCTATGAAGAGATAATCACTTTCACCATTCAGATTTTTAAGAGCTAAAGAACCAAATTTTTTCATCTGCCTAATAATTAGTTCATCATCAGCGCGAATTTTACCTTGAACAGAGATTTGACCATCAACAAATTCTACAATAGGTTTTACTTTAAAGAAATCAGCTAAGAATTTTTTTGTTTTAGGAACTCTACCAGTTCTCACAAGATTTTCAAGAGTAAACATTATTCCGGCATAGTTAACTTGTGACAACCATTCAACGATTTTAGTGTTTATTTCATCAAAAGAATGACCATTTTGAGCCATGATTGCTGCCTCTAATACAACTGAAGCTAAGCCAACACCTGTAACATTCGAGTTATAAATACTGATTTCTTTGTCTGGAAAATGTTGATTTACAACCACTTTAGCATTTGGAGCTATAGGGGAAAGATGATCAGATAAAAAAATACCAATTGCTGAATCTACTTTCTGTAAAGCACACTCAAAGCATTTATGAATAATTCCGGGGGAGGGAGTAGATGTTGTAGGAAGCTCATAAATAGCTCTTGAATAATATTCATCTAAAGTCAATTCACCATCCACACCACATGAACAAAAAACTTTGTCCGAAAAAATAACTTTGGTAGGAATGATGGTTATATTATATTTTTTAATATACTCGATTGGTAAATCGCAAGTATCATCAGTTATTATAGCTATAGACATAATGAGTAATTCTCCTTATAGTTAGGAATAAATGGAAATTTGCACTTTCTAGGAAAGTGGAACAAAAACAAAATACATTTACTAGTATATTAAAATAATAGTTTGAATCATAAAATGAGTAAACTATAAAGAAAAAAAGTAACTTTATCATATACAAATAGCTTTTTAATTAAAAATGAAATTTCTTTGACTCATTGTATACTAATGGTGACATTTATGGTAGCTGTGAAAGCAATATCCTCTGATGAAGTATTTCAAGAATGGGTTAGTAAAGCTGATATCAATACTTTGAAAAAATTCTATGAAAGAAAGAAAGTAGATTTCAAGCGGGATCACGTTTCTGCTGTCGAAACGGTTTACAATGTCTCTAAATTTATAGTGATTTATTTTGAGAAAAAAATTCCTGATACATTTACTGGAAACACTGAAGTAAAAGTAGAAAAAACAACTGTAGATGAATTAGATAGATACAAATTCTATGATTTTAAAAACAGGAGAGTTGATTTTGATCAGTGGAAGGAAAAATCAATTTCCGTTCCAACCATAAGCAGTTTGCAATCATCTGATTGTCCAAAATGCTATGGAACAGGTAAAACAAAATGCGAAACCTGTGGAGGCACCGTTACAATCAAATGTGATAAATGTGATGGCAGTGGAAGAATTGGTTGTAGTAGTTGTAAAGGTAATAGGACCTTAATTACAAGTATTGATGTATATGATGCAGAGAACAAAAAAACCAAAACGGAGATTAAAATTCCTTGCCCTCAATGTTCACATACAGGAACCATTACATGTACAAAATGCAATGGAGCGAAAATAATCTATTGTAGAAATTGTACTGGAGGAGCAAATACTTGCAAGGTATGTAAGGGGTATGGCATAATTTACAATTTCAAATATGAACCTGTGCCTTTTATCACAAGTAAAAAGAGAGCCATGGTTTTCTATAAAAAAGATGTCGAGAAATTTATTGACAAGAAAGAAGTTGAGCAACTTCTAAATTCTCGAGAGATAGAAGGAATAGCAATTCAAAATCCAGATGAATTGACTCAAACAAGATTACTACCTGAACTAAATTACTGGACTGCTGAAGCAGATAAAATATGTAATGAAGCGAGGAAAACTTACAAAGATTTAATGAAGAGCAAACAAATACAAACAAATCAAAAAATCATGGTTTTTCCTGCATTGCAATTACGCTGTAGAAGTGTAAAAGGAAAGAACTTTGAAGTTTTCGGAATTGGCACATCTGAAAGTTTTGTAGTTTTAGATGATGGTTTCAAATAGAAATCATATTTTATTTACGATAGGATAATAAATTGGCTTTCTTTGAAGCAAAGCCAATTGTTTTCTAATTCAAAATATAAAACTGATGCTTATATAAAACTCAAATATTAGAATCCTCGTCTGTTTTACTTTTGAAGACTTTATCCTTGAGTTCTTCACTTTTCTTGACTATACTGGAATAAATTTTATCTGTTTTTTCATCGAATGATTTTATCAAAGATTTAGATGTTTGACTTAAATTTTCCTTGATACGTGAAGTGGCTTTTTTCTCAGGATTAGGCGTTACAGCTTCTATAAAAGTAATAGGAAGAGTATGGACATCACAAGGATAAGATCTATTTGGATTAGAAGCATAACCCTCATCCTTTAACCAAGTTTTGGCAGAATTATAAGCTTCATCAATTAAGAATTCTGATTTCGAGAAATCATGTGGTCCTACATTTACACAATAAGGCGGTGGAATGATTATTAGCTCAACTTTATCTTTGTATAATTGAATATCAGTTGCTAATTGTCTATTAAGAAGAAAGATGAAACTACGTATGAGAATTTCCATAACATTTTTTGGTTCTTGATCTGAAGATGGAACACCAATCGGAAAAACAACTATCCGACCAGCACCTAATCTAACAGCTGTAGAGATTGGCGCATTGTTAATTATCCCACCATCAACCAATAATCGATCATTCATATGTAATGGAGGAAACACACCCGGAATTCCTGCGCTTGACATTAAAGCTTCTATTGCTAACCCTTTGTTAAAAACTACCTCTTCGCCACATTTGATATCAGTGCTAATAATATACAAGGGAATTTTAGTTTCTTCAATGCGTGTAAAAGGAAGATGTTCAGTAATTAATTTACGTAAATTTTTTGGTGAAACTAAGTGTAAACCAGAAGTTGTGAGATTTACTACAGGTGTAACTGGTGAAGGAGGAAAAACATCCCGCATTTTGATACTACGCCAAATTCGTTCAATAGCATTTACTCCCTCTAAAGTTGGATTATAGGCATACATTGCACCATTTAAACTTCCAACAGACGTACCTAAGACCATGTCAGCTTGAATATTGTGCTCTACAATAGCCCTTAGAGCACCAACTTCAACAGCGCCTAAACTAGCACCACCTGAGAAAACAAATGCTGTTTTTGAATTAAATGTATAACCTTCCATAAAGAGATAATATTATTTACTCATTTAATAAGTTCTTTATTTTATAGAAAATGGGCTGTGTAAGCATGATGCTTCTAAGCAAAAAACTAACAAGATTAGTATCATCATTAATTTGGCAATAAAAATAAGTAAGACAATAGAACAAAAAAATCAATTATAATAAAACGAAATAAAGATAATAGAAAAGTAAATGGTGGCCGGGAACGGATTTGAACCGCCGACAATTAAACTATAATATAATTGTTCTTTAAAAATAATTGAAAGTTAAAGAGCATGTCAACAAATATTATACGATGAGTTTATTTTTGTTTTTACTTATTATTTCTAAAATCTCTTGTACTATTTGAACAACTAATGTTGAAGGGTTGCTAGCTAGAGATAGTAGTTCAACCCCTAAATCGCTATGTTTCTTATTCAATTTAATAGCATTTTTCATAGCATTATTTCTGTTATTAACGAGAATATCAAAATAATCCTTCGACTTGGTATAATTCAAAATATTTTTGGTTAACTTTTCAAGTAAATCTTTTGTTGAAATTCTTTGGTCATAATAAATATAATGTAATAAATACCATAATTCGAAACAGGGATTTGACAAACATAAATTAATGTTATTTTTTTGAGCTAATTTACTAGCGTCTGAAATATTTTGTAAAGTATTCTTATCAGCATCAAAAACACACCAGACTTGATCTCCATATTGGAAGTCAATACCATATTTTTGTATTTGACTTAAAGCAAATTTCACCAGATTTTTCGGATCAGTGACATTTGTTTTTGGCGTTAGAATCTCAAGTCCATTATTTCGAGCTCTATATCTTCCAAAATAGATCCTCTCGGTTTTTTGACCCTCGCAAATCAATAAGATTTTGGTGATTTGTTTTCGAAGATTAGCTTTTCTGGAAGAATATCCTTTTGCCATTTAACCAAACCCATTTTCTTTTATGAAAGGTAAAGCACCATATCTTCCTGCTAGATATCCTCGCTCAATATCCTTATCCTTTCTGGGACTAAATTCTATTAAGGAATATAGTTCTGTACTACCTTTTTCTTCATTTTTTTCAGTGAACCATATTTGATCTCTTCTGAATATTGTTTGATCTAACAAATTTGTATTATGTGTAGTAAATATCAGTTGGGCATTTGTTTTATTTTGAATTTTATTATGAAAGAGATTGATTAGAAATAAATTTAATTTATGATGTAATTTTACCTCTAGTTCATCTATAACAAGAATCCGTCCATTTTCTAATGCGTCTAACCATAGACCAATTAGCGAAAACAACCTCTTCGTTCCCTCAGATTCCTCTGTAAAGTAATCAAAAACTACTCCTTTATGCGAGGTTTTAATATTGATTTCTTCTAATGACAAAGTTTTTGCTATATTAATAAAACTTTTAATTTCAGGTGGTAAAGATTCTGGGATTTTCTCTAATAACCTTAAATTTACCTCAATGTCTTCTAATGCTAAATCTGCTTCTGCTAATGCTTTTAATATTAGTTCTTTGTTCTTGGATTCCTTTTCAATAAAAGCAATGGTTGGTCTCTCAGATCCGATGGGTTGATATGGTCCAATAAATTGCAATTGATTCTTAAACCAATCAAAGACAGGAAAAACTTCTTGATAATTCTCTTGTGTAGCTTTTGATAAATAGAGAGTATTCTCAAGTGTTCTTTCAGCTATGAAGTTTTGAATGGTTTTATCTCTAGTAAATTTAAATTCAGTATTTATTCTCTCAAAGAGTAATGCACGTCTGTTATTTTTATACCAATACAGTGATTCTTCTAAAACTTTTATGCCATTAAAAGCAATTGTATAAGCATATTTAATCTCATTTTGAATAAAGATAATTTGAAATCTGGTTGGAATTTGTAAACAAGCTTTGTCTAATTTAAAGGGCTCATATTTTATACCTTGACCTTTTTGATGGTTATGAGAGTTTAATACAAGGGCTTTTAGAAAGTAAAAAGCCATCAGAATATTACTTTTACCTGAAGCATTTGCTCCATAAATTACTGCACTTCGAAGTAGATTGTCAGATTTCAAAACAGAAGTGATTAAATTATCTTCCAAAGATAAATCCTTAGAAGCAATCATACTAAAAGTGACTTTATCTTTTATTGACCGATAATTTTCAATACTAAATTCAATTAACAAATTAAAACACCGCCTAAGGACAAATTTTGTGGTTTTTTCACAAAAATTAAGATTAAAATAGTCACTGATACTATTTAAAGATTATGGAAAGAAAGTGGTGGCCGGGGACGGATTTGAACCGCCGACCACTTAGTAATCTGCTGGTGGGACTCATCCCGCTACTATTAGCTTTCCAGTCCCAAACCAAGTATCATACCGTGCTAGACTACCCGGCCTTCTCTTGTGCTTTGCTAAGCATTCTTTTTTGAGTTTTTTCTGATTTTTGAATCTTTCGTTAGCTTGCTGATAATCTTATTCGTCATCTAAACCTTTATCCAACCATGTGCTATTCATATGATGTTTTTGACTGATAGGACATCTTACAAAATATTTAACACGATTTGAATATACTTCGTCACTTTCTATTAATTCTACACAATCTATACAATAGTATTTTTCACAATCAAAACACCATTGTAAATTTTTCTCTTTCCCACATTTCGCACATTTTTCTTTTAATGCCATTATTATCAGATTCCTTAATTACGATATTTTATTTTAAATACTTTATTAGAATCTAAAAATGCAAGAACTCTCCAAGGTAATTCGCGAATGGAACCTAAATTAAATTATTTTTTCACCAAAAGTCAATATATTCTAACTTTTCATCTTATAGAAAAACTTTTATTTTTTGAATTTGTTTTTTATTTGATTTAGGGGTTTTATATTATGAATTCGTCCAGTAAAATATACACGTTAATTTTTATTTTCATTTTTTCATTACAAACTTGTTTTCCAATTTCTGCACAAACTAGCTCATTTTTCCCCATAACTTGGAATAGCCCAATACTGTTATCATCTCCTGATATTCCAAGCACTTATCCCAATATTGTAGTAGATACAAACAATAAAACATCAGTGGTTTGGATTGGCAAAATTGGTTATAGTGAAAAGGTAAATTATAGATACAGAAATAATTTTAATAGTTGGTCAGCTATTCAAGATATTTCAACTACAGTAGGTGTTTATGCTACCCCAGAAAAATGTTCGATGATTTTAGACAAATCCAATATAGTACATGTAGCGTGGTTGAATAGTAATTATGATCTTTATTATCGATACTTAAATGGAACTATTTGGTCTAATTCCCAAATTATCGCGGGATTAAATAACTCTGGTAGTTTTTCATTAGCCTCCTTTTTGGATGGATCAATTGTTTTTGTTTGGAATACCATCTATAATACTAGAAACCAATTATTTTCTCGTTGTTTCTATCCTCAATTTAATAATTGGTCAGACATAATCCAAATTACTAAAAGTAAAGGTAATTGTAAATATGTTGATATCGCCATTGATTCTACTGATCAAGCTCATTTAGTTTGGGTTGAGGAAATAGCTTCCCCCTATTTTTCAGGGATTAAATATCAAACATTTAACAAAACATACACATTTACTAATGAAACAAAAATCAGCACTTTAGATGATGAAGAATATGATAATCCATGCATAGCTACTGATAGCTTAAATAATGTACATATAGCATGGGAAGAAAAGGTTGGCTATCCTAGCTATGAAAGGGGATTAGTTTACAGATATCAAAATAACGGAAGCTGGAGCTCAAAGAAATATTTCGATCTTTATGGTAGCGCAACGAATCCGGTTATTATGTGCGATTCCAATGATCTTTTACATCTCCTATGGTCGGAATATAATTCTTTGATTTACAATCAAATAGGAGAAAATGGCTTGCGTTCTGATTATGATTTTGTTATAACACAATGTGGAGGAACTATACCAGATATGGTTGTAGACGACAACAATATTGTACATATACTCTATTCTGCTGATGAATCTGCATCTGAACCAACCTATTATGGAATTAATTATATTGTAGGCATGAGAACTGTTTTGGAGCCCACAACACCTCCAATTAGTATATCAATAAACCTTTCATTTCAAACAATCTTCCTCATGATTTTTGGGATAAATTCAGCAATCAGTATAGTTATAATTTATAAAAAGAAAAAGAACTCATGAATCATATGAAGATGAAGAATCAGGTTACCCAATCGCTATTTTATTATCAACAGATAATACAGAAGAAACTATACAGATCAACATAGATGACTATTCGAATGTTTTCCTTAGGAATTATAAATTGGAGGAAAAAACCAAAGCTGCAATCGCTTCGTATAAAGCTAAGTATAGAAAATCTCTAAAACAAGATTAGGCTCAAAAGGGAGGTAAATTCTCCTTTTCTTTTTTTACTAATCTTACTTCATGATACTATTAATTAACTCCTCTAGTGTCACCTAGTGTTATTATTTAGCTTTAGGATACTCTTCTATAGGAATAATAGGTTCAATTGGCAACTCTTCTTCTTGAATTCCACTTTTAATTAATTTTTGTGATTCCCTTAAGTTCTTTTTAACAACTTTGCTGATTACCAAAGGAAGTAACCCTGCTATAGGATATGCAACCATTGCAATTGGAAATAGCATTGCATCCAGAGCTGTAAAAGCTAAACCGCCAAGCAAAGTTCCCGTAGCTCTCATAGCTCTTTGTCCTGTTTGCAGAAGACCCAAAGTCTTTCCTCGATGTTTGGGCGGTATCCATTCAAACAAAAAGCTATTCCAAGCAGCTGAGGGTGTCATAGCAAAGAAATATCTTAGTATAAAGAAGAAACAGGTGAGATAAAACATATCATGGCTGCCTGCAAGCCAAATACCTATTGCTGCAGGTATCACTGCTGTCCAGAAAATTACTACCACTACATCTTTACCCCATTTTTCAGCGATAAAGGCAATTAGTAGATAACCGGCTGAGAGAGCTAACCAATTTAGAGAATTCAACCATGCCCAAGCCATGAAATGGGCTTCAAAAATATAATTAAAATGAGTGTAAACATATGCTCCTACAAAAGGAATTGCCACCCCACTAGTAAAACCCATCAACATTCGTCCAATCCCAAAACTTCCTTGCACTAAGAGAATAGATTTCAATCCTTTCTTTTCATCCGCGAATGCAGTAAAATCATCACCACTTTTTTCAGAAAGTTCTTGAGCATAATCGATCTCTCCTTTAGGGGATTTTTCAGCAATTAATTTTAATGTGAAAATTAGGATCAATGCTATTACCCCAAAAATAGCCATGATAGTAAAGACCCAATCATATCCTAGAATGGGGAAGGTCAATAAAAACATACAAATAATAGGGGCGGAAGCACTTGCCAAACCTCTCGAAACCATATTCCAAGTTAATCCCTTCGTTCTATGCTTCCCTTTACCAGTTTCATTAGCAATAAAAGCATTAGTGGAAATCATCATTAATTGTTGCCCTATAGCAAACAAGCAGTAAAATAGTATAGATAAACCATAATTATCTACTCGAGTAAAAGCAACAGCTGAAACAATAATGGATAAGAGACCTATAATCATGCCTGTGCGTTTAAATTGTATATCTACTAGAAATCCCAAAATAAAGATAATGACCATTGAAGCATACCCTCCTATGGAGAGTACTAAACCGTATTTTTCATTTGTCCACCCTTTTTCATCAAATGCAAATGGTATAATCAGTGTACTAAATGATTCTTCAAAAATTCGATAGAAAAAACTAACTGTAATGATATTACGCAAAATCCCTTTATGATTTCTACCGTTGAAATTAGAATCAATTGCTGATGAAGGTTCTGTAGGGGCGTTAGTTTTCATAGTCACTATAAAACATTCAATGAGAATTTAACGTTTTTGCTAATTTTAATTAATTGTCCTCAACATAATCCTATTTTTAAATAAAAGTTAAAACAAGGTAAACTAATAGTCAATTAATAGTCTAAATTGTTAAGGATCATGGTAGAATTATGGATTCCGTTACTAATCTTATAGAAATTACTCATAATGAATCACTCAAGATAATTCTACAATATGAACAATCTTCCCAGACTGTGCGTTATTTTTTACGAAAGCATTTAATCGATTATTTTTTTTCTGATGAGATTGCAGCAAAAATCCAAGCAGTGGTTGTTGGTATTGTACGGTATCAAAATACTATTAATTTTATTTTAAATCGAACTGTACCAAAAAACATACTGCAACAACTCTCTATAGCTGATATTGCTAGTATTAAAGTAGCGATTTTTGAATTACGTTGGCAGAAGATTCCTATCCAAGATATAGCACCATTGGTTAAGATAGATGTCAAATACCTTACTATTGCACTAAATCTCAATCTAAATGCTAATGTTAAAACATTAAACCAAGAGAATCAAATAAGTATAATATATTCACATCCAACCTTCCTTGTTCATACATTAATTGAGAAATTGGGAAAACCTGAGGCTGTTTCTCTTATGGAGAAAAATAATACCCAAGCAATAGCATATCTTAGAGTAAATCAATTACTTCAAGACAGTGAATCCATATTAAACTCAATAATTACCAAAGGAGTAATTTTAGAACAAGATAAAGATCTACCATTTCTTTATATTATTAAAGAGGGATTGCAAACAGTTGTTAAGACTGATGCTTTCAAAAAAGGTCAGATATTCATTCAAGATAAAGCAAGTGTTACAGCAGTAAAAGCACTTAATCCTAACCCGGGAGACTTTATTTGGGATGCTTGTGCAGCTCCTGGAATGAAAACTCATCTATTATGGGAATTAATGAAAAGACAAGGTCAATTAGTGGCAAGTGATATTAATGACAAAAGATTACAAGAAGCACAACAACGGTTTCTATCGTATAATTGTAAGGGAATTGAATGGATGCAAGCTGATGCTTCAATTACCTTTATACCTAAAATTAAAAAAATCCTGATTGATGCTCCTTGTACTTCAACCGGTATTATTCAAAGCCACCCCTCATACAAATGGCGTTTAAACAAGAATTGGTTATTTTCTATCATGACTATTCAGAACAAAATATTAGACGGAATAATTTCAAATTATTCCAATCAACCAGGAACGGAAATTCTTTACTCCACATGCTCAATATTACCACACGAAGGCGAAAATCAAATTGATTCGGTTTTGGAACGATTTGATAATCTTGAGCTTTTAGACGGACCTACTATTGGACAAAAAGGATACCTTAATTTTAAATGTACTAATAAAGTTCGCAGGCTATTTCCTCATATTCATAACACAAATGGTTTTTTTATCGCCCATATGAAAATTATTTGAAAAAAAATTGGTATCGTAAAATGATCGCTTTAATTTTAAATTAATAGGTTAATTATTAATTCATTAACTTGATAAATTAAAAGATAATTTTATATAGAAAAAAGAACCATTTTTGCTAAAAGTTAGGAAGTAATTCACAAATGCCAATTTTAAGAGCAACTACTGTTGAATCTATTATGATAAAACCTGCTTTTGTTGATATTAATGACAATATTGTCCAAGTAGCAAAAATGCTACTCCAAACAAAAAAAGGATGCGTTTTTGTAACTAATCACGATAAAGCAGTAGGAATAATCACAGATAGAGATTTTCAACGTTATATTGTTAAAGAAGCTGGAATGATATCTTCAACTAGTACAGCAAAAGAATTTATGATATCACCAGTAATAACCATTCGAAAAAACGCCTCAGTTGAAGAGGCTGATCAATTAATGCATAAAGAAAAAATACAACGTTTGGGTGTAATTGAAAAAGCTAATCCCAATATAATAATTGGATTGCTTGATTATAACGCAACACATGCTGAGCTTATCACGAAATTTGCTAAATCATTGATTAATCGTGAACAATATTTTAAAAGAGAATGAATTTTTTTTTCCTTTCTTATCTTTTAATGATTTCATGATGGAAAATTAAAATATTAAAAAATTCTAACCTATTCTAAGAATTTTGTTGGAATGGTTGGTTTGGGTGTTTTTATTACTAAGAAACGTAAATTTTCGTTATACCTATTAAACCAACAATGAACAATATTTTTTGGACTTTCTATCAAAGTATCTTTATCTACTTCTTTTTCCTCAACACCAATGAGAACAATTCCTTTTCCTTCAAGCACATAAAATATAACATCTTCTGGTGTGATATGCTTCCTTAATTTCTCACCAGGCTCCAAAGTTATTTGTATGATTATCGCATTTGGATCATCATATAATTTTCTTGAATCTACACCATGAGGATTTTGGTATATTTCTTTCTCAAAAGGCTTTATTGTTTTCATAGCTATGCACATTTGAATTTATTATTGAACTGATTTTATAAATGCCGCTTTAATTATAACACAAAAAAGTATTCTGTAAGTTAGATTGTAAACCAGAAATAACTCCTTTAATTCAATTTACAAAGATATATTTCCTTTTTGTTCTTCACCCAGAGATAATGAAAATTTTAAAAGGAACAATAGATTAACCTTCTTGAAGTAGAGGTACCATGATGAAGAAATTTAATGTACCAATTGTAGTATTAGCCATTTTTTATATTTTTAATATGATAATGATTACTTTGATTGCTATGAATTTTCAATCATATGATATAATAAGTAAGATTATTCTACTTATACCAATTATAATGGTTACATTAACATTGTTTTCTTTGGGTGATTTTTATGAATGGATGATGTTGGTAGAGAATAGAAAACTACGTTTGGCATTAGTTATTATATTCAGAACCAGTTTTCTAATAAGCAGTCTAGCAGCATCAAGTGGAACAATCATTTATCTTGCTCTATTCTTTAATTTCAGTAATTTTCTAATTGCTGATCTAATAGGTTATCTCTTTATTGATCTCATTCTCAATGCATATATTGTTTTGGCAATTATTTCCCTAGGATATTCAGGCGCATATAGAACCACTCCTGACAACATTCATCGATTAGAGCTTTTAGCATCAACAAATGTTTTTAGTAAACAAATGGAAAAATTTGACAATTTACTTGAGGAATATGCTTTAGGGGTAACAGATGATTTATGTTTGATTTATTTTTCAGAAGTAGTTGATAAAATAGCGCATCCAAATAAGGACAAAGAATATTATACTATTATGACAGGAGCTTTTTCATTGATTTTCAGAAAAACTGTTTTAGGAGACTATTATTCTAGAGAATTTCGAAAAAGCATAAGATTTCCGGGTAAGAGAATTAATGATTTTTTGGTTATAGCAAAACCATTTGCTATTCTTTTTCCTGATAAGGTAGGTGTATTTAGAGATTATACTTCTGCAAATTTAAGAAGAAAAAAGCTAAAGGTTGCTAAAGAACTTATTAATATAATAGAAAAGGAAACAATTGAAATTTCTAAAACCAGCGGAATAACTGAACGTGTTGAAAAACTTAAACCTTTTATGAAAGACATTAAAGAAATCAGAGCACTAATACAAAATTCAAAAGAATTTGATATTGATGAATTAATGAAAATAAGTAATCTAAGTAAAGATGAAATTAGTGAAATTAGTAAACATCTAGATCGCGATGTATATGGAAATAAACTTTTGACTAATACCAAATACTTAGCTATTCTTACAAAATTAGTTTAAATGCCTTCATATCAAATGGGTCACATTCTAAACAAAGTGTAGAATAAGGTGATCTATTTTTCTGCAATAGAAATAATTAGTGTATTGTTTTTCACTTGAAGTATATTCTACATCAAGAGAAAGAGAAAAAGTGTAAAACTCATGAGAAAAATTTTTTTCCCTTTAATCGTTTAGATTGTAAGTGAAAACTTTGGTTAAATTTCAAAAGATACGTCGTATCTCATTGACTATTTTCTTTTCTTCAATTTTCTTTTCAGCAGTAGTAATTATTTATATTCAAAACTATAATAATAAACCAGGTCCCTATACTTACCCTAATAAGTGGCAATTAGCTCTATTTGATGATTTTACCAGTCCTTCTTTAGACATGAATATTTGGAGCTATAACTACCCCTATGATTGGCCTCATGAAGGACATACCCACAATCATCAAGCTTATATGGATGAAGCTAATGTTCTTCTAGAAAATGGTTTCTTACGTTTAATAGGTGAAAATAAACACCATCCAAATGCTCCTGAACCAGAATACGCTTTCGGGAAGTATTTAACCTATAATTACACTGCAGGGGCAATAAACACTCGAGAGAAGTTTAATTTCACTGGCGGGTATATTGAGGGAAGATTTCGAATGCCTGCAACACGAGGTTTTTGGCCAGCTTTTTGGATGCTAAAAGACGCTGAAATAGGATTGCCTGAAATAGATATCCTTGAAATTTTATCATCCAGTCCAAATACTTTGTATACCACGGTTCATTATGGTCATTCTTGGTCCTCCTACAAATCGTATGGTTGGATGTCTGTAAATCATCCAGACCTGTCATTAGATTTTCATACTTATGGAGTTGAAGTAACTGAATCTACTCTGAAATGGTTTCTTGATGGAAAACGAATTGGTATTATTTTTAGAGATAAATATTGGCTTGAACAATGCACAGATCTCTTTGTTATTATTAACCTAGCAATTGGTGGGTGGGAAGTTAATCCTGATACTACTACTATTTGGCCGGCTTACTTTGATTGCGACTGGATAAAGGTTTGGCAATTAATTTAATTTATTTTTTACCCATTTTCTTATTATTCGTTTTATAATACTCAAATTTTCGTAAGGAAATGAAATGGATTTTTCTGGTTTATACGCGCACCACCATCCCATTTAAGTGAATTTATTGATTTTATTTGGGATATTTGCCCAAAATATGATCTTTATTTCCTAGATTATCGTTACTCGCAGCTTTATGGATTATGGGATCAAACATTTGATGTTGAACATAAAAAATGGAAACTCAATTATGATTTTATGGTTAAGGATGTTTTGAATAAAATCCTCTAATAAACATTATTACTGAAAAATGAACTTTGAAACACTAAAGGGGTATTTTCTAAAGTATGATAAAGTAGATATTGAATATAATATCTAGCATTATACTTTAATATTGATTTTAATCACATCATTTTTTAAAAATTAGAGAAAGAAATTAGAGTAGAGTGGATGAAAAAAAAGAGAGAGAAAAGAATAATACTATTTTCTTTTCTTAATAAATAATGAAATTAGAGCAAATGCAGCAAATAAGGATATGATAATATTCAAAGATAGTTTATCAGAAGTTGTTTGACTGGGTGTAGGTGGATGGTCTTCTGAATCTAGTGGATCTGTTCCAGCTAAAATTTCTTCTCCATCTGTGAAACCATCGTCGTCTGAATCTTCATCGTTAGGATTTGTTCCAGCAAGATATTCCTCTCCATCTGATACAGAATCATTATCACTATCTGAATCTGTAGGGTCAGTTATTTGATTATCCGCACCAAGAACAGTCTCTTCATAATCATCTAAACCGTCGCTGTCAGTGTCTGATTCAGTAGGATTAGTCTCAATTAGGAATTCTTCATAATCTGATAATCCATCCAAGTCTGTATCTGATTCAAAAGGATTTGTTTCATAACCATCTTCACCTGGTTTTACTTCTTCAAAATCAGTCAAGCTGTCTGAATCTGTATCAATGCTGTTTGGATTTGTAAGATAGGTATTTACTTCTTCAAAATCTGTCAATCCATCTGAGTCCGAATCATCATTTGAGATATCAGTGAAGTAAAAATTAGTTTCCTCATAGTTTGAGAGTAGATCTTTATCATTATCAAAAATAACTACTTCTAATCCATCCAAACCATCTGCTACAAAAGCAAAACCATTTCTTACTGTAACAGCATAGGAGACTTGTTGGTCAAGATATCTCCCATAATAGGGGTTACTTGTATCTGACCAATTAAGAATCCATAATCCAAATTGGCCATTTGCAACATAAAGAATATCTTCTTCAACATAAATGCTATTGGCATATATTAGTAAATCGTTTTGATATACCAAACTTAAAGAGAGGATATTACTTACATCTATGATTTCAAAACCATCACTCTTATCAGCTATGAAAATATAGTCATTTTGTTTAAAGATACTAACAGCTACTCCTGCACCATCTGAATAACTATTAATGAAAATTGGATTTGTAATATCTGAAATATTATAGATTTTAAGACCATTTACATCATTTGCTAGATAAACTAAATCTCCTTCAGCTATTATATCATATCCCCACGCATCACTTTCATCCTTCTCTACAACAAATTCTGGATTTGTTGGGTCTGATACATTATATATGTGAAAACCTCTAATCCCTGCAGCAATAAAACAATAATCGCCCAAAACAGAAATACCCCTCAAAGCTATCACTGATGATTCATAACCAAGCTCAACAGGGCTATTTGGATCGCTTACATCCACAGTATACAAACCAGATTGAGTACTCAAATAAGCTATATTATCTCTAACAACAACATCGTTAACTTCATATCTGTTTTGTAAAGTAAAGTTTCCAATGAAAAACGGTTCAAAAGGATTGGTAACGTCATAAATATATAATCCTGCTTTCTTCCGTGCTGTATAAAGTATATTTCCATCTAAAAAAACATTAACACATCTATCTCCAAAATCAATCACCGATATTAGATCCGGAGCAGTTGGATTACTAGTATCTATAAAATAAACACCATAATAGTAATCAGCAAAACAAATTAAATTAGTTGCAACACCAATCCCTAGGCCGGTAAATTTAACTTTAAAGTCAGCTAGAAAAATTGGACTAGTTGGTGTTGTTATGTTAAAAATACTAACTTCTGAATACGAAGAGAGATAAAGGAAATCTCCAAGGATTTCTACATCTTGTGCAAAAATACTACCAGAAAAGAAAGAAGTAATATGAACTGGAGCTAATTTATTTGAAATATCAATAACTTCTAGACCACCATTATCATTAGCAGCATAACAGACATTATCCTTTACCACACAATCCCAATAATTGCTTGTATATTTATATAAGGAAACATAAGAAGGAGAAGCTGGATTTGTGATATTTACTATTCTTATGCCAGTACTTCCTTCACAAATATAAGCATAGGAATTATCTATTCCAATTCCTATAGCACTTGTTGTACCAGTATAAGAACCAATTTCAATTGGCGAGTCTGGATCAGAACAATCAATTACTTCTAATCCATCATATCTGTCAGCTAAATAAGCTATTCCTCCCTGTATTTCTACATCGGTACAATAACCACCATCAAAATGTTGACCAATCATCGATATGTTAGTAGGAGTAGTTACATCTAAAATAATTAAACCGTTATAGTAATTACAGGCATAAACTAGGTTTCCTACTACTTCTACATCATATATTGAATGAATGTTTTCAAATCCTCCAACAATCACAGGATTTTCTAAATCGGAAATATCAACAACAACCAGATTACCAGTAGTCGCAGCTATATAGGCATAATTACCTGAAATAGCTGCCTCATAAGCTTCACCATAAGCATCATCAATTTGAGCTATTTCTACTGTATTGGTATCAATAACAGCATTAGGATTTAATACTAGTACATCGGTTGGTTTCTGACTGTTTAAGCTCATTTCATTTTGTTTTTTGTTAATTTTGGCTAAGGTGCCATTTGATACTAAAATTGAAGAAAACAAAATGGATATGAAAAGCATAACGTAAATTGTCCTTTCTCTTCTCAAATAGATATTCCACCAAAAATATAATTTCTATTTATACAGAAAAACAATTTATGTTATATATAAAAAGTATTTCTTCCTAATTTCAATTGGAAATATTTGAGAGAAAAACTGATAATGCACTCTCATTTTTTTTCTTTTAACTTTTAGCTTAATTTTATGGGTAATTAAATTGAATATATATCTATAATGCCTATATAACCGAATTGGATATATTTATATACTTGATTACCCTATAATGGTATTAGTGATTAACATGCATAAAGATGAAATGAATCACAATGATAAATACCCTCGAGAACATATGCACAAGCATATGGATGGTTGGGGTTGTGAACCTATGTACCCACACATGCATAGAATGAGAATGTTTCCAAAATTTGGCCCAAAACATTTCATGGGTAAAGGCTTCCCAGGATATGTCAAGACAACATTTGATAATGTTGAAAGTAAAGAAGAAGCAATTGATTTGCTAGAAATAAAAATTAAGCGTTTAGAGAAACATAAAAAACGAATGTTACGAAGAATAAACCGTATGGGCATAATGGAAAAAGAAATCGAAACAGCTATTTCCGACATAGGTCAAATGCAAGAATTTTCTAATAAAGACATGCAAAAGATTCTAAAGAAACGCTATTTAGAATTCCAAAAGAAAATTCTTGATGAAGAGGATTAAACCTTTTAATCTCTCTTTTGTTTATTTTTTATCCTTTAATTACAATATCTCCAATCTGGGGATATTTTTTAATAATAAGGATTCTTAATTAATGTGAGTGAATAGAATGTTTAGAAGACATGATTTCAGACATATGCCACCATTTCGACCTAATATGCCTTTTGGTCCAAACATGATCAAAGAAATGAGTCAATTGGTTTTTCTTTGGAATATCAGTGAAGCAATTGATGGCATAACTGGTTATGAGCTCCAGAAGAATTATAATGCAAAGCAAACCAATGTTTATCGCATCCTTAAAGAGATGGAAGATGAAGGTTATCTTTCTTCAGAAGAGACGATAGTTAATGGGCGTGCCCAAAAATTATACCAAATAACTGAAAACGGAAAAGATCGATTAAAGGGATTACGAGAAACTTGGACCAATAAAGTAGCTTTCTTAACTGATATTATTCCCCCTGAAAAAAGACCTATTCCTCCATTTCATTTACAGACAAATCAAAGAGCATTAGAAATTATTAGCGAAATAAAAACAAAGGATGAAATGCTTGAATATTTACAGTGGTATATGGATCATTTCGATAGAAGGAAAAAACATCTTGAAAAGCGATTAATTAATACCGAATCAAATATTGAACTGATAAATGGAATCATAACAGAAATAAAAAAGATGGAACAATACAACCCACTTAAAGCAGAACAATTGATTAAGGAAAAATTGGAAAAATTCTAGTTTTAATTTATCTATCTATTAACGAACTAATGGATAGTTCACAATTTTTTCAGTAAATTATTTGTATTTTCATCCAGGACAATGCTATTGGGAAATATCAGTGGCACTTCCGAAGATTCAGTTATTACTATTTTAGGAGAGATTCTAGTTTTTCATCACATTCGGAAGCTTCAGTTAGTTTCCCTAATTTTTTGTAGAAAGAAGAAAGAAACTTCCAACCATGAATGAAATCGGGGGCCAGTATAAGAGATTGTTTGATCGACTCAATACCCTCATCGACATTCCCAATTTTCACTAAGACTAAACCCAAAATATATTTGGTTATAGGATTTTTTGGCGCAATTTTCTCAGATTTTCTGTAATAATCAATAGCTGTTTTAAGATCGTTTTTCTTTTCAAAAACCGAACCCAGACCCATAAGTGTAGTTTCATCATCATTTTTAATTTTATAGGCTTTCATAAGACATTCAACAGCTTTCTCGAGATCATTAGAAGTGGCATAATAATATCCAAGCTGACGCCAAGCTTCAAGATTATTTGGATCGACCTGTAATGCTCGTTCATACGAAATGACTGATTGTTCCTTTTGACCTGTTTCAAACATAATGTCACCAATGTGAACCCATGATTTAGCGGAATGCTGAGGTTGTAATTCAGCAGATTTCTTATAGGCAGCAATAGCGTCATTTAATTTTCTAGACTTGTAATATACTTCTCCAAGATAATACCAAGCCATGTCATTATCCGGTTTTTTATCAAGTGCTTGACGAAAACAAGATTCACTTGTAACAAGATCATTCTGTGTTAGAGCTTTCAATCCCTGATTGAGTAGATTCATTATTTCTGACAATAGTTACCTAACTCCTTTTTACCAAAAGAAAATATATTTAAAAACAATAAATAGATTTCATCTATACAAAAAAAGGTATTGGATAAATAGAATTAGAGAAATTAATAGAAAAGAATGTTGATTTAACCTTTAAGGATATCAATTGAGATTTTATTTACCTCTAACATTAGTAATAATTTCACTAGTTGTAACATCAATGAATACACAAATATCTCCACCCCTATACCTACGACCGTCAACTTCTTCATTGTGGGAGAAATAAACAGCCCAATAGGTTTTCCCTTTTAGGAGATTTTTTCTTTCAACACAATATTCATCAGTGGAAGTTTTTCGCAACCATCGATTCCAAGGTTTGTTATATTTCTCAACAATAACTTTCATAGAAGGAATATCATAGCCTAGCTCAGCAGCATGCTTTTCCGCCAGTTTGATAACTTCAGTTTGATTCATAGGTCTCTCTTCTATTTCGTGAATTATTTAAACATTCTGTGAATATAGTGTTTTGATATTGACGTTAAGATAGTGAATTAACTTAAAGCTATTACTAATTGAAAGGAATGATGACTCTAGTGAATTTTTTAATGTTCTTGTATAAAGAAGAAAAAGAAAGAAATTATTTTTTCTTTCTAAGAAAATCCAAAATCCTTTATGATTCTTCTTGAAGCGTGAATATTCCAAATCTCTCGATAAATTGCATTATATTTAATCCTTCCTTCCATGTTTTTTGAATAGATATTAAACCAATTTTTCTCAGAATATCAATATGTTATTTTGTAGAAAATTATCTTATTAAAGATAGATTTTTACCAAAAACTGACCACCTTATTATTTTTTTTTGACCTAGTAATATCAAGTGATAGCTGTTTTATTTTCTATATCTCAATATTTTTTACATGAAAAAAAAGAAAAATTACTTGAAGAAAAGAAGAAATAAAAAAAATTGGTTAACCTTTGGTGAAGATGCATTGGTCATAGATGGTGGATATAGAGGAAAAAGTGAGTTAGATTTCTTCATTGATAATCCAGCAATTCCTGAAGAGATTGATTGGAGAGAGATTAAGAGGATTGCAGGTATATTGCATTAAATTAGAGAGAAAATATTTGGTAAACAGGATGGTAAAAAATTAATCTTTCAAATTTTACTACTCATCTAAAATAATACCAGCTCGAACTAAGGCTTCTTTATCACTAAGAACAAGTTGATAATTCTTAATTGCTCCTATATGAGAAGGATTAATACTTAATGCTTGTTTCAAAATGTTAATAGCATTTTCAATTTGATTATCATGATAATAGAATAATCCTAAATTGTTCAAAATATCAGGATTATTTGGATTACTATCAAGAGCTTTTTGAGTATAGTTAATGGCATTTTTCTTATCTTCCATTAAAGCATAGCAGAGACCCATTTGCATCAGAGCTTGCCAACTAGTAGGATCAGTTTCTAAAATAGTGCTAAAAGTCATTAGCGCACCATCAAAATTTCCTAGCTCCATTTGCATACTGCCAATTTCAAGTATAATTTCTGCATCCTTGTCAAAAACTTCCATTGCTTTCGCATAGACATCAAGAGCTTTTTTGAAAAAACCATATTCTCGATGTAATTCAGCAAGTTTGAGATAGGGGAATTTGAAATGTTTTTCAGCTTCAATAGAACCTTCATAGATAGCAACTTTAGCATTATATTCTATTTTGTTTTGCTCATATTTTTGTATGAATTTTGGATCAATATCATCAGTAGAATAAGCACTAACAGTTTTAATCATATAATCAAGATTTGTATCAGTTAGATTCTGATTTTGAACTTGAGTTGTAGTATCTACTGTTTCTTGTTCTTTAACAATGATTTTTTCAATGGAATTTTTATGTGTATTTTTAGATTGTTTAGCTAAACTCTTGAAGGTACCAATAGAGAAAACAAGCGCTAAAGCAATAATAATTATTCCACCAATTAAAATACCAAGACCTTGAGTAATATTAAGGTCTGATAGCATTAATATTCCAAAAATAAACAAAGGCACAGAGAGGATGAAACCACCAATAAGGCAAAAAATGCCCTTGAGTAACTCCCCTGAATTCCTATTTTTTCCTTCTGATTTCTCCAAAGAAATAACACCAAAAGCAAGTGAAAACGAGAAGTTATAACAATTGTGATGAGAATGTCATAAAAAGAAAATTAAAAAAAACTGGAGCCATCGAGGGGATTTGAACACCTGAATTATCTGATTACAAGTGCGACGTTTTGCCAGACAAAAACACAATAGTAGTTATTTATTTTTGTTCTTTTTTACGATTAGACTAATCAAAATTACTCCAGTAGCGATTGTTATACCACTGATTGGTAGAGTTATCGAAAGGATGGTCTTCCTTCTCTGAGGATTGCTTGCTGGATTTAGAGGATCTGTTCCCCAGCTTACCTCCTTGCCATCAAACCAGCCATCGTCATCGGAGTCGGGATCGAAAGGATCTGTTGAATATCGATCTATTTCTTGATAATCATTCAATCCATCAAAATCCGTGTCAGCATTTAATGGATCAGTACCAAAATCTTGTTCCCAAGCATCCGTTAAGAAATCCCCATCCGAATCCAGAAATATTAGAAGTGCTATATCACTAGAACTTTTACCGAAGGAACAGGTTGAACCAGTTATGAATATTCCTGTTAAAGCTCCTTTTGAGAGATAAGTTAATCCATAGCATTCGTCATTACTCTCCCCACCCCAGGAATATTCGAAAAGTAATTCGCCAGTTTTAGAGGAAAACAATCCCAAGAAAAAGTCCCAGTTACCAATATGAACTGAACCTGTGCGACCAGCCACAATAAGGTTGCCATCTTCATCCATTGCTACTTTATATGCTGTCTCCCACCCTACCCCTCCATAGCTTTTGAACCAAACTACTTTGCCTGTTCGACTGCTTATTTTGGTGACTAGAAAATCCCTCGCACCAGCAGAATAACTTGAGGTTTCTCCAACGATGTAAATATAATCCTCCCGTTTATCCAATGTCAATGCTAATCCTATATCATATCCCCCCCAATCATAGGTATAATTCCAGAGGAGCTGCCCCTCTTTAGAAACTTTCAAGAGAACAACATCCAATATATCATTCTCAAAATCATTCACTAATCCTGTGATAAAGATTTCATCATTCCTATCGATATCTACTCCTAAAGCTCGCTCATCAGCTTTCTCTCCCCAGGTTAGATTCCAAAGCTGTTCACCTACTGGGGAAACTTTATGGATAAAAGCTTGTTCTATTAAGTTGAATATTCTACTTTCCCCTGTAACTATGACATTCCCTTCTGAATTCACTGCAACGCCCCAAGCTGTACTGTAGCTGTAGTCTCCAGAGATATTATACGTCCAAAGAAGATCCCCCCAAGGTGTGAATTTGCAAAGAAATGCGTTGCCTCCCATATCACCACATACATAAATAAAATCAGCTCTGTCTACCGTTAAAGCAAACCCCATATCTCCATTCTCGCCAAAGGTTACATTCCAAAGCAGAGATCCATTCACTGAATACTTCAATAAAATAATGCCATATGATTCAGAAAAACTTGTACCTGTGATCAGAATATTATTTGCACTATCTAAAGCAATAGCAAATCCTACATCTAATTTACCAGTCCCCCAATAGTTTATTGAAGGTTTAAAATAATCTTTTATGAAGAAATTGTTTATATAACAGTTTGGTTTGCTATCCAGCTCTATGGTTGTAGCAAATGAAGTCCTCATCTCTAGAATATTTGTTATAGAAAATAAGTATATCATTAAAATCAAGAACAATCTTTTTTTCCTAAGTAATAATGAATTCCTTTTCATTTTTTTTTCATCCTTCAAATCGTAAAATAATTATTGTTACAAGATTATAATTCACAAGTATTTTTTCTTTGCAGATTTATAGTTTTTAGTATATTATAACAGTTATGTTTTGCATGTTAGAATAAGCATATTCGAAAAAGACCCAATAGAGAATTAATTGTGGTTTAGAAAACTTGAACAATTGATGTAAAAAAATAATTCTAATTACAATCTTACTTTTATTTCTGTTTCTTTCTAATGATATTCCAAGTAATAACAATTAGGAGTATTAATCCGCTTGTAGGAGGGATGATGGTGAGTGCTAAATAAAGGTCGTGAGCAATCTTTGGAGGGATTAGTTCTAATATTTCAATGCCATCCCAACCATCCGCAAGAATGATGTAGTTATCCTTGATTGCCAAGTCATAACTGATGCCAGCGTAAAAGTCTCTATATATTGTTAATACTTTAGGTTTCCTTGAATTGCTAACATCAATTGCTATCAAGCCATTAGCATCTCGTGCTAAATAAGCAATGGAATTATTAACGATCAGTTCGTGGGTCGTGAATAGTAGGGAAGATTCTAGATCACTAATTTTGACGGGATTTTCAGGTTGTGAGATATCATAGATTTTTAGCAAAGAAAAGGTTGTTGCGAGATAAAGCAAGTTATCAAGACAAAAAAGTGCCCTTACCCCATCATTTACTGACCATTGAGTAATAATCTTTGGTGATAAGGGATTGGAAATATTCAAGATGGCAAATCCCCCAGTGAAAAGAAAGCCAGCTAAAGCTAAAAACAGTAGATCATTGCAAACGAATAAATCAGTTACACTATCACCTTCCCAAGGATTAGCAGCATAAAGTAATTTCGGAGCGGTTTGATTTGAAACATCTAGGATAGCAAACCCTTCTCTTGAATTTGAAACAAATAATAAATGCTTCTCTGCATCATAGAAGAGTGTCTCAGACCAATAGGTGTGATTGAAATCTCCATCGTGTTTGAAGCTGGAAATTAATTGAGGATTTTCCTGATCGCTGACATTCAGAATATCAACTCCATAATTATATTTTGAGAGGTAACAGATAGTATCTTCCACTAGAACATCTTCAAGTGTTGAATTATTATCGATTACTTCATGAATACTTGAAACGACATAAGAATCGGAGATAGCAACTGTTTCTAAAATGGAAGGATGGGAAGGAGACTCATGTGATTTAATAATATAAATTTGATCTTTATCGACTGTAACCGAAGTAGTCTTAGAACCCATATCGAATTGCGACACGAAAGAGGGATTTGATGGATTGGTGAAATTAAAGATCAATAAACCTTTATTTTGATCGGCGCAAAAAACCAATCCTTTAAATGTATCATTCATTTCATCAGGTACGAAGATTTTTTTGTAGCTTGTTTCATAACCTATGTTCTTGATTTCCCCTAGAAAGCTTGGATTGGTTTTATTTGAAAAGTCAAATGCAGTGATACTATTTTTGGAAGCCAAATAGAGTATGGCATGCTCTACTGAAAAGTTTTGAACACCATCTATCCCATAAAGAAGAAAATATTGGGTAAGAAAAGTAAGGGAGTTCGGGTTTGAAATGTTATATAATAGAATAGAATGTTCTGAAGGATTACCATTGTATTGATATTTGTAAATATAGAGGATTTCTTCATCGATCACAACTCGTTGGCAGCTACTTCCTGATATTCTAGCAATTTCAAACGGTTCTGTAGGATCATCGATATTCAGAACAAGTAATTCTTTATTAGTTGTAGCATACAGTCGATTATTTGAAATAGCAAAATCAGAGAAAAATTCAGTCACTGGGTCATCAACGGTAATGGTATGAGCTAAAAATGGCTTTCTAGGATTTTCTACATTGATGATCGATATTTCATCTGAAGAGGATTCACAAAAAACAAAATTACCATAAACCATTGGATTTGAAACACTAACAGTTTTAAGTTGGCCAAGTAAAAAAGGGTCTAACGGGTTGTGGACATCTATTACTGCTAACCCGTTTGATCCATCATCAAGATAGGCTATAGTATCCCTCACAAAAATCCCAGATGGTAATCCCCCATAATATTGCCATAAAGAATCGGAAGTCAATTCTTTGTTCGTAGTAAAGCTACTTAATAAAATCGGTTTTTCAGGATTTGTCACATTAAAAATTAGCATTCCCGCCTGTTTGACAGCTGTGTATAAATAGTTATTACTCAAAAATAAATCAGCAAGAATACCGTAACCAGTATCATAGGATCCTTTTTTCTCAAATCGATAGTCGGTATTGTGAGATTCAAAAAGATGATCCTTCGTTTTTCCTTGGATAGAGACTAATTTAGGTGAATAAAGTTGAATTGTACAAATTATGATTAATATAATAATTTTAGATATATCCTTCCATCCTAGCCTCAAGAAACAACCCAGACCTTTTACAAGTAAATTATTTGTAATTCATATCCTAATAAATCCACATAAGGCAAATAAAATTTATCTTAAAGAAGATTTTTCACTCTGATATATGAGAACTGCTATTATCAAATTAAATTATCATTTAATTTAAAATAGCCATTAAATTTTAGAGATAAAATCTGGAAATTCCTTGTAGAGTAGTTTTTCCAAACGGGAAATAATTTCTGGATGCTCTTGATAGAATAGTTGAACTTCTTGACCGATTTTTGTTGGTCTATTTGTAGATTCTAAGGCAGTATAGTATAATAATTACTGATTAAAAGTTAAAGCAGGATTTTCTTTAAGGTCAATCATTATTGAACGAAGGAAAGTAGTTACAGGAGGAAGGTCACCAAAGAATGCAAGAATGAGCGACCCATTGTTTCGAAGGAGGTCGTAGGGGGATAGCGTTCCAGATAGAAGCTGATCGTAAAGGTAGACCATATAATCATAAATAAAAAGATTGACAAAAACAATAGAAGGACCGATTAGGTTGTTGATACAGGTGTTCCGAAGCAGTTGTCGAGCTGTATGAGAAGGAAATGGTAAGAGTTGGTTTTGATAATAAAAACTCCAATGAATACTTGCTTGACTATTGGCACAAATATTAGCTAGAAGAAAAAAAGCTTCAGAAGGTGAGAATTGAAGTGTAAGATCAAATGGATTGTTCATATATGAGAAATCTTTGAAATAAACTAAGTGAGGAAGTGCTGAAAGATTAAGTGAGAAATTTAGCGTGAAGATATTACCTTGATAAATTTCCGTCCCAATAATATAATGCCATATATCAGGATAGGTGAAATTAGAAGAAAGTGGACTGGTAAAATACTTCTTCAAAGAATCAGGTACGAACAAAGAGTTTGGTTGAGCTTTTACTAATTCGCGCAGTAAAACGAAAGACTGATATGGTTGGTGTTCATTCGAACCATATGTTTTGTAACCGATCAAGGTATCACTTAACATATAGAAAGCTAGGGGTTCATCTAACATGAGATATAAGGGTATAGAATCTGAAGGAGTCATAACTACCAAGAAACAATAAAAATCTAGGTTTATAAAAATATCAGAAGAGTAAAGTCAAGTATAAAAAGAGGTTGCTCTAAATCATGAACCTATGGATTGAAATTGTTTTATATTAATTTAAACAGATTGGTATCAATCAATCTGCGTATATAAAACCATAACAAAAACTAATTACTAGGAAGGAGAGAAGGGTAATTAAGAGTTTAAGCATTTTTTCCTAAAAAAATTTATTTTTTTAGGAGGTATTATTTTGTAGAGAGGTTATTACAAATGATTAGCTGCCAAAGTAAAAAAGATTAGAAAATTCTTCTTCATTTTAATTGTGATTTCTTTTCAATTGAGGTAATTCCATATTTCTCATAAACTTGTTTCCAAGGGAGGAGGTATCTTGATTTGCTGGGATGTTCATATAATGGGTTAGAAAATCATTTCGTAATTGATTTAAAAGGGGTTCATTTTTTTGGAAAAATTCAGTTATAGTAGGTAAAGCATTTAATTCTTTTAATGAGCTAAACAAAAGAAAATACTGAAGTTTTTGATTCCTAGATAAACTAGCATAATTTGTTGTAAGATAGTTCATACCAGATTCAACAAATCTTTGAACGATTGGAACCCTTACTAACAGTACTAAAACTGGTGCTCCACTAAGTTGTAAAACCTTCGAGCAAGAGATTGTTTGTGAGGAAAGCTGATCCTGTAACCATGCTAAGTAATCAAAACAGAATAATTTCAGATGATTAAGTAATTGATTATGGGAACTTTTTTCGAGTAGCATATAAATGTTATAGTCTTGAACATTATCTACAGGAGTAAAACCTTTGAACATCAAAAAGTTTAGATTATAAGAGACGTTCATATTAGCAAAGTTAAGAAAAGCATCCTCAGCAGTTAAGAGGACTTCATGTGGGATCTTGAAGACTCGTGAACTATTAATGTGTTTTTCAATTAAAGCAAAATCATGCAATTGAACCAATTTTGATTGCTAAATGGTTTAATAGTAATGTTCATTGCTAAACAGTGTAGTAGAAACGCATCAGTTCCTGGATCATCGCCACAAATACATAAAGAACGCTTTTTTTCCAACCCTTTTTTAGAATTTTGTTCAGATGAAAAGGAACTTGGTCGGGAAAAACGTGTTGTGTTAAATCATTTGTATACAACTCAAGTAATGAGGTCCTTAAATTATAACCCACTAGTAGGTTTAAGTTCTCACCAAACAAGGTTAGATAAACTTACTCATTAAAGATGTTGTAATCTAATATCTTAAGTATAATTTTACTATAGATTAAGATTTATTTTAAGTAATTTGAATAAATAAAATGGGAATTATTATAAGTTAATATACATTTAAAATAAATGAAAATAAAAATCGTTAAAGTAGGGATATGAACAATGAATACCAATTTTAATAGAAGCTTTAAAGTTTTATTATTTATTGGTCTATTGCTTATTACAATACAATCAGGGGTGAATTACAACAAAATTTCTTTTAATCATCTAAAATCTACCCTATCATCTTTTAGAAATTATACGAGCTACTTTTCTACAATAAACGAAGAAAATAAAATGACTGAGATTGATTGGTCTGTAACTTCTTGTTTATCGGAAAAAGATGGCTTGGGTTCCTTTCAGTCAGAAGTTGCTGTTGACTCATATGGCAATGTTCATGTAACTTGGTATGACGATCATGGAGGATATAATAAAATACAATATCGAGTTTTTTTAAGGCAAAAGAACATCTGGTCAGATATACAGACAATATCGAATAATTCAGCAAAGGCTCTTTCATATGAACCTTTGATTACTGTGGATCAGAAGGATAGGCTCCATCTTTGTTGGTGGGATTGTTTAGACTCTATGAGATTACTCTATCGTTATATGATAGATAATAGATGGTCTGAGTTTTTTGTGGTTCTACAGAATGGTAATGTTAGTGCACCATATGAAATTATCACTAATACTAATGATTCAGTTCTCTTTTTCTGGAATGAACAAATTGGAAATAGTACGGAGCTATATTATAGAAGTTTTTCCATTACTACTAAAGAATTCTCCAAAGTGAAGCAAATAACAAACACAAGCACATATGGTCCAAAACCTTTCTCAGCAATTTGTGACTCACATCAAAGAATTCATTTGGTTTGGGAAGACAAATCTTTAAAGATGACAAATTACGAAATTCATTACCAATACTATGAAAATAATGAATGGCAACCAGATTCTCCATTAATACTCAGTCAAATAGACAATATTTCTGATGTTAATCCTAAATTAGGTATTGATTCAAATGATAAATTGTATCTAGTTTGGGAACATATAGACGACTCTTTGGAAGTATATTACCAGTTTGAAGCCAATGATGAGTGGTCTGAGTCGCAAAAAATCAGTGGTAGTGGAAACGCTTGGGCTGCAGATATAGCTATTGATAAAGAAGATAACTTTCATGTAGTTTATGATGAAAATACTTGGCTCATTTACAAGATGAAGACTATTAATAATGAATGGTCGCAACCATATAATCTTACAGCATATAAAAGTAGTTTCTCATTAATTTTCTATCCGAAAGTAGCAGTTGACCGCTATCGAACAATCCATATTGTTTGGAATGATCATACAAATACTTCTGCATGGGAAGTATATTATATAAGAGGGAAAATAGCTAATGATTTGCTAATCAGTAAGATACAATTATTCATTGTTTTTTCTATGGAGGCTACAGGATTTTTAATTATTGTATTAATTTTCATCAAGAGATTAAAAAGATAAACTAAGAAGAATATTTAAATTTTGGAAATGTCTTACTTTAAACAATAAGAAAAGGAGGTAACTATTTGATTGGAAATAGAATTTTTTTGAGATATTTTTTATTTGTTTTTTTATTATAGGGGTTTCAACTCAATTTGATTATAAAGAATATAATTTAGTGAATATGGAAAAAGATATCAAACCTACTTCTACAATTACTAAGGGATTCGATACTATAAATTCAAATAATATGGATTTATTTTCTGCATCATTTTTACCAATAAACAATCCAATTGAAATTAATGAATTTGAATATAATTTTTCAACTCCGTTTTATGATCAATCTATGTTCGATTTTCATAAATTGGATCAATGTCATTCTATAGCAAATGGATCTGGAATTACTATTGTAGTAATTGATACCCCTATTGATTATAGGCATAAAATATTTGATCAAGAAGGTTATACTTCTATAACGATGGAGAATTGTTATAGAATAGGTTGTAACTATGCAACTGGTGAAATTGGTCAAGTTTTACCTGTTTCATCAAATTATACAGATGATTTTGCAAGTAACTTTGATTTTAATACAATTTTCTTCCCAGAAGAAACATTGGAACATGGTACTGTTGTTGCGGGTATGATAAAACAGATTGCCCCTAAAGCTAAAATAATATCTATTGGAGCAGAGGCTACTGGTGGTATTATATGCATTAATTCTCATATAAAAGCTTTGCAATGGTTGGAGGCTAATTATAATACAATAAAACCAGATATTGTAACAATGAGTTATTTTGTAGGTAGTAATCTATATGATAATTTATCTACACCATTCCAATCAGCTGTTGCACATTTGATTACCAAAGGTGTTTTATTCACAATGGCTGTAGGTAATAATTATCTTAATATTCATAACTATAATTTCTATGGTTCATTAGGTGATTGGCCAAGCGTCATTGGTGTGGGTCGATGTTATGATGAAGGCTCTATCATTGGAAATGTAGCAGAAGATTGTGGATATAATGGAAATACGGATAATTTAAAATTAGAGATTATGGCATCTGGCAAAAATCTAAGCACTTCTTTACCAGTTAAAGATAATAAAAATAACCTTATGACATTAACAGAAGGCACAAGCTTAGCAACACCAATTGTCGCTGGAGCTGCAGCATTATTGAAAGAAAAAACAGGTTTTAATGGTAAAGAGTTAGAAGGCAAACTAATCAATTTTACAATACCTGCTTATCTGTATGATCCTGGTCATAATGAAGATTATTATAAAAAATATTATGGGAAAGGTATACTAAATATTGCTGGTGTATTAGGGATTGGCGATTGGGATAATGATGGATTAACAGATGAAGAAGAATTAGATGAATATCCAACAAGTCCTTGGGATGCAGATTGTGATGACGATGGTCTCCTTGATGGTGAGGAATTTGATTTAGGAACAAATCCTCTCATAGGGGATTCTGACTCTGATGGTCTTAATGATTGGGAGGAGGTTAATCTTGGTACAGATAATTATATAACGGATCCTTTAAATGCAGATTCTGATAATGATGGTCTAACAGATGGAGAAGAACAAAGCTACGCAACGAATCCAAATGATTCAGATACAGATGATGATAATTTATCAGATTATGATGAAATACACACATACAATACAAATCCAATTAGCAATGATACAGATGGAGACTTGTTACTTGATGATTGGGAAGTATTTTATGGTACAAATCCAAATTTCAACGATGCATCTATTGACTATGATTCTGATGGTTTAACAAATCTAGAAGAACAAAATTCTGGAACGGATCCATTTAATTCTGATACTGATTCCGATTGGATAACTGATGGTGATGAGGTAAATATTTACCATACCAATCCAACCAATGGTGATACAGATGGTGACTATCTCCCTGATGGATGGGAACTTCAAAATGGCTATTCACCTATTTCTCAAGATACCAATTCAGATGGTACTTTAGATTTGAATGAGGATAAAGATGGGGATGGACTAACAGCATTTGAAGAAATGACCCATGGTACATTTGATACCAGCAGTGATACTGATAATGACTTTATACCAGATGATGAAGAAATTCACTTCTATGAAACCAATCCATTAGATTCAGATACAGATCATGATGGTTTGCCTGATAACTGGGAAATTTATTATGGACTGGATCCAACGGTAGCAAATGCTGCTGCTGATCCTGATTTAGATGGTTTAAGCAATTTTGAAGAATATCAATTACAATTAAATCCTCTTGTAGCAGATTCGGATGGGGATGGATTACCCGATGGCTGGGAACTTGCGAACGGTTTTGATCCTTTAGTACCAAATGCTCAAGGTGATCCTGACAATGATAACCTTACTAATATCGAAGAATACACCTATGGAACCGATCCGAACATTGCAGATACGGATGCCGATACCATGCCTGACGGATGGGAAATACTGTACGCATTAAATCCCTTAGTTGCTGATGCTACATGTGACCTGGACGCAGATGGTCTATTAAATGGTAATGAATACTCACATGGGTGCAATCCTAACGATTCAGATTCAGATAATGATGGCTGGTTAGATGGATTTGAAGTTGCTACCTCTGGCACAAATCCCACCAAAGCTGATCATGACAACGATGGGAAAACGGATAAAACTGAATATCTCTATTGGAAGAGCCGTGGAAAATCCGATGCCACCGCCTATAGTTACTGCAAGATAGCTGATGTCGACAATGACGGCTTGAAAGATGGTTTTGAAATAGCCTGTGGCTTGGATCCTTTGGATAACGACATGGATAATGATGGCTTGTTGGATGGTTTGGAGGTCCAGAATTACCAAACTGATCCTGAAGATCCCGACAGCGACAATGATGGTTATACCGACCTCTATGAAATCATCAATGGTACCGATCCTAATGATTCATCGGATTATCCTGGTGGAGGAGGATTTGATTGGTGGTAGAAGGAATACAAATTGCTATTCCTTTACCTTTTCTTTTTTTCTAAAATACAAGAAAGTATTTTGCTGAAAAATGAATGAAGAAAGAAATAAATTGAAGTGATAGAACTTAAATTATAAATTGGAGCCATCGAGGGGATTTGAACCCCTGACCAACACATTACAAGTGTGTCGCTCTGCCAGGCTGAGCCACGATGGCATTATTCTATTTGTCTGCTATTTTTACTGTTTTTTAAACTTTCTTAATGCATTAAAAATTTTTTTTTCTTTTGAATTATTTTTATTTTTTGTCCTTTTTATTTAGCTATTGGATTCTTCTTTGGCTCTTATTGAGATTTCTCCATATCTTTATTATTCATCTTCTCTTTTCTATGATACTAGGAGTGAAGCTATTGCGATTTATCTCTCTATTACTAATAGTTTCTCTTGGTATTTCTAGTCTGCCCATCAATCAAACTATTTCAGCTACTTTTCCTACTTTACCTATTAATGAAATAGCAGTTATTACTTCTGATGTTCATTCTTCTCTTTATCAAGAAATTGAGATTGGTGATTACTTTGAAACCAATTATGTTCTTGGTGAACAACAGTCTTTTTGGATTTATGACTATTATTTAGGTGATATTCAGATTCAAGCAACCTTGATTTCTGTTGGTAGTCATTGCTATATTTACATGGATGATCGAGCTATTGCTACTATTGGTAATTCTGCTGCTAATTCCACTTGTGTTATATTGAAAAACGAATTTGATCAAACTATTTATCCTAAGGGGATAGAACTAGCAGGAGATCCTAATGGACGTTTTGGTGATATTGATGGTGATCCAAAAGTGACTATTCTATTAGTACCTATAGATCCTTATGGTGGATACTATAGATTTGACGATGAGGATCCTTCTAGCCCTTATTCCAACCATCGTGAAATGATCTTTGTTAATTCTAATAGGAATATTCTAGATATTATCAAAACAACTACTCACGAATTCAATCATCTTATTTGGGGTAATTATGAACAAGATGAAGCCCCCTTTCTTACTGAAGGAGCTGCAAATTATGCCCTCTTTTATTCTGGCTATCTTTCCAACTTGAATTATATTACTGTTGAGCCTGCTCTAAATCTCTGTGCTGAAACTCATTCGTTTTCTTCTCATCCTGAGATACCATTATTAGGCTGGCATTACATTGATAGTGATTTGGTTGTTGCTGATTACGGCCAAGCTTATATGTTCATGTTTTATTTAGCCGAGAGATTTGGTGATGATTTCATTGCCCAACTTGTTTCCGAGACGCTTGATGGACCTATAGGCATTGATCATGCGTTAGCTTCATCTGGCTATAATATTTCTTTTAATGAAATCTATTTGAATTGGATTACTGCTTGCACAATTGATGAAGTTAGTTTTGGCGATGGTTTATATGGATTCAATCAAGCTAATTTCACAATAAGTAAAATTAACACTATTAGCTCTTTTCCAGCAGAAATTGAGAATAAAAAATATTATTATTATGGTTTTGATATCAAAAAAGTAATTTCTCCTCCTAATGAATTCACTTTTCAGATCACTAATCCTCCTTCTATCTATTCCTTAGGACTTTCTATTATAGTTCATGATAAAAATGGTTGGAATGTAACTCAAATTTTGCATACAAGTGACGCTGAAGTTATTAATACGTTTATTACTGGGAGTTCTATTGATTTTGTCTATATTGTAACCAGTTTGATGTTTAACTCAACTCCCATTACTTATTCTTACAATGGTATTTATCATGCGCCGGATATTATTGTTTTATTAGATTGCTTATTTGTAGAAGGGCATCTTCCAAGTGAGACCAAAGTGAATGGAATTACCAAAGCTTTCACCCTTTTGTTTCCCATAGCATTTTGTACTAGAATTCTAATCAGCTACTTTAGAAAGAAACACAGCTAACAATAAAGCTATCAAGTGGAGAGTTTTTTATCACTAAAATTTCTAAATGGAATACCTGAAATTTTTAAGAATATTTGATAGCGTAATCGAATTGGAAGATTCCCTTATGACACGATGGACACTGCATTATCCTATCTTTTGTTTCTTCTGGTTTCAAATTAAGAATATTTGATTCTGTATTCAATTTTGCTCTTTCTATTAATTGCGATGCTGTTAAAAGCTCTCCCTTACAGTTCGAACATTTGTTTGTAACTTTGTATGTTTTATGACCTTTTATTGCGCCTTCTATTATTTCGACATTTTCTCCTTTCAGTATTCGCACTGTCTTTTCTTCCAGTGTTGCAGCTTCTGATTTCAAAGGCCATTTCAGATTGTTGAAAATTATTCCGTATATCAGATTACATTTCACACACATTGCATCATGTATGCTGACCATTTCCCATTTTCCTGCTGGATTACTATCGGGTTGTTTTTCATAAGTAAGATAATAACCAATATTTCCTTCTTCATCTACCCACCCCAATTGATCCTCAAATAATGGTATTTTATTTTCACAATTTTCACAATGAAAGAAATAAAGTATTGACATACATTATTTATGTTTGTCTTATTTTATCTTTTTTTCTCTCTTTTTCAAGGTCCATAAAAAATTAGATTGTATTGTGAAAGATCACCTATATAATTTTCATAATTCAATCGAATTTCTTTTATGAATTCTTTCTGTCCTTTTGCTTTTATTCTCAATTGGTAATTGTCCTCAATTTGATTTGGTTGGCAAGTAATCTCTAGTTGGTGGTCATCTAGTAAACCTGACGTTTTTATACTCCAAAGTATTCTTTCTTCGTTTTCATTCTTCTCTTTATCAGTTATCAATAAAGGACTCTTTGTCATATTTGCTCGATAGGTTTCTAAAATAGGTTCAAACCAATTAATCATTTTTTCTTCTGTATTTTCAGTTAAACTCATATTACTTATTGCCTGATAATTCCATAAACTATTTTTTATTTTACTTCTAGTTTCTTTCTTTAATATCTTAAAGACCGGAAAGAACAATGCTCCTGTTCTTGTTTTATATTCCTGATATTTTTCACCGAAAACTTCCATCAGCATTTCTTCCTCTTTTGTAATTCTTAGGAAGAGAAATAATGTTAATCCGATAATCCATATTATGCCAAAAAACCAATTTTTTGTTACTAGAAATATTGATACATGAAATAATAGGAATGCTGAATACATTGGATGTCTAACATATCTATATGGACCATCTGTAATGAGTGCATGATCATCACCTATTCGTAGTGTATAAGAGAAATTTTGTCCCAAATGTATATGAACAATAGTAAATAATACTTGTGAAACCACTCCTGCGCCTACTCCTATCCAACGTACAGCTTCAGGATATAGAGGTATTGTACCCCAACCAAACCATTCTGGTGAGAAAATATACAAAAAAAATATTATCACAGTTGAAAAAATATATGTTTGTAAAATTGTTAGTCGTACTTTACTTTCTTTTATTGCTGATTTTCGAGTGGATTTTCTTGCTTTTCGTGAGAAATGAATTCGTATTATTGTAAAAATACTATAGAGCACAATCAGGATAATTTTAAAGACTAACTCTGAGGTCATGTTCAACCCCTAAATTGCAATCTTTACTAACGATTTCTATTCTTTAATTTAATTCATAATTATAAAAATAATCTTCTAAAAAGACCTTTTAGCACTTACTTTTATGCAATCATAGATTATGAATATAGGTATACGATCAGCATCAAAAGCTAGTGTTCTTGGATTATTCTTAATGTCCTCTAGTGATGGTTTTGGTTCTATTATTTCTCTGATAAGAAAACCAGTAGTAAATAATGCTTGAGTATACTCTTGAAGAGTTCGATGAAATTGCCAAATAGGTTTAATGTTTCCCCAAGAGGTTAGAATTGCCCCTGAATCAAAATACCTGTCGAGTAGAACAAATAATCGTTCCTCATTTCTTGGCGTATCATAAGGTACTCTGAAGAAAATTTGGTTAAGACTTCCAAAGGTGGGATGAAGATTCGACCAAACAAATCGTCCTTTTGGTTTCAAAATCCTATTTATCTCTTTAAAAGCTGTTTTATAATCTTGTACATCTACCATAACAACATTTGATACTACCATATCAAATGATTCATCTTCTATAAAAGAAAGGTCTGTTAATGATTCACAATAAAATTTACATCCTAATGGATTTTCTTTCTCTCTTTTTTTACAGTACCCAATGAAATTTTGAGTGAAATCTACTCCCACTACATCTGCGCCTTTTTTTGCTAATTGTCTCGAGAGATAACCATTCCCACAGCCTGCATCTAATATCTTTAATCCTTTTACATCCCCTAATTGTATCCATAATGCAGGATCTATTATGAACTCACGACTTGAATCTCCTTTATCCTCTTTATTTTCAAATTGCTTACTTATCCAATTATAGCTTGTTTTTTCCCATCTAGCTTTTGTTTCAGCAAGGTCAATCTGATCATCTGTTAGTTGTTCTGAATGGAGTGTAACTAAACTAAACTCCTTCAGATAGTTGAATACCTTGTTCTCTATCTTCAATGCTTCTTCAATTGTTAATTCTTTTCCAGTTCGATTTTTAGTTGGTTTCCAAATAGGCTCCCAAGGAAAGTGAGTTTTTAATATTGGATTTAGCGGTCTTTCTTTTTTAAAGAAAATATCTTTATCTACTTGCCAAGGATGATTGCCAGAAAATTCTGAATAAAGTAGATCATAATGTACTTCTCCACAATCTTTACAAGTGAAAGCATACGCATAGGTTTTATTCCAGAATTTAATTGGATGAAAAGTTGGTTTGTTACATTTTCCACAAATTATCTTATTCGTTGAAGGACACCAGTAAAGATAACTGAAATGGTAATATCTCTGACATTCCGAACATTGAAACTCTGCATGCCAAAGACAACGAGTAACAATTCCTTCAAAACTATATTTTCCCTTCCTTATAGGATAGTCTTGTTCTTCTTTTTGAATATCTTGGCAATAAAAACAATCAATTCTATTTTTGGAAGAGTCTAACATAGTTCTAATAAAAGTAAACATTGAATATATATCTTTTATTCATTAATGTTTTTTCAATAGATTATTAAGGTGATTTTACTCTTCTCTATGTGAATTATTCAGACCTTTTGAGGTTATTTGCAACGTCCGAACAAACTACTGAAAAAATAATTTTCACTTCTTGCACTCATCGTGATGATTCTGATTGTGAAAATTGTAAAAATAAGGATAGATTAGATTGTAAATGGGAACGTAAGTTGTTATTACGTTTCATGTATGTTATGCTCCCAGCATTTTTCTTTGGTTTTGGTGGAATAGTTATTGGAGCTGTTTATACAGGTTGGTGGTGGCGTTTAGGCGCAACTATTAGTTACCTTGCCCTATTTTTCATTGTTGAAACACGCATTCTTTGCAGCCATTGTCCATATTATGCAGAGGATGGAAAGATCCTTCATTGTTTAGCCAATCACGGATTTTTCAAATACGCTCGTTACCATCCTGAACCTTTGAATCTATTTGAAAAAACTCTTCTTGTTATTGGTTTCATTCTTTTTGGGGTTTGTTTTCCTTTAGCACAAGTCTATAGTTTAGTTATTGTAGTAAGAGGTCTTGCGAGCTATAGTCTAACAATTTTAGCAGTTTTAGCTGTTATATTAGCATTGACTGTTATAAGTGTAATAATAGCTTTTACTCTCCTCTTTACCCGAATTTGCCCAAATTGTGTAAATTTTTCTTGCCCCTTCAATAGTGTACCAAAAGAATTTATTGATGCTTATCTGGAACAAAATCCTGAAATGAAAGAAGCCTGGCTTGAGAAAGGTTACAAAATGTCAGACCAGTAGATTCTGACATTTTTTTAAGGATAGGATAACTCATTAAGAGGCAATAATTATTTTTCAGGTGATTCAATTTTACTAATCTTCTGATATTTTATCCAAGTCAGATATCTCTGCTCTTCTTCCATGCCAAAATCTTTGCCAACTTCCTTTGCTTGTTTGTAACGCTATAAACAGATATAGACATACTGTAAAGCTTCCGAGAACTAATACTAGAATGGTCCAAATGCTCGAGAATAAAACTGATTTTTCTCTGTATATTATCCATCCACAATAAACAATGAAGCTGATGTAAATATCAACTAGTGTAATTATTCCCCAAGGAATTGAAAGTAGAATACTCCCTTCACCTAGGAAATCACCAACAATAAAACCATAGGATAATCCTGCAACCATACCTAATATGCCCAAAATGGCAAATATCTTTCCGATTAGCATTCCAATATTTTTCATAAGCTAATATTAATGTTGGAATTTATTTCTTTTTAGTTTCTGAGATTCAATTTTGCCAATCATCAGGCATTTTACAAGCTACTGGTATATCGGGATTTTCAACTCCCATAAGATCATAGTGAATTGCTTCAGCAGCTTTCCTTCCACCACCCATGGCAGAAATTACCGTAGCTGCTCCTGTCACTATATCACCTGCTGCATAAACGAATTTCTTACTTGTGCGACCCATTTCATCTGTTTCAATATTACCCCATTTATTGGTTTTAATGTCTGGTGTTGTTTTTGGTATCAAAGGATTAGCATTATTTCCTATAGCAATTATTACTAAATCTGTTTCAAAATCGAAATATTCTCCTTCTATTGGAATTGGTTTTCTTCTACCAGAATCATCTGGTTCTCCTAACTGATATTTTTGACATTTTATTCTTGTTACTTTTCCTCTTTCATTGCCAAAGATCTCTACGGGATTAGATAATAGTTTGAAATCTATTCCTTCATCTTCAGCATGATGAACTTCTTCTGCTCTCGCTGGCATTTGTTCCTTTGCTCTTCTATAGACCAATGTCACTTTATCCGAACGAAGTCTTAGTGCAGTTCGCGCACAATCCATTGCGACATTTCCTCCGCCTACAACGGTAACTTTTCTTCCTTTAATTATCGGAGTATTATATTTAGGGAAAAGATAAGCTTTCATTAAATTTGACCTTGTCAAATACTCATTAGCAGAATATACTCCTATAAGATTTTCACCGGGAATGTCCATAAATCTCGGTAATCCTGCTCCAACACCAATGAAAACAGCATCATATTTTTCTTTATCAAATAATTCATCAATTGTTTTACTCATCCCCATTACGTGATTATATTTTACTTCAACGCCTAATTTTTCTAAATAATTGATTTCTTTTTCAACAATTTCCTTTGGTAAGCGAAATTCTGGAATGCCATAGACTAATACTCCTCCTCCTTTATGAAAGGCTTCAAAGACCGTTACATTATATCCAAGAAGAATTAAATCACCAGCTACTGTTAATCCTGCAGGACCTGAACCTATAATTGCTACTTTTTTACCATTCTTTTTAGGCAATTTTGGCATTCTTGTATGGCCTCCAAGTCGTTCGAAATCAGCACAAAATCGCTCAAGATAACCTATTGCTACTGGTTCACCTCTTCGATTCAAAACACAGGTTTCCTCACATTGTGTTTCTTGTGGACAAACACGACCACAGACTGCTGGAAGAACATTAGTTTCTTTAATTTTGCATACAGCTTCTACATATTTGCCTTGTGAAATTAATTCGATGAATTGAGGGATTTGAATATCTACAGGACAACCTTCGACACATTTGGGTTTCTTACATTGAAGGCATCTTGAAGCTTCTTGTTGAGCTTGTTCAGGAGTCAAACCATATGGTACTTCATCAAAATTCTTTATTCGTATTTCAGGTGGTTGCTCATTCATTTTTGTTCTAGGTGGTCTAGGAGGTCTTTTGGATTTTTCAACTGTTTCTTCACTTTTTTCAGAAGGCTTCTTTTCAAGTTCTTCTTTCTTTTTTGAAGTAGAAGGTTTTTCACTCACTATTATCACCACAATAATCTTCTACTAATGCACGACAAATATGAGGTGCTGTTTGATAAGAAATCATTTCATCTTCCAAATAAGCTGATTTTCTTTTCATTAATTCATCCCAATCTACTTGATGACCATCAAATTCAGGTCCATCCACACAAGCAAATCTAGTCTTTCCTCCGACTGATACTCTACAACAGCCACACATGCCAGTACCATCCAGCATAATTGTATTCAATACAACCATAGTTGGGATTTTATATGGAGCCGTTATATGAGAACAATTCATCATCATGTATGTGCAACCAATGAATTTTGCATGATCAAAACGATAATCATTCTTAATCAATTTATCAAGAACATCTTGCACATGTCCATTCGTTCCTACCGAACCATCAGATGTTGCGATGAAAAATTCATCTGAAACAGACTGTAGTTCCTTTTGATAATAAAGCAAATATGAGCTTCGTGCTTCAATAATTGTTATAACTCTATTTCCCAATTGCTTTAGCGCTTTTGCTATTGGATATATTGCCCCTATTCCATAACAACCTCCTCCTAAAACAACTGTCCCAAATTTATCGATCACAGCTGGCATACCTAATGGTCCAGCAACACTATACAATTTTTCACCTTGTTTTAACTGCCCAATCTTTGCTGAAGAGATCCCTAATTCTACCACAAAAACTGTAAAAGTATCTTTATTGACATCAGCGATACATAAAGGTACTCGTTCGCTTAACTCGTCAGGTATTATTATTACAAATTGCCCTGGTTTAGCTTTTTCCGCTATATTTGGTTCGCGGATAACTAATTTGTGGATATTTGGTACAACTTCTATTTTTTCAATTATTTCGTACATTTTTTTTCACCAAGGTTTCTCTCTGTTTTTTCTTGCTTGTAATAAAATAGCAAAATCTGGAACCTTTTCAGCTATAGGTGTCCCTCGATATTTCAAATAATATTCATCTACAGAACGAATCTTTGGAGTGTATTTCACTCGATTCATTTCATTTCTAATTTCCTCGGTTTCAAGATATTTAAAACCTGATAAATCTAATTCTTGAGCTATTTTTACCACAATCTTCCAATCTTCTAAAACTAGGTCTGGTGCTTTGACCACTCTCTGTAAATGCATTAGCCCTCGAGTTGTAGTGATGGTACCATTCTCTTCTGTAAAAGCAGCAGCTGGAAGAACTATTGTAGCTTGTTCATAACCCTCTGATGGGAATACTTCTTGGAAAATGATTTTTTCTAATGATTTATATTTTTCAATACCTGGAATTCCTTCAGTGGTATATAGTACTTTTATTCCTTTTTTGGTTATTTGAGCTAGTTCTTCTGGTTTTGTAAAAACATTTGATATTTCCAATTGTTCAGCAAATTTCCTAAAAATATAATCAGCTTCATCTATCATAAAAGGAGTGAGATAGATAGCTATTTTTGATGGTGGATACTCTTCAAGTATTTCTGCTACACTTATTGCTACTTCATCCCAGTTGGTAGGATATAGCTTGAAATTCATTAATACTCTTGGAAATCTAATTCTTTCCATGTCATTTAACATCACAGGTAAGCAGAACCTTCCTTTTACACATATTCCTGTTTCAAGAGTTTTGTAATCTGGATCGGGTCTTAGTGCTACAATTCTTCCCCATTTAACATCGATTTCAAATTGACACCCTTTACTACATAGAATACAGGTTGTGCTTTCTACCTTCTCTGCATTTTCATACCATTTTTGTCCTCTTGCGGATAATGCTCCAGTAGGGCAAACATCAATACATTCCCCGCAGAATTTACAGTCAGTAATAATATGAGGTTTTTCAAATGATGTGCCAACTTTTGTACTATGACCTCTTTTAGTGAAGGCAAGGATGTTTGCTCCTTCAACATCTTGGCATACTCGAACACACCTTCCACAATGTATACATAAATTATAATCTCTATCAAAAAACGGATCACTTCTTTCCAAAGGCAGATTTTTATAGAGCAGTGGGAATCGTATGCTCTTGAAATTTAATACTTCTGCTATTTCTCTTACTTCACACATTTCTTTATTTGGACATGTATTACAGCCAGTTATTGATCCAGCTTTCATTACTCCTGAATTATACTTATCACAATGTTCAGATTGTGAACACATCATACAACTGCTTGGATGTTCCGAAAGGATCAATTCAAAGATTGCTCTTCTTAATTGTTTTATTTCAAGATTATCTGTTGTAATTACCATTCCTGGTCTGGTTTTGGTTGTACAAGCATTCATGAATCCCGTCGCACCATGCACTTTAACCAAACATAATCTACATGCACCAAAGGAAGGTAATCGTTCGTGTGCACAAAGTGTAGGAATATAAATTCCATTATTTCGAGCAACTTCTAGTATTGTCTTATCTTCTTCAAATTCTATTCTTTTGCCATCAATGACTAAGCTCAATTACCTTCACCTTATCGATTTTTCTTATTGCTTTTGCTGGGCAATTTGCAGAACAAACATCACATTTGATGCATATTTCCGGATTGATTATATGTATCTCTTTCTTTTCTCCAGTAATAGCTCCTACCGGGCATCGTCGTTTACAAATTTGACACCCAATACAAGTTTCTGGATCAACTTGATAGAAGAACAGGTCTTTACACACTTTTGCAAGACATATTTTATCTAATACATGAGCACGATATTCATCTCTAAAATAAGTTAAAGTAGTAATAACTGGATTTGGAGCTGTTTTTCCTAGACCACATAAAGAACCCTGGGATATTGTATGGGCAAGTTCTTCTAGCAATTCAAAATCATCGATTGTTCCTTTGCCTTTTGTTATTTTAACTAATAAATCAAGTAATTGTTTGTTGCCAATCCTGCAAGGAACACATTTGCCACAAGATTCAGCTTCAATGAATTTAAGGAAGTATTTAGCTAAATCGACAACGCAAGTTTCATCATCAATAACAACAATTCCACCTGAACCCATTATAGCTCCTAATTTTGTTAATTCTTCATAATCTAATGGTTCATCAATAAATGCTGATGGAATTGTTCCTCCTGATGGCCCTCCTACTTGAATAGCTTTGAACCTTTTATCTTCCTTTATTCCCCCGCCTATATTGAAAATTACTTCACGCAAACTTGTTCCTAGCGGAACTTCAATCAATCCTGTTCTTTTGACTTTTCCAACAAGAGAAAATGTTTTGGTACCTTTTGATTGTTTTGTACCGAATTTCGCATACCAAGCATTTCCATTTCTAAGAATAGCAGGAATAGTCCCGAGAGTTTCTACATTATTAATCACTGTAGGTTTCCCCCAAACACCCTCCTGTGATGGAAAAGGAGGTTTTTGTCTAGGCATCCCTCTATCACCCATTATAGAAGCCATCAATGCAGTTTCTTCACCACAAACAAAAGCTCCTGCTCCTTTCTTGATGATAATATCAAAGGAAAAGCCACTACCAAGAATGTTATTTCCAAGCAATCCCCTCTTTCTCATGTCTGAAATTGCTTTTTCAAATCTCTTTATTGCCAACGGATATTCTGCCCGACAATAGATATAACCAGTATTTGCACCAATTGCATAACCTGCAATTACCATCCCTTCTAAAACTGCATGAGGATCACCCTCTATGAGTGATCTGTTCATAAATGCTCCTGGATCACCTTCATCAGCATTACAGATAACATATTTTTCAGGTTCCTTTTCACTTCGAGTAAACTTCCATTTTAAGCCAGTTGGAAATCCTGCACCACCTCTCCCTCTTAACCCTGATAATGAAACCTCTTCTATTACTTCCTCAGGTTTTTTCGAGAAAGCTTTCTTTAATCCTTGATAACCATCCATAGCTAAATAATGATCTATGTTCATTGGATCGATAATTCCACAATTTTTCAAAACTATTCTTTTTTGTGATTTTATCATAGGATGATCCCAAAAAGATGGTATACCTTCTATTGAACCTTCCCCAATTGTTCCTATCGCTTTATCCGGTTGAGAATCATTATTAACAAAATAATTCTCAACAATTTCTTGAACTTGTATTGGTTGGATATTAGCATAAAGAATAATAGGTTGCCCTTTTTTCTGTATCCCTATAATTGGCTCTAAATAACAGGGACCTATACAACCAACCTCTATAATATCCAAGGGAATTTTTTGTGAAAGCTCTTTCAGTTTTTCAATAACAGGTATAATTCCTGCCGCTCGACCACAAGATGCTGCTCCTGCAAAAATAATTGGTTTCTTTTGATTTTTTAGTGAATTCCAAGAATCCTTTGCTTTAGTAACCATTACGTCAAATTCACTCAGTATCATCACCATCATTTGCTTTTTTATTTCTCCTTGAAGAACCACGATAAGCTCTCAGGATTTTATTTACCTTAGCAGCAGTCATATTACCAAAAACTTCTTCGTTAATCACCATCACAGGTGCTAATGCACAACAACCAAGACAATAAACACTTTCTAAACTGAATAAACCATCCTTAGTGGTTTCACCAGGGTTAATTGATAATTCCCTACAGAGCTTGTCTAAAAGCGATTGAGACCCTAAAACATGACATGCTGTCCCCATGCAGACTCTAATGATATGCTTCCCTGGTTCAATGAATTTAAATTGCGAATAGAATGAAGCAACACCATAGATTCTATGTTCTGAAATAGCTAATTTTTCTGCGGCATAAGTTATCACTAATTCAGGTAAATAATGGAATTCTTCTTGCAAATCTTGTAAAATCTGAATTAAATTCCTTGCGTCATTATTTGATTTTTCCAAAATTTTTTCAATTGCTTTCATAACTAAATCAGAAAGATGAAAAGTTGGTTTTAATTCACTTTGATTATTTACAGTCATTCTTTATGACCTCATGCTTTTAATTATAGCTTTCAATATCCTCCTATGTTTTTCTACAGTAAATTTGAATTGAATTAGATGAAAGAATCACCATTCATCACTATCTTCTAAAACAACATTCTGTAAATCTTCGGTACTAAGATTATGCCAATGACATCCTTTCTTAGAACAGAAATAGAAATCAATCAATTGCCATATCGCTGCTACCAAAACATCCACTGCAGGCGCACCACATTGTCCACAGACAGTATTTGTAGCGATCAAACTTTTCTCGCAAAAAGGGCAAATAATATCCTTTGCAACAGCACCATCAGGTATGAATACAGTTGATTCATTTGTAAAAACATTCAGATAAGGATTCAGCATAAGAAATCCTAGTTCACTACTTTGATTAATAACCTTGAATATAACTGAATTTTGTTCAACTAAGCTTCTTTCACAATAAGGACAATAAATTCTGAGAAAAGTACCACTTTTAACGATCTTCTGACTTTTTTCTTGTTCACTTTTTGTTTGGGAAATTGTTACTAGATCAGTATTCATATTTCTTTGGAAATAATCATAAACATGGGATAAATCAACGAATTCAATGTTATGATTTTTGCAACCAGCACGAGAGCAGAATCTTAGTTTTCCTCCTTCTCTAATTTTAAGAGGAATCATTTCTGATGCACATTCATCACATTTTATACCTGAATGTAATTGCTCATGGCACTTCGGACAAAAGAACTTATACTCTTGACCATTTTTTATCATAATATTACTGGAATAATTATAACTTCCATAGAAGGAACTTAGAAAAATCGTTCCCTCGTCACCATTTGAAGAAAGAAATAATCTAATACTTGGTATATTATCCACTAGATTATCGGAGCTCATAATAGATTTACCACAAAGTGGACAATCGACCTTTAAAGAGATATAGCTATACATCACCGTCCACCCGATATTTAAAGGTATGATTATCAATTTACTTTCTATATATTACCACATTAAACTATAAAACAATTACTTCTAGGAATTGTTTTTTAATTGAAAAAAATAAAAAATAGCAAAAGTAAACAAAGAATTCAACAAATCATTTATTGTTTTCTTTTTTGGGGATAGTTTGTTTTGGTTGTACTATTTTTTCTTTCTTTTGCTGTTTTGGAGGATTTGAAAGTCGTTCATGGATTGCATTTGCAGCAATTCTTCCTTGACCCATAGCGGATATCACTGTAGCAGCTCCAGTAACAATATCTCCACCAGCATAAACATTTGGTATTGACGTTTCCATTGTTTCTTCATTAACAGCAATACATCCCCATTGATTTCTTTCTAGTGTAGGTGTTGTATTAAATAATATGGGATTTGGTTGGTTACCTATTGCTACAATTGCCATATCACAAGGAATTGTGAAATTGGAATTCTCGATTGGTATTGGTCGTCTTCTTCCCGAATCATCAGGTGGACCAAGCTCCATTAAAATACATTCCATTTCTTTGATCCAATTTCTATCATCTCCAATGAATTTCACAGGATTGGTCAATAGTTTGAAATTAATTCCTTCTTCTTCAGCATGACGTACTTCTTCATGCCTGGCAGGTAACTCTTTGCGTGAACGTCGGTAAACGATAGTTACTTCTCCAGCTCCACTTCGTTTTGCACTTCTCGCACAATCCATAGCTACGTTTCCACCACCGATGACAACAACTTTTTCGCCTTTTGGTAATGGAGTATCATATTCAGGGAATTTGTAGGCTTTCATCAGATTCATTCGTGTTAGGTATTCATTTGCTGAAAAGACACTACAAAGGTTTTCACCTGGGATACCCATAAATCTAGGTAAACCTGCACCAACACCTAGAAAAACAGCGTCAAAGTTTTCACTAAGTTCGTCAATAGTGTATAAATAACCGACTACTGTATTTACATCTATTCTACAACCTAAGCTTTTCAAAAATTCGATTTCATAATTAACTATTGATTTTGGTAACCTAAATTCAGGAATACCATAGGTTAGTACCCCACCAGGTTCATGTAATGCTTCATAAAGTGTTACGCTGTAACCAAGGAGTATCAAGTCTGCTGCAACAGTTAATCCTGCAGGACCTGTACCAACCACAACAATTCTTTTGTTTATTTTGTTTGGGATTAAGTAAGGTTTTCTAAGATTCATTCTTCTTTCATAATCTGCAACAAAACGCTCAAGATGACCTATAGCTACGGGATCGTCTTTTTTACCCAAAATACACGTTGATTCACATTGAGATTCTTGAGGACAAACTCTACCACAAATAGCTGGGTAGAGATTCCTTTCTTTTACTTTGATTACTGCTTCTTCTATTTTTTCTTCTGCAATTAACCGAACAAATTCCGGTATATTGATATTTACAGGGCATCCCTCTACACATTGGGGAATTTTACATTGTAAACATCGACCAGCTTCTAATAAGGCTAATTCCGTTGTCAATCCATAAGGAACTTCATTGAAATTATGAACTCGAAGAATTTGATCTTGTTCAGGCATTGTTTGTCTCGGAATTTTTAGTTTGATTCTCCGTTCATCTGCTTTAGTCAAGCCATGCCATTTACAACCATATTTCATACAGATGAAAAATGGAATTAATTTGTGAAAGGCGCTAATAATCACTTCACTTACTTTTGAGCCACATTCACCACATTTTGTATCTTTAGCTATCAAACTTTCTCGGCATTTAGGACAAAGAAAGTCATCTACTATCATGCCATCTTCTAATGGTATAGAACTTTCAACCTCAAAGACGTCTAAGTATGGGCTTAGTTTTAAATCAAATTCTTGTCCTTTATAAACACCAATGAAATCTATGTGATCGATTTCTTTTTCCTTAATATTGAAACTATTTCGGCAATATGGACAATATGTGTTTAAATAAGTTTTAAACTTTAGATATTTAACATCATAATCAATCATTTGTTTAACCCCTTATTGCAAATAGTAACGAATCTTTTTCTTCTTTAAGATACATTGAATTTCTTTTAGATAATTCATCAAAATCAACTTCATGACCATTAAAGTCAGGTCCATCTACACAACAGAATTTAGTTTCATTGTTAACTTTCACACGACATCCACCGCACATACCTGTTCCATCGATCATTACTGGATTTAGACTGACCATTGTTTTTACATTGAATTTCTTTGTTAGTCTACAAACAAATTTCATCATAGGAATAGGACCTATAGCATAGACTTCTTTTATGTCATATCTTTCTTCTAAATATCGTTCAAGAGGCTCTGTGACAAACCCTAATTGCCCATAGCTTCCATCATCAGTTGTTATTACTAATTCGTCACAGATCAATCGCATTTCATCTTCCATTATAAGCAATTCTTTTTCTCTCGCACCAATAATTCCTATAACATAATTTCCAGCTTCTTTGAACGCTTTGGTTATATGATGAAGTATAGCTATACCTGTTCCACCACCAACCATTATTACTGTTCCAAGTTTCTCTATTTTTGCTGCTTTGCCTAATGGACCTACTAAATCTTTTATTGCATCGCCTTCTTTCAGTGTTCTCATGATTGCTGTTGTTTTCCCTACAACTTGAAAGATTAAAGTAATATATCCTTCAAAACTATTCTTATCTGCAATTGTTAGAGGTATTCTTTCACCAGTTTCAGTTAATCTTACAATAACAAATTGACCTGGTTGTGCTTTTTTAGCTATTTCTGGAGCTCGAACATCAAATCGCACCATTGATCCTTTAGCCATTTCTTGTTTTCTAATTATTTCATACATTTTTACCACTCATTACTATCCTCTAAGGCAATATCATCAATATCTTCCTTACTCAACCCATGCCATCGACAGCCTTTCTTTGAACAGAAAAAGAAATCAATGATCTTTGATAAAGCTGCAACAGAGATTTCTACGATTTTGGATCCACAAAGCTCACATTTTCCATCATCAAGCAGCAGACTTGTATTACAATGTGGACATTGGATATCCTTTACAGCTTCACCTTCTGGGATATAGAAAGTGGATTCATTAGTAAAAACATTCAATATAGGACTTAATTTAAGAAAGCCTTTTTCGCCACTATTTTTAGTTACTTTTAATATGATGGCATCAATTTCAAACAAGCTTTCCTCACAATGGGGACAATATGTTCTTAGAAATGTTCCTGATTTGATGATTTCTAAATCAGGTTTTTGAAGTTCTTCTTCTATTTCTACTACAGATTCACCTATAGACTCATTTTTAGTTATATCGCCATACGAAAAATTCTTACTGAAATATTCTAGAGCATGATGCAAGTCATCAAATTCTACACTGTGTTTTTTACAACCGGCACGTGAACAAATTCGAACTGTTCCGCCTGTTTCTATTTTTAAGGGTATCATTGTTGCAGAACATAAATCACACTTAAAATCAGAAATAATAGTTTTTTTACAAAGAGGACAAGAAAAAGCAACTTCCGTCCCAGGGGGGATTTTTAGATTTGTAGTATAGTTATAACTTCCATAGATAGAACTTAGGTGGATAACGCCTTTCTCTCCATCATAGGAGATATTTAATTTTACACCAGGCATATTATCGACTAATGTTTTCACATCCATTAGCGATTTATCACAATGAGGGCAATTCACCCTTAAAGCTAAAGTATCGTACATTTTTATATTCAACCTACTTTTAATTCCTATAAAATAAACTTAGATTTAAGGTAGTGATATTTATCTTATGAGTGTACAATAATAATATAAAAATCATCTGTAATGGATTATAAAAATAAGCAAATGATTGAAATTACGCTGAATCTATTAGACACTCATTTATTGTTAATCGAAAAAGCACCCAGAAGTATCTTTTCAAGGATATTTTTTTTATTTTGGAAGAGTGAAACCACTTCTTCAATGGTTATTTTATTTTGTAGCCCTGCTGCAAAATTGGTCACAAGACAAATTGTTGCATAACAAATATCTAATTCTTTAGCTAAGATACATTCAGAAACAGAGGTCATCCCCACTATCGTTCCACCTATTCTTTTGAAAGCTTGAATTTCAGCAGGAGTTTCAAATCTTGGTCCTTCCGTACAAACATAAACTCCTTTGGAATGAACTTTATTCCTAGTCGTTTTAATTGACTCTAAAATTAGCTTTCTAAGTGTTTGACAGTACGGTTCTGTAACATCTATATGAACCACTCCTTGTTTTCTAGATCCATCATGCAATTTAATGGAAAAATTCCCATCAAAAAAAGTCTTTGGGCGCGCAATTGTGAAATCAATAAATTGATCGGGGATAACGAAATCACCCGGTTTTATATTCCTGCACATTGAACCAACAGCACTTGTTGAGATTATTTTCTTTACTCCTAACGCATATAAAGCATAGATATTTGCTCGATAATTGATCAAATGAGGAGGAATTATATGGTCAGTGCCATGTCTTGGAATAAAAGCGATTTTGATCCCATTAACATCATAAATGTTTATATCAACCTCCCCAAACGGAGTATCAACTTTTTGTTCTTTGGATTTTCCTGTTAGCTCATAAAAACCTGAACCACCAATAATACCATATTCTACATTCATTTCAAACATCAAGTACCATTATTTTCCTTATTTTTGGTTTTTTCGTATTAAATAAAAAAGCAAAAAAAATATTATTTGATTTATGTTATTATAAGAAAACAAAAAAGAGAAGAAAGAAGTTATAAGAAATATTTTTCAAATTAAATAGAGATGTCATATAGGGATTAAATTATGAGCATAGTTCATAACAAATTAGTTAGAGAGGGAATCTCACTTTTCTTTTTTATATTTTTGATGATATCACCAATTGGAATTATTTCTTCCGACAGCCAAAGAACAAATAGTTATTCTCAACTAACTTTACAAGCAATCTCTCCAAAATTCGATTTTAGCACATACTTGGGTGGAATTGATATGGATGATGGACATGGCATTGCAATTGCTAGTGATGGTAGTTGTTATATTACAGGACAAACCAGTTCAAGTGATTTTCCGATAATGAATGCTTATAATGGTACCTATGGTGGCATGTATGATGCATTTGTTACTAAATTCTCAGCATCTGGTTCGCTCATTTGGAGTACCTTTCTGGGGGGAAATGAATTAGATCAAGGTGCTGGTATTGCTGCTATTGCCAATGGTGGATGTTATGTGGTTGGGAATACTGAGTCAAATAATTTCCCCACACTTGATGCTTACAATAGCACGTTTAATGGTATGAGAGATATTTTTATAACAAAATTTTCAGCTCAAGGCTCCTTACTTTGGAGCACATATTTAGGAGGTAATTCCAGTGAAAATTGTCTGAGTGTTTCTACTGCAGATGATGGGAGCTGTTTTTTAACTGGCTATACTTCTTCAAACAACTTCCCTGTTTTGAACGCTTTCAATGATACCTTTGGTGGTGTATGTGACACTTTTGTAGCAAAATTCTCAACAAGTGGTACACTACTCTGGAGCACTTACTTGGGAGGAAATGAAACTGATTATGGTTATGATATTGCAGTTGCTGGTGATGGAAGCTGTTATTTAATTGGTGTTACCGATTCAAGTGATTTCCCCATTGTAAATGCTTTTGATAGCACTTTTAATGGTGGGGAGTATTATGGTGATGTTTTTGTTACTAAATTTTCAACCAATGGCTCACTTTTATGGAGTACTTATTTGGGAGGAACGTGGGATGATTCAGGTTATGGCATTGCTGTGGGGAGTGATGGTGACTGCTTTTTGACGGGTGTTACCGAATCAAGTGATTTTCCTGTTAAAAATGCCTTTGATGATAGCTATAATGGTGTAGGTGAGCATCATACTGGTGATGCTTTTGTTTCCAAATTCTCTACTAATGGTACCCTTTTATGGAGTACATATATCGGAGGAAATGTGGGTGATGTTGGACTTGATATTGCAGTTACTAATGATGATAGATGTTATATAGTTGGAGCTACTTCATCAACGAATTTTCCAACCTTGTTAGCTATTAATACTACTCTCAATGGTAACCAAGATTTATTTATTGCAGAATTCTCTTCTGAATATATTCTCCTCTGGAGTACATATTTAGGTGGGGATATGGATGATTATGGTTGGGGTATTGCTGTTACTAATAATGGTCTTTGCTATTTAGCAGGTACTACTACATCTGAAAATTTTCCCACGATAAATTCACTAGATTCTTCATATAATGGCAATTATGATGCATTTATTATGAAAATTAGCAGAACATCTCCTCAACAACTTTCTTCTAATGGATATTATTTTTTCTTAATTTTTATTCTGATAATCCCGATTGTAATAATTATTGTAAAAAGAAAGAAATAATTGTCTTTGTTTCTTTTCTTTTTTTCTTAAAATAATAGAGCTTTAATGAAAATAGTGGTCAAAAGATTTAAGATTAAATGCTTCTTGATTTAGCTTTATGTCAAATTATAATGAACTCTTGAAACGTGCTCGAGAGCAATTTCCGGAAAAAATATTCGAAAAATCCCGTTTCGAACCTCCTAGACCAGATGTCGCTATTGAAGGTAATCGTACTTTCTTTAAGAATTGGCATCAAGTAGTTAGTGCTCTTAATCGCGATGAAAATCATTTGTTAAAATTCCTTACTAAAGAACTTGCTACCTCTGCTAATATTGAAGGTCAACGAGCAGTCTTTTCAGGTAAACATAATCGTACCACTATGACAGACCTAGTTAATCGTTATATGAAAGAATATCTTATTTGCCCCGAATGCGAAAAACCTGATACTAAGCTCATTAAAGAAGATCGTATATCCTTCCTTGTTTGTGAAGCCTGTGGTGCTCGAACAAGTGTAAAAGCAGTTTAATAAAACTATAACCCTAGAGTGGAATCAATGACAAAAGATCAAATGTTCTATCTTCGAGCACGAAGAACTGAGAAAGAATATTTAGTCTCTGTATGCGACGCAGAATTACTTGGTAAAACCTTATGTGAAGGTGAATTAGAACTCTATGTGAGTGAGCGCTTTTTTAGTGGCGAACTCGTTAATTTAGAAAAATGTTTAGAAGAAATGTGGAACGCTTCAAGCTTAAATCTCATTGGTACTGCTATAGTTACTGCAGCAATTAAAGAAAGAATGATAAATGAACTATCTGTAATGTGGATAAATTGTCCAGAGAATGGAAGAACAGGTCATGCAATGCTAATTAGATAAATTAGCTTCCATTATCTTTTCGCTTTTTTCCTTGAGGGGATAATTCAATGAATAAATTCTGTTGTAAATGTGGAAAAACTGAAGAAGAAGAAGAAATCGTCGAAGGATTTTGTCTTAGTTGTTATAAGGATGAATTTCCACTTATTGTAAGCTTCCCAGAAAAACAATTTAACATCACTTCATGCAAAATATGTGGTGATTTAATGTTTAATGGCAAGTGGAAAGAAGTATATGATGATACACAAAGTGTTGTTTTTGAATTTCTTGATTCATTTATTACCAAAGCAAAAATAATTAAGAATGCCAAAAAAATCCTTGTAGCAGGATTAAAAGAAATTCCTTATGATGTCGCTTCGAAACAAATGCTAACAGTCATTTTTGAAGGATCACCTAAACCTGAAGTGCCCGTTTATCAGCAAGAAGTACCTTTAGAGCTAGTTGTTAACATTGGTATTTGTGAACGTTGTGCACAGCATAAACGAGGATATTTTGAGTCTATTGTACAAATTCGAAGTGACAAACGAGAGATAAGAGATGATGAACAAATCACCATATCCAAGATGATAGAAATTAAAAAAGAAGAAATGATCGGTCATAGAATGGCTTATATTTCAAAAACAGTTGATCAGGATAGGGGAGGAATTGATCTCTACATAGGAACGGAAAAATTTGCTAAAACATTAGCGCATTTCTTAGCAGAAAAGTTAGCTGCTTCAATTGAATATAGTACTAAATTAAAAACCATGAAAGATGGTAAACCAATTTATCAATCGACCTATTGTGTTCGTATACCTTATTTTGAAATTGGTGATATAGTCAGTTATCAAAATAATCCTTGCCAAATAATGGGTATTAATTATGGACGAGTGAATTTGTATTTTATGCAATCTAAAGAAAGCAAAACACTATCTATGAAGGAAAGTCATCCCGATTTCTTGCAAGTAATTAAAAAGAAAGACCAGTTCCAAAAATTCATTCTTGTATCTATCCAAGAATCAAACATTTCTGTAATGAATACTATAACGTTTGAAAACCTCGATATTGACAAAAATTCGATTTTTGCTGAGCATCAAGATGGGGATGAAATTCTTATGGTTGATCTCCTTGAAGGATTGTTTGAGTGTCATAAATTCTAATTATTTAATCTCTTAACCTTCTTTTGTTAAGCAGAAACTATTAAGTAGTGTTTGAAGTTTTGTTAGTATAGAATTAACTATTACTTATTGTTAAAGGAAATTGATAGTATGTCATCCAAAAAACATTTTCTTTTGAAAGAAGCTCCCGATGAGGAGATTCTACTTGGGAATGATGCTTTTGTTCGCGGTATGATTGAAGCTGGTGTCAAAGTTTCTGCAGCATATCCAGGCTCACCTACCAGTGAAATAGGTGTTCGATTAGCTGAGATAACTGATGAAAGTGGCATTTACTTTGAATTTTCAACTAATGAAAAGGTTGCTACAGAAGTAGCTGCTTCAGCAGCCATCGCCGGAGCACCAGCAACGTGCTTTATGAAAAGCGTTGGTTTGAATGTAGCAGCAGACTCATTTGTACAATTAAGTTTGTTTACCATGCCTGGTGGACTTGTAGTTGTTCTAGGAGATGATCCTGGTCCACACTCTTCACAAAATGAACAAGATAATAGATTCTATGCAAGAATTGGTCATATACCAATGCTTGAACCAGCGAATAGTCAAGAAGCAAAAGATTATTTCGTTTTTGCTATGCAATATGCTCAGAAATGGCAAATGCCTGTAGTTGTACGATCGACAACACGAATTTGTCATCAAACTGGATTAGTAAAATATGGTGAAATAAAGAACCCTCAAATTGAACGGGGATATGATCCCAATCGTGAGGGAGGATATGTACCATTACCAGCTACCTTGAGACCTTTGAAAACTAAATCACTAAGAAACTTGAAGAAATGGGAAGAATTGGCAAATGAAGGATCACTTTTAACCGAAGAAAAATTTGGCAAAGGAGAATCAAAAATAGGGATAATAACTTCTGGTCACACATATGCAGCAACAAAATCAGCGCTTAGAATATTAGGTGCATCAGCTACAATTCTAAAATTAGGTATTATCTACCCAATGCCAATGGAACGAATAATTGAGTTTATCAAGAAACATAAAACAGTGAAAATATTAGAAGAATTAGATCCATTTTTCGAGGAAAATATTAAAGCAGCTCTCTATGAACAAGGAATAACTGGAACGAAAATTATCGGTAAAAACCAAGAAGAAGATTGGGAAGACTTAATGATATCGGAATATGATACTTCTCGGTTAGTTGGTTTGTTTTCAAAGCTATTGAAAATACCAAACCCAATAGTTTCACAAAAATCAGAAATAGAAATACCAAATAGATCACCAGTACTCTGCCCAGGGTGTGGGCATAGAACAGCATTCCATGCAGCAAAAATAGTTATGGATAAAATGAATGGTATTTCCACCGCAGATATTGGGTGTTACTCATTAGGGTATTTAGCACCTCATCATCAAGGAACATTGTTGTATAGTATGGGTTCGGGAACACCAGCAGCTGCAGGACTAAAACTAGCAATGCCAGAAAGAACAATAATGTCCTTTGTAGGAGATTCGACATTCTTCCACGCGGCAATGCCTGGAATAGTAAATGCTGTATTCAACAAACACAAAACAGTTCTCATGGTAATGGATAATGGGATTACAGCCATGACAGGACATCAACCCAATCCCAACACAGGTGAGAAGTCTAAAGGAGCCATTTTGCCTCCCAAGTATCAACATACTAAAACCATCAGTATTGATGATACCCTCAAAGCTTGGGGTGTAAAATTTGTTCGTCGTGTTCCTGCTTATAATGTTGCTGCCTTAGTCGCAGCCCTAGAGGAAGCTTTTGCTCAAGATGAATTTGCTGTTGTCATTCAAGAAGAGCCTTGTGCACTCATGCGCTCTCGAGCCGAACGTAAAGCTGGTACTCTTGCCAATCCTTATCACATTGACCATGATATTTGTCGTAATATCCAAAATTGTTTGGCTGATTTTGCTTGTCCAGCAATTGAGAAGAAAGAAGAGAAACCTCAAATCAATACTGATCTCTGCATTGGTTGTGGTTGCTGTGTTCAGACTTGTCCTATGAAAGTTAAACCCATTAAGCAAATGGAGGAATTCACTAGAATTTAGAGGTGTAATGAAAAATGACTACTGATAAATTAAAAGTTCATGTTACGGGTATGGGTGGTCAAGGTATTGGTTCAACTACTCGAGTATTAGGCATGGCTGCTAAGGTTGCAGGTCTTTCAGTTATGACTATGGAAACTCATGGGTTAGCTCAAAGGGGTGGCGTTGTTGTTTCTGATCTCGCCATCGGTTATGACCCTACTGAATCACCTCTCTGTGCCATTGGAGAGGCTGATGTTTTAATTGCCCTTGAAGCCTTAGAAGCTCTTCGCTCTATGCCCAATCTAAAGAAAAACGGTATTGTTGTTGTTAATACAACCAAATACCAACCCCTTTCAGTTCGAACCTCTAAAGGTAAAGTGAAATATCCCACTCTTGAGGAGATAGAAAAAGAGCTCAAAAAAATTACCCCAAAGGTTCTCATGGTTCCTGCTCAAGACGATGCTCAAGTATTAGGTCTTAGCCAAACTATGAATATGATCCTTATTGGTGCTTTAGTAGGTAACAGTGATGTTCTCCCAATTACCAAGAAAGACATCATTACTGCTATGAAAGACATTCTCCCGTCAAAATATGTTGATATCAATCTTAAAGCATTTGAAAAAGGTATGAGTTACAAGTTGTAATGAAAACTTTTATCTTTTACCTTTTTTTCTTATTTGTATATATTATTTACTAGTTATTTCTGAGGATTATGTTATGAAAGGTATTCGTCGTACAGAAAAAGCAATCGAGAACATTGATGAAATGAAAGCTATAATCAAACAAGCAAAATACATAACTTTTGCTCTTTGTCAAAATAATGAACCCTATTTAGTCACTGTTAGTCATGGATATAACCCTGAGAAAAATTGTATTTATTTCCATTGTGCTAATGAAGGTAAAAAGATCGACATCTTGAAAGAGAATAACGTTGTTTGGGGTCAAGCAATACAAGATGATGGATATTCTCAAGGCAAATGCGATCATCTCTATGCTACTACTCAATTTCGAGGTAAAGTTACTTTTATAGAAGATTTCGAAGAAAAAAAAGAAGCATTAATCAATATGATCTGCAAACTTGACCAAAATCCCACTGAAATCATTCAAAAACAAATAACAAAAGATTCTGTCACTCGAGTAATCATTGGTCGAATTGATATCGATTTCATGTCTGGTAAGCAATCTAAAACAGTGATAATCAGTATATAGATTGGTAGTTATCCCCATATATTTAGAGAGGTAAATACTATTCCTGCTACTATTGCTATGATCATAACGAAAAATGCTATAATAACATACAATTGAATTCGTTTTAATCGTTTCTTCTTTTTACAACTTGAGCAAATTGCTACTTCTTTCAAGGTTTTACCTTTAACTTCCTCAGCATGAACCTTACAAATCGTTTTATAGCAAACTGAGCAGTTAGTGAAACCTTCCCTTGAACAGAGATAACATTCCAACATGGTATAGTAACTTTCCAGAGATTTTTAATGAAAAAAAGAGTTAGAAGGGGAAATCGTATTGATCTAAACCCAACTCTTTTTTCATGATTAACAAATCATTTTGAATGCTTTTATTGATTGATATTCCTTCTTTTGCTAGCTTTTGTTCCATTAGATATTCTTTTTCTCCAGCAGTATAGATACGATCTTGCCCTGGAGCTTTTTTCGAGTTTCTTAAAGATCGACAAATACTTCCTGAAATATTCTTGAAAATTTCTGGATCAATGAATTTGGAAACATCTATTGCTAAGAAGAAATGGCCAATTTTATACCCTTTATCCAAAGTTAAGTCCTTTAAGAAAGGTCCACCAGATAGGGCTGCGGAAAGGATTTCTACTAAAGCTGCATAACCATAGCCCTTATGCCCTCCTAATAATTCTCCAACACCACCAAGAGGTAAGAGAGCTGCTTTGTCAGTTGTTAAATCCTTTAATATTTTAACTGGATCAGTTGCTAAACTTCCATCTTCATTTATTACCCATCCTTTGGGTATTGGTGTTTCAGTTCTTGAAAGGACTTCTATCTTTCCCCTTTGAGTAATTGATGTTGCACAGTCTATTACAAATGGAAATTCTTCATCTGTTGGTAAACCAAAGGTCAAAGGATTGGTTCCCATCATCGGTTCTATGCCAAAAGTTGGAGCAATGGATGGTCGTGCGTTTGTTACAGCCATTCCTATCATTCCTTCCTTTATAGCCATTAAGGGATAATATCCTGCTATTCCAAAATGAGTAGAATTACCTACTGCTACAGCACCAGTACCGAATTCTTTAGCCTTTTTGATGGCTAATTCCATTGCACGATAAGCAGCAACATGACCCATACCATGCCCAGCATCCAAGGTTGCTGTGGTGGGGCTTTCTTTTACAACTGTTATTTTGGTTACCGGTTCTTGAAGTCCTGATTTGATTCTATCAAAATACATTTTTAGTCTTTGGACACCATGAGAGGCTATTCCTCTTAGGTCAGAAGCGATCAGAACATCTGCACAAATATTAGCGTCTTCATCTGGCACACCTAATATTACAAAACTATCATACATAAATTGCCTCAACAATTTAGCATCAATTTTAACAACATTTTCTTCTTCCAATGATTATTGCTCCTATAAAATCAATTAATTATTATTCATTTCATAAACTTGTTTTCTTTTTTAGGTTGTGTATAACAATAGGTCTTAACTATTAATTTGATTTTGGTTACTTTTTTAAACAATAGACTGAATGATTTTTTAATAGAGAAACAATAATAACTTATATCTTTAGTATTTCAATTGAGGGTTTAACATGGTAATTTATCTCTGTATTTCAGAAAAACCAACAGCAGCAAAAAGAATAGCTGCAGCCCTTGATAGTTCTGGTAAACCTAGGAAAGTTCCCACTCCTAGGAATTTTGCTAAAGTACCTGTTTACGAATGTAAGAAAAGAAATGATACTATTTTTGTCATCCCTGCATTGGGACATCTTTATTCCACCATGGAGGACTCTGCTGGTGGGTGGCATTATCCCGCTTTTAGTTACAAATGGGTTCCTGCCTATCTTGCAAATGAAAAAAATACTACTAGACCTTTTGTTACTGCTTTCAAAAGTTATAGTAAAAAAGTTGATGAAGTAATTGTTGCTACGGATTATGATTTGGAAGGAGAAGTTATAGGAGCATCTATTGCTCTTTTTGCTTGTGAAAAAGCTCTTTCTGATGTAAAACGTATGAAATTTTCAACGCTTACCAAAGAAGATATTATTAGTTCCTTTGATAATATGCAACCTTCTGTTGATATCAATCTTGCTCATGCAGGTTTTACCCGTCATGAAATCGATTGGTTGTTTGGTATTAATTTGACTCGAGCATTAACCCTCTCGATAAAACATGCTACAGGGAGATATAAATTAATATCAACTGGCAGAGTTCAAGGACCCACCCTAAGATTTGTTGCTGATCGTGAACGTGAAATTCAAACTTTTGTTCCCATACCTAGATGGGTAATAGAAGCTAAAATTATTTTAGAAGGGGAAATCGTTTCTCTCGAGTATAATAAGAAATTCATTCCCTCACTTGCTGAAGCTGAAAAAATTGTTTCTGAAGCGAAAAATCAAATTGGTATCGTTAGTTCCATTACTAAGAGAAAATTTACTTTAGAACCACCAACACCATTCAATTTAGGTTCTCTCCAATCGGAAGCTTACAGATATTTTGGTTATTCACCTAGTAGAACTCTGAAAGCAGCTGAGAAATTATATCTAGATGCTTTGATCTCCTATCCACGTACTGGTAGTCAGCAATTTCCTGATGCAATTGACCATAAACAAATCCTTAGTGATTTAGCTAAAATTGATCTTTACAGATCTCGTGCTACTAGCATCCTCCAAAAACCAGGATTTAAACCTACAAAAGGAAGTAAAAAAGATCCTGCTCATCCACCTATTCATCCTACTGGGAAAAAGCCATCTACAGGTTTGCGTGCAGAAGAAAACAATATTTACCGATTAATTGCTTGTAGATATTTAGCTTTGTTTGGTGAAGCTGCGGTTAAAGAGAGTTTACGTCTTGATATCAATTTCAATAATCACATTTTCTATCTCCGTGGTATGAAAGTTTTGAAGAAAGGTTGGTTAAATCTCTATGCTCCTTTTGGTAAAGCTGAGGAAATTGAATTGCCAAACTTGTCTGAAGGTGATAAGGTCGAATTAGCAAGTATTGAACATAAACAAAGCTATACTCAACCACCAGCAAGATATAACCCTAATTCTCTTCTGAAAAAGATGGAAGATGAAGAATTAGGTACAAAAGCCACTCGAGCAAATATTATTGATATTTTATATTCTCGTGGATATATTGAAGATGAAAGCATTTATGCTACCGACCTAGGATTTGCTGTAATAGATACTCTTGAGAAAAACAGCCCGGAAATTATTGAAACTGAATTGACAAGAAATCTTGAACGTGATATGGAAAGTATTAGCACAGGCGAAAAAAATCAAAAAGAAGTTCTAATGACTTCAATTAAACAATTAAAATCCATTCTAGAAAAATTCCATAAAAAAGAGGAAATCATAGGTATTACTTTACAAGAGCAAGTACAGAATCTAAAACAACGCCAACGGATGCTAGGTTTATGTCCTGTCTGTAAACAAGGTGAATTAATTATTACTCGTTCAACTACCACCAAAAAAAGGTTTGTGGGTTGTACAGGTTATTATAAAAAATTATGTGATTGGAGTGCACCTATACCTCAACAAGGATATGCTACCCCAGCGAAAAAGATTTGCGCCCATTGTGGTTTTCCAATGTTAACAATTAGAAAGAAAGGTAAAAGGCCATATACCATTTGTCCAAATTGGTTAAAGTGTCCTGGTACACCTCAGGAAATTCTTGATAATTATAAGAACAATAAAATAGAAATTTTCGAAGAGAATGGAGAAGATTTGGAGGAAGAATAATGACTCAATGTAAAGTTTGCAAAACTACGATTGAAAAAGGAGATTTTTGTGATGCTCATTTCATTGCAAAAACAAACCTAGAAGAACGATATGCTGATTGGGTAAAAGCTTATGGAAAATTGAGTCGAAAAGAATATCTTACCATTATGATTAACGATCAAGATATCCCTATTGGAGACTGGGCACGAGAGGTTGCTGATTATTTGCTTAAAAAGGAGTCATAATTTTGGTTAATACACAAATGAAAGTTCTTGGTTTTGGACAAATTCTCTGGGATTTAACAGTTAATGTTGATTATTCCTTCTTAAAAGACTTGGATATGCCAGTTGGAGGACATAGACTTATTGATAAGACCACTCTTGATATGATCATTGAGAGATTAACTGCTCAAGGAATTTCTATAGTGAAGAATTCTGGTGGTAGTTGTGCTAATGTCATGTCAAATATGGCTAAATTAGGTTCTAGAACAGCTTTTTGTGGCAAACATGGTGATGATGCTGACGGTTACCTTTACATGAAAATCCTTAGAAAAGAAGGTGTCAAAACTCATAGTCTAATTGACAAAGATCATTCAACTGGATATGTGCTCTCATTCATTACTCCAGATATTGATCGAACTTTTATTGTTTATCGTGGTGCTTCTGATTTTTTACCGGTAGAACTCATCCAGGAACGATTGGTAAAACGAGCTGATATTGTTCACCTTGAAGGTTATTTAATTAATTGTAATGAAGCATTAACTGAAATTTTTGAACTTGCTAAGAATATTACTTTTGATCTTGCAGCCTACTCAATTATTGAAAATACCAGACCAATTATTCAGAAGCTACTCAAGAAGAATATTCCATACATTCTCTTTTCTAATATTTATGAAGGAAAAGCTTTTACTCAAAAAGATGATGTTGAAAGTATTCTAGATACTATGCTGACATATTCCAATGTTGCTGTTCTTACTTTAGGCGACAAGGGTGTAGCAATAAAAACAGCAGATGGTAAACAGCACTTTCAAGCAGCAATAAAAACGTCAATTATGGATACCACTGGTGCTGGAGATTCTTTTTCAGCAGGCTTTTTACATGAATATCTTATCTCAAAAGATATTAGCAAAGCAGCAGAATTGGGTGTAAAAGTTGCTAGTAAAACAATTAGTAAAATAGGTGCTCGATCATTTAATATCGAGCAATTAACTAAACATTAATTTCACAATAATCTAAAGAAATATTTCCATACAACTAGCACTATCTGGACAGAGTGATTTGAACTCAATTGATTGTTTAACCTCTTCCGGAACTGCTTCTCTCTTTATTTTCATAAAACCTTTTTTTAAAAAGAACTTTTCTGCTGTTGAGGTTAAAAGATAAACCTTATGAAGATCCTCAGAACGAGCATAATCCAAAATAGCATCAGTTAAAGCATTTCCTAACCCTTTGGACTGTAAATGAGGTTCAATAGCTAATGACCTAAGTAATCCATATTTCATATAGATTTCAAGCCCAACACAACCAACGATAGTAAATTTTTGATTGGTGGTATCCTTCAAAACAATGAAATCTTCGAAATGTTCCTTTACACCTTCAGTTGGCAAATTAACTTTTTTTAATAATTTTATTACCGATTTCAATTCATTTGTTTTTGCTGGGGAGATTACATAATCAATCATATTAATCAAATAATAGTATAACGATTAGAGATTTTAATTATTCGAAAAAATGGTGGACCGGGCGGAATTTGAATCCGCGGCCTTTTGAATGCGAATCAAACGATCTACCAGGCTGATCTACCGGCCCATTTTTTTATTATTACTTCTTGAATTTGGTTCTTATTTTTAATGATTTTTGATAGTTTTCTTAATAAAATACTTGTTTTCTTTGGTCTTTTCCCAAATTCATAAAAAGCTTAACCGATTTAAAAAATAGTGTATAATTAACTTTGTTACTATGTTTGTAACCAAATTTAATCCATTTCAAAACTTATCCGTGAGGGTATTACTATGGCTATTAAGGAAGCGAAAGACCTTGAGTTATTACCGCGGTTATCAGCAAATGAGAAACGAATTTTCTCAACACTCTCAAATTATGGTGCATCTACTGTATTGGAAATCGCTGATCGAGGTAAAATATCGAAAGGAAAGATTCCTGCAACGCTAGAAATGATGATCCAAAGAGGTTTAGTTGTTCAACTTGAAACTGATGAAGGTGATCATAGTTATGCTGCTATCTTTCCTATTAATCGGTTCATGACAATTATTGATAGACTTATCAATTCTCTTGAAATCCGTAAAAGTGAGCTTGAAGCGACAGCTCAAGTTGTGAATGATTTTACGGAGAACGCTATCAAAAACGTTCGTGATTCTAGTATAGAAGAACGTAAGAAACGTGGTGATAGATCTGAAGAGGATATTAAAGACCTTGAAATGGCTATAGATGCTTCCTTGAGTGGAATACTTGCTTCTGTTGAAATGGATTTGAAAGATTTAAGTAAAGTAGCCAAAACCTCCAATGAATTCCTCGCTGAAACAGCTATTCGTACTGATGAAACCTGTTATAATATTCGTAAGAGCTTAGTTCCTTTACGAGCTAATTTTTCTGAAACGCTACTATTAGCACAGAAAAACGCTGAAGAGCATTTAGAAGCTACTGTAGATGCTCGTGTAAGCAATGTGTTAGATTTTGAGGCTAATGCTAATAGAGCTTTTGAGGAAATTCTTGATGCTTTCAAGGATTCCCAAGAAGCATTTGAGAATATTATTTTCACTGTATTAGATACTGGAATTGAAGATCTTGAAAAAGTTACAAGACCAATTAACGAACAAATAGAGGAAGCAATTAATTCATTAAAACTTGCGATAGAAAAGGCATCAATCAACTTCCAAACTGAAATTGTTCGTGTATTAATAGAACAAAAACGACCAATGATTACTACTGTTGATGGATTACGTCCAAAAGCAATTAAAATCCTCACTGAATCTCAAAACACTCAAAATAATTTATTGGATGAGAAGTTCAACAGTTTAGCAACCATCATGGAGAGTCACACAATACTTTACAACGAAGCTATAGAGCATTTGGTAAAAGAATTTGATCGCAGAGTGTCTAATTTTATAGAACAAATCCAAGAAAATATTTTCAGGTCAAAAGAAGAAATTATTTCACTAGAAACACGATTCAATGAAGAAGCTAATAATAATCTTGAAGAAAAATTTGGCTTAATCCATTTTACCTCAAATAAAACTCGAGATGTTTTAAGTGAGATGACTGAACAATTTACTATTATTCTTAATAGATCTGTAGCACAATATCAAATGGATCTAAGTGATTTGGTAGCAAAACTTGAAAATGAATTTTTATCTGCTGTTGAGAATAATGGAGCAAGCGTTCAGAATTTAGTGAATTTTATCAATATGTCTCTTACAGAACCGGTAAAAGTTCTTATAAGAAATCTTACTCAATTGAATGAAAAAATCAGAAAGGATGAAACAGATTTTTCAAAGAAATTTGAGGAAGCTTTAACAAAAGACCTGCAATCAATTTCTGATGAATTTAATAGTGAGACAAAGAAATATGAAACAGATCTTGAAAAAGAAGTCAAACGTCTTCTTATTAAATTCGATAAAGAAATACAAAATAATCATGATTTGCTTCTCAATCGATTAAACACTAGTCAAAAGAATCTTCAAGCTGTTTTCAAAAATTTCTCTGATCTCCATGAGAAGGAATTGAGAAATACTAGCAAAGAAATATCCATTCAAACAAAGAAATTAGAGCGATGGAGAGGAGAAAGTGTTGATTTACTTACCAATCAAGTCAATGAAAGAGTCAATAAAAGTATGCTCGTACTTGGAGACGAAATCAATCAAATCATCAAGAAAATCGAAAGTACAGATTCATATGATAGAAACGAAATAATCAAAGTAGTGAAAGAATCCCAACAAGACATAACTAAAAGTTTCAAAGGTTTCGGTAATAGTATTGGTGATCTTGTTAGGAAAAACCTTGATGATATTGCTAACAGTTTAAAGAAGGATAGTTTAACGATTCATAATCGACTAGTTGAGTTTAAAAAAGAGCAAGATAAACTTGTTGAAGAAACGAAACGACCATCCTTTAAGATGATCAAAGATATTTCTGATGATTATAATGAATTGAATAAAAGTCTAGAAAAAACCATTGAACAATTCTTTGGAACAGAATTTGATTCATATAAGAGAAGTAGAAAAGATTTAGGTAAAACCATTGAGAATATCTTGAATCGTAGAAGTTCTCGTTCTTCAAAAGAAATCTCTAATCTCCAAGAAGTATTCATTAAAGCACGGGAAAATTATGTGAAAAAAACGCAGGAAAATTTTGAGTTAGTAGAAAAAACAATAAACAGAGATATTTCTTCAATTCTAGATCAAGAAAAAGATTCTAGAGCAATGATATCAAATCTTACAGAACAAATTGTTTCTGATTTAAGCAATGGTGTTAATTCTACTGCTGAGCAACTTAGGATTAATCTAGGGGATGGTTCTGAAACGATCTTTAGTCAAGCAGCAGCTGAAATCAATAAACAAGAAATTGATCTTAATGCTTTAAATGATACTATGAAAAATGAAGTTATGAAGAGTATTTCAGCACTAAGTGGTTTGGTGAAAAAACAAATTGATGAATCAAGCGAAAAAGCATCTCTGCTTCAAGAAAAGCAAATTGGTGATGTATATAACTTCAAAACACAATTTACCCAATCTTTAACTGAAGATTTAACAAACAAATTAGAAGATCTAAATAATTCTCGTTCTGAAATCAAAACATTAAATGAAAAATTAACCAATGATATCAAAGAAACGATAGATATTGATGTTAACAGAACAATTCAAGAACTTGAAGTGAAAACAGCTGGTATTGAAGGAGCTATTTTTAGCACAGTAGAAAACATCATTGCTGAATCTTCAAGAAGAACTGATGGAGTAGCAGTTATTGGTGAACAAGCTGTCCTTGGGATAGAAGATCGATATACTGAAAATCTTGAAAGTATTAGACAAAGCTTGACTGATGAAGTTATTTCCCGTATTGAAAGCGAAGCAAAACGTATTGAAAACTATAAGGGGGGAATTCGTGAGATAGGCAAACAACATCTGAAAATATACGGGGAAGCTATTAATAAATTAAATGAGACTCTCAAAACCGATTTAGCTAAGACCGAGAAAGTCTCGATGAAAACTTTTACAGCTTGTGAAGGATTATCGTGTCAATTCTTAGAAGAGCTTAATGCAGAAATAACTGCGATGAGTGATAGAGTTGGTTTAAGCACAGAAAAATTAACAGTTGAAATGCTGGCTGATTTTGATAGGGTCTTCCAAAAAGTAAAACGTGAGGTAGCTCTTTTTGCTCGAAAACAATTTGAATTATCGAATAAGAGCAATTATGAAATTGCTGAAACATTCCAAAAGTCAGTTGATGATTTGGAAGAGGTTATTAAAAAGCAAATATCTAGTATCTCACAAAGAACCACTATGGCAATCGATCGTACAAAAGAAGTCTCTGATATCATTCGTGATAATATTAGAGATATAACAGAGACTTTTACTGAATTAAATGAATAGTATTCCCTCTTAATTGAATTGAGGGAATAATTTAACTATTTAAAATCAATTTAATAATTACCTTGACAGAAGAAATGCCAATTCAAGAAAATCTTGACTCACAAGAGCTAAAGAATCAAGCTGAATTTTCTAAAGTAAAGACCATTCCGAAACATGTCTTTTTCCTTATTGCAATAGCTATGGTTATGACTTCTTTTGCTTCGATACTCATTCGTTTAGCAGGAAAAGATGTCACTACTTTTTGGCCTGGCAGAGAACCAGCAGATGCTTCAGTAATTGCTTTCTGGCGTTTGCTATTTGCTACAGGAGGAATGTTTTTGGGTGCAGTTTTTACTGGCAATCTCAAGCAATTTAAAAAAGTTAATTTTAAGAAAGATATGCCATTACTATCCTTAGCAGGTTTTATGTTAGCCGTTCATTTTATTAGTTGGAATCAATCACTTCAAATGACAACAGTTGCTAGCTCTGTAACCATTACTTATCTTATGCCTTTATTCGCTTTAATCTTCTCAGTTATTTTCCTTAAAGAACGGGCTAGGTGGCTACAAGTAATAGCTATTATTTTTTCTATTAGTGGAGCAATTATAGTTGGTGTTGCTGACCTTGTATTGCAAGAATCTTCTGGAGGTTTTTCTGCTCTGATTGGGGACCTTTTAGCATTACTTGGAGGTATTTCTGCTGCAGCTTATTTTGTTATCGGACGGAAAAAAAGAGAGAAATTAGATATTTTTGCTTATACAACTATTGTTTATGGTATGTGTACAGTGTTCATAGTTATCTATTTACTTGGATATAATGGATTGAGTCTGATTCCTTCATTAAATATCGAATCATTAACTGTTTTGAAGTTAAACTGGCAACATTTCTTGTTTTTCTTTCTACTAGCATTAGGACCGTCCTGTTTGGGACATACTTTATACAACTATAGTTTAGGCTATGTCCGTGCACCTGTTATTACAGTAACAGCTTTAGGGGAAATGTTTGGTTCAACGTTATTAGCTTATGCCATTTTCAATGAAACACCTACTCATTGGTCTGCCTATATTGGAATGTTTCTGGTAGCATTGGGTATTGTTGCTACAGTTATTATAGAAAATAGAACTTTAAAACAACAAATATCTGCAGAAGCTTAAAATCAATCAGTCATAGATTTAAAGGTAGGAGAGGTATAGATCTTAGGAGTAGTTACATTGGATTATAAAAGATTAATCTCGAGAATTGCAGCTGATAAAGATAGCAATAAACTAGGTAAAATCATTCGAATAGATAAATTACCTGGTAAAACAGTAAAAAAGTACATCCCCTATGCAATAATATTAATTCGAAAACCTTTCAAAAAAGATATTACTGTGCCAATTGAAGCTGAAAAATTACTCAAATTGGAAGGAACATATGCTTGGTTTGATATTACAAAGGATGAGTTTGATGAAGAAGTGAAACGGTTAAAGGAAATTAAAATGGAACGGGGAATTTACCATGGCGATACTGGTGTATATCAGTCGAAAGGTACAGGAGGATTTCGATTTGATCCATTAAATTTAGGGCATGAAAGGAAAGAACGAAAAAGATAGATAAAATGATGTGTTTATTTAATCATTTTTTATCTTCTTCCACAAGTTGTTTTGCTAAATCTATTTTTGATTCCTTTATTTGCTGATGTTTGGTTATGAACCTCACTGCACAATTCAGTAAGTCTTTTTTACACTCACCACACAAAATAGTTCCTGAGGTGCAATCTGAAACCCTTTTAGCTAATTCTTTATCATCTTCTGTAAAATAGAATTTAAACAAATCAAAAACTCGACAAATAGATATTTGTCCACCTAGTTTTCTTTGTTCTTCCTTTGTATCTCTTCCTCCAGTAAAAACCCTAGCTATTTTGTTTTTCAATGAGTTCTCTGTTTCAGATAATGTTAGAATAAAATCATTTCCAGCACTTTTAGACATCTTTTCACCACCATTTAAGGAACCAAGTATTTTATGAAAGGTAAAGGAAGGCATAATAAAACCAAACTCCTCTTGATGTTCTTGTTTTCTAGCTATGTCTCGAGTAAGACGTGTATGTGGTGCTTGTTCTAAACCAACTGGGGTAACGGTCACAATAGGACCCTCATTTTCTATTAGTTGTGGGAGAAGAATATCACCTACTTGAATCAAAGCACTTTGGTATGCTCCAAATGACTGTTCCCCATAGATAGCTTTCATCATATTATAAGTAACATTACGACTGAATTGAGAAGCTAGTCTGAGAACAGTTTTCTCTTCTGATTGCTTGTAAATAATAGCGTTTTTAGAATCCAAACCTAATGCTAGAATATCAGCTATGTTATCAATCGCTGTTTGATGAGCTATTGCAAGAGGAACACCATTATGAAGATAGGATTCCATATCTGCAATACAGAAATAGACTTTCCCGCCCAGAGATTGGAAATAGAGAACCTCATTACAAGTAATCAAAGAACCAATATGATATTGACCAGTAGGTTTGATCCCCGTCATAACTGCAAAGGGATTCTTCTTCCTAGCGGCTTCAAATATCTTCTCAGCGTCTGTATGACCAAACATTAATCCTCTTCGAAGATATTTATGACCCATACCCTCAGGTAGAGAGTCAACTATCTTACTAATATCTTGAATACCAAATTCAAGCATAGCTCGTTCATAATCAATTATTTTTCCAGCGAATGTATCAATACTCAAATTCATTTGTTCTGTCATTAAAAACCTCCTAAAATGAAAAAAATTGCTAATTATTCAACTTATTCTCATCTAGAAGGATTTAGAACCATTCGCGCCAAGCGAGTGCTAAATGAGTGGGCTGGTTAAACATTATTAACAACCTAATTTTTTTTCGGACTGATGATTAATAAAAGTTACTTAAAAGAATCTTTTTTAGAAGAAAAAATCATTCTGAGTTTTTTTAGAGGTATATATATTTGTTAAGTAACACACAAAGGAATTTATAGGGTAATATTCTATTTTTTTATCATTGAACTTTAAAATAAAATTGATTCATTGGTAGATGTTATTTAATTATTAGAGAGAGATCAAAAATGGCAACATATGCGTTATGTTATATTTGTGGAAGAGGTACTAAACTTAGCAATGCAAGAACATGTAATTACTGTGGGAAATATATCTGTAGACGCCATCGTATTAATGGTCTTTGTCCAGAACATGTTAACTCGATAAGTAAAGAACATGCAGATGCCTTACGTATTCAAGATAATATTATACATTGGCTAAATAGAATTACTATACCAATATTATTTTTCTCTTTTTTGTTTTCATTTATAATTATTAACAAAGACAATAGATGGTTTGGTTATATAGCACTAGGTATTTTTCTTGTATTATTAATGATTAATATTTTTGTAAATAGAAGTGCAAAAAAGAAAATTAAAATTATACAGGGGGAGATACTTCTTTCGAAAGTTCAAAACATAGGTGTAGCTTTTTGTGATAATTGTAATACTGTTTTACCGGGAGGAACAGCATTTTGTCCTAAATGTGGCAATAATATTTCTATGAGTACGGGAAGCCCCGTTCAAAAAGCTCCTCTATCTTTTACAATTGCTTCACAACAATCCCCTACTGCTGCACCTCAGCAATATAAGACACCATCTTTACCACTACCACCTCCTCCCTCAACATACCAACAACAACAATATACACCATCAGCTCCAACACCTCAGCCACCCCCACCGACTGATAAACAACATATTGAAAAATTACCTCCACCTGAATATCAACAACAATATCAAATCCCCCCACCTCCACCAGAAAATAAATCTCAACAACAAAGTGGTAATCAAGATTTTGATAGTTTATTAGAGGAAATTGTTAGTGATAATCCTGAAACAAAAGTAGAAATAGCTAGCACTTATGATAAAACACCAAATTCAGAATATCATGTTTGTAGTTATTGTAACAGAAAATTCACTTTAACAAGTTTTACTAACAAATGCCCTTATTGTCAAACTCCCATATATCGAACGAGGTAAACATCAACAAGATACCGTGAATTTATTTCATTAGTAATCTTAATTACCATCGGTTAATTGGTGCGGGGAGCGAGAATTGAACTCACGTACTCCTACGAGACCGCCGTCTGAAGGCAGCGCCTTTGGCCTCTTGGCTATCCCCGCATTGTTTTAGGAAGGCTATATAGTCATCTCTGTAAATTTATTTTAAAGATTTCCTTCAAATGATAATTGGTAGGATATCTAATCTTGATTTTTATTTATCCAAAAATATTGTTTGGAATTATTTGAAAGGTTTGAAAAAAGATTACTATTATTTTTAGAAAAAAGAGTGAAAAGAATGAAAAGTTGCTTACACAGTAGCTGTTACTTTTTCATTCTTCATCTGTTTTATTAATCGGAAAATGGTTATTCCTATCAGTACTACTATTAGACCAATTCCTATTCCTGCAGCTAAAACAATTCCTAGGTAGTAATCTGTTAAGAACCGTTTTACCATTATTCCTGTTAGAGACCAGATTATCACTAAGCTATAAGCAATATCTTTTCTAAGTAGAAGCATTAGTAGAGTTATTATCGTTGCGACAGCTATAATAATAATCGTCCAATTGATTTCCCATTGTAGCGATGGAGCTATTACTGAATTCCATCCCAAATCAACTATAGTTGATGTTATGTTAGCAGCTAAAGCAATACTTATCCAGCCAAAATAGATGCTAATTGGTATGTGAATAAACCACTTTTCAGCGCGAGTTGCTTCTTTATTTTTACCAATCTTTAATCGGAGGTACATTGTTAATAATGAACCAAAAAGCACAACCATTGCAATTAATGAGACATAAACTGGAAATGGACCATCTACTGTTGGTGGATTGCTTTGGAAATGCCAGAAGAAAATCCAAGCAATATTTGCTATTGAGGCGATAATAAATTCAATGCCAAATTTATCTAAAAACTCGGGTGGCTCTGCACCTTTTTTGAACCAAGATTTTATACTATAAATCGTTAAAGCTATTAATCCTAGGTAAATGACATTCCATACTAGAAATGTTATCCCCCAAGGAACAAATAAATTAGGTATTGCATCAGATAATGTTCCAGGATCTATTCCATTAATAAAGTTAAAAGCTGACAAGAGATTTACTACTAGTGTACCAATGACACCAAGTAAAATGCCTACTTGTAGAAAAATTCTTCCCGTTTTATTCATATGAAATCACCAATGAACATATAATACGATTCTTATTTATCCTCTTTTCCTCTTATTGTTAAGATTCTAATTGTAAAAAAATTAGATTATAAGATATTTTACTTGAATTTTTATTTGAGTAGCAGTTTGGAAATTTTTCTTATTTGGGATTTCAATTTTAGCTACTTTTACAAATTTAAATAGAAAAAAATAAGAAGAAATTATTTTCTTCTTTTTCTAATAATTACAGAACCTGTTGCTGTTATGAAGATGCCTGTGATTAATGCGCCATACGATATTGGTGATGCTTTCGTACATTGGATATGTAGGGTTAGGTAATCATAGTCATTATCTGCTTCATGTATCATACAATAATTCTTTCCGAGGTCGCCATCAAAGAACCAAATGAACATTTGTATCGTGCCATTTACTACTAGGTTAAAGTCATGCCCAAGCCCATCACCAGTATTGAATTGTTTTCGTGTTTCCACAGTAACATGTGTACCATTTGCGTGGCATTTTCCTATGCCGTTATCAACTCCTCCTACGTCAGTGTCAGCAGTGTATTTATGCTGCAATGCATCATTGGTAAACATGTCACTTGAATGATTATTGTGCATGTACATTGCTATTACATCATGATTTTTACCATATGTTCCATTGACGTTGTGCGGTGGGACACAAATGGGTTGTCCTTCCAAATCTCGGAACACTAAATAGAGAATATCCATTTCCAAGATAGTATTTGGTATTGTTACTGCAAAGTAGATCAGCAAGTCGTTTCCTTGCACGGACATGATTTCAATATCCAATTTGTCTGATTGATCGTTAATTTCGAACAATGTAACAGTTAGTGGAACGCCTTTTAACCATTCATTCGCTGATGTGTAAAGGTTTCCATCAATTACTGGATCAGGAGATGGACAACTGTAAAGATTACCAACTTCTATCTGAGCCATAGCAGATGTCATTGACATCATCAAAATTAGCATTAAGCTAAATATCATTAAGTTAACTTTTTTCATAATATTTTACACCCTCAATAAAATAACAGTTAACTAACTCGATAATCATATTTATGTTTAATGATTGGTATTTGGATGCAAAATTAGGAAAAAAATTATGGGGTGTTGACCTTCTTGTGCATCAGCTTGACTACTTCCAAGTAGAATTTTGTTATTTTAACAAAGGAATCTAAATTAAGCCATTCATTATTTGCATGGACGCCTCCGCCTACAGGACCAAAATCAAAGGTAGGGATTCCTTCTCGAGAGAAATATCTTGCATCCGATGCTCCACCCATTTCGACGATCTTTGATGGAAGCTTCATTTCTTTTGATACTTCAAGTACTGTGGATATCAACATGGTATCTCTTGCAGTATTTACCATTCCTTGCCCTGCCTTAAATTCTAATACATAGCTTTTCTCGTCGAATAACTCATCACACATTTCTCTAAGTGCTTTTTCTACTTCTTCGTAATCCTGAGTCATTGCACGAATGTCAAGTCCAAGCTCCCAATGATCTTCTCTTTCAAACAACAAGTTAGGACCTATAGTTATTCCATAAGTTGAAAAACCAGTTTTAAATTGAGTATTCACCAAATATTGCAAATTTTCCATGAGAGTAGTTAAACCGACATCATATTCGTATTCTTTTCCGTTTTCATCATTCGATTTCTCTATTATCTTCAATGTGCAATCATTAGGAACGACATTTCCCTTAATGAATTTCCCTTGACATGAACTTACTTTCCAATTGTTGTAAGTTACATCTACTGATGCCTTGATTAAGCAGTGAACATCTGCTCCTCTATGTTGGTAAGCTGTATGTCTTCCCCATTGCTCCGTGATGAATTTCTTCTCTTGTTCTTCACCATGAATCTTAGCATTTTCTTTTGGTATTCTTAGTGTAGCTCCCATAGCATTTCTTCTTCGAGAAATAATCACTTCCCCCGCACCATCCAAATTCATTACTGTATCAGGCAGTCTATTAAATTTCTTTAGATAATTCCCTGCACTATATACTCCCCCTATCTCTTCATCCCCTGATAATTCAAAACAAATAGTCATTTCTTTTCCTAAATCCAATGCTTTGATCATAGGTAAAATGGTCATTATCGATGCAACATTATTTTTATTATCAATAACTCCTCTTCCATAAGCCTTCTTATCCTCTTTTACTACCATTTCAAATGGATTTGTTTCCCACCCATCACTTACTGGTACAACATCAAAATGAGCCATTAGTAACAAATGGAAATCTCCTTCACCTATTTTCCCATATACAGAATAGTACCCTTCATCTTCGAATAATTTTGCTTCAATGCCTTTATCTACTAGGTTTTTAACAATAAATTCCGGACACTCTTTTGGTGCTTTAATATTTTCTGTGGGGATATTAACAGTGTTATAACTTACCAATTTAGATAACAATTCGATTAATTCTTTACTATTTATTTCATTCATTTTTCTCACTACAACGATTACCTTACAGTTTTTCCTAATTATTTATTTCTCTTTCATTAATAGTTTTTATTATCGAGTTTCTTTAAAATCCATAATCGTTTTATGCCTAAAAGTGTACATTATTTTGGTGATAAAATGACCATAACATTACGTTTACTAGGTCATGCGTCTTTTAAAATGACCATTGGAGATAAGAAAATCTATATCGATCCTTATGGAGGAGGAGATGAGGAGTATAAAGAGAAAGCCGACTTAATATTAGCTTCACATAAACATGGTGATCATTCCAGTAAAGAGAAAATCAAATTAATGAAGGAAAAATCTACCATTCTAATAACCTCAAGTGATAATAAAAGCAATCTTGAGGGTAATGTAGTAGCACTTGATCCTGGACAGAAATATGAATATCATGGTATCACTATTCATGGTGTTCCTGGTTATAATGTTCGCAGATTTAGAAGCCCTGGTGAACCCTTTCATCCAAAGAACATTCAAACAGCTTTTGTTATTGAAGCTGAAGGTAAAAGAATCTATTTTGCTGGAGATACTGATTTCATTGAAGAAATGAAAGATTTGAAGAATATTGACTATGCCCTCTTACCTATTGATGGTCACTATACCATGAGTCCTGAAGAAGCTCTTGATGCTGTTGGTGCTATTAAACCAAAATATGTTGTTCCTATGCATTGGCGTGATCAAAAACCAGAGAATTTCAAAAAAGCAGTAGAGAAAAAATATCCTGGAATTGTTGTGAAAGTTATACTCCCTGGGAAAAGTATTGAAATTTAATCGTTATATTTTACTCTTGGTTTACAAGAGTGATAACTTTACTAAATTATTTGTTTCTTTTTTTCTTTTTATGAATTCATGTTATTTTATAATTAAATAAATGTAAAATTAATATAGTGAATTTTTAAATTGATAAAAATACTACACCAAAATATTGAGGAAAAACTTTAACTAGATGAAGGAAATAAATACGTGAGGGATGAATATACGCTTAAAAATTTTCATTCATTAGTTTTACGAAGAGAAGGTGTTATTTCCTTCTTGTTTATTGTTATGTTTGTAACACCACTAGTTATACATACCTCTAGTGGTCAAATAGCACACACAGAAAGCCCAATAGCAGTTAATACTTATTCCCCTAGTTTGGATTTTAGTACCTATCTTGGAGATACTGATTTTGAGGAAGGAGACGGAATTGCAGTTGGCAGTGATGGTAGTTGCTATGTAACTGGTGAAACTCAATCAGTTAATTTCCCCACCAAGAATGCTTACCAAAACATTTATGGTGGTGGGTTAAGTGATGCATTTATTGCAAAATTTTCTACTAATGGTGCACTTCTCTGGAGTACCTATCTTGGAGGAAATGCTGAAGATATTGGATATGGAATTGCTGTAGCTAGTGACGACAGCTGTTATATTGTAGGTTACACTGAGTCAAGCAATTTCCCCACCTTGAACGCTTATCAAACCTCCAGTAGTGCAATGGAAGCTTTTGTTGCAAAGTTTTCTGCGGATGGCGTACTCCTTTGGAGCACATATTTAGGAGGTAGTGACTACGAAAAAGGACAAGCAATTGCTATTAATACCACTGATAGTAGCTGCTATGTATCAGGGTGGACTGAATCAAATGATTTCCCTACACTAGATGCATATGATGATACTTACAATGGTATACAAGATGCTTTTATTGCAAGGTTCTCTGCTAGTGGTTCTCTACTTTGGAGCACCTACTTGGGAGGAACTGGTGGAGATGGTATATTAGGTATTATTGCTACTAGTGATGGTAATTGCTTTGCATCAGGGTGGACTAATTCAATTGATTTCCCTACATTAAATGCCTATGACGACACTTACAATGGTGATGACCAGGATGCATTTGTTTTGAAGTTCTCTGCTAGTGGTTCACTCCTCTGGAGCACCTACTTGGGTGGAAGTACTACCGATTGGGGAACTGGAATTGCAGTTACAAGTGATGGCAATAGTTATGTTACAGGTAAGACTATCTCACCCAATTTTCCAACAAAAAATGCTTATCAAAACACTTTTGGTGGTTCCGAGGATGCCTTTGTAGCGAAATTTTCCACTATTGGCTCTCTTCTCTGGAGCACTTACTTGGGAGGAAATGACTTAGAATATGGATCATCAATTGCTATTAATGCCACTGATAATAGCTGCTTTGTGACAGGATTGACTAAGTCAAAAAATTTCCCGACCAAGAACGCATATGATAAAGATCTTAGTGGTGTTCAAAATGCTTTTGTCGTGAAATTTTTTAGCAATGGTACATTGGTTTGGAGTTCTTACCTCGGTGGAAATAGTTGGGATAGCGGAACTGGAATTGCTATTGATAATATTGATGAGTGCTTCTATGTGATAGGTGGAACTACTTCACTTAATTTTCCAACAAAAAGTGCTTATCAAAGCACCAATAGTGGTGGTAATGATGTCTTTATCACGAAATTTTTTGAAACCACATATACATCCGAACACTCTTCTGCTTATGGTTTATTACCATTTATTATAGTCATACCCATATTCTTCTTAAGTCAACGAAAGAGAAGGAAATAACTTCCTACTCTTTTTCCCTTTTTCTAAAAAATGTGGAAGTAAAAAACTTTCATTTCACACTTTTTTACTTTTAAAATGGAATCATATATTCTTTTATCTTATTTTAGCTATTGATAAATGAATTTAGAATAATTGAGAAATGATATAATCTAATAATGAGCCTGTGAAATAGTGGATTTATGAAATAATTAGGAAAATTGATGAGTTTAGCATAAAAAACCAAGACCAATGTTTTTTATTACCCAAATTATTAAATTCTTAGAAGAAAATAATATGTTAAATGACGGGAGGGTATGAATTGCTTTCACGAGGAAAATATCATCCATCAAAAAACAATTCCCATTTTAAGAAAACCTTATTTTGTATACTATTTATTATAATCTTTTCTATTTTAATTCAATATTCAGGAATTAATGCCAATGAGCAAAAAAATCAATTAACGATTTCAAATCTTGATAATAATTCACCAAGATATGAATTAGAACCAAATCGGATTAGATTATATTTGTCAAATATTGATGTAAAAAATGGACTGGCTTTTATTGAACACGTTGATGATGAAATAACAATATTTGATATTTCGAACCCAAAATTACCAAGAGTAAAAAGTATAATAACAATTCCACAATTGGCTCATTTTGTTGTTGATAATGATTCATTATATACTTTTAGTCATCATAATGATGAACAAACAATTTTGCAGATATTTGATATTACTAATCCTAAAGAGCCAAAAGAAATACAATCATATAATTTAACAGAAAAAGGTTATAGTAGAGATGCATTCATTTTTGATAACTCATTATTTGTTGCTCAAACAAATGATTCTTATAATTCAGATGAGTTGTTTTACGTTTCACTCACGAAGATAATTCTATCTTCTCCATTAAGTGAGGTTAATATCTATAAAAAAAATGGATTCAATGACACTGGAATTTATAGAAAAATGAATGTAGATATTTTCTGTTTAGAAGATTCTGCTTTCCTAGCGATTGAGAAAAATGGAATAATACATCTTAATTTAACTGACAATTCATTAATTAATGAATATTTGAATTCAACATTAAGTCCAATAGAAATGACCATTTATGAAAATAATTTGTTTGTTTCTGATAACACTTTTGGACTTAAAATATTTGATTATAAGAACTATAGTAATTTAACTCAAATTGGTAGCTTTTCTGAAGAGAATGGTTTCGGAAGTTTTTGTATAGCAGATGACTACTTTTATGTCTCCTTTAGAGCTGGTGGAATTAAAATATTAGATATAGCAGATAGCACCACTCCAATTGAAGTTTCGGAAATTAGTTACTTGTTATTAATTAAATCCATTGATTCTCCTTACTCTTCCGATTATGCAAAAGGTGTTTTTATCCAAGGGAATTATCTCTTAATTGGTGAAGACTTTAATGATCTATTGATTTATGATATTAGCAACCCCTTCCAACCTATTGAAGTTAAAGTAAATTACTTGTTGGTATTTTGGAGTCTTATTTCTGTAGTTGTTGTTATTGGTATCTTTTTTGGGGTGGATTATACTATCACAAAGAAAAATCAAGCAAAAAAAATGGAGAGTTCATTTCAATATCCCATTGTAGTTAATTCAGTAGCTAAAGAAAAGCCAATAGATGTAGCAATATCAAAAGAATATAATCCTACTTTAATTAAATTTTTACGATTGTGTTTTATCATCTTTATAGCTCAAAATGTAAGTGCTTTAGTTTTTTTAACAATCAATTTCCTTTTCTTAGAAACCGGAGAACTATCTCAGCCATATTATTTCATTAATGTCCCACTTATATTAGATATTATTGTAGGATTGGCAATTCTTGTTATAATGAGCTTATTATATTTTGAAAGAAGGAAGATCAATTTATTGATTTGTGCTTTTATGTGGTTATTATGGATTGGCATTGCACTATTTTATAGAATATATGCAGGGATGCCAGGTTTTGCTAAACTAGACCAAATAGTTTGGGGGAGTAATTTAGATGTCAATTATCCTTATGGAAATACTTTTTGGATTAGTTTCTTTTTTGTTCTAAATCTTACTGTTTTCTGGTTTGCTACATACTATACTGATAAGGCCATAAATGCTATTTATCAAAAAAACAAAATAATGAAATTTGCCATATTCGGAACAGCTAATTTAATAGTAGGTACATTTGCAGCTATAGTTTTACTACTCTTTAAGGACTATAATGATATATCGATTTTATTTATTGGTTTTGCTTTTCTAATTCTTGTTGTGATTAAAATAATAATAATCCCGATTATTGGAGGGGTTATGGCATTTATTGAACAAAGAACAATTAATAAAGTGCTTTTATCAAACAAGGAAATGATAGAATAACACTAAAAAAAGAATTTATTATGGAATGATTGAAAGGAAAAATTGTAGCTGAGTTCCTTTTGTTTATTTCCTCACCCAATTTTTTCTTTTATTTTTACATCACAGAGGATACTGTTTTTGTGATACAACATACTAAAAATGAGAAAAAATCTTCTTTAAAAAAAAATATTTTTGAGAACATCTTCAATGATTATTTCTTTCAGTAGAATTCTTTATACTCATCTTTTAGTAATCCATAATAAATGAGACCAAAACGCCTATTATTTTCTATGTTTGTCTCTCTTAAATGCCCTTCTTTTATAAAATGTAATCTTTCAGCTAATCTATAACTTCGTTCATTATTATCTCGAGTAATTATTATTATCTTATAAGCATGCAGTTCCTCAAATATGAACTTTACAGCTCTCTTTGTAGCTTCCAAAGCTAGACCTTTTCTCGTATAACCTTGATCAAGATAATATCCTAATTCAAATGAAGGTACCTCCCATTTCTTTGGCTCTATCCAAATATTTCCAATGTAGTTATTGGTTTCCTTCAACCAGATTCCAATAATAAAACGTACTCGACTTTCCCAAAATTGTGAATATTGTTTGACTTTATCATCAGCATCTTTTAATGATTTTACATCCGTAGCTTCATCCACATGTTCTTTCAAAAAATTCCTATTATCATTTCTTTCAAGTAAATCAAATAAAGCCTTCCCATCATTGTTCTCATATTTTCTTAATAATAATCGTTTTGTTTCAAATTTAGTAGAAGGTTGTATTGTGGATTTATTTTTCGCTTCTTCCATATTGACCACTTCAAGAGTTAATTGTATAAGAAACAACTGAACGTAATTAATAGTTTGTATAATGAAAATTAAGTTATTTGTAAGAAAATAAAAAAAAAATAGTAAATATAAATGACGAGAGTTATCCTATCCCATCACTTATATTCTCCAGCTAATATTAATTGACCCTCTCAATATGAGTAGGTTTTATCCCTTAATAGATACCGGTATCTTCTAATCGTGCACCATTATCTTTCATGGTGACTTCGCCTAAAGCTTTGTCTGCTGCAATTCCACCGACAAGAAGGGTCATTAATAGTACGGCTACGCCTATGACTTTTGGGTTTATTTTTTTCATTTCGTAATTCAACTCGTGCAAACTATATAGTTTATAATAAATGTCCATATGAGCAATATATGCTCATGCAATTTTATACTCTATCTTTAGGGTTTTTTAGTTTTTCGTGAAAAATGCCCTAAAATCAACCTTTTTTCAATTTTTTTGTCGACAGAGGTCCTTTTTTCATTAGAAATGAATTTTATTCGAAATTATTAATCTAATATTGTCTATTAATTATCCTCAAGCAGTACTCAATATTTATCAGGTATTACTTCCTTTTAACATCCAGGATACTTGTTAGTGGAGGAAGAAAATTGCTTTAATTGTCTTGGGTCAATTCAAAGCAATCTTCTTTATCACTAATATAATTTTATTTTATAGCCAAAATCTTCTTGGACAAATATCCCATTCCTTCCTGACGTCTCTTGGAAGTTTTCATCAAGTAAATAAGTACTATTATTCATGAAATCGAATCTAGTATGATGTGTTTGATCTAAATTTTCAATTTCCGAAATCAAATCATTTTTAGTAATTGGTTTTGCACAAAATCTTATGCCCCACTGTTTTGCAGTACTTTTATCTATTTTTGGATCCCCTGATATCATCAAGATGCTTGATGTTGGATCTCTTGCTAAAATTGCTTGAGTAAATTCTAACCCATTCAATGTTGGTAGACGATAATCCACAACTATAATCTCCGGCTTCTCCGCCAATCTATCATATATTTTTATAGCCTTCTCCCCATCCTCCACTTCTATGATGTCATATCCTTTATCATTTAGGATATTCTTGAATAGCTTCCGAATGTGTTGATTATCTTCTACAATCATTATTTTACACATTTCTTCTAACAACTCCTTTAATTTTGACGGGGTTTATTAACTTGATACTGTTATCTTAAGATACTATAAGCATAAAGGGTCTTTTTTTAATTATGATGCTTTTCTTCAGTGACTTAAAAAACAAAAAAAGACTTTTTTAAACATTAAAAACGATTTTTTTGATTTTTTAGCGAAATACACCTTTTTCTGACAAAAATACCTCAGAAATCTACACTAGAAATCGACCCCAAGTAACAATTCAGATAATATCAGCGTAACCTTAAAGATTTTAATTAATGATTATTGCAATTATACTATGAGTGATGCTTTAAAACAGTCTTTGGTGGTTGATATACGTAATATTCTTGATATATCAATAAACAAAAAAGAAAAAATAGTTCAATCACTTAACGCTGCTTTAAAGAACGCTATAAAAGGGCTAATGATTGATAAAGACCTAACTGATATTAAAATTAAAAAATTCGAATTCGGTAAAATTGATTCTAGCTTTAGTGTTTCCTATGGAATTAAACGAAACAAGGATACTATTACAATAGATGAGTGGTTATTTGAGCTACCCAAAATGATCAAAATGTATCTTTTGTATTTTATCATTGCAAAAGAAAGTATTTTGTATTATATTAATTCGGATAATCAATGTTTATACTCCGAAGTTGAAGAAGCTATTGCTAATATTCTAACTATTATAATGTTCAGCGAAATATTTACTATTACTACATTTGATAATCCTATGATCGCTTCATATAGGGCTAGAATTTATCCTGCAGAAATTTTTGGTATAGAAAGTCACTTTTGGGATAGCCTTCTTCATTTATTATTCGTAAAGAAAATTTCTTTTGACCTTATACTAATGACCTTTAAGGAAATCTATCAGAATAATCAAAATTCCGATGCTGAAATTTTGACAAATTTTCAAAATTGGGTTTTTGATAAGACTATAAAAGAAGAAGATGTGATATCGCCCATTCATCTTCCTGAGAGAGTTATAACAGTTATTGACCAGCTTATTAAATTAGGATATGAAGATGGTACCTCTCCAAATATAGCTGAAAATCTTGATTTACATGAAAATACTGTTCGAAAACAGATTATGTTTATTACTGACAAATATTCAGCTTTTTGGCGTGCTGAACTTAATTTAGAAAAATTAAACTTACATAATTACTTTTTGAAAATTAAACTCAAAGATGAGAAAGCTTTTGATATTGTCTATAATGTTATTGAAAAAATACCTTATGCAAAAGCACTTTTCCGTGAGAAATATCTTGATCAACCTATCATTTATACTCCTACACTTATTTGCCCTCATATTGTTGCTAATACTTTGGATTCAAAATTAGTAGAATTTCAACACAAGGGGTTAATTGAGGAATTTACTCTTCAAATCATTCGCGAAAAGAAGCATTTTGCTTCTATTATTGATAAGCAATTTATTCCCAGCAAAAAGACTTTCCAGAAATTGATTAATAATGAACCTAACAGCCCATTGAAAAAATATACCTTTGCTCAATCGAGAAAAGAATTTTCAATGGAAATCGATGATGATTCGCCCATTGATTATAATCTCCTCTATTTTCTCTCAATTCTAAATAATAAGCACTTTTTGAGATCAAGATATGGTGTTTGGATTAATGAATGGGTCAAATTATATCAAATGAATGATATTAGCACTGTTGATGTTGATGCTCAAACAGATTTCGCTAATCAACTTGAAATTCGCGCTCGAAAAAGAGGATTTCTTAGTTATTGTTTCTATATGCGTTCTTTGTCCAGACAAGGAAGAGATATTTTTACCATTGAGATTCCCAATAGTGACCAATATACCGAACAATTACTTACTGAAACAATAGATAAAATACGTGTTTTCTCGTTTCTGGGACAAATGAACCTTTATGACCGTATTATTCTTACTATTCCAGGTGTTTCTCATCTTCATTACATTAAAGAATTATTAGACCAAACTTTTCTTAACTCTAACATTCAAGCTCTTTTCTATACAGTAGCTGTTGTAAAAGCGCAATTTGTTCCATTACATGATTTATATAATTTTGATGAGAATAAATGGTTATTTAAAATAAAAGAATCAATTCAATAGAATAGCATAAAAAGAATTGTTTAATAAGTACGAGCTCCCATAAACTATTAGAAGAAATACTGAGAGTTGTTAGTAGTATGGTAATTAAAAATATTCCCGATATCGTTCTTGCTCGCGAAGCGAATCTTATGTATGAAAAAGGTCGCGGATTCGAACCTTTGAAAGGTGATATGACCCGTTGGCGTGGTTTGATTCCCGGTAGAGGAGAATTTAAAGATCGTTATTTTACGGTTGAACTTGAAATTCTTGATGGTTTTCCTGCTACTCCACCTTTAGTTAAAATGATTTCCGAGGTTGAACATCCTCGAGTTTCAAAGGGTGATATTATTGATTTGTGGATTGTTAAACGTTGGAATCCTGAATATCATTTATTCCAAGTTGCAAATTCCATTAAAGGATTATTCGCTCGAGAACCTTTACGTCCTGCACGTCATTTACTTGAGAAAGGTATTGAACCTAAAACTCCTCCAACTGACGCTTTTAATGTTTATAACCGTCAAAAGGATCAATTAGAAGAAGTATTAAGACAAAAAGAACTCGAAATTGCTCGTATCAAGAGTGCTCTTGCTGGTCGTTCTAAAGTGGATCAATCATCCGAACGTGAAAAATATATGGGTAAACGTAAGCTTGAGCTTGAAGAAGAGCTCTTTGATATTGAAGAACGCTTCCATTGGGCTGATGTTACTTCCGTTGATTTTGCTAAAGAGTACTTGCATATTCGCACTCAACTTCAGCTACTTGTTTTAACCAGTTAATAGATAACTTGGTTTTTTAACCGAGTAGCTTCATTTATTTTTTCCCTTTCTTTTACTAGAATCTTCAAACAAACTTAAAATAGTCAATTACTATGTAATAGACGTTTATTGTCTTGTGTGAAAAATCAATGATTGTTATTATTCTCGCAGCAGGTAAAGGTAAACGTATGCAACCTTTAACTGATACTAGATTGAAAGGTTCTCTTCCCATTCTCAATCAACCACTATTAGTAAGATTAGCTGATATGATTAATTCTTCAGGAATTCTTGACAAATTAGTGATGATTATTTCACCTTGGCAAAAGGACGCTATGGAAGAACTCTTTTCTCAAACTGAATATTCTTCAAAAGTTCAATTTGCTTTTCAAGACCCACCTCAAGGTACAGGTGATGCTTTAGCTCAAGCTGAACCTTTCATGGATAATTACCAACAATGTTTAGTATTAAATGGTGATATACTAACCAATTTAGAAGAAATTTTACCTTCATTTATTGCTCATCATAATAAGATTCAAGCTGCTTGTACTATTCTAGTTTATCCTGGTAAAAATAAGCGCTACGGTCAATTGCAGATAACCCCTGATGGTAAGGTTTTAGCAATTAAAGAAAAAATCACTGGTGAGATTACTGATGAGATTGGTTACATTAACGCTGGAGTCTATCTTTTTGAGCGAGAGATTTTTCAAGCACTAAAGGTAACCCCACTATCTCCTCGTGGAGAATATGAAATCACTGATGCTATTTCTCTTCTTGGCGTGAAAAGAACTATCGGTGCAATAAAAACACATGCTTGGATGAGTCTTGAAAACCCTATTGATCTCTTTAAAGCTCAAAATTTTACCCAACCAAATAAACAATTACTATGTATGCAATTTCATAGTGGTAGTGAAATTGGCTTTAAAGCGGTAGAGGAAATTTTCTTTGAAGAAGGACCAGAGCTGAAATTCTCTGATATAATAATTCGAGGACCTGTTTTAATAGGGAAAGAAACCCTTTTGGAACCTGGAGCAATTATTGGTCCCAATACTTTTATAGGAAATAGTTGTGAGATTGGTTCAAAGACAGTCCTAAGTAATTCTTTGCTTATGGATTCGTGCCGTATTGGTATGAATTGTCATATAACTAATCTTATTTGTGCAGAAAACATACTTATAGGTGAGAATGTTGTAATTTCACCCGAAAAATCCAATCTTAAGAATAGCTTTTCTCTTGAAAATTTTGCTATTTTAGGTGGAAAAACCATTATTACAACAAACACTAAAATAACCAAAGGAACTAGTATTTCCGCCCATTCTGTTATTACTAACGATTCTAACATAGATAAAAAATAATTTAAATTTGGTGATATAATGTCTGAAAGAAAATTTGCTATTATCTTTGATTTCGATAATACCCTTGTTAAATCTAATATAAATTTTCCAGCAATGAAAATCAGCATGGCTCGAATGGTTAGGGAACATGGTATTGATTTAGGGAAAGATGAGGAAATTCCTACTAGGTATACCGCAGGTAATATTATTGATGAAGTAGCAAAATATGATGCTGAAAATAACACTAATTTGACGCAAGGATTATGGACAGTTGTCGAAAATTTCGAACGTCTAGGAATGGAAGATATTTCCGTAGATGATGAAGTTTTTTCAATGCTTAAATGGTTCCATGAGAACAATTTTTCACTTTCTATATTAACAAATAATTCACGCGCACCGACGTTAGAAGTATTGAAAAGATTTCAGCTTGATGATTATTTTGATTTGATTGTTGCACGAGAAGATATTTTAAAGATGAAACCTGATAAAGAAGGAATAGAACTAATTATCCAAAAACTCTTTTTAGAATCTGACAACGTGGTTTTTGTTGGTGATTCATGGGTTGATGGTATGGCTGCAAAAAACGCTAGTATAAGATTTATCTTATTCAATAAAGATGCTTTGGATTCAAATAGATATAATATTAATATCTGGAAACATATTACTTCAATGGATGAGCTAATCGAACTGATGAAGATGAGTTAAGCTTAAGTATATTTTTCACTCAACCAAGAGATATATCGCTGAATCCCTTCAGCAATTTTCGTATGAGGTGACCAATGAAGTATCTTCTGAGCTTTTGATATATCAACAACTGCTCTTTTTACATCGCCTTCCCAACCTCGTTCTCCCCCAGTATATCGTAATTGTACTTCTTTTAGATCCATTGCTTTGATAACTTCCGCAGCTATTTCATTGACAGTGGTTCCTTCTACTGAAGCAATATTAAATATCATAAATTTTTGTATACTTGTTGTCAAAGCTAACATATGGGCTTCTACACAATCGTCAACATAAAGGTATGATTTTTCCTGTTTTCCATTACCAAGTATTTCTAGTGTTGTTGGATTTTTCTTTAATTTCCAGAAAAAATCATACATCACCCCATGATTTGATGGAGGGCCATAGATATTTCCAAGTCGTAATGAATAAGCCTCTATATCATAAAGACTTGAGAAACTTGAAAGATATTGTTCGCATGCTGCTTTTGAGGCTCCATAATGACTTATAGGGGCGAGGGAATGATTTTCAGGTGTAGGTATTTGATCAGTTTCACCATAAACTGTACCACCTGAAGAAGCAAAAATTATTTTTGGAACCTCATTCTTAACCATTGCCTGAAGAACATTTAGCGTTCCTTTTACATTGATCTCAAAATCTTTGAATAAATTATCTTTGCTAGCACGAACATCAGGATTCGCTGCTTCATGAATAACGACATCTATTCCTTCCATAATTTTTTCTAGCGATTCAAAATCTACTATACTACTTTCAATCAATTGACAATTTTTTTCATCGAGATACTCTTGTATGTATTCTTTGCTGCCAGATGAGAGATCATCTACCACTGTTATGTAATGTCCATCACTGATTAATTTCTTAACAATATTACTACCAATAAATCCGCAACCACCAGTTACAAGAATGTGTTCTGTCAAATCATTCACCTGAAAATATTATCTTACCCTATTTGTATCATTAATTCAATTGTAAAAAACTTTCTCTTTTTACTATCAAAGAGGTTCATTTTTATCCAAATTATTTTTAATTATTGTATCTCATTTTAATTGGTTGGTTGAATCTATTGGACAAAGAATTAGCCCTTTTACTTTTACATCAAACTAAAGAGGAACCGTTCATTATTGTAAATGAGCTAGAGGAAGCGACCAACAAAAACCGTGTTGCCAATCTTTTGGAAGAACTTCAAGGCAATGGATTTATTTTTCAGAAAACAATCGACAATAATTATCAAATTACTCGTGAACAAAGAGCCCGATTAGCAATTTTATGGGCTAAGAATGGTATAGATTTTGATCGAATTATCAAAGAACTATCTTGGCAAGAGTTTGAAATTCTAACAACGATTGTTGGTGATGAGTTTGGCTATGAGTCTAAAACAGGATTAAATTTTTCAACTGCTGAACGAAAATATCAAATTGATGTAATTTTAAAAAACAACCCCTATATTTTGCTTATTGATTGTAAACATTATGGAGGAACAGGAAAGAAATCAGTCCTGAAAAAAGCTGCGGAAGATCAGCTTGAAAGAATCCATGCGGTGAAAGATTCCATTGATGATTTAAAACAGAAGATAAATGTTAGTTCTTGGAAATCTTTGAAATTATTACCAATTATTATTACTTGGTTGGATGATGAATTATTTTTTTATGAAAAAGTTCCAATTGTTCCGTTCACTAAATTACGCTCTTTCCTGCAAAATTTCTATCTCTATTTTGAGGATATCTATCAATTAACGATTACTTTCTAGAAGACATTCCACTTGTTTTAATGGAATTTACAATGAAAAAAGGTTTTTTTAAGGAAGAAATATATCCTCTAGATAATTAGTACATTTATTAATTACTAGTTTGATGTTGTATATACCAAGCTAAACTATTAAAAAAGCAAAAATACATTATCATTTACTGATTATAGTAGAAATTCAAAAAGATGATTAATAGTTATGAATTGAAAGAGGCTTTAGAATGTCACAACCACCAAATATTGATGAAATAAAAAGACAATCTGTTGTTCGTTTTCTCTCAGAAATGCAGGATTTAAAATCTAAAATTGAATTACAATTTTCCTCAAGATTTGATGAACAAAAGAATAATTTTCTGTCCACTTCAAAATCAAGCTATTCACCACAAGAGATAGGATCCATTTTTGATACTATTAAATCACTTGAATTAGATTATATGAAGCAAATTCTTACAAATACTTCAGGTAATGGAAGTAAGATACTTGGCAATACTTTAAGTAGTGCATTATCAGGTAATTTAAGTTTTAGTGGTGAATCTACCCAAAGAATTGCTGAATTAGAACAGCAAAACACTCGCTTACAAGCTGAAATTATTGAAATGAAAAAAGCTTTTGAAGATGAACAAAACAGAATTAAAATGAGAGGGGAAGGTCAAATTGATGAGTTAAATCAACTTCAAGAACAAGTGGATGAGCAGAAACGTACGATTGAAATGTACGAAAACCAAGTTATGGATCTAGGTGAAACACTTGCTCAACAACGTATGGAAATAGAGGACTTACAGTCTCAATTTGGTGATTTGTCTCAAGAAAGAGATCAAGCTTCTTCATTCCTTAAAGAAAAAGAAGATATTTTTGAAGAACAAAAGAAAACAATTGATTCACAAAAAGAGCAAATAGATTCTCTTGAAAAACGAGTAAACCAAATGAAATCCACAGGATCAGAGAAATTTGAATCTGAGAAAAATCGTTTGGATCAACTCTTATCTATGGAACGTGAACGTGCTGATGAATTAGAAGTTAGCTTAAAAGAAGCTACTGCCGCTGTAAGTAGCTATAGAGAAGGCTTGCAACAAAAAGATAGTGAAATTGACAAACTACGAAAAACCATTACCGAAATCAAAGCTGAAATCGCTTCCTCAGAATCAGAAAAGGATGGTTTAATTAGGAAATTACAAGATGACCTAAAATCACTTGATCATCAATTTACAGATATAAAGAATACATTTGATCGTTCAGAAAAGAAAGTAGATAATTTGACAAGTGAACTTGAAAATAAAGAGAAAATACTAGATGAAAAAGAAACAGAAATAAGCAAATTAAAAAGCTCACTAGCGGAAGCTAAGGATAATATTAGTGCTGACAAATCAAATCAAGAAAGCAAATTACAAGATTTAATAAAAGAGAAAGCAAGGAATGAAATTGAAATCAATGAAATCAAGAAAGAGCTACGAGATTTGCAATCTAAAGTTGAAGAAAAAGAAAAAACCATTACCGAAATTACCAAGACTCAAGAAGTAATTGAAAAAGATCGAGACGCTTTACAAGAAGAACGCGACAAAATAATGGTTCAATATGAAAACTTGAAATCACGAATTACTGAATTGGAAAGCTCTACAGGTCAAAAAGATAATTTGGTAAAAAGCTTAACAAAATCACTTCAAAATGTACCGAAATTCAGAGTCTTCTTAGCAATACAAGATTTGGGTGGAGAAATAGCTGTCCCTGATCTTGCTAAAATTGTTGGTCAAACCTCTGATATTGTTCAACATATTGTTTCTGATTTGAAAGATGATGGTTTAGTCAAAGTATCTAAGAAAGAGAATAAGACTTTTGTTTCAAAGGTTTAATTCCACTCTTTTTTTTCATTTTTATATTAATTCAAATTTAATTTAGTAACTAATTACTTTTTAAAATAAAGGATAACTTAAAGAGAAGAGATTTATTTTTCTATATATGGAGTTAAAAAACTTTGTCGAAAAGAAGTGATGAACAATCCTATGATAATGAAGAATTCGATGAGGAGGATTACGACGAATCTATAGCTGAATCTTCTTTAAAAGAACAAAAAGGAATTGGTTTTAAAACTGTTAAGAATATTTTCACTAAACAAAAGAAAATTGCTTTGATTATTGATGCTCCTAATCTTTTAAGACGTGTCGATAATAAACAGATTCGTCTTGAGGATATTGAAAAGATTTCTGATACATTAGGGCAAATTAAAATTGCTAAAGTTATCTTAAATCGTCATGCTCCTAAGAGTCTTCTAAAGGCTATGGAAAACAGTGGTTATGAACCTATTGTTGCTTCATCTGACATTTATATCAGAATGGCTATCGAGGTTATGGATTGTGTTTTTCAAAAGAATATACAGATGGTCATTATTGCTAGCAGACATGCACGATGTGCACCCATTCTACGAGCTGCAAAATCACATGGGATTGATACTGCAATTATTGGTTTCCAACCTGGTTTTAGTGTCGCTGTGAAGAATGCAGCTGATATGGCATTTCAACTTGAATTCTAAATGTCTAATTATTTACAGGCTTTAGAAATTTATTATCTTTTTATAAACTTTTAAAAAGCACTTTTTCATACCTTTTATTTGATTCCAATTTTCTTGCAATATCATTAAAATTTGAAGGTTACAATAATGACACAAAAAATTATTATTATTGGGAACGGTCCAGCTGGGATGAGTGCAGCAGGTGCTGCAAAACTAACTGATCGTACTGCTGAAATAACTGTCATTGATACGAAAAATTATGATACCTATCATCCTTGTGCAATGCCTTTTGTTATAGGTGGCTACCTCCCATCAATTGATTCAATTATTGAGAATTTAAATTATGAAATGATGAAAATTACTTTACATAAAAATTCCTTCGTTGAAAATGTTGACATAAAAACAAAAAGAGTTTTCTTTAAAAGTAGTGGAGATAGAGAACAGGTATTAGAGTATGATAAATTGATTCTTTGTACTGGTTCCAAAGCTTTCGTTCCTCCTATTCCGGGAAAAGATCTTGGAAATGTTTTTAGCTTGAAATTTGCTGAGGAAGCAGAAGCTATTCGCAAAGCTGTTTCTGATAATAAGGTCAAAAAGATTGTTGTTGTGGGTGGAAGTGCAATAGGTATTGAAGTTGCTTCTGAAATAAGTCATTTAGGAAAAGAAGTAACAATTATAGAAATGCTTCCACAGCTCATGCCTTTTAAGATTTCAAAGAATTATGCGGAAATAGTAGAAAAGAATCTTACAGATCTTGGTATTACTGTTAAAACCAATATGATGGTTAAACAAATTATTGGTGATAAAAAAGTTAAGCAAATCAAATATGGTACTCGAGAATTTGAAGAAATTATTGATGCAGATGTTATTGTTCTAGCAACAGGTGTAAGACCAAATGCTGAATTAGGTATGAAAATCGGTTTAAAAGTACATGAAAAATTCAAAGCAATTGAAGTAAATGAAAAAATGGAAACAAGCATTGAAGGAATTTATGCTGCAGGTGATTGTGTTACTACCCATAATATTGTAACCAACCAGACTAGTCTTGCTCTTTTAGCTGGTCCTGGTGTTAGACAGGGACGAATTGCAGGTATGAATGCTGCAGGTGGTAACGAAACCTATCCTGGAAGTGTAAATTCATTTATTGTTTCTTCCAGAGATTTCTATATAGGTATTGCTGGAATAAATGAAGATCAAGCTAAAGAACTGAATATAGATGTTGTTACAGCAAAACTTTCAGCACCTATTAGACCTCATTATATGCCTACTACTAAAGAGATTACTATCAAGCTTATTGCTAAAGCTGATGACGGCAAAATCCTTGGTGTAGAAGTAATAGGTGAAGAAAATGTTGATGTTAATGTCAATTATGTCGCTTTGGCTTTGCAAACTGGTTTAACAGTCTACAATATCATGGATATTGATTTTTGTTATGCTCCAGCTGTTTCTGAAACGATTTATCCACTTGTGAAAGTAGCTGATGCTATCATAAGAAAAATCGAAAGAAAGAAAGCTAAAAGTACATAATAATAAAAAAGAAAAAATTCAAGCTTTCCTGATTTTCGGAAAGCTCATTATTTTTTAATCTACTGAAATTATTTCTATACAATAGATAATAGTGTTCACATAAACAATATTTAGTTTAAGAACGTCACCAATTTCTAAGAATAAAACTTTCTCCCATTGTGAGACATTCAAATAATGTTGCGAGAACCAAACAGTTGTGTTATCATGGATAGGTAATGTTTCACCATCTGGTATGTATGTTAAGTTTCCATAAGCAACATAGATTGTGTCACCATTTTGTTCAAATGATGCTAGATCATAGATTTCTAGTGTTTCATTATAATTATCTGCAGTGCTGATTTCATCACCAATCAATTCCAGATATTTAGTTAAAGCTCTAACTAGAACTTCATCTACTGTATCACTTACGTCAGCAAATTCAACTATTGTTTGAACACCACTCGGATCAAATGGATTTGTTATACAAATTCCACCAAACCGTATACTACTAAACTGAATTGGAACTACATAAGCATAATCTGACATATTGTTTGTTGTCTCTCTAATTGGATAGAGTAAGGGTAAAATTGGTATGTAATTATGAGTTGTTGTTCCAACCTCTACATCAATTGCTGTTTCACAATGGTAAAGAGCATTTAATGTATCAATTGGTTTTGGTTGTAAAGTGGACCAATCAAAAAAGTAAATTCCAGTAATATTTGCTTTTATTGCTCCACGTAATAATTGACTTTCGGATTCAGGTTGGGTTAACATGACATATTGTGATGTTTCAGCTGTATTTGCATCATAAATTACTCGAACATCATCAAACCAAGATATACCTAATTGTTCTGAAGTAGTAAACCAATAAGCAAATTCATGATTGCCTTTTCTATGTCTTCCCCATTTGTTAATATTATATTCAAGCCAATCTTCTGGATAACATTGAATTCTAGCATAATCTGGTAAATCATTAAGGTCCTGATAATCCTCTATAAGATTACCATCAGAGTCAAATTCAAGGACACCACCAAGTTTTTGCAAATAAGTTGCCATAGCAATATCATTTGATTTCTCAAAACGCCAGTTTTGGACGATAGAATATGGAACCAACATTCTCATTTCTCCTTCATCATTCATGGAGAAATAGCTATTATCGCCTTGTTTATAATTGGGATTTATTTTCCAGATTATCCTTTGCAAATTCTTTGTTCGGACAAGATAATGACCTATATCAAATGATTGATTAACAATCACGACTTCTTTTGATGGATCTGTAAGGTCTACTCCTGCAAACCCAAAAATACTGTTCCGAGTTCGTCCTACGTTATCCTTCCCTATCATTATCGCATCAGTGCCAATAACACCAATCCACATGAGTTTTCCATTAATTCTCCCTACATGTAATTCTTGTATCAAGGTATTACTTCCAAAGGGAGATGATTTTTGAATAATTTCTGCTGCAAGATCGCTATCTACAACACGAATGTGATCACCTGTTACGGTTTCACTAAATGGAAGCATACTAGTAGGAAATTGAAGGATAGAATCGAAATATTTAGCTTGATCATATCCTTTCCATATAGCTGAGCTTACACCAAAATAAGCCGAAGTAGCTAACATTCCTCCAGCAAGTACTAGTAGAAATATCCCTTCAGCTCGTCGTCCTAGTTTACCAAAACTCTTTGAGAAGAATCGTGACAAAAAGATAGTCAAAATTCCACCCAAAAGTAAACAAACCAATATTATCGAACCTATTGATGGCATCGAAAAGAGTAGTAATGATAATGTAATTAGGAAGCCACCAACAAAGCCACCACCAGCGACGATATAAACTGCAGGTGAAAATCTTCTTCGACTAAGATATACAACTACTCCTGATACCACACCAAATGCCAGTCCGATTATCAAGGAAAGAACAACATATAACATAGATGGTAGAATGTTATTCTCGATTATAAAAATTTGTGATAATGAAATTAAGTTGTTACTTTTTAAGGAGTTCAAATATAACAAACAATGGTTATTTTCCCTTAAAAAACAGTTATTTTCTTTTCCTTTTTAGCTATAGTTCTACCTATTCTGTTTTGAAAAACAAATTGGATTTGATTACTTCCTACTTTATCTAATTGTAATCTAGGTTTAATAGGTATCTCACCTTTTGAAGGAATTTTTAACCCTTGATATGAAAGGAGTTTTATAATTCCATCTTCTATCAAACGTATTTCAAAACAACCTCTTTGTATATTCTCAGAATTATTCCGTAACATTATTACCTGTTTTTTCATTTGTCCATCCTTTAAAACATCGGGTATTTCACAGATTATTGAAACAGGTTGAGAAGTCTCACTCTTTTTTTGTTTATTATTATTGAGTTTGATTTTTGATGACTCAAGATTAGATGGAGGAATTTGATACTTAGGAGTAATAATTGGTTCATTATCTATTATCTTAACTTTATTTGATTCAATGATTTTTGATTCGATTATCTTTACTGTTTTATCCATGACCGTTATAGTTGGTTTTTTACTCAATGCGAATTTATCTGCATAGGCTATTTTCCAATCAACATCAACAAGTAACTTTTGGGTGGAGTCCATTATTTGATATCTATAACTTACTTCTTTTGCGAGTGTTCCTCCCATCCAATTTCCACGTGTTACAATAATATTTCCTGGTAAATGACCAATGAAAATATCTTTCCCCTTTTGACCTGTAACATCTATTGGTAACCATCGTCCAGCGACAAGAAATTCAGCGGTAGCATGTCTTTCCCATTGTTCCCCTTTTGCAAAACCAGCATTTGTTCTTGCTGGAATACCTGCTGCACGGCAAAGAGCAACAAACAAGGCAGCATATTCGGTGCAATCACCTTCCATCTTCTCAATAGCATATGCTGCACCAAATTCACCTGGTTGAATTTTATATGTTAATCGTTCGTTTACTAAATTGGTAGCTTTTTTGGCAAAAGAAATAGGATCACTAGTTTTTATTGAATCAGCTAATTTGACAATCGAGGGATGATCGCTTTCTATGTGTGGTTCGGGATTTAGATATTGTTTGAGAAATTCATGTGTATATGGGTTTGTTTTTAATGCCTCTTTAATGTTACGAGAAATAATTAACGGTCTACATTCAACTACTGCTGAATAACCCATTTCAATTGTTTCTTGGGGGGCTATTCGTTTTACCTCATTATGGATCCATTGATTCCCTTCTACATCTGTTGAAATTTTAAGATTAGATGGATTAAGCTCTAATTGTTTAACATATTGCTGAGGTGGAACGTTCATTGGTAAGGCTACAAATGAAGAAAAATTACCTATTGGTTTATCCGTAGGGTTCCGAATGGTTATGCGATAATGCATCCGCCAATTTGGTTTTATCAAACGCTCAGAAGATAATTGTTGATAGGCATGTTTGTGTGTAAGATAAAAGTGACATCCTCCCACAAGATTATTAGCATTATCCAAAACATCAGCAGTATACCTCCCACTAATCCAATGATCAGGAATTACGACTTCTAAGGTAGCAATTTTTGTATTATCTATTGTTGGTATTTTACCAGTTACCACTTTTTTTTCAAATGGATTATATAATTCAATCTGTGCAAGATTCTGATCTTTTTCATCACTTTGATCAATAGATAATATAAGACATAATTTTTCGCCATTTTTTATAGCATTATTTTCTCGTAAAGGTATTTGGCCAAGTTCAGTGCTAATATAGGGGATAATTTGCATTCAGATTACCTTCCGTTTCAAATTCATTCTTTTTATCAAGTGATTTACTCTTTTTTATCTAGAATCCTTACATTCTTTTTAGAGATGATTTTCACAGTTTTTGGTTGAGAATCATTTTGTTGAACAATTTGTCCCTGTAATGACATAATTTTTGGTGGCAATAATTTTACTACTTTCAATTCATGATCTTCTTTCCCTAATAATCCTGCTGCGGGACATCGTGAGTAATTTTTTATCGCCTCTAAACATTCAGGACAGAATGTTCCTTGGCACCCCGAACAAACAAATAACTCTTTAGTTGTTTGAGAAACAACATCAAGATGTTTATTACATAAAACGCATCGTATATTTTCTGTTCGAAGGTTAACCATTTTACCCACAACTAGTCTTTATGTTTTTATTATCAAATAGTATTTTGAGTTAATTAAAATAGGTATCATAAACTATTATACCTTTCAAATTCGTTTTTAAGAAAAAAGTCTGGGGAGGTCCCCAAAAATATTATGTTCTTTTTATTCTTTTAACTAGCAAGTTAACAATGTTCTTTATAGGTATAGCTTCTTGTTCCCCACTAATGATATTTCGCAAGGTTACAACATTATCTGTTAAATCCTTTTTACCTATAATTAACATCCATTCAACTCCTTGTTTTTCAGCATTCTCAAAATGTCTCTTTATTCGCCAATTGAATGGATTGAATAATATACTTAGACCTTTTTCACGAAGCTTATTTGATAGTTCAATTATTTCTGAATAATCCTCTAATTGTATAGAAGCAATATAGACATCACAAGTTTGTAGTTTGGGATAATTGATACCAAATTCATCCATCAATTCCATCAAAACTGTCTCGCCAAATCCAAAACCTGTTCCTGTCAAAGGTTGTCCTCCTATTGTTGCAACTAAATCGCCATAGCGTCCCCCACCTGCAATAGCTCTTGGTAAGACACCTTCTCTACTCCAAGCTTCAAAAATTATCCCTGTATAATAATCAAGGCCTCGTGCTAAGCTTCCATCAAAGGTGATATACTCTTGCACACCAAAACTTTCCAGTAACTTAGTCAATGCGATGAGATCTGATAAAAGCTCATCAATATTTTCATTAACACCAAGCGCTTTTACTCTTTTTATGAAATTCTTCGGATTATCTTCTATCTCTGAAAGCTGGAATAGAATTTCAGCTTGATCATTATTGATACCTATCTCTAATAGATTCTTCATAAAAGCATTTTTGCGTATTTTATCGTAGTTTGCTATTATAGATTTTGTTTCTTCAGTATTTGGAATTTGTTCAAAGATACTATTATCTAGTTTCTTGCTTTGTCTAATTATTAATGCAATTCTTGTGGCTTCCTCTTCTGGAAATTTACCCTTTAGCTTTTTTTCTATCTGTTCTTGGAGCAATTTATCCTTACGATCAAATGCTTGTATAACGGGTAAGAAATTTTTCACTCCTATTTTCTCTAAAAATCCTTGCATAAACTTCCGATCATTGATCTTTACTACAAATTGCTTTCTAGATAATCCACATTCGCTTATTATTTTCACCAAAATAGTTATTATTTCAGCATCAGCATAAATGTCTTCTTCGCCTAATATATCTGCATTAAATTGCCAAAACTCTTTCACTCGACCTCTTTGAAGTGTTTCATCTCGATAACATTTTGGGAAAGAAAACCAACGAATTGGTTTTGTATAATATTGTTGCCTTTCAGCTAACATCCTGCTTAAACTAGGAGTTAATTCAGGTATCAATACTAATTTCTGTCCACTTCTACTTTCAATTTTGAATGTTTCTTTAATGAGTCCTTCACCTGATTTTAGCTCATATAGTTTACGTAATTCTACAGCGGGGGTAACGTATTCCACATAGCCAAATTCAAGTGAGATTCGTTTCATAGTTTGTAAAACAAAATCCACTTTGCTATAATCCTCTGGGTAGAAATCTCTAAAGCCTGCGGGTCGTCCGATTTTTATTTTCTTATCGTCATTTTGACTCATTATAATTACTCCTCAAAATTGTTTTATCTTTAAGCTGTTCTTCTTCAACTTGATTAATTTTTTCTTGAATAAGAACATTAAATGTAGTAGTGGGACCTAGTCTCAAGTAAAAAATTATTTTTTTAGTAGATGTGAAAACTATCCCACATTTTATTTTACACCAACAAAATCACGAAGCAAATCTTTTATAATTTTTTCTATTATAAGGTAAACTAATCACATTATTATTCACTTTAACTTCATTTGCTCATTAATTACTCTAGGTTTAATTTTCCAGATATGAATGAATATTTCTATAAAAGCAATAATTCCTAAAAGTGAATAAACAATTCGAGCATAGTCTGAAATTTCCCAAGCTATTTGAAATCTTGGTGGATCTATTATATTAACGATTTTTAGACTTGCACTAACAATTCTAATTATTGTTAATGGAATAAATGCAATTGGTGTTATGAGTATGTTCGTTTTCCATCCATCAGTGTTCCTTAATTTCCAAAAAACACCACCGATAAGGTTCATTGCTATTGTTAGTGGTATGAGTTCTGTAAAAGGCATAGCAATGACTATAGATTCTGCCCACAAATCATAACCATAAGGGGTATTTTCAGGATTAGGATTTAGACTCATTATAAACCAAGTAATCAAAACTACTGCAAGTAAGATTATCATTGATGTTAAAACTATAACAGCTGTTTTCAATGTCTTTTGTAAAGATTTTTCGGGTATTAACCCCTTAATACCCATAATGCCATAACAAAACATTGAGAAACCTACTATAAGTAATGGTATTTGTAAAATAAATAAAATAGATGTTGAAAAAACAAGCAATCTATCACTAAAAATTATACTGAAAAGCAATGTAAGATATCTGATAGAAAAAATTCCAGTTGAAAATAATAAAACAGCTTTAAATCGATTTATTGAAAGATTTTTTTCTATTATTTCAGTTTTAACTTCTGACATATTAACAATCCTTTCTTGTTCTCAAATAATTACTCTCCCTTCATTTGAATAAAGTTTCCTTATCTTTTGAAAACAACATTAAAAAATAAAAAACTAATTATTTTTTACTCTTCATAAGAAACATTATTAGTATTCAATATATTTAACAGAAACTGTATTATGTGCTATAAAAAATGAAATTAATTTAAGTGTGTTTATAATGAAATTCAAAATCTATGATGTTTTCGCTAAAGATCATTTTGAAGGAAATCCCACTGCAGTTGTTTATTATGAAGAAGTCTTTGAAAAGAAGAAAATGCAAAAAATTGCTAATGAATTATCATTAGCACATACTATTTTTATTTCATTAAAAAATACCTCTGATCAATTATTTGATAGCTTGACTTTCACACCGTATGATGAATTGAAAATTTGTAGTCAAGGCATTATTGCAGCTATTTTTGCTTTGTTGGATGATAAGCCTCTTTTTGATGGTGAATTTGAAGTTAATACTGCTCTAGGTAAGAAAAAAGTGATTATTGCTACACCGATCGAGAAATTAAAGTTTCCAGAAGTTTATGTTTCTCTAGGACAAGCAACAATAAAAGCAATTGAGGAAAAGGAAATGAACGAAATTTCCAAAGCAATTAAACTTCCAAACAATGATTTGGTAAATAGTATTATTGAATTAGGTAAAAAGGATAGATTAGTTATTCAAATCAATTCAAAAATATTGGAAAAAATTGTTTTAACCAACTCTGATGTTATGAAAATTTGTGATAAGTTACAATTAGCAGGAATAATATTATTCTCTCTTCTTCCTGATAAGAAAAATGTCCGATCAAGATATTTTGCAGCCTCGTTAAATGGTAGAGAAGATGCAGTAACAGGTATTGCTTCTGGATCTATTACCGCTTTTTGTCTTCATCATAAAATTATCTCTGAACAAGAAGACCTAATTGTTCATCAAGGTGGTTTTGATACTCGAGAAGGATTTATGTATCCAAAATATCGAGAAAATGAAATTTTTGTTGGAGGACGAGCTCTAAAAACAGCTGAAGGAAATCTTTTTCTCTGAAAATTAGTTATTTGAAATAAATAAAATGAAAAGAGAGGAGGGATTGAACCCCTATCTCATAAACGAAGAGTGAAGTATTAATCGAGACTTCCAACTACTTTTTCAACTTCTATAAGAATTTCACATGATTTTACCAATTCTTTCATCTTATTGTGATCATCAAATAAAGGTCTATCCTCATCCAAGAATGCAACATGTTTTCGAATGACTTCTTTGGCTTTTGTTACACCATCACCAAACTTGAATTCTCGGAAATCTAATGCTTGTGCAGCAGCCATGAATTCAATACCTAAAACACCATAAGCGTTGTCAAGTATTTGATTGTTCTTAAGTGCAGTATTCATACCCATTGAAACGAAATCTTCTTGATCAGCTGCAGCGGGGATTGATTGAATGCTTGCAGGCATGGATAAGATTCGCATTTCCACTATTTGCATATCAGCAGCATATTGGCTCAACATTAAACCTGACATTAAACCAGCGCCTTTGCTTAAGAAAGGAGGTAAACCAACACTTAAGGCAGGATGGTTTAGACGATTCATACGACGTTCAGACATTACACAAACCATTGTTATAGCAGCACCAGCCATATCCATTGGTAAACAAACTGGTGTTCCTTGGAAGTTTGCTCCTGTTAATTGAAGTTTCTTATCTGGGAAGAATATAGGATTATCTCCTACACCATTTAATTCAATCTCAACTTGTATTCGTGCATATGCTAAAGCATCATGTACTGCACCAATTACTTGAGGAGCTGAACGCATAGAATAAGCATCCTGTACTTTTACCTTTAAGCGTGCTTCATATAAATCTCCACCTTTGAAGAGTTTGGTAAGCGCTTTTGAACTTCTAATAGCACCTGGAAAACCTCGGATTTCATGTAACATTGGAGTATAAGGTTTCATGTTTCCCATTAAAGCTTCAATTGACATTGCACAAGCTATTTCTGCTTGTTTCATAAATCGCATAGCATCAAAAAGCCACAAAGCACTCATTGCAGTTAGAAAATTAGAGCCATTAATTGCAGCTAAACCATCTCGTGCCTTTAATCCCGGTATTGGAATTCCTGCTTTTTCCATCGCTTCTTTACCAGGTATGAGATTGCCTTTATAGAATGCTCTTCCTTCACCCATCATTAAAAGAGCTATTTGTGACATTGAACATAAATCACCTGAAGCGCCAACAGAACCCTTTTCACAAACTTCTGGGGTTACACCCTTATTTAGCATATCAACCATTGTTTGAGCAATGATTGGTCTATTGCCTGAATTACCATGAGCAAGGACGTTAATTCTACCTAGTATAGCAGCTCTAACATGTTCAATCGGAGCAGCTTTGCCAATACCAGCAGCATGATTATAGATTAAATATTTTTGAAATTGCCCTACTTGGTCATCTGTAAGAACAACTTCAGAAAATTCACCAATGCCGGTATTTACGCCATACATGATTTCCCCAGCAACGATTTTTTCTTCAAGCATTGCTCTACATTTTTTCATTCGTTCGATTGCATCTGGATGCAATTCTACTTTTTCATTATGTCGTGCAACTTTGACAACATCTTCTATTGTAAGTCCAGAACCAGTAATTACATAGGTCATATGGTCTACCCTTCTTTGAATATCTTGATTTCTAAGCTTTATCACTTTAAATTTTTTATCCAAACTATTTCAATTATTATACTCTTTATTTTGTTTTATGGGCAAATTAATCTATTATATTTACAAACCAAAATATTTTGGTAAAAGGTAATCAGTGAATTCATCTGATACAATCCTTCGAATTAAATAAATCAAAAAGATTTGCGATAAACTTCCTGATCGGTAATTTACTTTTGGTTTTCTGCTTTTAATGATTTTAGCTATTTTTTTAGACACAACTAATGGTGGTGGTGCTACTATTAGATTTTTAACTATAATCTTCCATACTTTTTGTGCTGAGTGATAGTATGGGGAATCTTTACTTGTAGGAGTGTTATCAATCATATATTGCAAATCAATGGAAGAAATATTGTTCCCTTTCGAATTTGAATGATCGAACATATTAACATTGAAATTTGTGTTAATATCAGTTGGTAGAATAGCTGATACTTTTATGTTAAATGGTTTTACTTCTATACGCAATCCTTCAGTGAACATCTTTGTAGCTATTTTAGAAGCTGAATAATGTGCTTGGAAAGGTATTGTAGCGATCGCCCCTAGTGAACTAGTGTTGATAATTTGACCAGCTTTTCTTGCACGCATATAAGGTAAAACAGCTTTTACTACTCTGATAACCCCAAAAAGATTAATATCAAATGTTTTTTGCCAATCCTCTAAGGATAAATCTTCTGAGCTTTTGAAGAAACTAATTCCAGCATTGTTAATTAAGACATCAATTCCTCTATTGTTTAGCTGTTTAGCTTTGTCTTCCATTTCTTTTATAGCAGATTGAACGGAATCTTCTGAAGTGACATCCATTTTGAAAAAAATTATTTTGCTTAATAATTCATCCAAATTATTCAGAATCTTCTTTGGAAGAAGATTCTTTCTAGGTTTAACAGATGTTTTTTCACGATTAGTAAAACGATATTTGGTATGATCCTGCAAATAAATTTCTTTTAATTTATGTAGATCTTTTACTGTATCTAATCTACTTGTTCCAAAAACTGTATACCCTTTGTATATTAAATAAACAGCATGGGAAAGACCTATGCCTGATGATGCTCCAGTTATAACTATAACTTTATTCAAATTACTATCTCCTAGAATTACGGTGCCAACCGTTTAGTATTTTAGATATTGAATTTCTTTAAATATTTTTTTCATTTAATTTAATTGTAGGTAATTACCTAAATGCTGAATATGGGAAAAAACTTATTTAATACCTACCCCGAACCCATCTTTTAGTGGCTCAAATGAATTTCTTTACGAAATACGAAGATCGGGCAAAGTCTGAGTTGATAGAGCAAATTGACGCTTTTAAACAACTTGGATTCTATCCTTATTTCAAGGAATTAAGTAGTGAACAAGGACCCATTGTTAACATGGATGGTCGAGAGGTAATCATGTTAGGTAGCAATAATTACCTTTCAATGACAATTAATCCCCAAGTCAAAGAAGCAGCAAAGAAAGCAATTGACAAATATGGAGTTGGCTCTACTGGATCAAGATTACTCAATGGTACTATGGATTTACATGTGGAACTAGAAAATCGTTTAGCTAAATTCCTAGGAAAAGAAGCAGTAGTGATTTTTTCAACTGGTATGCAAGCTAACCTTGGAGCTCTTTCTTGCTTTTTATGTAAAGATGATTGGGTAATTTCAGACAAACAAAATCATGCTTCTATTATTGATGGTATTAAATTAAGCGGTATACCAAAAGAACGCAAGCTAATTTATGAGCATGATAACATGGAAGAACTAGAACGATGTTTGAAACAAATCCCAGAGAATGAACATGCACTTATTGTTAGTGACGGGATTTTTTCAATGGAGGGAACAATAGCTCAACTTGATGTTATAACAGAACTTGCAGAAAAATATGGCGCGGGAGTTTATGTAGATGACGCTCATGCTGTAGGAGTACTTGGACCCAATGGGAGGGGTACTGCAGCACATTATGGAGTAACTGATAAAGTTGATATTATTATGGGAACTTTTTCCAAAAGCTTTGCATCTATTGGTGGTTATATCGCTGGTTCTGAGGTACTATGCCAATGGGTTAAGCATAAAGCAAGAGCATTGATCTATAGTGCAAGCTCACCACCTTCAGCATTAGCTACAGTTTTAGCAGTACTAGATATAATCGAAAAAAATGATTCATATAGACAAAAACTCTGGGCAAATACTAAACGCTATCACGAAGGTCTAACTGATGCAGAGTTTGATACAGGAAAATCGCAAACACCAATCTTGCCAATAATTGTTGGTGACGAATTCACAACATTTGGTTTCTTTAAGGACTTGCTTGATGAACGACCAAGAAGTGTTTATACAAATCCTGTACGATCACCAGCTGTGGACATAGGTAGAGAATTATTACGAACAACATGCCAAGCATCTTTTGAATATAATACTATTGATGAAGCTATTGAAATAATTACCAAACATGGGAAACAATTGGGTGTAATTTAAGTTAATTATAATTGGTTCCAAACAACCAATTATTTCTTTTTTAATGAAAATTGAATTACCTTTTTGTACTAAATATTGATTATTTGTTAAACAAAAAAATTAGTTATAAAAAGGATTGGTGCCGGGAGAGAGAATCGAACTCTCAGCTCAGGATTACTGCACTCCGAGACTAAGGAGGCTCAAGAATTTTTTTGTCGATAATTTAGGCCTTTATAAAGAAATTCAAGTGAAAAACTAATATAGAACAGAAGAGTTGAGCGATGACAATAACACAAGATGAAATGATGAAGGAATTGAAAGAACAATCAATAGAAGAAATAGCTAAACAATTGTTCGAAACAAATCCGGAGGAAACAGTGAAATTAGGAACTTTAATAAGAGTATTAGTAAAAAAAGAGACGATGTTCATCCATCGATTAGTGTGCTTGATGATTGAAGAACAACTAAGAAATGGCTATAAAAAAGAATACTCCTTATCAGAATTGGTAGAAAGAATGCCCTGGAAGAAAAGCCAATTGTGTGTTAAATTACAAAAGGCGGTTAAGGAAGGAGAGATACTGCACCAAAAAAGGAAATATATACTCAATTTTGAACATATAGCTGTAAAGAGATTATGGCGTTTCTACACCAAACCAAAAGATTACAAAAAACAAAGAGAAAGCTTGTATGAAATTCAATTATTATTGCTGAAGAAAAAAAGAGACACCTCCAAGAAAAACTGGAGAATATAACAAAATATTACTCTTAAATTAAATGAGTTATTGGTGAGAACATGAAATTCCTTAGCAGTGCTAAAATTGTTATGAAAAGCCAAATAGCCATCCCCAAAACAGTGAGAGAAGAACTAAACCTTGAACAAGGAGATGATCTTATTTTCTTGCAAGATGAAAATGGATTAATTTATATCACCAAAGAAATTGAAATAATGCTTATAAAAGAAAAGTAGCAGTTCATGTTTATTAATGCAGTGAAGTTCCCTTTTTGGTGTAAAAAATTTTGTGATAATAGATTTAAAAGGGGTAAATTTAATTTAGTTATTGATTTTATAAACAATTTACATTCTAGTAGAGTGTAATAAAATATTTATTATTACTAAGAGCACTATATTAAATATTGTTATTATTTAACAGAAAGGTGGTACAAAAATGAGAAATAAAAAAACTATAATCTATCTTGCACTTCTGATGGGAATTTTAACAACAACCCAAATAATTACAGGTAGTGCATTGAAAGCTAGTCCATTTCCTTGGTCAGACCATTTAAATGATGTCCAAAGGATTTTTCAAGGGGAATTATCATGTGATTATTTTGATCAACCCTCAATTGATATTGATACTATAAGTAGTAGTCCTACTTTTCTCCAGATTGAACTTAGTCTTTGTACCACACCAGTTATAGATGCCAATCATGGTTATAGAATCATTATTGGTTGGACAACGGAAATAAATGGAAGCTATATTTGTGATTGGGAAAAATATATGCATTGGGAAGAAACTATACGACCATTAGCAAACTACACTGTCTGCGTTGCAGGTGGAATAAGTATGTTTGGCGTTACAAATGGCTCTCTAACTGTTCTCAATAACAGTGCAAATGATCCTATCTTTTATGAAATGAATAACAATACTGTTACTGTTGACGCTAATAACCTCATCTTTCAAGTGAACCACACTGCTGTAGTTGCTCCTGTTAATCCTGTAGGAGCATTAATTTTTACAACCTATAATGTAACAACATATAATGAATCCTCTGCGACCTTTGAAACTGTAACCTATGCGGATAGTTTGAGTACTTGGTATTTAGGGAATCTCTTTGATATGTATACACTGGACACAAAAATTAACACTATTGCCATTTCAGGGTTCTTTAGCCTTGTTTCTGCAATTCTACTAGTGCGAAATGAGAGAAAGTGAACTATCAACTTTCTCATATTTTTTCAAGTTTATATGTAAAGTTATTTTTCTAATTGTGTTTATATGCTCAATTTTAAGCTGGTTTTTGGAGATCCTAGTATAAGATAACATATGTTATATTTGAAAAGGCTCCTTAAATAGGTGAAATCTTTATGTCCACAAACATTAAACATATTAGATTATTTTGTGCTTTAATCATTTTCTTGATAATACCCTTAACCATTAATGGATTTGAGTTTAAACTCAACAATGGTATGGCAACTCAAGAAAGTGCAAATGACTCATATAATAGTTATTTTACTAATGAATTACTACCAGAAATTAATGATACAAATTCAGAAGTAAAACCCTTGCCTGGAAAAGAATATGTTGAATATTATCAAGCAGATTTTATTCAAGACATTCCATGCGATTTTATTGAAACAACAATTGTATTCAATGATAATGTTATCTGGAATTTCCCTGATCTAAATTTTACATATAAATATAAATATCTTAATGGCTTTAAAGCAATAGTTCCTGAAAGTATGTTTGATTTTTGAAAATAATAGTGTACTTTCTCAGCTAAAGTAAGTGTTTGTTTACGTATAGCTTCACACCAATTATCGTCTAGCAAAATGTAGGGAAATGATTGAAGAAGCCGTTCACTTGATGAAAAATCACTTTTACGAATCATTATTGAATAGAGTATAAAATACCCAGAAGTTGAGAGATAAGTATCGCGTTCATATTTTAATAAATCATTTGCGGTTAACCATTTTTCTGATAACGTTGGTGTAGTATCCAAAAGTAATGGATCATATAACCAATTCATGGGCATTGATTTTTCCTCAGCTTTGTTGTACCAAATAAAACTTTAAAAGCATGTAGTAAAAACGAATTATAACTACTTTCAAAAAACTTTTAATAACACTTCATCGTGATGAGAGTATTAACTTCGCCGGGATAGTTTAGTGGTAGAATTCGGGACTGTGGAATTCTCGAGATGAGTCAGTCTCCGAATATAGATATCCTGAGGTCAGGGTCCGATTCCCTGTCCCGGCACCAAAGTTTTTTGGTTTCTTTATAATATTCCCGAATGTTGCCGCTGTAGTCCTCTATTGTAGAGTTTGTACTTTTCTTGCGTCCTCTACCTTTATATGAGCTGAATAATCAGCTCCAGTGGATTCATTGCAAGGGGGCGAACTACTGTTCCCCTGTGGATTAAGTAGAGTCACATATGGATTGCTTAATCCGGCAGATTTCTTATTAGGAAATAAGTAAATCATCTTAATACTATTTGAGTCGTTTATGAATTGATTTTTGATGTATCTCAAGGCAATATTTATTGCACCATTTACATCTGCATGATATTCACAGTTACAATTAAGACATTTGAATGATGCTTGAGATAATCGAATGGTATTTACTGAATCACATTTATGGCAAGTTTTACTGGTCCAACTTTCACTTATAGTAGAGATGTTCTTATCATCAACGCCAATAATACGACATTTATACTTGATGTTTTCAGTCATTTGATAAAAAGGAAAAGAATGAATCTTGCCTCTATATTTTTTGCCTTTATAGTTACCTTTCATTGCTCTGGTTCGGATACCACTTAATTGCCCAATTGCTATATGAACCTCATATCCTAAGGTAAGGTAATTTTGGGCAATATCAGCAATCATTTTTGATATTTTATGACATACAGCTTTTGAATTCTTGGTGATTTTGTTATAAACATTCTTGAGTTCTTGTACTAGCGGTATTTTCTGAATGGGAGGAGCATTTGCAATTTTTTTCTGGAGAACGCTCTTCCTTTGCATTAAAAAGAATTTCTTCTTTTTCAATTCTGGAACTTTAAGAAAATGGATTTGTTTTTGTTTTAATGAGTTATTTTCAAGAAGCACAACTACTGTTGCATCTGTCACCATACCTATATCTACTCCAAAAATAGCCTTCTTCTTACCTGAATATTCTGGAGTGTTGACTTTTACTGTAGCATGAAATTCCCATCTTTTTTTGGCTATATTTTTGTAGAGAAAACCTCCAACAACTGGATAATTACTAATTTCGCGAAAATGGTATTCATTTGTATTTAAGTCTAAAATAATTCGTTCACGAAGTTTGTGAGTTGATAAATGAAGTTTAAAAGAATCAGCTGTTTTTTCTAACTCAAGGATTTGATTGTCAAAATAAACAGGAATTTTTTTGGGTTTATGATTTTGTGATTCACAAGGGAACGAATGACTAGAATTAAGTATTTTTTTAATTAAACCATCATTTAACAAATTATCAAGAATTTCTGAAATATCATCTTTTATTGATATTAGATTGCCAGTTGAATCCACTTCAATTTCTTGAATTATTTTTTCTATTTTGTTTTTACTTTGTTTTGTTATTAATTGCTCCCATTTCTTAGATTTTGTAAGATATGCACTGTATAAACAAATAGCATAATTCATACATTGAGCTAGATATCTATGACTTAATTTCGTTTCTTTTTTTAAATCATATGGAACTATTGGACGATTTCGAGAAGTAATTGTTAATCTGTGCAAATTAGACTTAATTTTAGAAGTTAAATTTTCCTTCTTTATAATTTCAAGAAATCGTTTAACTGTATATGTATGTTTTCGTGCCATTTTTTCCAAAATATTTTCTTCTTTTTTATCAGTGAGAATTATTAATTTGATTGTTTTATAAGCAATCTTTGATTTGTCTTGCATGTAATTCATAATAATATATAGGATTAGGAATTTATAAGTATTTTCTTATTAATAAGTATATACTTATTTTACTGAAAAACTCTTAAATACTTACTTTAGTATAAATTACATATGAAATTCCTAGGTAGTGCCACAGTTAGTTCGAGAGGACAAATAGTGATTCCGAAAAAAGTTCGGGAATTATTTAAATTAGAGGAAGGTGAGGACATCATCTTTGCACAAGATGATAAGGGACAATTATACATAATTAAAGAGAACCAAATTACTATTCAAGAAAAAGAAGAATAATGTTGCCGCTACACCATCCCGGCATAATTGTCTGTTGTGGTTTTGAATTGACCTTCGATTAAAAAGTTTTTTGAAGCTTAAGCATTTGCACTATTTCCTTCAAAATAGAAGGAAATACCAGCTATTAGTATTTTCTTTATAATGATTAGATAGAGCTATTTTACTTGTCAATTACACTAATTATTTCTCCACTTTTTACTATCTCAGCTATTTTATTGATATCTGGATAGATAATTCTATCATGAACTAATTTTGGAACAGCTTCTCTAATAACTTTATATGCGATTCTTGTTTTCTTTCCAAGAGCTTTTTCAGGTAAAACTTTTTGGATTTCACATCTTAGATCAATTGCTTGTACTGCTAACATCATTTCAATAGCAATAATATATTGAAGATTATCTAGTATAGATGCTGTTTTCCTTGCTGCTATGGGACTCATACTTACATGATCTTCCGCCTCATCTGAAGTTGGTATTGAGTCCACTGATGCTGGAGTAGCTAGTGTTTTATTTTCTGATACAAGTGCAGCAGCTGTATATTGAGGCATCATAAATCCACTATTCAAACCTAAAACACTTTGAGGTATTAAGAACAGGCTTAATCCCTGATTTCTTTTCTTATCAATTAATGTAGCACTTCTTCTTTCAGAGATATTGCCTACTTCTGACATGGCTATCGATAAATAATCCATTGCTAGTGCTATAGGTTCTCCATGAAAATTACCACCAGAATAGATATCACACTCCAAAGGTTCTTCTCTGGTTATAAAGATTAATGGATTGTCTGTTGCAGCATTGATTTCTCGAGTTAGAATATCCTTAACAAAATCTAATGTTTCACTAATAGGACCTAAAACCTGTGGTGTGCATCTTATTGAATAATCATCTTGAACTTTTGGCCACTGTTTATCGAAATTGTCTTTCAAGCCTTGGCAATTTGGACAGATCCATGAATCTGGTAATTTAAGAAAATCAGTATTAGGAGGGATATTTTGTGTGCTATCACCATTTTGATAGTCATAATAATATCCACAATTTTCCGTTTTACAAGTATAGAGACTTTCATGAATTTTAACAAAAATACTCTCGGTAGTATATTCTCGAAGATTAGCAGCTATTTTAATTTGTCCGGGTTGATTTCTTGCCTCATGAATTCTTTCATCTAATTGTTGTCTTGCTGCTTTTAATGCTTCCATAGATAATGCTGTAGCTATTTCCGCATTCTTAAGCAAATTATAAGCTTGATTTATCACCATACAAGCAATTCCAGCTGAAAATTGTGCACCGTTATTTAACGCCAAACCTTCTTTGTATGATAGTATTGTTACTGGTATGCCTGCCTTTTCCAATCCATCTTTTGCATCGTAAGTTTTACCTTTGTATTTTAGATTCTTTTCTCCTTCACCTAGCATAGCTAAAGCCATATGTGACAATGGAGCTAGATCACCACTAGCACCTACAGATCCTTTTGATGGAATAATTGGTAAAGCATTTTTATTTATCATCGCAATAAGATTTTCCAAAGTTTTAAGTTGACACCCCGAATTTCCCCGAGCTAAAGCAGCTACTCTTAAAACCATCATTGCTTTAACGAACTCATCTGCTGCTGGTTCACCAACACCAACAGAATGACTTCGTATCAAATTTGCTTGTAATTCCGCAGCATCTTTTTCTGGAATAACAATATCTCGCAAAGCACCAAATCCTGTTGTAATACCATAGATTTTTTGTCCTGCATCAACAGCTTTTTCAATTGCACTTCTTGCGAGATTAACTTTGACTTTCACGTTTTCAGTTAATTCTAATTGATAGCCATTTTTCACGATATTACATACATCTTCCAGAGTTAATCCAGTTTCATCAAGGAAAATCTTTTTTGCCAAAAGTTATTTACGCCCCTTATGACTATTGCTCAAAATAGTCTATTAGCAGTTTAATATATTTGATTAATGATTTCTCTTCCCTCTCCTTTTGAAGTTTTGCAAGAATAGACAAAAAAAATGAAGGAAATAGATTGTTGTTAATTATCTTCTAATCGTTTTACTTTAAGCAACTTTCTTTTTTTGTATGGTTGATTTTTAAAATGTAATGCACAAACAAGATAAGGTGAATAATTTGGTGGAGAAATTTCTTTAATCTCCATATCCTTTTCAGAAATTATTCTGATGGTTTTTTTAGGAGGAGATTCTTCTTCATTTTCTTCTTCAAGTGTTTGATCATTATAATCTTCTAAATCATCATCTGTTGGTAACTCTTCAATAACCTCAAGCTTAGCACCTTTTGAAGAAACTTCATAAGCAAATAATTCTTCATCCAGTTTATCCTCTGATGAGATTTTTCCTTTTCCTAATTCCTTTTGATTTTCTTTCAAACTATTCGTACACCTCCACTTTTTTTCTCCTTTTCTTCTTTTTCTTTAGGTTCTTTGGGTATAATGCGAATCGTTTTATCGGTTGCTTTCGGTTCTTCTGGTTCTTTATCTGAACCAATGATCCTAATTCCAATTTCTTTGCTTGCTTTTTCGTGATGTGAATCCCAGCTGGTTAACATTTGATTGTAGATATTCTCAGCGTCTTTCTCAAACCACCGCATAGCTGCTACATTCATCCCCGAATCTTCCTTAGGATATAATTTTGGTGGTCTAATCCTTTTAGGATCCATCAGTATATGATAAATAATATCTATTAGAATTCTATCCACTTCTCCATTCACTGTTATGCAAGCATTCCCACCTCTTCCCATCGAAATTCGAGGATGCCACAGAGGAGTCAGTGAGCTCATTTTAATATGAGATAAATTAGCTGGATACTCTCTAGGTAAAAAAATGGAGAATTTATGTTCATAACTTACATTTAATTGATTAGAAATGGATTGACCAACTAAACCTGGAGTCCTTCGCATAGTAAAAACAATTGTTTGATAGGTTCCATCACTAAATTTACCTTTAATTTCTACAGAATAATCTTCCTGTATCCATTTATCACCAGTTTGTTTATACGGAACCCATCGCCAGCCTTTCTTTTTGAAGAATTCTTCCATTGACTCATAAAATACTGATATAGATTCAGCTATACGAGCATTGACAACAGTTGCAGGGAAATTTACTCGTGACATGATTCTCCTCTACGTTTATTTTTTGTTTAAAGAGATTAAAAGCGGGAATTTTTATCGTACTAAATTTTCTAACTATTCCCGCTGCTTACACATTTATTATTCATCCTACTTGAGCACAAGCATCTAATTTGAATCGTTCATTGGATTCTAATCCTGGATCTATGGAACCAAATGTTGCAGCAGGTGGTAAAGCGGTATTTCCAGTCATTTTTCTCATTAGGATAAAGCTAACGTTAGGCTGACCTACTTTTTCTTTAGCCCATTTATTTATGTCAACACCTTCGTCTATACAGCGTTGTACAAGAGTTTTTACTACTTCGTCAATAGTTGATTCTTCTTCAACTGCTACACGAAATTCTTTCTGTCTTGGCTCTACATCAATAATAATTTCACGCCATGTTTCTTCGCTCATTTTTTTTACACCTATACTATTTGTTAATTTCTTGTTTTTGATGCTTCTCTGCATCTTTAGCATTGTTCAATAACTTGAAACTTATGCAGATGGGAGATTATTTTTGAGCTTTTCTTCTTGCTCGACAGGTAACATCTACACACTTTGGATTAGGCATAATATTACCGATAGTTAATTCATGCTCTCGCAAATCATATCTAATCATTTTACCGAAATTAGGTTCTTGACCTTTGGTAATATTGGAATACATACCTTTTTCATCCATACTTATGAGAACTTTCGTTGCTTCTACAGCCATTATCCCCCCAACAATTGAGGTTAAAGTACTTATCATTGGGAATTTAGGTAATGTTTCAACAAAAAATTCATCACATTTTAAAATCACTTGATGATTCATTATTGATCTGTAATAGTCTTCACTCCATAAACACACCGCACAAGCAGTTTCACCTGGCAGGTAAATTTCCACCTCGAGAAATGATTTACCCATTGCACCATTAATCATCGGAATGGTTTTTTCTTGCATTAAATTTCCATAATTTAACATATATCTTGCATAATCATTGTCAAGGGCCATTATAATGAGATCAACAGCATAAACTTCTTGTGGTGCTTCCTCTATCCTTACATTATATGGGGTTATCTTAGTGTTAGGAGCAATTTCTGGCAATCGTTTTGCAACTGCCTCTACTTTTGAGATGGTTTTATGATCTTCGGGTCTGAAGAAAATGCATCTGTTAATATTCGATTTGCTAACAATATCAAAATCAACTAATTTAATATGCCCCACACCTAACATTCCTAGATTTTTACAAATCTCATTACCTACAGCACCTGCCCCAACACAGAGAATTGTGCTCTGTTTAATCCTATCTAGGTTTTCTGTACCAAAATAGCGTCTTGTTCTATCCTCAATATCATCTTCATAAAAACTAACATTTATTCGATCATCATTTTTCCCTTCTGATGAAGGATTTTTTTGGTGATCAGATTGTTGTTTATTGAGGATTTTATTCATAGCATCAGCTCAAATCATTATCTTACGGTGTATTCCACCCATTCTACTTCTGCCAAATTTTTCATTCCTTTCTCATCTATAACCACAATATAAGATTTGTAATAATCAGATTTAGGATCTATTAAAACGAAGACATTGTGCTCAGCATCATAAGGAAAATTTAGAAAAGTATTATAGTCCGTTGACGAAAAGTGGGGATTTGACCCAAATGGGTGTGAATGAAATATCCCAACAATTTTCGGTCGATTTTCTGACCCCCCATACTTTTCTTCAATAAGCGTTGTATATTGTCTCACTCCCTCTGGAGTAAATTCTGCATATGCATGGCTTTGATTTGCTTTCCCCGTTACCCAATCTACTACTTTAACATATTTCTGCCCTTTAAATTGATATTTATACCCAAGTAAGATACCTATTGCTTCTTTGGGATCAGCC
>DATKZI010000044.1:0-115916 GCA_035528035.1 Bathyarchaeia archaeon
GTGTTCCCGGTGGAATCTATATGATCGTTATACTGATCTTTGCATTGATCGGCTGGGGTGGAATTAGCTTAATAGTTAGAAGTACCATTCTGTCTCTGAAAAACACTGAATTCATAGAAGCTGAACGTGCTTTAGGTGCAAGCGATCGACGAATAATCTTCAGACACGTCATTCCTAACTCTCTCTCACCAGTTATAGTGATCACAACATTAGGTATTGCTAATACCCTGATGACTATTGCTGCTCTAGCATTCTTCGGTCTAGGCGATCCTACCGCAGTTTCTTGGGGTGACGATCTAGCTTATCACCGAGATAACTTACTTACCTGGTGGTGGATGCCCACTTGGCCTGCAATGATGATCTTTATCACCATTCTTGGTTTCAACCTGATGGGAGACGCTTTACGAGACGCATTAGATCCAAAACTCAAGTAAATTGTAGAGATAAGACGCTTGACGTCTTATTATTTTCTTTTTTTATTTTAATATAAGAGTAATTATTATAAAGGACTCTTTTTGGATTTAATATATAGATTATCTGACCAAATAGGCGGAATTATTTAATGACAAATGAATTTGATTTTGGCGAAGATACCGAGGAAGTCATTGGTAGGGGAACTTGGATAGACAAGCTAGCATTAGATGTTATTGCTCGAAAAGACAATCTTACTGGAACTCACCCACCAATAATTCGTACTGAAAGTGGGTTAGGTGCATCAGGCTTTCCTCATATTGGTTCATTCGCAGATGCTTCCCGTGCTTATGGATTTAAATTAGCAATTGAAGATTTAGGACGAGAATCTGAATTTATCGCTTTTGCGGATGACATGGATGGTTTGAGGAAGGTACCAGCAGGATGTCCAGCTGAATTGAAAGAACATTTAGGCAAACCAGTATCATTAATTCCTGATCCTTGGGGTTGTCATAAAAGCTATGGTGAACATATGTCTTCATTATTAAAAGAAGCATTAAAAGAAGCTGGAATAGAATTTACAGCAGGTTCAGCAAATCAATTATATTCAACAGGTAAAATGGCTCCTCAAGTAAAAAAAGTTCTATCTCAGGCAAAATTAGCTGGTCAAATAATCAAAGAAACAACAAAACAAGAAAAATATCTTAAGATTTTACCCTATCATGCTGTTTGTAAAAATTGCGGGAAAATATATACCACTCAAGCAATTAGTTTCGATGCTAAGAAAGGTTTGGTAGAATACCTTTGCGAAGGAGATGAGATAAGAGGTAAAAGATTAGAAGGGTGTGGGCATCATGATTTTGCAGATATTACAAAAGATGAAGGAAAGCTAACTTGGAAAGTTGAATTTGCAGCCAGATGGGAACTCCAGCAAATAGATTTTGAAGCTTTTGGTAAGGATATCTTTGAATCGGTTATTTGCAATGATCAAATTTGTAAGCAGATATTCAAGTATGAACCACCAACTCATGCTAGATATGAAATGTTTCTAGACAAAGGTGGAGCGAAAATATCAAAATCAACAGGTAATGTATTCACCCCACAAACCTGGTTTAAATATGGTTCAACTGAATCCTTGTCATTATTGACCTATAAGAGGATGGGTGGTAGCAGGACTTTAGCTATTGATGATATACCTATTTACATGAAAGAATTAGATTATTTAGAAGACATTTTTTTCTGCAGAATAAAAGAAGGAAATCAAGCACGCAAACGCAAACTCTCTGGTTTGTATGAATATTGTTATCATTTGAAAACACCTGAAAAATGTTCAATACATGTACCGTATGCTCTTTTAGTAAATTTGGTATCAATAGCACCTAAATCAAAGAGAGAAGAATTTCTTGAATCAAGTTTACGAGATTACGGATATTTAAGAGAAGGTAACACTATTGATGAAGTTAATGGCCGAATAAAATTTGCTGAAAACTGGGTAAAAGATTATAAAAAGCTTGAAAATATTTCCATAGAATTAGCAGAAGAAGAAAAATCTGTTATCAAACATTTCATAGATGCTTTAGGAAAATGTCAAAATGCAGACGATATCCAAACAGCTATTTTTGAATCTGCGAGAGATAATAATATTAAACCAGGCAACTTCTTTAGCCTGCTTTATAGATTACTATTAAATACTGATCGCGGTCCAAAATTAGGTCCTTATATCTTCACAATTGGCATTGAAAATACAATTAAAGTGCTAAAGAAAAATCTCAAGTAAACAAATATTGTTCATAGAAATACTATGAATAAACTATTTTTTTAGCATTCAAATATAATATAAGATTAGGCAAGTCTTATAGTAAGATTAAATTGATTTAGATTTAATACTAATTTGCTAAAAAACCAGAATTTAATAGGATGATATTTTTATGGATTATAATAAAATAATTGGAAACATTGTTTTTGATAAAGACTTAACAGAAATTGGCAAAATAGTTAGAATCGATAGATTACCTCATATTTTAACAAAAAAGATTGTTCCTCATATAGTTATACAAGTGAAGATAGGTTGGATAAAAAGACTGAATATCATCTTTGATATTGGTGAAATTGAACGAGTGGAAAACGGTAATGTATGGTTAAAAATCAATCATGAAATATTCAAAGAAAGATTAGATAGAGAAATACTTCTTTTTGAAGAAAGAAGACAATATAGAAAATCAAAGAAATAAAATAAAACGTTTTACAATTATTCATTATTAACCAACATCCAATAAAACGTAAAAATGCTAAAATCATAATTCATATCTTAAAATTCAGTTATTTTGAGAGAATGTCGCTCATTTGATAAAATAACAACCTTACTTTCTTCCATTTCAAACACTTGCTTATAGTTAGGCATTTCTTCTAGAATTTGGTTTGCAAAGAGTTGTATATCCTCAATAAAAGGCATGTTTTTACGTGTTACTCTATGTTGTGAAAATCCTACTGGGACGAATCCTTTAATCTCTATGAATGATGGATTAGCTTTCTCAATTAATGGAACGTAATCCTTAGGTCTAATCATATTGATGTTTTTTGCCATTGTTAATCTTGTGACTGTTCGAGTTTCCATTTTACTCATTATTTCTAAACTTTTGAGTATTCTTTCCCAACCATCTTTCATTAATGGTCTACATACTTTAATATATTCAAGTTCATCTGGAGCGGGTATAGTAATGTATAACTGTGTAGGAGCTATCCCAGTATCAATCATTTTTTGGAAGCTTTCAGGATTTGTTCCGTTTGATACCAAAAAAGTAGATAATCCTTTTTCCTTTAACAAAACTAACAATTCTGTTAAGAACGGATAAAGAGTAGGCTCACCTGCTAAACTTAATGCTACGTGTTTTGGTTTACTTGCTTCATCAAATTTCTCTTGGGAAATAATAGGTTTATAACCGGAAATACATCTTTTCCAACCCCATAATAATCCTTCGTAAACTTCTTCTGGAAAATCAAATTCAGAGTCATCCACTTCCCAAATAGGTTTTTCCCCAATGTCCTTTTCTTGCAGTCGCCAACAGAATAGACATTGATGATTACAAAGTAGTGTTGGTGTCGCTTGTATACAACGATGACTCTCAATTCCATAAGCATTCTTATAACAAAAACGTTCATCTTTCAAATAATTATGAGTCCACAAGCATTTTTTTACAGCAATTTGCTTACCATATAATTGATAACCTTGTTTTGCCAATCGATCTTTTATTACAGGTAAAATTACTGATGGTATTGTATGCTTATTAGTCATTAGGAACACTTTTTCCTTTAATCAATACTTTTATGGTTTATCCCAAACAAAACCATAATATCGAACCTCGTTAGATGCAAGTATTGTAGCAATTACAAATTTCTTTCTCACAGAAGTTGCTAAACGACCAGCGCGAACTAATTCTCTTGCAGTAAGTTCACTTCCTTTTGGTAGGGCTGTTATAGCATAAGGTGAATGATCTATTCCAGGTCCTTGCTGATAAACAGCAAAATCAGCTCCAAATTTTAATCCCGGTCGAGGAATCAAACCCCTTCGTCTCATATCTTTATAGATCAACATTTTTTCTTCAAATAAGTCAATTGATTTCTTACCAATTTTTATTAATTCTACAAATTCAACTGGAAATTTTTTATCTACTCTATAGATAATGATTTTCTTTTTCTCTAAAAGATAACACGCTTCAATTAATGATAATTCTAAAGGACGATCGAATTCTTCACCTTTTGGTTTTCTTATACCCAATGGTTTGCCAAAAAAACCGGAATTATATAATTTCGAGCCTTGTGAAAAATCCCAAACCATAACTCGATTCTTTATCAATTCAGCATAAATATTAGGTTCTTTAGTTTTAGCTTTTTGTTCTGCCATGGTTTGTTCATCCAAATAATAACTTTTATTCTAAATTATTTAAGTATAAAAGAAAAATAAATTCTTCTAAGAAAGAAGAATCGGGAGTATTTTGTTATCTAGCGACTCATTGCATACATTCGAAGATTTTGGGCAACATCTCTTGCTGAATCAACCATATCTTCAATTCTATCAATTGATTCTCTAACTAAATAGATTACACTTTTTGGAGCATCAATATATGCAAGTTCATAAATTAATGCACGATAATTTGTATCAGCGTTATTTTCAGTAATTTCTATTTTTTCTGCAATTTCAATTACTCGATCTAAGCTTTGATAGAGTGATCGAACTAAATTGATAATTTCTTTTGCTACGATGAGATTTTTATCAATTAATCCTTGGATATTATTTACAAAACTTTCAGGTGGTAACCAATCAACATCAAGTTGTACTAAGAAATAAGCTGCACCTTGTGCAAGATCAATAATTTGATCAACAGAACGAATAATTCTCATTAAATCTTGCCTGAATAATAATGCTGGACCAGCTTCTGAAATTTCTTTCATAGCATCATTTTTCAAGACATTAGCTTTTGCTTCAAGTGTGTTTAGTTCATTTACATTCTCATTAAATTTTGTTCTCCCAGGAGTTTTCCAATGACCAATAATTTGAGCTAAAACTTCAACACCATTTAATACAACTCTAGTATGATCAAGTATAATATCTAATACCTTTTTCTCTACGCTGTTACCATTAGTTTTCTGATAAATCATTATTGTTCTACCTGATTTCTACATCCGAATTTATATGACAAAGAAGCGATGGGTTCTACTTTTTAATCTTTTAGGTAAAGCTAGTATATTTTCGTAAAAAGCATAAAACAGTTTATATTAAATAATTTCTTATATGAAGATAAGATTAAAACTGTCCAATGCAAGTAATATTTACTAAACTAGAAGGATTAATTTGTTGAGTTGAGTCAACATTATGATCAATACAACCTTTCATGATATTTCTGAAGTAGCTACAAAACAATACAATAAAGAGGCTAAAGAGGAACTTGAAAACAATCTGAAATATTTTATTAAAGATACTTCAGTGGATATTATTAAACAATTGGGACTACAATATGTTTTCATGTTTTTTTCTTCATGCATAGCGAAAAGCAATAACCATGAAATTATAGAATCAAATGATGTTAAAGAAGCATTTACATTCATAAAATATATTTTATCTAGGGATTCAGTAGAAAATGTGCTTGTCAAAAATGGTATTAATCTCGGACTCCCTCAAGCTGAACAATCTCGTAATCGTTTAGTAAATCTAATGCAAATAAAAGGTGATGTTAGAACCAAGAATAATTTAGATTCAAAAATTACTAGGTTAATGGAATTTTTATCAGATCAACGACTTTCTGCAAAACATATTAATAGAATCGAGAAAGAAATAAGAGCAACTATTCTTTTTATCTCAAGATTATTTTGTGTTAGTAGATTAAATCCTACTCCTGTAGTTCCTTCAGCAGATATTGATATAGCTTATGATTTCGTACGATATTTAATGTTAAAATTAACTCCTTTAAAATTAAAGATTCTGAATATTTTATTTGTTCTAGATGATGAGAATATTTGGCGAAAAATACCTAAAATGTTTTTTGATCAAACCACACATGACCATCTTAGTAACACAGCATATTCACAATGGGAAAATGAATTGCCTGAAAATTTTGAGACATTAAAAAAACACATCAATTGTAGTTCGAGACCATTTATTGCTGCTATCTTAGGATATTGTGAACTTTATGGCGCAAAACATGAAATTTCACGAGTTAGTAGTGAGGAATTAGTAGACATTTTAGATGATTTTGAAAAAAAAATATTTGGTAATACCAGCCCAATGATAATGGAGGATAAGGGATTGATCTTTACCTTTACTGAAGAAGGTTTGGAAGTTTTAGCAAATATTTCTAATTGGATAACAGACCTTATAGTTAATAAATTAGGGAAAGATGAATTTGTTTTTAGTTTCTCATCAACAGTTCCTCGACAGATTTCACTTATATTCTTCATATCGATTTTTGAAACCATTAAAAGTAATGAACGAAAAATAGATTTAATACATATTCTAACAGCTCTAACAAAATGGACTAAAATACTCCAATCATTATAATTCAAAGATTAAATCCAAAGGATAGATGACTAATTGGTAAAAATTACTCTAGTGGGGATAACACATATTGATATCAAAAGTCAAGAAAAGGTAGAGAATATACTTAACTCGATTAAACCTGATGCTGTTTGTTTAGAGCTAGATGAATATCGATTAGATATTCTAATAGAAAATAACAAAAGAGAAAAAAACGAATTTATGAAAGTGGGTAAAATAGGAAGCGAAAGTAAATTAGAAAGAGAACAAGAGGAAGATAATGAAAAGGAAGCAAGTAATGAATCTAATTTTGCAGAAGGATTTTCAGCTATTTTAGAAAATATAGGTTTTTTTGAAGGAGAACTTGCAAGAATCTCAAAGGTTGATTTACCGGGAAAAGAAATGTTAGTCGCACATAATGTTGCTAAAGAACTAGGAGCAGATGTATATCTAATTGATCGGTCAATACAAGATATTAGTAAAGTTATGGAAGAAGAAGTTTCAATTGAAGAGGCAAAAAAATTTCAAGATATTGTTGATGAGTTAATCTACGATAAAAATATTATCGCAAAACCAATCGATTTATTTTTGAAAGAAGCTGAAAAAACAACGGAAAAAGAAGAGAAAGAAGTGGATATAGAGAGTATAGAAGAAAATGATACTATTAATCTAGAAGATGTTTTTGAGATATTTAAAGATCAAAATTCACTCCGAAATATACTTTCTGTATTTAGTGCAAATTTTCCAAAATTATATTCTATACTTCTAGAAGATCGGAATATTTACATGACAAAACAAATTTTGGAAGTAGCAACTAATCACTCAAATATTGTAGCCATTTTAGGATATGGTCATATTAGTGAAATAGAAGCTGCCTTGAAAGAATATGGAAAAGGTATTCAAATTGATATCATTAATTGAATACCATTCAATTTTAATTACCTTATAACGCGATCTTCTACTTGAAAATCTTCTCCACCTTTCCAGATAAGTTGTAACTTGCCATAGAGATTTTCTATATTATGATTTGTTTTTGAACTCACAGTTAGAGTTTCCGTCAAAATATTCATTCTATCGATCATATGGAAAAGATCTGAAGCCATTTCACGTTGTTCACCTGAAATTGACGTATTAATTGCTTCTTCAAATAGTAAGCTGTCATCAATCCAATTAGTAATATCTTCAAAATTATTTTCGTCAAGAAGATCTATTTTTGAAATAAGATTTAATTGAGGATAAAAAAAACGCATTTGTACACTTATTGATAGAACAAGTGAATTAATCAATCCATAAGGAGTTCTGCAGAGATTTGCATCCATTAGATTAACTAAAACACATTTTTCTCCACCAAGTTCCTTAGCAATTATTAAACCAGTTGGTCGAAATGCAAATAGCTCCATTTGACCCGGAGTATCGATTAACAGAATATCTGGTGATAATTCATTTATTTCTTCGAGAATTTGTGATGACTGGGTAGTTATCATATCAACAGCTGCCACTAATCCACCATTTGGACCTAATTCATATTGAGTCATTATTTCATTAATATCAACATAATCACGAACGTCTATATCTGGTGCGTAAGGTAGACGTATCACTCCTGGATCAAGATTAAGTTTAGCTACATCAAGTTCATAAATAGTCAAAAGTTCAGATAGAGTATAAGTTAAAGCACTTTTACCTGAACCAGCTGTACCTACAATAAAGGCTGTATACATTTTCTTCCACCTTAAATTATTTTTTTTCTCCTATTGTTATAATTGGTTTTTCTTCACGAATACCTTTCATATTTTCAATTAGGTTAATTAATTCATTTATGATTTCATCCAAATTTCTGTCCTCGTCATTTGTTGAATACAAAGTCAAATGAATTTCAACAGTTATTCTTCCTTCTGGTGAGGTACTTGAACTATGTGGATGAGTTTTGAAATAAATGGTTGGATATTTTTCTCTTATAGGGGTAATTGCTTTTGCTAATTCACTTTCGGGGATATAATTAACAATTAATGACCTTTCAAAGAAGTGTTGGTTAGAATCTATTGGTAGATACCTTATGATTTCATGATCAAAAATGGCTTCCATTTCTCGAGGTACACCGGGGACAGCAAAGATTTTCACTCCATCATACTCGAGATAGATTCCTGGAGCAGAACCATTTCGATTTTTCAATGGATATGCTTTTTCAGGCAGGTAGGCCATTTGTTTTCGTTCTTCAGTAAGTTCTAATGAGATTTTTCTTATTTCTTTTAATATTTCCAATCGCTCTTTGATAAGTTCTAGAGCATCCTCATTAAAAATTAGTTTTTGATTTGTAGCTGAAGCTATTGCCCCTAATGACATGTCATCAAAAGTTGTTCCCATCCCACCAGTAGTAATAATTACTTCTGGTTTTCTTGAAAGAACTTCTTTAACTATTTGAACCATTTCAGTCATTGTATCTCTGATTGTTGTTATTCTGGTAACTTTTCCACCTAAAGCTGTTATTCTTTTACCAAGCCAATTAGCATTTGTATTTACAGTTTTACCAATTAATAATTCATTACCAAAACAAATTATTTCTACAGTAAACATTAATTCTCAACAACCTAATTTAACTACTAATTTTTATTTTTACTAACTATTTAATATGTGCGTCAACTACCATTTGCCATTGTCTTGGAGCTGACATACGAACTCTTTTCACAGCTAGAATATTATCGATTTTACGGTTATTTTTCTGAACTTCTCTAGTAATATCTTCAATTATGATATCTTCTGGCTCTCTATCTCCTCCCACAAATTCAAAGAAGTGTATTATGCCACCTTCAGGTTTTATTAATTTACATGCTACATCAATGAATTCAATAGCATAACCTGGTAGATTCATTATTACTCTATCAGCTATGTTCTCAAGAGCTTCTTTTTGAACAACAAGTCTACTATCACCACAATAGGCATGGATTTTTCCTTTTAATTTATTTAATGTAATATTTTCATTTAGTAAAATAATTGCCTCTGGATTGATATCAATTGCATGAATCGTTGCATTTACTCTCTTAGCTATTGGTAAGGCAAATGGACCTATTCCAGCAAACATATCTACAATTACTTCATTATCTTTTACTTGTCTGGCTATACGAGAGTGTTCCTCACTTAAACGTGGACTAAAATAAGCTTGGGTAATATCTACTGCCAATCTTACCCCATGCTCACGATAAATGGTTTTTGTTTCATTTTTACCAGCAATTAATTCAACAGGACGAATTCTATTTACACCTGAAACTATACCAGTTTTAGCAAAAACAGATTTAATGCTTGAATGTACTTCAAGTAAAGCTTTACCTATAAGGTCTTTTTTTGCTAGTAATTCATCAGGTATTTCAATAACGATAATATCACCAATTGTGTCAAAACTCCTAGGAACGAGCTCAAATTCCTCAGGCGATAATTTATCTTTTAAATATTCAAAATGATTATTTGGTTTATCTTTAAGAGGTCTGAGATCATCGATGGTGATGAGTTGATAGTCAACTTGTAGTTTTGAAAGTTTTTCCTTTATTTGTACATCTAGTGCTTTATTTAAAGGAATTATAAGAAATTCACCTTCTGAAGCGATTTTAAATTTTTTACTCAGAAGATTTTCCTCCAGAAGTAATTTGCGAGTGTCTTCAGCAAATTTTTTCTTAATTTTTAAACAAACAGTCACTATTTGAACATCCGAATTATTTTTATCTCAAAAATAATTAATATTTTAACAAATCCTTAATTCTTTTTATCAAACTTTCTTTGGGTTTTATTAATTAATTTATTTTGATAATTATACTCTTAATTTTCAGATTAAAAATACTCTCTAAACATTTTAATAGGTAGAAATTATATAACACTATGATTTAAATTCAGGGATTTAAAATGCAAAATTATATGAAAGGAAAGATCTGTTTAGTTACAGGTGCTACTTCTGGAATAGGATTGGAAATTGCTGGTGGTTTAGCAGCACTTGGTGCAACAGTTATAATAGCTGGTAGAAATGAAGATATCGGAAAACAAGTTGTTCAAGATATAAAAAAACGAACTGGAAATGGATTCATTGAATTAATGCTTGCTGATTTTTCTACTCAAGCTGGAGTAATTCATTTAGCAGATATGGTTAAAGAACGCTATGATAAATTAGATGTTCTTGTTAATAATGCTGGTTTGTATCAACCTGATCACACACTAACATCTGATGGTATAGAAATGACTTTTGCAGTAAACTATCTTGCACCATTTTTGTTAAGTCATGAATTGCATGATCTTTTACTTAAAGGACAACCTTCTCGTATTGTTATTACTGCTTCATCATTCCATAAAACTGGTTATTTGGATTTCAATGATCTAAATATGAATGAGAAAAAATATAGTGGCATGCAAGCTTATATGAATTCAAAAGTAGCTCTAATAATGTTCACTTATACTCTAGCTGAAAAAGTAAAAGGTATGGGAATAACAGTCAATGCTGTTCATCCAGGAATTGTTAAGACTAAATTACCAAGACAGAGATCATTTTATTCGTTCCTGCTTAAAGCCATTCCATTCTTTCTTACACCAAAACAAGGAGCAAAAACATCAATTTATCTAGCATCTTCTCCCGAAGTTGAACATATTACCGGAAAATACTTCATCCGTAAAAAACCAGCTCAATCATCAGATACAACATATTCAATTGAACTACAAAAACAACTATGGGAAAAGAGTTGTGAATTAACTCATGTAAATGGATATGAGCAATGAAAAGTTCATAGCCATTTTATTTATGTTGTTTCTTTTGAATTAATGTTTCTCCACAAGGCTTCTATATCGTCTTGAATAGTTCTTTCACTAATTCCTCTTTCACCTAGTGTTCTAACTAATTTTAAAGCCTCTTGAATATAATGACGTGCATCTATTAGATCATTTTTAGCAGCAAGAAAATCACCTATTTTAAAATTCTCATGAGCTGATTTCTTTTTTTCTTCTGCTTTTGTTCTCAATGAACGTTTCTGAGTGCTCAACATTTCAGTCTTTCTGACATCTTCAGGTATCAAAAATCCTACATCCCATATATTCATTGTTTTTTAATAATAAAAAGCATTTCATTTAAGCATTCAAACGGATTTTGTTATTATAATGGATAATAATTGCTAGAAAATTATTAACAAAATGAACAACAAGCTTTTTTATTTCAGACCATCAACGAATTAATTGAATTAAGATGTGCCTAGCTATTCCTGCAAAAGTTGTTGAAATTGTCAATGATGATACACTCCTAGTTGATTTTGGAGGAGTTAAACGAGAAGTAAAATCTACCCTATTAGAAAATAAGGTAAAAATTAATGATTACGTATTAATCCATATTGGATATGCAATGACTATAGTCGAAGAAAAAGAAGCTCTAGAAACCTTAAAATTATTAGCTGAAATCGAAACCTTCAATCAAAATGTTGAAGGATTTTCAGGCGAATAATCTACAAGTAATTTCTTCAGATTTTTTGCTTTGATTTTTTAGATAAAACAAGTTCCATATATGAATCTCTAATATTTTCTTCAGGATTTAAACCGAATAAACGGATTTTCTCGAATAAATTCTTTTGAACTTCGATATATTCTTCTTTATCGTCTATTACTTTTTCAACTTCTAGAAAAGACCCTAAAGCATCTATTTGATCTAAACAGAATTTTACTCCCTCGAATTTGTAGATTTTTCGTTCTTTAATAATGATTATTGCTTTTTGGAAACCCATTTTTTCAAGGATTTTATTCATTTGAATATAATCAGAAATTTCCGTCTCTATTTCCTCTCTCGTTTTAGATTTTGAATCAATTTTTGGTCCTTTATATGTTAAATAGAATTTTTCCCCTTCTTCCCTAATTCTCAGTGCTTCATCTGTTTTACCAAAATCCCGTGTAGGATGTACATAATAATGATCCCTTTGTATGACTATTTCTTCTAACTGAGCTCCTTTCTCAACCAGGGAATACTCTAATTCTTCAGGATCATTAATGGCTAATTTCACTTCCACTTCTGTAGTCATTTCAATCACAAGTAATTAATCATTAATATCTATGAAAATATACTTTCTAATATTAATTATCTACCAAAGAAATTTAACTAGAATACCACAATAATTAGCTTGAGGGGATAAAACGGTTGCCGGTGGTTCTAGTTAACCGCTGAGGAAGGTCCTCTCTTCCAGACAAGCGACTTGGCGAAAGCCTTCAGGAGGAATCCTGGCTCTGAGAATAGAAACGTAAAGCGATTGTGTGTACGATGATACAAAGCATCTTCGGAAGCTTTGTTGAGATTTACACAATGGAAGTGTTGAAACGACTCATCGTCGCGGAAGCAAGCTCTAATTAGCTTCGATGACTAGTCAAGAGAAGCGGGTTGAGTGCTTAGATTGATACCGTGAGAGGAGTACATCATTGGTGTTCCTCGAAACAGAAAGAGGACTAATATCCTCTCCTCTATTTCTAATAATCAGCCGAATAATTTGACATATCTAATTTATAGATGGGACTATTACCATGCTTTTCTCCAGTCGGTTTAAAACCAGCCTTAACATAGAGTTTTGTAGCAATTTCATTATTTTCTTCAACATCTAGAAGAATTTCTTTGGGTTTGAATTTTTCATTCATAAATTCAATTACTGCTTTCAAACCTTTTTTTCCATATCCTTGACCTTGAGAATTTTCATCTATCATATGTCTAGCAATCCAAAGTTTATTATCTTCTGGATTTATTCCTAAAGCAGAAAAACCAATCATTTTTTCATCAGCAAAAATTCCATAGCACTCTAAAAAGGGGTGAAATTTAGATTGTGCAAGACTTATTGCATTCGATGCAACAAAACCTTCTTGCTCTTTCTTTACCTTTAATTTTATCGCGTCTATCCAATTTTCCTCAGTTATTTCTTTTACACTCATTTTCATTTGAATGCACCTTCACTAATTTTAGCTATATCATCAGTGGTCAGATTATATTAGTTAACTGGTCACTTTTTCCTAAATATTATTTAAGATTTTTTTATTCCACTTCTAAACCCAATCGTTTCTTTTCATGTATAAATCGTTCGATATTTCGTTTAACTACTGGATGCTCTGAAATTGCTAATGCTTCTTTAGGTTTTAACCATTTGAAAGCAGTATGTTCATCCGAAAGATATATTTCTTTAGTAATTGTTTTACACCAAAAAGTAATTCCAATCATTTCTGGAATATCGTTATCCTCATGTTTATCTGAAAAAACATCTATAGCTTTGATTAGATCATAACTTTTTATGCTTGTTTCTTCCATTATTTCTCGAGATAAAGCATCAAATGGATCTTCAAACTGATTAACACCACCACCCACAATATCCCAAATATTCACTGGCGATTTATAGGCACTTCTTTTCAGCAATAAAATTTCTCCAGAGGGATTTTCCATAATCGCAGCAATAGTAAAAACAAATCTTCCTTCGCTATCAACCATTTTACTCACCCATTATTTAGCCATAATTGTTTTTTCAATCAATTTTTTTTCAGCTATTTGAATTCCCAAATATTTTTTGAATACTGGATGATCAACTATTGCAAAAGCTTCTTCCGGATCAACCCATTGATAAGCACTATGTTCAGAAGAAATTGTTACTTTCTTCGTATTTGTTCTACACCAAAATGATATACCTATTAATTCATTTTCAGCTGTTTCTATTCCCTTTCTATAGACATGAAAAACTGTTAACGGTTTTATTATCTCAATATCTGTTATACCAGTTTCTTCTTGTATTTCTCGTCGTAAACCTTCTTCAGGAATCTCTGTTTGTTTTAATCTACCACCAACATCTTCCCAATATCCTGGAAAATCAACACTAGTATTACTACGACGTATAAGTAATATCTTGTTATCTGATTTATGTTCTATGATCGCTGTGACAGCAACTGAAAAAAGTGGTTTTAGCATTTATGTTCCTCAAACAGGTTTTTATTACAAAAATCATTAGCTATTAATTTATCTATCTCTTAGAAAGTATTAAAAAGCTAATATGATTTTGCCATATATGCTAATAAATCTATTAGCAAGACTTACCTAGATGTCGCGTAAGCGGAATTGGTGAGGTGTAATAAACTATGTATAAATACGTTAGTGATTTTTGGAAAGATAGAAAAGATCCCAAATTTAAAGCCTTGCAAAGAGACCGATTTATGCTCTGGAGAAAAGAACCAGCAGCTATTCGTATTGAGAAACCTACTAGAATTGATAGAGCAAGAAAATTGGGATATAGAGCTAAACAAGGTTATGTTTTGATACGAATTAGAATTCGAAGAACAGGTCTCCGAAAAAGCAGACCCTCTCAAGGTAGACATACTAAAGGTCAAGCTGTTAGGGGAATCCAACCAGCTAAAAATTTCAGATGGATAGCTGAAGAACGTGTTGCACGAAGATATCCAAATTTAGAAGTTTTAAACTCATACCCTGTAGGTGAAGATGGAAGATATAAATGGTATGAAACTATTCTTGTTGATCCTCATCATCCAGTTATTAAGAAAGATCCAAGAATCAATTGGATATGCACTAAAGCTAATACCAGAAGAGTTTTCCGTGGTTTAACCAGTGCAGGTAAACATGCACGTGGATTAAGAAGGAAAGGAACTGGTACTGAAAATATTAGACCCTCATTACGAGCAAATAAGAGAAATGGTAAATAAGAGTAATTAAGTTATTCTTCTTTAACATTACTTTTTTTCTTCTAAAAGCTTAAAACTAACTTTATTGATATAAGTAAATGGAGTAAGAATCTTTGTCAATTGATAATAGATATAAATTAAAGGAAATCAATTTTTCATGTAGCTCTCACTCAACCGAAGATGTTGAGAAAGTCAAAAAAGCTATTGTGAATCTTTTACCTGAAACTATTCGTGATAAAGTTGAAATTTCTGATGTCAAATTAAGAGGACATGCAGGAAATGAAATATCACTTCTGGAACTAAATATTACCCAAAATAAAATGATCAGTAATATATTGGGCTATTTAGCTTCAAATATCCTAGAAATAGATAAGGATTCTTTATTGCAGGAAGTAGATGAACGAATTGATGAAAATAATTGTTTCTATTTGCGTTTCAATAAACAAGATGCTTATAATGAAGTAATTACCTTGGATGATGGTGATAATTCTATTCGAGTTGTGATAAAATTCATCGTCTATAAACAGGAACCAAATCTCCTTACGGAAGCTTTACAAAATATTGGAATAATAAAGAAGTGATAAAATTATGCCTTTTTTCATAGAACCCAAAGTAGAGCTAACAGACAAAGATTTTTCTTCCTATGATAAAATAGCTGCTAGATTAGGTTTAAAGGCATATGTAATTTTGAATGAAAAATATAAGAAAAAAGTGAAAGGGGAAAAGAAAGAATCCATTATAGATCATATTACCAGATATGAAATAAGAGAAAATACAGTTGAGAAAGTTAGGAAAATACTTCCCAATGTTCGTTTAAATTATGAAATAATCAGTATTCAAACTTCTTCGCCAAAAGTAGCTCAATGGGTAGTAAAAGATAATCGAGTAGATATACTATCTATTGCTAATATATCTATAAGAGAGATAATAACAGGACCTCTTGCAAATGTTGCTGCTGAGAACAATACTTTTTTTGAAATAGATTTAAGCTCTCTACTTAATGAAAAATCAAATAGCTCAATGATTATGAGAAATATCTCGAGAGCAATAAATATTCTTTTGAAAGAAAAAGTGAAATTTATCTTTACCTTCAATGTTTCTTCCCCACTTGAATTTAGAGATAAAAGAGGAATCATTTCAATTGGAAAATTATTAGGGGTGCCTGAAGATATTATTAGGAAAAATTATCACGATTTCTTCTCTTTAGTAGAATTAAATAGAAATAAATTATCTGATAATTTTGTTGCACCAGGTATTAGTATCGTTAGTAAAGAAATAGATGATTCTCCGAGTAAATTACCACAAAGTGATGAATCGAGTTTTAATGAATTTGAATTCCTTGATATACCAATTTCCTTGGAAGAACATACTTTAACAAATAAAAAATTAGAAAGACAAAGATATCTGTTATTTGAAATAATGATACTAAAGGATGAAAAAATTTCAGATAAGGCTTTACTTGAAACTTTTTGGAGTGCTTATACAAGTTTGTTTGGTGCAGTGGGTAGTTCAAGAGCTGGAGTATATTTATCATACTATAATAATGAAGAGAATTATGGTATATTGAGATGTAGTAACTATTCAATCAATAGTGTACGAGCAACACTTACTCTTATTTCAAAAATAAATGACTTACCTGTTTTAATCCATGTCTTAAAAACTTCAGGAACCATAAAAAATCTAAAAGATATTGCTAGAAAAAAACAAAAATAGAGGAGTCAGTTCGTCGCATGATCATCAGTTATGTACGGGGGAGTTAACCCTCAGACTGGGGCGTCTTCTTCATTCTCCTAGTAATTATTCAATTATTCGTTTCTAAAAACCTTTGGTTATTTTCTAAACTTTACCGTAAATAATTAAGTGGAGAATCACGTATAAGTGCTCTCATTTCGACTGTATTTCTCTTTTGGATAGAATTAAGATAAGCATTCGCAGCTTCAGGATCCAAAAGATGATGATTAAGTGCTTTTTCTAAAGTTGAACCTTGAACTGAAATAGTTATTTCTTTTGGCGTAATGGACTCAATCATTTTTGCTGGAACTAATAAATCCCATTTTTTGCCTAATCCTTTAGGAAGTAGTCTATCATTAGATTTTGCACAACTGACAACAAATGAAGCTTCACCACATGGAAGAAATATTAAATTACAAACTTTACCAATTTTATGACCATTGTAATCATTTACAGTTCTTCTTCGAAGAGAATTGTAAGTTAATTCAGTAGGAGATATTTCATGTTCAAGTATTTTTTCTTTAACTTGCTCTTCTGTTAAATTAAGAAGGATTTCGCTTTTTGTTATTTCTTGAATATCTTCCGCAAGAATAATTGGATCAATGTCATCGATAATTTCAAGTGATTTCTTTAATTCTTCCCAATTATTGCCACCAAGGATGAATGATTTAACATTATATTGCTCATCAAAGACAATGTCATTAATCTGACCGATTATTGTTTTATTAGAGCTTACAACTATTTTTTTCCTTATGTCGGAAATATTCTCAAATGTTTCTAAACTACACATATCCATTTAGAATCACTCCTAAGAACATAATCTATCATTCCTAATTTATACTTGCTACATAAAAAATTATAGATTTTCGTCGAGAAAGATTTACTTTGTTAATTATTCAGTGAAATCAATTACTCTAATAGGTGAAATTAGTCCTCTATTTGTTAGAGGATACATCATAACTAATAGCTTCTTCTCTTAATGAAACTAATATAGATTCTCTTTCTACTTCCTCCAAATCATCGATTAATTCTTCCACTTTTTCTTCTTGTTCAGCTTCTAATTTTGCTTCTGCTTCAAGTTTAGCAGCTTTTTCATTTATTGTTTTATCTAAATGCCTTGCTGGTGTGAAGAAATATAGTATTGCTGTAGTAATTATACCCATTGCTGCTGAGATTAGATAAAGTAATCCTATAGACATATATTCACCAATAACTCCTGAAAGGAACATTGCTATTGGTGATATTGCCATTGAGAAAAATCCTAGTACTGAAGATACTCTGCCTAATTTATCTTTTGGAATGATTAATTGCATACTAGTATTGAAAGAAACATTAGCCAAAGGATTTGGTAATATTGTTATCAATAATAAAGAACCCATTATCCAGAATCTGGCATTAAGAGAACTTGGGATAGTAAGTAAAAGAGCTTCTCCTAAAAACATAATAAATATACAAATAATAGCAGTTCTTATTTTATTCTTAAACCCTTTAAAGAAAGCCATAAACAATCCTCCCAAAATTATTCCTATTTGAAGCATAACCATAACAATTGCATAATCATTTTCCGTTCCTGAATGAACTTTATTTACAAATAAAGGCATCAAAGTACCCACTGGAACAAAGAAGAAATTAATCACAGTTGCAGTTATTATTAATGCAAATAAGCCTTTTATCTCTTTAATTACCTTAATTCCTTCAACAAATTGCTCTCTGAATTTTTGTTTTTTCACATCAATCTCTCTTACAATTGCTGGGATTTTAATTAATAGTAAAGGTATAACCGCAATTCCAAAAGTAATAATATCGATCCACATAGTGAGACTTACACCAAAAAGCTTTAGAAATTGAGCACCAAGAACAGGTCCAATAACTTGAATTATCCCACTTAAAAGAAAATTTACCCCATTCATTCTGCTAAGATATTTTGGTGGAACCATTGTTGGAATAAGAGTGCTTATAACTGGAGAATGAAAAGCTTGCATAATACCACGCAATCCTAATGTAATGAAAATACTTGTTATTAATAATGTTTGATTCTGAGTTGAACCGGGGGTATAATAAATCATGAATATGATTGTTAAACCTACAGTAAACAATGATTGTAAAAGATCAACAATAAGTAAAAGTAATTTTCTATTTGCTCTATCAGCTATAACACCAGAAAAAGGTATTACTAATAAAAATGGCCCTAAACTAGCTAATGATGCTAACCCTAGCATTAATTCACTTTGAGTCACCTCAGTTATCCACCAAATTAATACAAAAGATACCACCGATGACCCCAATATTGAAAACTGTTGTCCTGAGAAAAACATCAAATAATGCATGAATGTTCTTCTTTCGCTGTGATTTGTAGTAATAATTTCGTTTTCTAGTTCATTAGTTAATTGTTTTGCCATTTTCTTTATAGCTCCTTAAGTCAAGATATAGTAATAGTGGTCATAGTACTTGTTTAGAACGGTTACAAGTGACCATAATTTGACTTCATAAAATGAATAGAATTCATTTAGATAATAGAACATTTAATAAAGTAAAGAGGACAAAATTAGGATATGGACCAACAATTTCCCCCTACTGAAGAAGAAAAGCAATTGCAGCGAATAAAAAATCAACAGTTAATTGAAGCTACATTATATTTAGCAGGAAGACCAGTTCTACATACAGAGATTGCCCAAATTACAGGAATCCAAACAGCAGATGTTACCGCTATGATAAAAGAGCTTCAAGATAAATATAAACAATATTTTAGCTGTTTTGAAATCGTTGAACTTCCAGGTAAAAAATTCGTTTTTCAGGTACGAGCAGATATTGGTGAAAACGTAAAAGAAATAACTTTACAACCACTCCTAACTTTAGCTGAATTACGTACATTAGCAATGATCGCTTATCAACAACCGATTATGCAATCAACCGTGGTGAAAGTAAGAGGTCAACAATCATATGTTCATGTAAAGAATCTTATTCGTAATGGTTTTATAAAAGCTAATCGAGTAAAACAAACTCTTGAATTGCGAACAACACCAATGTTTTCTGATTATTTTGGTTTATCACATGATATAGGTGTTCTTAAACGACAATTAGGATGGAGAACTAAACGTATTATTAAAGATAAAAAGCATGAGCGAGGCTCCTATTCAATAGAGAATTTTATGGCTCGGATTGGTATCGAAAGCAACGGAACGGATACTAGTGAGTTAGATGATATGGAACAGAAAATAAACATGGATAAGAATTCTGCTCGAGAAATGTTCCCCACTATGCTTGATAACCTAGAAGGACCTGATCCATGGGACAACGAAGTAGAAGGAGAAGATTTCACTGAAGAAGAATTAGATAAGGACTTTAGTGAAGAAGAAAACGACGATTAAGGGAAATAATTATTGGTAATGAAGTAAAAAAAACCTTCATTTAAGTTCTTTTTATTTCGAATCTACCAAAATCACGTACTGCAATAGCATTTCGACGTTCAATTACCCGCATTTCAATATTCCCTGAGATTATTTGAGAATCAAAATATTTTCTTTGAGCTTCTTCATCCAAAGGTTTGTTGTTAATTGAAACACGTAAATCCTCATAAGTAACTGTTAATCTAATTCGTTTCTCGTTAATAGATTCAATATACTTTAGTGGTAAAATTAGATCAATATTTTCTTTAAAATTAAGTTTCTCAGATATTTCTTCAAACCATGAACCACCAATGATTAAAATTGACTCACCACTAGGTAAAAAGACTAAATTGACAATTTTACCAAATTTCTTGTCCTTAAAATCATGAATTTGTTTTCTTTTTAAAAAGCTATAAGTAAAACTATTGCTAGGAATAACTCCTTCTATTAATTTATGTTTTATTTTTGATTTAACAATATTTAGTTTAATAAAATCAGATGAAATTGATTCAACAGCATCAAATGGAATAACTGGATCAATATCATCAATGATACCTAGTAGTTCTTTTAGCTCTTCCCATTGACTTCCACCAAGAATGAATGAAAGTATGTTAAATTCTGAATCAAAAATAACATCACTTATATGCCCAATAATCAAATCGTCTTTGCAAATGACTGATTTTTTTCGCAATTGAGAGATAGTAAAATGTTCATTAAATTTACTTTGATTCATTCTAATCATAAAAAAAATAGCTTGAATATTGTATAAAATTTTTTGTTTGTGATAATCTCTGATAATTTTTTAAAACCTAGTTGTAAATCCTTTCAAAATGCTTTTATTTAGGAAAATTACCCACAAAGTATACCCTTCCTAAAGTTAGTTATGAAGTATAAAAAATGTAAGGAGTTTAGTCACTTGGGACTTTTACTTGAACATGAAGGAAAGAAAATTTTTCAAAAAGTAGGAATACCTCTTCTTCCGGGAAAAGTTGCTACTACATTAGAGGAAGCAATAAAAGTTTCGGATGAACTTGGGTATCCTGTTGTTGTTAAAGGCCAAATACTTCACGGTGGTCGTGGCAAAGCAGGATTGATCAAGGTTGTTAAAGATAAAGCTGAACTTGAAAAAATTACCCCACCAATTCTTGCAGGTAAAATTAAAGATATGATGGTTCAGAATGTTTTAATTGAAAAAGCAGCTAAAATCGTAAATGAACTTTATATTAGTGCAATGTTTGATACTTTTAATCGTGAAATCATCTTTATTATGAGTACAGAAGGTGGTGTTGATATCGAGGAAGTAGCAGCTAAAACACCAGAAAAAGTACGAAAAGAACGATTTCCAATTGACTATGCTTTTACTATTAAAAATGCTGAAGACCTAGCAAAAAACTTGGGATTCAAGGACGATGACTTGAAACAGCTTTCCGACATTCTCTTGAAAATTTGGAATGCAATGGAAACAATGGATTTGCAACTCATAGAGATAAATCCTTTAGCAGTTTTAGAAAGTGGTCAGATTATAGCACTTGATTCAAAAGTGATTATTGACGATAATGCAGTCTTTCGTCAACCACTATATCAAGAATTCCTAAAAGCGCGTATCCCAGACGATCCTTTGGAAGACAAAGCCAATAGCTATGATGTAGCATTTGTTAGATTAGATGGAGATATCGGAATAATTGGTAATGGCGCAGGTTTAGTTATGGGAACTACAGATCTAATTGCTGAATTTGGTGGTAAACCAGCCAATTTCTTAGATGTTGGTGGTGGAGCTTCTACTGAAAGAGTATTGAATGCTTTAAGTATCGTTAAAGAAGTAGGAGAAACTGGTGAAGCGATAGATGTTTTACTTGTAAACATATTCGGTGGAATTACTCGTTGCGATCATGTTGCTCAAGCAGTAATTGAGGCTCGAGATAAACTCGGTCTAACGATGCCTTTTGTTGTTCGATTAACAGGAACCAAACAAGAAGAAGGTATGAAAATACTCGAAAAAGCAGGAATGAATGCTTTCACTGATATGGAACCTGCTGTAAAGAGAGCAGTGGAAATTTCCAAGTCAAAATAAAACTGGGTGATTTAAATGAAGATTCTTGTAGATAAAGAAACAAATGTATTAGTGCAAGGTATTACTGGTACACAAGGAACATTTCATACCCAAGCAATGTTAGAGTTTGGTACAAAAGTTGTTGCTGGTGTAACACCTAATCGAGCTGGTCAAGAAGTAAACGGAGTGCCCGTCTTTAATACAATTAAAGATGCACAAGAGAAACACGATATAGATGCTTCAGTAATTTTTGTCCCAGCAAAATATGCCAGTGGAGCATTAAATGAAGCAATTGATGTTGACATACCATTAATAGTTTGTATTACAGAACACATACCAGTATGGGATGCAGCGCGAGCTGTAAATAGAGCAAAAGAGAAAGGAATCAATATACTTGGACCTAACACCCCTGGATTAGTTTCAACAGATGGATGTAAAATAGGTATTATGCCTAATCAAATATTCAAACCAGGTAAAGTAGGAGTCATTGCTAGAAGTGGAACCTTATCTTATGAAGTCATTTGGGCTTTAACTGCAAAGGGATTGGGTGAAACAACTTGTATCGGTATAGGCGGTGATCCTTCACATGGTTATGGATTTGTAGATGGATTAGAATTATTTGAGAAAGATCCAAATACAGAAGCAATAGTATTAATAGGCGAAATTGGTGGCACAGAAGAAGAACACGCTGCTGAATATATCAAAAGTAAAGTAAGTAAACCAGTAGTAGCTTTTATCGGGGGAAGAACAGCTCCTCCAGGGAAGAAAATGGGCCACGCAGGTGCTATTGTTTCAGGTGGCAAAGGTACAGCTGCCTCCAAGATTGCTGTTCTCGAAGAAGCTGGTGTCGGTGTCGCTCGTTTATTGAGTGAAGTTCCAGAATTAATTAAAATGAAATTGTGAAAAATTTTTTTCCCTTTTCATTTTTTTATTTATTTTATAGATAAATTTAATTATTTTGAAAAAATAATTTTCTTTGATGTTTTTTTCTTGTCTGTTCTAACATATTATACTACTATTTATGGTAATCTTCACATGTCTTTACCTAAAGAAGAATTCTTACATTTGGTAAAGGTAGCTCATAAAGAAACTATTTTCAAAATAAAGGATAACCATTTTTTTACTTTTGATGGAATCATTTTCAGTACAAATGAATGTGAAGATAATGACTTTGCTGTTGTTATAACTGGTTATAGACTTAATAGTACTCCACCTTACGGATACGATATGAAAAAAATAAGGAAAATGAAACGTAAAAGATAGACTTATTAATTTGCTACGATAAAAAGATTTTTTGATGATTAATACAGTGTAAAATTGTAAACTAATCACTATCCATGAAGAATAGATTTATTATCTACTCATGAGGTAAATACATTAATATTAAAAACTATAATACTGTATCAAGGGATAAGAAATGGCATCCGAATGGGTTATGTATCTTAGTGTTATTGCAATTGGTGTTCTTACAATTGCAGGTGTTACTTTAACATTCAATGCTATAAATACTAATACCTTAGAAAACACTGTTGAAATTGGTTTGAACGAAATCGTTAGCACAGTTGCTTCCGAACTTAAAAATGTTCTAGAATTAGGTCTTCAAACTGATCCCCTAACAGCTGTTACAATCAATAGGTCACTGGATCTTCCAAGTGAACTTTCAGGTCATAATTATTTAGTGCAATTCAAGATACTCCCAAGTGGCAAACATTGGTACATTGAAGCCGTTGATACCATTCAAGATAATACAGTCGTTATATTTGAAACAACTCTTCCTTGGAGAGATGTTTCGTTAACAAGTCCTGACGGATTAAGTTTACCCTTAATTCAAAGTAATGTTGGAGACCAACATTATGTATGCTTCCTAAGGAATGAAGGAACACAAGCTTTTAGAATAATTATTTTGTAATATAGATAGGTGTGCAGCAAAAAATGACTGAAAAAACTCCACAAGATGAGGATAAATTTAAACCAGTTTCTTCTATAGATTCTGCTCCACTATTGGAGGAAACATATCCATTAATTCCTCCTTTTAGTTATTGCCTAATTCAAACTGATCCACTCACTAATAGAACTCAATATATTGTTGTTGAAGTTCCATTAGAGCAAAAAGAAGAAGAGAAATTCAAAGTAATTAAGCAAATTTTAATTGAGGAATTAGATGTCGATTTCTCTATGTTACAAGAAAAGGATCGTGCAGCTGAATATCTTAGAAGAAAAGTATTTGACATCGTTAAAGATTACAATCTCAAACTCAAAGAAGAATCTTTTGATCGTATTTTATATTATGTCCAAAGAGACCTACTAGGTTTTGGTAAAATTGAACCAATGTTAAAAGATCATATGATAGAAGATATTTCTTGTGATGGAGTAGGAGTGCCTATCTATGTTTGGCATCGTAAACATGAATCAATTCCTTCTAACATTATTTTTGATGATGCAGAAGAACTCGATTCTTTTGTTATCAAATTAGCTCAAAGATCTGGTAGACACATCAGTGTTGCAACACCAATTGTTGATGCTTCACTTGCTGATGGTAGTCGTATTAATATAACCTATGGTAAAGAAGTTACTCAAAGAGGTTCCACTTTCACTATCCGTAAATTCAGATCAGATCCTATGACCATTACAGATTTAATCATGTTAAATACCTTGGACCCTATGACTGGTGCTTTTTACTGGTTTGCTATTGAAAACCGTCATTCTGTTATGATTGCCGGAGGAGTTGCCTCTGGTAAAACTACTCTTCTCAACTGTATTTCAATGTTCATTTTACCAGATGCAAAAATCATCTCAATTGAAGATACAGCAGAAGTTAACTTACCACATGAAAACTGGATTCCTTCCGTTGCAAGATTAGGATTTGGTGGTGTCGAAAAGGACGGCAAGAAAAGAGGAGAAATTTCAATGTTTGATCTCTTAAAAGCTGCCCTAAGACAAAGACCTGATTATATTCTAGTTGGTGAAATCCGTGGTGAAGAGGCTTATATGTTGTTCCAATCCATGGCTACTGGTCACCTTGGTCTTGCAACCATACATGGTGATTCTGTGGAATCAGTTATACACAGACTTGAATCTGAACCGATGAACATTCCTCGAACCTTACTAAGGTCACTTGATATTGTTGCAGTTCAAGCAAAAGTTAGACTTGGAGGGAAATTCATGAGACGGACAGTAGAGGTCACAGAAATTGCTGGTGTAGATCCAGTTACTAATGAGTTGTTAACAAATCCAGTCTTCAAATGGAATCCTCGAGAAGATAATTTCACTTTCTTTGGTCGTTCATATATTGTTGAACGTATTAGAGATCAATTAGGATGGTCCGACCAAGATTGTTGGGATGAAATTGAGAAACGTAAAGTAGTTCTCAGATGGATGGTTAAAAAGAAGATTCGATTCTGGGAAGATGTAGCAACTATCATTAGAGAGTATTATAGTAATCCACAAAAAACCTATGAACGTGCAATAAGAGGATTACAATAATCCTTTTTTTCTTTATTTTTTATTTTATTTCCCCTTTTTATGAAGAAAGTTGATTAGATAGATAGTTTATACTATGTCTGTAGCATAATCATTAAATTTTAAAATGAATATGGTTTATTAGTTGTAGAGGAAGGTATACATGAGTAAAGCATACCGTCATTTCGCTTATATGAGAATTGGAAAATATGTTGAACCACTCTTACCAAGATTTGAGGATTTAAGTAAAACATTACGTAAAGCAGGCATGGAAGTTAGTTTACGTATGTATTTATCTACTGCATTATTAACGACATTCATATCGATCTTTCTTGGTTTTCCAGCTGGATTTGGAATTTTCTATGCAGTAAATGGTGCTTTAAACACTAATGTCTGGGTAGGTGCGATTACTATAGGCCTTTTAGTCCCGATAGTTACACTATTAGGTTTTCTAGTATATCCTAGATACGTTGCAAGTAATCGTAAACGAGCACTTGAATCATCATTACCAACAGCTAGTTCATTCTTAGCTGCTATGGCCTCTGCAGGTGTTGCCCCAGATAAAGCCTTCCTCGCATTAGCAAACGAGAATATTCGATTAGAGATTTCAAAAGAAGCTGAAAGAATAACTAGAAATATTGAGATTTTAGGCTATGATATGCTTAGTGCTTTAGTTCTCGCAGCTGAAGAATCACCTTCAAAAGTTTATTCAGCTTTTCTAGAAGGTCTTGTATCAGTTGTTACCTCTGGTGGTGATCTAACAAGCTATCTTACTAATGAGACAAAATCCCTTATGAGGGAAAAGATTCGAGAAGAAAAAGAATTTATTGAAGGTTTAGGAGTTATTGCTGAATTATTCCTAGTAATTGGTGTTGTTACCCCAATTTTCTTTGTTATTATGCTTGCAGTTCTAGCTATTATGGATTCAGGTTCAGGACAACAAGGAACAGTTTTAATGACATTACTTACTTATGTGTTAATACCCATTGGTATGTCCGTCATAATTGTTCTAATTGATGGTATGCAACCAACAGAATAAAAAAAAACGATAAAAGAAAGATCATTTCTTTCTTTTTTATTGTATTCTTTCTAAGAATTTTTCTTTATTTACTATATGTCGTTCATGAATCCCTTCGCCAATTTTATTTTCCCCATGGAAAGCAACTACTTCAAAGATAAGATGTTTTCCTACTTGCTCTTTTAATTTAGCAATAACCTTAACTTCCTCACCTTTCTTTGTTGCTCTAAGATGAGAAACATCAACTCGAGTCCCTACTGTTATCCATCCTTCGGTCAAATATTCTTGAGCTGCGAGCATAGCTGTTTGTTCCATCATTAATATCATAGACGGAGATGATAAAACAGCTACTTTACCACTACCTAAGAAATCAGCTATTTGATGATCTTGAACTATAAATGTTTTAATTTTTTCTAAATTTTTTGGTAAGTTAAATTCCATAATAAAACACCATCTTATTAATTTTGATTCTTAATTAATTATTTGAAAATTAATTTATAAATAAGAAAGAATAGAGAAAGGTAAACCCTCTCATTCTATTGTAAGGCTATTGTTTCATCAATTGCTTTCTGACGTAAGCATTTACTGCAAATATACCCGCCATAAGGTTTGTTGGTTCTAATGGAACTTTTTGCTGGTGAGTAGTTTCTTCTTACTAATCTTTGTTTTGAGCTTGGGATTATTTCTTTGCATACAGCACATTTAGCTGTGCCTGTTTTATTTGAGACTTTTAATGTTTTAGCTTTACTTTTTGGTGGTTTTCGCCAGACTCTTTTAGCAAAACGTTCACTTGGTTTCATTGATTTCACTAGTCCTTTTTAGTTTTAATTACTGATTATTCAGCGATTTTTTCTCATTTTTGAATGTTGTGTTTATAACGTAGATATAAGTTTTACCTTTTACTTGAAATCTCTTTTAAGATTATCTTTAGCTAAGTTGAATTATAAGTTTCCGATTTTCTGATTATATACATAAGTCTTTTATGTGTTTTCTATAAATTAATTGAGCAATGAGAAATCTTTTATTAGGTTAATGTTCCAAGTATCATTAAGCAGAATAAAGAAAATCTAGGAGAAATACATCTTGGGCTGGTTAAGCTGGTTAAATCCCATTGGTGAATGGTTCCAAATAATCTTTAGTAAAATAGGCGTACTTTACGTACCAGGTTCAACATACTTTATTATTCTCTTCAATGTTTTAATAGCCGTTTTAATGAGTCTGTTAACAAGAGCACTAATAAACGTCGATAAGATAAGTAGACATCAAAAGGAAATCAAAATTCATAGTCAAAATAAGAAAAAAGCTATGGAAACTGCTGACAAAAAATTATGGCAAAAAGTTCAACGCAGAGAAGAATATATTAAGAAAATTCAAAGCGAAATGATGATTCAACAAATGAAACCAATGTTAGTTTATTTTGTTCCGATTACATTTATATTCTTCCTTATGCGAACAGCTTTTCTGAATATTCCTGTTGCTTGGATGCCTTTCAGATTCCCTGAAATTTGGATTATAATTTCAAATCTTAAATACTATCAGAATTTAACTTGGATGGGCTTTACTGGTTGGTATTTCCTAACGTCCATCGGTCTGGGCAACTATGTCCGGCGGTTCATGGGAGCATCTCCAAGTGCTACACGAATATCGCCTACTATGGGATAACTCACAGACTTTCTGTGAGCTCTACTTTTTTCTTTTTACAAATTTTGTTCCTATAAGCTATTTTTTTATTATCATTCAAAGGATAAAACTTTTTTAGCAATGAGCTACTGAGATAATTCTTGAAAGAACATGTCTAAGAAATCATTTCTCGGTAGGAGCATTGTCTCTATAAAAGATTTAACAAGAGAAGACTTGGATATTATTTTTGAAGAAGCTAAAATAATGGAGACAGTCATAAAATCTAACAAAAAACCTCTTGATGGTAAAATCTTGGCAGCACTTTTTATGGAGCCAAGTACCAGAACAAGATTGAGTTTTGAGTCAGCTATGTTAAGACTTGGTGGATCTGTTATTAGTGTTTCTGACCCCAAATCTTCTTCTGCAGCAAAAGGTGAAAGTCTCACAGACACTATCAGAACTGTAGAAAATTATTGTGATATTATAGCAATGAGACATCCAATGGAAGGTTCAGCTAGACTTGCAGCAGAATTCTCAAAAGTGCCTATTATTAATGGTGGCAGTGGTGCTGAAGAACATCCAACTCAAGCATTACTAGATTTGTATACCTTGCTTAAGGAATTAAAGCAAATTGAAGGTAAACGAATAGCTATGGTTGGTGATTTAAAATATGGTCGAACAGTTCACTCTTTATCATACATCCTTTCAAAATATAAGAATGTTAAAATTGATTTTGTTTCACCACCGACCCTTGAAATTAGTGATGAAATAAAATCCGACTTGAAAGATGCAAAACTAGAATTCTTTGAAACAGAATCTTTACAAGATATTATTTCTGATGTAGATGCTATTTATATGACAAGAATTCAGAAAGAAAGATTTGCAGAAGAAGCTGAATATGCAAAAGTCAAGGATGCTTATGTTCTTAATAAGAAATTATTGGAAAATGCTAAAGGACCAATACCAGTTCTCCATCCTTTACCAAGGGTCAGTGAAATTGATTATGATGTTGACGATACAGTTCATGCAGTTTATTTCAAGCAGATGTATAATGGAGTAATCGTTAGGATGGCTCTACTCAATTTAATTCTTGGAGGAAAAATCTAGAGTTAGGATGTGAAAAATATGGAAAGTACAGTAGATTCTAACAATGAATTAAAAGTATCAAAAATCAAAGATGGAACAGTAATTGATCATATAAAAGCAGGTGTTGCTCTCATCGTTCTTGAAATGCTTGGAATAACAGGACGAGAAGGAACAGTCGCTACATTATCTATGAATGTTCCTAGTAAAAAGAAAGGTAAAAAAGACATCGTAAAAATCGAAAGTAGAATTCTTGATAGATATGAAATCAATCAAATAGCACTTATCAGTCCTAACGCTACGATCAATGAAATAAAAGATTTCAATGTGGTAAATAAATTCCAAGTAAAATTACCTGAAATTGTTATCGGTTTTCCCAAATGTATTAATCCAAAATGTATAACAAATGCTCGTGAACCTCAAAAACAAACCTATTTTGTTAAAAGTACTGAGCCATTAAGGATTCGTTGCAAATATTGTAATACTGATATGGATCAAAATGATGTAATAAATCAATTAATGAAATTTCAAGGTATAACACAATAGCTATAAGAAATAGAGAGATTCCCTTAAGGGGAATTTTTTTTCTTTTTGTTTAAAAGTCGACAATTGGAACTGAAATTCTAGCTCTGATAGCTTCAGCTTCATTTACTGAAACTTTAATAGTGTATAATTTGTGTTTTGTTCGGAATTTCATTTTTACTATGTCGCCTATTCTCTTCACTCTACATTCAGTAGCTTGATTAATTATAGCATCAAGTTTTGATAAGTCTTTTATTTCTTCAGGCATAATATTCCCTTCATGTTTACTTTATTAATTCTAATCGTTTTCGATTTCTGATTAGTATATAAGATTTTGTTTTATGTAGAATATTCAATACAAAAAGATATCTAAAGGAGAGATAAAAAAATTGCTTTTCTAGAGCAATTTTTCTCCTTCTGTAATATCTTGCATTACCAAACCTGAAATCATTTTTGGATAGAAATCGGTTGATTTTTGTGGCATACGTTCATGCTTCTTAGAAGTATCTAACACTTGAGCTGCTTTTGTGGAGTTCATAATAACAGCTGTTTTTGCTTTGCCTTTATCGACTAGTTCAAGTGCTTCCTTTACCCATCTTATATAAAAGATATCTTCATCGATTTTTAATTCTTCAGTTTTTAATAAACCATTGAATAAGACTTCTCTTACAATTACAACATCTAAAGTTTTATAAGATTTAGCATGTTTTTCTTTGATAAATTTATCAACGCTTTTTATATCTTTTAACACAAGCCCGTATGCTTGCCCTTCTGTATAAATAGTAAAAGCGTATTGTTTGTGTTCATCCATAAATGATTGAATTTGATCTTTAGACAATTCAGTTACTGTAAAATATTCTTTAATTTCTTTCCAATTATCAGTAGTAATTACATGATGTGCAAGAACTCTATGTGTTGGAAGAATTATTAATCCCTTATCTTGAACAGGTACTAATAAAGTCATTCTGAAATTAGCAGCTTCATCTTCAGTCCACCCTTTACGTGTTGTTCGTAGTTCATCACGATATCCACAAGCAGTTTCGTAACGATGATGACCATCAGCTATGACGACTTGACCGGGAGGGATTTCAAATACAGCTTGAATGATTTTGATTGTTTCAGGGGCATCTATCTTCCAGACTCTATTACGTACTCCTAAATCATCAAAAACATCAAGCTCAGGTGTAGTAGTAGATACTTTGTCAAAAATTTTAATTGTAATGAGCTCAGGATCGTTATAAAGCATAAAACCCGGTTCAAGGAATTTTTGGGTAGCCATAAGCATATTAAGGCGATCAATTTTTGGTCCTTTATGTGTCCATTCATGAGGAAGAACAATATCTTCATCAAAATGATGTAATTTTACTGCAGCAAAAAATCCTTTTCGAGTATATTTTTTACCCCCTATTTCAAAATCTTGGAAGTAAACGTACAATCCTAATTTTTCATCTTTACTGAAAATTCCTTCATCAAACCATTTATCCAACCTTTGACGTGAGATTTCATAACGATTTCCCTCAATAGGAAGTGTTAGATGACAATAATTGTAATCAGATTTAGCATAATATTTCTCTTGCATTTCAGCAGTTATTTTATCATACGGCTGAGCTACAAGATCTTCTAACTTACCAGCTTTTGGTGTATAACGAATACCTCTGAAAGGTCTTATTTCTACCATTTATTTTTAAGCCACCTTTGTAGAAAAATTATTGAGAAGCTAAAGCTTTTTTCTTTAGCTTCAAATTTAATTTCTGTTTGTAATGAAAAAATAGAATTATTAAAGCTTTTTCAATTCTTCGATGACTACTTCAGCCACTTGTACTCCTGCACGTTCTTGTCCTTCAGCAGTTTGAGCACCGATATGTGGACTACCAATGACTTCTTCAAGTTCGAGTAGTTTCTTTGAGTATTCGTATTCAATTGGTTCCTGTTCCCAAACGTCTAAAGCTGCACCTCTTACTTTGCCACTTTTTATTGCTTCGAAAAGTGCTTTTTCATCTATTGTTCCACCACGAGAACAATTGATAATATAAACACCATCTTTCATTTTAGCAATAACTTCAGCATTTATGATATGCTTAGTGCTTGGTAAAAGTGGTAAATGTAAAGATATGAAATCAGCATTTGTGAATACATCATCTATCTCGCATTGATCTACACATGCTTCATGAATTTCTACGACATCACAACCAATAATTTTCATACCTAATGCATGACATTTTCTCGCAAGAGCTGAACCAATACGACCACAGCCAACAATGCCTAATGTTTTACCAAGTAATTCAGAACCTTCAAGCTCTTTCTTAATCCATTTACCTTCACGTAATGAGGTAGTTGCTTTAACTACAGATCTAGCTAGAGCAAACATATAACTTAAAGCTAATTCTGCAACAGTATCAGTAGTTGCATTAGGAGTGTTTCTTACAATGATTCCACGTTGTTCGCATTTTGCTACATCGACATTATCTAATCCAATGCCAGCTCTACCGACCACTTTGAGGTTTTTAGCAGCTTCGAGTAGTTCACCTTTAACTTTGGTGGCAGATCTAATAACTATAGCATCATATTCACCAATAATCTTAGGTAAATCTTCTTTTGGTATATCCCAAGCTTCTTTAATTTCATAACCAGTTTCTTTGAGTAATTTTATACCCTCGGAAGCAATTTTATCTGTAATTATTACCTTCATTATTATAGCTCCCAAATTTCTTCTATGTGTCCACAAACTTCTTTGATATCAGCTACTGTCCATTCGCCCATATGACCAATTCTGAAAGTTTTCTCTTTTAGATCACCATAACCATTGGAAATCATTATATGACGTTTAGCTAATTCCTTGTTGAGTTCATCAACACTTTTGCCTCGAGTGTTTTTGATTGTGGAAACAGTTAATGATTCATAGCCTGGTTCTGGAAACATTTCAAAATATTTCTTAGCCCAGCCTTGAGTCCATTTAGCCATTTCAAGATGTCTTTGATATCTTTTCTCAGCTGTTTCTTCGAGCATCTTATTGAGCTGGTAATCAAGCGCATAAAGTAAAGAGATATTTGGGGTTGTAGGTGTTTGACTTTTCTTAACATAGTAATCGTAAATGCTTTTTATATCTGTATAAGATCCTCTATTGGGAACTTCCTCAGCTCTTTTAAGAGCTTCTTCTGAGAGAAAACCAATAGCTAATCCAGGTGGTAATGCATATGCTTTTTGAGTTGATGCATAAATCATATCACATTGAATCTTTTCTGGTTCTACTTTATCTCCACCCATAGCTGAAACTGAATCAATTACATACATTACTTCGGGGTGCTCTTTCTTAATAGCTTTACCAATCTCATAAATTGGATTTCTTACACCGGTGCTTGTTTCATTATGACAAATAGCAACAGTGTCAAATTTACCTGAATCAAGTTTGTCTAAAATCATTTCAGGTTTGATAGCTTTACCCCATTCTATATTAATTGTTTCAATTTCTTTTCCACAAGATTCTATGGTTTCCGCACATCTTTTTGAAAATGCACCATTGACACAACATAAAGCTCGTTCTTTAACGAGTGATCGACCTGTAATGTCCATAAACAGAGTTCCTGATGCAGTTATTGCTGTAGCCCATTGTTTTGTATCATGGAATTTTTGTAATTTCTCAATGATACCTGTATATAGAACAGTAAACTCTTTTGGTCGATGACCTATAAGTGGTTTTGCTTGTTGTAATAGGACGTCTGGAAATACTTCAGTCGGCCCAGGAATAAATAATCTTTTTCTCAATAATTTTTTCCTCCAATCAACTCATTACTTATGAGTGATAGGCAAAGCTAAAATAATTTCTTCTTACTTAAGAAATTTTTCCCTATTTGTGAAAATTCGAGTAGCTTTACTTAATCCATTTTATAACCCCACGCTTTAAAACAAAAGCTCCATTTATCGTATAATTTTTTCTTTATTCCTTCGTCAATTTTGTGTTTGTTAGGAATGTAACTCCTTTGGGTTGCTATATATTCCTCTAATTGAGGTTTTGCTTCCTCGAAACCTTCAAGGCTTAATAATTGATAAATTTGTTCAATTGTTGCAAGTGGATTACTGTAGAGTTGATGATAACTGATTTCAATATAATTTTCTTTTGGAATAAGATCCTTCTCCTCGAAAAATTTCTTGTAAAGATTGGTATATGTTTCAATAATAAACTCATCTTCATCAGCTTTTGCTTCTTGGAGATAAAAATAAGGAAATTGATTAGCATACATTAATTTCGTGGAGGAATAAACATTCAGTGGATTTCTATGTATGTGAATAAACTTAGCATGAGGAAATAATTCCAATAAGAGCTTTATTCGTGCAGTACTTGGAGGATTTTTCAAAACTAATCTTTTACCTCCTGAATGATAAGTTATCTTCTTAAGATAATAGAGATAAATCCTACGCCACTTGTTGATAATTCTCTCAGATACACCTTCAAATGTACAATACTGTTTGAAATAATTTCTTTCTTTAGGGAAACTTACTCCATGATATTGTGAATATGGTGTGAAATTGATTAGTCCAAATTCTTCTTCGGTTGGTTCATCGACTCTTAGATAGACATTATCCATTCGTCGTTTTGTTGGCATCGATTTTTGCACTGCGTTTTTGAATAATTTTTCTCCACTGATAAACATCCATGGCATGAAAACTTTGAAATTTGTACAATACGCTGAATTATTATTTCGCGTCATTAACATATGTAAGTAAGTTGTTCCACTACGCCAGTGTCCTAAAATGATAATAGGTGATTGAATTATTTCCGTCTTTTTAATCTTCTTATTATATTTTAGTCGTTCATATACTCTAAAAGGAAAGGTAGATAGAATTATTAAACTTATAAAAAATGCTCGTGGCCAATATCGAATACTTATACGAAAACGATTCAACCACAAAAGCTGCAACCAATTTCTTAAAGAACTTCCTACAAGTGGTTGCTCATTTACCTTTAAAGCCCGAATTTTCATTGATCGTTAACCTACTAAATTTAAATTAATCATTTAATGTTTATTTATAGAGGAGCCAACTCTATAAGAGATATCTAATTGTAAAGTTAGATAAATATTATATATAATTTTTCCTTTTATATTCACTAAATAACTCAAAAATTATAAGAAAATATTATAATTTAAAAGAGAGATATTTTCAGTAGAAAGATTCCTATTTATTTAGGAAGATAAAAAATATATTTAATAAAAAACATATGAAATATAGTATATTGTGGGTGATAAAAATGGCCAGTGCTTATGTTTTAATAAATACCGAGATTGGCGGTGAAGAAGATGTCATTGCCCAATTGAAGAATATGAAAGAGGTTGAAGAAGTTTCAGTAGTTTATGGTGTTTATGATATTGTTGCTAAAATTACTTCTGATACAATGGAGAACTTAAAGGAAATTATTACAACCAAAGTTAGACACTTGAATAAAGTTCGTTCTACTATGACCATGATAGCTGCTGAATCAAGAATCATCAAAAAGTGAAGGGACAACTCTTCATCTCTTCTTTTTTATTTACTAATTTTTTATTATATAAAAAAACTTTTTGCGAAAAGAAAGAAAAATAATTCTTGTGAGATAATATTATCTCACTTTTTATTTTGCTGAAAAAGCTTAGACATATTAGCAAATTTTATGTTTATTCTTGACTAGCAATCATAGTCATAGTTGATCTTACTTTGTTTAAATGTCGAACTTTTGAAGTGATGATTTCTTTCAAGACTTCCATAGTATCTGCTTGGAGCTTAACAATTACGTCGTAAACACCATAAACAACGCTTACTTCTACTACTTCTTTCATTGCTTTTAGTTGTTCAACAACTTCTTGTTCTCCACCAATTTCGGAATTAATAAGTACATATGCTTTTGCCACGTTAAATCAAACTCCTAATGAGCTTATTATCAATCTGAAAGAAAAGTGTTTTGATTTATTAGAGTTTTCTAAGGACTAAACTTTGATTAAATATTTCTATTTTTTCATTTTTTAATTTTTAGGGGTTAAAAATTTCAGGATTGATACAGTTAGGAGGGATTTTACCAGCTAATACTGCTAAGAGATTTTCAGCTACGATCATTCCCATCTTTGTTCTTGTATCAATGGTAGCTGTACCGATATGAGCTGTTACAATTACATTATCAAGATCAATTAGTCCTGCTGTTAATTCAGGTTCATGTTCATAAACGTCCAATGCAGCTCCAGCAATTTTTTCTTCCTTCATGCATTTCACTAATGCTTTTTCATCAATTACTAGACCACGTGAGGTGTTTATTAAATAAGCAGTGTCTTTCATTAAATCTATTTCTTTTTCACCTATGAGATATCTAGTTTCATCTGTCAATGGAACATGTAAAGTAACAAAATCGGAATTTTTCAATAATTCTTCTAGAGAAACAAATTTCGCTTGATAATTTTCTTCAAGATCTACATTACGATTTCTATTGGTATAGAGAATCTTCATATTGAATCCTTTAGCTGCTCTTTGGGCAACTGCGGAACCTATACGTCCAGCACCTATAATTCCCAAAGTCTTTTCATAGATATCTCCACCCAAATGTAATAATGGGCCCCAACCTTTGAATTTGTTTTCTCGAGTAAATTTATCACTTTCAACTATCCTTCGAGCAATACTTAAGAGTAGAGCCATAGTGAGGTCAGCTGTTGTTTCGGTTAATACCCCTGGTGTATTTGTTACTGGTATCTTTCGTTCAGTAGCTGATTTTACATCTATGTTATTATAACCGACTGCATAATTAGCGATTAATTTTAATTGTTTGCCAGCATAGTCCATAATTTCAGTATCAATGGTATCAGTAAGTAAACAAATTAATACCTCTTTGCCTTTTACCCCTTCCATAATTTCTTCCTTTGTTAATACACGATCTTCTTGATTCATTTCAAGATCAATATCATGAGATAAAATATAATCAATAGCTTTTTGAGGTATTTTTCTTGTTAAGAAAACACTAGTTTTAGGCATTTCTATAAACTCCAGCAATCTTCATATGACTTCCTAATATTTTATAAATCTTTTATGTTAAATGGAATACATAACTAATGCTTTTAAATAATGATTATTTTATAATATAATATTAAAATCTCATTTGGAGGTAGACCAAATTATAGTATTCTTTGTTGAACGATATTCGAAAAGTGACATTGGTGGAGTTAAATCCTATCTTAGACGTATAATAAACAGCTTGAATAAAACTAATAATGAAGCTATTATACTTACTCAAAAAACAAAACAAGATAATTTGGATGAAGAAATAATTGATGGTATAAAAGTCGTAAGACTTGAATGTGGAGATTTTATTGATAGGATTGAGGAGTTCAATAAATTACCAGAAGAAGAAAGGAATGCAAAAGCCAAGGAATTATTTAAGAAAAATGATATAGAGAAGACAGCTTTAAAATTAGCTAATGAATTAAATTCATTTATTTTAAAATATAAACCAAAAGCATTTCATTTTCATAATTCGTATTTCCTTTCACCTTATGCATTGTATTTTTTGAAACAGAATTACCGATATGAATTCCCTCCAAGTTATTATTTCTGGAGTCATAGTCCTTCTATGGATCTAGTATTACCTGATGGCTCAACAAGTAAATTATTTAGTGCATTAAAATCATTCCAAAATGAATACAAAGGGATTTTTGCTATCAGTCAATCAGTGAATGAGTCAATGATTAAATATGGAATTGATTCCAAATTGAGATATTTAGGTGTAGATCTTACTGTTTTTTCAAAACGAGATAATCCCAAAACAATTACTCGAGAGATTTTAGGACTCCACCCAAAAGCATTTGTTATTTTATTCACTGGTAGGATTCTAAAAGAAAAAGGATTAGATTTACTTCCAGAAATCTTCAAACAATTAATCCAACGAGATGAAAAATACGTTATAATCAATTTCCTCATAACTGGAGATGGTGATTATAAATCAGAACTTCAAAATAAAATCAAAGAATTAGGTTTTGAAAAAAACTTCCATTTTATACGAGCTCAAAATGAAGATGAGTTAGTTGATATCTATTCTCTTGCTGATTGTTTTATCTTACCTTCACGAAGAGAAGCTTTAGGTTTATCTTTATTGGAAGCTTTGAGTTGTTCTCTTCCTTCTATAGCTACCGATCTACCAGGTATAAGAGAATTAATTATCCATACCAAAAATGGCTTATTGGTTCCAATGGATAACATTTCTGAATATTTACGTTGGATAACTGGACTTTATTCTAATGCTAACTTGAGGGAAAATCTTAAACTCAATTCGAGGAAATCAGTTAAAGAACTTTTTAGTTATGAGACTCATCTAAATTTCTTTATTAAGAGATTAACCAGATGAGGAGACGATGTCTAGCGGTAAATAATTAAAATATTGCAAATAAGAGATGATTATAATGCCAGAAGATTTGGATTTTTATCTAGCAAATCAAGATGATTTAGAAGGTATTTTCAAAATTATTGATATGACAGGATGGGGTGAAACCTATGAGGATATTTCAAGAGTTATTAATAATCCCAGTAATCGATATATCACTGTTTTTAATCCTAAAACATTTGAGTTTACTGGTATTACCTTAATGGTTCTCAATGGTAGAATTGGTTTTATAGGGCATGTAATAGTTATTCCTGAATATCGTAAAATGGGGATAGGTGAGGAATTAATGAAAGAGGCAATTAATTACATGAAATTCCATGGTTGCACAACCATTAAACTTGATGCTGTTGAAAAAGCAATTAGTCTATATGAAAGGGTAGGATTCAAATTTGAAATTAATTCTCTTAGATATTTGAAGGAATTGAATGATCCAAAAGATATCGATGATCTGTTAAAGATTTGCTCATCTGTCAAACAAGAAAATCCAGTACAAAATGCGACCGGAGATGATTTAGCACAGATTTTTGAGGTTGATAATAAAATATTTGAGGGAAATCGAGAGGATTTTCTTTTTGCTTTATTTGATGATTTTCCTAATCTTGCTTTTATTTCTCGAGATTCTACTGATGAACTAGTTGGTTATCTTTTTGGAACTTTCAGGAATGGTATGGTAAAATTACGCGCAGGAATTTGCGATTCATTCAGTACTGCTATTCATTTAATAAATGCTGCACTAACTGCTTGTAAGAATCTAAAGGGACTAAAGTCAATAAAAATTGGTATTACTGAAAATAGTACTTATGGTATACAAGTAATGGAAAAATTAGGATTTGAAAAAATAGGTCAATCCTATCGTATGTATTGGGGTAAAGAGACAGAAGCAACAAAAAATCCAATGATTTTTGCTATTGGTGACCCAGCGAAAGGATAAAGAAGATTAGAAATGAAAAGCAAAATTTTCCATAATCAATCTTGATCCTTCTGTTAAACTTTTAGCACTTACCATATAATGAATAATTTCAGTATCATCAAGCATTAGAGCAGATTCAATAATAATATTAGCATATCCACAACTAGCTAATTTTCCTCGATCATTCAAACTGTAATATTCACCCGAAGTCTGAAGTAATGGTGTCAATTGTTCTAATGCTCCTGGAATCTCTCCGAGATGTATTTCCCCAGCTTTATCAAAAATAAAAGCTCGTATATTTTCACTAGTAACTTTGTTTGGCGCACCAGATAAAAATTCAAAAATTAGTTGGATAATAATACTTGCTTCAATTCTTTTAGCTGAAAAACAATTCTCTTTATGCTTCACTTTAAGATTATTATTAGTTATACTATCAATAATTAAGTTCATTTCAGATTGGAAAAATTCAGCCCAATTTTCAGTGAATTTTATTTTTCTAAAATTAATTGATGGACATCGTAAGGTTGTTTGGAAGATCAAAATAGCTTTACCTAATGGTGTAAGATCATAATGAGAGTGTACTCCTCCAAAACCTTTATAGTACATCCCTTCTGATGGACCTTCTTTTTCTTGTATCATTAATCCAAGTTCGCCAAAAGCTTTGAGATATTTTTCAAAACCTGAGACTTTCTTTACACCTATTCTTTTTGCTATTATATCTGTTAAATCTTTTAGTCGACTAAAACGATTCAAATCTTTAGAATCGAAATACAATTCCAATTTCTTATCATAATTAAAAAAACGAGCTCTATTTAGTGGTTCTTCTAGAAAAGGTATTGTAGCAGCAGATGCTAAAATGGTAAAACATGATTCATTATCAAATTCTTTGATAATCTTTTGAGTTACTTCTCTGATTGAGCCCAATTTTATCCACTTGTTTTAATTTATCTTCACTATTATATGTTAACAATCTCATAAAAAGTATCCTATTTTAGTTATATGGAAAAAAAGAAAGATATTCCCATCAATCATTTTTTTCAATTTCTTCGTCTATAGTTTTTTCCGAAGACAGAATCTCATCTTCCTTTTTTATCATAGATACTTTAATTTTAGTTGTTTCAATATCTTTGGTTGCTTCTATATCTGTAGTTATTTTAGCCTTCTTTTTCTTTCTCTCTCGGAGATAATAGATTAGATTAGAAATGACAAACATTGCTACTAGAATACCAAAAATAATAAAGAAATACATATTGAATTCTCCTGCGAGTTCTTTTATTTCTGCAGCAGGAAGAGCTAGCATTTCTTCAACTGAATAACTTCCAAGAGTTCGAACACCTAGCCAAGCATAGAAAATTGATCGAGGAATTGAACCTATAAATGTTGCAAGAAAATAATGCTTATCTTTAACATTTGCTAAACCAGCAGCGTAGCTTATTGGATCAAACATTATAACTGGAACTGCTCGTCCGACAATAATTGCCCATAATCCCCATTTCTCTATCCATTCATCAAAAATATATATGGTTCGTTTTAATATCCCCACTTTTTCTCCAGAAGCATCAATAATAGATCTTCCTCCTCTTTTTGATAAATAAAAAGTAACTATTGCGCTTAACATTGAACCAACAAGTCCAATTAGACTTCCCCAATATATACCGAAAATCATTCCTCCCGATAATAGAATTAATTCGGAAGGTATTGGTGCAAATAGACTTTGAACAATCATTAAACCAAGGAAAATAAGTACTTGTAAAGCAATATGTAAACCAATAATTGGTTTTATGAAATAATCTCTAACTACTTTGAAAAGAAACTCTTTATCAACAATAATTATAATTAGCAATGCTATTGAAATTAAAATAATAATTGTAAAAATTATTGCTAAAAGTATTTTATCTTTTGTCCAATTGAACTTCTTTGTTTCACTAATTGTCTCTTTTTTGTTTTCAGCATTCTGATTAATTTCCATATCATTACTCAATGTTTCATTCATTCTGTTGTCCTCAGTTTAAGGATGAATTATCTCAATTTAATCCCATAATTATCCGTTTGAATATCTATTACTAACATATAATATATATCTTCATATTTGCAAACTGAATAGATTATTAATGTCTATTGTAAGAATTGTAAATATAGAACAAAAATTAAAAAAGATAGCTTGGAAAAACTTACTATAGAAAAGAAGTGAATCATCAATGACTCTAAAAGGATTATTAGATAAAAAAAACTTAAGATATCTTTTTTTGGGTGGAAAGGGTGGTGTTGGAAAAACAATTTCAGCATCAGCAATAAGTATTGAATTTGCTAGGCATATTGATAGAGTTCTAGTTGTCAGTACTGATCCCGCACATTCATTATCTGATTGTTTTGATCAAGACCTTTCAGGGGGAGACCCTGTACGTATTGAAAGTGTTAAAGGTAATTTATTTGGCATGGAACTTGAAGCTAAAAAAGGATATGAACAATTCAAACAAATGAGTCAAATGGGTGTACCTGGAATGAGTGATATGGGTTTACCTGGTTTTGGTGACTTAGGGAACACTTCAACTGAAAATGTTATCATAGAAGATGATAATGATGATTTTTCACCCAATACTGATAAATCTGGTGCATCACCTTTTGGTTTTAATATGCAAGATGCATTAGGTTTAGGTTCAGAATTATTAGGTGATGATTCAGTTCCTCCTGGTTCTGATGAAGCATTTGCTTTTGGAAAATTACTTGAATTAATAGAAAGTAGCGATTATGATTTAGTTATCTTTGATACAGCACCAACTGGTCATACATTACGCTTATTAGCACTCCCCGATTACTTAGATAGTTTCATTGGCAGATTGATTAAAATGCGATTAAGATTTGGTAATTTCTTTAAAAGCATAAGGGGAATTTTCGGAGGAAGGTCTGGAAAACAAGAAGATAATTCTCTAGAAACAATGGAAACGCTCAAGAAAGTGATAACTAAAGCACGTATAGAATTAGCTGATGATGAAAAAACGGAATTTATTCCAGTCACAATACCAACATTGATGGCTCTATATGAAACTGAACGATTAATTAACTCATTAAATGAATATAGTATTCCAGTACTCAACTTGATTGTTAATCAATTAATTCCTCCTAGCAAAGATTGTCCTTTCTGTTCAAAAAGATACGATATTCAAGAGAAAACAATGATGACTTTAAAACAATACTTTGGAGAATATAATTTTACAGAGGTACCAATGGTTCCTCAAGAAATTCGTGGAATTGAACAGTTACAAATACTAGCTAATATTCTTTTTAGCTAGAAATTTTAAATAAAAAATAATGAAAATTAAAAGTTGGAGTAAATCCAACTATTTTTTTGATTATTCTAAGGGAGCTCTAATAGTAGCTATAGAATTATCATGAATTCCTTTAATTAGTAAATCTGCAGGATTTCCATAAATCTTATCTTCTTCTACAGTTGCTTTTGTTTTAACTTTAAAAACAAATCTTCTTTTAGCAACAACAAGTTCTGCTTTTGTTTTAATACCTAATTCTTCTTTTAATTTTGGATGGATTACTAATTCACCTTCAAGGTTTGTTTCATCATGTAAAATTCTCAATCTTTTCTCTTTTACCATTGCTTTTCATCACTCAACTAATGATTCTCAATTTGAATGTTTTAAATACATACAATCGATTTCTTTAATTAATCTTTGCAATAAAATAGGATAAAAATAATGAAAAAAAATACTGAAATGTATTTTTAATAAAGAAAAATTAAAGAAAGGATTATGTTCCTTTCTGCGATCTCTTTCGTTTACGATACAATACAAAAGTTACAACTGTCGGAATGATAGCTACGAAAACTATTGCAAAACTAATACCGATTGTTGTCCACCATTGTTTTGTATAATCAGGTTCTTCGATAAATGGTTCTATAACAATTTCAATTACATTTGAATAGAGTTTGTAGTTTGTTTCATTTAACAGCGTTTCTTGATTCACAAAATTATAAGTTACCACTGTAGGTTCTATCTTGAAAGCACCATTTATCTTTGGATATATTGTATAATTAAAGTATCTTGATTCTCCTATTGATAAAACATCAATAGTCCAATCATCTTCTATACCTTTTGTATCAAAGACCCAATCTTGATATACAGGTTCTTCAATTCGAATGTTAGTTGCATTTACTATACCTGAATTTGTAATATTGATTAAAATTGTTACCGTTTCTTTAGTTGTATTAAAATAGAATAATTCCGTATCATTGGATAATAGACCATCTATTTCGATTTGGAAATATTTTATTACACTTAACATTGGAACCTTCTTCGTCCAATCATTCCCCTCATAAATTGGTTTGTAGACCTCAAGTTCCAACTCATTTGAGTATTCATCTAATACCCATAAATCATCATAGATTTTTAAGTAGGAAATATTACATGCAGGTATATTATACATACCTAGTACTGAAGCATTTACTTCATATTGGAAAATTACACTATGACCCATCTGAACGTTACTATACTCATGGTATGTTTCCAGTAATGTAGTATTATATTCAAAAACAGATATGTCACCTGGATCAGTTTCCCATAAAGTAATGTTAATGTTTTGAAATTCATAATTTGTAATATTTATTTTAATAATGAATTCTTTATCAATTTTTACTCTAGGTTCTTCAAAATATTCTTCGCCTTCAAAAACAATTGATTTATCTATAGTAACTGTAAGACCAAACTCATAAACTTTGAAGGTAACGTCTTCAGAATCGGACCAGTAGTAATCGGTACCATTTGTATAAGTCACATTTGCTACTCCAAAAGTATAGGAACCTGTGCGATGAGAAACAAAATTATAGTTATGAAAAACGGTATTTCCGGAATCTATTTGAGTCCAGTTTTTATTAGGATCATCAATAGTAAACCAACTGTTTTTATAACCTATATTAGTCAAGTTGGATTCGGGATTTTCTAAATTAACTTCTGTAATTGGTACGGGACCATTGTTAGTTATTTGTATCCTAATGGTAACTGATTCTTCTAAAAATGTCTCATAGTCACTGACTAATGTGGCAGATGCATTTCGATGAATAATGTATTTTGTAACTACAATATCTGTAGCTTTCGGTGTGAAATAAGTTATAGGATTTGTTTCATTAACAGCAGCTTTCGCAATCATTGTTCTGCTACCTACAAAGATAGTAGCTAACATTATTGAGGTCAATACTATTATCGTAAATATTCTTTGTTTCTTCAATTCAAGCCCTCATCATATGGTTTACTAGTTTACTCTATCGAAAAAAGCTTTAAAATAAAAAGCTTTCTTCTTTCTTCAAATCTCTTCATAGATGGAAATTCTTCCTAATAAAATATTTTTCCTTTAATTCTATTTCACTATTTTATAGTATATTTAGGATTTAGGGGTCAAAAACTCGAATCCTAAGCTTGTCAACATAGTTACTAATCTGTTTAAGGGTAAACCCATTACATTATAGAAACAGCCTTCTATACGATCAATTAAAGCTGCACCTATACCTTGAATTGCATATGCTCCTGCTTTATCAATTACAAATTCATTATCAACATAAGTAGCGATTTTTTCATCAGATAACGCAACCATACTTACAAGAGTTTTTTCAACTCCTGAAACTAATCTCTTTGTGTTAGTATCAAGTATGCAGATACCAGTATATACTTCATGAATATTTCCTAGAATTTTCTTTAACATTGCAATAGCTTCATCTCTATTTTTTGGTTTGCCAATAACTTCTCCTCGTAAAACAACAGTAGTATCAGCTCCAATTATCAGCGAATTTGCTTTCTTTTCATCTGGTAATGATGCTTCTACACAAAGTATTTTCTGATAAGCAACCTCTAAAAGAACTTCCTCAATTGTTCTTGAGCTTCTTAACTCTTTTTCTTCCTCTTTACAAGGAATTACTTCGTGTTGAATTCCTATAAGATTAATTAATTCATGTCTTCGTGGAGAACCAGAAGCTAAAATAATTTTTTTCATATTCATTCAAACTCTAATTTTTACTAGTATTATTAACAAAAAATAGCTATAAATAAAGAATTCGACAATAAAAAGAAATTTAAAAGATATTCATTATATTTTTCTAGTAAATAGACACTTCATAATAGTGTTAATATTCATTTAAAGCTAATTCCAAATAAAATTAATAGTCCTCAAAGGGAAAAGGTGTAAAACTTATGTCTAAGCAAGACACTGATATTGCAAAATTAGATAAAAGATATTTAGGCGCTCTTCTAGATGCATTAGAGAAACGTAAAAAGAATAATGAAATCGAGCCAGGACTTTATGAGTCATTAAAGGAGAAATATTCAATCGCCTATGAAGCTGCTGAGGATAAATCTTATCTCTATGATGGCTTCACTACCTTAGAAGCTATTGCACCTAATCCTGAAACTATTTACAGTTCAGTAAAACAACTTCTTCAAAGATTTGAAGATTTTGAAAAAGAGAAAAATAAAATCAAAGAACGTTTTTCAAAATTGGATGATTTATTTAAAGAAGGAAATATTTCCGAACCCGTACTTAGGAGTAAGAAAAAGGAATATGAAATTTTATTATTGAAATATGATGATCAAAAGCAAGAATATCTTGATGCCATTCCATCTACATTAGAGATTGTTAAAGCAATGAATGATGGTATATTAGAAAGATTGGAAGAACTTGAAGCAGAAAAAGCTGTAAATCAATCTAAAACAGTATTAGATGAAAAATCACATTTAACTAGAATTAAGAATGACATTGCCAAAGCAGTTAAGGAGCTCTCAAATTTAGTGGAATTAGATTTTAGTGCGGATGATTGGAAGAAACCATCAGTGGCAGCTACCAGAGAAGATTCTATTGCAATTACTCCTTTAAAGGAGCAATTTAAAGCTCCTGAACGTCCTAGAATAGAAACTGAATCTTTACGAACTCCTCCTCCCCCACCAAAAGAAGCTATTTGGGTTAAATGGAAGAATATGATAATTGGAAAACGCGTTGGTGATGTAAGCATGGCTGGTGGTAATTATGTAATAATTGCTACTGATAGACCATCCTTAGCAATAATTAGGGATTTTGCCTTAACAGGACCAGCTAGGTTACGTACATCGACCAATCCCAAAGTAATAGAAGAACGATTAAGTGATATGGTGAAAGAAGCATACAATATTGAAGAAGGAAGAGCTTTATTACCTGAACAATTAGTGAAATTTGCTATTGATAACAAAATTGGGGTAGATTTATTCAGACTTATAAATTCATATTATGCTTCAGTTGGAATAGGAGCAATTACTATTCAAGGCAAAGAAGCAATAATTAATGAAAATGCTCAAGTATTAACTTTAGCGGAAAATGTCAATCTTTTGGGTAAAAGAGTTTTAGCTCCTGATAGATCATTAATTGGTGTAATACATGAGTTATACTATGACCCTATTGCATCGAATCTTTATGCTTTTGCTTTCAAAGGTGTCCCACCACCTGTTATTAGAAAAATATATCAAGATTCACATAGCAGAGTTATGACTGATAATACATTTGGTGAATTCAGAAATGAAATAGCTAAAAAATTAGCTGTTCCTATTTATGAAGCATTAACCCCTTCGAGTGTTGTAAGATATTCGTTGATGAGCGGTTTAACAAAGAATATTAATCAATTAGTTACCTTAGTGGAAAGTATGAATCCGAGAATAACCAAAACGGTGGATATTAGTTCAATTTCAGACCAAGGAGTTCTCCTTACTCGATTCCCATCAAATGCTTTGCCAAGAATAGAATACTTTGAATATTAAACTCAAATCCTTTCCCTTATACTATACAATTAATAAAATAGGGGGAGGGAGGCCTTTTGGCCATTGGAGAAAAAAAGAGTTTCTTTTTTGGTCAAAAGGCAAAAGATAATTATTATTTCTTAGATTTAAAGCTTGCGACAGTTGCAAAATAAGACAAACTATATAAAAAATTTTTTATATAATAGAAAGTTTAATTGTATCAGTAATTTTATTGTCGGCAAAGATAATTTAGTGTTTTAAAGTTTGTAATCGAGTAAAACTTTCTTTGCTAAAACATATTGGGCAACCTGAAGTTTTTAGAATCTCTATGGAACTAATCTCTTCTGATGCACCTACACGAATTTCATGACCGTTTGCACATTGATAGATTCTGATAGTTGGATTTAATTCACCAGTATAGATATTATCAGAGTAATGAGTTGGATAAAGTATTTTTGCTGAATCTGTAGTGCTTAAAATTGAAAGGAAAGTTGTATTTCCATGCATTTCTGCTCCTTCATAAAGATTAAATCCCGGAAGAAGTTGCTGAATTGCAAGACCATGTGCAAAGATTACTCTTTGAAGTTCTAGTAAATCGTTTGGCGCTCTATGAGCGTAAGCTAAATATATCTTCTTATTTTGTTCTCCCTTTAATATTTGTAATGTTCTTGAGAGAAAAAGATTCAGACCTGACAAAGTATAGGGAGGATCAGTTAATACAACATCAAATTTATTCTGTAAAAATTCCGGTATTGGTTCTCTTAGATCATGCTGAATACAAGTGATATCAAAATTATTTTCTTGAGCGACATCCTTTATTATTTTAAGTAAACGTTCATCAATATCGAATACAGTTATTTTAGCTTTAACTTTGAGAAGAGAAATTGCTAATGATGTAAAGTCATCATCACCTAAAAGAGCTATTTCTCGTCCTTCAATATCATCATTCTGTAACATGAAATAAGCTCGTCTTATTGCTGTAATTGGTTTACCATATGCTTGATCTATATCTGTTTTAGGGATCGGTCGTATACTAGTAAACGCTCTCATTTTTTGGAATATTTCATCAATATTACTTGGAAGTTCAATAGTCGTTCCTTCACATGTTTTACATGTTAAATCTTCTATATAAGAAAGGCTTAATTGCTCTGTTACATATCTTAATCCTTTTTCTGTTAATATTGCTCCTTTATTATTACGGTCAATGATTCCTTCCTTTTCAAGTTCCTTTCGTACCGCAGCTACAGTTGGGATTGGTAAATATAATTTTCTAGCTAAACTTTTGGAGCCAATTGTACCAGATCTATAAATTTCTCGAAGAATTCTTCTGACTAATTCTTTCCCTTCTTTTAATTCTGCTCTTTGAGCAATGTTCTCTAAAAGATTATTTGAATTTTTTTGATTTTGATTTGAAGGAGATTGTTTAGTCATAAAAAAATCCATCTATTACTTAATTTCTCGGGGTAATTCTTTCAATTCAAATGAACCTGGCTGTAGATGTTCTTTGATATGGTTCCATGCTACAAAAGGGTCCAACGATTCTCCACAAAGGAAAATATCTAATGCAGCAAATCTAAATTCTGGCCAAGTATGAATTGAAATATGTGTTTCTTTTAGAATAACAATAACACTGCAACCCATTGGTGAAAATCTATGAACTGATGCCTGAAGAACATGAGCTCCAGCAATCTTAGCTGCTTCTGTGACCAATGATAATAAAGCCGTTTCATTATTAAGATCAGCTTCACAATTGTAAAGGTCAATTAACAATTCATTTACAGCTAGAGGGTTCTTTAAAGGATATTTCATAATCTCTTCTTTTGGCATATCGATTTCACCTTTTTTTGCTGCTAATAACAAATAAACCATTAATTTATTAGTATTTTATGATGAGCATTTTTAATTAACTATTATAAAGTTACTTATCCTTTGATTATGATAAGAATTGTAGTGCTGGAAAACTTTGATAAAAATTATTAAACACAAATTCAGAAGGTAATTCTATGACTAATGAAGATAGCACAAAAATAATTCGTTTTAGTAAAATCGAATCTACACAACTATTTGCAAGAGCATTGATAAAACAGGGTGATAATATTGATGGAACAATAATTATTGCAGAAGAACAAACATTTGGAAAAGGAAGATTAAATAGAAATTGGATTTCACCCAAAGGTGGTGTTTGGTTATCAATTATCCTTCAAAAAAAATTACCTCTTAGATTATTAGAGGGATTCTCTGTTAGATTTGGTCTTAGATTTGTTAGAAAATTAGGAGAATTAACGGGATTTCCTTTCCAAGTAAAATGGCCAAATGATATAATTCTTAATAGTAAAAAATTAGGTGGTATCTTAATAGATATATCCTCTCGAGACGATTCTTTAGAACATTTAATTTTAGGTGTTGGTATAAATGTCAACATTCAGAATTTTCCTTTGGATATAATAGAAACTGCATCATCTATGCAAATTGAATTGAAAAAAGAGTTTTCTCTAAATGATATCGAACAATTAATAATTAACACCTATAAAGAACTCATAAATGAATTAACTAATAATAAATTAGAAAAAATTGCTAATATCTGGAAAAATTATTCCTTTACTTATAATTCATTGATCAATATTCACTCAGATGACCAACTGATAACTGGTAAAGATATTGGTATAACAGAGACAGGTAATTTGAAAATTGATAGAAATGGAAAAGTGAAGATAATTTCTATGGGAGAAATTAATCTTTTACGTAAGGTTGTTGAGAATTAGAAAACACTAACCTCATCCAGTATTTTTTGATAATCGAGATGTTTATTCTGGAAATAATTTACAAAGAAATTTTTGATTTGATTGAAAACCTCATATCTTGCAAGATAATTAGTTAAATTATGATCAGCATTTGGAATCATAATAAATCGTTTTGGATTTTCTGCTTTAGAGTATAATTTCTTAATTCCTTCTAATGGAATGAATGTATCTTTTCCACCAGTGATTATAATAATTGGTCTTGGAGCAATTTCCTCGATACAATTCAGAGGATTATTACCTTGTATATCGCCAATTAATTGTTCTTTAATGCCTTTTTCAGGTAGTCTTACCAAACCTGCAAATTCCAGTCCTTCCCATATAGCATCAAATTCTGGATAATTAACCATAAATGAAAAATCATACAATGGTGCTTGTAAAGCTAAAGCTGCAATTCGATGATCTCGAGACGCATGACACGTAGCTATAGCACCTCCTAAGCTCACACCATATAAACCTATTTTCAATGGATCAACTTTAGGATAATTTGTAAGGTAAGTAACAATCTGATCTAAATTGGAAAGAAATTTTTGGATTGATGTTACTCCCGGACTTGAACTAAAACCTGTAAAATGAAAGACAAAATAAGCTATTCCCTCAGAAGTTAGCATAGAAGCTAGTTCTTCTTCTTTATCGAAATTATTAGTGATTAGTCCATGAACTTTACAAACAACTGGAAATCTTCCATGTTCATCATTTGGATAGAATAATTTTGCACTTAGAGTACTGTGATAAAATGGTATAATCATTTCTTCGCTTATCATAAAATCAAATCTCCTTTTCTTATTCTTGCAGTCATTCCATAGGCTTAATTTTCACTAAAAGTTGTTTTGTAGATACTTGATCCCCATCATTAACAAAGATTTTTTCAACAATGCCGTCAATAGGAGAAAGAATTTCATTTCGCATTTTCATTGATTCTAAAACAACCACACATTGCTGATCTTGGACTTGATCCCCAAGATTAACTCTTACTTCTACAATTTTACCTGGAATAGATGCTTTAATATCTGCTCCTTTTCTAAATTTCAAATCGTTTCGCGCAAGTAATTGTGGTGCTGATCTGAAATCAAAATCAATTTCTTTTCCATCAACATGAATAGTATTATCTTTATATTCAACTCGATATTCTCTACCATTAACAAATACACGATAAAATTTTCCGTTATAAAGAACCTCAGGTTTGAAATAATAATCTTTAATTTTGATACCTTTTTTGGATTGTTCAAGATCTAATTCGGTACCATGTATACGAACTCTAAATTTTTTATCCATAATCTCAATCCCTTCCTATAGCATCCATTTTACCTTTCATTCGCCAATTTGACGATTGTTGTGGCAGATTCATTTCACTTTTCTTTAAACCAACAGCAAAAAGAGCAGAAGCAAGAGTGCAAACATTTTTCTCTAATTTTTCTAGTAGTTTTTGATCTTGAATAAAATTGATACTAATATCACCTTTTTGGAATTTTTCGTCATCAATTAATTCTTGAAAGAAGGAAATATTATTTGGAAATCCAATAATAACTAATTCTTTCAAAGCGTTTTGAGCTCGACTAATAGCTTCTCCTCGAGTTTCAGCTGCAACGATCATTTTACCAATTAAAGAATCATAGCAATTTGGTATTGTGAAACCTTCATAAATTGCTGTATCGAATCTGACTTGTGGACCACCTGGTGCAGTGAATTTCTGAACTAATCCAGCTGTTGGTTGAAAATTATTTAATGGATCTTCTGCATTTATTCGAAGTTCCATGGCATGACCTCTAAATTTAATTTCTGATTGTTTAAAAGAAAGCTCTTCTCCTTGAGCGATTTTTATTTGCTCCTTAACAATATCTTTCCCTGTAAGCATTTCTGTGACCGGATGTTCAACTTGAATTCTTGGATTGATTTCATTAAATAAAACTTTATTATCAAGATAAAGAAATTCAATTGTTCCAGCACTAATATAACCGAGATTTTTAGCTAATCGACACACTAAAGCACCAATTTCATTTCTTTTTACACGAGTTATTGCTTTAGAAGGTGATTCCTCAAGTAATTTTTGGTTTCTACGTTGTATGGAACATTCTCTTTCACCAAGATGGACAACATTTCCAAAATTATCAGCTAAAATTTGGAATTCAATGTGCCTTGGTTGATTGATAAATTTTTCAATAAAGACTTCTCCCCGACCAAAAGCTGCCTGTGCTTGAGCACTAGCATTCTGTAGTGCTTTCTTTAATTCCTTGTCTGAATGAGCAAATTGTATTCCCATCCCACCTCCACCAAAAACTGCTTTTACTAGAACAGGATAGCCTATTTCATTTGCTTGTAGAATACCATCATTCTCATCAGTAATAATATCAGATCCTCGAGGAACCTCTAAACCTGCTTCAATAGCTTTTTGCCTAGATTTAACTTTATTACCAAGAAGTTCTATAACATCAGCTGGAGGACCAATAAATTTAACCCCTTTCTCAGTGAGTTTTTTAGCAAATAGTTCGCTTTCCGAAAGAAAACCATATCCTGGATGAACACTTTCTATACCTTCACGAACACAAATGGAGATTATTTGGTCAATATCCAAATAACCGGCAATCTTACCATCTTCAACTAGGGCAAATGCTTCATCAGCTAATTTCACGTGAAGTGCATTTTTATCAACAGAGGTGTAAATAGCATAAGTTTTAATGTCTAATTCACGAGCAGCTCGTATAATACGAACAGCAATTTCACCTCTATTAGCAACAAGCAAAGTGCTAAACATAATGGAAATGCAAGTTGGTATATTATATAGTAGATTCGACTTTTTACAGTAAAATTTCGCTCAAAAGATTTTTTTTCAGATTACATTTTACAGTAAAAACAAGGTAACCTTTTGTTATACTTAATTTGCTTTTATCTTATAGTTTGTCTAAGATAAGCTATACAGGAGATTAATGGCAATGAATATGAAATCGGATTTATCACAACATGGTGAGATTAACCTTAAGAAAAATAGTACTGAAAATAAAATAGATGATTTATTAGAAAAAAGAGAAGATGCTTTGAAAGGTGGTGGAGAAGAAGCCATTCAAGCTCAACTCGAGAAAGGTAAATTAACTGCTCGTCAAAGAATAGATATTTTACTTGACCCAGGAACCTTTGTTGAAACAAATATGTTTGTTAAACATAAATGCAATAATTTTGGTTTGGAAAATAAGAAATATTACACCGATGGAGTAATTACTGGTTTCGGTCAAGTACATGGTCGTTTAGTTTATGTTTATAGTCAAGACTTTACTATCCTAGGTGGTAGCCTTGGTGAAGCTCATGCTAGAAAAATTTCCCAGTTAATGGATCAAGCAATCCAAAATGGTGCGCCATTAATTGGTTTTAATGATTCTGGTGGTGCAAGGATACAAGAAGGATCAAACTCCTTAGCAGGATATGGGGATATCTTTCTAAGGAATGTTCGCGCCTCAGGGATTATACCACAGATTTCTTGTATCGTAGGACCCTCTGCTGGAGGAGCAGTATATTCTCCTGCTTTGACCGATTTCATTGTCATGACAGAAAACACCTCATACATGTTTGTTACTGGTCCTGCAGTAGTAAAAACTGTAACCGGTGAGGAGACTTCTTTTGAAGAACTAGGTGGCGCATCTACCCATAGCACACAATCTGGAATCGCTCATTTGGTTGGTTCTGATGAGATCGAATCAATCGAGCTTATCAAAGCTATTCTCTCCTTTTTGCCATCAAATAACTTAGAAGACCCACCACAAAAAGAAATCACAACAATTTCAGGATTGGAGTTAGAAAGTCTTGATGAAATTATTCCTGATGATCCTCTTGAGCCATATGATATGCGCGAAATAATCCTTAGAATTGTTGATAAAGGGAATTTTCTTGAGATACAAAAGAAATGGGCTCAAAATATTATCATTGGATTTGGTCGATTAAATGGCTATCCAATAGGTATTGTTGCTAATCAACCCTGTATCTTAGCTGGTGCTTTAGATATAGATGCTTCAATTAAAGCAGCACGATTTATACGTTTTTGTGATTCCTTCAATATACCTATACTTACATTTGTTGATGTTCCAGGATTTTTACCTGGACTTGATCAAGAGCACAATGGTATCATAAAGCATGGTGCAAAATTAATCTATGCCTATGCTGAAGCTACTGTTCCTAAATTAACTGTTATTACTCGTAAAGCATATGGCGGAGCTTATATAGTAATGGGTTCAAAACACCTAGGAAATGATACCAACTTTGCCTGGCCAACAGCAGAAATAGCAGTCATGGGTGCAGAAGGAGCAGCTCAGATCCTTTACAGAAGAGAACTTGCTAAAGCAGAAAATCCATCTGAAATGCTTGAAATAATGAAGAATGAATATGCAGATGAATTTAACAATCCATATCTTGCAGCAGAAAGTGGCTATATTGATGATGTAATTGTTCCTAGTGAGACTCGTCAGAAATTAATTGCTGCTTTATGGCCTCTCCTACGAAAACGAGAGAGACGATTAAATAAGAAACATGGAAATGTCCCATTATAGTTAATTATCATCAAATAATTGGAGATAGTTTGAATGGTTTTAATAAATGATTTTGATAGCTTCATGCAAATGCGTAAGCCTATTTTGGCTTATAATCCTCCAGGTATATTATCTGTTGATTTGCTAAAAACAGTGATAAGAGAAGGAGGTGTTGGTCTAGTTAATTTAGAGCGCATGAAATTAAATGAAAGCAAAGAATTATTGAATGTGTGTTTGTCAGAATTACAGAATAATTGGGGTATTAGGATATCTAATAAACAACAATTAGAATTATTGCTTAATTTACCAGCAAATACTTCTCCTATACTTCTTATAACAAGCAATTTAGATTTAACACAAGCTGAGTTAGAAAAAATCAAAACTAAACAATTTATCATTTTAGCTGAAGTAACCAATTTACAAGAAGCATATTCAAAGAAATGGGCTAGCAGTTATATCGTTAAGGGATACGAAGCAGGTGGTAGAATTGGTAATGAAACATCTTTTATTTTATCACAACAATTTGCAGATGCAGGTTTATCATTTATTGTTCAAGGAGGAGTTGGGTTATATACTTCCCCAGCAATTTTCATAGCTGGAGCAAAAGCCATTGTTCTTGACACTCAATTGTATCTTACACCAGAGTGCCCTCTACCTCAGAACATCAAAGATTTTCTTTCAAAATTAGATGCCACTGATACCAGGGTTTTAGGAGATTCGACAAATTATAAGTATCGAGTCTATGCAAGATTGGGGACAAAAATTGTTAATGATTTTATTATCAAAGAAAAAGAATTACTTACTTTTAATAAAAAAGAACGAACGGAAAAAATTCAAAATGAGATATCTTCTCAACGAGAGATGTTTGAGAGTAATAATTTCATGAATAACTTGTTACCTATGGGACAAGATATTTCTTTTGCTAAAATTTTAACTGATGAATTTGGCACAGTTACAGGAATCATCAATGGTTTACTTCGCCAAATTGAGAAGCAAATTAAATCAGCCATAACAAACTATCCTTTACAGGAAAACAATCTCATATCGAAGGAACTTGGGATACGATACCCAATTATTCAAGGTCCTATGGCAAATGTTTCCGAGAGTCCTGTTTTTGCTAAACTTATATCAGATGCAGGTGGTTTACCATTTTTAGCTTTAGGTTCTCTGTTTAAAGGTCAAACAAGAACCTTGATTACTAAAACTAAAGAAAAACTTGGAGATGCTCCTTTTGGTTGTGGTATTATTGGTTTAGAAGCAAATAAGAAAGCTCGAGATGAGCATCTAAAGATCATACAAGAGCTTAAACCACCATTTGTTGTTGTTGCTGCAGGAACAATAGACCAAGCTAAAGAAGTAATGGGTTATGGAATCAAAACATTTCTCCACACTCCCTCTCCAGCGATATTCCGAGAAGCCTTTGAATCAGGAGTTAGTAATCTTGTTTTAGAAGGAATGGAATGTGGTGGTCATATTGGTGTTCTAACCAGTTTTGTTCTCTGGGAGCTTTCCCTTCATGAATTGTCAGCTAATAAAGAAAAAATTACCACCAACCAAGGTAAAATTAATGTTGCTTTTGCAGGAGGTATTGGTGATAAATTTTCAGCTGCTATGGCAGGAATTCTTTGTTCTGCTCATCCAGAAATAATGAATGGTTTACTATGGGTAGGAACAGCTTATATTTTGGTCAAGGAAATTGTAGAAACAGATACTATACAACCATTATATCAACAATTGGCATTGAATGCTAAAGAAACTGTTGTTGTTGGAGAAACAGTAAATACTCGAGCACGTTCAATTCCAACACCATTTACTAAAGTAATAATTGAACGAGAATTAGCACGTTTAAAAGAAGGAGTAAGTTTAGCTGATAGAAAACATCAATATGAACGAGATAATTTAGGGTCTACACGAATTGCTGCCTTAGGAGAAATTTGGAATCCTGAAGGAGAAGATGATAAACCGAATCGTTTTATGCCTATAGACGAGAAAGGACAATATCAGAAAGGCAATTATCTTATTGGTCAGATTATTGCCAGTTTAAGATGTATTCGAACTTTAGATGATCTCCATACTGATTTGATAATCAATTCAGAAGAACTTGTGAAAAAACGAGCTGAAAGTATTTCTGAAAGGTTGGTTCCCTCACAACAAAAGATTGAAAGCAGCTTAATTAGTGATGAAAGTGTTCTTCCTGAATATGACCTAAAATCTTTCGAAGACGAAGGAATAGCTATTGTAGGTTTAGGATGTGTCTTTCCTGATGCCTTAAATATCAATGCATTTTGGAATAATATACTCAATAAAGTTTATTCAATTAAAGAAATACCATCTGAGAGATGGGCTGATAATATTGATCTTTTTTATGATCAAAATAAGGACGCTCCAAATAAATCGTATACAAAAATTGCTGCTTCTATTTCTAATTTTAATTTCAATTCACTTGAATTTAAAATCCCCCCAAAAGTTGCCATTACAATGGGCAGAGCTCAAAAATTAGCTTTGGTTGCTGCTAAAGAAGCATTAGAAGATGCTAAAATGCTAAGTAGTGATTATGACCATTCTAGAACAGCAGTTATAATAGGCAATTCCATGGGTGATGAAATTAGAACAAGTCATTCTCGAAAGGTTTTCGCTCCAGAAGTTTTATCTAGAATTGAAAAATCATCTTCATTCTCAAATATTGATAATAAAACTTGGGAGAAGATTAAAACTCAAGTATTAGCAGATTATGAAACACAGCTTGTTCCTATAAACGAAGATACCATGCCTGGAGAACTTTCTAATGTAATTGCTGGTCGTATCTCTAACACTTTTAATCTTCGTGGTAAAAATATGACTACTGATGCTGCTTGTGCTTCAAGTCTTGCAGCACTAAATGTAGCTGCAAAAGGTCTTCTCGATTTTGAATATGATATAGTTTTATGTGGAGGAGCAGATTGCTCGTTGGATCCACCTACTTTTATTAAATTTGCTAAGATAGGTGCTTTATCAGCTGAAGGTTCATATCCTTTTGATGATAGAGCTAATGGATTTGTTATGGGAGAAGGCGCAGGATTTTGTATTTTAAAACGACTCTCTGATGCAACAAGAGATGGCGATAAAATTTATGCTGTTGTAAGAGGAATGGGTGCTTCTTCTGATGGAAGAGGGAAAGGTATTACTGCACCAAATCCTTCAGGTCAAAAACTAGCAATAGAACGTGCACTTGAACAAGCTAAAATTAAATTTTCAGATATTCAACTTGTAGAAGCTCATGGAACAAGTACGATTGTTGGTGATGCTGTTGAATTACAAGTTCTAAATGAAATTGCAAAAAATGTTACTCCGGGATCAATTGCTATAGGCTCTATTAAAAGTCAAATTGGACATTTAAAAAGTGCTGCAGGTATTGCTTCACTAATAAAAACTGCTTTAGCATTACATCATAAAACATTACCTCCTTCCGTTAACTTTGAAAAACCTAATCAAAAGATTGACTGGAAAATCTCACCATTTTATGTTAATGTTACTAAAAATGATTGGAATAAACCTGCGACAGATATTAGAATAGCTGGGATATCAGCATTTGGTTTTGGTGGGACAAATTATCATGCCATTTTAGAAGAATATATTCCTGGTAAAACTAAAGGTTATCTACCAAAAGTAATCTCAATTGAAGAGATTCAAAAAATATTTAGCAGTTTAAAAGCTACTAAACCAATTACTGCTAGCACCGATTTTGAAGAGGTTTTTGATAAAAAGGGTTGGCAGAATTACTATCAAAAAAATGTTCATTTAGAAACAGAAGCTTTATTCATCGGAGCTAGTTCTAATGAAAAATTACTAGCTGAATTACAAAGATACCAAAGTAAAATTACAGCTACGACCTATCCAATTGATGGAATTGGCTTACGTATAAGAGATTTAGCTTTCGAAAGTTTAAGTGCTCTTTCTAATAAAAATAAAATTGGTTTTACAGCAAATTCTGTTGATGATATTCCTACAATAATTAAAACAGCAATTGAAGGTTTAAATGATAAAACCAAAAGAACATTCTTACAAAATAAGGGAATCTTTTACAGTGATGACCATTCATTAGGCAAGATTGCTTTTCTATTTCCTGGGCAAGGAAGTCAATATGTTCGTATGGGCAAAGAACTTTGGGATAAATATGAAATTGTAAGAGAAACATTCAGAGAAGCAGATGAAATAACACAGAAAATGATGAATTTCAAAATTACTGAGGCTATTTTTGCTATAGGAAAAAATGATGATAAAGCAAATGAATTATTAAAGCAAACAGAAATTACTCAACCAGCAATTTTTGTTCTTAATATAGCCATTTATCGTCTCCTAGAATCATTTGGAATTAAACCTGATTTTGTAGCTGGACATTCTCTTGGTGAATATTCAGCATTAGTTTCAGCAGGAATTTTAAGCTTCGGTGATGGTTTAAGAGCGGTTGTTCCTAGAGGTCAAGCTATGGCTGAATTTTCAACTAAAGATAAAGGGATTATGGCCTCTGTAAGTGCTGGTTACGAAGAAATAGATGAACTCCTTCAGAAAATAGATGGCTATGTTATCTGTGCAAATAAAAATACTCCTAATCAAACAGTTATCTCTGGAGCAACAAAAACAGTAAAAGCAGCTATGAAGATATTTGCCGAAAAAGGAATTCAAGCAATACAATTACCTGTTTCTGCAGCATTTCATTCTAAAATAGTTGCACCTGCAGTTGATCATTTAAGAATTTCTTTAGAAAAATTAACATTCAATAAACCAAAAATGAATATTTCAAGCAATGTCACAGGCAAACTTTATCCCACTACTCGAGATGAGATAATTAATCTTTTGTGTGAACAAATATCTTCACCCGTTGAGTGGATTAAACAAATAAAATCTATGTACGAAGATTATGGAGTTAAAACTTTTATTGAGATTGGTCCAAAGTACGTTTTAACAAGTTTTACTCGAGCAATACTCGATGATAAGAAGGATTATTTCGCTTTAGCTTCCAATCATCCAAAGAAAGGAGCTATGCAACATTTCAATGAAGTAATTGCTGCCTTAGGAACATTTGGTTATCCATTGAAAATACCATCCTTAAATGATAATCTCTATGCAGATGAATTCAGAAATCCTCTAAAGAGATTCTTTATCAGAAAGCCAATTGAAAGACAAACTTCAGTTGCAACTATAGTTAAAGAGTCTCCTTTCGATGTTTTATTGGATCAAGAATTAGAAAAATTAACTGGTGATAGTTCATTCAAAGATTATTTAGAATTACAAGGACCAGCCATTTCGGCTTTTCTCAAGGTAGGTTATAATACCTACAAAGATAAAATTGCTTCTGCAATAAAAGAAAAAGAAGAAATGGATAAACTTGAGATAAATACTGAACCAATTGGTGTGACTGGTATTTCCATAGGACTTCCAGGAAAAAATAGACATGTTTTTGATGATTCTAATTTTGATGCAATACTCAATGGTCAGAATTTCATTGAGAAGATTCCTCTAGAATTCAGAAATAAAATGGTTGATAAGAATATTGTTAGATTAGTGAAGGATGCTGTTAAAGGTGCTCAATTCCAAACAATAACTGATGTAAAAGATGTAATCAAACTAGCAGCACAAAAAGGAGAATTTGATTTATCAAAAGAATATGGTATTGATGTTGAATTTACATCCGTTTTAGATATCACTTTCCAATTAGCCTTTGCTGCTGGAATTGAAGCATTACGCGATGCAGGAATACCTTTAGTACCAATGAAAACGCAAACATCAGTTGGTAAGGAAATTACTAAAGGTTGGGCATTACCAGAATCGTTAAGAGATGATACCGGAATAGTTTTCGCTTCAGCTTTTCCTGGATATAGCAATTTAATATCAATAATTTCAAAATATCTTACAGATAAATACAGCAAGAAGAATAAGGAAGAAAAATTGGTTCTATATCAAGAACTAATAAATCAGATTTCTAATGAATCAGCTAAGAAGCAGATTAATACTTGGTTTGAAAAGAATAAAACACTATTAACTACTGAAGAAACACATTTTGAATTCAGTAGAAAATTCTTATTTGAAATTCTCTCTATGGGACATTCACAATTTGCTCAATTAATACGAGCACGAGGTCCAAATACCCAAGTCAATGCAGCATGTTCATCAACAACACAAGCCATTGCAATTGGTGAGGATTGGATTCGTAATGGTCGATGTAATAGAGTAATTGTTATTGCAGCAGATGATGTAACTAATGATGAAATGCTTGAATGGATCGCTTCAGGTTTTCTTGCAGTAGGTGCTGCAACAACTAAAGAGAAGGTTGAGGAAGCAGCCTTACCATTCGATAACCGGAGACATGGTATGATTATCGGTATGGGTGCTGCTGGAATTATTTTGGAATCTGATAGTGTAATAAAGGCTCGAGGAGTTAAACCAATTGCTGATCTATTAGGCACACATATAGTGAATTCTGCTTTTCATGGAACACGATTAGACAGAGATCATATATCTTCGCAAGTAGATGAATTTATTTCAAAGATTGAAAAGAGATACAAAATTTCTCGAGAGGAAATAGCTCGACAATTAGTTTTTGTAAGTCATGAGACATATACACCTGCAAGAGGAGGAAGTGCTTCTGCTGAGATAGATGCTCTTAGAAGGACCTTTGGTAATTTTATTGATAATATCGTTATTGCTAATACTAAAGGTTTCACAGGGCATGCAATGGGAGCAGGAATAGAAGATGTTGTAGCAATTAAGATTTTAGAAAAAGGTATTGTTCCACCAGTAGCAAATTGGAAAGAACAAGACCCTGAATTAGGTAAATTGAATCTTTCAAAAGGTGGAAAATATGATGTTAAATATGCTCTTCGATTTGCAGCAGGATTTGGTTCACAATTAACTTTAGCTTTATTTAGAGTTAATACACAACAGAATAGATTCCAAAGTGGTGAATATGACCAATGGTTACAATCTTTACATGGTAGTCGTCAAACCCTTGAAGTTGTTAACAAAACTTTACGTTTAAACAAAGATCCTTCACTCATTCAACAAAAACAAATTGAATTGAAATCAGAAATACTTTCGACTCAAGCTTCATCTATGAAAGAATTAGATAAAGATCTTTTAACAACTATTGTTAATTTAATTTCTGAAAAAACTGGCTATCCAGTTGATATGATTGAACCTAATATGCATCTTGAGGAAGACTTGGGAATAGATACAGTCAAACAAGCTGAATTATTTGGCTTAATTAGAACTAAATACAATTTACCTCGAGAGGAGGGAGTTAGAATTCAAGAATATTCATCAGTTAATAAAATAGCTGAATATATTTCTTCCAAATTATCTCCTGGAACATCCGCTCAAAAGGATGTTGTTCAACAGATAGCTATTACTGACGATAAAGTCTCGAGTAGCCTTGGTCAAAAAGATGATATTGTTAAAGAAATAACCAACATGATCTCTGAAAAAACTGGTTATCCAGTAGAGATGATCGAACCTGAAATGGAATTAGAAGAAGACTTAGGTATTGATACTGTTAAACAAGCTGAAATGTTTGGTATAATACGAACAAAATGGAATCTACCTCGAGAAGAGGGGATAAAGATCCAAGAATATTCTACTGTAAACAAAATAGCTGATTATATTCTTAATCGGTTAAAAGGTTCTGAAACCAAACAAACAATTTCTTCAACAGTCGATACTTCTGAAGCTTCTATGGATGAGATTATTCCCGCAAAGAGATTAGCAATTCAACTAATTGAAGCCCCTTTACCTAAAGTAGATAAACTTTCGTTATCAAAGAAGAAATTCATTATTGTAGGAGAAAGTAACCAATTTAGTGATGAATTGCTAGAAATTCTTCGAAAACAAAAAGCAACAATCGTAAATGTTCTTGATATTAAGAAAATTAATTCTGAAACTAAACTTAAACAAGAATTACCTACTGAAGAAATTGATGGTTTAATATACATTGAACCAAAAACAACACAAAATAATAAGCATAATAATACAGCTAGAACACTATTCCTACTTTGTAAATTAACTAAATTTAGTGAAAAACCCTTCATTTTAACCATAAATAATTCAGATTCAGCTTTTGGATGGGAAGGAAAGACTTCTCCTATAACTGGTTCAATAACTGGTTTAACAAAATCGCTAGCTCGAGAATTCTCAAAGGGAATTATTAGAACTGTTTCATGCTTAAAACCAGAACAAGCTATTTCTGAATTAATTTCAGGTGATGGTTCAATTGAAATCTCTTATGATAAAGCAGGTAACAGAAGAATTTTTGCAACTCAAGAATCACCTATCTCAACTAAACAAACACAATTCAAACCAACATCTGATGATCTAATAATTATCTCCGGTGGAGCTCAAGGTATTACTTATGAAATTACCAAAAAAATTGCTGAAAAATATAAAACAAAATTAGCTTTACTTGGCAGAACCAAATTACCTGAAAATATTGATGAATTAGTAGCATTGGACCAAAATGGTTTAGATAATCTTAAAGCTCAAATGATCGAACAACTAAAAGCAAAAGAAGATAAAGTAACTCCTGTTATCATTGAAAAAGAATGGTCTAAGATAACTAAAGCTATTAGCGTTAAAAAAGCACTTAACTATCTTATCAAACAAGGTTCTCCAACAAGATATTATTCTGTTGATGTTATTAACAACGAAGAAATGGTTCAAACAATCCAAAAAATCACTAAAGACTTTAAGCAAATCGTAACCGGAATTGTTCATGGTGCTGGTTTAGAATCATCTAAATTAATTGGTGAGAAAAAAATAGACGATTTTGATAATGTCTACAACGTTAAAGCTATTGGTTTTGACAATTTATTAACAAATCTAGATGTAAAACAACTCAAGTTTGTTGTCTGTTTCTCCTCAGTTGCAGGAAGATTTGGAAATGCTGGGCAAGTGGATTATTCTGCTGCAAACGATTATCTAAGTAAAAGCTGTTGGCAATTACATTCACAAGGACTTCGAGCGATTTCTGTTTGTTGGTCAGCTTGGGATGAGATAGGGATGGCAACAAGAGGTTCTGTTATGAAGATTTTGAAATATGCTGGTGTAACACCACTAAAAGTTGAAGATGGTGTTAATGCATTTATTCAAGAACTTGAATATGGTCAAGAAGCAGAAATTGTTATTGCTGGGAAATTAGGTGTTTTATTGGATTCACCAGCAGCATTTATTTCAATTGATTCCAAATCCTATCCTTTAATTGGAGAATTTAAACGAAATTTTGATGGCTCAATAACAGCTGAAAGAACATTTAGTTTAGAAAATGATCTTTATCTTAATCACCACAGATTTGAGGATATACCTTATCTGCCAGGTGTTATGGGATTAGAATTATTTGTTGAATTAGCAAGAATAATGTATCCTTCAAAGATAATAAATAGATTCGAAAATGTCTCCTTCAAATCAGCAGTCAAATTCAAGAATGATATCCCTAGAAAACTAAGATCTAAATTATCCTTTAGTAATGATTTAGCGAAAGTTATTTTAGAATCAGATTTTGAAAAGGATGGAGTAAAACTTGGTGAAACAAGAACACATTTTACTGCGGATATTGTTTTTGGTAAAAAAGAAATTAAAATAATAGATATACCAAAAATGAAATCAGGTTATCTTGTAAATAATTCTAGGATTTACAAAATTCTTCCACATAAGGAATTATTCCGAACTTTGAAAGGCATCAATGAAATTACTAAACAAATCATATCCATACCAACTGAAGTAAAAGGTAATCAATTTGCTTGGGATATTAAAGAATTATATGCTGAACCTTTAGTAATTGAAGCAGCATTTCAAACAATGGGACTCTTAGATATTATTAAAGATAACAAGTTAGGATTGCCTTTTAGCATAAAATCTCTTCAATATTATCAGACAAAAGAACAACCTGCATATATTTTTGGTACAAAAGTAGCTGATACAGATTTTGGTAGTTTATATAATTTTGAAGTTGTAACCAAAACTGGACAATTACTTATGGAGGCTAATGGTTATGCAACAGTTCACGTTGATTTTGGTGCTGATCTTTCGGGAATTGATGATATTCAAATAGATCGAGTTAAACGATTGTTTTCGTTACCTCCTGGAACTTTTCTTGAAGTGAACAATGTATCACAAATAAAGAAAATGATAGAATCAAATCCTAATTTAGTTACAGATTATCTTCATCCTGATGAAATAGAACATTTGAAAACACTTACAATAGAAAAACGAAGAAATGAATGGTTAAGTGGAATTATAGCTGTCAAAAAAGCCTTACAAAAATATAAACCTGAAATACAAATTAATAACATTAAAATAGAGAAAAACGAGTTAGGCAAACCCTTCATTAAATTGAACAAAAACGAAAGTATTTACGTTTCTATTACACATAGCAATAGTTTTGCTGTTGGGATAATAAATCCTTCAATTGATACAGGTATTGATCTAGAAATAATTGAAAAAAGAGACCAAGCAATTATTGATGAATTACTTAGTCCAAAGGACCAGGAATTTTTACAAAATAATAAACAAGCAATCACTGAAGAATTATTAACTAAAATATGGTCTGCAAAGGAAGCAGCTTCTAAAGTTTTAGGTGTTGGATTGAATATTGATTTGCATGATTTAATTGTCAGTAAATATGATGAACAAGAGATAACTATTCAAGTAAACCCAATTAAATTACCTCAAAATAACAAACTAAAACCATACAGCAAAGATATTGAATTATCAACAAAACTCGATACAAATGAAGAATATGTTGCGGCAGTCTGCCGACTAAAAAGTTTATAGGAACAAACCTTTACTAAAACTAGACATATCTCGGTAAAATATATGAATAAGAATAAAAATGTGGATTAGTGTATAATCTAAAGAGATAGTCAAATCAATAACCAAGAATAAATGATATCCAATTTATTATGGTTATTATGAGGTATGTTCAATGGCATTTGCTACAAGATCAAAGTTTTTCTGGTCACGTTTCATTGCTACTTGTGTTAAATATTTAGGAGTAGCGAATACTCAACAAATCAAGTATTTAGCTGAAAAATTATTACCAACTGATATGAGTCGCCAGAATATTCTTTATCATGTTAGAATTGCTGAAGAAAAGGGTTGGATTGCTTCATTTGCTTCGACATTAGAGATAACTTCTGAAAATGAGATTCTCTTTAGAAAAGAATTTCTTGAGAAAGTGCAAGAGAAAATTTCCGCCCAACGTTTTGTTATAATTGGCACGGAAAATTTTGAACCTACTGCAGAAGAAAAAATAATTGCTGCATGTAAAGAAGCAAAACTTCATCCTATTTTTTTTACTGATCCTATTTTAATGGAAAAGATATCTGAAGACACAATTAATCGATTGACTTCAACAAATCATAAATCTCCTGGGAATAAATCACTTTTTATGGTCTTATTGCGATTCGCTTGGTTTTGGTTAAATATTGATCCTGAAAAATCTTTAGAGATCATTAAAGTACTAAAAAATAACGTTATAAAACACAATTATAATGACCATTATAAAATAGATGTTGATTTGCTTGAAATCGCTACAATGATAGAATTAGAAACATTACCAGAATTAGGAGTAAATGATCTAAAGAATTTGTTAATCGAATGCATTAAATTTTCAGCAAATAAAAAAAGATCAGATTTAATGAATTTAATGAGTATGACATTGTTAATCTCAGGTCGCTTTTTAGTTTCATATAATAAATTAACTTTAGCTGAGGAATATTTGAATAGAGGAATAAAGTATCTCCGATTCAGTACTCGAAAGTCAATTCTTATGCGTAAATTACATGTAGATGGTCTTTTTGATTTAGGATATATTTATTCACAACAAGGTTGGTTCTATAAGGCTCTAAGTATTTATGAAAATATTGAACGAATAATTAATGAAGAATTTCTTGAGAATGAACCAACAACAAATCTCAAAGGTAGATTAGCTTTAGCAAATGCTGAATTATTTTTGATGATGGCTTTTCCATCTTACATTTTTCAAGATGAGGATTATCGTGCTGCTCTATTGAAAGCTGTTAAACAAACTCAAATGGCAATTAAATTTTATCAAGGAACAAAAAATACTCTTAAAGTAACTGAAATCACTTTACTTAGTGCTTGGATTCATGCTCTTCTTGGTAAATTAAAACGAGCTGATTTATTGTTAAAACGAGCAATAACTAATTTATCTGCACCAGTTCCTCCAAAATTAAATGTGTTCTATTTTAATGCTTTAGCAGAAATATATAGGAAAGAAGGTAATTACGCTAAAGCTATAAAGAATATTTCGCAGTCCTTTGATTATCTAAAAATTATTGGTCAAAATATTGGTAAATTGTTCTGTATGACACGCTTAGCTGAATTACATGTTCAATTATCTAAGAGGGAAAATCGTTTATCCTATCTTTCCTTTGGTGATGTTTCATATCTCTTTGAAAAACAAATATCTGATTTGATTAGCCATGTTTTTCTTGAAACATGTAAATCTCTATCTAATAATTCTGCTATGGTTTCATTTTTCTTATTTGATGACTTAATTGAAATTCATCCTGAAATAAATTCATACACTGATATCTTACCATCCCAAAATATCTCTCCTGTCTTACTCGGTGAATCTTTCACTATCATACCTAATCATCTTATAAATCATGAAAATATCAACAAAGGAAAATCAATTTGTATTGTTGGTTCAATGAAACACGATGAAACATTAGATGATTTTACTATTCAACAATTTAAAGAAGAAATGTCTGGTTTTGATGATACATTTCAAAAATTACTTGCTAAATCATAATTTAATTTCCCATAAAGATTAAAGAAAAGATTTTTAATAGTTGGTTGAAGTTAAAGAATTAATTATTACTAGGAGTACAAATTGATGATGAGGAATCACGTTTGCTGGCATTCTTAGAGCATTACCTCCTAGTGCAAACTTTGTCTTTTACGTTTTAGATAGACTTGGACCTTTACCACGCTATAGGATACAAGGTGAAACAAATCTTCCGGATAGAACAATAGGTTATGCACTTGAAATTTTATTAAAAAAAGGACTTGTTATAAGAATGCTAGATACAGAAGATGCAAGGATTAGAATCTATCAAATTCCTTCGCCTATTATAATCGTAACCTAAAATTCACCAGTGGTAATTAGGTTATAGTCAGCAGAAGCCACTAGCTCAGATATTTCATTATCTGTGAGTGGCTTTATTTCTTTATTTTGTTGATTGATATAACCAGGGCAACTGTCAAGGCAAAAGCTATTTTTAAAGTCATCATGAAATGGATGTTTAACAGTTTGTTGATCTAATGCTATTAAAGGATAATAAATAGGAATGTTCTCATTTGGTAATTTCATTTCAGGATTCCAATCTAATAAGGTAGTATCACTATTTCCTAAAGTTACTCCCTTTTTATTTTGACCTTCTATTATTCGTTCAATTATTCCTAAACAAACCCTATCACATGTGGAGCATTTTATTCTATCTAATCCAATTTTTTCTAATATTTTTGTAAAATTAACCTCAAAAAAGATTGGTTTTTGTTTTGGTTGAACCAATGCAAAATATTCTAATTGCTTTTTGAGTTCCTTTTTATTACTAATATTATTTTTTTCATCTGAATAGCTAAAAATTATTGGTATTGTTATTACTCCTCTTTTACACATTAGAAAAGCAGCAATAGCATCAGCTAAGGAACCTCGCAAAATAGATACTAATAAACCTTGAGTTCCTTGAGGTAATCCACCAAAACCAATGTATTTTTGATCATAAACAAAAGTAAAATTATCTTTAACTTCAATCATGATTAAATAATCAGGTTGTGTGAGATCAACTTTCAAATTCAATTGCTCACTATATTTATCGTATATTTCTCCTCCAAGAAGTACTTCTAAATCTTTAGAAGTAAAATCATGTTTGCCAAAGCGTTTTACCCTCACCGCAAAGGTTGAATTCTTCTTGAGATTCTTTTTAGCAAATTCGAGGACTTTTTTCTTTATAAGATCAATATTAGTTTCAACTCTTATAACTGGACTAACTGAAGTTAAACCAAATACATTATAGGCTATATCTTGAGCAACAGAATCAACTTCTTTGAATGATAATAATTTATGTTCAGCTATTTTTTGTGTGAGAATTATTCTCCCCCATGATCGACTAATTTCAATATGGAAATTTGGTATTTCCCTTTTTTCAAGAAAGAGTCTTATATTTAGGGATAATTGCTTCTCCATATGATGCCTTACATAAGGGCTTTTTAAAGCAAGTTCACTAAAACGAACAAAAATTTCACTTATATCACTCATAAAAAAATATAACAACTTGAGCATTAAAAACCTACTGTATACTTATAAGTAAAAAAAAATAATACTAGAAAATAAAAGAAAGGAATCCTAATCATATTCCATTTGTTCTAGCATATCACCATAGTAATCTTCAAGTTCTTCTCTTTCTTCATCTGAGAGAGTTTCTTTCTTTTTAACCTCTGTTACCTCTAACTTTTCTTTAGGAGTGTGTTCAATCTTACGTGTAATTGTATAGTCTTTAGATTTAGTCTTAGTTAATTTAGTCTTCTTTCCACAAACATTACATACTATATATGAACCGCTTTCATCGCGCATTGGTTTCATAAGATTTCCACATTTATCGCAAAATTCCATTTTTGCATTCACCTCATTTAGCGAGATTTCGCTTTAATAGTCATTTTCCTTATTAATACTTTTCGTTATTTCGTAAACAAATTATATTTCTTAAAACTATTATAGAAAAGCCTATTTGTACTTAAATATATCGGAATAACAAATTATTTAATATTCACCAATAAAAAAGCCACGATTTCTTTAAACAGAATGAAAAATTCGCTAAAAATAAAATTAAGAAAAAAAGTATTATTACGATGCAACTATAGAAGCATATTCAATGCTATATATGGGAACATCTTCTTCTTCATCAATTTTTGTCCACCAACCACAAGTACATCTGACCATACGATCAATTTTTAATAATGTACCATGAAAGCAATTTGGACATTTGAATTTATCATAGATAGCAGCCATTATAATCACGATTATTAAATCTACTGTTTAATAATAATAGAATTAACTAGAGAGAGATTACCGAAAGTATTCTCATTTTTTCGAGACCGCTATTTTTCTGATTGAAAACAAGAAAAGACTTTAAAAAGTTGAAAATGAACATGCTAGAGAATTAAAATGGATGATGAATATTATAGTATTATTGAATTTGATACTAGGATAGCTCCAGATGAAGCTCTTGAAGAATTCTTTTCTTTACTAGATTCTTTATATCGAGAAGTTGAAAAGGAGGACCCATTCCCATCCAATGAGTTAAGAAAAAACGAATTTAGAGATCCTTATCCTTTTTATGATATTTTTTGGTGGTTAGTAAGAACAAATCAAAAAATCATTGGTTTTGGAATGATTTCATTCAATAATAAAAATTCCCCGGATTATAGTGTAAACAAACATCTTGCTCGTGCTTCAATTAAAATTCATAAAGATTACAGGCATAGAGGGATTGGTACCGAATTAGCTAAAATTCTTGTCAAGAAAGCAGAAAATTATGGCAACATTACTACTATTCAAAGCAATACTGTTCAGGATTCAGGCAAGAGATTTTCTGAGAAATTAGGTGGGATTTTAGCTAATGAAAGTAGTGAAAAACGATGCAAAATTGAGGAAATTGATTGGTCATTAATGAATAACTGGAAAGAAAAAGGTGAAGAGCTCACTCAAAAAGAAGGTATTCATATAGATATTTTTCAAAAATGCCCTGAAGAAATAATTGATGAATTTTGTAAAGTATATACTGAGATTAATAATCAACAACCAAGAGGGAATTCAGAATCTCGACATATTGTTACCCCAGAAATAAGAAGATTACAAGAACAAAGATATAAAGAAAAGAATGTAGAATGGCAAACAATAATTGCTCGAGTTAAGAAAGAATCAATAATAGGTCTAACAGAAATTATTTATGATCCAGAAATGTCATACAAAATAGAACAAGAGCTTACGGGAGTTTTAGATAACTATAGAGGTAAAGGATTAGGAAAATGGCTCAAAGCGGAAATGTTGTATATCATTCTAAAAGAATACCCTGAAGTTAAATATATTCAAACTGGTAATGCAGTAACAAATGATTCAATGATTTCAATAAATATTAAAATAGGTTTTAGAGAAAATCAAAAGAAGACTCTTTATAAGTTTAATATTAATCAATTAAAACAGAAATTAAAAACACTTTAAAAATTTATCAAAAAATAATCGTTAAGCCAATCTTAGAAAATTATAAAATGCTTGTTTCTATATAAAACCTAAGAATAATTTAGAGAGAAAATCAACAAATTCTAATGAGGAAGAAAGATGAACATTAAGAAAGTTACTGAAAATGTTTACGCAATAGATGATGGAAGTACAAGAGGGAATGTCGCTGCTTATGTTTTACCATCTCAAATATTAGCAATTGATTCTGGAATGCATCTACCTATTTTGAAATCATTTAGAGAAAAACTTGAAGCAGATACCGGGAAAAAATTCACAACCCTTATTATAACACATACACATGGCGATCATGTTTTTGGTAATAAAATATACAAAGATTGCCAAATTATTGCTTCTAAAAAAACAAATGAACGTATGGAAGAAAATTCCAAAATTGATTGGACACCTGAAAAAATAGAAGAATGGAAAAAAACAGCTGAAGACCCAACTGCACTAGAAGGAGTAGAAATAATTTTACCATCTTTAACATTTAAAGATGAGTTTTTGATTGAGGATCAAAATATTACCGTGAAAGTCAAAAATACTGGTGGTCACACAGATGGTTCTTCTTATGTTTACTGCTCAAATTATAAAGTTTTAACAGCAGGCGATAATCTCTTTAATGATAGTTTTCCATGGGGTGGGGATAAATCAGCCAATCCAATCAAGTGGATCGCAGCTCTTAAAGAATATCTTTCATTAGATATTGAGCATTTTATACCAGGACATGGTAATGTTAGTGGAAAAGATAAAATACAAGAGTTCTTAGCCTATCTTGAGAAAGTTACCAAGTTAATGACAAAAATGATTGCTGAGAATAAATCAGATGATGAGATTATTAAAGAAGCTAATTTAATCAGCTATCACCCACCACGAAGAGAACAATGGAAAGAGCTAACCCTTAAGAAATGGCTTGAAGTCCTTAAAGAGAAATGAGGTTTCTTATTTAATTGAGAAAAAATATTACGTTTAAATAAGAACGTATTTATTCATTTCTTCTTTTTATTTATAATATTGAAAAAAAATTATGTGATTCAAATGACAATTTCAACAATTAAGACTAATGGGATTAATATTAGAGTTCTGGAACTCAAGAACGATAGCAATGAAACAATTGTTTTTCTTCATTATGGCGGTGCTACTTTAGGTGTTTGGAATGGTGTTATCCCCTACTTTAAAGACAATTATCATATAATTGCTCAAGATTTGAGATGTCATGGATTTACAGACAAACCTTTAGATAAATGTCATATTGATGATATGGCTAAAGATTTAGCAGGAATACTAGATAAATTAGGAGTGGAGAAAACTAAGATTGTTGGTAGTTCTATGGGTGCTGATGTAGCTATTAGTTTTGCAGCAAACTATCCACAACGTGTGAATTGTTTAGTTTTAGATGGTGGTTTATACGATATTGTTGGATCAGATAGCAAAGACCAAATATTAACAGAGGAAGAAATTGAAAAAGCAAAGAATGATTTGAAACAACGAATACTTAGTCGTCCTCGAGAATTTTTTGAGACTCGAGAAGGATACATAACCAAAAACAAAGAAGGATGGGAGAAATATTTTCCTTGGTCAGAAATAATTAAGAAAGCTACAGAAGATGAAATAACTAAAGAGAATGGAAAATTTACATCACCACAATCTTCTGAGGAAGTCTGGGCATATATTGAACCTCTATATAATGTACGTTTTATTAATTACTTCAAAAAAATAACTTGCCCTATTCTTTGGTTACCAGATGAAAAAGAAAAAGACCATGAGGTAGTTATTAGAAATTTGAAAAAATTTTCTCAAAAATTAAAATATTGTAAAATAGTAACCTTGGAAGGATCAGTACACGCTTATACCTGTTTATTACGACCCAAGGAATTTAGTGAAGAAATCCTTCAATTTTATGATGAAATAAAAGGTAAAAAATAATCCTTTTATTATTCACTTATTTTTCCATTTACTGGTACACGATCTACCATAGATATTTGAAGTTCAGTATTATACAGTTGTTTATCCAAATCCACGTTATCTATTGAATAATGAACTCCTCTACTTTCTCTTCTACCTTTAGCACATCTAATAATTAATTCTGCTACTTGCGCTAAGTTTCTGAGGTCAAGTAAATGAGGATGTATTTTGAAATCCCAATAGAATTGATTAATTTCTTTCATGACTAATTCCAAACGATTACCTGCTCGAATTAACCTATTATCTGAACGAACAATACCAACATAGTTCCACATAAAACGACGAATTTCATCCCAGTTTTGTTTTACAAGAACCATCTCATCAGGATCTTCAGCCATTCCTGGATCCCAATAAGGAAATGGTTGTTTAGAAGGAACACCATTATTCATACATAATGTAGCACCCATTATAGAAGCTTTATCTGCACAAACTAAACCTTCCAACAAGGAGTTGCTTGCTAACCTATTTGCTCCATGAAAACCTGTACAAGCAACTTCACCGATTGCTAGGAGATTTTTTACATTATTTTCACCAGAAATAGTTGCCTTCACACCACCTATTGTGTAATGAGCAGCAGGAACAACTGGTATTGGTTGAGAAGTGATATCAATACCGTATGTTAAACATTTTTCATAGATCATTGGAAATCTATCTTTTATAAAACTAGGATCTTTATGTGTAATATCAAGATAAACACAATCAGCGCCAGTACTCTTTAATTCGGCATCAATTGATCGAGAAACAATATCACGAGGAGCTAATTCTTTTTTAGGATGATATTTTTCCATGAAACGAATGCCATTCCGGTCAATCAGTTTCGCTCCTTCTCCCCGCATTGCTTCGGTAATAAGGAAAGCTTTAGCATGTGGATGATATAAACTTGTAGGATGGAATTGGATGAACTCCATATTAATAATTCTCGCTCCAGCACGGTAAGCCATAGCTATTCCATCACCAGTACATACATCGGGATTACTTGTAACAAGAAATACTTTACCTGCTCCACCAGTTGCTAAAGTTGTTACACTTGCTTGAAAGTTAGTAATTAGACCTGATACTTTGTTTAGAACATAAGCACCTAAACAAATATTCTTATCAACAAAAAGATTGATAGCTACATGATTTTCATATATGGTAATATTCTTTTCATTTTTAACAGCTTTAATTAATTTGGATTCAATTTCCGAACCAGTATGATCATCAGCATGGAGTACTCGTCTGTACGAATGACCACCTTCTAATCCAAATTCAAGGTCACCACCTTTATGATTAAATTTAACATCATAATCATCAATCAATTCTTGTACTAGAATAGGTCCGGATTTACAAATTTCCAAAACAACATCTTCCCTACACAGACCTGCACCAGCATTTATTGTATCACGAACATGAGCTTCCACAGAATCTTTTTTATCAAAAACAGCAGCAATTCCCCCTTGAGCATAAGAGGTTGCGCAATCATTTATTTTATCTTTAGTAATCAGAGCAACTGATCCATACTTTGCCACTTTTAATGCATAACTTAAACCGCTGATACCTGTACCAATAACAAGAAAGTCCGTGGAAATTCTCAAATAAAGTCACCTTGTATTAATAAAGCCATTTTAATCCTTTATTTCTTAAATCTTTGCTTGGTTAATGTTTACCTCTTCGGTGTCTATTACGGATTTATTGCTCCTAAGAGCTGTGTGTAGGTGTTTAAACATACCTATTGAAATTAAACCAAACAATACTGCTTCTGCATAGATTAAAATTGTATGACCTAGAATTCTGATATTCCAATTTATTCGATTTGGAAGAGTTGTACCAATAGCAGTTGCAATTGCAAAAATTACAAAAAAGCTTACTAATGACAAAAAAATGTAACCCTGAAATTTAGAAAATTGTTTATCTAAGAAGATAGCCAAGGTAAGAATAATTGCTGCAACACAAAGTATTGGTGCAGCTGAATAGATTAATTTGTTGTGCAAGTCAGTATTAACATCCCAAGGATTAAAAGCAATAGCTATGTAAAGTATTGAACTTAAGATCCCAATAATTGAACCTATAATTGTCAAGATAAAAGAGGATTTCTTATTTCTTACTTCAAAAGGCAAGTTGCAGAAATAATAGATCTGGGAAATACCCATTATAGTTATAGCAATGACAAAAAAAGTTTGAGAAATAGTATTGTCTTCTCCATTAATAGCAATATTTCTTCCTAAATCACTAACAAAAGTATTCAAAAGATCAAATCCCACTGTGGATTGATCGAATCTTGATCCTCCTGGATAATAAAAAATTGCTAAACTTAATAATATGAGAAAAAGGAATAAACACGTTGAAGTAAAAATGAATATTGTTTTCCTAATAATCTTCCAGTTCATCTTTTAATCTCCGAAGTATCTTATGATTAATATCTTATCTATTAAATTAATCTATTTTAATTTCAGTAGTGTTCTTCCTTATTACGAAATAAGAAGCTAATGATTGTATTGCAAAAATAATTATCTGAATATAAACAATTATTTTTTGACTTATTGCTTGTAAGGTTAAATTTGATAAGGGACCCGATGACCCTCCACCAAAAAGTATGATTATATATACTAATGAAAGAACTGAACAAGTGATGAATAACCAAGCATATACATTAGGGTAAGATGATGTATAAAAAATAGCAATCAAATAAAAAATCAATGCTATGAACGTTCCAATAAAAGCAATAAAAGTAAATGTTCCGTGGGCAACATTATTTAGGTCCAAAGAAACAAATCCCAATAGAATATAACCTAACCCAGCAACAATACCACTTAATGTTCCAAGTCTACTTAACCAAATAGTTTTTTTATTTTCTTTAAACAACGGAAGAACAAAGAGAAATACCTTCAATTGTTAGAGCAGTAACAAACAATGAACGACTTGCAAGATTAGAAGTACCTGAAAAGGCAATGATTCTTCCTAAATCACTGAAGAAATTTGTGAAGAAAAGATACCCAACTGTTGTGGGATCACTTTCAATCCCTCCAGGATAAACTAACATTGCAATGGTGGTCAAAATTAAAAATGAGATATTACACACAAAGGTTGCTAAGAAAATTGTTTTTGAGTTTTTATGAGATTCATTGTATCCCTTCTAATTTTCTGATTGCTTATCATTAATAAATTTAAGACTTTGGAAGAATTTAGAAATATTTTCTAAATATAGTTTATTTCTTCAAATTTGAATAGTAGAAAAATAAAAATTCACTTTATTTATAATTATTGGTTTTATCAAATTTTGTTCTATTAATTTGTTAATACTTGTAATCCTAACCAAAAATCAAGTTATACAAATGACAATCTATAATAAGAATTTGGTTGCGTGGATGCATCCCTTTGAGAGCTCCACGCAAAACAGGAGATAGTCTTTATTTAAAAGGCGTGTTAATGGCACAACACGCAAAGTTACTTTATCCATTCTCCTATAAAAACTTCTTGTAATCGTTTTTATGTTATCAAGTAAATAAAATAACTAAAAAAAGAGAAAATAGGAATTATTGTTATTTGATTTTTAACAATTCGACTTCAAAAATTAATGTTGAATTTGGGGGAATTAAACCATTACCTACATTACGACTACCATAAGCTAGTTCAGGGGGAATTGTTAGTTTTCGTTTACCACCAATTTTCATGGTGAGAACACCTTGATCCCAACCTTTTATTACTTGTCCAAGACCTATCTGAAAATCAAAAGGTTGTTTCCTATCTACTGAACTATCAAATTTCTTTCCGTTTGTCAACCAACCAGTATAGTGAACAGTAACTTTATCGCCTTTTTTGGGGTTTGGACCTGTTCCTATTTTAATCTCATCAATTATCAATTCTGCCATTGTATTGTTCCTCAATATAATGTCTGTATAATTTATACTTCTATGATTAATAAATCTAAAGTATTAGAAAAAAAAGAAAAAAGGATTCCTTTCATAAGTCTATAATTGTGTGAAGGAATCAACTGTTTTTTGATCTAAGCGTTTTATAACTTCAACAAAAAGATCAATACATTTCTCAACATCACCTAAGTCAAGAATACCATAATGGGAATGAATGTGTCTTGTCGATATACCAAAAACCAAGCTTGGACAACCAGCACCAGTTTGATGCATTACTCCAGCATCTGTGCCACCTCGCCCGAGGATTGAATGTTGAACTTTTATTCCTTTCTCTTTAGCTATATCTAAAACGAAGTATCTTAGTTGAGGATTTGCTAACATAGAACCATCAGCAGCTAAAATAGAAGGACCACCAGACAAAACAGAAGGAGCATCAGTATTTTTAACGCCAGGAACATCACCAGCAATATCAACCTCTAAAGCAAAACCAATATCTGGTTGAATTAATTGAGCTGATGTACGAGCTCCTCTCAAACCTACTTCTTCCTGAACAGTAGCTACTCCATAAACTTGATTTGGATGTTCAATTTTTTCATTCTTTAGTCTTTTTAGAACTTCTGCAATGATAAAAGTACCAATACGATCATCAAACGCTTTACCTATCGCTAAAGTAACTGGTTGTTCTTTTGCTTTACCACCATTTTCATCTTTTATAAGTTGAGTCCTCTTAAGAGTCTCAAATTTTGCATAAGGTACAACCGGATCACCAATTTCTAAACCAAGAGCTTCAACTTCTTTTTTACTTTTACAAGCAACATCGATAAACATATTCGCTTTAGTAACAACTTTTGTGCGCTCTTCCTCAGCAAGAACATGAGGTGGTTTTGAGCAAATGATACCCATAATTTTAGTTCCATCTCGAATGCGAATCTCTACTCTTTGTCCTAAAAGGACTTGATCCCACCATCCACCAAGTTGATTGAATGTAAGAAAACCTTCACTATTGATTCCAGTTATAATAAAACCAATTTCATCAATATGACCAGCGATCATAATTTTTGGTCCCTTAGTTCCTTTTTTGAAAATAACGGACCCAGTTTTATCTTGCAAGACTTCGTCAGCATATGGTGTGATATAATCTTTCACCATTAAAGCGACCTCACGTTCATATCCTGATGGACCAAAAGCATTTGTCCATTTTTCTAATTCTTTAATGTCCATTTTCAAAATGATACACCTAAAAATTGTTAATTTCTTTCAATGAAATTTAAATATTTAATTAATTTTAAATCTTTTTGATTAATTGTTAATTAATTTTGTCATATAAAAAAGTCTTTTATCTAAGTTTCGCTTAATTCTTGTACTATGCGCTTGCTTTATGAGTCATTTATTGAAAGGCTCCCATTAAACATTCGCGAACGACTGGATTCTGCTATTTCCGAACAATCAGATTTGAATCCAAATGACAGATTACATAAAGGAGTGCATATTGTTCTTAAAGAGGTATTTTCAATTATTGACGAGTTGAAAAATAAAACTGAAATGAAAGTTGACGTGTCAGCAAAGAGAAATTTTAGGATTACCAAGAATAAAAAGGAAATTGAGAATAAACGTAGAATACTCAAAGAGGAAATTTCACTTCATAAAGAAATAGCATTTCAATTAGCATCTTTAGGTAGTTATTTAATTGATTCATTTAAAGTCACTGAAGAATTTATTAGCTTATTAGAAAAAATCAATCATCCTTACATAGAATTATTTATTGCTTATTTTAAGGAAGATCCAACCAATTATCAAGAAACACGAGAAAAGATTGATTCAATAATAAAAATATTAGAAAAAGAAAAAACGTATTCCGATGAAATGAAAGCATTTGCTATAGGAATAAAATCCTGGATTTATGGTGAGATAGGGGATATTGTTATTTTAAAAGAAATCTACAAATACCTTCATGAGCAATTTCCTAAAACAACCAATATAGTTGAAATACGGGGTTTACAAGATGCAGCCACTAATGTAATCTGGTGGATGTTACATTCAGGTGCAGAAGCAAATATAGAAGAAATGATTACTTTTGTAGAACCATATTTTCATAAATATAAACTCTATATGTCCCATACTCATCTCCTAAATCTCCAGGGAGCTATTTATAGCTATTTTGGTGATAATAAATGTTCTATAGAGAAATTTGAGGAACTTAAAACAGAACATGAAAAGTATCATGATGAATATCGATTATCAATAGCAATAGGTAATTTGGCAGAATCATATTTTATCGAGGGAAAAATTCTACTAGCTAAAGAAATGATGGAAAAAGCTATTGCTCTCTATAAGAAATCAACAGACAGATGGCCATATCTCTATTTAACAGAAATTGGTAATATGTATTATCTAACAGGAGATAATCGAGCAGAGGAATCATTCCTTCATGCATATGAAATTCAGAAAAAAGAAACTACTATGTTCAAAGCCTTCATTTTATTCGAATTAATTCATTATTATTTGCGAACAGAGCAGTTGGATAAAGCGAATCAATTTATAGTGGAACTAAAAAATCTTGCTAAGGATTTAGAAGCTATTTCAATAAATGCTCAAATAGATTATCTACTCGGTTATATAGAGATGCTCGAGCAAAATTTCTCTAATGCAATAAAATTAATGCATAACGCTTTAGAATTAGCCCAAAGTTCAAAGGATTTTGATTTGATATTATCATGTAATATCCAATTAGCAGCAATCTATTTGCAAAGATATCGATTAAATGAACAGCAATCATTTCTTAATAATACACTTAATCATTTAGATACAGCAATTCAGTTTGCAATAGAAAATCAACATAATCAAATTTTATCTATTGGTTTAGTTATTCGAGCATTATTAAGTGCAAGTAAAGGAGAATATGATAATGCTTTCCAAGATCTAACCAAAGTTAAAGATATTATCAATGAAATTGATTATGATACATGGAAAAGAGAGTTACTACAATTTGAAGAGAAGATTATCAAAGCAGAAAAAGAGGGAAAAATGGTTTTAGATCAAGAGAGTATATTCCAATATATTTTACCACAATTCAAGTCTATGTTATCATTCAAATTAGCTGAACGGAAAACTAAAGAATCCGAAGTAATAGGTTTATTTGTTATTTCTGAAAGTGGTGTTCCTATTTATACCAAACTTAGTAAGAGCTTGAATGCTGATAAAATGATTCTTTCTGGTTTACTAACAGCAGTAAATCATCTTTCAGAGAGTGTTGTTGAAGGAAAAGATAAAGGTAGATTGCGAGAAGTTCTATATGAAAAATTCTGGATAACAATTCAACCAATAAAGAATGGTTTAGTTGCCCTTATAGCTACTGAAGCTACTGCTGAAGTTCGATCTTGGGCAAATACTATAGCTACTCGTATTGTAGAAGTTCCAGTAGTTATTTCAGAAATGACTGATGAATTAGAAGTTAAAATAAAAGACATCATAAAACAAATGAATATTAAGTAACCTCTAATTTTTTAAATCAAACTCATCACTATTTTTCTTATGATTATACGACATGCAGATGCTAATGATCTTCAAGCAATAATTATTTTATGGCAAAATTCAGGACTTCCTATAAGACCAACTGGAAGAGATAAATTAGAAAATCTCGAAAATCAATTGTTACAACCAAATATGTGGATAATTGTTGCAGAAGAAGAAAAGGAAATTATTGGAGCAGTACTAGTCACTCATGATTCAAGGAAAGGATGGATAAATCGTTTAGCAGTACATCCTAACATGACTAGAAAAGGGATTGCTACAAAACTTCTAAGAACAGCTGAAGAATCATTAGTTAAAGCTGGAATTGAAATGTTTGCAGCACTAATTTCTTATGATAATATACCTTCAAGGGAATTATTTGAAAAGGAAAATTATCAATACCATAAAACAATAACGTATTATGCAAAACGATTTAGAGAAGATATTTAAAAAAAAGAAATTAAACTACCAGCTAGCTGGTAGAATTTTGTTTAATCGATAGAGGGAAGACCTTTAACTTTTTTGTGTTCTTTACTTAAATTAGCGCCTTGTTCTATAGAGATTTCATCTGTATATTGAATATCACCTGAAATTCTCGCACCAGACTCTATATATATCGAATTACCATAGAGATTTTTGGCTCGAGCATTTTCTTCAATGATGATTTCTCCACCATACAAATCTTCCACTGTTGCTTTTTCTGATATTACAATTTTCTCAGCAGAAACTGGACCTGTTACAGTACCACGACGACCAATCTTGAAGTATTTTGCTTTGGTTGCTTTAGCTCGTACTTCACCACCAACATTAATCTCATCTGCTTTTAGGATACCATTAACAACACATGTTCCACCAACAGTCATTTTGCCTTGTAAGATTATATCTGCATCAGAAGAGAATGTTCCACCAACAGTAATGTTGTTACCTTTACCTATACCTGATATAGAAATTGTACCGCCTGCTTTCAATGAATCAAATTCTATTTTATCAGTAATTTTTAATGTGCCACCAACATTACCATTAGTTACTTTTGATGGACCATTCAAGTTAATTGTACCACCAACATCTATATTATCGATTTCAATTACTCCATCAGATTTGAAAGATCCACCAATTCTTACTTCGCCAATTTTTCCACTACCAATTTTACCAGAGCCACCAACACGAAGCTTCTCAATATCAGCTTCTCCTTCAATCTTAACTGAACCACCAACAGAAATAACACCTATGTTAGATTTACCTTCGATTTTTACTGTGCCACCAACTTGGAGGGTTTCAATTGCAGCATTTCCATGAATATCTACTGTGCCACCAACTTTAACTTCATTGCTTTGAATATCACCATGAACATTGATTGTACCGCCCACAGAAATTTCAGGAGAAAATAAATTACCTTCAACATTTAGTGTTTTATCTATACGAAGATATTTTTTAGCTTCTAAATTACCTTCAACATCTAATCGTCCGTCTTTACAGCGTATGCTGACAGCTGTTAAGCTACCATCTACTTCAAAGCTTCCACGACAAACAATAGATCCATCTACTGTAATGGTTTTATTTTTAGCAATTAAAATTGCTCCATCACCAATTTCTAAATTACCTTTAAAACTGTCAATTTCAACAGTTTTCCCCGAGGGTATGTTTTCTGTACTCATATTAATCACCTTACAATCTACTTTCTATTTTTATTATCAATTACTTTTCAGCTTGTATTCATAAAGTAAAGAACTCATTTGAATTCTCTGTATTTGTTTTCTTATACTTGATTTCTGATTTTTATTTTTGCTGTTCAATTTTTTCTTACTCCATTATATTTTGTTAATTTAATATTAGTTGATTTTATTTAAAAGGAAAATTCACAATTAGAAGTCTCAAATCGAGGTCACATCATGTGACTATAAATTGCTAAAAAAAGTCACAAATCAAAATTTTCTTTGTAGTGATTATTCTTTCAGTAGTTTCAAAGCAATTTTCAAATATTTCTCATCAATTTCAAATCCTACATAGTCGCAACCCAAATTTCTTGCAGCTCTCGCTGTAGTTCCTACACCCATAAAAGGATCTAAAACAACTAAAGGTTTCTTTCCTAGACCATGTAATTTTATACACATTTCAGGTAACAATATAGGAAACATTGCAGGATGAATTTTCTTTTCATGAACAGTATCATAAGGAATAAACCATTGATTGCCTCTACATCGCAAATCTTCTTTTGCTTGTTTCCAACGTCCAATATTACTTTTATCAGCATAAGGTACCCCTATTGCTTTTTTATCTAATTCTATATTACCATCTTTTGTGAAATGAAATATATATTCATGTGAATTATTCAGATATCTATTAGAATTAACTGGTTTGTAATGACCAATATTAATTTCATTATCAGGGATAGCTATTGATTTAACCCAATGAATGGTATTTTGTAGTTTAAAATAATCACTAATTTTATTCGCAACTAGAAATGAACGGAACTCATCTGATGGACGATCGCCTATATTGATGAAGAATGAACCATCATCCTTGAGCACTCGAAAGCATCCTTTTGCTACTTTGTCAATCCAAGACAGGTACTCATTAAAAGGCAAATTATCATTATATTTATTGTAATTGATACCTATATTATAAGGAGGAGAAGTAACAATAATATCAATTGATTTTTCAGGAAGGATACTATTCATTCCTATAATACAGTCTTCACATAATATTTTGTTCTTCCAATCATTAAACAATATTAACCAACCCTAACGGATAATAAAGTAGAAACGTGTACATATTAAGTTATTGTACTTGATCTTATGAAAAGCATTTATCCATTTATCAATTCACATTACGAATTACGACCAGACATTTTTGTTATATATTCTCTCTCAGCTTCAACATCTTTAGCTTTTGCTTCTTTTGCTTTGATGGCTTGATCAGTCCTTAATTCTTTAAGGATCCTTTTAAAGTCAGCTTTGAGAATATCGAACCAAATATTTTTTTCTTCAATTTTTGTGATTTTCTCTAATTCAATAGGTATTTTGAAATCTTTCACTTCTAAAAGAAGTCTAACATGGATAATTGCATGAAGCTTTTTTATTTTTATAACAGATTTATCTGAACCTACTACATCAATAATTAGCCCTAATTTTTTGCCATTTCTATCTAGAGCGATTTTATTGACTATATCCTTCATAATCAACCTCTCTAAATATGTATACGGTAAATGATTTTATTAATATTATCAAATTTCTGTATTTGAGTGAACTTACCCATTTAACAAGCTTTATTTTTGTATTTAAAATCTAAACATCTAAGACTATCCAAATATTAGTACATTTAATTAAGACAATTAGGTATCAATTGATGTAGATTAATGGTGATCGAATGAAAGAAATCTATCTAAATTGTGACTCTCCTTGTTTCAGTTGTCCGGTTTATGATAGAATGATAAAAATATCGAATTTTGATCAACGAAACTTAGAAGGCTCCTACTATTGTGAAAGTTGCGATATTTATTATCTCTGTAAAATGGGTTTAGCATTTAAGCGAAATAGAGATAATTCCATGCAACCAATATGTACTAGATGTGGAAGATTTATTGAAAAAATCGAATTGAGTTATCAAGAGGGACAAGACGTTAAACCATTTAATGGTAGTAGCATATTAGTCATTCGAAAACCAAATGGAGAAAAGTATCATATATTACAAACAATTAAAGGGTCATATTTTAAGGATTTAGCAGAAGTTTTGTTATATATTCTGTATACTTTTGGTCCTGAGACTTATGATATAATAAATTATGATATATTAACAAAACAATATTATTGTATCTTTTATGATAAAATTATTGAAGAAAAAATAGCAATAAAAAATGACAAGCCAACATCTATAGGTGAAAATATTAATTTTACAGGTCTTGAATAAAAATAGAAAAATTAAATTCAACTAGAATTCTATTTTTTCAATTTTCTTTTAATTTAAAAGCGATCCCAAGCAGCGTGTACCATTTTACTTGTTACTTCTATAACAGGTTTCATTGCTTCTTCAGATGCTAAACCAACTTCTTTGGCTATTGTCATAATAGAAGCATGAGAAACGATTATTTTATCTTCTTTTTCATACACTACAAAACTACAGGGGAAAAGTAATCCAACATCATATGATGCTTCCAAGGCCATTTTAGCTAATTTTGGTCCACACGCTAAAATTGTTGTATATTTGGGATGATTTTCAACACCTAATTTTTTCTTAAATATTTCATCTATTGATTTAACAAGCATAACAGAAAATCCTTCTTCTCCAAGAATTTTCTCAACATGAGATACTGCTTCAGCAAAAGACATAGAAAGTTCTTTCTTCAATATATTGACCATATAAATCACCTAAATAACAATTAATGTCTGTGAATAAAAGAACAATGCTTGATTAAGTAAACAAAAATTATTGAAAATCTTAACTTTGTTTCTTAATATCATTGCGTAATTTAACCTTATCGTATTCTTCCATTACATCTTCTAGAAATTCGGAAGGAATTGTAAAATAATCATCAACAAAATCGAAAACAAACGAAACTTCGTATTTTCTCATCAGATTAGTAACTTCTACTAATTCATATCTAATTTCTATAACTCGCTCGGGAGTATATTTATCAATAATCTTTTTAAAAATCCCAGCAAGCTGTTTCGTAGTTATATCATAATTAAATGCAGGATAAATAGTATAAGCTTTTGAAATTTTATCCGTACCAAATTTAACAATTTTACTGGAAGACATTTCCCTATTTGTAACTAAGATTGTACGATCATTTTTGGTTTGAATTTTTGTATAATTAATTGTGACTTCAGTGACTACACCTTCGGAATCACCAATTTGAACATAATCCCCTAAACTGAAAGGACGTGAGAGAAGAACAGTAAATCCTGCTATGATATTTCCAATTGTTTGTGTAGAGGATAAACCTATAGCAGCACCAAAGATAGCTGTAATTGTGATTCCAAGTTCCTCGGGTAACCCACCAAAAGCTGTAACTAATCCTACACCAGTAATCACTATAAATAAACGTCCAATGAATGCAATACCATTAATAACTTCGTCAGCCCATTCATTTTTCCTACCAAATTTTCTAATCAATCTTGTACTCAGTCGTTCTATAATAACAGTAACTACAAGAAGAACTATTATCACAACAATTGCCATAATGATTTTATAGCCATTTGCTTGAAAATAAGCTAAAATATCAGTCCAGATATCTTTGAAAAATATTTTAAAGTTGTCTATACGCTCACCTAAAGTAATTAAATTAGCATTATTGAATTGTATTACATTGGTTAATTGTGAATTAGGCATTAGATTTACTTCCGCAGATTAGTTGTTTCCATCAATTTTAAAAATCTTTTTAGAATTATAATTGATTAATTAGTAATTAGTGGTTACTTATTATGTTTGAAGGAAAAAAAACTCGTTTACGAGCATTAGAAATTTCTGATTTAGATGAAATAATGAAATATTGGAATAATATCGATCTTCGAAGAGAGCTAGGTCCTATTATACCAAATTCCAGAAAAGAACGTGAAGATTGGATTAAACAATCTTGGGAGGAAAAAAACTCCGGCAAAGGGTATACTTTTGCCATTGAAGACAAAGAAACAAAAACATTCCTTGGACATGTTAGTCTCAAAGGAGTTAGATCAATAAATCGTACAGCAACAGTAAGTATAGCTATCTATAATAAGGAAAATAGAGGTAAAGGTTTTGGTACAGATGCTGTAAAAGTCCTTCTACATTTTGGATTCGATTATTTGAATTTACACAGAATAGGATTGAATGTTTTTGAAACAAATGCTTCAGCAATTCATGTTTACGAAAAAGTTGGTTTTACTAAAGTTGGGGTACATAGAGACACAGATTTTGTTGAAGGTAAATATGTAAACGATGTTGTAATGGATATACTAGAAGATGAATGGAGAAGCAAATATAAAGATGAATTTTAATCCTTCTTCTTTTTCTTTTTTCTGCAAAAAAAAGGAATGAATTTTAAAAATCATTGTCAAAATCGCGACCAATAATTTTAATGAATTTGTCTAATTTTTGTTCTAAACGATTTATTTGTTGGATTAATTGTTCAATTTCGATTCGTTCCATTCCAAAAATAGTTTTATCTTCTTTGAATTCATTAAATTTAGCATTTAATTTTGTATAAGCTTGCTCAAAATCTTTGCGTTTCTTTGTGTTATCTATATCTTCCATACTATAATATAATATCTAGTAGTTTATAATCATTGATGCTCACAAAGTTTTGAACACTTAAAATCAAAAGGTGGGTTAAGAGATGGACTGTTTGAAGGAAGGATAACACAGCCCATCTCATTCTTTAGCCGGAGAATTTATTGCTAAAGAAGCATAACATTTGAACTATTTTTACCAATATGAACTAGTAGGTTCAATAAATGGCCAGACATTTAGTAATGATGTAATAGCATCTATATCTCCGGCATCCCAGAATAGAATCTGAGCATCCCAACTGCTTTTTTCAGCGGTTGATCTTACTGTAAAGATATTGTAACCAGGATTTAATGTAACTCTTACTGGTGTTCTCCAAGTTTTCCAAGAGGTTCTACCTGAAACACCACTACCTTGAAATTCTCCGTTAATCCATAGGGAATAAGCATCATCTGCTTGAATTGAAACATCGATATCCATAGCTTCTTCTGTTGGATTGTAAATATAGGAAAACATGTAAACTATACCTCTTTGTGGCCAATCTAAATTATCATCAGGATCAAAGGTATCATCGTTAAAAGTGATACAACCAGGATATAAACCAGAATCATTGTAGGGAAGTATTTGGTAAGCTGTTTGTGCATTGATTGATTGTGAAAAGGTATCTTGTGAACCATAGTAAGGTCTGTAATCTTCTGCTAAACCAAAACCATTTGAATTTATGTAATCAATAGAGTTATCTTCTAAATTTTTAACCCCACTTTCAAAAATACCTACTAAGAACCATAGTAAATGAGAATATCCCGCAGCTGTTGGAAATGAAACGCGAGAAGTTGATGAATCATCTTGAGCTGTTCGTAAGAAAAGTTCTGTGCTTAAATAATCAACTAAAGGAGGTTCAGGTTCGCTTTCTTCATTGGTTTCTGTTGTATAGCTTGAGTATAATTTCCCTGTAGTAAGTGTTTTACTGTTATATGAGATTGTAAATTCATATTGAGAAAGAGGTAATATTTGGGAAAGATTATTAGTAGTATGAATATGGGCAGTTTTTGTTTCTTGTGGATTGTATTCTCGGTGACTGGTGAATTGCCAAATGTATTCTGAATAGGCTTTAATGTTTATAGGGGATGATTCATAATGAATTGGTTGAGATTTAGCTAAGCTTATTGTAGAAAAGATAATAATTGAAACATTTTCTTTGATTGTTATAAATTCTGTGCCAATGTTGTAGAGATCAAATTCTATTGTATCAAAAGAACCATCTGCATTTGTATCTTTCAAACTAATTGAGGATGTTAGCACTAATTCTCCGTTTCCTTGTAAGAGAGGAACAACTACAAAATAAACAACTGCTCCCGCTGTAACAGTAAGTGCAATGATTAGAATTGTCGCTATAACAGGACTTACCGCCCGTTTATTGTCTTTTTTTCTTGGAAAAATCTTGTTAATCAATTTTTTAGCCATTTGTCCTTCCTTCCTTCATAATTCGACTAGCAAATGACAGAAAAGTTATCCTTTGATAGCTTTTTATGCTAAGATAAATTACTTTTTTTAATATTAAAGCGTTGTAGAAATTCTATGCAAGGTTTGTAGAAGAAAGACCAATCAATCTGGTGAATTATTCCGCTCTTTTTTTTGGTTTGATGCAAAAAGAAAGTAAAGAAAAAATTGGAATTTTTCTATTGTGGTAGATTGTATTCCAATAATTTCCTAATATTATCCTTTTCTGTATTGAAAGGTCTCAATCTATAGCTATAGAAATATCGTTTACCTTTCTTTAATTTATATTCAGGATGAGTTCGAGCGATTGCAGGCCAATCACCACCTACTCCTCGTTGTTTATAGTCAATATTAACAGTAATAAAATCTCTTTTTGGAAGTTCATTGATATGTTTAGCACCCTCCAAATCACTCATGGAATAAGGCCAAACACTGAAATTAAGTAAGGATTTGTAATTAGATTTTACTAATAAACCAAAACCAGTATCATTCATTAAAATAGCCCAACGAACATCAGTTCTATTACCATTTTCTTGTGGTCTAACATAATTGTGAATCATTCCTTCAATATTGAGATTATAAACATCTACAGCAGATCCACTTTTACGATCAAATTGAGTTTCATTAGGACCTCGACCATACCAAGTTATTTGATTGAAATCTGATGGTATTGCTAATTGCATACCCATTCGAATCATACTTGCACGAGGATAAAACCTAAAGTCAACTTGCATATCACCGTTCCCGAAAATAGTATAGGTGATCAACATAGAAGATAGTCCATATGGCATTCGTGATTTAGTTTTCACTCTAACAGCTTCGGGATTTAGCTGATCAACTACAATAGTAACTAATTTTTGTTGTTTGTTAGCAAATCGCCATTTGTATAATCTATGTTTTAAAAAGGGTAAAAGAAATTTAGGGGCGAAAGTAAAAATACCTAAATCATTATCAATTGGTGCACGCCAGAAATTTGGTGTTAAAGGCATTTCAATAAATTCTCTGCCTTCATAAATGATTGATTTTATTCTACCGGATTTCTTACTGAATTCATAGGCAACTTTTGAATTAGCTACTTTAATTGAATCCTCCTGCTCTTCATATTTAATTTCAGGAATTGAATCAGTTTTTAGTATTAATGGTGCTTGCGCTCTGAATGGTATAGAATATTGATCCCATGCAATAGTATAATCTTTTTCAGCCCACAAAGTATCCTCTTTTAATTTACAGGATATTTTTAAAAGATATTCATTATAAGCCAAAATTTTTGGTTCTTGTATTGGAATTGTTATTAGTATTGATTCTCCTGGATTAGCAGTAATATCAGTAATAACGTCTTTTTGTATTACATCTCCATCTGCTGATAATTCCCACTCAAGATAAACGAAATCTAAGGAAACAAAATTATATTTATTATAAATTGTAAATTGTCCTTTTTCAAGATCTACTGGTAGCACTTTGATATTCTGATAACCTTTTTTAACCTCAAAAGCGGAAGGATTAGGTTTTCTATTGGGCAAGAAAATACCATTACAGCAGAAATTACCATCATTAGGGTGGTCCCCAAAATCACCACCATATAACCAATAGTCAACACCTTCCTCAGTGGTTCTCCTGATACCCTGATCAACAAAATCCCAAATGTAACCTCCAATGCAATTATCGTATTTTTCAAAAATATCAATATATTTCTGGAAATTACCCAGACTATTACCCATAGCATGAGCATATTCACAAAGAATTCTAGGTTTATCTTTGTAAATTTTAGCTCCAATTTTTGGAGCAAACCAATCTGGTCGAGATCTTTTAAGTTGTCCGGATGTCTCTAAAACACTTGGTGTGGAATACATTGTACTGAAAACATCAGCTATCTCTACATGATGATCTCCTTCATAATGAATTGGTCTAGTTTTATCCATTGTTAGAGTCATTTCTTTCATTTTTATAAAATTATCACCAAAACCAGCTTCATTACCTAGAGACCACAAAATGATAGAAGGATGATTTTTGTCTCGTTCAACCATACTTACAATTCTATCTAAACAAGCATTGGTCCAATTAGGATCACTTGCAGGGAGAATATTCCTTAAACCATGTGATTCAAGATTAGCTTCATCCATAACATAGAGACCGTATTTATCACAAAGCTGATAGAATTTAGGGTGATTTGGATAATGGCTTGTTCGAACTGCATTAATATTAAATTGTTTCATCAATTTAACATCGAGTACCATGGTTTCATAAGGAACAGCATTACCTTCATCTTGATGGTGTTCATGACGATTTACTCCTTTTATCTTAATAGATTGACCATTAATGAAAATTTGACTATTTTTAATCTCAACTTGGCGAAAACCAAATTTACTTTGAACAACTTCTAGTATTCTGTTGTTATCATCCCTTAAGATAACTATAAAATCATAAAGATTGGGGATTTCAGCTGACCACTTCTTTGGATTAAGTATTTTTGATTCAAGCTCGATTAGAATTTCTGAATCTGAGCCAAGATTAAACGTTTTATACAAGGTTGCTTCTGTTGGAACTAATTCATGATTTTCATCATAAAGCTCAAGTTCGACTTTGTGAGTCATAGCTAATTGTTTACTATTATTTCGAATTTTAATTTTCGATTTTAGAATAGCATCTGTATATTTGTTTTCTAATTCGCTATGAACATAAAAATCTCGTATGTGAATTTTTGGGGCAGTATAAATAAATACATCACGAAAAATACCACTTAAGCGCCACATGTCTTGGTCTTCTAGATAACTACCATCGGACCAACGGTAGACCTCTACAGCTAAAACATTTACTCCTTTTTTAATAAATTGTGTAATATTAAATTCCGCAGGAGTCATACTTCCTTGGCTATAACCAATTTTTTCACCATTTAACCAAACATAAAAAGCTGATTTTACACCTGCAAAATGAAGGAAAACTTCACGATGGTTATCATTACCATTAGTAAATTCAAATTCAGTTTGATAAGAACCCACAGGATTATTTTCGGGATCAATCTTTGGGATTTCGATTTTAACTAGACTTAAGCTATAAGGATAACGTATGTTAGTATAAATTGGAATATCATAACCTTTCATTTCCCAATTACTTGGTACTTCTATATCAGACCATTTACTGGTATCGAAATCCTCTTTATAAAATTCAATAGGTCTGTCAGCAGGTTTTTTTACCCAATTGAATTTCCACTTGCCGTTTAAAGATAAGTAATAAGGAGAATTTTCTGGTTCATCATTTAAAGCAAAATCTACACTTGGTAATGGAATTAAAGTACAATGAGCAAGTTCTTTATTAATACCTGTAATTTCGCAATTTTCCCAATCAGGTTTATCAGCCATTTTTAACACATTCAAGATTTTATTGCGCCATTTAGCAATCTTGAATATCGACAATCTATAAATAAATTTGAATTATTTAGTTAATTCTTAAAGATTTCTAATTTTCGTATTTTTATTTGAATATGTAAAAATGAATAATAAATATAAAGAAATAGGTTAATGTAATTTGATTAAAAATGAATGAAAAGCTAAGTGATAATCAAGTAGGAAAATACAAACAATTATGGTTAGTCTTTTTTACAATTTTCTTTATTAATATATTCGTTTTTATTTTTATAGCACTCTTAATGAAACCACTTTGGTATGATATTAACGAGTTTCTAAAAGCTATGATAGGAGTACAAACTAATTGGTTAGCAATAGTTTTAACTTTAACATTTCTAATATTAGGGTATAGTGTCTTTTTACTAATCTTTTATTTAATAAAGAGAATAAAAATAGGTATAACTAAACCTCATTTAGCTAATAGAATCATTCCTTTTCCATTGATTTTAATTTGGAATTTCATGCTTTATCTTTTAATATCTGAATCAGGTGATGAAGTAACAATTGTTCGAACTCAATTAGAAAATATCAGTCCGATTATTTTATTAATTTTAATTCTAGGTTTAAGTTCAACCTTACTCTTTATTATTCCAAAATTAGGAAAAGTATGGTCTAATACTACTAGGAAGTCACCAAAAACAATTACTTTAACAATTTTAATAACAATATTATTTCTAACAGTCTTTATTTTACCATTTGTTATTGTTCCTTCAAATATAGTAAGCTCAGTTCCTATTAAACCGAAAATTATAGCTCATAGAGGAGCGTCTCATTTAGCACCAGAAAATACTATCGCTGCGGGAGAACAAGCAGTTACTTGGAACGCATTTGGATGGGAAGTTGATGTTGCTATAAGCTATGACGGGATTCTATTTTTAATGCATGATACTAACTTAAAAAGAACTACTAATGTAGAGGAAATTTTTCCTGAAAGACAAAATGAACTTGCTGAGAATTTTAGTTTCTCAGACCTAAGAACTCTAGATGCTGGTTCATGGTTTGCAGAAAATGATCCTTATGATACTATAAGTAAAGGAATTGTTTCAGAATCTTTAGCTAATTCATATATCGGAGAAAAAATTCCTAGTTTAGCTGAAGTAATCAATTTAACTCGAGATAATGATTTAGTGCTTGATATCGATTACCGTAGACCTACAAGTTCCCATCCGTTTTATAATACTTATTTTGATGTTCTATTAACACAATTAAATGATGCTGGTCTAAATAAGAAAATCTTTATCAGTTCTTCTTTACATTTAGCAGAAAATATGACTCACGTATGTGGGGCAGATTCGGTAGAAGTGATATTAGCAAATGTTTGTGAATTGGTCAATACCCATCATGGTTTAACAAACAAGGAATTTTATGCCTATGAGGAAGCTAATATTGCTGTAATGGTATGGACGGTAGATACATCATCAAGGTTTTCACAACTATGGTGCTTAGGAGTTGATTATATTAAAACAAATTCTTTGCATTTATTTACCAATATAACAGAACCTACTTGGACACTAATACCAAGAAATTACTATATAGCATGGGCTATTATAGATTTCAGTTTACCATTGAGCTTTATTTTATTGTATATAATAAAATCAAAGAAAAAAATAGTTGAATAAAAAGAGAATGAAAATTGATCCAAGTTGAAAAATGATGTTAACAAAATTTCTTACTAAGGCAATAAAAAGGCATTTTGATGAAACTAATTTATTAATAGAACAAATAACTGATGAATTACTAGAAAAAAAAGCAGCTGAAGAAACAAGAGATACTATTGAACTAATACTACATATGATAAGATCAATTGAATATTACTCGAGAGGATTAACCAAGGGTATATGGGAGAGTTTACCTTATACTCGAGAGAAATATTCAACCTCAAAAGAAATTATCAAGTTATACTTAGAAGTTACAAATCGAGTTATGAAATATCTAGAAGAAATAACTGATGAAGATTTAGATAAAAAAATAACAGAATTCAATCGACCTGCAACAATGGGGGAGATTCTGTTAGAGATGTTGGAACATAGCATACATCATAGAGGACAATTAACGGTTTATTATCGGATGAATAACATTAAACCTGCTAAAATAGATTACTTCATTTAACTTTCTTAGAGATCAATTTTCTTTTTTATTTGATCTATTCTTTTTGAATAATCTCTTTTCAATCTATTTTTGTTTAGATTTTGTCTAACTATCCAAGTTATATCTACATCATCAATGAAAATTAAATTCTCAATCATTTCAAATCCTCTACCAGGTATTGCTGCTACAACTACGCTTAATGTATAAGCTAATCCTTTTTTCAACACTTTAAATTCATCAGATTGTCGATTTGTAGATTGCAAAACACGTTTAAAGATTTCAGAATGTAAATCAAGTCCAAATTCAGCTAATTCACCATTCTCACGCAGGATTTCCGGGTCAGCAATACCAGCAGCTACAGCTCGCATGATTAACCAATTATCCTTACCAATCCATGTTTTAAGTTCATCACGTGCTAGTTCTGGTTCTCTTCTAATTATTTTTGTTAAAGCTTGTGCAACAGCTTCTCTTGTTCTCCATCGAGAATCTTCAGCGGATTTTTTCAGAAGGTTTAAAGCTTTCAAAGTTAAATTATCATTTGCTGAACCAATTACTCCAATACCAATAACCCCACAGAATGTAAGGAATTCTTTCGGGTCATTAACTGGAGCTTCTTTGGCAGAAATTTTAACGAAACGGAGGCAGATATCCCAAATTTGTTCCATTTCTTTGGATGATAATTCACTAATTACTTGTGAGAAAGTATTAGCTAGTTCTAAATTTCCACGTGGGCTTGGTAGATTGCTGTGAGAAGTTAGATAATTGATTAATTTATCATCCTTCTTGCTAGAGAGTATTTCACTAATTATTTTATGTAGTTCATTCTGATAAGTGTCAATTTTGCTCATATTAAAACCTCCTTAATACAATAAATGTTGTTTTTATATTAAAATGAATTCTTGTCCATAGAATTATTTCTACCTAATTGTAAAGGTTTTTTATCAAGTATTACTATAAAATATTAGCGATAAAACAATAATTTACTGGTGAATTAAAAATGCCCCCAAGATTTTTTAGACCTGGTAGAATAGCCAGAGGTATAGTAAGAAGAAATGTAGCTCGATCTGTATTAAGACATTATAGACGCAAAAGAGCAAGAAGATGGCTAATAGGTGGAGCAATACTTTTAGCTATTGCTGGTACCCATAGGGCTGTAAAATTACGAGAAGAAGATGCTAGAAGACTTGAAAATCATTATGGTAGACCTATTGATGAATTAAATGAAGACGAAATCAATCAAGGAATGCAATATTATAATATGCAACCATTAACAATTGAAGATGATGATCGAAAACGTATCTATGATGAAGACAATAAAAATGATGATTTCTATTCACAAAATGAAAAATATTGTATAAATTGTGGAACAGTTTTACTTGGTGATGCTAAATTCTGCCAATCATGTGGTGCAAGAGTTTAGTATTAATTTTTTTAAAAATTTTTTAGCTTTTTTTACAAGATGCATATATTTGAATCAAATTTTATATTAGATATAATTTAAATAATTTATACAATATTACAATAATAGTTTATAAGAAAGTTGAGAGGTTAAATGTTATGTCTAATCAAAATAAAATAAATAATATCATGACTAAGAATTTGAGAGATACAATAATTCTTTGTACAGTTGTATTTATATTAGGTTTTTCTTTATTAATGACAGGATTAATTGCAGGATTATATGGTAATAATCTTGGGTGGCTCATTTTTGGGTGTGGTTTTGGACCATTTCTTATGATTGCATCAAGTATATTTTTATTAGTCGTATATATCAATGAAAAGAAAAAAATTAGAGTAATTGAAAAAGCTCTTAGAAGTTAGCAATCTTCCATATTTTTCATTAAATAACAAGTTCGTTGTGAAAATGAAAATTATAATAGAATTATTTACGTATGAAATGTGGTATCTCAAAAGGTATAGTTAATGAAAATTCGATAAAACCACTGTACTTGCCATTCTCATACCATGGAGCTTGATAGATTAATTTTTTAACTGAATTTTTTTCTATTGTATAACAATTCGTTTGCTGATTTTCAAGTAATCCTTTCAATATTTTTTGTGCACGTTCAGGATGGCAATCAAATACACTTTGACCTACGAGTTTAATTCCCCCATCCTTAGCAAAGGTTTCACAGGCTTTATCATTCATCTCAAGGATCTTTCCTTCATGATCACAAATAGTTATTGCTACATTGAATTCTTTAGACCAATTTATGAGTTTTTCATTAATCATTATTCATCCTTCATTGAAATAATATCTAATCAATTTGCTTCAGATTTAAAACCTTTTTTTATAAATTACTTAAATACTATAAAATGTAAAAAGTTGAGATTAATTGATTATGAGATATTACGGAAACATTTCAAAAATAATTCTAATAGCAGTTTCAATAAAGGATGGACATAAATTATCAAACAATCCTTCATTATTTGCTTTTTCACGCAAAGAAGAATTTTTTATATCAAACCCAACCAATTTATTACAAGTTGTTGAGCCATGAATTTTAGTGAATTTGTCTATAAAATCATTCACAGACTTATATGTTCGTTTTCTATGTTCGATAGGGTCTTTTACATCTAAACTATGGAGGATGCCTATAGCCATAATTACGCCAGTAACAGATCCGCAAATTTCTCCATGTCTGCTAATACCTCCGCCAAAACCTGCTGCTAGCATAGAAGCTGTTTCAAAATAAAGTCCTTTAGCTTCTAAAATGGCTCTTAAAACAGATTGGGAACATATGTAGTCTCCTTTGAAATAGTTTTTTGCTACTTCAATTGTCTTTTCAATCAAAATTTAATCATCCCATATTGTAAAGATTGTTTACTGGATTTGATATTTTCTTTTAAATTAACAAGATATCAATTTTTATTCTCTGGTATCAACTTCAAATGCCGCATCATACCTACTGCTTGCAGTTCCTCTAATATTGATAAGCAACATTCCAACCAAACCTAAAACAGTTAATCCAAACCCTAAATACACCCAACCCCAAATATTTGCCATTGAGATAGTAGTAAGATATATTATACCAAATATGATTAATGGGAAAGGCACTACTAATAATAGTATAAGAATAGTTAATTTTACTTTAGCATTAATTTCTGTCATTTGATACACTTTAGATTTTTAATAATATAATAGCAATATATTATATTTAAAATAAACCTCTTAGATTTCATTATTTTTAAAGAAAATGATTATTACAATTGAAAAATCCTTAACATAATTCAAAGAATGTCTAATTTTAAGACATGATACATTTTTTATTATTTATTTGATAGTATATAGTCCTTGAACAGTTTTGAAACTGTTTAAAGTGACATATTAAATAATATTAGATGTATTATTAATTAACAAAAAATATGAGGGATAAAATTAATGGAAAAAAATTTTGGGGAAGAAATTTCCTTTATCAAGAGATTCGATAACATTATTCCATTGGTCCAATTATTTATTGCTTTAAGTTTAGCATTCTATGCTGTTTCTATGGGTATTTTGTTATCAATTGCGGTTTTAGCTATTGATTCCACAAATATGGATGAAATATGGTTACAAATACTAGTAATTACTTTTTTGTGTGCGGGTGCATTCCTATTACTAGCAATCATTCTTACTTTTATAAAAGAACCTAAAATGATTATTCGATCATTTGCATTAGTGTTAATTCCTTTACTTATTCTAGGTATAGGTGGTCTATCAATTTATCTTAGGAATAATTTCTTTGGTTTCAAGGATTATTATTCCTTAGCACATGTGTATGGTTCATATTTCAAAGATCAAATGTTAAAAGTTACTACTGGAATCTTCTGGATTAGTATCTTAGCAATTGCTGAAATATTTATCTTAGCAATTAACAAATTATTTACTAAACAATTTAAGGATAAATTATTTCTTTACATCACTGCAGGATTGAGTCTATTTAGTATTTTACCAATAGAAATTATTGGACTAGCAATTGCTAAAGACGATACCACACACACATTTGGTATAAAACTATTCTTTTCAGCAATAATCTGTTTAGCTGTCATAAGTTTAGTAATTCATTTAATTATTATCAAAGAAATCAATGAAATATATAGAGTTAATAAAAATACAAATCGACTTAAGCAAAATTCAATAACTGAATTAAAAGAAGAAACAAATTCACATATAGAACAACAATTTTCTAATCTACAATGGAATAAAAGTGCTATTTTACTAATAACTATTGGAGCAATTTCTTTAATTGCAGGGATTATTTGGTTAATGATAACAGCTACCAATGAACGTTTGGTTCATTATTCCCTTTGGACAATACCAAGATCAGCTTTTCCTGAAATGACACTTTCAAGTATTGGAACAGTTTTAATGGTTTATGGTTTATTTCTAAAACAGAAGAATTCCGATAAACACAAAGCAAAATTACTTTCTGCAGCAATATTACTTGCTTTAATTATTCCAACTAAAATATTTACTATATTCATAATTTGGTTTATACAAAACAAGATACCTTACAATCGTCCCTTTGGATGGGATACATCATTGAAAGGATTCTTTATAGTAATAACAGACTTATTGCCAATAATTTTAGCACAATTTCTTATAAATTATTCAGTAAAAGATTCCAAAAATAAAAAATGGTTTAACATTTGGATTCTTGTATCATCTATAATTATTTTAATTACAGTAGCAATTTATATGTTAATAGTAATTTGGCCAAAATTAGTTGGTGAAGTAATTGATTTCAGCATATGGCTAGGTGTTTATCGAAATACTAGTATAATATCAATAATTGCACTAGCTAATTTGATAGCGATCAATTTAGTTAATACAATAAAAAATAGAGGAGAAAATTTATCCTGATTAATTTAAAAAACACTAATTAAAATAATCACTGTAAAAAGTGTAATTAGGCCAAGAATTGAAGATATAGTATAAAATAATAGCTTCTTTCTTTGTGCTTCTTTATTTGGTTTTTCACCATCTTTCTTATTTTCTTCATCTTCATTTACACTACTTATTGCTGCCCCAGCAGCAGTAATTCCTGGAATCCATGACATTTTAAAACGCTCCAAATTATATTGCTAACTTTTCTATTTAGATTATACGATAAGTCTTGAAAATATTGTTCAGTAAAATTAGTACTAATATTCAACAAAACATTTAATAATATTCAGTACAAATAGTTTTTTGTGGAGCAAGATGAGTCAGGAAAAAACAAAAGAATCTACAATAGAATACGAAGATTTAGCTGAAGTGCTAACTGCCTATGCAAATATTTCTCGATTACAAATTATTTCTTCTTTAACAAAAAGTAATAAAGAATTCAGCGAATTGAAAGAAATAACTGAGTTAAGTAAAACTGCTCTTGCACATCATTTGGAAAAATTAGTGAAATATGGGATTATAGAAAACACTTCTCGAGGGAAATATGAAATAACCAGTGATGGGTTGACGATTTATCAATCAATAATTGAAACCTACATAGGTTCGAAAAGAAGAAAAGAACTGGAAAACAAGAGACAAGCTGATTATATTCAGAATTTTTATGCGAAAGATAAAGATGATTCGGAAGAATTAGTGGTTCACTTTGAACGAATATTACCAATGAGAGTGGTTAGTTTTCAAGCAATTAGTGAGTCTCCTGAAAATGATGCTTGGAGTAAATTGAGAGATTGGGCTGAACCATTGGGATTCTTTGCTGATCTAGAAGCTCATCCTATTTATGGATTTAATAATCCTGATCCTAAGCAGGGTTCTAAAGTTTATGGGTATGAATTTTGGATTCAAGTTGACAATGATTTTAAATCTAAAGATGTTATAGTAAAAGATATTCATGAAGGATTTTATATTGTAACTCGTTGTGTAGGTAAAGATCCGTACAAAGACATTCCTGAAGCATGGAAAAAACTTGTTAAGTGGATTAAATCGAAAAACTACTCTTTTGGAAAAGGTTGTGGACTCGAAAAAATCGTGAAATCAACTCAACCTGGAACGTTCATTTTGGACATTTATATCCCGCTTATTGAAGAAAGTGTGAATGGTAAATTACAAAAATGAGTGATGTGAAATAAATATGCCTGAAGACATAAAAATTAGAAAAAAATTTGATGAAACTCTAAATGATTTTGTTGAGCAAGTTAAACAAGATGAAACGATAACTGCAGCATTATTGTTTGGGAGTATGGTAAAAGGAGTAGTCTGGGAGAAATCAGATATAGATTTAGTATTAATAACCAAGGATCAAAAAACCCCTGAGAAATTTTACTGGTTAATGGGTGACGATATTAATCTACAAGTTTCCATTTATACTAGAAATGAATTCATCAGATATCAACAAAAATCATTACAAGGCTCAGGTACACACCATGTTCTAGCTACAAGTAAAATTCTTTTTTCAGATGATGAAATGTTAAATGAATTTATTGAAAATATGAAGCATATAGGAAGAAGAGATTTTGAATTAGAAATCCTCCGAAGAATAACTATGGTTACAGGTGATCTTGAAAAAGCTGAAAAATACCTTTTTGTTAAGGATGATACCATTCAAAGTTATTTGTTTATCACTAGATTGCTTGATAACTTTGCTTCGATAGTTGTTATGCTAAATGACAATATACCGGGAAGAGAATCAGTAGAACAAGCAATGGAGTTTGAACCAGAGTTATTTTCAACAATTTACTCGAATGTCATTTTGGAAAAAACTACTAAAGAAAAATTAAATGAAATTCTCTTGAAAATACGTGGATATTTAGTGGAAAAAACACCAATCATATATCACCCGATTATTGAATATTTGAAAAACGAGCAATCATTTCGAAGTGCAACAGATATTGCGAATTATTTGAATGACAAATTGAAATCTTCATGGTGGGGGATTGCTTCTTTAGGGATAGGGAATTGGTTAGTAGAACAAGGATATTGCGAACGAGTAGCTTGTCCTACCAGATTAACATTGCGAAGCCACAATGAAGTAAATGAGATTGGCTTCTACTATATAGGAGAGGATTGATATTGGAAAATTTTATTGAAATAATTGGTGCAAATGAAAATAATCTCAAAAACGTAACGGTAAAAATACCTCGAGATAAACTTACAGTTGTTACCGGAGTGTCAGGTTCAGGCAAATCATCGTTGATATTTGATGTTTTATATGCAGAAGGACAAAGAAGATTTCTAGAAACGCTTTCAGCTTATGCAAGATCACGCATTCCTCAATTGAAAAGACCTAACGTACAACTCATCAAAGGATTATCACCTATAGTATGTATAGATCAAAAAAGAGGGATAAGTAATCCTCGATCTACTGTTGGTAGTCTAACAGATATTGGTAGTTTTATTCGTTTGTTATATTCAGTTATCGGTGAAGCTTTTTGTCCTTATTGTAAACAAAAAATTCCCATAAAAACAGCAGGACAAATAGCTGATAAAATTCAATCATTACCAGATGGGGCAATTGTTGAGGTTCGTGCATTATTATTCAAAATTTACGGGGAAGATTATCAATATTTATTAGATAAAGTAAGAAATCATGGATATAGACGATTTAGAATTAATGATGAGGTTTACGATATAGGTCAAAAAATTGAATTGGATGAAGATGAAGAATATAATATCGAAGTGCTTATAGATAAATTTACCATTAAAGGAGATATTTACAAACAGATAATAGAAACAATCGAAAATGCATTTTATATTGGACAAAAAATTATCAGAGTAGAGGTATTAAATGCTAAAGAATTAGATATAAAATTAAATGAATTTTATGATTTTACTTGTCATGAACACCATACAGTAATAGGTGAATTATTGCCTTGGTTCTTTACACCGAACGATCCTGAAAGTGCTTGTATTACCTGTATGGGGTTGGGAACTTATTATCGTGCTTCTCCATTTTTAATTGTTGAAAATGAGAATAAAAGTTTGAATGAAGGTGCATTAGACACTCGAGTAATTAATTTGAGTCAAAAAACATACAAGCGATTCAATAATATGCGCGGAGTAATGATTCATAGCCTAGCTCTTCACTATGGATTTAGTTTAGATGTACCATTTAAAGAATTGCCACATGATATCCACGATCTATTATTCCATGGATCAAAAGGAGAAAAAATAGAAATAATAATCCCCCCAGATGCACCTATTCAAGATGACAGAAATAAGGGAAAGAAAGTTGTTTGGGAGGGTTATCTAACAAATATTGATAGATGGTATAAGAAGTTAACAAAATCTAGAACTCCGAAATCATACGAAGAAGATATGTATAAACGAATAATGGTAGAACAACTTTGTCCTGATTGTAAAGGAGCAAAATTACAGAAGCAAAGAGAGTTTATCCATATAAAAGATAAAAACATCCATGAAATGAATTTGTTACCTATTGATGAACTCTACGAATTAATGAGTAATTTAACATTGGAAGAAGAGAAAAAGCATTTAGCAGAGCCTATATTAGAAGAAATCTTGAAACGATTGAAAGTAATGATTAGTATCGGATTAGAGTATTTAAGTTTGGATAGAAGAACTGATTCCCTTTCAGGTGGAGAGCTTCAAAGAACAAAGTTATCAACACAAATTGGTTCCGATCTTATGGGATTGATGTTTATTTTGGATGAACCGAGTATTGGACTTCACCCTCGAGATTCTCACAAATTGATCAACATTATGTATAATATGCGTGATTTAGGTAACACTGTAATAACAATTGAACATGATGTTGACACAATGCTTGCAGCTGATCATATAATCGAAATAGGACCAGGTGCGGGAATCTATGGAGGAGAAATAATAACACAAGGAAAAATTGATGTAATAAAAAACGATGAACGATCTATAACAGGTCAATATCTTTCAGGAAAGAAAACTATTGCTTTACCATTAAAACGCAGAGAATCAAATGGTCATTCATTGATCATAAAAGGTGCACGAGAAAATAATCTAAAAAATATTGATGTGAAGATCCCCCTTGGAAATTTCATTTGTATAACGGGAGTATCTGGATCTGGAAAGAGCAGTTTAATTCATGAAATTCTATATAAAAAATTAAAATCCGTTTTCAGAGAAAAACGAATTATGCCTGGTGATCATGATGAGGTTGAAGGAATAGAAAATATTAGAGATATTAGGAACATTGATCAAACACCTATCGGTCGTTCAGCACGATCAAATCCTGCTACGTATATTGGCTTTTATGATAGAATTAGAGAGTTATTTACTGAATTAGATGAATCCAAAGCTCGTGGTTATGGGCTCCAACATTTTAGTTTTAATACTAAAACTGGTGGTAGATGTCCAGAATGTGGTGGTTGGGGAAGGATAATTACTCCTCTACAATATATGGCTGATATTGAATCTGTTTGTCCAGTTTGTAAAGGAGCACGATTTAGAAAAGAAATATTAGAAATAAAATATAGAAACAAAACTATAGCTGACATTCTTGATATGAGTGTAGAAGAAGCATTAGAATTTTTTAAAGATAATTCATACTTGGTTCAAAAGCTCAAAGTTATGAATGAATTAGGGTTAGGTTATCTAATGATAGGTCAAACATCCTCCACAATCTCTGGAGGAGAAGCTCAAAGAATTAAGCTTGCTCGAGAGCTAGGGAAGATAAAACTTGAGAGTGATAATCTCTATATTTTAGATGAACCAACAACTGGATTACATTTAGCTGACATTCAACGATTATTAGATATCATTAATCGTTTGGTTGATGAAGGTAATACTGTAATTGTTATTGAACATAATCTTGAGGTTATTAAAACAGCAGATTATATAATTGATTTAGGACCTGAAGGTGGAAAAATGGGTGGAAAAATCGTTGCTCAAGGAACTCCTGAAGAAATAGCTGAATGTTCTAACTCATACACGGGTCAATATTTGAAGAAGATACTAGAAAAGGGATAAAAAGTCTACAAGGTAAAAAAATAAAAAGAAGGAAATTACAATATTGTCGATATGAACATTAGAACTGAGAAATTTCCTTATTTCCGTACATTTCTAACAAGTATGGGTTTCTTTACTCTCAATCTATCATTTTCAGTCTATTCTATTTATGTTCCCCTTTTTTTAAGAAATAATTTAGGTCCAATGCTAGGTGATGTTCACATACTTAATACCCTTGTTGGGGTAATAATGGTACTGGATAATATTGCAGCAATCTTACTATCACCGGTTATTGGTAATTTATCAGATAGAGTTTGGGTTAAAAAACTTGGTAGACGAATGCCTTTTGTAATCATTGGCATTCCTTTGGCAGCAATGTTCTTTGGATTAATTGGAACCTTTGAGAATATGTTCTTTTGGCTATTATTTGCTATTTGTGGATTTAATATTAGTATGGCAATCTACAACACACCAGTAGTTAGTCTCATTCCAGATACTGTTCCTGATGAACACATGAGTCAAGGAAATAGTGTAATGAATATCGTAGGGGGGTTAGCTAATATTACTGGATTATTACTTTCAGCATATCTTTATTCCATTAATCATGCGTTAGCTTTTTGGGTAATGGGTGGAATAATGATTCTTTGTTTAATCATTTTAATTCTGAATGTGAGAGAGAAACAAGATAAAGAAATCGATTATCAAAAAGAAAGAATTGGTTTGATTAAAACAATTAAACAAATTTTTAAAGATAAAAATATCGCTTTAATATTCATATTATTCACTGTCTTTGCTCACAATGCAGGATATCAAGCTGCAGAGACATTTTTTAGTAGCTATGCCCAAGAATTTCTGGCAATCGAAGCTAATAAAGCAGCAAATATTTTAGGTGTTTTTCTGATAATACAAATAGTTATGGCTTTACCAGCAGGATATCTGACTAAGAAGATAGGAGCTATAAATGCCAGTCTAATAGGTGTAATATTCTTCCTACTAGGGTTTATTCCAATAAGTATTATCAGTATGATTAATATCCCTCTTATGAAAATAATAATTACATTAAATGGCTTACAATTTAGTTGGGAATTTTTCGTTTTTGCAATAACGATTTTTATAATGGGATTTGGTTGGATATTGCTTTTTATGAATTTAATCTTGATAGTATGGAATGTTGCTCCAAAAGGAAAGACTGCAACCTATACATCATTCTATTCTGTATTTTGGAATCTAGCAGCAATATTAAGTCCGTTAATAGCTGGGGGATTCTTTGATCTAATAGAAAATATCACTGGAATAAATGGATTACAAACACTATTTATTCTCGTAGCTGGAATCTACATTTTCGCTTTAACCTTTTTATTATTAATTAAAGCAAGGTTAAATAGATTATTAAAATTAGATTTCAAAGAAACTGAAAAATTAGAAGAACGCATAAAAAGCAAAGATATTCCATTAAGATTTTTACCTCTAATTTTGTTTGGTGTAGGATTACGACAAAAGGAATCATTTCAAAAATTAAAAGCTGAAAGATTAGAAGAAAAGAAGCAGATAAAAGAGCAAATTAAGAATATTAAAAACGAAAAACCTTCAGAAGCAAGTAAAATGGTGTTTACAGAAGAAAAAGAAGAAGAAATATTGGATAAAAAGAAGCAAATTAAAGAACACAAACAGCAACAAAAAGAAAGCAGAAAAGAATTCAAAGAACAAACAGAAGATTTGATGGAAGAACTATTAAAAGAAAAAATTAAAACGCATTTAGAAAAGAAAGTTAAGAGTGAAAAGAAAGAATAATTTTATCTTAAAATTATAAATAAAAATTACTATTAAAAAATATCAATGAAAAAAGTCAAGTAATTTATTTTATTAATTTTTAAAAAAAAGAAGATGGTATGATTTCAGCTACCAACTACTGACATCAACTCGCCATTCGCCATCTTCATCAATAATAACATGAATTGGTACTTGACCTTGTGGCTTACCTTCTTTATTAAGACGATGGAAGAAAAATTTAATGTGATTTTCAGAGCTCTGTCTTTCATCTTTAGTCTTATAAGTATAAGAATAACCATATTGCTCTTTATACCTCTGACCTGTTTTCCACCAATAGTAAGGTGAAGAACCAGTATCATCAATTCGTTCACGAAGGAATTTCTTAATGGTTTTAGCCCATTCCTCTTTGTTTCCCTCCAAAAGAAGCTCATAATGTAAAGTAGCTATTTCTTCTGGTCTCATACCGGGTTTAACTGTTTTTACCATGAGAAACACCAAAATAATATATGTAATAGTCTAAATAAATTAATCCATGGAAAGGTGAAACAATGAGTTACAAGTATTTAATTTCAAAAATTGCTGCAGATAAGGAAGGAAATAAACTCGGCAAGGTAATTCGTATTGATAAATTGCCTAGAAAAACAGATAAGCTAATTATTCCTTACTTAATGATTCTTGTATCTAAACGTTTCAAGAAAGATATACTAGTACCAATAGAAGCTGACAAAGCTCTAGAAGCTAAGGGTTCATATGTTCTGCTAAATATCTCAAAAGAAGATTTCGACAAGGAAGCTAAGAGAATAAGAGATACAAAGGAAGAACGAGAAAAATATACTGGAACTTTAAATACCGAAACATCAAGAAGAGCTGGAGCAGGCAATCTAGCAATCGATTATACAAATTTAAGCGGAAAAAGCAAAGAACGGAGAAGATAGTTTTCCCTATTATTTTATTTATCCTATTTAAAAATAATAAAAAAAAGAAATTAGTTTTTTTATTTCTTCTTTCTAAAAAATATTAAAACAAATATAGAAATAAAACTTGCTAAAGCAATTGGTGTTGTAAATCCGGGAAGTTTTGTGGAAATATCAGTGCCATTTACAGTATCAAAATAATAATTACCAATAATGATTACTGGATCTGAGCGATGATCTGCAACTGCTACTATTTCTTCAGGAATTTTATCTTGTATATAACTAATATCAATTAAGGGGCAGATAAGACTATCACCATTAATTTCGATTCTATCATATACTGTTTGAACAAGGATTTGTATACCATTTTTACCTATAGTAAAAGTACGGATTTCATTATCACCACCCAGTCCACCAAAAGAGATTTGTGAATAGTTCTTATATGTTAGGTATGTATCCCAGGTAATGATTGCTTCGTAATAATGAAATTCGGAATCTTGAGGTTCAGCTTGAAACAGTAATTCAATATCAGAACCTTTATAGAAAATTTTTTCGAAATCTATTGAACCATCATAATTACCTTCAGCAATTAAAGTTCCATTTGACCAATAAGTTACATCATATAACTCATCACTTATTTGCCAAGTTGTAGCTGCTCGAGCATTGGTTATTGTTATGAATAACATACTAGTTAAAATAAACATTACAAAGAATAAACGATTTTTTTTCATCCTAAAAACCTCTAGCTTTAAAATATCTTAAGGAATCTAATTAAAATATAATTCGGTAAATAAGAATGTTTAGGAGAAGGAAAAAATAAAAGGAAAAGGCTAGAAAAATCTTACTTGTTTAAGATAATTTTTGCTTTAATGTTCTAAAAATTAGTCACAAGTTGTGACCTCAAAAAGAGACTTCAAAATGTGAATCGCTCTTTTTAAGTATTTTACAATGATAAACTTGTAATTTACTCCAAGAGATGGTTACAATGGTTATGGTTAATGCAGAAGAAGAATGTTATTCAAAGGTAAAAAAACTGATTGAAGATGATAAACCATCAATAAAAAATGTTCTAACAAATAAATCATATATGTTAGTTTTTGGTGGACAAATACTCAATATGATTGCATCTATTTTAATAGGAATGACTATTTCATACCTAATTTATGCTACTACTCAAAATGCTTCTCTAATGGCTTTAATGGGTATTTTAGGTGCATTACCTACTGTACTATTAGTGACCTTTGCTGGAGTTATTGTTGATAGATTTGATCAAAGAAAATTAATATTCATTACTACTTTGTTAAGAACTATCCTTTTTGTTGGCTATCTTGTCCTATACTTATTTATGGATAGATTAATTCGGACATATGTTTATTATGTGCCACTTCATGAAGGGGTAATTCAAAGAATTACTGAAATAAATTATATTCACTTTATTTGGCCAATGTATACTATACTTTTTATCAACAATATAGTCTTTACACTTTACAATCTTACTGTGAGCACCTATTCAAAATATATTATAGAAAAAAAGAACCTTCTAGTTGCTAATTCTTTTAATTCTACAGTTAATCAAATAGCAAATGTTATTGGACCAATACTTGCTGGAATGATAATTACTGTTAGTTATTTACTCAGTTTTACTATTGGAACAGGTATTGCCAGTTTAGGATCAATTGTTTGTCTGTTGCTAATTTCAAAAGGTAAACAACCACCAATTATTGAAAAAGAAAAGACCACTTTTAAAAATGATGTAAAACGTATTAAGGATGATTTAAAGATAGGGTTCAATACCATTCGATCAATCCCTAAGGTACTCTATGTTACTATCGTTTATACTTTCTTTAATTTTGGAAATGCTTTTATCAATGGTACCTTTGTCGTAGTTTTACAAGGGGAAATGAAAATGACAGCTACTTGGTATGGTTCAGTTGTTGCAGTAATGTCTGTTGTAGGTGTGATAACGTCATTAATCATCATGAAATTAGGTAAAATAAATCGCAAATTAATTCTAATAAATTTGGTGATTTTTGCAAAAGCGATAGGATTAGCGCTTTTCTCATTTGTCCGAAATCCGTGGATAATGTTATTTGTAATAACAATTCCCTTTGGTTTTGTAAATGGAGGAGCTAATATCCCATCATTTACTTTGCGCCAAGAGAAAATCCCACATGAGAAATTAGGTCGTGCGACTTCCTTTAGTTTCATGTTTACTTCATTAGCTAATGTAATTGGATTAGTGATTTTGACCTTTATAGCTAATAAATTATCTCCAATGATAATTTTATTAATTAGTACAGGAATTTGCTTAGTTTTGGTAATTACTTCATTCATATTTTTCTTGACTAAACGTTCATTACGATGTTCTGATTATTCAAATGAAATTGATGATACAATTAAGCAAATTGATCAAGAAATGATAGAAAATAAACGAATTAATCCAATCAAGGATAAGAAAAAAGAGCTTATATTAACTGTACCTACTTCTGAATAATAGAGCATAAGCTCTTTTTTCTTTCTTTAATGTTTCATGGAATTATACCAGATAACATTCTCTTTAACAGTTTGCTCAAAAGTATATTCAGGTTTGTAACCCAATTTATTGACTATTTTATCCATGATTAATTGATCTGAAGCTCCTAGGAATTTAATAGCAAATCTGGTATAGTTATGTTTGAATGGGAAGAGATCCAAAAACCAACCTAATGAATATATTAGACCATATGGGACCTTGGTCTTTATCCGTTTAAAACCAAGTTCATCTGCATAAGCATCAACCATTTCCTTAAATGAGATATGAAAACTAGCTAAATGAAATGCTTCGCCATCAATTTTATCGATCTTCTCAAGAGCAAGTAGATGTGCTTTTGCAGTATCAAAGGGATGAGCTACTGGAATTATTCCTTTCCCTCCACGAGCTAAAACAAGTCTTCTCTTTTCCAGATTCTCCATAAAGATTTTTGTTGACTCATCACCTGGACCAGAAATCATAGGAGGACGTATAGCTACGAATTTGATGTTTTTCAATTTACAGATATTTCGAGCTAAATCTTCCTGGATTTTTTTGCTTTTCTGATAATGCCAAAAAGGTTTCATTGGGTCAACTTCTTCTGTTGTTGGTTTGCCTTTATTTGCTGAATAACCATAAACACCAATAGTTGATGTTAAAATGAAGGTCGAACCAGGTTGTAAAGCATTAAGCAAATATTCAGTTCCTTTAACATTGATATTATAGAAATCCTTCTTTCTTCCCCAAATCTTGTATAAACTTGCTACATGAATTACTGTATCAACATCCTCAACAGCTTTTTTTACTGCTTGTTCATCAGTAATATCTCCCTCAATGATGTTAATAGGAAATTGATTATGTTTTATGTTCTTAGCTTTTTCTCTATTCCTAACAAGTAAATTGATTTTCTCTATTGAAAATTTATCTTTATATACTGGTTTATCTAATTCCCTAAGTATATATGAACCTAAAAATCCAGTAGCGCCTGTAATAAGCAATTTCATTTTTCTCACCAATAATATCTATCTCTAATCTATAAAATCAATTTTTAGAATTAAAATCTTCTGAAATTTTTGCTTACTTTTTGTTAGTTAAAATATCTTTATCTAGGTTATCGTCTAACTGTGTTATAGTACTTTTTATGGATTGATTGCTTTGAGTAAAAAATACTTTATTGGATTGATGATACTATGTTTGAGTATAGCGTCTATCCCACCCCATTTTGAAGTACAAATTAAAGCTGAATTAAATACTAATGGTCTTGGAATTCCTATTATCGCTAATCATAACGTTGTGAATTATGTTAGACTTGATATGATTCCTGATGAGAATATTACTAGTGCTAAAAATTCTTTACATGTGGCTTATGGACACACCTCTCATGGAAGTCAGATAACTGATGGTATGACAGGTCTGCCAGCTTACAAAGAATCCCTTGGGTGTACCATTGGATTATATGATTGGAATGAGGGCGGTACAGATGGAGCATTAGATATCGATGATTATTTTGCACCGGGTGATCTAGGGAATCCTGATTTCAGCGCATGGGCTTCTTATACTGAAGATTATCTTGAAGATGTAGCTAATATTGATGTCAATGTAGTGATGTGGTCATGGTGTGGAGAAGTTTCCTATGCAACTGAATCAGATATTAATTTATATCTAAGCTTAATGTCTCAACTAGAGATTGATTATCCAACTGTTCATTTTGTTTATATGACAGGTCATACAGATGGTTTAGGTTTAGATGGTAATCTTCACATAAGAAATGAGCAAATTAGAGATTATTGTGTTGAAAATAATAAAATATTATATGATTTTGCAGATATTGAATCCTACGATCCAGATATGAATTATTATGGCGATAAAAACTGCACGGATAATTGTGATTATGATTCTAATGATGATAATATCCTTGATGCTAACTGGGCTATTGATTGGCAGAATGATCATCCAGATGAATGGTATTCTTGTGGTTCAGCACATAGCCAACCTCTAAATGCTAATATGAAAGCATATGCTGCTTGGTGGTTATGGGCTACTTTATCTGGTTGGAATACCACCGAAATCCCTAGTCCTACAACTACTTGGACACCAAATCCCACTCCATCAAATACTGCTAATTTTGCTGGAATAATTCTACTAACTATAAGCTTGACTTTTGTTTTAAGTGCAATTCGTATAATCAAAAGGAGAAAATAGTTTCTTCTTTTTCCTTTTTTAATTTTCAGATACTAATTTTGAGCAATTACTTTAACATTATTAGCTAAAGTAAGATCCTTTAATGCTTCTAATCCATTATCTGACATTGCAGAGAACATTTTCACAGGAACGTAAATAACTGTTTTTCCCTTGTTGATTTCCTTATTAACATATTTCAGAACTAGAACATCAGCTTCATTCATAAGTGATATTTTATTTTAGTAATTTAAAAATTATCTCTCAATCTTCCCAATCTAGTTTTTTCCAATAGTTGTAAAAAATATCAGCTTCTTCATGATTGTCATAGCCAATTTTCTCTTTAAATCGATAAATATTCGCTTTTCCTACAATAAATAGTTCAGGTGATTCTGTTTCTAATTGTGGAAAGTATAAGAATGAGTTTATATTGAGCATTTGTAAAGCTTTTTGATAAATTTCAAGTCTCTCAATATTTGTATGTTGTATTGATAGGATATGTTCATTTGTTTCACTATAATAGACAATTCCTCGCCCATCAAATACACCACGAAGATAGGAGGAAATATTAGTTTTTTTCCATGTTAGAATATCATCAGGATTTCTTTCAGCTTCTTGTTTTTTATCAGTATATGAATGTAAATTATAGATTGGTTTATTCTCATCCTGCTGACTCATAGGTTCGTTCCTCTATAATAATACTATTTCACTATTATTACTTAGATTTTCTATAAAAAGAACTAAAAACTAGGTATACATTACATGCTTTTGGGGTAGCATTTGCCTATATGATTATTATTTTCGGTGTCCTTCAAAGAGCAAAATTCGGTTTAGAGAAACGCAAAGAAAAGAAATTAAAACAAAAAACTGATTAATTTTAGATAAAATTTATAGTTAGTGAAGTGAATACTCAACTAATTTTTACTATGTTAGTAAACAAGAGATCAAATAAAGCTATTTGAGGGATTTCTGTGTTAGATACAAGTAAATTCAATATTAATTTAACAAAGGATGAAATAGCTATTCTAAATGGTGATAAAGGACCTGCTTTACAAAAAGTGATGGAATCCGTTGTCCTTTATGGCGAGATATTTGATGCAAAGAAACTTATTCCGATTGTTGGTTTTCAACATACTGCTATGGCTGTTGGTGCTTCATTTCTAAAGCCTTATTACAAATTACTTGATGAATTAATTGAAGCTAATCTTCATACAAAACAACCTTTTACTGCAAATCCTCGTGCCTATGATTTTAAAAATATCAAATATCCTTTACTTGAGAAATTAGTTACTAAACTAATATATACTCAAAAACCATATGAAGAGCGTTTATTAAAGTTAGGCTTAAAAGACAAACAATCTTTTTCCTGTACTTGTTATTTAGATGAAGTTGGTAATCAACCAAAAATAGGTGATATTTTAGCTTGGTCTGAATCATCAGCAGTTGTCTATGTTAATTCTGTTCTAGGTGCAAGAACAAATCGTAATTCCGTAGTCATCGATATCTTTAGTGCTATATTAGGCAAAACACCTTATTTTGGTTTACTAACTGATGAAGGACGAAAAGCCTCTTGGTTAATTGAAGTTAAAACCAAAAAATTACCAAATCCACATATTTTAGGAAGTGTTATCGGTGAAAAGGTTATAGAAAATGTTCCCTATATTAAAGGATTAGATAAACTTCTAGCTAAAGAAAATAATTTAGCGATAAAAGCATATCTTAAAGATTTAGGAGCAGCAAGTGCTTCAAGTGGAGCTGTAGGATTATATCACGTTGATAAAATAACCCCAGAAGCTAAAGAACAAGGTGAGAAGCTTCTAACAAAAGGCTATCAAACTTTTGTGATCACAGATCAAATATTAGTTAAAGCTAAAGAAGATTTACCTGTTCTCTGGAAAGACATAGATGCAAAACCAAAAGTTTGTATTATGGGGTGTCCTCATTTTACTCTCGAACAACTTTATTTATGGAAGGATAAAATCAAAACAAAACTTGAATCTAGTGGAAATAAATCTTTTAAGGTTCAAACAATTCTTTGTGCAGCACCAGCTGTAGTTGAGAAATTCAAACAAGATAAACAAGCATTTAATGAATTAATAACAACTGGTGTGCGATTATCTTCTATATGCTCATTAGCCTATATGAGCAATCCTTTAACAGAGAAAAAGCCAGTTATAACGAACTCAACAAAATTGAGAGTTTATTCAACTGCAAGGTTCTATCCAGATGATGAAATTCTGGATGTAGTGATTTAATTTTTTGGAGGAAAAAAAATGACAAAAGAATTTAAAGGAAGAGCTATTTTTCCCGGAAAAACTACTGGTAAAATTATTGTTTCACAACGACCTCTAAATACCCTAGCAACTTACAAAAATACTATTGTTTTTAAGAAGAAAAAAGCAATTGGCGGTGACCAAGATAATCCAGCGTTATTTAAGAAAGATTTAACGAAGGCAATCATCGGTTTACCACAATCAAGTGGTTCTACAACTGGGGGGCTAGCTTTGATGAGTTTAGCTGAGAATGAAAATGCTCCAACAGCATTGCTATTTTCAAAAAATATTGATTCACTTGCAGCTGCAGGAGTAATATTAGCAGATGTTTGGATTGGTAAAAGAATAATCACTATAGATCGACTTGGTGATGAGTTCTTAAAATACATGAAAACAGGTATGAATGTTGAAATCAGAGAAGATGGAACTGTTATTGTTGATTGAAGTTTTCAATGATCCCTCTTCTTTTTTTAGTTTTTAAGGTAAAATATATCAAACTGGTTGAAATTGATTCTTTATGGAAAAATTAATTCCTTTTACAGTAAATGCTCCTGGTCGAGTTTTTTTATTAGGTGAACATAGTGATTATCTGAGTCTAGAAGTTATTTCTGCAGCATTAGATCTCTATATCACGTTTTCTGTGAAACCTCGAGATGATTTAAAATTCAACTTGAATTATCAGGATTTAAATTCAAAAGATTCTTTTTCATTAAATGATGATGTCACCTATAGTAATTCTCGGGATTATGTTCGTAGTGCATTTAATATTTTATTTAGAAAGGAGATTATTCCAAAAACCGGAGCTGATATAATTATCAAAGGAACTATTCCTATTGCTGCTGGATTATCAAGTTCTTCAGCATTGTCAGTTGCTAGTATTATTACTTTTGCTCATCTTGCCAATGTTTCATTATCTAAATATGAAATCGCTCAGTATGCTTTTGAAGCAGAGGTAGTGGAATTTGGTGAAAGTGGGGGAATGATGGATCATCTATCATCTGTTTTTGGGGGAATAATTCATGTTGATTTTGGTGATGAAATAAAATTAACCCAAATACCAACTGATCTAACTGGTTTAGTGATAGGGGATTCTCTCGAGAAGAAAAAAGACACAGTAGGGGATTTGAAGATAATACGAACGAATGTTGAAAACGGATATTCCTTACTAAAAAAATCAATTAAACAATTCAATCATCGAGAAACATCTTTAGCTGAAATATTAAATCATATCAATAAAATCCCTGAACCGAGTAAAACAATGACCCTTACAACAATAAAAAATAGAGATTTAACTCGTAGAGCTTTTACATTTTTAATGAGTAATTCAAAAGATGAAATTAAATTTGGTAAGATGCTCTATGAAATTCATGAATTAATGCGTGATGGATTAAAAAGATCAACAGATAAAATCGAAAATATGATTAGATCTGTTAAAGAAGTAGGAGCTTTTGGTGCTAAAATTAATGGTAGTGGAAAAGGAGGAACAATATTAGCATATGCACCTGGTTTCGAACAAGAGGTAGCTAATGCTATTTTAAGTGTGGGAGGACAACCTTATATTGTAAAGATTAGTGAAGGAGCAACGCTAACATCTAAATGAAAGAATTCAATAAGAAAAATCAATCACAAATATCTATAATACGTTGACTCATTCGAGCAGACCAGACATTAATCAATTTTACTGATAAATTTATGATAATAGTTAATTTTTCTAATTTTTTAAACCAAATTTCTTAATCAAAATCTATCAGTTAAATTTATCTCATCTTGTTCTAGTTTTGTTTATTAAAAATATATCATTATTACTCTTTTATATTATATATCAGTTAAACTATTTTTACTAATAGAAAATAAAAAAAATTTGCTATATTATATTTATAGCAAATTATAAATCACTTTATCATGATATTGGTAGAGTTACTGATTCACCAGCTAGTAAATTTAGATTCATATCATTGGCAATATAGCCATCTGGATTTTCAAGAAAATAAGTACTTTCAAGATAGTAAGAATCAAAATCAAAGGTATATATTAATCCAGATTCAATATCATCACCTAGAATTTGCTCATAAGTCACTTTACCAATTCTATCCCATATACCTAACTGATAGAAATATAAGTCAAATTCATATACAACTTTATACCTGATATTCGACCCACAATGTTTTAGAGTTAGATAGTTTTGATTATTAAAACCGATTTGCCAGTGTGTATATAACGTTTTTTCGAGATAATTTATATTATTGGAATAATCCAATGTCGTCCAGCCTATTTTTGTCCAGTCTCCTTCTTTTACTCTATTTTCAAGTGCAATTGCACCTACATCGAAAGTAACACCATTAGCTTCTTGATATGAACCTGATAATTGTAGCTGACCTGTAATTGTTTGAGTCATTGCATAACCTAATGAAGCTTGTACAGTCCAATCAAAACTAGCAGCTGTAAATCCTTCTGTATGTGAATTTGTTATGCCATGTACAACTATTAAATCAGTATCATCCAACCATAGATTTTGTACATAAAGACTTATCTTTGCATTCCGTAATAGATATTTGTCAAGCAAATATTGTTGTCCTACAATAAGATAGGAAGTTGTTAACCATGAGGAAGAATAATCTTCACTAGTAGGAGAATAAACAATTGTTGGTGGGCAAGCAGTAGAAAATGAGATATCAAACAATTCATGGTCAATAACATCATCACTAAATATTTTATGGTCAAAAATTTTATCTTGAGAACCCATACCCCCATACACCCATACTTCACCAAGATTTCGTTGAAGTTTGAAGTCTCGTGTTGTTGTTGTTGAGGTTAAAAATTCCTCTGTTCGTGTAAATGTTTTATGCAATCCATCTAGGTTTGTAATTTTAAAGTTAATATTTCCTGCTGGTGCTTCAAATGAACCTGTATCATAATAACCAGTTGCTTGATTACATGATACACATTTCAAAAAGTTATTACTTTTATCATAAACATTAACATAAATGACAGTTCCAGTTATTATGTCAGAATAACCTGAAACACCATGGGTGAAATCCAATGAAATTAGAGGTTCTACAATATTAGTAGTTTTTATACCTTCAATTATATTATCTTCTCTGACATAACCAGAAAATTGCAAGGTTATATCTTTTGCATTCAAGTAAAGGGTACTAACAATGTTTCCATCATAGGATACATAACCGGTTTTTATTGTTCTCATTCTATTGATATAGACTGTACCACTTGGTAGATAAATATGATAATAACCTGAACCGTATGTATAA
>DATKZI010000045.1:0-15810 GCA_035528035.1 Bathyarchaeia archaeon
ATTTCACCATTATAAGCTCCTGGTTTCTCCTTAATTCCACCTAAAACAACTGAAAAACAATGAGTAGAAAGAGGTATAGCCCATCCTGTTCCTTTACCGAACATACCAACAGATGTAACACTAATAGTTCCAGCAAATCTCTTCCTAAAGAAAGGATTTCTTTTCAAACGACGCCAAAAGAAGAGATAGCGAAGAAATTTTGGTAGAGATAGAAATTGAAGACCACGCTTTTTTTGTTTATCTTGCGACATTTCTTCTTCAGAAATGGTTTGAGCTTTGCGAATTTCTTCATTTATTTCGAAAACTGATTTCTCATTTGTTTTTCGAATAACTGTCAGAACTGGAAAAGATCGACCATCTATAATCCTTTCAACCATAACAGAAATATCAACATCATCAAAAATAATCAATTTCCTTTTATAACGCAATGCGTGAACAGCTTTATGTTCATTAACAGCTGTACCAAGACATTTCATTATCCAGCCAGTAAAAGAGATATTTTTTCCAGTTCTTTCTTTATAGGCTTCGATTAGTTTTCTAGCTTCAGTAACATCTATTTCAAGAAGACCCTTCATATGATGATAGGATAAACCATATTCAGAACTTTCAACAACAAATTTTCTCATTTTACTAAAAGATTTTTCAGTAAATGTACCAGTTTTTGACATAATCAATTCCAACGAAAAAAATTCAATTACTACTGTTTACTTTATTCTATCGAATTATTGTTTTTTTTAAAATTAAATATTTTCTTAAATTTATCATTTTCTGATATGGTCATTATTACCGATTATAAAGGAATCACTTCAAGAAGATTAAAAGATAAATCATAAATCTTTGAGATGTTTTAAAGGGAAACAAAAGCACTAATAATTAAGAAATGGTCATTAAACTTGGAATAAAACATCAGGGAAATATTTAGAGACCTCTTTTTCGAGACATGAGGAATAATTAGGTAAAAGAAATAGTAAGATTATTCTAAATGGATAAATTGAAATAAATTTTCTTTATTTATTTTGTGAGATTTGTCCATCACTTAATCTTATAAGAGTCATTGAATCATCAATTAATGTCTCATTATGAGTTACAAATACAATTGTTAAGTTTCTTTGTTGGTTAAGATCCTTTAATTGTTTTACTACTTCTTGTGCTAATAAGGAATTCAAATTACCAGTTGGTTCATCAGCCAATAAAATTTGAGGTGTGTTGATTAAAGAACGAGCTATTGCAACACGTTGTTGTTCTCCACCGCTCAATTCTTCCGGGTAATTATCGATAAAATCTTTTAGTTCTAATGAAAATAACAAATTTTTAGCTAATTCTTTTCTAACCTCTTTCTTATAGCCACTAAACACTAAAGGTAATTCAACATTTTCTAATACAGTTAAACCGGGATGTAAATTAAACATTTGAAAAACAATACCAATTTTCTCTCTTCGTAAAAGAGAGAGCTGATCAGAGGACATTGTTGTTATATCTTCACCATCAATTAAGACCTCTCCGCTTGTAGGAGAAGCTAAACCTGCAAGAATGTTAATTAAGGTAGTTTTACCACTCCCACTTTTCCCCATAATTGCAGTAAATTCACCTTTTTCAATTGTAAGATTGACATCTTTCAATGCATGAATACGCTCAGAACCAAAAGGGTATATTTTGGAAAGATTAATACACTCAATAATTGTATTAGTAGTATTTTTTATTGTTTTTTTAGTCATTAGTATTCAATCCAGCTTTTTAAATTAGTTATTTTATCTTATTAGCTTGTATCTTTTTTATGAGCATTTTTAGTATCATCATCCAGAAAATAAGGTTCAATTTCAATATGATCGTCTTTACTGATAATTTTAACATAATTCTGTATTTCATCTTTTTTTAGAATTGATAAAGGAACACGGAGTAGACCATATTCATCAACATAACTAATTTGTTCCTTTTCCTTGGTAGAATCAATTCGTTTTGTTATATCTATATTCATTAGCAAGCCATCAGAAATGCGGTAGACAGTGTTTACATGATCTTCAAGATATTTATCATGGGATACTATAATGATGGTCATATTATATTCTTTATTTAGTTCTTTTAGAAGAGACAAGATATTGGAGGTATTTTCTGAATCAAGTTCACCCGTTGGTTCATCTAATAAAACAAGTTTAGGAGCATTGGCAAAGGCTACTGCTAAACCTAATCTTTGAATCTCTCCACCAGATAATTGCATAGGTTTATGTTTCATCCGATGATCCAAATTTACTGATTTTAATAATTCAATAGCACGTTCTTTTTGTTTATTATAAGGTATTTTACCAGATATTTTCATCGGAAGTAAAACATTGTTAATAGCACTTTCACTAGTTATTACATTTTTTAATGGAGATTGCCAAACAAAACCTACCCAATTACGGTGATAATCTATTATTTGAGAATCTGAAAAAGTATTTAGCAATTTTCCAGCGATTTTCACAGTTCCACTTGATGGAAATTCTAAACAACCTAAAATTCTCAATAAAGTTGATTTTCCAGCACCAGATGGCCCTACAATCGATACTAACTCGCCTTTTTTAACTTTTAATTCTATACCTCTAAGTGCAGCTATTTTAATCTGTTTGGTTCTATTATAATAGATTTTTATTAAATTTTGGCAATCAATCATCAGACTCAATTTGTAATATCAACTCCTGAATATAAAAACCAGTTTTTCGTTTTGAGGAAATTACTGAATTAATAATTATAACGAGAAGATTAATTGTAATTAATCCAAAGTAAAGAAAACCAATAATCGGATAAATGCTAATACGTGTAATATTTATTGACAGGTTATTTCTAATTTGGTTCAAGAAGAATATCGAACAAGGGATGCCAATGATAAAAGCTGAAACTAAACTAGAAAGAAAGATAATGAATTGTTCTATAAAAGATAAAGTGAAAATTTGCTTTGAATTAATCCCTAGAGCTATAAAGAGACCTAACTCTCTTCTTTGATTAGAAAGAGTAATTATAACAACAATAACTAATATTGTAAGATAGAGTAATATAATAATATAGAAATTTATAATTGAAAAAATATCAATAGTAAACAAGTAAGGTTCATCATTCCAGAAAGAGTCATAGCTGTCTTCAATTGTTATTAGCTTTTCATGAGAAGTAATTACATTGGACTCAAGGAAATCTATCATCTGAGTATAATCATTATCTTGAAAATCTAATAATAGGAAGGTTTTCATACTTGTTTCATCTTTTACTAAGGTTTGACTAGTTTTTTCTCCGATGATAAAAGGAATATCATTGGAGTCTACAACATTATCAATAAAAAATGGCCAATTATAAAAATGATCTACAATAGTTAAAGAGAGTCTATCAGTACTTCTAAATGAAAGTGTTATAGAATAATTATAACCTATAGACCAAGAATGAAAATTAGCAGTAGCTATTGATGTTAAAACGGTCATATTAGTAGATAGCTTATCAATTGCATCCAGCAATTCATTGGAAAGTAAATAATCTTTAAGATAGGTAATTTTAGTATAACTTTCACTATCAATTATTAAGAGAGATAAACTATCGCCAGTAAGATAGTTTTCTAGTTTGACTTTCTTGACAACAGTATATTGAATAGAGGACAATTTTTCTGTTAATAGGGTTAGATTGCTTTGAGAATCAAGGTTTATACGTGCATCAGCACCTAGTTGAAAATAAACCTTTTCCGTACTATACTGATTAAGAAGTCCAAAAGATTGGCTTAAAAGGAGGAGATATGAAATACAAAATGAAAAAACGACTATGTTTCTTGCAGTGGTTTGCTTTTTAAATTTGATTAAACGAAATGAAAGAGGAAAAACTCCTTTAAAGAAATCGCAAGTTTTCACCCCAAGAGTAGTTAATTGTTGAGGAAGTATACGCAATAAGAATAAAAATAATCCACTGATTAATAGTAAAAGACCAATAAAATAGATAGTAAATTGAGTAATAAAATCATGGTGAAAACTAACAGATAATGCTTTTTCAATTAGGATAGAACATAAACCTATTACAAAGAGAATAATATCTAGAAAAATCCTTTTCCAAAAAGGAATATCAATTGTTTCAAATTCGACATCCTGATCTTTTCTTAATTTTATGATAGTCATAATATTACGTATGAAAAATAGTAAACTTAGAGTAAATAAAAGAAGAAAAACCCAAAGGACATTCAAGTAGTTGAGTGATGAGAAAAATTCATTCTGAGAAATTGATATATTATTTAAACTTGTTAAATTAGAATTTTGAAAAAATAATCTGGTAAAAGGGATGGAAAGAGAGAGACCAAAAACTAAAGATATACTATAAGTAATAAAATATTCAGTAGTTATGCAACGAATTAATTGCCATACCGAAGCACCCTTTGTTTGATAGAATTGTAAAATCTTCTGGCGTTTAGATGCCAAATATTCTGTACTAAAATACAAAAACACCAGAATGAAAAGAATTGAGGGAATAACGAAAACAATGACTGTAGTATTTAATAACACCAGTGAATTAGTTAGCGCAATTAAATAGGTAAGAAAATTCAATTGATAATTAAAGTTAATATTAGATGCAAGTTCATTTGAAATATAATCTTGAATAGCATAAACAAATTGGTGTGAAGTTTCTGCTAATAAACTCAAATCATCAAATGACATTTGATCATAATTAAAGTCAAGATTGGAACTTATTGTAATATCATGATCATTATAAGTGCTGTTTAAAATAGAGAGATGTGATAGGAAAATTTCTTCAAGAACAACAACAGCTAACTCATTATCACCTAACAATTGAGTAATAGGATTTAGTGAAGATTGTGAATTTCTATTCCAAATAATCTTTGCACAAAAATCAATTGTTGTGTTTTTTGTAGGCAACTCAGCAAAATTATCAAACAAAATTATCTGACTTTCATTTAGAATTGATGCATCATTTGGATAATATTTTGCAAAATTACTTTCAATAACTAAAATTGCTCCTTCATTAACTTCAATACTATTATTAATTTCAAAAGAATAGCTAAAAAGCTGACTAAGAGCTTCATCATCAACATTAATTAAATTAATTGAATGATTTTGACCATTATAAAATGAAAAAGTAGGAATATTTACATTAGTATTAATTTGGTGTGTAGAATTATCTCCAAAATTGTTAGCAAGAATAGAAGTAAATGCATAGGATAAATTGCTAGCTGTAATTATTTCACTTAAAATATTATCATTGTTATCTAAAAAGTCTTCAAATGAGATAGAGGAAGAAAAAGCAAAATCATTATTATCACCTCTTTGACCACTTATATAGTTAAAAGAGAAAGTAGGTTTATACAAATCAATAAAAGCGATACTGGAAGAAAAAATCATTGTAACTAATGTGAAACCAAAAATCATAAGCATAAGTGATGTTCTATTTACTTTTAAAAAGGAAAGAATCAATTTATAGTGTCTTGGTTTATTAGATTCCAATTCAATTTACCCCTTCTTTTTTAATTGATTTTATAATTCTATTAACATTCCATGAAGTATTAATTGAAACTGTTATGCTAGCTATTATTTGAATTACACCTAACAAAGCTACCAATAATAAAACCCCAAGAGTAGCAGATAAAGCAACTATTCCTACATGATAAATACTTATCACTATTGGAAATAGGAATATCAGAGAAAATACTCCTAATAGAGATCCAAGTATAGAGGTTATCATTATTAATATAATCATTTCAAAAAGCAAAATTGATAGTATTTGTTTTTTAAATGCTCCAAAAGATAGATAGACACCGATTTCCTTTTTCTGTTCTAAGAAGGTTTTTCTAAGGTAGAAACTTATACTAACTATTAAAATTATTAAAGCAATAATTCCAAAAAAGAATGAGAAATCGATAACTATTTTTGTAATCGGGGTACTAATAGAGTTTTGAAATTCTTCTTTATAAAAATAAAAATCATTAACACCATCAATTTCTTCTACCAATGCTCGCAAGGAAATTATATCAGACCGGCTGTTGGTAAAATGCAGTAGAAGATGATCTGTAATCGATAATCCTGATGTGTTATTTAACAGAAATTGAGCAGAAGTATAGCTAATAATTACTTTTAATGTATAATCAATCTCATATGCAGTTAAAGGATTCTTCTTTTCAATAAAGAAGGGCCATGTTTTAACATAATCGGCAATTTTTAACTGAAAATAATAACAAAGTTACATTCATATTAGATGAGCATAAAAAAGTGAAATCTTTTGAATATAAGTCAAAAGTGAATTTTATCTTATTCAAATATAATGATGGACTAAATGATCAACCTGGAATAGAGGAAGAATCTTGGAAGAACCATCTAGGAATTTATGAGTTATCTAGCTATGGATTAAAGTATTATTATGGATTGGGACAATTCAATGGATATTTGTGCCTATACATGAATGATAATTGGAAATTAGAAAAGTACCAAGAAAATCTCTATTTTACTGCTGATGGTGAAAATATAATTCTCAGAGATAATAAGATAGTATATAGAAATATTACTTTAACAAAAAGTGATTTTGATATTGATAAACTCCTTAAGGATTGTAGCTCTGCAAAAATTGAGAGAGATGCATATAAAGAAATTTTTAGCTCAGTTAGTGGTATTCTCTATTGGTCAAAAGGATTTGAAACAGCATACAATTTTATATTAAAAACAATAAATATTGATAATATTTACCAGGAACTTCTTTCCAATTTAGGTATAAGGCTTTATTGTTACCGAAAATTAGACCATGCAAAGCAATGTTTTGAGAAATTGGTTGAATTAGATGAAAATAATGAGAAAACAAAGAAATGGCTAGAAACAATTGTGGAGGAGCAAAAAATAAACAAGGTGTAATGGAAATTACCTAATTAAAATCCTCTTTTTTTTTCTATAGTTTATTATAGAAAAAGAAAGGAAATAATTGAATCACTAATCAATCTTTCCTGTTGCTAAGTAAGTGATTAAAAGAGATGCTAAGATTATAGTAAATATAATGACAAAGATACATAAAGAAAACATAAACCAATTCTTCTTATCGAAAGTAATCCCAGCATAATTTATGTAAGAATAAATCATCATCCCTGAAACAATAAAGAAAAGATAGTAGCCGAAAATCTGATTGGGAAAAAGCAAACCAATACCGCAGATTATGCCCAATAATGCTGTAAGAGATAACCCAACAAAAACAAAATAGCCATACTTCTTTTCTTTCAGCTCTTTCTTTTTATCTTCCAAAAAAAGACTTCTGATTTGAAAGACTAAAGAAAAGAAATTTCTTCCTAACATAAAAAGACTACAAATATAGACTAAAATAAATAATGGCGCCAATAAATCACCAGTACTACTTATTACTATAATTAAGATAAAAGTTGTTATTAAAAATCATATTCAATAGTAATAAATAATACCAAGAAAGAAAAAAAGAAGAAATTAGAAATCGATTTTTAAGCCACCTTTTTCTAAATGATGCTTGTCATGCATCCAAAGAGTAGCAACATTTTCGTTTCTAAGGAAATTCTTCTCATCATCAATAGTTTCTGGCTGGGAAATAATTTTTTCAAACATAGCAATAGATTGTTTTCGTGTCTCATTGAATAATTCTTTACTTTCTTTGAAAGACATTTTCTTTTTCTCAGTAAGAATCAAATCATTCCACTCATCATAACTTATACCTTTTTGTTGATGATCAAATTTGAAATCAGCACAGGTATTGTCCAATTTTGATTGGCAACCTTTGATCATTTGATCATCCCAAGACCAAAGGTGAATCATTAATTCTTTTAGTTTCCAGCCATTTGGTAATTCAAATGACTCATCAAGAGAAAGAATTAAATCAGTGATTTTTCGGGTATTCTCAAGATGTTGTTCAGGAGATAATTTTTCTTCCATAAAATAACAACCTCATAGTATTGACAAGAGTAATAGTCAATAATATAATTTATTCTTTACTATTACAATTAATCACCAGTAGCTTGTACTGTAAAACCTTCAAACATCAACATAGCTGTTCTTTTGGGTGCTCTAGTGCGATGAATGATTCCTTTTGGAACTAAGAATCCTTGTTGAGGTGAAAGTTCTATTGTTTGATTTTCCAAATCAATGAATAATAAACCGCTCAAAACATAGAAAAACTCATCTTCATTATTATGTTTATGCCAATGAAATTCTCCTTGGACAACACCAAGTCTTAAAACACAATCATTGATCCTACATATGCCCTTATTTTGCCACTCATTTTGACATGAAGCAATTATGGAAGGAAAATCTAGTAATATTAAAGGTTCAAATTCCATTTCTGTTCCAATCGAATATTTTGAATAATCATCACTCATTCAAGCTCACCAATATATCATCTTTTTAGATAACTTACTAAGTAAATAAACTGAAGTTGATTTAAAACATCATATAATACTTAGAAAAAACGTCTCATGGAAAATAGTAAAAGATAGGTGATCACGAATTAGGCAAAAAAAGTTTTTAGCTACTCTACTCTCAACTAGGAGATACTAAAACTGAGAGAAGGAAAAAAAATCCCATCTCTCAGGAAAAGGAAATAGGAGAGAGAATAGTAAGTAAATTTCTTACTAAACTTTCTTTGAACAGAAAATAGGTAGTTTAACCAATTTCTGCTTACTTAATATATTAATTTTTTAGCTATTTAACTCCTCTCTTTTTTTTGTTATTTTTTAAAAAAACTTATTTTTATAAACTCCTTATAGAGTTTCTAGATCTTTGTAACAAAGACCTATACCGTAAAAACATTAGAATCTGCTGGAACTTAATTTCAAGACTCTTTATTGATCTTTTATCTTTGTAACTTACTTATGAAACTTAATGAAATGACTAAAATAAATCAAATAATAATTTTAGTGAATTTCGTAATAAAAACAAATGCTTTTATTACACAAACGATAATTATAATATAATGGTTGAAGAATATGCGATTAATAAAATTCGAAGTCTATCAAGATGAAGATAACTTTTGGTGTGCACGAGGAATTGATGTAGATATTTTTACCCAAGGAAAAACTCTGGAAGAATTGCAAGAGAATATCAAAGAGGCAGTAGAAGTTCATTTTATAGAGGAATTGCGCACAGAATCTATCAAAATATTGACACTATCGGAGTTTGAGGTGCAAGCTGTTGCCAAAGCTACCAGTAGTTAGTGGAAAGAAATTACTAAAAATGTTGAAAGATTTAGGATACCAATCAATAAGACAAAAGGGGAGTCATATTAGCTTAGTTAAAAAAGGGGAAGCAGGAGAACATCATTTAACCATCCCATTACATAAGGAGATTGCAAGAGGAACATTAAGTGATATTCTAACAAAGGTAGCAATATGGAATAATCTCTCAAAAGAGAAACTAATTGAAATGCTTAGCTAAATAGTAATAAAATAAAGGAAATGAGCTAGTTATATTTGGTGAATTAAATCATGTCAAGTGATAAATATTGCCCTTTTTGTGGGGGTATAGTAAAAGTAGGAGATGTTTATTGTAATAATTGTGGAGCAAGTATAGAGAAAGCCACTCAACCGGTTACCCAGGTTCAATATCCTATGCAGCAACCAGAACAACCACAACAATATGGAACGCAAAACGTTTATGGGCAACCAGCAACTATTCCAACAGTTGAAAAGAATCAAGCAGCTGATAATGCATTAGTTTTTGGTGTTATTGGACTATTTTGTACTCCCATGGCAATCGCAGCTATTGTTTTGGGTATTATTGGTATGCAAAAACCTTATGGAAAAAGTAAAGCAGTATGGGGTATAATTTTGGGTGTACTAGTGCTATTGGTTGGGGTAGGTGCACTGCTAATTAGATTTATACCTTGGTGAATCTTTTTTTCTCTTTTTAATTAGATTAGATAACTTGAGTGAAAAGAGGCTCTTTAAGTCTATAGTAGTTGGAAATGATAAAGAATAGTTCTAACCATGTCCAATATATGCATTTTATTTAACAATGGGTTTTTGAATATTTAAGAAGATAAATCCTTGAAATAAAAATAACTAATTATAGAAAAAATGCGATGTATAACGCCATTGCTCTTATAAGAACGATTACTATTAGTGCCAAATTGATCGCTAATCCAAATAGCGAAATAATTTTTGTGCCTTTTTTGTAACAACATAGGAATTAACAATACAAGAAATGAACATAAAGAAAGCATGCCAAGTTCCAAAGAACGCTGCAAGTCCCATAAGTACGAGAACGGGTATAGGAACAACAGGAGCCTCATCAAATTTAATGTAACTGTAATCATAGAGCTTCATGAAAACATGGAAGAAGATCATAAAGAAAATCGAAAATCCTCGAAAGAAGTCAAGAGTAGCAATACGTTTGATTTTACCAGGTTCTTCTGGAAGTAAAGGGTCATCTTCTAATACTCGAGATAGAACAGGAGTATCGTCAACAGGTAGAACGTAGGTAATTACTTCTTGTGCATTCACAATAACTCGCCAAACATGAAGGCATAACATTCCTTTTATAGCTTTTGACGGGGGGATGATAATGAGTACTGTGAATACTCATTCGTACATAGAACTCAGAAGATTTATAATGCAACTGACATTGCCTCCTATATGAATCGAATTGTGGAAAAGAGAAGAGGAGTCTTTAGAATTACTTTTCTTACATTTTCAATAACTATAGCAATTTCATCGCTACTAATAATCCTAGCCATGAGCTTGTATCCTGGAGGAAATTTCGCAGGTCTGGATATCGATCGATTCAGTTTAGTATATAATGGTTTATGCGATATGCGAGAAGTGATAGCTATTAACGGTGAACCAAATCTAGCTTCTAGTATTCTAGTAAAAATGGGTATCACCGGGATTTCAATTGCTACGACCTTCTTTTTTGGCGCGCTCTGTTTCTTATTCCAAAGAAAGCGAAGTACAAAGTATCTAAGTATCATTGCATCCCTTTTCGGTGTTGCTCAAGGACCATTATTTGCTATGATAATCCTACTTCCGGCATCTTATGAAGTGCATATGACATTTGTAGTTTTAGCACCATTATTCCAATATCTAGCAGTAATACTCTATACAATAGTCTATTTATTTGACAAAGGATTGCCAAAAGTAAATGTGGTCTCATTTCTTGTTCTTGCTATAACAACCATTGTATTCATAATCATAGTAGGGATTGCAAGTGGAGTTGGTGGAAATTTCCACTATATCACCAATCGTTTAGGAACAAATTTGTTCAATTTTATTAGCATTATAATATATATAATTCAAGGATTAGGCTTATTCTTTTATTTGAAGAAAACAACCCACATGGTTCCAATTGAAATTACCTAGTAAAATTAAAATAGACGGTCGTGTTATATGGATTTACTGAATGAATATTCTGTAATGTTCGTTTAGTGGGGTAGGCAGTAAATTAGTCAAAACAAGCAAACGGTACAAGAAACAAGATTACTGAAACTTTGTTCTTGAGAAAAACTTGTTTGAACTTTTAAAATTGCTTGTAGAAAATTGTGTAGCAAAAACAATCAAATTGTTGCTACGCTTGGGAGGGAACCAATTGAAAGAGCACTGGCAAGTAACAAAAGTACCAATAACAGGGTTTACAGTACCAAATATAATACGTGTTTTGTTTGAAAATAAATTTCGCATCCATCCTAAATATTATCCTCGATTCATGTTTGGATTACTGATGAGTTTGATGTTGTCGCCGTTTCGAATTATCGAGAAGATATTTTTCTCCAAGAAAATAAGAAAAACGGTAGTCAATAACGATCCGATCTTTATCATTGGATTATGGAGAAGTGGCACCACCTATTTACATACTCTGCTTTCTTTGAATAAAAATTACGGGTATGTTAGTAACAAGGATGCCTTTACAGGACAATTTATACTTGCTTTTCCAAGGTTTAGTGACAGGCTTATTTCGAGGTTTTTACCTGAAACGAGACCATTTGATAATGTCAAGCTAGCAAATTACAAACCAACAGAAGAAGAGCACTGCATGTTCTGTAATAGTACATGTTCAATCGCTATTGGCTTTATTTTTCCAAGAAAATTCAAGCATTATGCACAATTTGCAACATTAGACGTTCCCCCAAGAAAGAAGAAACAATGGGTAAACTGCTACCAAAAAGTAGTGAAGAAAAGTACTTTGAAAAATCAGCAAAAACAACTCATATTGAAAAATCCAAGCAATACAGGTCGCATAAAGGATCTATTAAAACTCTACCCAAACGCAAAATTCATCCATATCCATAGAAACCCATACAACGTTTTTGCTTCAACTCTAAATATGCATGAAAAAACGAGGTTAATTTTTAGTTTGTAGAAATGGAATAGTGAACAAACTAAAAGTGAATTAGAGAACCTATTTGAAAGAATGTATGAACGATTCAAAGAAGACAAGGAGCTGATCAAAAATGAGAATTATATCGAGATTTCCTATGATGAGTTCATGCAAGACCCGTTAAAGAGTGTAGAACAGATTCACACAAAATTATCACTGGATGGATTTGAAGAGTATAAGAGCGATTTCATAAGCTATATAGAACAACAGAGAACTTTCAAACCAAATAAATATGAAATCAACAATGAAATAATTGAGCGAGTGAATAAAAGTTGTACTTATGCGTTTGATTTGCTGAAGTATACTAAAATTCAAGCAACATCAGAATAATCGGATATTAAATGATGTGTGAAATTACCAAAATGTTTCTTGAAACTAGGTAGACCATAGTAATTTAATCTATGTTTGATGATACGAAATTATGGTCTGCAAATGGTACCATAACCATAAAGACTCCATAAAGAATCGAAGAGAGCTTTACAATCAGCACTAAAGAATAGATAGGGGCAAACATCTTGACCGTTTTCTTTCATACCAAAATGAATATGGGTACCACTACCATGATAGAGAAGTTTACCAATGACATAGCCTTGAGGAATAATTTGGCCAACCTCAACATTGATTTCAGCACGCTGAAGATTAGCATAGGTCTCATTGAGAGCCCAAGACTCGAAAGGAACTTCAAAGGAGTAATCTGTATTATAACGGAAATTAACATTCGTCTGCCAGTGACCACCCTTATCATTATACCAAGTATTAATATAACTCACTCGCAACTCACACCAAGCAATAATATCAACTGAAGCATTACACCCAAAATCAATGCCATTATGAAACCAACCTTCATCAGTTGTTCCATAACCACCAAGAATGTGAATGACATCAGCATTTGCTACCGGAAAATCGATTGAGGGAGGTGAAGTGCTCCAAGTAGCAGGCCAAAAACGCCAAAGAGCATAGCCACCAATTCCACCACCAATGACAATTACTGGAATAGTAATACCAAGAATAATCTTCCATTTTCGCTGCATAAATTAGTAATAGATTGACTGTAGTTAATAAATTTTTCAGCGAGGATAAATTAAATTAAAAAATCTAGTAAGAATACCAGAAGCAAAAAAAAGAAAATTGAGAAGTGATATAACAAATAATTGGATCAAGAAAAAGGAGATGGATTTAATATTCCATCATTTTACTAAATTTCTTTTTCTCCAAGTCTAATTTCCATGTTTATTTTCCAATGACCATTTTCTCTTACCCAAAAATGTATAGCTTCGCTTTCAATTGTTGTTTTCTTGCCATTGTTATCATTTTTTTGTCTTGTAGTTACTTTCTCTACAAATCTATCGCCCAGGTAAAAATGATCTTTCCTTTCAGAATTGATCTCAGAGATGTTAGATGCTCTGAAACGATTTCTGAAATCTTGTTGACCTCGAACATAAAAACCATTAGTAACAGTTATTATGCAGTCTTCGGTAAAGAATTTTAGCATTTTATCAAGATTGTTTTCCATAGAAGATTGATTTAGTTTATCGAGATTTTTATCTAATTCAGTGGCTATTTTTTCAGCACCTATCGCGGTATAAAGTCGAGGTATTACACGACTATCCCAATAGTCTTTATTTTCATTTACAAAAATTAGAAGAGGTAGGTTTCATCAAAACAGTCGCGATACTAAAAGAAGGCTGACATAATGTTGCCGATTATTCTAGACCAGCTAAAGTTGTTCTTTTTAAAGATATATTTACTGAGGATGAAATGATAAGTAATGCATTTACAGCGATGATGAAATTAATAACTACTATCAAGCCGGAATTAGATGTTGAAAAGTTCCAAAAATTCAAAGAAAGATTTAATGAAATAAACAGAAGAGAAATTACTTAACTAGAGAGTGAAGGGGCAACAGCGAGTATACATCAATGATAAGAAAATATGAAATATATTTTAGAAAGTTAGCTTTTTCATATGGTGAATAGTATTCCTTATAATAGCTTGTGCTAAATATCAAGTAAATTATTATGTAAAGAAAATAAGCTAGTTATATATGGTGAATTAAATCATGTCAAGTGATAAATATTGCGCTTTTTGTGGGAGTATAGTAAAAGTAGGAGATGTTTATTGTAATAATTGTGGAGCAAGTATAGAGAATACCTCTCAACCTGTTACTCAAGATCAATTTTCTTTTCAGCAACCAGAACAACCACAACAATATGGAACGCAAAGTGTTTATGCACAACCAGCAACGATTCCAACTGTTGAAAAGAATCAAGCAGCTGATAATGCATTAGTTTTTGGTATTATTGGACTGTTTTGTACTCCCATGGCGATCGCAGCAATAATTTCAGGTATTATTGGTATGCAAAAAACTTATGGAAAAAGTAAAGCAATAGGGGGTATAATTTTGGGAGTACTAGTGCTAGTAATTGGTGTAGGTGGATTGCTAATTAGATTTATACCTTGGTGAATCATTTTTTCTCTTTTTAATTGGATTAGATAACTTAAGTGAAAAGATGCTCTTTAAGTCTATAGTAGTTGGAAATGATAAAGAATAGTTCTAACCATGTCTAGTATATGCATTTTATTTAACAATGGGTTTTTGAATATTTAAGAAGATAAATCCTTGAAAGAAAAATAACTAATTATAGAAAAAATGCGACGTATAACCCCATTGCTCTTATAAGAACGATTACTATTAGTGCCAAATTGATCGCTAATCCAAATAGCGAAATAATTTTCGTGCCTTTTTTAATACCAATTGAAGCAAATACTATTCCTATAATTGTTAATAATAAATAAATGCTTGAAGCTATTACTACAATATAATATCTATCACCATAATGTCCTGCAAAGTAACTCAAAGCCCACGCACTGTCAATTAACATCATATCAAGCCAAAATATTGGAATTGCTACAATTCCAGCTAAAATTAATGATCCAATAGAGAAACCATATTGTAATTTTCTCTCTACTTTAGGGCTGAGTAATGTTAAATCTTTTCCACATTTAACACACATTTCGTAATCATTTTGATTAAGCTGTCCACAATTTCCACATGTTTTTTCCATAGTAAATCTCTCAATCTATTATTTTTTAAAAGATAATTAATTCAATAATTATTTAAAGATAATTAATAGATATAATGTTGTTTTAAGTTGATATCATCTAATCTATTTAAATCATAAGCTCCTCACTATTTCTAAAAAAATACCAAAATAATTAATGTATGAATTTTTTTCCTACTCATTTTCCATCCTCTTCCAATTCTTAAAAGATGTTATTATTGAAAAAAATATAAATAATTTAAATTCTTTGTAGATACTTAAATTTTTTATATTTAGTTTATTAACAAATTATGATAAAAAAAGCTAATTTAGACATTCCACTATTCATCAGTACAGATCAACCGTTGATAATTTATATTATAAATAATAAAATAGTAGGTTGTGAAATCACTAAAACTTATAACAATAATCGCTTTATGGCATAC
>DATKZI010000046.1:0-29960 GCA_035528035.1 Bathyarchaeia archaeon
CATCAGTACAGATCAACCGTTGATAATTTATATTATAAATAATAAAATAGTAGGTTGTGAAATCACTAAAACTTATAACAATAATCGCTTTATGGCATACTTTTTACTGAAAAAACTTGCTAACAAAGGAATTCTAAAATCAATTTGTTCAGAAAATTTACTATATCATTTTGAAAACAATTATTTACTTGATGTTCCGATAACTCCATGTCTTTGTGGTTTTTATGAATCAGGTTTTATATCAAATAGGTGCTTAGAAGAAGAAATTATTTAATAAAAATAAAAATATTGCTAAAGAGAGGTTCTGTACGGGTTACTCTGGGAAATGGCACAATTATCTGCAAAACTATAGCATTAGTCTAATGTAAAAAAACTAAATAGTGGTGATGATTATTCAGTAATTGTAAGTAATATTTTTTTTATTATTTATTAAAAATGAATGTAATATTATTGGGGTGGAAAAGAGTATGGTTGTTAAGAGTTGGGATATTATTGATGATGAAGAAGATAAAAAACAACAGAAATTCGATAGAATAGCGGATCTAGCATTCAGTTTAGCAATTGGAGGAGCAATATTAACCACTTTACTAACAATTGGCTTTATTGTCGATATTGTTGCTTTGATTTTAGGTATAATAGGTTTTAAGAGTCAAAAATATAAGACTAAAGCTAGAAATAGTATTATTATCAGTATTTGCTCCATGGTTGCTTGTGTTGCTATAGCTACTACTCTTATTATGATTTTTAGTCAATTATAAGAAATTAAAACTAAAAATAGTAACAATCATAGCTAAATTTCAACATGTATTAAGAGAAGCTTTAGCCCTCTCTCTACCCAATATATAATTCTAGTAAAAGCCATCCAAGTAGATTTGCAGTTGTAGTATCTATTCTTACAGCAATAGTACGACTCGTAAAATCATAATTTAAATGAGTATGAGAGTCTGTTACCAAAATTTCTTTTGCAAGCATTTTTTCTAATTCAAACCATGAAGGATCAGTACGAAGATTTAATTTAATATCAGGATGAATTGCAGCAACTACGCCTCCAAATTTATCAACAATAACTCCATCTATAGCACCTAATTTTTCTAACAATTGTTTCAAAATTGTTGTCGTATTAGAGTTAATTATCTGCAACTGTTGATGTTTACCTTGAGATTCATCTAACATTTTTGATACCAGGATATCTTTTTCGAGCCAACCTCGAAAATAATGCTCAATTTGTACAAGTGGTGCTTGAATAGCAGGATGTTTACTCCATGAAGTTAATTTGAATAATAGTGGATTCAGGTCACCAAACACATCTTGCTTAAATCCTTTATTCTTCCATGCTTCCAATTTATTCTCAAGGTGGATGGTAAAAGCATTCAATGACTTGAGTATTATTTCTTGTTTCTTTTGCTCATCAGTTTGACTTTTGGTAAGCTCAATCTTTGACTTTTCCAAGAAATTAGAAAGCAGATCATTCGGAGATGGAGCATTTTCAGGTCCTCTTCGAATAGATAATTTTACTATACTTTCATCCCAATCAAGAGAGATAATAGCTGTATCAGTATTTGTTCCTTGCCAAGCACGAATAAAAGGTTCTTTACTTAATAACTGAGATAGCTTCATTGCAGGATTATTTTCAAACATTTTTTGCATTGTTTCAGGTATTGCTTGTTCACTTATAACGAGTGGTTTTAGTGGTCCCCTTATAATCCAAAAAACAACTCGAAGGAAACCATCACGAGTAGGACGGAATTTTAAACTTGCAGGTTTGTCAAAAGAACCCATAGCAAAAGCGAGAGGAATGCCTGGGAGATTGTAACCACCAACTATTTCTTTCCATCTACTAGATGAGTCAATTGATTCGCCTAGTAACATTATAACAGGAACACCAAGTTTTTTATGATCTACTTGATTTTCACTCTCAGTTTTTAACTCAAGTTCGATAGGATCTTGGTTTTTTACTTGTAGAGTTATCACTTCAAATCTTTGTTCAGATAAGAAGGCTTGCATTTTTTGATAGTCCTTCATGACCTCTCTTAATTCCTTAAAAGATTGTGATCCTTTAGGTTTTAAGGTTTTAACTAGTGTATCACCTATTGTAAGTGCTTTTGAACTATCTGGGAGATCAGTTCGCCACTGAGGAAGAGCTTCAACTTTTCCAATCTGTCTGTTTAGCAATTTATTTCACCTCTTAGTCCATAATTCAATAAATTGTTGCTGTGCCTTCGGAGGTGGGGGTAAAAGACCAATTTCCATACACACTTTTGTGGAAATAGTACCTCCTGCCAAAGTTGATTGCTGGGCAAGCCATTCTAAAGCTGGTTTTGCTTGTGTATTGTCTTTCTTGATTTTATTTAGCCAATCGTCAACCGATGGAAGATAATAGGCTTTATAAGCAGAATCTAATGTAGAGCCAGGGATTGTTAATTTGAAATCAATGAATGGTTGTTTTGAAAAAAATCCAACTTCTTGTTCTAATGCTGCTTCGATGATAAATTTAACCCTATTAGACAAGTTCTCAATACTATTTTGTTGTTGAATTTTATTATTCCAAAAATCTAATGCTGCGGGAAACCATAAACGGAACCATTTATCAAATAATGATTGTTCATTCATTAATTCTAGACCAATTTCTCGAAGAATATTATCTGGAATGCCCAAGGATAGACCTTCAGCCAAAATTTCTCGAAGGAGATAAATTGTCTCATAAGCAAAAACATGTTTCTTCACACTTGCAGATGGTATAGAATCAAACATTACTTTTCGAACTTCATTAAAAGTCTGCACATGCCATTTGTAATATTTAATTAAATAAGGCTCATATTCAAAATCTTCACTTAATCCCTGAAGTTCAAGCTCATAGTAAATTGATTCATCACCAGCAGCAACAGGTGGCATGGGACCAAGTAGAGACTCAAAAGCATTCCAAACAACAATGAATGTGTGATTATCAACACGATTGAAAATCGCCAATGGAGTATTTTGTTTGAAGGGATTTTCAACCATTATTTTCGAGTAACGAAGTTTAGCACAAATACGAGCTTTGTTTTTCTCAGTTATCCCTACAATCTCTCCCGCAAAGTCACCTGAAGCATCCAAACCTGTTAAATCTATTTTTGTGAAGCCATCACTAATGGTACCCTTAATTATTGATGGACCAAGGGGATAGGTAGGAGGATTTAATTCCATTTGGAACTGAGCACTAACAGATCCTGAAATTGGAAACTGCATGCCTTGTGGAGTTAATTTGATAGTTAATTCACCCAACCATTCACCTGAGCTTGGACGTTGAATTTCAAGCCATTTTTCCTGAGCTTCCAAAATGAAAGAAATTAATTTTTTACTGGCAGCAATTTTTGCTTCACCTGATCGCGATTTAAATTCAGCTTCAACTTGATCTTTGGTTTCAGCAAACCAGTCATAAAAATCGCTTACTTCTTGCTTATACTGCTCCCAAAATTCTTGTTCATCTGTTAGTTTTAAATTAAGCAGTTCATCAATAACAATAAATCCACCAGCTATAGGCATTCTAATTTGCTTCTCACTTAGAAAACTAGCAAATTTGGGGTTTGGCTGTCCTGTAATCGGTTCTTTGATAGCCATTCCTTCTACAACCTCCTAATCTTATAACTCAATATAAACATTAGATAACTCTATCAGAGACATTTATTACTTAATTATTTAAATATTATTTATGTGCAAGTAGGGATATATTATGCAATTAAATAAAAGGAAAACAAGTTTTTTTATTATTTTATTGATTATAATTTGCATAAATCAATCTTATTTCTCCAAATTCAATTATATCTTAGGAAAAGAAAATAATAATACATTTGAATTTCATAATAATACTGATTATCGATTTGAGGAAAAAACATCTTATGATACAGGTTATGGTATTATAGCTGATTTGTTTTTGAATAACAACTATTTATACACAGCTATTAAACAAGCAGGAATGATAATTTTTGATGTGACAAATCCAGAACAACCAATATTTTTGAGTAACTTTGACACTCACAAAGAATTGAAATCTGATTCTTTATGGGATAATTATGGAGGATTAACAACAGGGATTTTTGTGAGGGACAATATAGCTTATTTAGGTGATGGATTAAATGGGTTAGCGATAATAGATGTTCAAAATTCAAAAGAACCAATTTTACTTAGCCATCTTGAAACAGTAAGTGTATCAAATTTGGCGGTTAACGGAAATTTTGTTTTTGGTAAATTATCTGCTGATAAAATACCAATTATTAATATTGAAAATCCGAGGAATCCAATCTTAGTAAACACCATTGATTCAGAAACGCTATTATCTGATGAAATCTTTGATTTTGAAATTCTAAATAATCGAATGTATGTTACCACTACTGAAAATTTGATTGTTCTAAATATTGATGACCCAACAGAACCAATTGAAATTACTAGAGTGTTGGAAAGTGGGGGTTTAAGAGTTGCCATAAATGAAGAAATACTCTATATTTATAAATATCAATTCAATGGTAATCCTTCATCAAATTCTATCCTATTATATAATATTTCGAACCCAGATGTTCCTATATTACTTAACGAATATTTTCTCTATGGAATAAATGAAGTTCAAAGCTTTAATGTAGAGAATTCTATATTATATTTGGCATCTGAAAATAGTATTGCTGCATTTGACTTTTTAAATAAAACGAAACCAAGCTTCTTAGGTGAAATTAAGAACATAGGTTATGGAACAAGTTACAAGAAAATCTTTGTGACTTCTAAAATGAATAATCTATTTAATGACTTAATTTTTTGTGCTGACCAAAATAAAGGTTTACTCATTTTTAATTTTACTGACCCAACAAATCCATTTTTAATATCAAAATATGATTTGGGTTCTAAAGCTACTTCGATTGAAATATGTAATGAACACGCATATCTTATTAAGTCAAATGAATTTCCCTCATTACCATCCATTTTAGAAACATTAGCAATATCTGATTCTTTTGAATTATCTAGTATTAATAAGTTTATTAGCAATACTACAGTTATTTCCGATGTTGTAGTAGAAGATAATTTATGTTACATTTCAAAATCTAATTATGGTTTCGATATTCTAAATGTTAGTAGCCAAGAAGATCCAAAATTAATTTTCACGTTTAACCATAATGAAAATTCCTCGTATTGGTCAGACAAACTATTCTATGAAAAAGAAAAGCAGCTACTATTTTTAGCTAATTCACGAGAAGGATTTGCAATAATAGATGTTTCAAATCACAGTAGTGTAAAATTGCTTTATGCAACAAATGCAAGTGATATGGGTGTAAGTGATTTATATGTATGTAATAATTTACTATTTTTAGCCCAGGGAGGGTTATTTTCTGGTGGATTAACAATCTTGAATATTTCCAATCCATTGTCACCTAAGGTTATTTATCAAATATCTCTGAATGATGAAGTAACCGCCCTTTTTTGTATTGGTAACTTGCTATATCTTTCAACACTCTTTTCTTTGTTAAAAATCTATGATATATCAAAACCAGAAAATCCCACAAAGATTGGTGAACTACCAGCAACATTACTATTCGAAACTCATGAATTAATTGTCAATAATTCCATTGCCTACTTAGCAAGAGATGCTAATGGATTACTAGCAATTGATGTTAGCAATTCTCGGAAACCTAGATTATTAACAATATACAGAGACTTATACGCAGGTATTAGCTATGACCTATCAATAAAAGATAAATACATTATTCTTGCAGATGGTTGGGATGGTATTGAAATATTAGAACTGATCCCTCCTAAGATTACTCGAGCCCTCTTCTTGACGCTTACAATCATTCCACCAATCACTGGGTTAATACTCCTAATAGTGATTACAAGTAATATTGCAAGAAAGAAACAGAAATGAAATTTATTCGGAAAAAATCGAGCTTCTGCTTCACAAATATGATGAACTCACTAGCAATCAGAAAATCATGTATTATACCTTACTGTTAGAAGTTGAAGAAATTGATTGGATGCCTGAGATCGATGTTTTGATGAAAGAAAATAAGGCATTTATTGACACCATCAGTAAAGCTCTTTTGAAACCTTTTCCCAAAGGTATTGATTCGGAAATTGGCATTGACGAAGTTTTTCTGGAATATATTAGTAGTGACTATAGATCAAATATGAAGTTTGATTATTGATATTCCTATCAATTTTCACTAAAATAAGGAAGTTATATAGGAGTAAGAATTGAATATTAATTATAATAAAATCGCTTGTTATAATCACAATAACTACTCTTTCTTTTTACTTTCAACTTAACGATTATTTTATAACTAGATTCTATCCATTCTCTTATATTGAGGAGGATAGGAATAAGTGTTTTCTATGTTAAACGAAAAAAATGATTCTTTACCTCTATTTATTCATGGATTTGATCCCTTTAGAGTATGGGTGGTTAAAGATAAAATCATAACCTGTGGGGAATATTGGGATTTGAATCTTTCACGTCTTGTTGCCTTTAGTTTCTTATGTGACTTATATAGAAATAGAAAGTGTAGGAATAGTATTCCTAAAGAATTTCATGAAATTTTACAAGAAAGTATAAACAATGAGTATGTTTGCACCCATTTCCCTTGTATAATGGGCCAATTTGATCTTGAAGGACGAACTCAGTGCTTAGCAATGAAAATGGGAATATATGAAAATGACAAAGATATTTTCATCAAATTTTATGATTTTCTAGTAATTGATTGTGTAAGCTGTGTTTTCTCAAAAGAATTTCCTTATCTTACGCAAGAAGATGAAATATACCTTTCAGTTGAAGAAGCATTCTTTCTCCTAGCTAATATTTGTTCATCATTGGTAAATATGCATTTATATTATACTAATAAACGGAAATCTTTTGACTTAGAGTATATTCAAGGAAAATTAGCTGCAAGATACAAAAAAAATTTGAATAGAAAAGGCAATCCCGAAAATGGAGGTATGTACTTAACGGATTCCTTTACTGCGCTGTATTGTCAATACTTATTAGAACAATTTGCAAACAAAAATTTATCTCCTAAAACCATACTTCGTTTAAGCGGTGCAGGTGTGTTAATGTACTTGACAGATAGTCCAAGTGTACAAGTTTTTTTCAGAGAAATATTCCATGAACTTCAAACTAATTTTACCAATCTTACTAGAAACCAGAAAATACAATTTTATACGCTCCTTGAAATCAGCCATAAATGGTCAGAACACATTGAATCTGAAATACAATCCTTTTATGAAATCAATGAGCATATTATCAACTCTATGAAGCAAGAATTGGTTACTAATTTTCCTAAAATATCTGATCTTCCTCATTTAACGATACCTCAAAAGCAATTTCACAAAGATTATAAAAGTGGTTATTTTACTAAGTAGATATAGTAATCCTCTTTTTAGGATAATTTATTATTGATGATTGTTACTAACACTTAATAACTAATAAAGAAGATTAGTCGGGAGATTTACCATTGCGAAAAGGAGCTAAATTATTTAAACTATTTTACAAACGAAATTTCAAAACTGTTTTAACATCAGCATTAGTTTTTCTGACTGTGCTAGGATTACTTGGAATTACAATTGTTGCTACAGCAACCCCCTATACCTTAGCTCTTAATGAAGAATTAGCAAGAATTGATATTGATAGTTATACAACCATTGGTTATCAATCACTAAATAATACTGAGTTTACTTCAATAAACCAAACTCTTGAAAGTATAAAGATTGAAGAAGCTCATACAGAGTATGGAATAATTGCAAACTTAAATGCAACAATAAACAATCAAACAATAGATTTACCAGTTTTTGGTTTAACTGATTCATTATTTGATTTTCTCGGTTATCCAAATAGAAAAATAATAAGCTCACAAGATTTAGCTTATAATACTATTAATTTATCTCTACCAGAAGATCCAAATTCAGCTATATACAGTTTGCCTATTAATGATTATCAAAATTTCTCATATGATGATAATTATGATATTTTAGAAAGAATTTTATATGGAAGGGATATGACACCTCCCCTTTACGATGATTTTGATCAATTCCTATGTGTTAATATTACAACAATAAATGATATTATTATGGAATTTCCAAGAAATTCACTAGCTATAAGTGCATTCATTATAGTTCAATTTGATGATGATTATCTTAGGCAATTATCTATTAACAAGATTGAACAAATAATACATGAAGAAAAACTCTCGATTTTCTTAGATTGTTTAAAGGGAGGATTTACAAGTGATTTTATACATTTTTATTCATATTTGCAAGGAGCAATAATTACAATCAAAGCAGATATAGGTTATGAAATTACTTCAATCCAGATTCTTTCATTACCAAATATTATTATTGTAATCATAATTATTTTTTCAGTGGATTTAGGGATGTATAATTTACTTAAGAAGAAAGGTAAATTCTTATGGACAAGAGGATTATCTCTGAAACGTACAATATTTATCCTTATAATCTCTGAAATTATAACAGATCTTCTAATGGTTGTTATAGCTCAATTGGTATTTAGTATAATTATTCTTGCGCTAAATTTACCATATTTTATTTTAAAATCACTTTTTATATCTAATATGCTTGTATTTACTATTATTTCTCTAAGTAAATTTATTAGATTTTCAATCAAACATAAAAGTATTCTATCTGTTAATAAGGTTGAATCTGTTTTTGATGAACCTGTTGAACATGATGAACATCAAATAAAGAATAGAAAAATTACTTTTACTATTACAATTACATTAATCATATTATTAATTGTCTTGTTTCTACAATTATATTTGATATTTGAACCGCTATTCTGGTTTCCATTAATAAGAGGGTCAATGAGGTTAGTGATGAATATTTTTAGCATTATAGCCATTATTATTGCTCTTCTAGGGTATTCATTTTTATCATATAATAATAAAAAGAAAAATGAGGGTATTTTCAATTTTGAAACTTTGTTTAAGAAGCTATTTAAAAACAAGCTAAAAATGAAAATAACACAACAACGTATTATTACTTTTGGTTTGTGTATTCTTTTAACATTTCTATTGTTTTATTATATATCTGACATAAATTATGCAAAATCAAGACTTGAAAGTACAGAAATAAGTTGGGATGTGATGCTTGATAATTTTTCACCAGGCTTTAATTACAGTAAAATTCCCGACTTGCCTAAAAGTATCTCTGAAATCAATTTGGCTTTTTCATGTAAATACAGTTCTGTCTCTTTTGTAGCAAATAATAAAACAATTAGTTCAGCAATTATAGCATTTAATTCGTCTTTACTTGCAAGCTATGATGTTTCATGGAATTATTTTATAGGAAATGTTGGAAATAATCATACAAATGAGGATGTATCTCAATTATCTACAAAGTCAATCATTATAAATCAAAAAGTCGCTGAACTGTCTGGTTTAAGAGAAGGTGATACAATTTCAATTGATCTTTTATTAATACCAATAGTTGATGATATAGATGAAACGTCATATCAAATTGATAATGTACAAATTATAGGCATAGTTGATACATTACCACTAGGAGCTTCATACAGGTCACATCTTGATAAATATATCTATGCTGATTTCTCTTTGTTTGAGCTAGTGTATAGTAATTTAAATGGGCATTTCACTGTTTCAGAATTAAGTCTAGATTTGAATATAGATCCATCTCTTAATAAAATAGAACGAGAAGAGGAAATAAAAGCAGTTGCTGAAAAGGTTAGACTATTTTTTAATATTGAAGAAAATTTTAATATAATAATTTTAGATGATGTTAATAATTATGAGGTAGAACCAGATACCAACGCTGAAACATATTTCATTGTTTTTGATGCTATTCTTTTATGTTTAATACTTCCTATATTAATTATTGTTCTCAATTATTCATTTTTGAAAGAAATAAGTCCTTCTCTAAAGAGAATAGTATCTAGAGGATATTCTAGCAAGAAGATTATAAAGGATACTAGTAGAAGTATTATGATTAACCATAGCTCCAGTATCCTTTTTGGTTTATTATCTGGTCTTGCTATAGCATTTATCTATATTCGATATGATTTTCCTAGTTTGTTACTAGCAACAAATTATCGGTTATTCATGCAATTGGGATTATTCATTTTATTATTCATAATTATGAATATTACAACACTTGCAGTAACTCACTTCTTAACTATTAAACAATTGAAAAAGGTGATTATGTAAATGAAAATGAAAAATATATTCATTATCAAATATTATAGGATTAAGAATAAAAGGTTTACATAAATTTAATCTTAATAGAAATCTTAAAACAACAGAAGAAGAAGGAAAAGAGAAATGAAATATATAATCATAGAGTCGTTATACAAAATCTATCAAGGAACTGTAGAAACAGTTGCTTTAGAAAATTTCAATGAGGAAATCGATAAAGGTGAAGTTGTAGCTGTTGCAGGACCAAGTGGAAGTGGAAAAACAAGTCTATTATCTTGTATTGGTGGAGTGTTGAAACCAACAAGTGGGCGAATATTAATTGCAGGTATTGATATCACTAAATTATCAGATGATGAATTAGTGGAGTATCGAAGAGATCAAGTAGGATTAATTTACCAAGATTTTAATTTAATAAATGAATTTTCAATCTATGAGAATGTTGCTCTACCAATGTTAATCGCAAAGAAATCCAAGCCAGAAATTGATGCACGTGTGAATGAACTTCTGGAAGTGTTGGATATTCAACGTTACACAAAAACTTTTCCAAACTATCTTTCTGGCGGAGAACAACAAAGAGTAGCTATTGCAGTTGCACTTGCGAATGATCCTGACATTATTCTAGCAGATGAACCTACAGGTAATCTTGACTTAGTATCTAGAGAGAATGTCATTGATTTACTCATTAGCAAATGTAAAAATCTAAATAAATCACTGGTCATTGCAACACATGATCCATTTATTATGGAAAAGGTTGATAGGGTAATTGATTTACCAAAATTGATAAGGTGACTCCTATTTGAAAATTTCAATGCTTTTCTTCAGAAGACATTGGAAGCTGTACTCTAAGCTTTTCTTCTATACTTTGCTAAGTCTCTTGGTAGTTACTACTCCTGCTATAGGTGGAGCAATTTTCGATAAAATAACAGTAGCAAATTTTCTTAATGCTCAAAACAATGACCATGAGATCTCATATGATTTGGAGTTAGATTATACAGCAAATAATATTTCAGAATTAAAAGCGAGCATAAATAATTTATCCAACTATTGTATGCATTGGAGTAAATATTATTCTAATTATTCTCTATTGTTAATATCAGATTTTAAAGTTAATAATCTAACAATTAAAATAGGAATTGATTTTTCTGAAGATTCTATTAATCTGAAAAAGGCTAATTTTCCATTAAGTCAATTTGAATATTTCAATAATACTATATTGTTAGAGAATTTTCTTGAAAGCTCAGAGCTACCTTTTGATGTTTCATTGGTTTATAGCAATGAATATTTCCAAAATTTAAATTTAACAACTCTTGAAATTATGTCTAAAGAATCATATGTTGGTCAAGTTTTTGACATTAAGATAAAGAAAATTAGTTCTCTAGAATCATATTTGAAATTTATTGAGGAGATAAATAGTAAAATAGAGGTTTATTTATCAAGTAACAGTATTCCACTTGATATCTCAATTAAAAAAAGTGTTATTCCAAATGAAGACATTATTTTATATAAAAATCAATTTGATTCTCTGATCATATTAGTTACATTAATAATGTTAATACTAATAATTTGGTTAAATGAATTTTTTTATGATAATTTCACGAAAGATATGCGACGGAAAATAAATAAGTTATTTATTAGAGGTTTAGAACCCAGAAGAGAAAAGTTAATCTCAGTTTATTTGCCATTAATTGCGAGTTTATTTAGTTTCCTTTTTGTTGGAATAGTATTACTTGTTACAAATTTTATAATTAAATTGGACTTCCTTTTAACAATAATTATTTTAAGCATTTATTCAATTTTATTTATTTACAGAAATTATAGAAAATTCAATTTAGCAGGTCAAACAATTTTGAATTCGAAATCAACTATTTTATTTCTATTTATATTGTTGATAGTTTCAATAACGCCTATTTTGCTTAAGGAATTTATCTATGCTCTCATTCCAGATACAATCTATTCATATCTTATACTATTTTCTCAAATAATACAATATTTCATTATTACATTGCTTATAGTAGAAATTTTCATCAAAAAAATCGCTACTAGACTGTTTAATAAATTTGGAATAAAAAATCTCTTTAGTAAATTATTTAATAAAAAGGAGTATGCTTTTCGACAATTAATTCATACAACTTTACTTTTAACTTGGGGTTGTACGGTTGTAACAGGAGGATTTCAAACCTTCTCTCTAAATTACAATCTGAATAGTGAGATGGAATATCCAACAGATTTAGTGATTTCAACTGATATTTACTTATTTAATATTTCAAATATACAAAATAAGGATTTAATTTCAACAGTATTACCAATAACTCATACACCGGAAAATTTCTTTCTAAATTATGATCTCTATTTGATGAACTTCACAGTAGTTCAAGAGCTAATACCTAATTTAGATAAATATTATAGTTTAACTGATTTGAAAGAAGGTATATCCTACATGTCAAAGGATTTTGCTAAGGAATTCGATTATGTTGATGGAGATTATTTTTTGACAAAAATGGGCGAGAATAGTTCATCAGTATATGTTAACCAAGAAATTAGAATTATAGATTATTTCCCGTTTGTAAAGAAAAGTGATAACAGACCATTCATTGTTTCATCTTACAATTTGTATTATAGTAATATATCTAAGGTATCAAAACTTTATTTGAATATCAAGGATGAAACTAATAAAATTGAGGTTTTAAATTATTTAGAAAATCAGTTAGATGCACCAATACAAGAAATAAATGAACCGTATTTTGCGAATTATAATGTTTTTAGTAGGATTTTTCAAGCTTATTTTTTACTAATATCTCTAGCAGTAATTTGGCTTTGTATTAAACAAATTTTAGCTGAAATCAGGGATCCTTTGAAAGTATTTTATCTAAGAGGTATGTCAATTGGTCTTATAAAGAAAAGACAATTCAATAACCTAGCTTTACTATTAATTGGTTCAGCTTTATTAGGTGTTTCATTGGGAATTCTCTACTTATATTTACAATTGCCTACTGCCATTTACCCTATTACCCAATATTATCCTATACAAATATTATTTTGGTTTAGTTTATTGCTTATACCTATTATACCAATAATTTATGGTCTTAACATAATTACTCAAAGGAAATCCTTTCTAGCAATTAAAACTTCATAGTCAAAAGATTGTAATATAAGCAAAATGCTTAGTTTAAATTTTCATTATAAAACAATTTATTTTTAGGATATTTTATTATTGATGATTGTTACTAACACACAATAACTAGTGAAGGAGCTATGGTGAGTATGCTTCAGCGAAAAGGAAATAGAAAACAAGTCTTAATGAGTTGGCTTTTTCTCGGGTTACTTGTGGGATTATTGCAATCAAATATTTTTATAGCTATTCAAGGAGCTACCTATAGTTCGAGTACAAACATTCTACCAGAACAAGATTTCAATTATTCCTTTCAAGAGATAGGGCAATATAGTGACCGTTATGGTGCACCTTCTGATATTGCGGTTAAAGACAATTTAGCTTTTGTTGCATGTTATTGGGGTGGATTGTTAATCTTTAATATTTCTAATCCATATAATCCAACACTTATTTCAAACTTTTTTGATGACTGTGTTATTACCGGTCCTGATGCTTGTATGAATGAAGGAGCAAAACTCGCAATTCAAGATGACCTTGTCCTCTTTGCTCATGCTCATAGAGGGCTTTTATTTATTAATGTCTCAAATCCAACAAATCCATTTTTGCAAGGAAGATATGATCGATATCTCTATAATGTGGAAGTACAAAATAATTTAGCTTTCCTACTTTGTCCGGGTATAAGGCATATCAATTATGGTGATGTTATTCAGATTGTTGATTTTTCCGATGTAACAAATCCAGCATTAATTGGTGAGTTAGATTATTCATTAACTGGGGGTTACATTTGGGATATGTGTGTATTTAACGACTTTATTTATGGTATTTCTGGTGAAAATTTAATTGTTATTAATACCACAAATCCTACCCAACCTCAAGAGATTAGCCGTCTAGATATCAATGGTGCAGATATCATAGCTGTTTTAGATGAAAACCATATTATAGCTGGGAATTCAACCTCAATCAAAATTGTTAATGTGGATACTCCATCAGCTCCTCTTCTTCTTGAGGAGCTTCAGCTTCCTATATCGGATATTACCAGCATCTATGCAACAAATGGAACAGTATATCTGGCAGATTATAACAAATCAAAAATAGTAGCACTTAATGTAACAGATATTGAAAATGTAACTCAAATTGGTGAAGTAAATAGCTACGCATCAACAGGATATTCATGGAAAACATTAGCTTATAGCTTAACTAAGAATGCAACTGAATTACTTATCTGTGCAGATTATCGTTTTGGATTATTCTGTTTTGATGTCACTAATAAGAGTCAGATGAAGTTTGAGGGGTATTTTGACACAAATTGCATGGCAAAAGCTGTAACTATTGAAGGTGATTATGCTTATGTCTGTAGTAGGCGAGAATGGCCATATTACCCCTCCCGCTTAGAGATCATTACTGTAACTAATATCACTAAACCTACCCTTGTAGGGAAGTATGATTTTTCTGTGGATACCGTGATGGATGTAGAAGTGAGTAATGGTTATGCCTTTCTCTCTCTTGCAGCTGGAGGATTGGTTATTCTGGACGTGAAGAATCCTGCTCACCCAGTAAAAGTTGGAATCTACAGCCACAATGCTACCATAGGATATTTCTACAATCTTAAGTATGATAATGAAAGCCAGCGTTGTTATCTGACCCATTCGTACTATGGGCTATTTATCCTTGATTGTTCTGATCCAATGCAGCCAACACTTCTGACCACCATTGTTCCTAGTCAACCATTTATACTCAGAAATGTTTTCGTGCAAGGAAATATTGTTTACCTTACCGCATATGAGGATTTAGGAGCATTAGCGATCTATGACCTTAGCAATCTTTTGCAACCCGTTTTGTTGTCAAGAATCTATACTGGAGAACCTATATCAGACATTCAGGTGGAAGGCTCCTTGATTTATCTCACCACAACCTATGAAGCGTTGCGAATAGTGGACGCCTCAATATTAACAGCACCTGTTTTTCTCAGCGAAGTGAAGAATTGGTGGTTCCAAACACAAGGATTAGTTGTTAATGGCTCCTACGCATTCATCGCCCAATATGCTGCTGGTTTACGAGCTATTGATATCAGCAATCCAGAGAAACCCAAGGAAATCGCAGCCATTCGAGATCACTACCGGGGAGTATGTTATGATGTGAAAGTCCATGGAAGCTACATTTTCATCGCTGATGGTTGGGACGGATTGGAAATCTATCAACTCGTAAAAGAACCTCGAAACATTACTACAATTCTACTTGCAACAATTATCCCAGGATTAGGGCTTGGAATGATGGTTACAATTATAATCCTTTCAAGAAAAAGAAAGTAAGATAAAATCAGTGATTAAGAAAGTCATTAAAAAAAATTGCTTTTTCCACAAGGTTCATTTGAGGAAAATCAATTGTTTTAGTTCTTTTTAAAGAAAAGTGGACAAAATAACAATAGACGAGTATTTTGTCGGTTGAGGAGAAGTTTAGAAAGATGAGTAGATTAAGGCTCTCTTTAGGAGATTATCAGGAAGAAACTAAGGCTGTTGCTTCTACTCTATTAACTAAATCTACTCAAACAGTTTTACTTTATCTTCTTACAGAATTACTTAGTTCAGCAAGGGAAAAAAATCATCCCCAACAAAGAGTTCTAGCGAGGAAGCTTGCCAAACATTATAATACTATCTACCTTTCATTTCAAGAACTTCAAGAGAATAATTATTTACAGGTAAATGGTGAGACAACTCAAACACTAGTCCAAATAAATCTTGATAAATTGGTTCTACCTTCACTTCTTATGTTACTAAATACCTCTCTTTCTCACAAGATGCTCACTTTTGATTTGTTTCAAATATTTGACGAAAAGAAACAAAAAAACCAGAAGTCTATATTCGATGATGAGCAAATTAACGAGCAAGCAGTGGTCATACTCGAGAAGAAAAAAGAGCTTGCTAAGATATTAGCTCAAGAACTTTTAACTGTTTTAAAGGAAGCTTATAAAACTACTCAGCAAGTCCTTGATTTTGATGATTATTCGGTGATCATTAGCCAAGTCTTCGAGACAATTCCTGAGCATCTAGGAACAACTCTTGTCCAAAAGAGAAGCTTCAACCTTCCTAAAGATATCAATTATAAGAATACCAAATTAGGCAAACTCTGAGAGTGAAGTTATCAAATTGGCGTAAGCTAAAAAACTTTTGCTTTAATGGTATTAAAAGGAAGTGTAACTTTTCATTAAGAACCTTCAAGATAAATGAAAAAATGTAAAGGCATTTTCTTGAATGCCTTAATTATTTCTTTTTGTTCTTTTTCTTACCGGAAGTCTTTTTTGTAGTTGTTTCTTTTTTAGGTTTTTTACTAGTAACTGGTTTTTGTTTTCTCTGTTTAACTGCAACTATAGTGATAGAAGATACTATTGCAAGACCAACTATACCACTACCAACATAGGTAAGTAACTGCCAATTGTCCTGGAAAAATACTCCCGCTAAATTGTAAGGGACTGCTCCCTCAACATAGTAATTGATTACTTGGTAGGTAAACCCTGAGGGGTGGTCTAGGTAGTAAACGAGTAAATTGTAGATGTACTTCAATTCTTCCCATGTTTGATTATCCGCAATAAATCCAATACAACCTTGATACACTGCAGATTCCCCAACAGTGATTTCATAAGCCTTAGACTCAAAAATGCCCGAGGAATATGTATAACCAGCACCACATGTTGCCACTCCTGCAGCATAACTGGAAAACATTTTCCTCTCCATCGCTGAGCTGGTTTCTTCCGCAACTTCAATAGTAACTGTAGTGAATCCTGAACCCTGCCCAACGAGCTGTTCCCCTGAACTCCAGCAAACAGGAACATTTCTTGCAGATTCATTTCTTGAGAGATAAGTCCATGGTCGTCCAGCTGTGTGATTAAAAGTCTCCGAACCGATAATTTGTCCGAACTTAGAATTGAAGTATTTTACAGTACATGTTACAATTGTTGGTTCATCAGGAACATCTATTGTCATATTTCTCCCAATTAAGGAGGGATTATAGGGGTGATGGATGATTTGATACTTGTAAGAATTATAATTAGTTGAATGATAAATCACAGCATCATCTGTCCAACCAGTGGCATAACTAACCGTTCTAGTTAACGTTTTCGTTATAGTGTTTGTGCGTGCAAATTCCTCACCCATCGTACGACTCCAAGAAAATTTAAAAATCTCAATAAAATCAAAATCTAATTCATATTCAAATGAGAAAGTGGTACTTATTGAAGTACCTATCTCCGAGCTTGAGCCTGTACCTATAGAGGTTTCTTGTCCGAAAGCAGTATAGCTAGAAAGATAATTTTGATCTATACCTCTGTATAATGGTGGAGCAGCTATGATTGTAATTACTCCCGGTGGTGCTGTGTTAGTCCATGATTCTCCTGTGTATTTGAGTCTCATCCCATCTCCATCAAAATCACCACATGCTACAAGCCCTCCATAAGCTAGATTCTGCATTAATACATTAAAAGAATGTTGGGCATCATCTAATACACCCATATAAAATCGACCTGCACAAACTATTTCTGCTAAACCATCGCAGTCCACATCACCCATAGAGAGTCCAAAGTCCATGAAATTTTTCTCATTTACCCCGAGAAGTATGTAATTATCAGTTGCAGGCGAATACTCATACAGGAATAAATCTCCTGGATAAGCTTCTCTATAAGCTCTAACTACTCCTATCTCATCCCTTCCATCGCCATCTATATCCCCACAAGCAACAGGAAAACGATGTACCCAAACACCACCTGGAGCTTCAACTATGGGTAATCGGATGATTTCATAATTCATTATTCCGATATTATTTATAATTGCTAATTGACCTTCTAATTGTTCACCATTCCATGGACATCCAGCGTATGCAATCTCATCCACACCATCGCCATCGAAATCTCCAGCAGCGAGATCAATGTCACCGGTTATCTTTTCTATTACATTCGAGCTCCAGATATTTTGGAATGCATGTAAGTAATCATCTAGTATCCAAAAATCCTCATAATAAGGATCATCATTTCTAAAAGAAAAAGCAACAGCTATCTCATCACACCCATCCCCATCAAAATCACCACAAGCAACTTCTGGTTCCATCATAAGACCATTGTTACTGTAAAACTCGATAATATCATGAGCACCATAATATCCATTTTTCACATAGAAATTATACGGTGTAAGACACTTCCATGTAGGCACGACGTCATATACCCATAATGCTACTGAACAGGAAATTCCCTCTGGAATTGTAAATCCTGGGATATAACGAGTATAAATTATTTCATCGCATCCATCCCCATCCACATCTCCTGTGGTGATAGATTTATAATAACCAGTTGGATTTTCTACAACAAAATCAATAATTTTTGCATAATTACTATTTACATCATCGTAAACTTTTATACTACCCCAGCCCCCCCCTCCAGAATCAGCAATAATTATCTCATCATACCCATCACCATCTACGTCTCCAGAAGCAATATCTGCTTGATATCCCCTATAATAATCTGTATAGATTGACACAACGTCTGGTAACCAATGATACCCATCAAAGCTTAATCCCGCATCTTGATAAAGTCTTGGGTGACAAGCAGGTTCAACTGGAATTGGAAGGATGGCAAATTCATCTAAGTTTATTAATTGGAACTCATCTTTTGTGATTGGATGAGAACTAGTACTGAATGCTCGGGGAAGTGGATTTGTACTGCTTCCCCGGTTCACAATCGTTCCATTAGTATATTGATCGTACACATTACTATCAAGCAGTAAAGGCTCACTTTCTATTTCTTTTATTAAAGGAATATTGGATTGATCTTTTCCTTTAGTATGATAAAAAAAATCATTCAAACCTACAAATGAACAACTAAAAAATAGAAGAAAAATCCCAATCATGAATAGTTTATTTTCTTTCATTTTTACTACCCAATAATTTTAATTATTAATCAAAAAAAAAAATAAATAACTCCTAATTCAGAGTACTTACTTAAAAAGATTTAAAAGGATTTTGTAATCTTCCGACACAATAAATATTTTTTTTATTTAAAAAAAAATAATTAATTATAATAAATGATTATTTATTTACCTACTAAAAGAAACAATATTTTATATAAATTGATTAAAAAAATATATAAAAACTCTAATAATAGTTTGAGTTTTTCTAGATAATAATCTAGGAGGTATTGTTTAGATTGCAGATCGGGGAGTCTTCACAAAAGTTGCTCTGAATTTTGCATCATTAACAATATTATGAACAACAATGCTGGGGTAGCATCTTTTCTAAGTAGAAGAATACTAAGAAGAGAAGAAAGAAGATACGATTATGAAAATGGCATAATAGATTGCAAAGCGGTAGCAGAGGAGATAGAAAGAAAAGAGTAGAGAAATCAACTTTCAATAGCGGTTTCTATTAGGTCAATTTCGACAAAATTCTTTCTCTTTTTATTAGCTAATAAACCATCAATGATATAGAAAATGTTGAGAAGAATTATCACACCCAACTGAATTAAGAGGAAAAGATGAGGTTTAGAAGAGAAAATTGCTCCTAAGAGTTCGTATCTAGTTGATTGTTCAGGATACAGAATATCAATAAAAGCTTGATCAAAAAACACCGGAAGAAGGACACCCCATATTAAAAGATTAATAATAAGACCTAGTAACAATCGAATAATATCTAGCTTAATAGTTTTTTTATCCTCCTTATAGCCAGTTACTTTTACAATACGAGAATAATACCAAAAAATACTTGTGAAAAGAGAGATAAGTATCAAAAAGATAATGCAAGCATAGATTATAGCTTCAGAAGTTGTAGGAACATATCCTAAAGGGCAGAGACCATTGAATTCGTCCAAATACTGTTGTTCATAAATTTTAGGATAACCTGTTAAATAGAAAACTCCAAGAAAAACAGTAGAAAGAAGAAGAAAAATTATTCCTTGGAACAAAGAAAGTAATAACTTGCCAAAAATATCTTTATTCCTTATTGAGGGATTTTGCCAATTCTCAGCAATTTCCTTTTCAGCTATTGGCAAATACATTGTAGCTATCATAAATGAAAAACAAACAACAATTTTAAGTGCATCTAAAAAAAAGAAGTATATATTAAAAGAACCGGGTACCATAGATAAAACAAATATTATAATGAAAAATATTGGATATAAAACAATTAGTGTTCTTAGAAATCGTTGTCGCCAGTGACTGTTTTTAATAATGTATCGTATATTAGTTGTGAAAGAAGATATTTTAGGCATTTCCCTTTTCTTCCTTTGTCAAAAAAAGGTATTGTTTATCTAATTTAAATATTTAATTAAAAAATGTTTTATAAAAAAAGGATTCACCAATAAAACATTATTCACAATCTATAATTAAATCCACAATAACAAAAAATCTGAAGATTTTACGAAACGATAGACTATGCAAATAACAAACTAATAAAACACCTACTGCTGGCAGTTAACCTATTGATCAATAAACTAAAAAAAAAGAAATTAAGAAGGAATAATCAATTCCATTCCTTCTACCACCATTCAAATCCTCCTCCACCAGGATAATCCGATGAATCATTAGGATCGGTACCATTGATGATTTCATAGAGGTCGGTGTAGCCATCATTATCGCTATCGGGGTCCTCAGGATCAGTATCATATGTGTTGACTTCTAGACCATCCAAAAGTCCATCGTTATCCATGTCGTTATCTAAGGGATCGAGTCCCCAGTTGATCTCAAGACCATCCTTCAAACCATCGTTGTCAACATCAGCGATCTTACAGTAGCTGTAAGCTGTCGCGTCTGTTTTTCCTCGACTCTTCCAGTAAAGGTACTCAGACTTGTCACTTTTACCATCGCTATCTGTGTCAGCTTTTGCTGGATCAGTTCCTGTGGTATTAACTTCAAAACCATCTGTCCAACCATCATTGTCAGAATCCGAATCTTGTGGGTCACAGTTTTTCAAATATTCATTTATGTTGCTAAGACCATCTGAATCAGGATCACTTGTTGTATCGTCTACATTAGGATTAAGACTATGAGTTACTTCCCAGACATCGGGCATACCATCAGAATCACTATCAGCATTTTGCGGATTTGTACCATAAGTACATTCCTCACCATTAGTAAGCCCGTCATTATCGAGATCACCTAAAGAATCGGCAACTGAAGGATCAAGACTATAATACATTTCCCAACCATCAGGCATACCGTCACCATCAGAATCAGCATTAAATGGATCCAATCCCAAGACAAATTCAATGTAATTGTTTACACCATCCATATCAGGATCATCCATATTATCTTGTACAAGAGGATCCAAACCATGAGTGATTTCCCAATATTCAGTTAATCCGTCATCATCCGTGTCAGCATCTAACGGATCGGTTTCGTAGATGTGAATTTCTTCATCATCGGGTATACAATCGTTATCCGTATCACCACTAGTATCTGAAGTACCATAAGTCATTTCTTCAAAGACTGTTAAGCCATCGCCATCTACATCTTCATTCAGATCCAGTGTGCCATCGCCATCAGTATCTTGATTTGTTGGAGAATAACCATGTTCGATTTCCCATTTATCAGGCAGATAATCACCATCAGTATCCCAATTAGTAGGATCAGTAATGAATCCATCTACACCACTTGTTATCTCTTCATAATCATCGATTCCATCGTTGTCTGTATCTGCGTTTGCAGGATTAGTTATGTAGCCATCAGCTCCTTCAACTGTTTCCTCAAAATCATCGATGTTATCACCATCTGAGTCTGTATTTAACGGATTCGATCCATATACATTGATTTCGGTACCATCTAATAGTCCGTCAGCATCTGTATCCCCTACATCCCATAATGTTCCGTAAACTGTTAACTCTAAAGCTGTTGATAATCCATCATTATCATGGTCATAATTACCATCATTTGGATCAGTGGGGTCAAAATCATTATCAATCTCCCATGAATCTAATAATAAATCATTGTCTGTATCATTTGAATTGGGATCTGTAAAATAATATGATTCTTCGGAATTAGTCAAACCATCACCATCATCATCCCAAGTTGCCCAATCAACTGGATCATTTGGAGGATTAATGGGATCTACTTTTTCATTATTGATCTTGACACCATTCCAGCCAATTTCTGTAGCATATTTTTCCCAACCATCTAATAAAGTATCATCATCGGTATCGAAATTCAAAGGATCAGTACCCCAATCCTTTTCTTGCTTATCTCCTAAACCATCTTGGTCAGTATCAAATACTGCTGGATTTGATATAAAATCAATATGCCCTTGATAAGTTACTGTTTGATAATCAAGAATATCATCTTTATTATTGTCAGTTAGCTGCATATTGGTTGTTATAGGATCATTTGTCAATATGATTTCTTCATTATCATTTAAACCATCTCCATCTGTATCAAGAAGAAATGGATCTGTGTTAATCATATATTCAGTAAAAGCTGTTAAACCATCACCATCATTATCAACATTTGGTTCAATCCAAGTATATTTATGACTTTCATATATTGATTGCTCTACAGTACCATTGATATATTTTAAATAATAATTATATTCTACATAATTTGGAATTGCATCATTGTCATCATCATAGTAATCATCCATTTTGATTGGTACCTCATCAGATTCACAACTATTTATTGACATTGGAAGTAAACCAAATGCAGGTAAACTAAATCCAAGAGCGATTAAAATTTCCGGTGCAGCTGCTAATAGTGCTGGCAGTATTGTAGCAATTACCACAGCTAAAATTACCGCACAAACAATATAAAGAAGGAAGATTGCACACCACACAGCGTAATACTTAGCTGTTTGATCCCCAACCCAATCTATCACCTTATCATTGCATTGTGAAATGATTATTAACATTGGCCAACCACAAAGAAAGAAGGCAATCATTTTGAAAACTTGATCTCTAATCTGTTTCTGTAAAAGGGGATCAATATCAGGTTGTATAATTGGATCTATATTTGCTAATTGGTAACTAGCATCATTTAGACCAAAATTAGCTTTACCATTATAGTAATATATTTTACCATTTTTATTAAGTATATTATGTACTACATGATGTTTAATAAGCGTATTTCTTTCGTAAGTATCATCACCAAATACATCAGCTGTGATAATTGTTAGGTGTTGTAGATTATTTGGTATAGTTGAGTCTGGCATTGGACCAACTACCATTGAGGCTGAATAAAATTTATTGCTTGCTGTAATATCATAAGCATTTATAGGATTGCATTTGATTATTAACAGTTTCCAATAAAACGAGTCTTTAAAAATTATTGGAATACTGGTCAAGCTATGTAGTAATTCAGATAATAAAGCATCATTGATTGCTTCATGATATCCAGAATTAGTGCATTTAAAATTTATATGATTCGAACCCCATGTTCCGGAGGTACTTATCTCAAGAGGTACAACTAATTTCAGAACAGAATCAATTATTGTAGGAATAAATGATCGAGGAATTTGATAGTCATCATTGTTTAATTTATCAATCATTTCTATTGCGGATATTATTTGAGGTGAAAGAGGAATAAATAAACGATAATCAGATACCCATAATTGATAGGTGTTAATTTGACTATTATAAATAGAATTTAATATTTCTTGCCTATAATTAACTCTCTCAATTAAGTATTCTAATACATTACTTACTGTAGTAATCCCTTTGTAACCATACATATTTTTGTATTGCTTAGCTACAATTGATGAAAAACAAGATGCTAAGAGAACATTTTTATAACTTGATGATAAGTCAGCTAGATTTATTGCTGTATCTTTCTCGTTTTGTAAAGTATAACCATGTTCAATTAAAATTGCCCAATCATTTTTAATAGAAACTAAATAGCCGTATGTTGTAGGTTCTAGTACGCCATAAAAAGTACTAGCAATTTCTGATGCAATCAGAAATAACATTATACGATCACTTTGAGTTATGGATGTTATAATGGATGCTACATTATATCTAAAATCTAAATCATAACTTTGATTAACAAGAAAATTTTTAGTATATAAATGTAAACTTTCATCAGAATTTATCTTGTTGCTATTATTTTCAAAATTGAAAGCATTTTGTAAAAGGTTTTTTGTGTTATATAACCTTTCATTAAATTGCCCAACAGCATATATATTTTGTATTGATGAACAAAATATAACTCCTATTATTATAATCCCAATTTGTATTTTCCATTTTCGTGTTTTCATAAAAACACCATAATGAAATAAATATTTAACTTTAAATAGATTATGTTTAGTTATTAATAACATGAAATAATATTAAAATATCAGAGGATTTATTTCAATGAAGACGCTATCACATGATTCCATCCCCTTTTTTGGACATATTAATCCCCCTTTCATAATCTATATTATAGAAAATAAGATACTTGGTTTTGATCCTTTAAATTTAACCAGTTATGATTTTGCGAAAGCCTTTCTTCTTCTAACTGAGCTCATGCAATCTGAACAGGCTTTAGCAGTTTTTCCATCTGTTTTTCAACAGTTTTTCAATGGTAAAAATTATTCTTTAGATAAGAAGCAATTCAAGTTGTTTGGTTATGTAGAACATGTTGGTGAGTATATTGGTTGTTATCGTTGCTTTGATCTAGACTTTGTTTTGGATTTCACAAAAGATAAACCAGTGATCTTTCAAGATATGTTTTTTGAGGAATTTCCCCTTAAAAAAGAAATCGAACTTTCTTTAGAAGAAGCAGCAATAATTCTGGCGAATATATCTTCGATTCCTTACCTTTTACTTTTTGGTCCTAAATTAATTCCACTCAATACCAAAGAAGAATTGGACAAACAATTCTCTCTCCCATATGAAGAAGGGAAGAAAATTTCTTTTATTGTCAATAAGACTCCATTTAATATGACTTGTAATAAATTTGTTATTTATTACTTTAAGTATCTCCAAAAGCTTCTCTTAGAGAAACAAATAACCCCAAAACAGCTGCTTAATTATAATGGTTTGATTCCTTTAGCTTTATTGATGGAACTTCCCCCAGTATTCTCTTTTTTGGAGGAAGTAATGGATACTCTCCTTAATCCTTCAGCTGTTCCTAAACAACACTTAATTCTCTACTATGCTTTTTTCAATTGTGCTTATTCAAATATGCGATATATGACAGATATCAAAAAAGCTACCATCCTATTAGAATACTATCAAAAGAATAATCAAATGTTGAGACGAGAATTTGAAAAGCTTTATATTCACCTACCTATATCTAAAGAATATTGGGAATTATTGATACGTCTTTCATAACTTATGAAATCTCCTAATTTTCTAATCAAAAGAATTGCTTTTACATCATAGGGAAAAATTTAAAATTTATATCTTATTTCTACTAAAATCAGAAAAAAATAGGTTTTAGGGATGATTTTATGAGAAGAAAATATTCGATGCTACTAATACTTATAATTTTAGTGTCTACTATTCTACCAAAAAATACTAGTGCTGCAGTCACTATTGGTGATACATATCATTATAAAGTTGTTTCATCAAGAATTTCAGCGTTAGCAGGATCAAATTCTGTTAAATCTCGAGGTATTTATTTTTATGGTGATAATTATCCAGTAGGATCAATTGTTGATGTTTATGTCACTTCTATTGGTGATGGATTTGTTGCAAATTTATCAATAGGTGATAATTCTAGATTATATTCTTATTCAATGGAATATATAAAACATATATTGTTTGATCTTCTTACAATGGCATCATATTATACTTATGCTCTTATTCTCTCTTGGAATAATGCTTATTTTGAAGAAGGATTTTATTTGAAACTTTACCCCTATATTAAACCTACAGAAGAATATTGGTCTTTTCTAAATGATACAGGGGATTTATTGGTTACTGAATTGAAAGAATACGAAGATTTAGGACATAGTATTAAATACGATTACCTATTTGAAGATAGCAATAACAAAATTTACTTTGAAACATGGAACAAAGGACAGGTAAATGGAGAAATTGATGCTGTACTCGGTTATCCTTTTGGATTACCAGCAAATTGCTACTTTGAGAATCGTTTTCAGATCGTTTTTGAGAAATCCACTGGTTTATTATTAGGAATGCACCTAAAAGGTGAAACAAAAGGTGAAATAGATCAAGGAGCTGTCAAGATTAATTTAAATTTTAAAATCGAGAAAACAAATTATAATCTTCCACTTTTTAAATTAGCTAATAAAACTTCGTTAACCATTTACATTTTCATCCCTATTTGTTCAGTAGCTATAGGGTGTGGAAGTTATTTTATAATCAGAAAAATTGTTAGGAAAAGAACAACAAAAGAAACAAACGCTAGCTAATGATTGTTAATTTAAAAAGTAAAGATTTATTAAAAAAATGTTGCAGTGTACAAAATTCTAAAGAAGGAATAGCTAGCTTTGGGGAAGAAACTAACACAAGTATTTATTTTACTCACTATCCTTTTAACAGCTCAAGTTATTCAAAACATTAAGGAAGATTCAACTGTAGAGCTAACATACAGAATAACGAAAAGTCAATTAATAGCTCATGTAGATGAGAACAGCTTAAAAACGAATAAATTTAATTTTGATTGGCATTACTTTCCTGAGGGTACAAAAATCACTGTGTTGATAAATTATGATGAAGCAGGTATGAATGCTGATTTTATATTAGATAATTTAACTGATGATTTTGTTTATTCGATAGATGCACTAAAAATTATTGTTTTCAATCATCTTGTTCATACCTATAGATTATCATACGCATTAACTATGTATTGGAATGATCTTGGTGAGCTAGCTGATGGTTATTCTCTTTATTTTTATCCATATTTTACACCTGGGTTATCTACTTGGAATTATTTTACAGCTATTGGTGAAGAATATAGGATCTTTTATGAAGATTTAGCTTCTCAAGGACATGATGTTTCTTGTGACTATGCTACCAAAACAACCTCAGATAAATTTATTTTTGAATTTTGGAATGGGGGGAATTTTACAGGAAAATATAAAACCGTGGTAATTGATTCTGGTTTTGATAATCCTATTTCAATTTCATACGATAATCTTTTCAAAATAGTTATCAATAAAAATACTGGGTTTATAGAAGGTTTTCACATAAAAGGTAGAACCTTAGGCACACTCAACCAATCCCATTTTAATGTTTTATTAGATTATCAATATGATAAAATCGGTAGTTCTATGTCCGGTTTTACCCTTGGCACTAATTTCATTGTCGATCCTTACCTTGGAAGAAAAATAGGTGTGATATCAGGGTTGTTAATTATTCTTTCATTAACTATTTCTCTTCCCCTTTTCATTAGAAAACGAAGGAAGAGAATAAATAACAAAACAATATTAAATAATTCACAATAGCAGACTTAAATTATACTTCATTGATTTTGATTGAAAAAGTCCAAGCGTCGAGTCTTCGGGCAAGCTGTTCAGCCAACCTGTACTTCCCACCTAAGCATGTCATTGCCAAACTGGACTTCTAAACCGTACAGAAGATGTGTGTGACCTATTGCAGCAATTTTTGTTTTTACATCGCTTTCTGTTAGAAATCGTCAAAATCTGCAAGTAATAATAGAGAGTATTGCTAGAAAAGAAATTCAAGAAGAGGAAAGAAAAAAATCTTACGAAGAAAATTAACTATTTTAGCCCTTTTTAAAGAAAAAATCGCTAGTTTATTAGTAGACAATTTTTTGTCGGTAGAGGAGTGATATAGGATTGAGAAGTTCGAACATACCTCTAGAGGTGAAGGTTGAAAAAAGGAGTGCTTTTCCAACAACTTTAACTAGATCAGCACAAAATCCAAGGATTCCATCAGAATAAGTAAGTCTGTTCTAAAAAGATCTATTAGAATGATCCCATAAACCTGAGAATAAAGTTTTCCTGGTAGTTTTTCAAAAGAAATATTAGCTTTTTCCTCCGGAAACTACCAGTCAATAATTTTGAAGATTTTAGTTCACAAGAATTTCCTGCAGGATTTAATATAAATATCCTAATAAATGTCATTAAAGTCAAAATTCTCCAATTATATTATTGATAATCATAGTAGATTTAATTTTCAAACTCCTTACTGATTCAATGTGAAGATAATTATTAAGTTATTTTTTAAATTACTATTTTTATGATTTTTAGAGATTTATACTATATCTATATTTAAGTTAGAATTATTCTTAAATAATCCATTTGCTAACTCAGCATATAATAAATATTCAAAATTATTTAATTTATTTTAATTTTTTTTGTTAAAATTCTATATTATCTTCAAAGTATTATTTTAGTATTTCATTGAAAAGCAGCTAAGGAACAATTATTTATAAAAAAAGGAAAAATTAGGAATTCTTTTAAACTTCAATAGTGTTTTATTTTTATGGAAAAGGAAAATTATCCGCTGATATTTATTTGTAATACTGATCCCATTGTTACATATTATATTGCAAATAAACTAATAGGATTGGAATTAGAAGGGCAATGTTATAGTGATTATAGGTATGCTTATCAGCTATTAGGTAATCTATTATTAAATCCTAATATAGGAGAATGTTTACCTCAAGATATAATTGAAAATCACAAAGAGAATTTTGCTAATTATCAAAGCGAATCTTTATGTATATCAGGTGGCATAGGAACTGAAGATTTTGTAAACAAATGTCTTTCTTTCAAACTAAGAATACTTAACTCGAATGACGATAAGAAAGTCCTACTGTATGATTTTAAAATTCTTTCAGGCATTGCTAGGGATTTATTTGCTGATACTATTGCTGATACTTTTAATTTTACTCCTAAAGAAACCTTTATTCTACTTAGCAATATCTGTCTGTCATCAAAAGGTATCTGGCGTTTTGCACCTGATTCAAATAAAATATATCACGATGTTTCAACAATACGAAACCTAACAACATTATATTATAATCAAAGGAAAGGACTTAGTAATCACTATTCTAACAGCTCTTTACAGATTGCATTTTACTGTATAGATTACTATATTTATTTAATTGAACAAGTAACTTCAGGGGAACTATCCCCAGAACAATTGCTACGATTAAGTGGTCCAAAAATCTTAACTGCTTACCTTAATCATTTACCTATAGTTCAAGAATTTATCAGTGAAAAAATCACACTATTAATTAACCATTTTGATTTCCTACCACAAGATCAAAAGGTCATGTATTTTGCTTTACTTATTTTAGCTGAATATAATGGTTCCATCCCTGATATAGATGTATTCTTTAGGGAAAATAAATCAACAATTCTTGAAATTACCAAACAACTATCTAAGAAATTCCCTCGAAAACAAGGCATCAGAAGAAGTTGGGGAGATGTTTATAACGAGTATCTTGGTAGAGATTTCAAGGGATAATAATTCAATGATTTTTATGATATATTTCTTTTGTAGAAAATAAAATTACAAATAAAATTATTAATGTATGAATTTTTTTCCTACTCATTTTCCATCCTCTTCCAATTCTTAAAAGATGTTATTATTGAATTAAATATAAATAATTTAAATTCTTTGTAGATACTTAAATTTTTTATATTAAGTAGTTTATTAGCAAATTATGATAAAAAAAGCTAATTTAGACATTCCACTATTCATCAGTACAGATCAACCGTTGATAATTTATATTATAAATAATAAAATAGTAGGTTGTGAAATCACTAAAACTTATAACAATAATCGCTTTATGGCATAC
>DATKZI010000047.1:0-56078 GCA_035528035.1 Bathyarchaeia archaeon
TATCAATTTTCTTTATTATAAACCTATTGGATTTTTGTCATTCAGTAAATTAAGATAAATATTCTTACTAAAATTATGATTTTTTGTGGTGTCTATATCTCTTGAGTATGCATATCTAACTCTATCTACAAATCTTTCCGAAAATAAACACTACCCAATTTCTTTATCGAATATACATTACCAAGGAAATTTAGTTTGTCAAAATATACAATTATCTGTTGCTGAAACTTTCGATATTTTCTCTAATTTATGCGCATATCCATTATGATCTTCTTTTACACCAATACCTGATGACTATTCAATTGTAAGATTATCTGAAGAATTGTTACAAAATGAAGAAAAATTAAATTCCCGAATATATTCACAAAAATATTTGTTTTTTCTCGCAAATCATTTATCTAGAAAAAAAAATAACTCTTTATAATCTTGCTTTTATTGAGCGGAATAAATATTCTTATCTATTTAAAAAATATTAATCCTGTTAAGCTATTCTTTACTGAAATGCTTAGGGAATTCCAGAAAGCACAAAAATTCTCTTTTAATAAAAAAGTAGTTTATTTTACACACATTAGACCTTTATATTCAAGTGAAATTGGAACTAATTTTAACTCAGAGCTTGGTATATTGGTAAAAGAATTTTTTATGGAAAATGAAGGACTTCTATCATTAATAGAAGCTGAATTGTTCAAAAAAGATAGATATTAAATAAATAGGTACGCGCGTTCGAATCGCGTCTCCCGCACCAAATTTTCATTTGATTACCAAATAAGAAAATTCTAATAATTGAAGCTTCAATCATAATTTACCTTAAAACTCATATTAAGTGATTACCCTTGACTGAACCTATTCTAATTACCAAAAATCTTGTTAAAACTTTTTCAGTAAACACTCCTTTAGAGGTTCATGCTCTTCAGGGTATTGATTTAGAGATACAGAAAGGTGAAATGGTTGCAATCATGGGTCCTTCAGGTTGCGGTAAAACCACTTTATTAAACATGATTGGTGGTCTCGATAAACCAACTTCTGGTTCTGTTTTTATTGGTGGTGAAGAGATTACCGGTTATTCTGATCGTGATATAACCGAATTTCGCAAATATAATTTGAGTTTTATTTTTCAATTCTTCAATCTTTTTGATGTTTTAACAGCTGTCGAAAATGTCGCTTTACCTCTACTTCTTATGGGTGAAACCACTAACGCTGCTCATGAAAAAGCTAAAGTTATTTTACGTGAAGTAGGTTTGGGTAGTCGTCTTTATAATAGACCTAATGAAATGTCCGGTGGCCAAAGACAAAGAGTAGCAATTGCTCGCTCACTTATTACTAATCCAAAAATTATCCTAGCTGATGAACCCACCGGTGATTTATCTAGTGTCATCTCTCGAGATATAATGAAACTCTTTCGAAGATTGAATGAGGATTTTAGCCAAACTTTTGTTTTAGTTACTCATTCTGAGCTAATTGGTTCACTTTGTGATAGGATTATTAAAATGAAAGATGGCTTAATTGTCTCTTAAATTAATTTTTTAGAGAAACAGTTTTAAATTTTCATTATATCTTTAGATTTATGTCAATTGATGAAGAAAATTCTGAAAATGGCGAACTCAAATTGGAACTTGCCAAAAAAGGCGATGAAATAGAAATCGAAACACGCACTAGTTACTGGAATGTTCTCAAATGGTCCATGTATGATCTTGCTAATACTATTTATTCTATGGTCATAGTATCTTTGATCATAAACCAATACGTTCTCGTTATTGGACAAGTTGACCTTGGATTATCTTATACTCGTGCTGATGCTATTTTTAATGGTGTTTCTGCTGCTATGCAAATCATCGTTGCTATTGGTATGCCAATTATGGTGCCTTAAGTGATACTGCTGGAAGAAGAAAACCATTTGTTTTGGTTTTAACAGGTATTATTCTACTCTTTGCTAGTCTTTTAGGTTTGAAGATGGGTGACGGTACACATAGTTTAACAATGGTTCTTTTGTTTTATGTGATTGCTAATATTGCCTATCAATGGAGTCTGGCTTTTTATGATGCAATGCTGACTTTTATCGCGAATCCTAAAGACGCTGGAAAGGTTGGTGGTTTTGGTGTTGCCTTTGGCTATTTTGGAACATTAATTGGTATGGCTGTTATGATGGTTCTTGCTATATTTTGGGGTGGTACACCTAATAGTGATATATCCGCTGGACCCTTGAAATTAGGTTATGTTGATAATCCTTGGACTTTTGTTATTACAATGGCCTTATTTGCAGTTTTTGCTTTGCCTTTTATTTTTGTTAAAGAACGACAGAAAAAAGCTAAAATGCCACCCATGCGGAAAGTTATTCGTGATTCTTTTAAACAAGTTGGTAACACATTTAGAGATATTCATTAGCATAAAGAAATGTTCAAATTTATTATTGGTTATTTTCTTGTTGTTGATGTAGCTAATATAATCGTTGCTAAAATGTTTCTTATAGTAAAAGATGGACTGAAAATAACAGATACAGTTACAAGTATGAATCTTGATTTTGCTATGATTTTTATTATTATTTCAACGGTTTCAGCTGTTGCTTTAACCTACTTCATTGGGATGATTGCTGATAAATGGGGTGGTAAAACTGCCTTTTATGTTGTTGGTGGACTTTGGGGCATAGCAATAATACTTGGTACATGTTTAATCTTCTTCGCAGCGCCAATCTCTGTAGGTGCTAATGTACCTTTCATATTTGTACTGATAATGGGTATTATTGCAGGACCAGCATTAGGTGGTACATGGGTTGCACAAAGAGCTATGGTTACTGAGCTTGCTCCAAAAGAGAAATTTGGCGAATATTTCGGCTTTTCAAAATTAAGCGGTAAATTATCATCCTCTCTTGGACCACTATTATGGACAGGCGTTTTTATGTTATATGAATATCTTGCATACAAATACTTTGCAAATCCATCTATGCATAATGCATACGGGTATGCAATGATTGCTGTAGGGCTTTTAATGCTTCTTGGTCTCATAATCATTAGCTTTGTTAAACCTTCAGGTAAATTAGTCGAGGAAGGTAAACACGAAAACGAATTAGCGAAGAAAGCAGATCAAGCTTAATGTAAAGGTCCTTTGATTGAACTTTTACACTTTTTTTATAAAAGTTTGTGAAGAAAGATTTTTACCTAGTGTGCATAATGTAACAGAGAGATGAAGGTGGATAAGATTTGCCGGAAGAAAAATTTGTATCAAAATCACCAATATTTGATTATTTTAAGAAACAAACAAATGGAATTAATGTAACTAATGAAATAAAAGATAAAATGATAGATTACTTGAATGATAAAATAAATGATGAAATCGATCTGATAATTATTTGGGCCACAGAAATAATGGATTTACAAAATAAACGAACTATACAAGAGAAAGATTGGGAATTTATTAAGAATCATATTAAAAAGAACTAATCACTAACTTTTGATTCTACTTTGTCCACTCTATCATCGATTTTTATTTGACCATCTTTATATAAATTAATTTGGTCAATTAATTTACTTACTAAATCAAATAATCTTTTATCAGTAATACTTTCATTTATTTTTAGTATTTTATCTAAAGTAGGATTCAAATCCTCATAAGATTTTGCTTCTAGTAAAACACAGCGTGCTTCAATTAAATCTCTCATAAGTTCATTTTGATTGAATCTAGCAACCACTATAGCATTGTCAATAATTTCAACTAATGAATATTTATCAGTAATAAACATCCATTGAATTTCTGCTACCATGGTTTTCACTTTTTACATTGTTATTATATAAATTAAGGTATATTATTAATTAAATGTAGTTATTAACACAAAAAAAACTAAAAACAAAAGAAGAAAAAATTAATCTTTTCTCTTCTTCTTTAATTTCACAACATCTCCCAAAGTAGTTTCCTTTGGTGATGTGATAGAAGTAAAAACTGGGGCACTTGCTTCTTCTCTCAATGAGAGCTCAAGTTTTCGTTCAATTTTTACTATCAAACTTTCAGGGGGATTAAATTCATTTTTCTCTATTTTTTGCATTATTGATGCTTTTTCATTTATCAATTGAGCAAACTCTTCTAGAGACCATCCTCGTGCTTTTCTTGCACCTTGGATTACTCCACCATAATCATCTATCAACACTTGATCGCTGATTAAAACATCTCGTTTGCTTCTTTGCCTAACAGGGATTGGTGCTCGTTCTCCTGATCCCACTTTTACATGAGAAATACTTGGACCTTTTCCACCAGGAGCACTTCGGACAAAAGCAACCTCTGTTTGATCTTCATCCTCATAAACATGTATCGGTTTATTGGATATTTTTGTGCCAAACTTTGAACACTTGGGACAGAGTAACATTCTAGCCCCATCAACTTCACATTCCGTTAAATCTGGTCCAGCAAAATTACCACACATTTCACACGACATGTAGAAGATTCCCTTCTTATCTGTTTCACTTAATTTAGCTGTGTATTATTAGACTATACTTTTTACTATTAAAGAATTATCTTATTCTTTTTTTTTCCCCTTTATTTATCCATTTGCCTTAGTTTTGTCATATCTATTTCTTCCATTATTTCGCCATCTTCTATTGTTAATATTCTATCTGTTTGTGTTGCTACCGCTTTATTATGTGTGACCAATAGTACTGTAGTTCTTTTTTCAAGATTTATTTTTCTCAAATATCCTATTATTTGCATCCCTGTTATTGAATCCAAATCTCCCGTTAGTTGATCTGCTACTATGATACTTGGATCATTCACCAATGCTCTTGCTATTGCTACTCTTTGTTGCTGCCCTCCCGATAGCTTGTCTGGATATTGGTTTGCAAACATTTCCAAATCTACCACTTTTAGTATCTCCAATGCTTTTTCTCGTGCTTCTTTTACTGGTATTCCAGCCATTTCAGCAGGCATAGAAACATTCTCTATCGCAGTCAATTCTGGGAATAATTGGTAGAATTGGAAAATTAGTCCTATTTGATCTCTTCTAAAGATCGTTAATTCTTTATCATCCAGTAGAGCAATATTTTTTCCATCAAGATAAACAGCCCCTTTATCTGGTGTATCTAATCCTGTCAAAATATTGACCAGAGTTGTTTTTCCTGCTCCTGAAGGACCCATAATTGCTAAAAATTCTCCCTGTTTGATTTCAAAACTTACTCCTCGAAGAGCATAGACGCGAGATTTTGGTAATTTGTAGGTTTTATAGACATTCTCCACCTTTAAAACTGCTTCTGTTTCAATTTTCTTTTTCACTTCTTCCCCAACAGCTTCCACTACCCTTCCCTCTTTTACTGTGAAATAAGATATGTCATAAAAGAACTCACTCCAAATTCTCAGTAGTTCCATATGAATGAACAAACTGCAAATTTCGTCTGTATAATCTTTCAAGTTCATCATTGGTTCGATTATAGTTATATTCTCTATTTCTCGTATATATTCGAACCATTTATGCAAACTTTCAATTGATTCATCTGTTAATTTTACTATTTCTTGAATGATTTTTCTCGGGGAGATCTTTTCTATAAGCTCTACTAGCTCCGGATTGTTTAACTTGGTAATTTCACTTATAATTTCGCTTTCTGCTCTACTTTGTCTAGCTATCTGTCTTCTAATATCATAGATATTATCTAACACTTCGAATGATTTCCCTTTCAAGAGGTCCAGCAAATCAATAAAATTTTGCGTCTTTTGTGTTGTTCCCTGTAATTTTTTATTAACAGCTTTACTGAACGTGAGAAATTGTTTTAGAATATATTCGGTTTTTCCTGAATATTTACTGGCAAAATTATAAAGGATCAATTCATCCAATAAATGAATGATTGGTTCTTCTGATTGAACAGTTACTTTTTCACTCCCAATTTCAATAATTGAATAATTTTCTTTAGGAGCGCTACTAATAAATAATAGGGCATTTTCAACAACTTCTTCGTAATATTCTGATTTATCTTCTATTAACTTGTAAATATTATCTGCAAAACAAGTTTTTTCATCTTCATTCATGGTCATTTTTTTGATTAAAATATTAGTCGATTCTTTTAGCTCGCGATTTTTCTTCATTTCTTTTAGGAAGCGGTTCTTTAATGCACTAAGATATGTTTTATAATTTATTTTTAATGCTGATTGGATTTGCTCTAATAGTAGATTTGCTAAATCCTCTTTACGATTTTCAGTTAATGAAGTAATTTGTGCTATTTGGTTTGAGTTTAGTTGTATCTTTAGAACTAAAAAGGCTGTTAATTCTTCAAAATCATAATCAACCAACTTATTTTTTCTGAGAGTTTTAATTACTTCTCTTTTGAATTGATCTGTTTCTTTTGTAGCTATTGGATTAAAATAGAAGACAGCCCAAAATATTACCTCAGCCTCTGTATTGGGATTGTTTTTTTGATTTAGCAAATAGTAGCCACCTAAACTGAAATTTTCCAAACTTAATAGTATCATAGTATTTTCTTTTACATTTAATTCTTTTCTAATAATATATTAAATACTTAATAAGTTACTTTAGTTAAAATTATTAATTAAATTAAAAACCTTAAATTGAGACCACATGTGATTAGTATGAAAATACCTCACCTTGATTTAGCTAGCGGAACCTTCTCCAAAGATTTATGGTATAGATTTTGCTCAAGATATGGTGAATCTCGTGCACAGAAATTGGTTGATTCCCTTTCTAAGCCTGTAAATAATTTTGCTGTTCGAGCTACTACAACAAAAATCTCTCGAGAAGAAGTTATTGCCAAGTTTGAGGCATTAGAATGGAAAAGTGCTCCCCATGAAATTTTAGATGAAATAATTAAGGTAAAAACAAAAGGTCGCAATATTATTCCCTATCTTCCTGATGCTCCACGTATAGTAACCGATAAAATAGCTGCTGAAAGTATCTTTGTTGGATCTGATTTGTTTGGGGTTGGTGTTATTAGAGTACCTAAATTAATTGAGGAAGATGTTGTTACTCTTATAAGTCAAAAAGATCAAATTGTTGCAAATGGTATTTCGAAAACCAATTCTAAAAATCCAAAATGCAAGGGAATAGCTGTTCAAACAACAGATAGTTTTTACGAAGTTCCAAGTCTTCGGAATTTAGGTTTTATTGATTCAGGTGATGCTTTCAGTCAAAGTATTCCTGCTGCTTATGTTGCACATGTTTTAGATCCAAAAAAAGGAGATAAAATTGTTGATTTATGCGCTGCTCCTGGTGGTAAAAGTACTAGCACAGCTATTATTTCTAATGATGAAGTAGATATTATTGCTTTTGATCGTAGTCGAAGACGTTTGGAAAGGATGGCTATTGCTATTAAAAATCAGAAACTAAAAAGCATACAAATTATCAATGAGGATAGTATTGAATATATTAAACATCACACCATTAAAGCAGATAAAGTAATTGTTGATCCGAGTTGTTCAGCCGTTGGCGTTAGACCGAAAATCTATGATGAAACCAAAGAATCCGATATTGTTAATACTACTAACTACCAAAAGTCATTTCTCTGGGCAGCAGCTAAAATTATCCGCAAAGGAGGTATTATTACTTATTCTACTTGCACTTTAGAACCAGATGAAAATGAAAAGGTAATAGCTTATGCACTTAATGAATTGGGCTTAAAATTAGTCCAACCTAATCTATTAATGGGTACATGTGGTGAAGATACGGGAGATGGTTTGGATCTTGAGTGTATGAGACGTTTTTATCCTGATACTTTTGATACCCCTGGCTTTTTTGTTGCAAAACTAACTAAGTAAATCTAATTAAACAGAAGATATTTGTATTTAGCAATTAATGGTTTATTATTAGTTTGGTGATAAAATTGTCACAAGAAGAATTTGATATACTAATAATCAATGCCCATATTTTAACTGTTGATAAGGACATGAATACTATTCAACGAGGATTTGTTCTCATTAATAATACTAAAATTGTTGATCTTGGTTCAATGGACAAATTTCATTCTGCTTATGGGAATAAGCTTGATGTAAAAGAGGAAATTGATGCTTTAGGAGACTTAATTTTACCTGGCTTCATTAATGCACACAGTCATTTTGCTATGACTTTATTTAGAGGTTTAGCTGACGATCTTCCTTTAATGGAATGGTTAAATAGTTATATTTGGCCTATTGAAGCTAAACTCAAACCAGAGGATTGTTTTATTGGTACACAGTTAGCAGCTATTGAAATGATTCAAGGTGGAACGACTTCTGCTTGTGATATGTATTTCTATGAAGAAAAATCATTGGATGCTTTAGAAGCAATTGGGTTCAGAGGCATTTTGGGATATGGTATGATTGATTTGAATAAGCAGGAAAAGAGAGAAATTGAAGTTAAAAAGACTCTGAAGTTTCTTGACTATGTAAATAAAAATAGCAAAGTATGTTCAGCTATAATTTCACCACATGCACCAAATACTTGTTCTGATGAATTACTTTTGGAAGCTAAACAACTATCAGAAAAGCATAATTTACCATTACAAATTCATCTCTCTGAAACAGAAAGTGAAGTGAAAGATGTCAAGAAAAATAAGAAATATTCTCCCGTCGAGTATCTTGAAAAATTAGATTTTCTAAGTAATAAATTGGTAGCTGCTCATTGCGTTTGGTTAACTGATGAGGAATGTAAAATCCTACAAAAATATCATGTAAATATTGCGCATAATCCAACAAGTAATTTGAAACTTGGTTCTGGACTTTTTCGCTATGCTGAACTTTCCAAATTGGGTGTTAATATTGCTCTTGGCACAGATGGAGCTGCCAGTAATAATAATTTAAGTATGTTACAAGAAATTCGAATGGCATCTTGTCTTCATAAAGGGATAAATTTGAATCCTGAACTTTTACCTTCTCAAGATGCTTTAAAAATGGCTACTATTAATGGGGCAAAATCTTTTGGTTTGGAGTCTACTATTGGTTCTTTAGAGATAGGCAAGAAAGCTGATCTTATCATTATTGATACAAAAACCCCTAATGTTTGGCCACCCCATAATCCTTACTCCCTAATTGCTTATAGTGCATATGATACTAATGTTAAAACTACAATCATTGATGGTAAGATTGTTATGCGAAATCGATTATTCTTGGGAATTGATGTTAATTCAGTACTGATTAAAGCGAAAGATTCCATTACATCTCTTTTAGACCAAAATAATTTGAAACAATTCAAAGAAAAACAAAAGTATCTACAATAATTTGCGTAAAAACACATATTAAAATAGCACTTATCCCAATCTTTTGCTGAAACATTAAAAATCCATAGGTAATAGTTGTGATATTTTACTATCATATAAACCCTTAAAAAACATAACTCCTTTCAAAGGAATTATCGTCTGTTTAAAAATATCGCAAAAAAAATGGTGTACAGATTTGAGCTCTGAAGAAAAACTAGCTAAACAATTAGACGACATTGCTTCTTCAATTATAAAGGCATTAGAAGGATTAGAAAGAGAACTCTCTGAGTATATTAAAATCACTAATAAGCGATTACATGTTTTAGAAGACAAAATGCAAAATTTGGAATCTTTGGCAGATGTTTCTGGAAAAGGTTTAATTAAAGCATTTGAGAGCTCTAAACCAGAAGAGGATTCGAGTTTTACCCAACCTAGACCTTCTCAACCAATAGAATCATCACCACATTATCCAACCATTCCTATAAATATACCACCAAAAATAACCAGCTCACCACCTACAGCAACAATTCCTAAGATTGAAAGTGAAATACCAGAACCTAAACCAATTACTGAAGACTCAAAATTACCACCCATACCTAAACCCCCTACTTTTCAAGCTGAAATGGAAGATTTTTCATCAGAGATAATTCCCCCTACAACTATACCTGAAGATCCTACAATCCCTGATATTAAGTCAGATGACAAAATAAAAAAGAAAGATTCTGAAGATAAAGATGAATTAATGTCAGCTTTGAAAATTATTGATTCCTTATAAGAGGTTAAAATCATCTTTAGTATTTTCCTCATTTCCTTCAATTGGTTTTACTTCAGTTTCCCCAGCAATTTTTGTTATGAAATATGTCTTATCAGAAATTCTTTCAAAATCAGGATCATGTGTTACAACAAACATTTGTCGAACTAATCTATTTCGTTCTAAAACCGTAACTAATTCTCCTCTTCTTCGTTCATCCAAAAAGATTGTTGGTTCGTCTAATATTAATGAATCTAATGTTGAAAATTCTTTAGCGAATGCTAATCTTAATGCAAGTGCGATAATTATTGTTTCCCCTCCACTTAGAACTGAAATATTTTCTATATTTCCTAATCGTATTATACTTAATGAATAATCATCATTAAGGATGATGCTTTGAATATCACTTCCTGGTATTATTGATTGTAGTATTTCTGTTGCAGTTGAATTGATTCTTTCAATAAAGGTGGGGAGCAATCTATTTGGTAATTCTCGCATTAGTCCTCGAAGAATTGACGTAATTTCTTTCTTTTTATTTTCTAGTTGCAGAGATTTTTCTTTTTCTTTGACCTCGCTTTCTTTTTGGAGTAAGTCATTTTTATGTTCAATTAATGGTGGAATAATATCTTCAACCAAGCTTTTAATTGATGCTTCTTTTGCAGAAATAGCTTTTCCTACTACTTCTCTTTCTTCCTGTATCTTCTTTTGTTCTTTGAAACCTTCTAGCATTTCTATCTCGGAAAGTGCTATATTATTCTCTTTAAGCTTTTTTTCTTCCAAATTTAATGTTTTTAATTCTTTAATTAATTCTTTTGTGATTGCCTGTTTCTTTGTTAAAGTTGTTTGTTCTTCTTTAAATTTGACAATAGCTTCATTTAATTCTGTTAATCTATTTTCATCATTTTTAGCTTTCAAATCTTGAATTTCTTTTTGTAATGATTGTATATCTCCTAATTCCTCTTTTATTTTCTCTTGGTCTCGTATAAATTTGGGTAATTTTTCTTTAGCTTCTTTTAAATCCCGTATTAGTGTTTCATTTATGTTTATTTCTTCTTCTAACCTGTTACTCTCTACTTCTGATATTTTCTCTTTAAATTCAGTTTTTTGTGCATCAAGTTTCTTATAATCTTCATCAACTGAATTTTTCTCTTTTTCTAAATCTAGTAGGTCACTAAAAATAGGTTCTATTCTATCATACAATTTCTTTTTGTTTGTAAGATCCTTTTCTTTATTTTTCAATTCATCAACAAGAACATTCAAATCCTTAATATTTTGAGCTGTTGCCTTCTTTTCATCTATTAATTGTATTTTTTCTTGATTTAAAGTAATAGTGAGTTTTTCAAGAGTTTCCTTTGATAGTGGTTGTTTACATGTTGGGCACGTTTCATGACCACCTAAGTTTTCAAGGTGTTGGAAATCATTTTGTATTCTTCGAATTCCTTCTTCTATTGTCGATTTTTTACCTAATTCATCTTTTTGTTTTTCTTCCCTTTCCTCGAGTATAATAGCTAAATTTGTTAAATCTTTATCAAAATTAATAGCTGAATATTCTTTAATTACTAACTGCCAATTATCTCCAGCATCTTGTGATAAGTTCAATCTTTTCTTAACGATACGTGCATGATATCTATCTGCTGATTCTTCAAGTGTGTTTAGTTGGGCATCAAGATTTGATATTTTTTCTTTTGTTTTATCTAATTCTTTCTTTTTCTTTTCTAATTTTATTAATGTGGTTTTGTATTTTTCTTCGAGTTTAGGGATTTCTTCTTCCCATTTATCGATTGTTTTTGGTAGGTTAGGGATTTTTCTAAGATTATTCTCAATTTCTTCTTTTAGATTTTTCTTATTCGTTTCATTTGTCTCTTGCTTGATTTCATAGGTTTGATTTAATGAACTAATTTTTTCAATATTTATCCTCAATTTTGTTGCTTTTTCTAGTTGAGTATCAACCTGTTTTGTGGCTTTTTCATATGTTTCTGTTATTTTATTGTTTAATTTCTCAATTGATTGTAGATTGCATGTAATATCTTTTTCCATTTCATCAACGATGATTGATTTATAATATTCATCTATTTGAGCTCTTAATTCTGAAACATTTTTTTCTATAATCCCCTTTTGTCCTAACAATTGATTATGCTTCACAACATATTTTTCAAGGGTTTTAAACTTCTTATCTAGCTCTATGAAGGTACCATTCATTTTATTCAATGAGTTCTTTTCATGTTTTAACTCCTCATTCCTTTCTTCAAGTTCTTTAGTGACTTTTGGTATATCTTGAAGCCCTTTTTTCATTATATCTATCTGATTTTGGAGTGTTTTTATTTCAAAATTAATTAATTTCTCAATTTTAGCTAGATTACTCCACGTTTTCTCAAATCGTTCTATCTGGAATAAACGATCAAATAATTTCTTACGATCAGTATCTTTAGCAGTTACAATTTTCCCTATTTCACCTTGTGAAGCATACACTGCACTTATGAACGTTGTTGCATCAATATCTAGAATTTCCTCTATTTTAGCGCTAACAGCATTTTTACCCTCAGCAATAGTTTCCTCAAGAGTTTCATTTATCAATACTTGCTTTTGTGTTGCTTGAGTCTCATCTTTTTTAGTTATCTCATCTACTATTCGATACTCATTTTCATCTATAGTAAATCTAAGTGTGATTTTTCCTTGTTTTTCCCCAAAACGAACTATATCAGCTAGTGTTTTCCCAGGAACTGTATCCCCAAATAATGACAAGTAAATACTTTCTAGTATAGTGCTTTTTCCCGCGCCATTTTCCCCTATAAGAACATTATTTCCTTGAGTGAAAAAGATTTTTTCATATTTGTAGGTCTTGATATTTTCAAGTTCAATATTTAAAATCTCAAAAGTTTTCATTTTACTCTCCCTCCTTGAAGAATTGAGCCAAATCTATTTGTTTTACATTTTTTGGTTCTTGCTCTGTTTTTGTTAAATTCGTTGAAGATTTTGGTGTAACCTTTTTTACCTCAAGGTTTTTCTTTTCAGTTGGTTTTAATTCAATATCAGACATTTTTAAAGAAGCATCAGTTACTATATCGTAAATTAATTTAATTTCTTCAGCTTCTTCAGAGTTAATTGTTTTATGTCCTAGTATTTTTATTGTTTCATTAACTAAATCAAGCCATTTACCTGTAAAGTTCTTCTTGAATCCATATGATTTTTCTAGGATTTCAAGTAAAGCTTCATTTGTCGTTAGATCTGATCTTGCTTTAGTTAACACTACATTAGATAATTGCTGATTAACAATTACATGAAGAGCTTTTGATTCTTTGATTGCAGACAAATTTGTAAAATTAATCAATGATTGCTTGCCAATAGGTAGGTCACCTATAAAATCATACCTTATAATAGCTCCTTCTAAGTCATGTTTTTTAACAAAATTATTTGCTCGTTCTATTATACTCTCTATTGAATCTATATTTTTTATTTCAAAAGAGAACCTTCCCTTTGGTCTTATATCGAAATCTTTTCTTTCAATGTCCATATCCCATAGACTTTCATCTACATTTAAAGTTGATTTAATGCTATAAAAGCCTGATTTCCTAAAATATCCATCCTTATCAGGTTTCCCCCAATCATTTAAGCTGGTTTGTTCTGTTGAACCTGGACAATAGATCTTATTTTCTTTTTCCTCCCACTGTTTGTGATAGTGACCTAATGCAATATAATTAAATCCCATACTAGCCAATTGATATCCACTGATATCATAAATAGCATCACTTACTTGTCCTTGTAAATAACCATGCAATGCCAGAATATTGAATTTCTTTTGGTTTAGTGGATTATTTCTTAGAACATCTTCTAAAACGTCGCCCGTAGATTTACCATATTCACCTATTCCTGTAAATGTTATATTGTCATTTATATTAACTGTTTCATCTTGAACATAAATCAAATAGCCTAATTCCTCAAGGAACTTTAAAATCGTTCCCCCAAACCTTTGAGCTTGTGCTTTAGAAGCATCATGATTACCTCTAATTACATAGAATGGAATATTCTCTTGCTTAAATTTTTCAAGGATTTTTATTGCAAATCGTATTGCTCCAGGAGTTGGTTTGAATTGATGGAAGAAATCCCCACAATGTATTATGAAATCAGGTTTTTCATCGATCATAAGATTAGCACAATCATTAGCTGATTTGATGAAATCATACCACCTTTCACTCTTTTGATATTGAAAGTAATCTAAGTGCCAATCTGCTGTATGACAAAATCGATACTCTTTGATGTTCTTTTCACTAATTTTTATTCACCTGCAATTTCTAGGCTAAATTTAACCTATTTGATTATTTTATGATTAAATCTAATCTATATCGAACGTATCTTCATATTTTTGTGGTTTAATAGATGATCCCTTTTGAAGTTCTAAAGCAGCTTTCCATGATTCAGTTATCTTTACACCTTTCCCACCTAGTTTTCCATCAAAACTAGCGATTGTTACTAAAGCAGGAATAGGCAAACTTGGACCTACAATTACTGCTTCGCCTACATTTAGTGATGGTAAATCATTCAATAAATCTTCACTTAGACTTTCACTCGAGCGTAATATTTGTTGTTGATCAAATGGATTTACTATTCTTAAAATAATTTGAGTATTACATTGTGAAAGGACATCACTATCTAATCTTCCTGGTCTTTGTGAAACTAAACCTAATCCCACACCAAATTTCCTTCCTTCAGCTCCAATTTGCTTTAATGATTTTGATGATCTTCCAGATGCTGGAATAAAATTATGTGCTTCTTCTATTACCATAAGAACTGCACAAGGCAATTTATGTGGTGTCGGCTCATTTCTAACTTGGGCTTGTCCCGCGAGGAAAATTTTTCGTGCTAACAAGTCAACTATGGTTTGTTGAGTCTTACTTGCTAAACCTGTTAAAGTAATGATACTTATTTGATTTGGTTTTACTAATGAAGGCCCACTTTGATTATAAACAGGAAGTTCTGAACTTTTCGTTAAAACATCTTTTGCTGGTGCAAGATCGATTCTTGCAAATAAACCAAATTTAGAGTTTTCAAGTCGATTCGCTTCAGCTTTACTACTCCCTTTGATTTTTTCTTTCCCCTTCTCGTCAACCTCAATATCATCTCGTAATTCATTAATTATCTCATTTATTTCGTTTTTTAAATCATCTAAATCCCAATCAATCTTCTTTTCTTGTAATCGCCAATATGCTCTGCTGAATAATTCCCGTTGAATTGTTGCTGAATCGGGTATCTCGAGTAAATCTAATAATTCATTGTGACCAAAATTTTTCAACTTAAAGGCAATTCTTTGTCTACCTGTTGTTTTTTTGGCAGAAAAAACCACAACATCTCCCTTTATATCTTTGTTGTCTTCAAAAGGGACATAATCTTCATGTGGGTCAATTATTACTATAGAACCATTTAATTGATTAACTATTCTTGAAACAATAACTGCAATACTATAAGATTTTCCAGCTCCAGTTATTGCTAATACTGCAAAATGTTTTGATACTAATTCATCTACATTAAGTTTTACTTCTACTCCCTTGTGAGATCTTAATTCCCCTATTGTAATATGCCCTTTGCCAAAAATTTTAGCTAAAATTTCTTTTGGAGCTCTGTGAACTTTCGCTCCTGGATATGGTGGAAATCTTGGTGATATTATTCTATCTCTTTTTTCATCAAGATATCCTAAAATCCTAGCAGTTGCCCCTAAACGTTCACCATCTTCAATTCGACCTAGTATTTTTAACCTTTCAATTGAATCAGGTGATCTTATTAGACTTTCAATTAAATTTTCATTTGTTAAAGCAATTTTTGAAATCATCGCAATTACTGGTTGTTTTATTACCTCTTCTGGATATTCAATAACAACCAATTCACCTTGTTCCAATGGTTTAGTTCTGACAATTTTTGGATCTACGATTAATGCTACTTCAGAAGGGGTTGATATTCCAATTATTGTTGCTATAGTCTTATTATTATCATGAGTATTATTTATTTTTGACAAAGTTCAAAACGCCTTCTATTTTCTACTTTTGATATTATATATAAACTAATAATCTTTCGTAATATCTTTTGCCTCTATACTATTTAAAGAAGCGGTCAAAGATATACATAACCTGCCAAGATACCTCCTCCAGCTAATAGAGAAATACCAATCAAAACTACTCCTTTTACAACTGTTTTTTTACCTCCTCTATCATCCCATCCTGTAGCCCACTGAATGATTCCTATTATTGCTAAAACTACTCCTATACCAAAACAACATGTAACTAGAAAAGCTATTGCATTTGAAAATATTGTTGAAAGATTGTTAGGAAGATCTTTAATATTTTCAATAAAATCCAGATTAACATCTAGTTGTGGATTAATAATTCGGAAACTCATGATAAATCACTATAAAATAGTAATTTGAGAATAAAAACACCTTAACTTCTTTTTTATTTCACTATAATCCTACTTTAACAAATGCTCCTAAAAGAGCTAAAAGTACAGTTGATAAAATTATTATCCCACTTGTTAAAGTCCCTAATTGCCAATGTTTCATTTTTGATTTTGATGTTACAGGTATATAAAATGTATAAATCCAAACTGTATATTGTACTAGAAATACCCAATACAGAGTGTTAAACATTATAAATGTAAATAATATACTTTTGTAAATATCATACTCCTTAAAATAAGAGAGAATAATTAATCCTACCCAACTAAGAAAAATAATGACTGTTAAAACAATACGAATGATTCTATCTGCTTCGGGGGAAGAGAATGGTAATGATAAAAGCATAAAGAGTGGTGCCATATCAAAATCTCGAGTAACATGAACTCCTAAAGATCCTTGTAAATATATGAGAGGTTGTCCAAGGAAAGGTATACTGAACAAAATGAATGGGAGTAAAAGTAAACCTATCTTAGAGAAAATCTTTCTAAAATTTTTTTCACGGAATTCTTTTCTATAGAAAAATGGTATAATTATTAATGCTATTGGTTTGGTAAGTATAGCTAATGATAGAAATATCGATTCAAAAATTAAATTGTCCTTTTCATGAGCAATACATGCAGCTAAAATAAATACAAACATCAAAGAATCAAATTTACCATGCATTGAACTAGTCATTAATACTATTGGTGTTATAAACCATATTGCTATTGGTATTTTTAATCTCCAAGTATCTTTTACCTTTGGTTGTAAAATATATAGTAATAGAATTACAACTTGAATATCAAATAGCAAAATTAAACCCTTAACCATACCAAAAAACCATGTCTCTGGAAATATCAAGAGTATCAATGAACAAATATATAACCATAAAGGGAAGTATGCATAGAAATGTTTCATTCCTTCATTTTGGAAGCTCTCGAGAGTATACTCATAGGGATTTTTCCCTTGTAATAAATATTCAGCTGCTTCTTTCCAAACAATCATATCTGAAGAAGAAAAATCCCATAGAAAAATTCTTACTAATATTCCTGCTAATATAATAATCCCAAAAACGATCCATGATGTATTACTCGCTGTAAAAAAGGCTTTAAATTTTGATAATCTATCGTTATTTATTAATATTCTATCTTCAAACAATCTTACTACCCAAATTATTGTTTAGTAATAGGTATATGAACACCAATGTTTTTTGCAACTTTGTCTTTATTTTTAGTAATTATTAGTAAAAATTTATAGCTTTTTTAATTTTAATTTACTTTATATTTACTCCTGTTAGGGTATTTGATTTCTTTGAATAAGCTAGGTTTTAATTTAATAAAATCATTTTTCATGATTTTTCAACGATTCGTTCTGATTTATCACCAAATTTCCTTTCTTTTCCTTCTTTTAATCGCACTATATTGTCTCTATGTTTCCATAAAACAAATAATCCAGCTAATAACCCACCTACCATTAAGGGTATACAAGTATAAATGTCAAATTTCATTATAAAAAATGTCTCGAGAAAGATGAATAGTGGTAGTGTTGGGGTTGTTATAATATTTGCTAAAGAAGTATATTTAGTTGTAAATACAACAGTAAACCATACAATAGCTAAACAAGCAGCAGATATGGGTACAAAATTAATAAAAACACCGGCAGTAGTTGCCATTCCTTTTCCACCTTTAAATTTCAACCATATTGGATAATTATGCCCAGTTATTGACATTAACCCTGCTATTACTACAATAGCTTGTCTTACAGGATCAGAAAAACCTAAAGTATAAACTTCTACTGGTACCGGTTTAATTACTAATAATCCTATAATTAATCTAACAGCCCAAGCTAATACACCACCCTTAATTATTACATCCACAATTATTGTGATAGTTGCTGCTCCTTTGCCTAATAATCTATAAACATTTGAAAAACCTGTATTGCCACTTCCTAATTCCCTTATATCTATATTTTTCATAATTTTTCCTAGTATCCATCCTGTTGGAAAACTGCCTACCAAATAGCTTCCTACTATAATCAGTACATAAATAATCCATTCATTTAAAGCCAATTTTTCAATCTCCTGTTTCCTACACAATAAAAATAGTTTTTTTAAGAGTTTTTCTGTAACTCATTATTTTTTCATATAAGCAAAATACAATGATCCTGGCCCAAGATGCGCACCAACTACTGGTCCAATTAATCCAATAAATTGTAGTCTACATTGAAATGTTTGTATTAATTTCATACTAAATTGATCTACAACATCTAACAAATTACCATGAGTTAAAGCGGTTAATGAACTAAAATCTAATCCTTCTTCATTCAGGTAATTTATGATCCAATCTATAGCTGCGTCTCTGCCTTGAACAGTTGCTAGACTCGAAGTTTCACCTTCATATACAGATAAAATTGGTATCATACCAAATAATCTCCCAACTAAACCTCTTGCTCTTCCAATTCTTCCTCCTTTTACAAGATATTTTAAGGTACTTGGGAATCCTACTACTCTAGTTTTTTCTATAGCATCCTCTACTATTACACACACTTCATCAAATGTTTTTCCTTCGTTTGCAGCTTTTGCTGCATGAATAAGAATTAATCCCAATGAAGCACCAGTTGTTTTAGAGTCATAGACTCTTATATTCATATGAGGAAGCATATTTCTTGCTTGTTCAGCAGCTATGATCGTTTCACTCATCAACCTTGAAATGTGTATTGAAATGATACAATCCACTTCGTCAGCAGCGTCTTCATATGCACTATAGAAATGAGCAGGAGATGGTGGATTTGTTGAAGGGGTATCCTTCAAAAGTGGTAATTTGCTATAAAATTCTTCTGAGCTAAGATCAATACCTGATGTAAATACTTCCTCATCCATAAAAACCTTTAATGGAACAATTATTATACCTAGTTCTTTTGCTATCCCTTCTGGTAAATCGCATGTACTATCTGAAATAATCTTTACCTTTTGCAAATTATTCGCATTCCATTTTAGTTTAATCAGAAATAGAGTCTAATTTCGATAAAAGTCTTTAGATAAAAAAAGGTATTATTTCCTCCCAAAAGGGGGGAAATTTTTAATTTTTCAATTTGATTCTTCAACAAATAAGAATTCTCTATGTTGTTTGGTCATATCATCAATTTTTAGACGAGAAATTCCACCATATTGTTTACATGTTCTTATAACTGTTTTAGGTTCATTTGTGTGAATATGTACCCTTATCATATCGTTGTTTTTCGCAACTACCAATGATCCACCAAGTTTTCCAAGCATATCTCTTGCTAGTTCTGCTGATAAATCATCTGATTCAATGATAAATTCTGTACAGAATTGGTATTCATCGTCTTCTTCTGTATCTTGAGCTATAGCTCCTACAACAGTAATTTCTTCTGTGACATCAATATCTTCATTCTTGAAAGCTTTTATCCAACCTTCCATTATGTAGACAAATCCTTGTCCACCTGCATCAACTACTCCTGCTTTTTTAAGCACAGGAAGTAATTCAGGAGTTTTTTCTAAAGTTCCACACGCAGCACCATATGAAGTATCCAACATTTCTAGAAAATTAGCTTCATTTTTAGCTGCTAAATTTGCAGCTTCTGCGGATTTTCTTATTACTGTTAGAATTGTTCCTTCTTGGGGATTTAATACTGCTTCATAAGCTTTTGCTGCGCCATCAACATAAGCTTGAGAGAACTCTATAGGACCAACGTTATCGAATTTATTTATTGAATTACTAAATCCACTAAAGAATTGTGATAAAATAACACCTGAATTTCCTGTTGCTCCCATAAATGATCCTCGAGCAATTAATTGAGCTGTTTCATTAATTGATGAGCTTTCATTATTTTCTAGTTCCTCAATTATTGCTTCAACTGTTAAATACATATTTGCTCCTGTGTCACCATCTGCAACTGGAAATACGTTTATTGCATTAAGATGTCTTCGATATTTCTTTAATAGAATCGCTGCTGCTTTCATCATGTTTGATAAAAGTTCACCAGAGAATAATTGTAGTGTTGCCATTTTTTTACTTCTCCTGTATTTTAGTAAAAAAGTTAATTTTTTATCAACTTATATTGTTAATTTAACAATACTAGATTTAAACATTTCTTTTATGACTAAAAAATACTTTGAAAAAAAGTTATTTTATATTTTTTATTTTAATTTTAACACGAAAAAAAGTTTTTTTTCATTTTAAAATATCTATTTTAGTTTTTATCGTTTTAAATAATACGAAAAAATTGCTTATAATATCGGTGGTATAATTACATATTGCTCATAATTATATAGTGTTTATTTTATCAAATATTAAAAAGTTATAATATATAGTGTTTAATTATAAAAAATAAAAGAATAATTAAGTAAAGAAGAAAATAATTCCTAATACTATAAGTATTTTATAAAATAGTTAAATAATCTTTTATATTAAATTTAATAAAAAACAAATATGAAATTTGGTGTTCATGTATCAATAGCAGGTTCGATAATTAATTCAATTGAAAGGGCATCAATTATAGGTTGTGATACTTTCCAAATATTCACCAGAAATCCAAGAAGCTGGAATTTTAAAGAAATGTCTGAAGAATTAGTAAATACTTTTAAGAAAAAGATAAGTAAATCGAATATTTATCCAATATTTTCACATATGCCATATTTGCCTAACATTGCTAGCCCGGAAAAAGAAAATTGGTTGAAATCTATTGATTCCTTAAAAGAAGAAGTTAAAAGATGTGATAATTTAAACATTCCATATATTGTTTCCCATTTAGGAAGTCCAAAAACTGCGTCTAAACATGTAGGAATCGATAATATAATTAAAGCCTTAAACGAAGTCTTTGAAGAAAATAACTGTAAATGCACCATTTTATTAGAAAATACAACTGGAAAAAATGAATCAATGGGAACATCAATTAAAGATCTATGTGATATAATAGAAAATTCCAAATTTACTGATAGACTAGGTCTTTGTTTTGATACTTGTCATGCATTTGCATCAGGTTATGATATACGAAAACCAGATGTTGTTCATAATATTATAAATGAGATAGATAATTGTATTGGATTAGATAGATTGAAACTAATACATTGTAATGATTCAAAGTTTGATCTAGGTATGGGAAGGGATAGGCATGAACACATTGGTTTAGGGAAAATTGGTGATATTGGTTTTATTAATCTTTTAACTCAAGAAGAATTAAGAAGTATACCATTTATATGTGAAACTCCAGTTGATGATATAAGAAATGATAAAGATGAACTGAAATATCTAAGAAATCTTTTAAAAAAGATTGAAATTTAAGCAAATACATCATAAGTACTTGCTTCTCTTGCAATAATTGGAGCCAAATATTCAATTTTCTTTGTAAAAATTGGATTCATTCCTTTAGCAATTGTGACAATGATACCCATTTTCTCACTATTAAACATAGGTGCAACTGTGCTAATGTCTTCTTTTGATACTTCCTTTTTCATAACTAATTCAGCCAAAATACTAGCACTTGTTATAATTTCACTTATTTTTTCATTTACTTTTTGTTCTATATCTCTTTCATTAACACCTTTCAAACTGGTTATCAAATCCTTGCAAAATTTACTAGATTCACCACCTATAACTTTACCCTTCGTTAAATCCACTATAGTCGAATTATCATATGCTTTAGCGATATTCCTTTGTGTCCCAATTAAATCGGCTTCAACAATCTGATTAGTCCAAAAAACCTTCTTTAATTCTTTATGGGGTGAAAATAACTCTAAACTAGCAATAGCTAATTCTGTCATAACTTCATCACCTGTAACAACAACTGGTTTTCCTATTAAAATAGCTAAAACAGCCTTATCAAGATCTTTAGTTACTATTTTTTGTAAAAATTGGATACTGCCTTTTGTTTTTGATTTTGTTATAGTAATCTTTCTTGCAGCATAAAATTCTTCAATTTCAATTTTATATGATTGAATATCTAATAAAGAATCTATTAATTGTTTCAAATTTCCAGGCATGGATTTACCAAAGATATATTTATCAATAATTTGAAGACTTACTTTTTTACATTGAGTTGATAAGAAAGGAGCCATACGATACATTTGCAATTGCTCATTAGAGTCCATTAGAACTATTAATGAACATGATCTTTGACCACCTCTTAGCTTTGGAGCAGGTATAGTAAAAAAATATGAAAATGCAATTTTATTTAATTTACTAAATGGAATTATAGATTCACCGCATAGCTCACTATTATTATCTGTATGCAGAGATAATGATCCAATCATAGCTTTAATAGCTATTTCGCTTGCTGAAGCATCATCTAAATTTCTATGATAAGCACTAATTGGTCCTATTGTATCATCAAATGTAGCAAAGCATATAGATACTTTCTCATTTTCAAGCATTTTTTCATTCCCACTTTTAGTAAATTCAAGAAATTGTGAACCATAATTCATTTATTTTCATCCTCTATATCTGATCCATATAAGCAAATTAACGCAGTTAGTGATCTTTTAGATTGGTGTTTACCTCTAATTTTTTGACAATATTTACAGCTAAAGCAATTTCTGACAAGTAATATATTTTTAGTTAAAGGGCATTTAATTTCACTAAATTTTCCTTTTTTTATTACATTTGATTCTAAATCATTTATATTTTTAATATCAGAAATATTCTCTATTTTATGCATCAATTTATATCTATCCCAAAGTTTTCTACTCTAAATCTTACAAAAAATAATTCTAATTTAAATTTAAAAACCCTAACAATTTAGAAGTATTTCACTTTAACATGGTTTCATACATTTCCTTCAATACATTTAACAAATTTATCTACAAATTTTGGGTCTGAAAAAAATAATACCTTAGCTTTCCCCCAGCCAGTTTTCTTAACGAAATTCCTTATTATTTCAGAATTGATTTTATTATTTGTAATTATTAAAGCAATGCCTTCTTTTTTCATTTTTAAAGTAACAGCTGCAATTAAGGCTTTCAATTCTTCTTTCTTTTCCGTTAAAATATTCATATTTGTATTTGATATACTGAAAGAATCATCCGTCCAAATACAACCTAGAATATAAGAGTCTGGAATTTCAAAATCAAATTGCCATGTTTTTTTAAGTAATCCAAATTCTTGATAATTTAAAAAATCAATTTTTCTAGAAATTATTCTTAGACGTTTTTTTCTACAGATTCTTCTAATAAAATCATTAATAATCTGTTTTTCTGTTTTTGGGTTAGATGTAAAAACAATAAATGATCCAGACGGATGTTGGATTGTTTGTTTATATATTAATCCCAATTTTAATAAATTGTTTAATTCAGATAGAGGAATTTGAGATTCATCAATAGCATTATGGTCAAACTCAATTCTTTCTCTATCTCTTGCTTTTTCATAAAGCCAAGTATTATTAACAATATTTTGATAAATAGCAAATTGATAATCATTTGTAATTTCATTAGGTTTATTATTTATTTTAATTTCTTCAGAAATTATTGATCCTGATTCATTTAATATAGACTCATCAATTTCAGCAAGATAGCTTGGTGATAAATCAAATTCATAATCATTTATATCATCATAATTTTCTCCTGTTATCAATTCCTCAGATTCGGATAAATCAGATTCTAAATCTAAATTATTATACTCTAAAACAAAATTCCTATCCAAATCATCTTGATTTTCTTGATAACTAAGTTCTTTTGATTCGAACAAATTTGTACTAGGACTATCTTGTATATTATCAAGCTCATTTTCTGTAAGAAAGTCGAAGTCAAATTCTTCATTGATTACATTTCCCGGAGATTTATTTCTTTTTATTCTCAACCATATAAGGATAATTAGAAAAATTTCAATTCCCAAAATTGAAAGTACAAAAAGAAAATTTCCTGATAATAGTTCAATTGGTATTGCCAAAATAATAAGAGTATCAGGTAATATATTTGATCTTAGTAATAAATCAATAATGAATGATAGAAATACTATCGTGTTAAAAATTGAAATACCAATCAATAATGCTTTATTAGAAATTTTTTTCATTTTAAACATTTCAATTACCTAATTACTCACAAATATACAAAAAAGTAGAAAAAAAGGGATAAAAACCCCTATAATATTATTTTTTTAGATGTTTAACGTTCCTTTTGCTATTTCTATTTCTGTTTTTGTTTCCACATCATAAAAAGAAGAAGCAATTACATCCATCCCATCATCGAATTTATTTTTCCGACATTTGCCTTGGACAACTATTTCACGTCCTTTGTTTCTTTGTTCAAGTTTTGATATTACAGCTTGAATGCCAGAATTTTCGATTTCATCTATAAGATTATCAGATGACATATCAATGAGTTGTTCTGCTTGTTCTCTAAAGAAAGTCACTCTGACACAACCAGTTCCATCATCCAATGCAATAGATATGAAAATTGTTTTTTGTGGTTCAACAATTCCATGCTCATCACATTTCCATGTTGAATCTTCTGATTCAACAATTTTTTTTCTGCATTCAGGACATGAATGATAATACATTTTTCCCTCATAGATTTTTAAAAGCGTACCTCGAATTTCTGAAAATTGTTCTTCTTCTAAATCAACCATATCTACTCTTTTAGCAGCTGTTTTTTTAGTAGACAAATCTTTTTGAGGTTTAATATCAGAAAATTCTGATGCTTCTGATTTTTCTAATTGTTGAATTGTTGATAAGGTACCAAGATGAATTTCTATTCCTTGCATTCCTTCTTTTGTATAACCATGTAATATCTCAATGGAAGTCATTTCTTCTAAAGTTTCCAATTCAATTGCTTTTGAATCCCATGCAACTAAGCGAACCGACCCTGTATTATCACTAATGCCCATATTTAGAACATGCCCTTCCGTACCATCATTTTTAGTGAATGTTCTTATTTCTTGAATACGCATAATCTTTGCTTTAATGTTGACATCCTTCATATTTGGTTCAAGATTAGCTAAATCAGTATATTTTATGGTAAATTCAGGTATTGCATCCTTGAGGTATTCTGGATTGATTTCAATTGTAGCTCCTTTTCCTACATGCACTTCAGGTTCACCACGTAAACCTAATCGCACATAAGCATTTTCAATTCTTATTACATCTCCAATTTCGACTGTTTTTATGTAATCGGTCATACTATTCCAAATAGTAATTCTTCCAGGTCCTGAATTATCTATTACAATTAGTGATCCTACAACACTTTTTGTACCATCTTTTCTTTCAAATTCGCGTATATCACTTATACCTGTAATTCTTGCTAAAACAGAAATATTAGACATCTTTTCGTCTAAATCAGACAAACGAACTTCTTTACTTGGTTCTTTTGGACTTGTGGTACCTGAACGTATTAAGCTCTCCTCTTTCAATATTTCTTCAGGAATTGTGATTTTTATATTTGTTTTTTTAGATATGGAGCCATTTTTACCTAGATGTACTTCAACAATACCATTCATGCCTTGACGTGTATATCCACCAACAATTTCGACAATATCAGAAATTTTGAAATTATTAATCTCATCAGCTTTATTATCCCAAAGGGTAATTCTTATTTTTCCAGTTTCATCTGCAATTTCAATTGATGAAACCGAACCTTCAGAACCATCCTTTTTAGTGAAATTACTTACAGGTTTTATTGCAATAATTTGTCCTAATAATTCAACATCGAATTGATTTAATGATATATTTTTTATCTTAAGAAAATCTAAAAGTGATTCTGGGAATTCTTTCTTATTAATATCTTTAAGTTCCGTGTCAATTTGAGAGCGAGAATTCAAACTTAATTCCTTCACACCATCAAATTTGCTTTCCTTAACAAAAGCTGAAGATATACGAATTATATCACCTTGAGAAATACCATAATCATTAAATTGTCTGATTTGATCATCCCAAAGAACCAATCGACAAAAACCTGATTTATCAATTAGTTGGGCATTTTGAACAGCTCCTTGTGTTCCATCATTACGTGAAAATGATTTTGGTTCGAATACATGCTTAATCATTGCTGTAATCGTAACATTATTCATTCCATCAATAAGTTCAGATATTTTTGTAGGTTGAGGCTTCTGAATTTGTTGAGAATCATATAGATTAATTTCAAGCTCTCTTGCGATGATGTGAGCAGCTCCCTCAAGAGTGATAAGACCGCCTAATTCGTCAACCTTATCATTTATTCTTTTTATGACTTCATCTTTTGAAAGATTTATTTCAGAAACAATTCTTTCAACTACTTCGTCATATGGCATATTTAATGTCATTGATTTCACCATTTTATTTTATATTATATTACGGATTTTAGTATTTAAGGTTCAAACTTCTATGACCCATCAGAACTTTAAGTAAAATCAATGAAACAAGTGGAAAGTTGTCAAATTTATTTTATTTTGACATTCTTTTTTTTCTTAGGTTTCGCTTAAGGTTTCAAGTTAAAGTTCTAATTTTATTAGAGAATATTATACTTATTAAATCTCTGCACAGAGGTCACCGAAAGTATTTAAATAAGATGAGAAAAGATTTTATAGTTTTAAATTCAATATACTAAATTTGATATTTTAGATTTATTTAATTACAAATACCTTTAATACATACTGATTATTAGAGCTAAATGTAGAGGTCTTGATTGATGAGAACAATATCTTTAGGTATACCTGATATATTACTAGATGAAATTGATAAGCTAATTGAAGAAAATCAGTATTATGAAAGTCGAAGTGATGTATTAAGAAGAGCAATAGAGGAGCTTCTTAATAACGAGTTGAATTATTATAAAGCTAAATCAAGCTGAAATATTAATTCCGAAATTTTCTTCGATCATATTTAAAAGGAAGATATTTTACTGTAATTTTATTATCATTTATAAATACTTCATTTGAATTTCTTACCAATTTTCGCTTAAAATCTTTTAATTTTAATTTTTTGCGAGAATAAATGAATTCTTTGTATTTTCTACTTGAATTATCAATCGTTTTGTTTTCAGGATCAGGCAATAATCCTTTTCCATGAGCAGCATATGTTATAATACCAATTAATAATGTCATTGTAATTAGAATTGATATTTCAATTGAATTTGTATAATTTACAAAATCTAATATAAACCATATAATTACCCCAATGATCGCACAAACTAATATGTATATGAGTGTGAATTCTAATTTATGTTCTTTTAAATTCATAATGATCAATTTATCTCCAATGGTTTTTTTATAAGTATAATTGTGTTTTATTAAAGATTTATGAATCTTTTATATTAGTAGAGAAAAATCTTAATTTTTACTATGAAAAATAAAGCCATAGAATAGTTATTCCTCCACAAAAGGGTAATAAAATATTATCAAACCATTTCCAGCTAAGTGATTCCATTAAGGCACACAAAATACTACCAATAATAATTTTCCAAAACCATGGTGTGGTAAAATTTACATTATCATAGAAAAATTCACAGAATTTTATTGTAACTAAAAAGGAAATAATACTTGATAAGAAAACAGCTATTGTGCCAGATATTGTTTTTTTATTAAAGATTTTATATTTAATAAACGGTAAATTTTTTCCTACAACCTCTCCTGATGTATCCGCCCATGAAATTATTAAAGCTCCTGCCATAAATACTCCTGGAAAACCATTGAAAACAATGAATAATATGAGTAAAGAAAGTAAAGTAGAAACAGTGTTAAATAAAAAGGTGAAATTTCTTTCATTTTCCCTGCACTCTTTCAAGACAAAATATTCATTTAAAATTTGAAATTTAGATGCAAAAACAAGTATTAGAAAAACCATTCCAAAAAATAATGCCGATAATATAACTCCCCATAATGAATTAATGAAATTAATTATAAAAGCAATATATGTCCCACCAAGAAAATGTACTGTTTTTCTTGTAATCCAAATTGGAAAAGGTGATTTTTTCATAATTAATAAAAGAATTAGAAGATAAAATCCTACTATAGCTGAAATAATTGCATAAAACAAATCTGTTTGGTTGTAAATCAATGATATGGAAAAATATTCTCTTGCCATTAAATAATTATTTGAACCAATTATGTCATAATAGTTAGAAGAAATTATTAGGTTTGAATTAAAGAATAACATTTTTTCCATAAGTAATTCCCACAAAAGTACATTTTATTTATTTATTTTCAATTTTATTTTGTAAGTAGGTAGATCCATATCTCGCAAAAATCGAACATGTACCTTCATGTGAAACCATACAAGGTCCTATAGGTTTATCTGGTTTACAGCTCTTTAAAAATAAATTGCATTCTGTTGGTAATATATTACCAAGCATAACCTCATGACATTTACAACCCGGATGTATGTCTATAGATCTATCTATGGAAATTTCATATTTCTTGAAAGCATCATATATTTCGTATTCTTTTGAAATCGCTAATCCACTCTTTTCTACTTTCCCAATTCCACGCCAATTTGAATCAACTATATCAAATACTTTAGTTAAAATAGATTGCGCTTTTAAATTGCCTTTTTCTTTTACCACACGAGAATATTCATTAATTACAGCTGGTTTATCATTTACTACCATTTTCATTATCTGGATTAAAGCAATAATAACATCTATAGCTTCAAATCCAGTTATTACACAAGGCATAAAATACTTTTCACTAAAAGGTCTATATGCATCTAATCCAATTATAACTGACACATGTCCTGGACAAATGAAACCTTTAGTACGACGATTTTCCGATTTTAGTAATAATTCCATTGCAGGTACAGTTAATCTATGCGCAGAGAGGATTGAAAAATTATCAGGTGGTTCACTTAAAATAGCTGCTCCAGTCATCGGAGCTGTTGTTTCAAAACCAATAGCTAAAAAAACTACTTCTTTGTTTTTGTTTTTCTTAGCAATTTCAATAGCATCTTGTGGTGAATAAATTATTCGAATATCAAATCCTTCACGTTTTAAATCGGATAAACTTTGATTGGATGCAGGAACTTTTAACATATCACCAAAAGTTGTTATAATTTTACCTTGTTTTGCTAATTCAATTGCGTAATCTATTTCAAATGATGGACAAACGCAAACTGGACAACCAGGACCTGGAATTATTTCAATAGTTTTAGGTATGATTGATCTAATACCATATCTTGAAGCGGTCATTTCATGGGTACCACAAACATGTGTTATCTTAATTTTCTCATCTGGAGCAAGCTCATTTAACCGCTTTATAGCGTTTGAAATTAAATCCTTATTTTTTGTAATAGACATTTGAAATCATCAATTCTGTGTAATATTGTAATAGAAAGATAAAATTCATAACTTTATGAAATAACCATTTTCGATTTTTCCAGAAATTGTTTTTCTATTAATGAATGCTTGAAGAGCTTTCTCGAGATTTTCTTCACTAAATGATAACTCAGAAGCAAGCTCAGAAAGTGATATCTTTGAATCTATACTATTTATTTTTTCTATTATTAATTCTTGTTTTGATGGGCCTGTTGGTCCTTCATCCTTAAATTTACCTTTTAATCCCATGGCACTTTTACCACAACTTGGACAATTCCATGTTGCCATTATCATTACTGTAAGTCGTCCTTCAGAATCAGGCATAGGAGCTAATTTAGTCCATTCTTTATTTGTAGGAACTTCATCTGGCATCCAACTTTCACCACATTTCTTACAATTAACTCTTTTTAGTTTTTCTTTTTTTGCCATATACAAAACCTTCTTTCGATAAAGTATCAATATATAATAATATTATTGTATTTATTATTCTATTTAATAATTAAAATTATATCTTATATTAACAAGATAGACCAAAGTTAATTATCGCTATTAAGAATTATAATCAATAGAATTGGAGAAAAATACGCTGCCTAAAACAATCTTTATTATTGCAGATAGTGCGTTGGAAACAATACCACTTGAAATACAACATAATGATTTCATTAAAAAACATGCATTAAAAAAAGGGAAAAAATCATCACAAATAATACTCGATTCGTCAAATCATTACAAAGCAATGAATAAATTAGGGGAATCAAAAAAAAGAGGTCGACCTGATATTATTCATTTTTGCTTATTAAATCTTTTAGGATCACCATTAGTGTTAAAAAATCCTTATTTAGTTGAAGTATATATTCACACTATTAATAACTTAATAATTGAAATAAATCCAAAAACAAGATTACCTAGAAATTTTAATCGCTTTTTAGGACTTTTTGAGCAATTATTTAACCAACAGATAATAAAATCAAAAGATGAAATTTTAATTCAAATTCATAAAAATAAATCTATCATGGATGTTGTTAAAGAAATACCAGCTGAAAATAGATTTTTATTTACTTCAAAAGGTAAAGAAATAAAAATATTAGATTTTTTTAAGAATTATACTAATGAAGACATAGGTATCATTGTAGGAGGATTTCCTCATGGATCATTTTCAACCAACATATTGAATAATTTTCCAAATAAATATTCAATTTTTCCTGAATCCTTAGATGCTTGGATTGCATTAAATCAGATAATATACTCTCGAGAAAATACTATTGATTGAATTATTCCATAATTAAAATAAAACAGTGGTGTTTAAAGGATATTTTTTTAAAACTTTTACTGAGAAGTAATGACGAGTCTAGAAAAGAAAAATACTACAAAAAAAGGAAAAATCAGTGCTATAATTATATTAACCGCTTTTATAGTAATTTCAACATTTATATTATTGCAGATGGATTTTATTGGGGATTTATTTGGTATAGAAACACATTTAACAATAAATTTCAACAAAATATTTTTGTATTGTGGAATTTTAATTGGAGTAATTATAGGGATAGTAATATTAGTTTATCTTTCTATATTTATATATAAAAAAATTCCAATAAAAGATGAAAATATAAACGTAAATGAAATTATTCAGAAGAAAAAATTTATACCAAAATATAGAATTACTTATATTTTAAGGATAAAAGGATTACCACGCAAAGATATCAATATTAATAAAGAGGAATCATTTGAGGATTCTTTTTATACTAAAAATTGGGATATAATTGCCAGCATCGCTCAAGTATGTGATGAAATAGCATTTTGGATCGTTAAAAGTAATAATAGCATTAAATTATTTTTCTCTATCTCAAGTTGGAGTTGGTTTTCAAAAGATAAAGCAAAAATTAATGCTAAAAATAGCCTCTTAGCATTAAAGGCAGCATTTAACAACAAATATCCATCAATAAAATTTGAATCTACTTCTATTCAAGACTCACAAGAATTATTGAGTATAATTAAGAAATGTAAATTTGGATTGAAAACTAAAGGAATACCCGCAATAAAAACTAATCAAGCCCAAATTGATAGACTTGTAAACACACTCAGCTCTTTATCAGAAGATTGTTATTATGTAGCTAGTTTTAATGGTATAAAACGTGGCAATGAAAAGAAACAATCTTCTATGAACATATTAAAACGAGATAATAATAATGAATTTGAAGATGATTTTTTAGAAAGTAAAAAAACGGGACAAAGCAAAGTAGGAGTTTATTCATTCACAGAATCTGAAAATGGTATGCATACTTTATTAGCAGCATTATTAAGTATCTGGTCTGGAACACATACATTTAATGTTGAGAAATTAAATAATACTAGAGAAATTAATTATACTAATCTTCAAAAACTCAATCCAATAAAAACAGATAGATTAAGTAATAAAGTAATAAGTAGCTTTATTCATTTGCCTGAAAAACCTTATTTAACAGAGGATACAGGTCAACCTATTTTTGAAATACCCTCTACAACAAATGAGAAAATTCAAAATGAAATAAAAATTGGTAATATTATTCAAAATGATAGAATTTTAAATGATTTTTCAATACCATATGATAGTTTACTTTTTAATATAGAAATTGTTGGTATGATTGGTAGAGGTAAATCATTTTTAGTAGCATCAATAATTGAGCAGTTGCTTAATACTGATTTAGGATGTTTAATATTTGATTTGAAAGGAGAATATGCGGATATATTTGTAAATGATCCTAATGTAATTGTCTACACAATTGGTAATCCTGCACCTTTAGGAATTAATCTTTTTCAAATTGATAGTAATGATGATGTACAAAATGTTTTGGCATTAATTAATGAAATGTTAACAATTGCCGGATCACCATTTAGTCCAACAATGCTAAATATATTTGAATCGGCATTACAAAATATCACGAAATATACTGAAAAAAATCTTGAAACTTTTATGCATTGTCTTCAAGCAAGTTCAGATGATTATATCAATAATATGAAAACATCATATTCAAGAGATTCAATAGATGCAATTTTAAATCGATTAAATTTTATATTTGGTGGAGTAAATTATGAAGTATTTAGCGTGCTAAATAATACAATAGATTTTTCATATTTAGATCATGGAAAAAAAATTATTATAGATTTTAGTGAATTTCTTAGGAGAGGAGCTAATACTGCATCGCTTTTTCTTGTATGTAATTTAATCTTACATTTATTATCAAAACATGCTTCACAAAAAGGAATAATAAATTATCTCAGATATTTAGTAATTTTGGAAGAAGCTATGTATTTAATTCCCAAAAGATATAACTTGGAATCCTCTGCAAGCATTGGTTATTCAGAACAAAATTTCATAATGGGACGTTCATTGGGAATAGGAACTATAACTATATACCAATTATGGGATAGTGTAAGTTCAGTTGTTCACGCCAATTCTTTAACAAAAATACTCTTTCGTGGAGAAGATATCGAGAAAATGAAAAACACAATAACACTGTCTGAAGAACAATTTAATTATTTAGCTTTTCTCCCCGATAGACAATTTATTATGAAGTCAAAATCCTTATCAGGACCAGCATTAATGAAAACAATAACATTTGATAGATTAAGATATACAAGAGAGGAATATTTTGATATAGCAAAAGCAAAATTCAATAAAAATGGTTTCATTTATGATAAATTATCTAAAACATTAATGGATTTACGAAAAGAAATTTTCGAAAGGAAAAGTTCTGTAATTAATAATCAAGTAAAACAAATCTCTGATCACCAGACAAGTAAGATTAATGAAACAACAGATGAAGCGTTTTTTTTTAATAATAATTTTTGGGAATGGTGTATAAACTCATGTCCGATAAGATTAGAATATAGAGAGAAGAACTCCAACTGGATAAAGGAGAATTTATGTTATAATCTACAAATAAAAGCACAGCAGTTTGCTAAAAAGCTAATCGTAAAAGAAAACACTACCCCCTTAATTGAAATTTTAAATATAAACCCAAAATATCTTGTCCAAAAAATTTCTAATTATTTTATTAGTGAAAATGACAAAGCAAATCCTAAATTACTCACCTATTGTACAATTAATTTTATTTTAAACAAACTTAAACATGAAAATAATTTTCCAAATTCTTGGAAAAACAACATGCTTGTAAAGGTAAAAACACTATTAAAAGATGAATCTATTACTGAATATACAGTTTCATAGATAAATCTAACAATACTTTCGGCATACCCCCCCTTTGCGAGGATTTTTTAATATGAAAATAATTATGTTCAATAAATTATTATTTAGTTTTCAAGGTAAGGGCAAGAAGCAATGGATGAACTATTAGAAAAAGAATTAAGAAAACCATCCTTAATAAAAAATTCACGTGTACTGGATTTAAAATACATACCAAAAAAATTACTACATAGAGAAGAAGAGCAGAAAATGCTCATTCAGTACTTTAAACCAGTTATCGAAAAACCAGGTGAATTTGCTCAAAGAGTATCGATTATTGGGCCAATTGGTTCAGGTAAGACAGCTATAGCATTGAAATTCGGTGAAATGGTGAAAGTATATTCAACACAAAAAAATCTTAATTTGGAATATGTTCATGTTAATTGCAGAAGAGCTAGATCAGCATTTTTGACCCTTCTTGAAATTGTACGCAAATTTAATCCCCACATTCCTGTTAGAGGTTTCTCTCCAGAAGAAATTCTAAATATGTTAACTGAAATCCTAAATAGGAAGAAATTATATTTGATAGTTACTTTAGATGAAATCGATTTTGTTATTAGAAAAGATGGTCCAGATTTATTATATGATTTGACACGATTGACTGATGACGAAATTGATATGAAAGAACGAGTTTCAATTATAACAATAGTTAGAGATATTGCTTTTAGGACTATGCTGGATGAAAGTACATTAAGTACATTAAGACAAAATACAATTATGCTTCAACCATATACTGGTGACCAATTAAGAGATATAATAGCTGACAGAGTCAAGGAAGCATTCTATGAAGATAGCGTTTCAATGGAAGCTATTGATTTAATATCTGACATAGTTTCAAAAAACGGAGATGCAAGATATGCGATAGAACTCCTTGAAAGGGCAGGAATTCATGCAGATCACAGGCAAGCATTACGAGTTCTTCCAGAACATGTAAGACATGCAAATGCTTCAATTCATCCAGTAATAAGACAAGAAATCGTCAAAGATTTAACTTCTCAACAAAAATTAATACTGTTAGCAATTGCAATTAAGCTTAGAGCTACACAGATGGCTTATGTAACAATGGGGGAAGCGGAAGAAGCTTATCAAGGATTATGTGAAGAATTTAATCTTCCTATTAGAAGTCATACACAACTTTGGGAGTATATACAATATTTACAGAATTGTGATGTTATAACTACCAAAATTAGCAGCAAAGGACAAAGAGGACAAACAACACTAATAGGATTACCTGATGTTTCAGCTGAAAAAATAGAAAACGCTATTAGAGAACAATTAGAAAAGCATGTTGATTAATTTTTGAAGAAGGAAGAAGAAATAAATGGAAAGGAACTCTTTAACTGAAATTAATGATGATGATTTTATGCTCAATTATCATGAAAATGAGTCTAATAAGGAATTTGAATCAAGAATTGAGGAAGTTCTTTCTTCAAAAGGAAGAATCCTTATTTTGAAAACATTAGCTGAAATGGAAGAATTAAATATTTCAGCTATTGCAAGAGTAACTAATTTAAATCATAATACTACATCACAACACCTAGAATTTCTCACAAAAGTTGGTCTTGTTCAAGAAAAGAGGTTCGGACGAATTAAGATTTTTAGATTCAGATCTGAGAATATTCGAGCACGTTCTCTAAAGAAATTATTTGAAATTTGGAAATAATTGAATTGTAAGATTCATATATATCTCATTAATTTTACACTTGAATATCTAAAGATAGATTTGTTTTTCTCTTTTTAAGTAAGATAGCAGATACAATAGTTAAAATCAAAGTTCCTATTCCAAGTATGATTGTTGATGAGGATATTTGAATAAGAGCAGTTTTAGAACCTTCCAATTGGTAGTCCAATAAAGTAACTTGGTTTGATGAAAATATCTTAAAGCAAATTTTATCGTTTTTTAATTCTAATTCACATTCTTCAGAAACATCTATACCATTAAGATATAAATTCCATTTATCGAATTTTAACCAATCATTTTCCAATTGAAAATGAATTTCTACTCCATTAAATGGAATCATATTTGTTTGAAAGTGTAAATCGATTATTATTGAATTCTTGTTAAGATCTACTTCAAAAATAGGTTGAGGTTTTAGAATTTCAATTATTAAAAGATCAGTATTTGATGATAAATTCTCAACTTCTCTCATCCATGAAACGTATCCCGGAGAAATATTCGCTGTAATATTCTTAGTGTTTGTCTGTACTATAACTGAAATTGGGATAAAATTATTGGGTGTATTCACGTACCAATGAGAACCAATTGAAGGATATTGGATTTGAAAATTAAAGTAGGTTGTTTCATTAGTTTCAAAATCACTTGCTTGATTTGGTTCTCCCAATGATACAATCCTTGGTAAGTCAAATAGATTAATTAATATTAAAATTGTTTCAGATTGAAATTCTATCTCATCAATAAGAATTGTACAGCTTATATTTAATGTACTAAATTGATAAACAGGTGATAGTGGATATAGTATAGTAAGATAACCAGAATTATTTGTCCATGATTCTAAATATAATTGAGTATTAATTCTAAATCTCAATTCCATAGAAGGAACTGGATTACTATTGTTATCAACAACAAAAGCTGTTATTGAAATTGTTTCACCAGGAATCGCTTCACTAGGTCCTGTTAACGACAGGTTAATATCTGAAAAAATTATTTTGATTTCAATATAACAAATTGCGTTTGCATATCCTTGTTTACTTCCGATTATTTCAATTAAATATATATCAGGATTAATACCATTACTATCAATATCCGTATAATAATAATCATTTATTGGTTCTTGTAGTAATTGACCAGATCCATAATCCCAATGATATTCTACAGAAGCGAAATCAATTATTTGATTATTTTCTAAATTAAGAAAATTAACTTCAATAGTGAAAATTTGATTGTAATTAGCTTTTATAAAATCATTAATTGCTACGATTTTCGTTGGAAATGTTGTTATTTCTAAATTTTCTTCACCGATTCCAATATGTTCGTATAGATACCAAAATATAACAATAGAATAATTGCCTTTAGCTAATTCACTGCTAAATTCTATATTTGAAAATAAAGCATCCCCATTTGAATTTGTGAAATTAGTATCTGTATAAACAATTTGTTCTAGTGAATTTATTATATAAAGTTGTACTTCTTTATTATAGATTCTCGATTCTAATTTTATTGAAAAAATATCATTATGTGTGATTTCATAATCTGATAAAATAAGATTATCTATATAATTTTCTGAAAAATATTGAAATTCTAATGTGGTAAAAACCAATGTTGTGATCTTTATTCTTTGATGTGTTAAATTTGTATAATCAACAATAAAACTAGTTAAAATATTATCAACTTTAGCAAAATCAAATGTCCATTCTTTCGGAATCCACTTATAAATGATAATATTTGAAACATTAGATGGCACTAAATATGATTCATTAAATAATTCCGTCCATCGTATCTCTGTCCAATTTTCAAAATTACATAAACGTTTAGTATTCAAATCAGATGTTCCTGTTAAAAGATAATTACAATTCCAAAGAATTTTCTTTGGGTAATCATATTCTATATTATAATGAATAATAGAATTATATCCTTCCGTAAATATTAAAGAACCTGTACCATCATCACCGGAAACTATATTATTATTTACTTTTAAACCAATTTCTACAGGTGAAATCTTTTCCGTTAGAGAAATATCATCTAGCATAAATTCCATTTGATAAGGAATTTCTCCATAAGTTTGTACAACTAAACCCCTCAGTTGGTCCGGTTTCTGATCAAATAGCTCTAGACCTAAAGCAGTAACATTTAATGAATAATCATTTTTACTTCCATCAAATAACGTTTGATTTATATTTAAATCAGCACATCCTCCTGGACCTGTAACATTAAACATAGCCTCAGAATTCCCATTAAACCAAAGATGGATATAAATGTCAAATTGAAAGTATAATATTATACAAATATCTGAATCATATGATGTTTCCAAATTATTTCTGATCAATGAATATGATAAACTAAAGATAACTGAATCACTTGAAACATTAATAGGATCATCAAATCCAACTAATGTTATATAATCACTAGTTTCTATATCAAAATACCAAGAATAATCACCTGTTAGAACCTCACCAGACTGAGGATTATTAACGCGAGTGATATTTTCCTCATAACCAGGAGGATTATAATCCGTCCATAATATATCACTTGATTCAGCATCACCATTTAATATTTTTTCTTCTCGAATATCTGAAAAATGAAAATCACTATTTATGGACCAATCATTACAATTATTGATATCAAACTGAGTTTGCTTTTCATCGATTGAATTAGAGATCTGGAATTGGTTTACCATTTGAGAATCATCAACTTTATTCCAAGAATCTGAATCTGTAATTGATATAGGATAATTTGAAAATAAATCAGAAACCTCATTAGAGCTTAATTCATTTTTATGATCTATTTTAATAGGATTAGATTCACTAAGGTCTATTAACTTTAATGGTATACAACTGAAAATTATTAAAAATATTTGGAAACTTGTTAAAATTAAATTTGTTTTTTTCACTTCAATTCAACCCATTAATTTTTTTCTGAAAACAATGAAGACCATAATTTATACCTAGATTTTCACAAAGTAATGGAGACGATACTATAAAAACACCAGCAGAACAATTTTATGATTTTCAAATTAAAATTATTAAAAAATGCTCTACATATTATCATTTCTTAAATATTAGTTATTAAAACAGATATATAGTGATTATAAAATGCCTATAATGATAAAAATTGATGAGAATCTTATTTTAAAAGATAATATATTAATAACTGGTTTCCATGGTATAGGAACAACAGGTTTTATTGCAATAAAATATATTACCAGTGAATTAAATGCTCAGAAAATTGGTACTATTTTAAGCGATATACAACCACCATTTATTACTACTAAAGATGGAAAAATTTCACTTCCTTTTGAACTTTTCAAAAAGGATAATAACATAATGCTTGTTCCACAATTCCAACCATATAGACATGAACATAAATCATTCGCTGAGAATCTTGTAGATTGGTCTATACAATCAAAATTTAAACAAGCTATTTTAATTGGAGGTTTAGATGCAAGATTAAAGAAAAATAATAATGATAAGATACGTGTAATAGCTACTACAGCTTACCTTGATAATTTTAATAATAAATTACCTATTTTAGAAGATGGATTGTTTGTAACGGGACCATTAGCTCTCATTTTAACCTATTATGAGGTAAATAATTTTCCAGCTATTGCTTTATTACCATATGCAGAAAGTTCCAGAGCAGATCCACTTGCAGCTTCATATGCAATTGAAGCCATTAATGAAATTACTACTCTATCAATTAATACAGAAAAATTAATTCAAGATGCAGAGCTAATCGAGAAAAATTTGGAAGATATAATTATACAAACAAAAGAACAAGAGACAGGTGACAAGGAACAAGGTAATAAAAGATTATACATTTAATAATTCTAAATTAAAACTGTAAAAATTGCTTTAGCTATAAAATAAGATATTATATATGCTAGACTCGAGAAAATAATAGTTTTAATCTTTATCTTTCCCATTCCTATATCGGATGTAAAATAAGTGGAAGCTATAGAAATGGCATATAATGAAAAGGGAATTATTTTAATTGTTGTATCTGAAATTTCTATATTTTTAAAAATTGATATAAAAGTAGCGAATAATGGTGCTAATCCTGAAATAATTCCTAAGAATATAGAAGTCATAGAACCAAGAAAAACTATCTTGTATTTTTGCGCTTTTAATAATGAATCTCTTTTTTCCATTAATTGTTTATTTTTCTCTAAATTATTAGCAATTTCAAGAATTTTCTCACCAGTTTCTAAAGTGCTTAAATCTGAAATTTTTGCTAATAATTTCCAAACTCTTGAAAGTGATTTATCTTTTGAATAAATAGCTATTTCATTAAAAATTTCTTTATAGCTTGAACCAAGATTTAACATTTTGATCCATTTAGTCTTAATACTATCATTTATCTCTAGAAAAATGATTGAAATATATATGCTATTTTCAACACTTCTTCCTAACATTAGATTATTACCTATTGATTTTAATAGTAAAATTGTTTGATCATTAGTTAATTCCAATTTTCTACCCCCCGAGTAACTTAATTTTACCTGAATTAAATATCTCAACTGCAATTAAATCGAAAACAAAAAAAACTAATGGTAAAAAAATCAATAAACTAATACTAACATGCCCTAACATAACTAATAACATAGAGATTGTTATTGGTATAATCGTAGTAATAGCTAAAAAAATACTCATTTTACCTTCCATTTGAGATAGATAGGAATCAAAATTCTTTCTAATTCGCCATTGAGTTTCATATTGCATTGACTTTGCTATTTCTAAATTACCTTTTGATATAGGAATAATTATCTCAAGGATAAATTGCTTAATTGTTTCAGAAGGTTGTTTCCAAGCGAATTTTTCTAACAAATCGTTTGGTGCAGAACCTATATTCATCTTTTTTAATACTTGAAGTAACATTGGAGAAATTATTGGATACATTCCTTGTGATAAAAACTCAATAATCATACCTACTGATTTGGTGGTCGAAATTATAAGAAACATTTCACGGCAGACTAAATCAGCATATTGCTCTACTTCTGTAATTATATCCAAATATTGTTTCCTTATCTTACGTATAAAGAAAAGAATAGATGCTAAAAAAATAATAATTAAAACTAAAAATCCAAGAAAAGTATCAAAAAAAAATGTTATACCTGCAATTATTAAAGACATTAATGATGATATTAATATTAGAGCTGCGTTCACGTTACTTCTTTTAGTATTATAAAAATCTAGGAAAAATTGGTTTGGTATATCATTTAGGAATTTATCGTATTTTATTTTTGCACTTATTTTTAGTTTAGCAATATAGCTAATTATTCGAGTAATCATTTTGATAACCAATTAAGATTTATTCATTAATAAATTCAATAAGATAGGATTTAAGCTACTATATTATTTAGTTAATGTGAGGTAATTGCTTCAATGATTCTGTATTCTTTTCTAATAAATAATTGATTACCTTATTAGGATCAAAAATAGAATTCTTAATAAGATAAGATAATTTTTTTGTTAGTACATTAATTTCATTCTCGAATTCTTCTTTTGTTATCCCTTCTTTTTGTCTAATTAATTTAAGAGTTGGGGTTTCAAATAAATCAATAATTTTGACCAACATTGTATTTTTTTGATCAAATTTAAAAATATCAATTATTTTTAAATCATCTAATTTGCTAAGTGGTTGTTTATTAAATAGCTGCTCTTTTGATACCTCAGCAATACGAGATACATTTCTTTTTATTTTCCAATCATTAAAATTATATGAATTTTCAATCAGAATATCAAGTGTTAATATACTAGATAAAGGAATATTGTGTTGATTAATCCATCTGATTATCATCATTTCAAGTGATCTACCATGACAGGTTTGTATACCAACTAATCCAGCACTTAAAGCCTCAAATAATGCTTTACTGTGTTCTTCAGTTTGGATTTCCCCCAAGAAAACCCAGGTTGGCGATCTATGAAGTAACTTTATTATTTCTTTGCTTTTTGAATGATTATTTGTTTGTGATTCAAAAGGTGATACAGAATATCGTGTTTGAAATTTATTAAATTGAGTCTGTTCAATACTTTCAATTACATCTTCAACTGTTATTTTTCGCCATTGTGTTGGTGTTAACAAATCGATAGCATTGGCTAATGTGGTTTTTCCTGAGCCAGGTTCTCCAATAACTGTAAAATTAAATCTTCTTTTTAAGATAAAAAGAAGATATGCGGAAGCCTCAATTGTTAGCATATTATTTTTTATTAATTCAGGTAAAGTCCAAATTTTTTTGCGAAGTTTTCTAATATTTAAACTTAAACCGTCAGAAGCAAGTGGTGGGATATCCAAAGCTGCTCTTATATGAAATTTCTCTGTTTTCAATTCAACTTTAAGTGAGGGATTAAGCAAATTAAGAATTGCATTCTTTTCTAAACATAATCTAGTTTTGAGATGTTCTAATTCGTTTTCATCTAAAATTATATTAGTTAAACATCTGCCAAAATCTTGATGATCTATATATAATGGTGTATTAGGTTTATCCATATATATTTCTTGAACATGATCATCAATAAGTAAAGGCATTAAATTTTCTAGTCCAATTATCTTGTAAACCATCCAGTCAGAAAGAAATTGGAAAAACTGTGGTTTATTATCTTTAAAATAACTTGTTAATTTTTCTTCAATAGAGTTTTTAAGAAATAATAATATAGAATTGAAATCTATAATATTATTGTCTAGTAGTCCGTTTTCATCAATAATTTGTTTTTCAATAGTATTTGTTAAAGAATTAAATTTAGTCGTAATAAATGAGATATCTACTGAATATAATTGCTTATCATTGTTATCTTTTTCAATTTTCACTTTATAAGGAGGAATAAAATATTTGTTTTCTATTGTCATTATAAATTCTCCTTATAAAAAAATTAGAAAAGCATTGGAAAACGAGACTCAGAATCATCTAACTCATGATGTTTTTGAGGAGTCAATTCTCTTATCTTTTCGGTCAATTTCTCTTTCAGAACTGTTCTGTGGTGATCCCTGATGGAATATTCTGCTACTTCACAAATATCTGCTAAAGCTTTTTGTGTTAGGATTTGTTTGTGACCACCAAGCTTTCCAACAACCCTATCTGCACAATATACAACTGAAACAGCAAAAATATAGGGATTTCTGCCACCTCTTGATTTGAGGTTTAAATCAGAAAGTATCTCTCTTGACAGGTGTGTTAATTTATTTTCATATTCTTTATGAGTAATCTTTAATTCTTTTAAACGATTAATCACATCGTTATTTTGTATGATTGATGATGCAATTCGTAATAGATAATCCTCACTTTTTCTAATTTTCAATGAGACATCTAGTTCTGAAGGTAGGATTTGAGCTAATTTAATTATTGATTTACCACTAACACGATGACCTAGGTCTTTAAAAATATTAACAATTTCACTTAATCTCACAGGAGCATTTGATGCAGATTCTCTTATTGCTACCATCAAACATAAAGCTACTAATACAATGTGATTTGAGATTTTATCTATTCTTTTATTTTGTTCTGCTTGAGTGACAATTTTATATAGGTATGCAGCTCTTTTTCTAACTATATCTGAAAGATCTAAATAGCCAATCACTCGATTTAAACTCATTAATGATCTATAATCTGTTTCATGATTGCCAATTTTTATTCGTAAATTATATTTACGTTTTAATTTTCTAAATTTAAATTGATTTTGTGATGTTAAAGAAGTACCCTTCCCATCATGAAAGAAACCATCATTGTGATATCCTATATAACTACCTAGACCATCTACTATGTGAACTCTCTTACCTGGAGACATTTCATGATCCCATGATATTTGAGATGTAGTAGTTTCAGTTATGAATATTATATCAGCTACTGCTCCACAATTTGAACATACTAGCTCACCACGAGTTTTGATTAAAGTTCCATTACACTGTTGGCATAATCTATTCTCTTGCAAATTAAGAACACCAATTTATTATAAGGGGAAAATTAGATTTTTACCTTATTTTGCTGAAATCTAAACTTAATATCTTGTTTTAATAGATTAAAAGAATATTCAACTAGTTTTAATGTACTCTAACAAACCCATATGTGGGATAGATGACTGAAAGTATTCTGTAAAAAATGTAAAAATTGTTGGGTCAGAAAAAAAAGTAGGTCATTGCAATTTAATTGCTCTTCCAAATGCCTTCCGATCATACCCAACATATATAATTCGGAATAGTAAAATAAGAATTTTCTCTAATATAAGGAATTTATTTTAATTATTATGGATTTAAACCCCTTAATTTATCTGATACCTCTTGAAAAATATCTTGAGTAAAGCCAAGTATATCGGAGACAATTGCTACAAGAAGCACAAAAGCAAATAATGCTAAACCAATTAGAATGCCTTCTTCAATTAATGGTGAAGCACGTTTGTCTTGTTTTATTTTGCGCAAAACAACATGTCTTTTTTCCACTTTTAATTCCTCAAATAAAAATTGGAAAAAAGTAATATAAACACCACTTATTTAATTTGAACTATAATTGGTGCCCCGACCGGGATTTGAACCCGAGTCCATGACTCGAGAGGCCACGATGATTGACCGAACTACACTATCGGGGCAAGAGATATTGTAAATCACTTTGTTATAATTATATGATTTTCTATTGTTGTGTAAAAAAATGAATCTTTTATTCTGAAACTCTTGATTCCCAATCAATTATTTTTTCAATTAATTCCATTTTATCATTTGGTGGAAAATTAGATTCTCCTTTGCGTATAAGGCTATTACCAATTCTTCGTATTTCATAAAAAACACGACTAAATGAGAAGCTAGATTCAATTAATTCAAGACCCTCTATAAGTATCTCTCCAACTTCTTTGTGATTACTTGCATTATTAATTTTATTAATTAAATCAATAAAAATTGGATGATTGGCATTAGATGATAATGCTGATGGTTTAGCTTCAACTTTCTGAGTTTCTACTTTTGTAGAGACTTTCTCAGATTTCTTTTCAACTTGTTTCTGATCAGAAGCACTTGTAGTACTTTGTAATTTTATAGACACTTCAAATTTTTTATTTAACTCAGATAATTGGTTATTAATATCTGTTAGTCCTGTTCCTAATCCATCAATTGAAAGTTGAATAACCTCAACTGATTTCTTCAATAATTTTATAGTTGTATGTAATTCATCCAGTACAGTAATCATTTGATTAAACGTTTTTAAAAAAATATCATCTTCATTTGACATGTAATCAACTCTATTCTATTTTATTAAAAAATAATATTATCTTTCGATTATTATTTCTTCCCATTAAGACACTTTTTATTGATTTTAGTATTTAACAAGTATTATTTACTTCTTATATACCGACACTTTTTTATGAAAAAGGAGTTCATAAATAATTAGTTAATTTACATTTGCGAAATACATGTATTACAGTCGGGTGAAATAATTGTCAAATGGTGAAAATAAATTAAGTCCTTTTACAAGACATTTTGAAATTAGGAAAGAAGTACTTGAAAAATGGATTATTAATATGGGATTTAAACGAAATCCCTTTTTAGGATTTACTTTACCTAATCCAGACTTACTAGTTGAAATGCCTGAATTCTTAGAACAGTTAGTAGATATTGTTGTATCAAATGAGAGACCAGCAATATTTCTTCGGGGACCAGTTGGTGTGGGTAAATCTACTCATTTAATTTTAATAAGAAGAGACATTCGAGATTTGAAAGATTTAAACAAGAATTCTTTTAGAACAGCTTATATTGATAGATCAGGATTACATGCTAGACAATTTGCTAGATTATGTGCTATTGGTTTTAATATTAAATTTAACAAAGCTGATGATTCTGATGAAATAATGGATTTAGTTGGAAAGGATATTATTGAGAAATATACCAAAGAAAAAATTCGATCTGTTTTATTAGCTGAAGATATAAGTGAAAATCAACATGAAATTTTTAGTAAATTACAATATCTAGCAGATTTAAATGCAGAGGTTGCAGAAGAACCCATTTCTACTATTATAATGACTGGAACGAATGAATATTTTCAGGCTTTAGCTGCTGTTTTACCACAGATAGCTGATCGTTGTGAACCTGTTGATGTCCCAACCTTTGAATTGAACCATTCGCGAGAGTTCATAGGTAGAAGGATATCATATGCTAAAGGAGAGATAGCTTCTTTCAATAAATCTGATTTTTCAATTGCTCCATTTACAGAAGAAGCAGTAAAGGAACTTTACAAAAATTCACAAGGAATCCCTCGAGATTTAAGATTACTTTGTCGTGCTGCTGTAAGTGTTTCTGCAGATGCTTTAACAAGAAATAAAGGTAAAGGTGAAATAGATTTTGAAATAGCCAACATAGTTTCTAATTATTACAAGAATTTCTTAACAGAAGTATAAAGTAATATTTATATTTCAAGTAATACATGTAATAGATATAATCTATGAAGGTTTCAAAATGAGTTTACTTCAAAAATACAGAAAAGAAGAGACAAGAAAAACATCACCCGAAGAAGAAAAAGGTTTACAAGTTGAACCTACAATTATTGAGAAAAAACCGCTCCCCCCAAAAGAGGTACCACCGAAGAAAATTAAGAAAGATGATTCAAAAATTGCAGGGATGAGAAGTAGACCAGTTATTTCTGCGACAGTAAGTTTGGAATTAGTAGATGCATTAAATGATTTAACTGATGAGAAATATTTGAACAGATCTAAATTCATTGAAGATGCATTAAAAAGAACTATTAAAACAGAATTTCCTGATATAGCAAAACGTTATAGGTTCTGATTGTATTACATGTATTATTTGTAATACAAATAATAAGTTATTTTATTTCCTTTACAATAAAAAGTAAATACCATTATTTTAATTTTTAGAATAATTAAATAAAATTACTATATAATATTATATAGGTACTTATGATAAATTTTATGTATTATTTGTAATACAAATATTACAAGGATATTGGACTTAAAGTTTGTTAATAGAGAACAATATAATGATCAACCTCCTGATAAATTAATTTTAAATTATCTAATTGAATCAAATTAAAGATATTATAAACAATACAAGTAATATTAGTAATACAAGTAATATTAGTAATATAAGTACTATATTTATTTCAAATATTATAAGTAATATAAGTATTATACAATATTTATAATAAAATCAATAATTTGGATCGCTTTAAAGAAAAAAATTCATTTCAATCAAACATAGGAGAATTAATCAATTAAATAAGAAATTTCTCCAATTTACTTCTATAAAGAATGAATTCGTTTTTGAATAGTACTATTACAAGTATTACTTGTAATATTTGTATTAAATAATAATTTAAATTAATTAGATCTACTAAAATACATTTATAGATTAAATTTAATCGAAAAAATGGATTTAAAAACATTGAATTTTAGTTGTTAATCAATCTAGAATATTATAATATATAAAATTTCAAAGATTATTCACAATAAAATATAATTTATTATTGAAAAATGAATTACACAATAAAGTCAATATTGTAAATCCATGTTAATCCTTAAAATTTTCATATAATATACTTTAATTTACGTCAGGATTCTAGATTAAATCAAAGTTTTCTTAAAATAAATAATAGTAATAATAGAAAAACTGATCATACAATAAGAAATTAAACGATTTGTAATATTTGTATTACAAATAATACACAAATAGCAATTGAGATGTTAAAATAAAAATATTTTAAAGAAAAAATGATATAAAGTTAGTGTTAAAAATAGGTATATAAAAAAATCAATTTGTCCAAAAAAATAGTTTTATATGACACTTTGATGATTTAAACACTATAGCATAAACATTTTAAACTAGTGTGTTGTGTCGTATGATATAGTATACAGGGGATATTTATGACAAAAAATGATATTCAGCTAATAAAAGAAAAAGTAAAAGTAATTATGAATAATCCAATTATTGATTTATTCTATTCAGGAAAAGAAGACAGTCCAAAGGGATCTAAGGAATGGACCAATTTGACAAAGACACAGTTAGAAACACTAGTTATAGATATAGTTACAGACGAAATAAATGAAAATTTAACTTATCTAGAGAGAGGAGAAATTAGAGGAGTTACTAAACGAGCTTTTTATGGAACACTGGAACAGGCACGTTTAAATTTGATTCGGGCGATTTTCACCATAATGATTGCATCGGTCCTAAATATAATTGACTCTCCAAGACTTTCAGATTTTAATAATCTTTCCCAGAATTTTCTAGACTTAATCACAGTTAGTAAATTAGATGATCAAAGTCCTGAAGAAAAAGAAAAATGGATTAATGTATATACAAAAATGATTTTTGAAAATGTAAAGAAATTAAAAAAGCAAAGTGCTTTATCAAATATAGCTAAATGATTGTATTAGTTGTATTACAAATAATACTTTATTTTTTTATTTTTCAAAGCAGCAATTATAGCCTGACCAATACTTAATCCTCCATCTCCACATGGGATTGAGTGATGTTGTAAAAATTCTAAATTGAACTCTCTGACATTTTTTGCAATTCTTCTAGTAATAAATTCATTGAAAGCTACTCCTCCTGAAAATCCAATTTTATTAATACCTAATGTCTTTGCAGAATCTATAGCAATTATAGAGAATTGATCAGCTAATTCATTATGAACAGCAAGTGCTATATCAGCTGGTTTATTTCCATCTAAATATTTTTCATATGCTTGATAGATAAGTTCACTTGTATTAATGATACCAGAATCAGGATTTGGTATATCAAATTTAACCTTATCTTCTTTTCCTTTTGTTGCTAAAGATTCAAGAACTATTGCAGGTTCTCCTTCATAAGTCCTTTCAAAACAAGTTTTTAATAAGGCACTTACAGATGCTAAAATTCTTCCTGTACTAGTTGTTTGAAAAGTATTAATTTTATTTTTAAGTTGTACAAGTAATACTTGTATTTCATTTTTCCCTCTTGGCAAAGCATCCGAATATGTTTTTACAAGTAAATCACTTAATTCAGATTCAGACAATTTTTTGGATAAAATACCTGCTAGCATTCTAATTGGATAAATTGTAGCACGATCTCCTCCAGGCATTATCTGTTCTTCAAGATGACCTATACGTTCATACTCAAAATAATTACATTTCATAATTTCACCTCCCCAAATTTTACCATCCTCCCCATACCCAACACCATCTGCTACGATGGAGATAATCTCATCATTTATTGATAGATTATTATCAACCATCAATGCTACTGCATGAGCATAATGATGCTGAATTTTACTAAGTTCAGAGTTATATTTAGTAGCATATTTTTCTGCTAAATTGGTAGTTAAATATCTAGGATGCAAATCACACCCAATTGAATTATAAGAACTTATACCTAATAAAGCACTCATATGGTTTATTGCTGATTCAAGAAAATCCAATGTTTCTAAAGTATCAATATCACCAATATATTGAGTAGGAAAACATCTATTCTTTTTTGCAATGGTTCCTGTTGATGTAAGAAGAGTGCCAATACCTAATGAAATATCTGAACCTAAATCAAAAGGTAAATTAATAGGTTCAGGAACCCAACCTCTAGATCGTCTAATCAAAACTGGGTTGTTATTAGTTAATCTAACTACACTATCATCTGCCCTCTGGAAAATTCGACGATTATGAAGTAAAATATAATCTGCTAAATCAATTACTTTCGATAATATTGTAGAATTATCAATATACATAGGAATATTAGAAGGATTTGCACTTGTCAAAATTATCGCAGGATCTTTTACAATATCTAAAATTAATGAATGAATACCTGAATAAGGTAACATCACTCCAATATTGAATAAATTTGGTGCAATCCATTCAGATAAAGGAAAAGGATTCTTTTTATTAACTAAAACTATAGGTTTACGAAAACTTGTAAGTAATTCTTCTTCCTTTGGATTAATATCAGCATATTTCCTAATCTCAAATATTGATTTTGAAATAACAGCAAATGGTTTATACTTCCTTTTGCCTTTACGTGAACGTAATTTTAGAATAAGTTCATCATTAGTAGCTGAGCATGCTAGATGAGTACCACCTATACCTTTAATGGCAATAATATTACCTTCTTCAAGTAATTTTGCAACCTCTTCAAAGATATTTTTGTGATTTATTACTGAACCTTCTTTGGAAAGAAGACTTAATTGTGGACCGCAAATATTACAACAAGTAGTTTGAGCATGATGTCTTCTATCTCGAGGGTCATTATATTCCTTATTACAAGCAGGACACAAAGGGAAATCGATCATTGTTGTATTTGAACGATCATAAGGTAATTGAGTAATTGTTGTTAACCTAGGTCCACAAATTGCACATGAAGTAAATGCATATTTATAACGACGATCATTATGATTTTCCATATCTTTTAAACAAGCATCACAAATCGATATATCTGGTGGAAGATATGATATACCTCCAATCTTATTATCCGAACTAAAAAGAATATTGAAATCATCAAACTCATTAGTTCCATTTTCCCAAATGATTTGAAAGTCTTCATATTTTGCTAGATATGGTTTATCCTTCTTTAAGGATTCAATAAATTTAAGTAAGAGATGTTTAGATCCTTCAGCTATAATTAAAACACCTGCATCACCTTGATTTCTTACAAATCCATGTAAATGTAAATCTTTAGCTTTTCCGTAAACAAAAGGTCTGTATCCAATACCTTGTACTATTCCTCTACAGACAATTTTTACTCGAGATATCAATTAACTTACCTCAGACGAATATTAACAAACGTAATACTAATAATTTGCTATAAATTTAAATTGACATTTGTTTATAATCAGAATAATTAGGGATTTAAAAATCAAAATTACTTTTAAGGAAGGAATTTTTAGGGAGAATCCAATTATTTTCTTCTTCATTATAATATCTATATGGAATTGGTCTAAAAATACCACTTGTTTTAGATGCTAAGGAGAATTGAGTGTTTTTTATTTCAGGGAGATTTTCACAGATTAAATCATTAAGCCTATGAGCTCCATTCATCAAATCAACAGTAATAATAGCACCTCCATTTTTAAAAGTATAAGAGAAAGATTGGGGTAATCGTAATAAAATTTTTTCAATTTTAGAGAGATTAGAAGGCATGATTTTTTCAAAAAATAATATTGCTGTTTGATTCAAACCCATATAATAGAGTAGAATCATTGGAAATAAAAGTGGTTTCACCTTTTCAATATGTAAATTAGTTTCTTCCCAAGATAAATCTAAGTATTTAGCTATAGTACGCACTGATCTATCAAGATCTCTTTTATATATCGTCATTACCTTTAAATCCAATTCAGAAAGATCAACTTTTTTTCCTCCAAAATAAAAACGATGAAATGAATTATCAATTACTTTTTGATTATTTGGCATACTAAGAATTCTTTCTTTGAACCAATCTATATAAAATCCAGGTTTAATACCAGATAATACTGATGGACGTTTTGAATAGTTATAATATGAGAAATCTAAATTATTTGCAATTGATTCAACTTCATCAAAATAATATGAAAAGATAATATTTCGATCTTTAAGTTTTTCAAGATATTCTTTTAATTCATGTTCATATAACTTAGGAATAGTTAATGAAATTATGTAATTATAATGTTGGTTAGGACAACGACGAATGGTTCTAGTAAAAGGGGATGAAAAATATTCAGGAATCACTTCTGTAAATTCAGGTGAAGTATTTAATAAAACAATAAAAAGATTTAAACCAATTTTTGGATAATTTGATGTACCGGTTATACGAAAATAAGCATTATTTCGAAGATAACCTATACGTCGACTAATATAATTAGAACGAACATTCAATTTCTCCGAGAGTAAATCATTATTATAATCAATATTTAGTTTAATGCAATCACGAACAGCTTCGATTATTTTAACATCCATTTCAGATAAAGGAACAATATAGTACCTTTCAAGATCAAATAAAATTGCACAAGATTCAACAAATGATAAGTTTCTGAATTTCTGAATTTGTTCTAGTAGAGTCTCAATGAATAAACCATTCATTATTTTATCTAAATATAGAAATTCTGTAAATGGTTTATAGTGATATTCACCCATTGGAAGTTGAACAGTTTCAACCTTTGAATGTTTGCCCCAAAAGTCAACTAAATAGTCTCTATCATCATCATTATCAAGTTGACGATAGATATATAGAAAACCTAAATCTAAAGCAATACGATTATTGATATTTTTTACTTTGGGATAAAAATTCTTCATCATTTTTTCAAAAAAATCTGATAGATTAGGATTATCTTTTAATTGATGTAGATTTTCTAGTAATTGCTCAGACATAGATTATCATTGTCCCATAGTAATTTAGCAAACGAGCTAATCGACCAAAATTAAGTTCAAAATTAAATATAAAAACACCTAGAGAACATAAAATACTTTTTTGAAATTAAAAAGAGTTATAATTGAAGGATTTAAGATTAGCTTAAAAAGAAATTTATGGAAAAATCAAGAATGTGAATATATTGAATCGGAATATTCAAAATTTAATTATAAAAGCAAATTCATTTCCTGAGAAACCAGGAGTATATTTATTCAAAGATAAAGAAAAGAAAATTATTTACATTGGAAAAGCTAAATCATTGAATGCAAGAATTAGAACTTATTTTATAAAAACGCCTACAGAAAGGAAAATTAAGATAATTCAAGAAAATGCTCATGATATAGAATTTATTACAACAAATTCAGAAACTGATGCTTTAATTTTGGAAAATGAATTGATAAAAATACACAAACCAAAATTCAATGCTAGACTAAAAGATGATAAAACGTATCCCTACTTAAAAATTACATCTAGTGAAAAATATCCTCGAGTAGAAATAGTAAGAAAGAGGGAGGAATCAAACGATATTTATTTTGGACCTTATACTGATGTAAAGACTTTGCGTGAAGCTCTAAATAAAGCTTTGACTATTTTTCCTATTGCAAGATGTAAAAGAGAGATTGTGAAAGGAAAAAAAGAACAATCATGTTTGTATTTTCAATTGGATAGATGTGTAGCTCCATGTGTAGATAAAAATGATTTTGAAGATTATCAAAAAACGGTAAAGCATTTTATTAAACTTTTTGAAGGAAAACAACATGATTTAACTATGGAACTTAGAGCTGAAATGGATAAAGCTTCAGCTGTGTTAGAATTCGAGAAAGCTGCAATTATAAGAGACAAATTATCGGTATTAGAGAAAATCATCTACAAACAGACTATTGTCTCAGAAGATTTAACTTCTGAATACGATATAATTGGAATGGAGAAAGAGGACTCGATTACTTTATTACAATTATTAATGTTAAGACAAGGGAGAATTGTAGAGCAAAAACACTTTTTGATGGATTTACCATATGAATTAGATGAATCCGAGATACTAACTATTTTCATTAAGCAATATTATTCACAATCAAATTTTATCCCTAAAAAAATTCTAACAAAAATAAAAGTGAAAGATTATGAGGTAGTTAATAATTGGTTAAATATAAGAGCTAGAAATAATCTTGATACAATGGTAAATATCTTGCAGCAACCAAAATCACGGGAAGAAGAGAATTTCATAGAATTATCTTACAGCAATGCTAAATCAAATATGCATTCCAAAATTAAAATTGAAGAAATCAAAAAACAAAAAATTCTGAAAGGATTGAAGGATCTAAAGGAAATAATTGAATTGGATAATATACCTACACGTATAGAAGGTTATGATATATCAACATTACAGGGATCAAATACAGTTGGTTCATGTGTAGTGTTTGAAAAGGGTAAGGCAAAAAAAACTGATTATAGAAAATTTATAATTAAATCAATTGATAAACAAGATGATTTTACATCTTTAAGAGAAATTATTAAACGAAGATTTTCAGGAAGTCTAGCTATAAAAGAACATAAGCCAGATCTTATTTTAATAGATGGTGGCAAAGGACAAGTAAATAGTGTTTCTGCTGAATTGAAGAATTTACGTATAGATATACCAATTATAGGTTTAGCAAAAGAATTTGAAGAAATACATTTTCCTGATAAAAGAACTCCACTTATTCTAGATGAAAGATCTGAAGCATTGAAAATATTACAAAATATCAGAGATGAAGCTCATAGATTTGCTATAAGCTTCCATCAACAAAGACGAACAAAAAATATGATTAAATCATCCCTTGAAGAAATTCAAGGATTAGGTAAGAAAAGAATAGAGCAATTACTTGCTTATTTTGATAATATAACAGCAATAAAAAAAGCATCAATAGATGATTTATGTAAGGTACCTGGGATTAATCGACAATTAGCTGAAAAAATATATGGTTTTTATAAAAATGAATTATTTTATGAATAATTCATTAAGAAAAAAGCTATTATTTAACTGTTTTTTCTTAAAAAATTGATATTTTAGTTATCTGTCGTAAGACCTATATATGAGTAGTGAGATATATAAGTAGAAAATAAAAGTTTAAAAAACTTGAAAAATTGTTTAATCTATAGAAAAAAATCAAATTAAGAGATGTTAAAAAATGTCTATGAGAAGCTATGCCTTTAGGCGTGTACTTTACATCTTACCCACACTTCTTGGAATTTCAGCTGTAAGCTTTGCACTAATTGCAGCATCTCCTGGAGACCCTATACAAATTAGAATGGGGTTGTTTAAAGGAGAACAGTCTGAATATGCTGCCCGTTACAACGATATTGGTATGGAAATTGGTTTGCTACAAAAAGTAGGAGAAGATTTTGTAAGTTATTCGATTAATATAGATAATGCAGGATTTTCAGTAACAAACATTACAATACCAGGACCAGCATCTGCAGATGTTGAATATACAACTGTAACTCTCAATTTACTAAGCGATATTCAACGGAATTTTTCGATTTCTGGGTATGATATTGAAGTTACCTTACAACCAGGTGTGGAATATGAGCTTGTTTTTATTGCTGATCAAAATTCGTTTGATACCAATCATGTACTAAGAACTATATTCAGATATTCCGCAACCGGAATACTTGGTGAAGGAACTATATATATTCTTGAAACAGAATATGCTCGAATTAACGTATTTATTCGATACTTACAATGGATCGGATTAACGAAGCGATATGTTTATGATGAGCAAGAATATCGACGAGCTGGTATTTTACAAGGTGATTTCGGACGATCATGGTATTGGACCGAAGATGGGAGACAAGGAAAACAAATTACTGACATCATTGTTTCTCGAATGTGGTATACATTATTCTTAACGACACCAGCTTTTATCATTAGTACAATACTTGCTACTGTCATTGGAGTTATTCAAGCAACAAGGCAATATTCAATTTGGGATAAAGGTGTAACTATAGCTTCACTAATAGGTTATTCAATGCCAACATTTTGGTTAGCAAAACTTGTTATGCTCGCATCATTTTACATGTTCAATTTTACTGGAGCTACACAAGGGGATGCATTTAGAGAACCATTTATATTAAATGCTAAATTCTATGTCTTCCTCATTTTGCCAACAATAACATTGGTATTAACAGGTCTAGTATTTTTAGCTAGGTTAACGCGATCGCAATTACTGGATATTTTAAGGCAAGACTATATTGTAACGGCGAGAGCCAAAGGTCTATCAGAAAGATCAGTAATTTACAAACATGCGTTTAGAAATGCATTATTACCTATTGTAACAGTAGTAGGCATGGCATTACCTGGACTATTAGGTGGAGCAGTTATGACAGAGGGTGTGTTCGGCTGGCCAGGTTTAGGAACAGTATTTTTGACGAGCTCACTGCAAAGAGATCATCCAATGATGATGGCAACGAACTTCATATTTGGAGGACTATTCTTAGTCTTTAGATTGTTGGTTGACTTAAGTTATGCTTTGGTCGATCCAAGGATCAGGTATTAGGAGATGATAAGATATGGCTACAGTAAATGAAACAAGTGTTGATAGAGAAGCCCGAATCCTTGAAGAGATAAAACTAGTCGAAGGATCGAATCTTTGGGCATTGACAATGAAAAGAATGCGTAAAGATCAAATGGGTATGCTTGGGTTTTATATCGTCTCTTTCCTTGTAATTCTTGCAATCCTTGCATTTCTTATTCAACAATATGACGCATTATTTGGTCTAAACAACCCAACAGGTGATCCTTGGGATCAAAATAACTATTATATTGAATTATGGATTCCAGGCACACAAAAATATCTCCGATTAATAGCTCATCCAAGATATATTATACCAGGAGACCAAACAATAGCACCAAGTGCTCAATATCCATTTGGCACTGATAACAGAGGATATGACATTCTTTCTAGAACTTTCTTTGGCTCAACCTTGTCCCTTGTTCTAGGTTTTATCGGACAGATGACAACAAGTGTCTTGGGAATGATCATCGGAGCATTTTCCGGATATTATGGAGGAGTATTTGATGACGTCGTACAAAGGTTCAATGAAATAATCACTTCTATGCCAGGATTCATCTTATTTATTTTCATCGTAGCAATTTTCAGAGATGTAGCTGCTAGTGTTCCCGGTGGAATCTATATGATCGTTATACTGATCTTTGCATTGATCGGCTGGGGTGGAATTAGCTTAATAGTTAGAAGTACCATTCTGTCTCTGAAAAACACTGAATTCATAGAAGCTGAACGTGCTTTAGGTGCAA
>DATKZI010000048.1:0-58135 GCA_035528035.1 Bathyarchaeia archaeon
CAATGGAAGAAATCTATAAGTTCCATTCCACTACTGATATTACCTTTCTTATTGCTACCCATGATATTAATTTAATTAAAGACGGTTATCGGGCCATTGTCCTTGAAGATGGTAAGATAAAACGCGATGGTATAGTTATTACTCCAAAGGAAAATTAGAAAGTACTAATTTTACCTTTAACAATCCAATAATTTTCTTTTTTACAATCTCTTGAAAAATTATCTGATTATATCCGCTCTCACGCAGTAATTTTTCTTCTATTTATTCATCTTTTCTATTTCATGTAATATTTTTGCGTATACTTTTGCAGACAATCTGAATGTTGTTGTAGTAACTAAGTTTTCCAATAATGTTTGACATTTTTTCTTAGTAATGATTTTCTCATTTAATGCTTTAAGGAGGACCCCTATTGTTCCTGTCACTGTCAATCCCAAAGTAGTAGCTATCTCTCTTGCTAATAAGTCATCAATTATCACTACTAAGGTTTTTTCTTTTGCTAGAAGCTCCCTTCCTATAGCTATTACTTCTGCTTCACCCCTATGGATTTGTAATTTCGTTAAGTTATCTACTATCTTCTCATCTATTTTCTCTGCTACTTCTAGCCATGAACCAAACACTTCATTTAGGATGATATGTTCTGGTGCTGTTTTCTCTAGTAATACTTCTTGTTTTACTGATGTAGTTGTAATAATTCTAGTGAAAAGTTGAGGTAATACTTCTATAATCCCTAATTTACTCAAATAGATCAATGGAGAAGCATTAATTACTGCTATCATATGCTTAGCCTTCTTTTGTAGCAAAAGTCAAATCTTCTTGTAATGCCGTTTCATCGTACGTTTTCACGTCTCGTTTAGCCAGCTCATGCATTATTCCTCTTAAGGACATCTGTGCGATCTCTGCTGCTTTCCAGACACTAAGATTTTTGTTTTCAATCTCTTTGCTTAGAAAATCTAGTAATTCTTCTTTTATTGATTCATCTAGCAGTTTTCTAATGTATGCTGATTTATCTACTATCTTCTGATTGTCCATTAAGAATTTCAGTTTTTCATCCAATTCCTTATCTATTCTCACTGATAATACTGACATCGTTCTCATGTATACTGTGTCTGTTTTGGTATATATTCCTTGCTCTCATTTTTATAAATTCTTACAATCCCCAATTCAAAACCTATCTCGACCAACAAATTACCTGTGCCTTTGCAAGTGTAACAACTATTCTTATAATTTAAATAAATCCATTTTCACTAGCTGTGGTTTGGCGCTACTGCTAAGATTCGCAAGCACAATTGGTAAGAAAATGACATTAGTGATTACTTGCTTTGTGAGTGGGTCATCTAATGGATCTTCTTTTTAGCTTATTTTAGATCTTTTTCCTTTCTTAATAGAATCAGAGTCAGATATCTTCTTTTAGATTTAAGCTGTTAGTTCGAATCCCATCTCACCCAATATTTTTACAACCTATTAACCTAGTAAATTTTCCTTAATCCATAAAATAAACTAACTTTGAAGTGATAGGCAGTAAATGACTATTTAATACTTTACAATTTAAAAGAAGAAAGAAAAAGCAAAAAAAAGAGAGCAGCATTTATTGCATACTAAAGAAGGGATCTGTTTGATTAAATTCCCAGAGTTTGTAAAATTCACCAATTATCCGTGCAGCGATAAGATAGTCATTTTGAGTTATTTTGTGCTTTTTTGGAATTTTGACAATCTTTCCGAGTTCTATTAAAGCACCAACTACATCATTTTCACACTTGGTGGCTGACTGAAACATGAAATGCTTAAAAATTCTTTCAAAATGATTTCTAGGGTCATCCTCGGTAGTCGGTCCAGTAAAATTTGTTATGAGTATTGAACATGCTCGCATCAACCTATCAAGGTCAAGCCTAACATTTACTTTGTAGTGCTTGATGAATTCCTTAGAAAAACTAACATTTCTCGACAGACATTCTAAATAGAATTGTTCCGGCAGCTTTTCTTTTACAAGATTTAAATAAGCAGACCCAAGTGAATTAGATTGTTTATCACCAGATATAATATATACACCTGTTCCATTCTTCTCCAGATACTCTCGTCCTTTATCATAATTAACTTCAAACATGTAAAACCATTTAGTATTTGCAATTTTAAATGTTCTTCTAATCTTGCTTGCTCATGTTGAGACAAGTGGTATTTCTTACTCAGCATTTTGATATAAGATAAAGACATCACATCAACCAATTTATAGCTAGCCTAAGCTATAAGCTGCTTCTGAACGAACATTCTTATCCTTATCTTACAATGCTTCGACTAAAACTGGCACAGCTGGAGAAGGTTGTGGACCAATCTCTCCTAAAGCTTCAACTGTTGCTAAACGAACAGTACTATTTTCATCCTTTAGATCAATAATAAGTTTCTTGACCCTTTCTTCATGCTCTTTGGATTGTTCGTTATTCAACATTTAAGCTCCTTATCATTCATCCATACAACTATTTATTGGCAAATTCTTTAATTTTCCGAAAGGAAAAGAGGAAGGAAATTAGTTGTTTGAAAAAAAGAGGGATAGAGAACAAGAAAGGATATTTGAATAAAAAATCAACAATTATTTTTTTTTTTTGATTTTTATTCTATTTACCTTGTTTCAGGTTTTTGATTCTTTCAGTATACGTTCAAGTAACTGCTCTATTTGTGAGGAAAATTCTTCCAAAGATAATTCTTCATTTAGTATAAAGAAATCTGCTTTGGTGATTACATCTCCTAGTCCAAATCCTAATTCTCTCTGTTCTCGCTCCTCGAAATCTCCTACAGTTTCATTATCGATTCTCTTTCTTTTTTCTACTCTGTCTTTTCTTGTTTTTAGTGATGAAATGATTGCCACTAAAATTACTTCACCTAATTCTGCTTTCAAAAGAGCTAATTCTGTATATGATCTCACTCCATCAATTAGTAATAATTTTGGTTTTGTACTAGCTAATTTTTTAATTTTCGGAAGAGCCTCTCGAGCGATAGCTTGGTCTCCACCTTCATATCTTAACACTGAAGCCATTTTAGCCATATTACGTCCATTTACCTCTATCCCTCTCTTTTGACATTCTTCAATTATGATATCTCCTAAACGAAATGTAGGTATTTTGTATTTCTCTTTAGCTATCTCAGTAAAGACCGATTTACCTGCACCTTGGGTTCCAGTAACAGCTAGGAATATTGTCGTCATCTTATCACCATCTAATTTCCCTTAAACTTGCTTTATCCTATTTAATTTTAGTGTTAAATTACTTTTCTGAACGATAATTTCTTTACAATGAAAAGAAATTAATATTTGAGAAAGCTTATCCTTCAAAAAAGTTAAATAGCTTATAATTGAGGAGAATTCTCTAATAAAGAATTATTGTTATTAAATAATTGCAGTTGATTGCTATGAAAACCAGAAAGTTTACCGCAGTATTAATCTTGATCTTCAGTCTATCATTATTTTTGTACTTTAATTTTGGAGCTAACAGTATTACTAACGTGACTAGCTATAAAGGTAATAAACCAGTAATCATATTTGATGCTGGTCATCAGCAAGTGTTTAATCACACTCAATTGCAATCAGCATTACAATTAATCGAAGATAAGTTTCAAGCTCAAGTTGTAATTAATTACGATAATTTTACATTAATGAATATCCGTGGAGCTGATCTTATCATTCTTCCATCACCATTTCTTTACTCTATAAATTTTGGCGATGGAGTAGCTTATACAGAAGTTGAACAAAGAGCTGTTTATGAATTCTATACTGATGGAGGTTCTGTTCTCTATTTAGCTAATCCCTATTTCTTTGAAGTAGAGACAAGAAATTACAGCAGTAATCTTAATGACATTGATTATCTAATGAGTGGTTCAACGGTAGGTTCAGAAGAATCTGATTATCAATCTTTAACTTTTAATACAAAACCAGTTACTCTAATGAATGATTTAAATCATGAATTTAATGATGAACGATTTATTTACATTAATAACGAAACACTTGATTCAAATCATCCAGTAATTGCCGGGTATAATGGTGTTGAACCAGTTACTGAACTTCTTACCTATTCATCTTACATTACCAAAGAGAATTTTGTTAGTAATAAAATTATAAACACCACTTCAACAACTTATTATGTAGATAGTGATGGTAAAGTTCCTTTTGGTGGAACAAAAAGCTATTGTGTTATGGCTGCTGAAGAAAAAGAAAACAGCAGGGGAATATCTTGTGCATCAGCTATAATGTTTAGTGATTTGCAAATAACTCAAGATAATGAATCCACTTGGTGGGAAATGTATGATAATGCTCTTCTATGGGAAAATATGATTGCTTGGCTCTTAAATGATATCCCAAAACCTGCACCAATAGTTTACATCCCTGACTTTGCGTTATTTACAATATCTATTATAGGGGTTTTCTTTGTATTGATGGTCTTTGGTTCATTACTCTTTACAATTGGTAAAGATGCTAAGAAAGCAGAAGTTTCAGATGTAATCATTCGTATGCGCGATAGAGAAGAGCGTAGCAAGAAGGATGAAAAAGAAATCGAAGCTGCATATTATGCTGAAGAAGTATCAGAAGATGAAATCGAGAAAGAAGTTAAAGTAACTAAAGACAAAGCCAAGGAAGTTGATATGAAATCAATTTCTGATGAAGTGCGCAAGAAACCACCTAAAACTCGATCCAGAAGTGAACGTAGAAGAGGAGTTTAAGAAACTCTTCTTATTTATTCTTTTTTTCATCGAAAACTTTTGAAGGCACTTAACTAGCTTTAAAGTTGTAAGTAATAATGTCTGATCAAAATCTATCTCCCTTAAATCTTACTGGTATAATTCTTTCAGGTGGAATTAGCAGTCGCTTTCAGATAGAGAGTGAAGCTTGGCAAGATAAAGCATTAATTAAATTCGATGGAAATCAAACTATACTTGAAAGAACTATTTTAACCTTAAGTGAAATTTGTTCAGAAATTCTTATCATTGTTAATAATCAAGATCGCAAATTAAATTATCAGAAATTTATCTCTCAACTACCAATTTCAATAGCTCAAAATGTTAAAATTGAAATTGATAATACAAAATATCTTTGTTCTGGTCCTACATTAGGTTTGCTTTCAAGTTTCAAACACATAACAAATCCATTAGCAATTGTTGTTCCGGTTGATATTCCTTTAATTCATTCTTCGTTTTTATCTGAATTAGTAACTAACCTGCAAGATAGCTCAATTATTGTTCCCTTCTGGCAATCATCAGGTAAAATCGAACCTCTTATTTTTGCGTTTAACCTTACAAAAATTCAACAATATGCATTCTTTTTAGGACTAATTAAGAGAAGTCGTGCTGATGATATTTTTCGAGTTGCTCCAACAATAAATTTTCTACCTATAGCTCCAAATAGCGAGGAACAAGCTGATGTTAGTTTAATGAGCATAAATAATCGGTTAAAATTAAAGGATCTAAAAAACAATATAAAATTTACAAATAATGAAGCGATTAATTTCGATTCTGTTTATACGATAAAGAATGATATTGATATAGAATTAATTGGTAATTTAACAGATTTTTTGAAAGAAAATTCCTTCTTTGCTCCGAATGAATCTTTATTGGTTAGCAGTAAGGTTTTAGCTCATAAATTATTAGATAAGAAAATGTATTTTCATGCTGGAATTCTTCTAAATAATATTATTGAATCCCTTCCAATAAAAATAGCTAGTGAACATGAAGAATCAATTCTATCACTTAGTAAAACTTGTGTTGAAGCATTTATAAAAGAAGGATTACATTGGGAAAAATTAAGAATAAGTTTTCTTGAATTGCATACATACACTGATGCATTGAAGCTTTCAGATAAATTCCCTGTAGATTCAATTGCTGAAATTAAAAATAAGATCAAGAGTTTAAAGAAGCAGATGAATTTGACAGATAAAAATCATCAAACACAAAACTTCACAGAATTATTCAAAGAAAGAGCACCTAATTTTTTAGTCAAAGCTAAATCAATTATACAAGATGCCGAGGTTACCTTCAATAAAGAGGAACCAAAATATGAAACTGATTTCTTATGGGATCACTCATATCGTGTTGGAAAAATTGCTTACAAACTTGCTCTTTTAGAAGGGATAGATCCCTTTATTCCAACAATTGCAGCTATCTTGCATGATGCTGGGAAATTTGTTTTAGGAAAATACCATCAAGATAAAATTACTGAAGAGGAGCATTCAGCTTCTATCGCTGAAAGATTACTCTTGGAAGAAGGACTCTCAACTGAAGTGATTTCTGAAATCATAATAGCAATTACTGCTCTATATAATGAAAAACTTGTATGTAATTTAAACTGCAAAATAGTTCATGATGCAGATCGTCTTGATAAATTAGGTACATTTGGTATTTCTAATTTCTTTACAAAATTAGCTTTAAGAGGGATTAATCTAGGCAAAGCAATTTTGCAAAGTTTAAGCAGAGAATTAACTTATGTTTCTATGGCTCCGTTAACGTTGTATACTGATTCTGGTCGTTCATTAGCAAAAACAAGAAGTAAAAAGACAATTGATTTCTTTAATGACCTGTTAGAAGAAATTTCCTATTATGATATTGGCAAATATCATATTAAAAAGTTTGAAATAAAGAGTAATAATGTTCTATTAATTATACCCGATATATGTCAAACCTGTTCTACAGGTAGTTATAATATTTCTCTTTCAACAGAGTTAGGGATAAAATGTGAGACATTGAAAGCCATTTATTCATGTACTAGCTGCGAAGAAAAATTTGATTTAGAATTTTGTTTGCCATTATTAGTTAGAAAATAAATAATTGAACTTTCATTCAGCAAAGAATTTATCCAAAGTTTGATCATAGGAAGTTTTTCTTATTATTGGCTCTTTTTTCTTATAAGCAAAATACGGATCAAGCAACCTTCTGCTTTTGGAGTATAGAGTTATTTTATGTTTGTTAATTTGTAATCGTGCACATGGAAATTCTTGATTACAACCATTACAACCATAATATCTCTTTAAATTAGCATCAAATCTTAAATTCCTTTCTGGATTGTGACAGTTGCATATTTCTGCATAATCAACCTTATCTGATTCGGCAAATCTTCTAATAGAGATATCTAAATTTGACATTTCTATACGCACTCACTTATTACTTATCTTTTGGATTACTAATTTTAAAATCTTTGTAACATCAAATTATAACGTGAAAATAGTTTGATTTATCACACAATAATTTTATTTTATCTGTTACTATATTCTATCTATGATAGAAATAAAAATCATTTTATTAGAATTTTTCGAGGATGAAGTATCTGAAGCTCGAGTTGTAATGGAGAAAATCAAAGAAATACCTTTAGATTACCGATTAACAGAAGAATCTAGAACAGTACTTGAATTAGCAAATCATATAGCACAAATTCCAAGGATTGATATCGGTATATATTCTGGTGAATTAGCTTCTGGAGAACTTGCCCATAAAATGGAAATAGAGCTTACTCGTAAAACTCTCGCTGATATTTTGAAAGTATTCGATGAAGGTTGTAAGTTTTTACAAAAATATTTCAAAACAATGACTGACGAAGATTTCATGAAGAAAAGTCTTGTTCCTTTTTATGAACCTAATGCAAAACCAAACGCTTGGAGTTATTTTTTACCAAAACTTACCACACACATAACATTACATAAAGGAATACTCTGGTCTTATTTGAAATCCGCAAAAGCTAAAGTAAATATGTTTACTTATTATGGTTCAAAAGATTAATTTACTTTTGAACTATTTCACTTCTTTATACCAGTAATTGCCTTTTTGTCTTCGTTTTAATTCAGCTTTCTTTGAAGCATTCCAGTTTTCTATAATACTGAAATATCCTACAACACGAGACATACCAAAGACATTCTCACTACCACATTGAGGGCAACTATGTTCTACTTCTGTAAAGTTATCGTTTTCCTCATCTTCTAAGGATATTATTTCTTCCTTTGTCTTCTCTTTCTTTATTTCAATATGGTTCATGAAACATCCTCTAATAGTTCTAAATTAAGCTATGATTTTTTCTATATAAAACTATAAACTCAAGAGATAATTAAAAGTATTAAAAAAAATTAATTCATTTAGTGAAGTTAATATTTCTCTAAAGTTTGTTTTAAATAGCTGCCTGTAAAGGAATCAACACTTTTACTGATTATTTCAGGGGTTCCTTCAGCAACAATTTTTCCTCCCCTTTCTCCCCCATCTGGACCAAGATCTATAACCCAATCAGCACATTTGATTACATCTAAATTATGTTCTATAACTATCACAGTATTTCCTTTATTTACTAATTTGTTAAGTATTGTCAATAATTTATGGACATCATATGCGGATAACCCTACAGTGGGTTCATCTAAAATATATAATGTCTTCATAGTTTGAGGTTTACATAATTCTGATGCAAGCTTTACTCTTTGTGCTTCTCCACCAGATAGTGTAGTTGCTGATTGTCCTAGTTGTAGATATCCAAGTCCAACATCATTCATAACTTCAAGTGTACTAATTATTTTAGGTTGATTAGAGAAGAATGGAATAGCATCTTCAATGGTCATTTCTAATACTTCAGCAATATTTTTCCCTTTGTATCTTACCGTTAAAGTCTCTTGATTAAATCGCTTACCATTACATTCATCACAAATTATTTCGACATTACTTAGAAATAGCATCTCTACCTCTTTTGTACCACGACCATTGCAAACAGGACAACGTCCTCGTGTATTGTTATAGGAGAATCGATTAATTGTAAAACCTTTCATTTTTGCTTCTGGGAGTTGTGCGAATAAGTTACGAATGTGATCGAATAGTCCTGTATAAGTTGCTGGATTTGATCTGGGTGTTCTTCCAATAGGATCTTGACCTATCATTATCACTTTGTCAAGATGTTCCAGCCCATCTATTGATTCATATTTGCCTACTTCAGATTTAGCTCGATGATATTCTTGAGCTAAAGCAGCATATAGTGTTTCTACCACTAATGAACTCTTCCCAGAACCACTTACACCAGTGACACAATTGAATACACCCAATGGAAATCGAGCATTTATATTCCTAAGATTATTCTGCTTTACTCCACTAATTACCAAAAACTCTTTACCTTTTCTTCGAATTCCTGGAATTTCAATTTTATCTTTACCACTAAGATATCTACCAGTTTTTGATTGATCATTGTCTAAAATATTTTGTAATGATCCTTCAGCAACAATTTGCCCACCATTCACACCAGCGCCAGGTCCTAGATCAATTATATAGTCAGCACTTCTAATAGTCAGTTCATCATGTTCTATTACAACAACAGTATTGCCTAAGTCTCTAAGTTCATTTAAAGTAGTAATTAATCTTGAATTATCTCTTGGGTGCAATCCTATACTTGGTTCATCTAAAACATAAAGAACTCCCACTAATTTATTTCCTATCTGTGTTGCTAATCTAATTCTTTGAGCTTCACCGCCAGATAACGTTCGTGTTTCTCTATCCAGAGTTAAATAATCTAATCCTACATCATCAAGGAACTTTAATCGTTCCAAAATTTCTTCTATGATGCCTTGTGCGACAATTTGCTGTGATCCACCAAAAGAGAGGTTGTTAAAGAACTCCTTTGCTTCGGATATGGATCTTTTAGTTACTTCATAAATATTTAAACCACCAACTCTAATTGAAAGAACTTCAGGTTTTAATCGAGCTCCTAAACAATTAGGGCATTGTTGACTACGTATGAATTTCTCCATCCACGTAATCCACCACATTGAGGTAGCTTTTTTCAACCAATCCTCATATATAGGTATTAATCCTTTGAAATCCCTTTCTCTTTCATAAACATAAGAATAACTACTTCGTTTGATATCTCTAACATGTTTAAATTTCTTATCGGTTCCATATAATAGAATCTGATATTGTTCTTCTGTAAGATCTTTGATAGGTGTATTTAGTGAGAAACCAAACTCTTCTCCTATACTTTTTATTATTGATAACATCCAATTATTCTCATCTTTATTCTCAGTTATGGGCCCTATTGCTCCTTGTTTAATGGATTTATTTGGATCTGTGATGAATAATTTCGGATCAATCGATTTAATAACACCTAATCCAGCACATTTTTCGCATGCTCCCGTATGAGCATTAAATGAGAATAATTTCGGAGAAAATTTATCAGGTAATGTAATTCCACAATCAAAGCATAGTTTTTTGGTACTAAATGATATTTTATCACCATTAGCTCTTATTGTCATAACTCCCTCTCCTTTAACTAAAGCTGTTTCAATTGATTCAAAAAGACGGTCTCTTATTTCATCTTCTATAGTCAATCTGTCAATTACTAATTCAATGGTATGTTCCTTATTTTTCGTAAGAACATTATCGCCCTCTCCATCAAAAACAATCTCTTCTAGAAGAATTTCATTTTTTTCATCAATTATTACTCGAGTAAATCCTTCTTTGATTAGTTCCTTAGTTAATGGTTTGAAATTTCCTTTAGAGTGTTTAATTAATGGAGCTATTACTCTAATGTTTGTTCCTTCTTTCATTTCTAATGTTCTTTTTACCATTTCTTGTAAAGTTAAAGGACTAATATCTTTCCCACATTTAGGACAATAAGGTATTCCCACAGTAGCAAATAGTAATCTCAAATAATCATTTATTTCAGTTACCGTTCCTACAGTAGAACGAGGATTCCTTCCGGCTGATTTTTGATCAATAGCTATTGCAGGGGATAATCCTACTATCTTTTCAACTTCTGTATTATCTGCTCTCCCTAAAAATTGTCGAGCATAGGTTGATAATGATTCAATAAATCTTTTTTGCCCTTCTGCAAAAAGAGTATCTAATACCAAAGATGATTTCCCTGATCCTGATATACCTGTTATTACAGTTAGTTTATTTTTAGGTATATGTACATTGATATTTTTGAGATTATTTTTACTGGCTCCTGTAATAATAATTTCCGAACTTTGCTTAACGCTTGATTTCCTGGTTCCATTTCCAATTGTAGATGGTGCTACAGTTAATTCATTAAATAAAACTTTTTGAAGAGCTAATCCTGTATATGAATTTACATTTCTAGCAATATCTTCAGGAGTACCGGTACCAACAATTCTTCCTCCCTCTTCTCCTCCTTCGGGACCAAGATCTATAACCCAATCAGCACACTTAATGACATCTAAATTGTGTTCTACAACTATTACGGTATTTCCTGCATCAACTAATCTATTTAATACATCCAACAATTTATTGACATCATATGAATGTAATCCAACGGTTGGCTCTTCTAAAATATATAATGTTTTTCCAGTTGCCCTTTTGCTTAATTCTCTTGAAATCTTAATTCTTTGAGCTTCTCCACCACTTAAAGTTGTAGATGATTGACCAAGTTTCACGTAATCTAATCCTATATCTTGCATTGTTTGTAGGATTGTAGCAATTTTCGGGTGTTCTTTAAAGAACTCTAGAGCCTCATTTACTGTCATATCCAATACTTGGTAAATGTTTTTGTCACGATATTTTATTTCCAATGTTTCAGCACTGAAGCGTTTACTTTCACAAACTTCACATTCAACTTCAATATCAGGTAAGAATTGCATCTCTATTTTGTTATATCCTAATCCATTACAAGCTGTACATCGACCTTGTTTGGTATTGAATGAAAATCTTCCCTTCTGGAAGCCTCGTGCTTTTGCTATTGGAATAGTTGCATAGAAATCTCTGATCAAATCTAATACTTTTGTATATGTTGCAGGTACAGATCTCGGGGTATAACCAATGGGAGATTGATCGATTTCGATAACCTTGTCAAGATGTTCTATCCCTAAAATTTCTGTGTGTTTTCCCGGCCTAGTTTTTGCTCTATTTAGTACTCTTGCAAGAGCTTTCCAAAGTATCTCACTTACAAGTGTGCTTTTACCAGAACCGCTTACACCCGTTATACAAATAAATAATCCTAAAGGAAACTCTACTTCAATCTCTTTTAGATTATTTTCAGAAGCTCCTATTACAGTTAATTTTTTTCCATTACTTATTCTTCTTTCATCTGGGATTTTTATTTCTTTTATTCCAGAAAGAAATTGTCCAGTAATTGATTGTTTTGTACTAGCTATTACACTAGGAGGTCCTTCACTCACTACCTCTCCACCAAAATTCCCCGCGTGAGGTCCTATATCTATTAACCAATCTGCAGCGAGCATTGTATCGATATCATGCTCAGAAACAAGAACAGTATTTCCTTTATCACGCAAACTTTCTAAGGTTCTAATTAATTTCATATTATCTCTGTTGTGTAAACCAATGCTAGGTTCATCTAAAATATATAAAACATTTTCCAAACTTGAACCAATTTGTGTTCCTAATCTTATTCGTTGACTTTCTCCACCCGACAAAGAATTGGCTCTTCTAGTAAGTGTTAAATATGGGAGACCTACATTAATTAGAAATTGTAATCTTAATATAATTTCCTTTATAAGACTTTGAGCAATTTCCTTCTCCTCTCCTTTTAGCTTTATGTTATAAAAGAAATCAAGGCAGTTTGAGACTGAGATTTCTGACAAGTTAGCGATAGTTTTTCCTTTGAAAAATACTGATCTACTTTCTTCTTTCAATCCAGAACCGTTACATACAGAACACTTTACAGGTGTAGTATATTCTTCTATTTTTCCTCTTATATATTGAGAACTTGTTTGTCTATAACGATTCATTATTATTGTGTTAATGCCTTTAAACTTGAGTTTTATAGTTCCTTGCCCTTTTCCACCTCTTGTATCAGACCATGAGAAATCATAATCAACTAACATTGTTTTATTGGGACCATAAAAAAAATCATTCCATTGGTGTTCTGTAATATCTTTTAGTGGAGTATTAATAGTAAATCCTAAGCTTTCGACAAAAGCTTTCATCCTAGCTAGTCGAATATTCGTTATCTTGAATCTTTTTGTTTGAAGATCGTAATCTGAGAAAGCCCCTTCTGCTATTGAAAGATTTCTATCAGTAATTAGCAGATATGGATCAATTTCAATTGTTGTTCCCAAACCATTACAAAATGTGCAAGCGCCATGGATGGAATTAAATGAAAAATTTCTAGGTTCTAATTCAGGGAAACTCAAACCACAAATAGGACATGCTAAATGTATTGAAAATAATTTCTCCAAATCATCATCAATTTGAATTGAAGTATCATCATCTTCAACAGGCTTATCTTTTTTTGGTCTTTTCTCTTCAGCTAATTTTCTTTTCTTTTGAGTTGCTTCAGCTGTTGTTATAATTACTAATCCATTTGACAAATTAATTGATAGCTCAACAGCTTCTGATATTCTACTTTTATCTTCATGAGTGACAGTCAAACGATCTATTACAGCTTCAATAGTATGACGATAATATCTTGAGAGAATCATTTCCTCATCAGTCATTTCATCTAAACGTTTTATATCATAATCAATTCTAGCTCTTGCATAACCTGCTTCAGCTAATGCTTTCAATTCCTTTTGATATTCACCTTTCCTATCCTGGACTATCGGTGATAAAATCATAATTTCTTTATTAGAATATTCATCAATAATTTGTTCAACAATTTTTGAAGCTGTTTGAGCTTTAATTTCCACATTACACTTAGGACAATGAGGAATTCCCACTCTTGCAAATAATACCCTTAAAAAATCATAAATTTCTGTTACAGTTCCTACTGTACTCCGAGGATTGTAACTTGTGGTTTTTTGACTAATGGAAACTGCTGGCGATAATCCTTCAATTGAATCAACATCAGGTTTATTCATTTGCGACATAAATTGTCTAGCATAAGCAGATAATGATTCTATGTACCTTCTTTGCCCTTCAGCGAAGATAGTATCAAAAGCAAGAGAGGATTTACCGGATCCTGAAACACCCGTAAGAACAACCAATTTTCCTCTAGGTATTTCTAGATTAATATTTTTTAAATTGTGTTGTCTAGCACCTTTAATGATTATATGTTCATGAATATCCTCGGAAGTCAAAATTACTAAATCCTCGACAAGTATGTGGCTTTAAAGTAAGTATGGTTTATAAATAACCATAATTTTTTAATTACAATCAAGTTACAAATATCACTTGACCATCTTTAATAATAATCTCAAATAAAGTCTTGTCTTTATTTTGATTATTTCTTTATCGTTCCATTTTTACAATATAAAGACAAACTAACCTTTCATTAAGAGCAAAGAGTTGAGAGGTTACCGAAAGTATTAATTATGTTTAAAATTCTTCTATTTTTGTTGTTAGAAAGTGGGTTAGTGAAATAGTGAACACGAATACTATTTATTATGAGAATTGTATCACAGGTATTCCTAATAGAATTACTTCAAATTCCATTGATTTAGTAATAGCTGATCCTCCTTTTGGGATTAATTTTGATGGCAAGGGAAATCAGTACAATAGAAAAAGTGAATTTGTAGTTAATGGATATAATGAAATCTCTCAAGATAACTATTTTGATTTTTCTAAAGCTTGGATAGAAGCTATTTTTCCTATAGTAAAAGAAACTGGGAGCGCATATATATTTTCAGGTTGGACGAATTTGAAAGATATTCTTATGGCAATTGATGAAGTAGGATTTCACACTCTAAATCATATTATATGGAAATATCAATTTGGTGTCTTTACTAAGAGAAAATTTGTTACAAGCCATTACCACATCTTATTTGTGGTTAAAAACACTAAAAAATATTATTTTAATAAAATTGAAAATTACCCAGAAGATGTTTGGGAGATTAAGCGAGAGTATTTGCCTGGTGAAAAGAAAAATTCTACAAAATTACCGGAACAATTAGTTGAAAAATTAATATTATATTCAAGCCAAAAAAATGATATCGTTTTAGATCCTTTCATGGGTAATGGTACTACAGCTGTTTCTTGTATAAAACTCAACAGAAAATACATAGGATTTGAAATTAATTCTCATGCAGAAACCATTATAAAAAATAATATTGAAAAAGCAAAGATGAGCATAAATTTGTAGGTCCGTCCATGACTCTTCACACCTCATTGAAGGGGTAAACCTTATTCTCAGTGTAACTTAAGGTTTGAACAGACCCATATAATCATTTTTTTTATTTACTAAAAGTCTTTTCAATGACATTTAAATTGCAGGGGTAGTATAAGAAAGCTTTAAAACCTCTGATTATATTCTAGATACAAATAACAGAGATAGTCATGGAAGTGATATGGCATTTTACTTCCAAAAAATGATAGTATACTATCACTTTATGACAACTATCTTCTAACAATAAGGTCGATAACATCTATGAGTAATGAAGCATGGTTTCCAAATGAACCTTTGATGTACAGCATTTTATTACTAGTTTCATTAGGTATTGCTTTAATCGTTTTTGTAGTACTATTTTTTGTCACTGCAGGTTATGGCCGACATGGTTCAGAGCAATGGGGTCCTCGCATTAATAGTAATTTAGGTTGGTTCATTATGGAGGTACCAACTATAATCATAATGGGGTTATGTTATTTGGTTAGTGAAAAAAGAAATAGTATAACGCATATTGTTTTCTTGGGGATTTGGCTTGCACATTATGCTCATCGTGTTTTTATTTATCCTTTTAGAATAAGAAATGGTAAAAAAATGGCTATTAATGTTATGTTAATGGGTTTTGTTTTTAATTTAATTAATACTTATATTCAAGGACGATGGCTTTATTTATTCTCTACTGATACCTATGTTGGAAAAGCTTTACTATTTCCACTTTCAAACGCTATTTATGATATTAAATGGCTTTATTCCCCACAATTTATTGTTGGTTTTACTATCTTTGTTTTTGGTTTCTTTATCAATAAACAATCTGATCATATCTTGAGAAATCTACGAAAACCTGGCGATAAAGAACGTTATAAAATTCCTAGTGGTGGATTGTATAGGCGTTTATCTTGTCCTAATTATTTTGGTGAGATTTTAGAATGGATGGGTTGGGCTGTCTTAACCTGGTCTATTGCTGGAGTATATTTCACGTTTTGGACAACAGCAAACCTCTTACCACGAGCTATTTCCCATCATAAGTGGTATAAAGAAAACTTTGATGATTATCCTGAGGATCGAAAGGCACTAATACCTTTTCTACTCTGAGTAGTTTTTCAATGTTTTTCACTTTTTATTTCTAATTATTTTTAAAGTAAATTATACTATTTTATGGTTAAGTGAATTTATTGGTGAATATAAATGACAATTAATAAGAAAACACCTTCCTTTGAGCTAAACCCTGAAGGATTAGGTAGTATTGTTGTTTATGCTCTATTTATTGCAGGATTTTTAGGCGTTTTAATGTATTTTGCTTTTTATTATCAAAATATGGTTTTATATATCAGCATACCATTTATTCTTCTTTTAGGTTTCTCTGGTTAATGCTTTACATTCCATATAGACTTTATTTACGTCTAAAAAGGCCCATTGATACAATAGTTTTTAGCAATAATGGGATAGTAATTGAAAATAAAAAAATTGATTTGTATAAATCTATTCCTTGGAAAAAAATCAATGAAATTACTATAATTAAAAAGGATGCTGACAAAAAACCGGAAGAAATTCTCATAAGCACCTTAGAAGAGGTCACTATAATTAATTTGAAATTATATCATACTTTCTTTACTTCAACTGAAGATATAGGGGAAAAAATTTCTACTATTTGTGAACATTTTAATTCAATTAAAAATCAAAATAATTCTTCATTTGATTAATTTTTAATAAAATACCTAAGATTGAAAAGGATTATAAGGAAGTTCTACTCGTTATACTTTAACACTAAATTATTTACTCCATTTAAGGTATTTCTATTTCATCATAAAAAGAGAAAATAAGAAAAAAATTAAAGAGAAAAGATACTTATAGTGTTAATATCAAGAATTCTAAAAAAATCCTGTAGTTGAAGTAAAAAATGCCTAAAGTAGCATATGAACCTATATCTGCAAAGGATGCTTTAAAACAGATAAAGGACCTTTGTAGTATTATTGTTGATTTAGCATATTCTGCATTAATTTATGAAGATAGAGGTCTTGCTGAAGAGATTAAAGAGCTTAGAGATTTAGTAGTCAATTTGGACTATCTCTTAAAAATGTCTTTACAGGTAGCTGTACGAGATGGGAAAGACGCTCAAGCAACGTTACCATTATTGGTTCTAGGAGAAGCAAGTACAGATATTGCCAATTCTGCTACAGATATTGCTAATGTTATTCTAAAAGGTTTTACTGTCCATCCATCAATTAAAGAGCTTTCCCAAAAAGTTGCTAGAGACCTTATGCGAGGGGAAATCTCTGATGAATCTATTCTAAAGGGATATACAATTTCAGATATCATTCAAAAAATGAATTATTCAATTACTATTTATGCAATAAGAAAAGATGGGAAATGGAAAATCATTCCAGATAAAAAATCAATCTTAGAGTCAGGAGATATAATCTTAGCAAGTGGTTCAATGTCTGGAATTAGTTTGTTAAAATTACTCGTTGGTGGAACAGCTGAAGAAATAGCTCCTCCTGAAGAAGATGATGAAGATCTTGAATCTGAAATTTTGACTGATTCGATTGTTGATTATTTAATTGCTTTAAAAGATACAAGTGAAGTAATGGTCGATTTGTCATATGGTGCTGTTCTTTATAATAATAAAGAATTAGCACAGCTTGTTTCAAATATGGAAAAACGCGTAGATACAATAAGAAATAAAGCTGAGATAGCAATTTTACGTTTAGCAAAAACATCGAATGATGATCTTCCTTCTTTACAAGGCTTAATACGCATAGTTGAAGCAACGGAAAATATCTCTGATGATGCTAATCAAATAGCAAAAATCGTTTTAGCAGAGTTGCCATCACATCCCATTATAGAATTAGTTATAGGAGAATCAACCGAGAGTATTTTTGAAAAATTAGTAGAAAATTCATCTTTGATAGTAGGAAAAACTGTTCCAGCAGGGAATTACTTAGATGATTTTGGCATTCGAGTGTTGGCGATCAAACGTGCTGGTGGTCATTACTTTAAACCCAGACGCAGAACAAAGATTCGAGCTGGTGATACGATTATTTTTACTGGTTTAAGGGATGCTTGCAATGCTTTCCAAATGCGAGAAGAAGAGGCTGTTGAAGAGAAAGAAGCCGAAATCGAAGCTACTAAAAAAGCAGCTGAAAAAGTTGTAAATGATGTTGTTAGTAAAGTTACTGAAGAGGTTACTGATAAAACAGCAAAAGAGGTTTCATTAAAAACAGCACAAGGTGTTGCAACAAAAGCAGCAGAAAGAGCTCACGCTAAAGTCGTTTCAAAAGCTGCATCAGACGCTACATCAGAAGCCACGGAAGTAGCATCAAAAGAAATGACTGATAAAATTGTTACAAAAATTGTAAAAGATACAATAAAAACAGCCAAAGCAGAACATCAAGAATTGAAAGATGTTTATTTACAAGCAGTAAAAGAAGTTGTAGAAGCTGCTGCTAAAAAAACAATTGAGGGTTCTAAGAAGAAAGTAGAGCAAATGGCTAAAGAAGCAGTAGAAGATAAATTAGTTGAAAAGTCTAATAGTGTAATTAAAAAAGCATCAGACGCTGCAACTAAGAAAGCTGCAGATGAGGTTGAGATTATTGTAAAAGATGCAGTAAAAATGGATACCGAACGAGCTGCAAAACGTGCTGCTACAGAAGCTATTAAGGAAACAGCTTCAGTAGATGAACCTGAGAAAATGGTAAAAGATGCTGCAACAGAAGCAGCAATTGAAGTAGCAGAGAAAGCTGCGGAAAAAGCAGTTGAAAGAAGTGGTAAGAAAGCAGCTTCAAAAATTGCCGAGGAAACAGCTCTAGAAGTAACAGAACAAGAAATTAAGAAAGCTGCAACTAAAGCTGCAAAAGAAGTCGTTGAGGAGGTCTTTGAAAAAGAAGTTAAAGAAGCAGTTCAAAAAGCTGCTGAAGAAGCTGCTGCTGAACAAGCAACGAAAAAAGAATGAACTTAGTAGTCGAATATTTTACTCTAGACGAGTAAAAACTATTACTGTTAATGCTATTCGCGTGTATGCATAGCCCCTAACAGAAGGGTGAATTAAATGTCGTTGACCGCAGATTTGGGCAAGAAAACAACTATTAATCTTTTTTTTGGAATATTTCTGCAAGCTTTAATTGCCCTTTCATTTGATGGTGGTGGTATAGTCTCGGGAACTATTGCTAGTGTAGCTATGAATACACAACAAATAAAATGGATTTTATTGATGTACGGTCCCTTACTTGCTGCAAGAGGGGATATCGCTGTTCTAGCAGGAAAACTTGGCACTGGTCTTCATTTGGGCGCAGTTAAACCAACATTTAGGAAAAACACTCCAATTTACAAAACATTATTAGCTTCAACCTTGACTATTGCGATGATTGATGCAGTATTAGTTGGTATAATTACATATATAATGAATTTACTAACGTTTCCTGTAAAATATAAAGTTCTGGATCCTACATTATTTTTTGTTATACCAGTTTTAGTTATGGCAATAACTGCTCTAATCTCAACACAAATAACTAGCTTTGTTGCATTCTTTACTTACAAAAAAGGAATGAATCCAGATATTTATGTAATTCCTGTGATGTCAACAGTAAATAATATTCTAATTACTGCAATTTATGCGGGTGTTTTATTTATCCTTAAGCCATGGCAAATTGGTGGAGCAGATGACACTTACTGGTCCCCCGCACTACCTGGTAGCAAAGAAATGTTGCCTACTTATATAGCTATTATTCCAGCAATATTAGCTATTATAGGAATACTTTTTGTGATTCTAAAAAATAGAAAAGATCATGAATATCGAAAAATGATGAAAGAAGCTATTTTCGCTGTTTTTGCTAGTGCTCTTATAGGAACCATTACAGGTTTCACCTTAACTAAAGGTGAACAAGCGTTAGAAGATTTTCCACAATTATTAGTTGCTTTTCCTGCATTAATTGGCACTCTGGTTGATCAGACTGCTATAACTGCTAATATTTTGATAACTGACTTCTCAGCGGGTTATGTAGAAGCTAAACTGAGTTCTATTAAAAAACCGAAAGTTTTCACTACCTTTTTAGGTATAGGACTTGGTGGAATTATTATAACAATTCTTCTGACTGCTGTTGGGACATTTATTAAATGGGGTTCAGTAATGAAGCTATGGCATATTGCTATGGTTATGCTAGTTAATGTTATGGCAAATATCTTAGGTTTTATTATTGTGGGGCTCCTGATATATGTCTTAGCCATCGTTGCTTTTAGAAGAGAAATTGATCCGGATAATTTTGCCATTCCACTTACAGCCTGTTTAGCGGATTTGACATGTGCAAGTTTTATCATTATCTTTTCACAAGGTATGCTTCTCCCCTTAGTTGCATGAAATTACCCCCTATTATTTTTGATAAGTTTATCATTTGATTTAATATTAACTTATTTTTTTAATTATATGTATTAACAATTAATTAAAATTACCATTTATTCTGAAACATTCAAATACTTTTATTATCTTCAATTCAATCATCTAACAAATTCATGAAAGCAATTAAAATGACTGATGAAGATTGTGGATATTTTTTGGATAGTATATCATAGATTTTTCCACAAAAAACATTAAAAGCAAAAATTGTTTTCTTAACAAATAGTAGGAGATAGTTTTTCCAGACAACTGGAAAATTTCTACATTTCAGCAGTAAATATTATTGTTGAAGGAGTAATTAATATGTATATAGTTCCTTAAAAACAGGTGAATTAAATGGTATCTACCACAGAATTAGGCAAGAAAACAGCTGTTAATCTCTTTTTTGGAATATTTATCCAAGCCTTAATAGCTCTTACCTTTGATAGTGGTGGAATAATTTCAGGAACTATTGCCAGTATTGCTATGAATACGAAACAAATCAAATGGATTTTATTGATGTATGGTCCTTTACTTGCTGCGAGAGGGGATATTGCAGTTCTCGTAGGAAAACTTGGTACTGGTCTCAATTTAGGTACTGTAAAACCAACTTTTAAAAATAATACTCCTGCTTACAAAAGCTTCTTAGCTTCAACCTTAACCATTGCTATGTTTGATGCTGTATTAATTGGGACTGTTACTTATGTTATGAATCTGATTACATTTCCTGCTGAATATAAAGTTCTTAATCCCACATTATTTTATGTTATACCGACTCTGGTTTTAGCCTTAGCTGCTCTTATATCAACTCAAATAACCAGTGCTGTTTCTTTTTTCACCTATAAAAAGGGCTTAAATCCAGACATTTATGTCGTTCCAATAATGTCTACAACAAATAATATCTTAATTACTGTTATTTTTGCTGGTGTATTATTTATCCTTAAACCATGGCACGTTGGTGAAGCAACTGATCCTTTCTGGTCCCCCGCACTACCAGGTAAAGAAATGCTGCCTACTTATATAGCTATTATTCCAGCAATATTAGCTATAGCAGGGATATTATATATTATTATGAAGAAAAGAAAAGATCATGAGTATCGTAAAATAATGAAGGAATCCGTCTTTGCTGTTTTTGCTAGCGCTCTAATTGGTACTATTACTGGAGTAGTCTTAACTAATGGTGAAAAAGCTTTAGATGAGTTTCCACAATTACTTGTTGCTTTTCCAGCCTTAATTAATACTCTGGTTGACCAAACTTCTATTACTGCTAATATTTTAATAACTGATTTCTCAACAGGTTATGTTGAACCTAAACTGAGTTCTATTAAAAAACCGAAAGTATATGCCTCTTTCTTAGGTATAGGTGCAGGTGGACTTCTAATTACTTTACTGCTGTCTCTTGTTGGAACTTTTATCAAATGGCGTTTTGTTGAGCTTAAATGGCTTACAGTCATGGTTATGTTAGTCACTGGATTGGCAAATATCCTAGGTTTTATTATTGTAGGATTTCTGATTTATGTACTGGCAATGGTAGCTTTTAGAAAAGAAATTGATCCGGATAATTTTGCTATTCCTATAACTGCTTGTCTTGCAGATTTAGCTTGTGCTGGATTTATCATTATATTCTCATCTGGTATGCTTTTACCATTTGTTAATTAGTGAAAAATTAGGTTCACAATTTAACTTTTTACTTCATTAAACACATTATTCTATATTTCTTTTATTAGTTAATTATTTAATATCTTATTAATTTTGAAACATTAAAATACTTAATTTACAATTGGTTATTTGCCGAACCAAATCAAAATAAGAAATCTGTTTTTACTTTTATATAGAAGAAATTTCTCAGTGAAAGTAATTTTCCACAGAAAGATTAAAAATAAAAAAGGTTTTCTTATCAGAGTGTTTGGAGATTGTCTTTCCAATTGTTGGAAATTTCTTCATAGTGGCGACTAAAATATGTAAGAAATTAAATGTAGGTAAATCAAATGGTTCGAATTAAAATAAAAGAGTGGTTCAAAAAACCAACAGTGTTACGGATCGTTTTCCTTATTGCTGTGCAAACAATGTTAGCTCTTTTATTTGACATTCTAGGGTTAGGTGCAGGAAGTATCGGTTCCTTCACTTTTATGAGTTATGCTAGAAATTTTAGTACAGCTGCTCCATTCATTATTTTGTTATATCCACCATTACTATCTTCTGATGGTGGTATTGGTGTTTTAGTAAGTCATCTAGGTACAGGATTACATATTGGTTCTATAAAACCTAAATTGTTTAAAAATACTGAACAATATTATTCCTTAATATCTGCGGTTCTAACAATAGGAACATTCAGTTCAGTTTGTATTGGTTTGATAACATATGTAACCAATCTAATTATTTTTGGTGGTAATCGAATCATTAATCCATTACCTTTTATAGTAATACCAATTCTGAGTTTAACTATCGCCTCCCTTATTTCATCACAGATTGCTAGTGTAATGGCTTTTTACATGTTTAAGAAAAAACTCAATCCCGATGTTTATGTTTATCCTGTTATGTCTACAGTAAATAACATAATTAGTACCCTCCTTTATGCTGCTTTGATAGCTCTCTTGAAACCAGCTAATTGGTTTTCTGATGGTGGTATTTCCATTACAAAAGGAACATATTTCACTCTAATTCTTGTACTTTTATATCTAGGTTTTATTGGATATCTTATTTCTAGAAATGTTAAAAAGAAAAATTACAAGAAAATACTCAAGCAAGCTTTACCCATACAATCTGTTACTCTTACAATAAATTCCTTAACAGGTGGTATTTTAAGTGGAGCTGAAGGGGGATTAGCACAAATGCCAGGATTATTCCTTATTTATCCTGCTCTAATAGACACTCTGGGTGATGAAGTTACAATTATAGCAAATACTACTTCAACAAATCTCTCATTAGGTACAATTGAACCTAAATTAAAAGCACTATTAGACAAAGATCAATGGACAAACTTAGTTGGGGTTTATATTGCTGGTTTCTTTCTGCATGTAATTTATGGTATATTTGGTTCAATCATTGTAGGTGATTACCAACATATAGGGTTAGTTTTGCTTTTTTCACTGGTCATTAATTTCTTTGGTTTTATTTTTGTACAAATGATATCATTGCTGCTGATTATATTTAGTTTCAGAAAAGGATTAGATCCTGATAATATTGCTGTTCCAATAGTAGCAGCCCTTTCTAGTTTAATTTCTACAGCAATAATTCTATTATTAGTTCTACTTATTTGAATAATGAAAAAAGTTCGATATATTTGCCGTATAGCATATTTTTTTAATCAACCAAAAAACATTATTATTGTATCAATCTAAAAAAAGGATAATTTAATTAGTAAAAAAATGGAGTTCAACATCTTGAGTAAAGTAACACCTGATATGTTAAAATCAAAATTAGTTTTTGATTCAACTGGTACAAGAATTGGCAAAATAATTCAAGTTGTCAGAGAACGATATAAGAAAATAGCCATTGATTTTATTGAGATAGAATTAGAGAAGAAAATCCCTTTAGGTCCTAGAGATAAAGTAAAAGTAAGATCTAAAGATGCTCAATTACAAACAGATGGTAATATCAAAGTGAATTTCACTCGAGATGAATTAAAGGTAATGTGTAAAGAACAAGAATTACAGCGTCATCCTCCAGTAATTTAATCATTTACTTTTTCCTTCAATTTAAAATCAGTTGGCAAATGATTTTTTAATTTTTTAATTAATAGTAATCTATCTTTATCATATTGTGTTAACTCTTTGCTATTAATTCCTTCTTCAAAGGTAATCCATTTGTACTCAGTGTGTTCCCAATTTAATTTCAAATCGCCTTTTAGGTAACGACACCAATAAACTATGAAAACCATAGGAAATTCTTTACTACCTCGATAAAAGAACGAAGTATCTATAGGTATTACAATTTCAACTTCAAGATTTACTTCTTCTAATACCTCTCTTATTATACCAAGTTCTGGATCTTCCCCTTCTTCAAGTCTCCCAGTAACCCCTTCCCATAAATTTGCTCCGACATCTTTATCAGGTGATCTTTTTAGAATAAGGAATTTTTCACTTTTTTCAATAAATGCTCCAACAGCTACATAAAGAGGTTTCATACATTACTATTAGACTATCAATAAAAAAGAATTCTTATGAAATAAAGAAGAAATATAAAAATCGTTTTTTTATTTGATTCTTAATATTTCTAGCTTCATTTCCCCTTCCTTATCAGTTTTTATTTCCAAATGCTGATTTTTAGCACTTACATCAATTGGTGATTTGTTAAGTAAAACAGTAAATCCTTTTGGATACTGTATTTGTGGTACATAGATAATTGTTGGTTCGTTGATTGTTGGATCATTTGTAAATTGTAATAAAAATTTACCAGTTTTTCTATTGAATGACATGGAATGAAGTTTTCCTGTTAGATGTTTTACATAAGGTCTGCAAAAACCTTCAACAGCTCTTCCACCACTATTGATGTCTTTAGGGTCATCTTGTTGATCTCTACTGAAAATCGAGAGGTCTTCTAAATTCCATAAATCACCCCAATCATTACAATTATCAGCAGTATAATTCCATATAGTGTAGTTTAGCAAATTGGCATCCATGCAATCTAAATTTAAAGTAAGTGCATCAATATGCTTCTTCCAATTTCCATCTCTAAAGGCTCGTTTTTTATTCATATTATATGGGATACCAAATTCGCCTATAAGTGTAGGACAATTGTTTAGTTTTTGAGATGAAATTTTGATATTTCTTAATTGATTTATGAAAAGTTTCTTTACGTTCGGGTAAAAGAGTTTAATTTGTTTCGTTTGAGTATCTACAGTAAAATGCTTGAAGAACCTTCTAAGATAAAGGGTAATTCCATCATACCAATGTGATGTATTAACTATATATTTAGCATCATTTTCAGTCCATTGTTTATCTATTGTTGAAACTGATGTTTTTGCTGCTAAAAGAATTTCATGTGGATCTGTTTCAATGAAAATCATTGCATCATTATCAACATTATGGATCATCTTTGCAAATTTATTGATAAATGGTTTCATATAATTCCAAAAGAAATTAGTTTTTCCACTTTCAGAGAAGTAAAATGGTCTTTTTAGAACTGGTTTTCCAGAAGAATCTTCTTCATATATACCAACTTCTTTCCAAATATCCTTCGCATGTGGCAACCAACAAGAAACACCTTCAGGATTCACTAGCTTTGTTTTTGTTTGTTTCATTCGAACTCCCTTGATTTCATAATATGGGATATTCATTGGATAACCACCTGCAGTTGCAAATGCTTCAAAACCAGTAAAACGTAATCCCCAAGCTAGGTCATAGGATTCCCTAAGATCTTTTTTCCCTATATATCCCTTATTTGGTTCATTCCAAATATCATAACCAATAATATAAGGTAAATCTTTAGTTAATTTTACTACTTCATTAATCGCATTAAAATAATGACTTTGTAAGTAATCTTGGATTGTTTTATTTTCTATTTTAAAATTTGGAGCAAATTCATTTCCACCAAAGAATAGAGTAAACATAGTTGATGAAGCAAAGAGATTATAATTAGATGACCAAATCATCAAAGGATAATCATCTGGATATTTATATTGCATAATTTGCGCTGCTTCAACTTCATTAATTTTAGTAAAATCTAAACCTACTTTCTCAAAGGTCCAACCCGGAGCTCCATCACCTCCTGACATCCTACTCCAAACATCTTGATGTGGATCAATAAAGCAATAAAATTCATATTCATTAGCTTTTTCAAGGATTTTTCTAAGATACTTGAGATAGTCTTGATCATATTTTCCGGGACCAGCATGTTCAATAGCTTCCCATGTAATTAAAAATCTCAAACAATTATAACCCCAATGTTTTAATCTTGAAAAATGTTCATCAGCCTCATCTAATGGAAAAGGTCGCCCAATAAATGATACTTCTTTACAATCGCTAAAATCTGTTTTTATATGGGTGGATCCATCAGGAATCTTAGGAACTTTTGTGCTACCACCTAGATTAACACCTCGTAGTAATACCGTTCGATTTTTTTCATCAACGAAATTTTCTCCTTTGATTTTTAGTTTCACTATCAACAACCTACTTTATTCTAACTAGTAAATGAACAATATTTCATATAGTTTTCCCAATTGTTTTACAAACAATTTTAATAAATAAATAGATTCAAGATTATAAATCAACTTATCAATGTATCAAGGATGAAATATTTACTAAAAGCCTATTTTCGGGAGCAAAATACTAGATGACAAATATAATTAAGATAATAGATGAATGGGCAATTCTTGGTAGACCGGGCTATGCTGGTAAAAAGAAAAGATTACGTCGATCAGAATTGGCCACTAAATTTGGTGAAAATAATTGGACTATTTTTCATTTAGTCGATGGAAAATTACTCTCTCGAGAAGATGCACTCACACACTTTGAAAAAAGTTATTTGAAATATTTTAGTGAAAATCCTGAAACGTTAGAGTGGTTAATTAATTATGCTTCAGAAATTTATGATACAGCTCCCTCAAATGTCGATTCTAAATTGGATTATTCCATACAAGAAACAGAAGCTGCTCACTTGCATGACATAGCAATAAGACGAGTATTAAAACAATTAGGAAGAGAATTTCAAGGAAATACTCTATTACAAATTCGTGGTGAGGAAAGTGATGGGTATATTCTCACAACAGGTCAAATTGCCTTTTATAAGCCTGAGCTTATCATAAATCCACAGCTTAAGGGTTGGTGGAAGAAAAACAGTATCGAGTCATATTGGCAAAGTAATAAAGTATTAGCAGTAAAATTTGAAAAATTGGTATCTATGTCTAGACCTATGATTGGTGTCGTACTTAGGAAAGATATTCATATGGGCAAGGGGAAATTTTCTGCTCAAGCTTCTCATGCAATTGTTAGCTTGTTACCACAAAGAGGATTAAAATGGGATTTCGATTCAAAACCTATCGAAATATGGACTGTTAGTGGTGAAGAGAATTTATTAGGAATATATCGTCGGGTTTCAAAACTGGATATTAATAGCTCTATAATTCAAGATGCGGGTAAGACTCAATTAGCTCCAGGTACAAGAACTTCTGTAGGTATAGGACCAATTAATGAAGCATTATTTGACAAGATTATGTGTGAGTATGAAGCAACTCCCTTAGAAAGTGCACCTAGGACATATTGCAAATTTAAAAATCTAACAATTTCACCCTTTTGATAATATTTTAAAGATGTTTTCAATTGTAGTAATTGCTCGATTGAACAAAAGTCTTTTGAATAGATTCCATTCAATTTGATTACAATAGACTTTTGAGATAGTCAAACAATAATCTCCCGGTAGGAAAACCAAAATGGTGAAAATAAAACAGGGTGACTTTATTAAAATAACCTTTAATTTACTCGTTAAAGAAACAGGTCGCATAATTGAAACCACAGATGAAAAAACAGCTAAAAAAGCTGATATTTATGATGAGAAAAGCAGTTATGGTCCACGTTTAATGATAGTTGGAAATGAAGAAATGTATCTTAAACGATTAAATGAGGAGATCATAGGCAAAGAAGTTAGCTCAAAATTTAAGTGCTCTATCCCTCCTGAAGAAACATTTGGACAATGGGATAATACTAAAGTTAAACTCTTAGGAAGAAAGGAGCTAGTTGCTAAAAATATCATTCCTGAAGTTGGTCGTCAAATCCAATGGGGTAATCAAACAGGTATTGTTAAGAACGTTGTAGGTGGTAGAGTAAGAGTAGACTTTAATCATCCACTTGTCGGTCAAATCATTACCTATGAAGTAAATATTCTTGAGAAAATCAATGGTGTTAAAAATCAAATCGAAGCACTAATTGATTATCGAATACCTGGTATCGATCTTAGTACTTTTACAATTATTGATGAAAAAGGAAAAGTTACGATAAGTATTCCTGAAGAACTTTTAACAAAAGATTTGTACATTCAATTACGAAAGATACGAATAGCTTCAGATATAAATGCGAATATCCCAGACAAAAAAGAAGTAGTATTTATTGACAGCTTTAAGTTTCCTGAAATTCAATAAATACCTTCACTTTTACTTTCCTTTTCTGAGATACCAGCCTAAATCCATAAGGTTTTGGAGAGCTTCTTTATTTGCATTTTCTTCTAATCTTAATTCCTTTGCTGATAGAAGCAATTTCCCTATCCCTAAGCAATCACCTTTTTCATTCATCACAAATATTCTCTCTTTTTCATAAAAAGTTTCATCACAAAAAATAATTGATTTACTTAACACGTTTCTTTGATAAAGAAATAGTTGTTCAGCTTCAGAATTGATAATAACTTTCTTTTTGGATAATTTAGCTATTTCAAAAGCTCCTCCCAGTGAAAGGTGAAATTCTTCATCTTTAATTTCTCCTAATCCCAAACCAACAGAATAAGGAGTGATTTGTGGATTTATCTCTAATAAAGCATTTGTTTCATTATTTGTGATAAAAATTTCAACCCAATTTCCTTCCCCTGCTAGTAAGAAACTTCCTCTAATAAAAATCTCTAAATTATGAGAACCAAGCCATTCTTCAAGTGTATCTAATACTAATTTTTCTTCAGCTACATTTAACTTTCTATAAACTATCATTATTAATCCATTTCCTCCCGAAGCTTCATCTTACAAACAAAAAAACCTTCAGTACCATTTAGATGGGGATATAGCCTTCGAGCCTTTTCCAAATCCGGATGGTAATTAACATCAAAAGCTGAAGTTAGACCACTTTTGAATTTATTAAAACCAGGTTCTAGTATTTCTAACGGATATTCGCTAATAGCCCAATTTATTAATTCTTCATTTTCTTCAGGAGCAGTAGAACAAGTAGAATAAACAAGCTCTCCATCTTTTTGCAAGGATTTTAAAGCTGCGGTTAAAAGTTCCTTTTGAAGATCAGCCATACGTTTAATATCATGTATTGTTCTAGTAGTTCTTCGAGTTCTATCTAAAGCCATTAATCCTTCCCCAGAACAAGGAGCATCTAATAATATTTTATTGGCTTTTAAATGCAATTCAGGGATTTGTCTACCATCTTTTCTTATTATTATATTATTCTGAACACCACATCGAGCTAAATTTGATCTAAGAGATTTTATTCGATCTCTTGAGATATCAACGCAAATTAAGGTTCCTTCATTATTCATTAGCTGAGCAAGATGAGTTGCTTTTCCTCCGGGAGCTGCTGCAAGATCAATGACTAATTCCCCTGGTTGAGGATTCAAAATAAGAGGGGGTAACCATGAAGCTACTGATTGGACAAAATAGTAACCAGCTAAATACTCAGTGGTTGCTCCTAATGAGTAAGGTTCTTTTTCAACCTGAAATCCATTAGTATACCATTCCACATCTTTAAGTATGAAGCCTTTTTTGAGCAATCGATTTTTTAATGCATTAACAGATATTTTTAATGTATTAACTCGAATTGAGGGAAGAGGTTGTAGTTCATATGCCTTTATCATTTTTTTTGTTTCTTCAATTCCATAAATTTTAATAAATCTAGAAATGGTTTCAACTAAATAACCATACTTTTTAGCTAGGTCTTTAATTTCTTGTGAAACCATTTTAATCAACTCTTTTAATGAAGTATCGAATATTTTTTTACTCTATAATGGTTAATAATGATTACTTAAGATAAAGGTCTATTGTTAAATTTTTTCTGTGATAAAGATGACTCAAAAAATTGATCAATTCGAAATACTCAAAAAAGATATGATGAGATTTCTAGAAGAACGTGATTGGATAAAATTTCATACTCCAAAGAATATCGCTATGTCAATAGCTATTGAAGCGGCAGAATTAATGGAGCTATTTCAGTGGACGAATCCTCCCAAGGAGGAAATTCTTGTAGATGAAGCAATTTTAGCTCGTATAAAAGATGAATTGGCGGATATACTGATTTATTCTATTAGTATGGGTTTACAATTAAATATTGATTTATTTGCTTGTATAAAGGATAAAATGAACAAAAATCATGAAAGATTTCCACCAAAAAGTAAGGAAATTACAGAATAAAATCAAAGAATGATTTGTTTTGAGCGTCATTTTACTTTGAATAAAAATAAAATGAAAATCTAGTTATTAATAAGATTTTAAAGGCGAATTTTTTTAAATGCCATAAACGCAATAATTAATAACGATAAAGAAGATATTTTCGATAGGAAATTAACCTAAGTTAGTTACATAACAAAGGTCTTAAAAATAAAAAAAACTACATTTCAGATGGAGAAATACTTTCATAGAATATAGTTAAACAAAGATTATCTGCAAAAAACGGAAAATTTGTAGAATTTAGTAAAAAATAAAATGTGTATAAGGGGCAAAAATAATTGGCATGGTATGATTTTCTCTTTAGTTTTCCGGGTATATCTGATCCCGGTTGGTCAGCATTTTTATATGCATCTATTGCATGGGTTGTAATTCTTCTAGTCTTAGTAATCATTTGGATAGTTACTTCCAAGAAGAAGAAAAGTGTGGATGTTTCCGCCTTGGCTGCTCTAGCGACAACAGAACCAATGGCAGAAGATAGCGCACCAAATGCTGATCCAAAAGAAGTTATGGCAATCTTGTCTATTGAGCGAGTAGCTGCAAGCACAGCTCTTTCTGCAGTGAAAGATGCTCAGAAAAGTAGAAGGATAAGTGGATCTGTTTCCGATTCCTTAACAAATCGTTATCAAGCAAGAATTGCTAAAATTGACGCTGATATGAAACGCCGTTCAGGCGCACAAGAATATAAGAGTCTTGCTGATAGTTTAACACAAAGTAGAGATCGAATAAGAGGCGAAGTGCAAACATTACCTCCCCCACCACCTCCAAGCTCTACTCCTGGTATTCCTCCAACAGCCCCAACAGTTCCAGGTTTTCCAAGTGGACCACCCTCAACATCTGTTCCTTTCACAATTCCATCCATTCCATCCATACCAACAGGCCCACCAATTTCAGGTGTTCCTCCCAGTAAACCAGCTTCACCAATTCCAATTCCACCAAGGATTCCTGCAGTTGGTCCTCCAACAGCAAAACCAACAACCGTTGTTCCACCAAGTGTGGCTCCACCCACTATTTCAACACCACCATTACCACCCAGAATGCCAACAGCACAAACCATAGCACCACCAACAACATCCGATTTGATACCCCCCGCAGTTCCTACATCAGTTCCTATAACAGCACCCCAACCTGCAGCTGACGGTGATTCACAAAGTATTAGCGGCTTAAGAATGGAGATGTTAAGAGAATTAGCAAGATTGAAGAAATTCATGAGTGAAGAAACTCAATAGAATATTCGATAGAAATTTAGAAGGGAAATTTTCCCTTTTTTTAATTTTATAGCAATTACTTCAGCTTAAAATTACGGAATTTTTCTAGCTCTATACGAAATAAAAAAATCATGGAATTGATTCGATGTCAGCAATAAAAAATCTCATCTCAAAATATGATCAGAAGATATCCATTGCTATAATCGGATTAATCAATTCTGGAAAAACTGAATTTGTAAAACGTATTTTGCAAACAGATGAAAGTATTTTAGCTACATTGGATAATTCAACAAATTTTGAATTACAAATTTATGGGAATCTATCACTACTTACTTGGGACTTAATTGATGTTATTCCTCAAGACAAATCACTCTGGAAAAGATCAATCCTGGGAGCTGACGCTATTTTTTATATTATAGATTCAACCGATCCAGCATCCTTTGACCTGAACAAACAGTTAATAGACGATTTGATACGAGATAATTATCCTATGCGTTTGTTGATAATAGCCAATAAAGCAGACTTACCATCTTCCATTTCGATAGGAGAAATAATAGAAGCATTAGATTTATTTGTACTAGATAAAACAAAATGTGAATGTGACCTGTTTAAATTTTCAGCAAAAACGGGAGAGGGAATGTATACCATAGAAGAGTGGTTAAATAAAACATTATTCAAACAAAAAGAACGAATTATTGATTATATCAAAATAGCTGCAGGGGTAATTCTAAGTGAGAGGACAAGTGATATAACAGAAGTAATACTTGATTCTAAACCCACACTTGGATTAATTACTACTATACATGAATTGAAACGCAAAGTAACGATTTTTTCTAGAACAATGCGCTCACATGTTGCAGGGGAAGAAGTTATTGAAATATCAAAATATAAAGTGGTTTTAGTAAAAGGGGTGGAACATGTAGTTGCTTTAGTCATTAATTTGAAGGATTCTGTTCCGAGAACAATAGAAATTGCAAAGAGTATTTTGACCATTACTGGATCTAATTCCTTCCTAAGTGACGCTAAAAAACTTGCTAAAACAATTCGGGATCTCTATCCTCTAGATATCGCTTAAAAAATGAGTTTTTTATAAATATAATACATTAATTACATAATTTACATATGTTACATACCTTACCTGAAACATAAGTTACAATGTTTACATACCTTACATATGTTACATAACTACGTCAATACATTGATTACATAAATTACATTATTTACAATAATTACATAGGTTACATACATTACATATTAAACAATCATTAAAGTTTACTCTCACGGTAAAATTAATTTTTGATTTTTTTCTCTAAAAAGAAGTAATATCTCAAAAGTGAGAAAGTATAAGGGTCATCTAAATTAATGTAAGATAAGGTAATTAATATATTCACTGGGTAATAAAATCAAGTAGATTACAACGGTATAGAATAATTTTTTAATTAAAAGAATTGATAAGAGTCCACAAACCTTAACTGTGTCGTTTGCGCAATGACAGTAAAGAAAGAAATATCATTTATACCCTCTGATTATAAAAAACAGGAGAAATGGCAGCTTAGAATAATTACTGATAGATGTAAGGGCTGTCTATTTTGCATAGAATATTGTCCTTCAGAGATTTTGGAAAGTTCTCCAGAATTCAATGCAAAGGGGTACCACCCACCAAAGCTGAAAGAAGGATTAACAATGGATGACTGTGCAAAATGTGGTTTTTGTGAAATAATTTGCCCAGAATTCTCAATATACCTTGAGAAACAAACGACTCCATTAGAAAAACCGATTAAAAAACCTTAAAATTATAGCAAGGCGAATTTATATGAGTAAGAAAGCACCTCAAGAAGAAATCTTAACCGGGGAGCATTATATAACTGGTAATGAGGCAATAGCCGAAGGCTGTTTAGCTGCTGGCTGCAAATTTTTCGGTGGATACCCAATAACCCCTTCAAGTGAAATAGCTGAAAAAATGGCTGAACGTCTCCCACAAGTGGGAGGAGTATTTATCCAGATGGAAGATGAAATAGCTTCTATAGCAGCCATATTAGGAGCTTCATGGGCAGGAAAGAAGTCAATGACAGCCACTTCAGGCCCTGGGATTTCACTTATGATGGAAAACATCGGACTAGGAGCAATGACCGAAACACCGATAGTGATCATCAATGTCCAAAGAGCGGGACCATCAACAGGGTTACCAACACTAGTAGCCCAAGGAGATGTTATGCAAGCACGATGGGGCTCTCATGGGGATTATGAAATAATTGCTCTAGCACCAAATTCTGTACAAGAAGCTTTTGACTTAGCAGTTGAAGCGTTCAATTATGCAGAAGAATATCGTGTACCAGTTATCATGCTTACTGATGAATCGATCTGCCATATGATGGAAAGAGTAGTGATACCAGCAAAAAGTAAAGTAACCATAAAGAACAGAAAGAAACCTAAAGTAACTCCAAAGGTTTACCAGTCATATAAACCGGATGCTGATATGATTCCTCCAATGGCAGTGGCTGGAGAAGGATATAACGTATTTGTAACAGGATTAACTCATGATGAGAAAGGTTATCCAGCAATAAATGCTGATGCCCAAGAAAAACTAGTAAGAAGATTGTGTGATAAAATTACATTAAATGAAGAAAAAATTAGAAAAGTAGAACAATATATGACCGATGATGCAAAAATACTAGTGGTAGCTTATGGTATAACTGCAAGAGCAGCAAAGGGAGCAGTAAATCTAGCGAGAAAGAAAGGCATAAAAGCGGGATTATTAAGGCTAGCAACGATTTGGCCATTCCCAGAGAAATTAATACATGACATGGCGAAAAAAGTAAACAGTATAGTTGTAGCTGAGATAAATAATGGACAAATTGTAAAAGAAGTAAGAGAAGCTGCAAGAAGTGAAATACCAATAATACTATCGTCAAAATTAGGCGGAAGTGTCCATACACCTGTAGAAATTCTAGCAAAAATAGAGGAGCTAAATAAGAAATGACTATTGCAAAAGAAAAAGTAAGTGATACAATAATAGAATCAAAAGAACATCCTATGGATTATCTGCTAAGAAAAGATAGATTGCCACATGTGTGGTGTAGTGGATGTGGACTAGGAAGTGTATTAAATTGTTTTATTCACGCTATAGCTGACTCAGGATTAGACTCAAAAAAGATTGCAATTGTATCAGGAATAGGTTGTACAGGAAGAATGTCAGGATATTTAAATTTGGACGTATTCCACACAACACACGGAAGAGCAATACCATTCGCTATAGGATTGAAATTAGCAAATCCAGAACTAAAAGTGATTGTTTTGTCGGGTGATGGAGATTTATTTGCAATTGGTGGAAATCACATAATACATGCAGCAAGAAGGAATGCTGACATAACAGTAATATGTTCAAATAATTTTATTTATGGAATGACTGGTGGCCAATTAGCTCCCACTACTCCCCTTGATTCCTGGAGCACCACTTCTCCTTATGGTAATGTTGAACCTGCTTTCAATCTTTGTGCTCTTGTTGCTGCTGCTGGTGCTGTTTATGTTGCTCGTTGGACTTCTCTTGATGCTCGTCGTCTCCAAGTTTCTATGGAGGAAGCAATTCACAAGAAAGGCTTCTCCTTTATTGAAGTTCTTCCCCCCTGTCCTACTACTTTCGGTCGTCGTAATAAATTTGAAACAGGTCTTAAAATGTTGGAATATTTTGATCAGAATACTTCCATTCATCATAATACTGATCCCAAAGATGTTCCTATCATATTTAATGGTAAATTAGTTGTCGGGAAATTTGTTGATCTAAAGGATCGACCCACTCTTAATGACCGTATTGCAAGGATTTCCCTCAAATCTCATAATAATGAATAAGGTGTACTCTATGTCTCGACACGAAATTCGTTTGTGTGGTTTTGGTGGTCAAGGTATTGCCCTTGCTGGTAAGATTCTTGGCTCTGCTGCTTCTTTCTACGAGAAGAAGAACAGTATTACCACTCAATCTTATGGTCCTGAAAGTCGTGGTGGTGCTAGTGCCAGTAATGTCGTTATCTCTGATGAAGAGGTTGACTTCCCTTATGTTACTGAGCCTGAGATCTTTATTTGTATGAGTAAAGAAGCTTATACTACCTATATTGATTCTCTTAAATTGGGTGGTCTTTTCATTTATGAAGAAGACCTTGTCCCTGTTGATGATCGTATCAAGAAAGCAGGCAAGATCTACAAGATTCCAGCAACCGATATTGCTGAAAAAGAACTCGGTAGGAAAATCGTTGCTAATATTGTTATGCTCGGTTTCTTTTCCGAATTGAATGACTTGTTTAATAAGAATGCTATCCTTAAATCTGTTCTCAACATGGTTCCTCCCCGATTTAAAGATTTGAATGAAAAAGCGTTTAAAATTGGCATGAATTATGCTAAAAAAGCCAAACAAGAGGAGGCTTAAAAATAAAATGACCAAGAAAAAATTAGTTGATAAAAGTCATTTAACCGATAAGCGCATTGGTGTCTTTGTTTGTCACTGTGGTAAGAATATTGCTGAACGTGTTGATGTGGAAGAGATTGCTAAATTAACAGCTGATCTTCATGGTGTTGCCTATACTAACCATACTCATTACCTCTGCTCTGAACCCGGTCAAAAAGAGCTCCAAGATGCTATCCGAATTCACAACCTCGATTCTGTTGTTTGTGCTTGCTGTTCCCCAACTTTGCATGAGGAAACTTTCCGTAATGCAGCTGAACATGCTGGTATTAACAGATATGAAGTTGAAATAGCAAATATTCGTGAAAAATGCAGCTGGGTTAGTACTGATAATGATAAAGCAACTGAAAAGGCTCTCCGTATCATTGAAACTAAAGTTGAAAAAGCTCTCCTAAACGAACCTTTAGTACCAGTTTTTGTTGATGTTAACAGGCGCTGTCTTGTTGTTGGTGCTGGTATTACTGGTATACAAGCTGCTCTTGATATGGCTGATGCAGGTTACCAAGTTACTCTTATTGAGCGTTCTCCCACTATTGGTGGTCATATGGCACAGCTTTCCACAACCTTCCCCACTCTTGACTGTTCTCAGTGTATCTTATCTCCTAAGATGTCTGCTATCGCTCATAATGAGAATATTGAATTGATTACTAATGCTGAATTAATCAACGTTGCAGGATTTGTTGGTAACTTTAGTGTGGATATTAAAAAGAATCCCCGTTATGTTATTGAAGACAAATGCAACCTTTGTGGTGATTGCGAGAAAGTTTGTCCTGTCATTGTTCCTAATGAATTCGAAGGTGGCTTAGGTCCTCGTAGAGCAATTTATTTAGCCTTCCCACAAGCAGTGCCAAGTGCTTATACTTTAGATTCTGAAAACTGTTTAGGTATTCATCCCTTAGTTTGTTCTAAATGTAGGGAAGCATGTGAACAACATGCTATTGATTATGATATAGAAACAGAAATACTTACTTTAGATGTCGGTGCGGTTATTATCGCAACTGGTTATGATCTATATGATGTCTCTAAGATACCAGAATATGAATTTGGTACTGATATTGATGTCATTGATGGTATCCAATTCGAGCGATTGCTCAACGCTTCTGGTCCCACTGTGGGTGAGATTCTTCGTCCTTCAGATCATAAAAAACCTGAAACAGTCGTTTTTGTTCAATGTGTAGGTAGTCGTGATCCTGAACATCACATGGCTTATTGTAGTAAGATTTGTTGTACCTACACAGGAAAACATGCTATGCTACTCAAAGATCAAGAACCAGAAACAGAAGTTTATGTTTTCTATATCGATGTTCGAGCAGCAGGTAGAGGATATGAAGAATTCATCCAAAGAGCCCAAGAAAAAGGCGTAATTTATATCAGAGGCAAACCATCAAAGATCTTTCGAGATGGTGATAAAACAATTGTATGGGCAGCAAACACTCTAACAGGTGAACGCTTAGAAGTTGAAGCTGATATGGTTGTTTTAGCACCGGCAATGGTTCCTTCACTTGATACCAAAGTTATTTCTTCAATTACTAAATGTAGTTTGGATGAGTATGGCTTCTTTAAAGAAGCTCATATGAAACTTCGTCCAGTTGAAAGTTTAGTTCAAGGGTTATTTGTAGCAGGCACAGCATTATCACCAAAAGATATTCCCGAATCAGTTGCTCAAGGTAGTGCTGCAGCAGCAAAAGCAATAGCCTTATTGTCTAAACCACAATTACAACACGAGCCAACAGTAGCTCATGTTAATGTTAATCTCTGTAGCGGATGTAAATGCTGTCAAAGTCTTTGTCCCTTTGGGGCTTTAACTTTTGATATTGATAATAATGTGTCAATGGTGAAAGAAATACTCTGTGAAGGGTGTGGTACATGCGTTAGCGCATGTCCAAGTGGTGCTCTTAGTTTAAAGAACCTAACAAACGAGCAAATGGAGAAAATGATTCAAACTGCTTTGAAAACAGAAGCCCGATGAGATGAGTTAAATGTCAAAAATATTAAATCCTGAACCAAAAGTAATAGCATTTCTTTGCAAGTGGTGTAGTAGTAATGCTGCTGATTTGGCAGGTGTTTCTAGGATGAAATATCCTGAAAATGTCATAACCATTGAAACACCTTGTTCAGGTCGAGTAGACCCTACTTATGTCTTTGATTCTCTTGATGATGGAGCAGATGGCGTTATTGTTACTGGTTGTCATCCTGGTGATTGTCATTACATTGTTGGTAATTATAAAACATTCAAAAGAATGACTTTAGTAAAACAACTTGCAAAACAGATAGGAATTGAGGAAGAACGAATTAAATTAGAATGGATATCAGCATCTGAAGCAAAGAAATTTGTTACAGTTATGACTGAATTCATTGAAAAATTAAAACATCTCCCCCCAAACCCACTTAGACCAAGAGGGATGATCCAGGAGGTTAAACATTAAATGACTAAAATTAAATTGGCAGTTGCCGCTGGTTCCTACTGTGGGGGCTGTGATATGTCGATAGTGAACTTGAACGAATTGCTTATACCAATAGATGACGCAATAGAACTTCAATATTGGCAATTAGCAGCTGACTTCAAGGTGAAGGATGTTGAAAAATTAAAAGACAGTGAAATAGACATCACTTTGTTCCATGGCCCAATAAGAACATCAGAACACGCTGAAATGGCTCATCTCTTTAGAAAGAAGAGTAAAGTCCTTATTGCATATGGTGCATGCTCTTGTTTTGGTGGTATACCTCAATTAGCAAACTCCTTTACAACCAAAGAAATTTTGGACGAAGCATACGTTAATGGCTATAATATGGACGGTTCTGGAGCAAATCATATGCGAATTGATTCCGAATATAAAAAGGACCGCAAAATGACTCTTCCTAAATTATATAATTCTTGTTTGCCATTAGCATCTGAAGTTGAGGTTGATTATTATGTCCCAGGTTGTCCTCCAGTTAGAAAACAATGGGAGATACTCTTAGAGGTTGTTACTAATTTCATAAAGAAAGGCGAATTACCTCCCAAAGGTACTGTTGTTGCTGGCGATACCGCTTTATGTGAAGAATGTGGAAGAACGAAACCCGAAGAAATCGTAATTAATAAATTCCTTCGCCCATATGAGATTAACCCCGATCCAGAAAAATGTCTTTTATCTCAAGGTGTTATTTGTATGGGTCCTGCTACTCGTGCTGGTTGTGGAGGTCAATGTACAGTTAATGCTAACATGCCTTGCCGTGGATGTTTTGGTCCAGCTCCTGAAGTTCATGATCCTGGAATAAAAATCCTATCAGCGATTGCTTCTATTGCTGGTGCTAAAAAGGAAAGCGAACTTGGTGAAGAAGGATTGAAGAAGCTTATTGATCAAGTTGTGGATCCATTCGGTACTTTTTACCGTTTTGCTGTTCCACAGATATTGATGCATATGAAAATGAAGGAGAATGAAGAAGAGGCTTCGGATTCCAAAAACAAAAAATAATGGATGGGAAAAATATGACTAAAAAAACTGTTGTTATTAACCCTGTTTCAAGATTGGAAGGAGAAGCAAAAATTACCATTTTCCTAGATGATCAAGGAAATGCTGAAGATGCTTATTTCCAAGTTACCGAATATAGAGGATTTGAAAAATTCTGTCATGGTAGACCTGCAGAGGAGATGCCTCGTATTGTGTCTCGTGTTTGCGGTGTTTGCCCATGGCCACATCATATTGCCAGTTCTAAAGCATTGGATTCAATCTTCCATGTTACACCAACAAAGACCGGCGAAGATTTACGTCGTATGGCAATGGCTGCCCATGTTTGGTACTCTCATTCTGCACACTTCTTTGCATTAGCTGGTCCAGATTTAGTATTAGGTCCCGATGCAAATCCTGCTGAACGTAATTTACTTGGTCTTTTACATGCTGATAAAGAACTTACTGTTAAAGCTTTAGAAGGTAGAAATCATTCACATATTATACAGCAAATACTTGGTGGAAAATCCGTTCATCCTATTACAGCAATACCAGGTGGAATGTCAAAAGGTCTTACAACTGATACTCAGAATGAAATTATTGAACGTGCTGAAGCATTAGTGAAATTTACTCAGTATACTTTAGATTTATTTGATTCAATTCTAGCAAAGAATAAGAAAATCAAAGATCTTGTTGTAGGCGATATTTATAAAAATCCATTTAATTATCTCTCAACTGTTGATGAGAAAGGTCAAATTGATTATTATGGTGGTACCAGTGTTATCATTAATCCTGAAGGCAAAGAAATAGATCGATTCACAGATGATGTCTATTATGAACACATCGGTGAACATTGTGAACCTTGGTGTACAGCTAAACAAACATTTGTTCGTAAAATTGGCTGGACTGGATTTGAATCTGGCGCAAAAAGTGGGGTTTATAGTGTTGGTCCACTTGCTCGCTTTAATGTTGGTGAATATTCTACACCTTTAGCTAAAGCAGCTGCTAAAAAAGTCGCTGAAGTTGTCGGTAGACCAACTCACTTACAATTAGTTTCTAATTGGGTTCGATTAGTTGAAATGCTAAATGCTGCAGAAATTGTTCTTGATATCGCTAAGAAACCATACATAACCAATAGTGAATATCGTGTTATTCCAAAAGGTGAAATTGGTGGTCGAGGTATCGGTATAGTTGAAGCACCTCGAGGCACACTTATCCATGATTATACTGCAGATGAAAATGGTATGATTACAAAAGTGAATCTAATTGTAGCTACAACTCATAATATAGCTCCAATTAATATTAGTGTCAGAGAAGCTGCAAAACATGTTATAAAGAATGGTAATTATGAAAATGAAGCAATGCTCAACATGGTTGAAGTAGCATTCAGATCATATGATCCGTGCTTAGCTTGTGCAACCCATTCGCCACATGGAAGTCTTCCAATGGAAATAAAAATCTATGATAAGGAGCGAAAATTAAAGGACGTGGTAAGCAGAAAATGAACGAACTTTCTTCTCAAGTTTTCAATAAAACGACCACCGCTGAATGGTTAATTCTTGGTGTTGGCAATCCTATCCTAAGTGATGATGGAGTTGGTGTTCATGTTGTTAGGAAACTTCAGAAGAAATATTCCCATATACCAGCTTTAGAGTTTGATGAGCTCTCTACAGGTGGTTTAAGCCTAGCTGAACGATTCATTGGTTATAAAAAGGTCATAATGATTGATGCATTAGCCCTTGAGAATGGCACCCCTGGTGAAGTTCATAAGTTAACAATTGATGAATTCAAAACTACTATCCACATGTATTGTGCGCATGACTGTAATCTACCAACAGCTTATGATGTTCTAAAGAAAGAACTTGGAGCGGAAAAACTTCCTGAAGAAGTGATAATTATAGGCATTGAGGCTGAGAGATTTGATGAATTTAGTGAATCATTATCTCCAAAAGTAGAGCAAGCAGTACCTAAAGCTGTTTTAATGGTTGAAGAAGAAATTAAAAAAATATTACCAAAACTAAATGAAAAAAAGAAATGAGTAAAGTTTGGAGTGTAAAAAATGTCCTTTGTTAAACTAACAAAAAATACAAAAAACATCCAATTCCGAGAAAAGGTTATGGAATTGGCTGGTAACGACATAAAAATTTGCTATCAATGTGGTGAGTGCTCCGGTGGTTGTCCTGAATCTGCTGTTATGGATCTATTACCCAATCAAGTGATGCATAAAATACAGCTTGGTGATGACTCTGTTCTAAAATCAAATACTTTTTGGATTTGTTCATCTTGTCTTGTCTGTAGTGCGAGATGTCCCAAGGGAATAGATATAGCAAAAACTATGGAATCCTTAAGGGAGATTTCCTTACGTGCAAAGAAAAGTTATGTTGAACTTGAATCGCTAACTAAAGATCAATTAGAAGAATTGCCACAAATAGCTTTGATAAGCAGCTTCAAGAAACAAACAACATGAAATGGAGCAAAGAGAACATGACAGAAAAAATAGCATATTACCCAGGTTGTACCGCCAAATCCTATGCCAAATATATGGATTCAACCGCAAGAGTTGTTATGAAGCAATTAGGAATAGAATTGGTCGAACTTTCACGTTGGAATTGTTGTGGTACTTTTTTTGGATTAGCTGAAGATAATCTTTCGAGTCAGCTTGCACCAATTAGAAATATGATTCGAACACGTGAAGAAGGTTTTTCTGATGTAGTAACAATTTGCTCAATGTGTTACAATACTTTGAAACGTGCTAATCTATTATTCCAAAATGATTCAGAGAAAGCATCTCGTCTTAATTCCTTTATGTATGAAGAAGAAAATTATAATGGAGATGTGCAAGTTCATCATCTACTTGATTTGCTGAAAAAAATTGGAATAGATAAGATTAGAAAGAAAATTACAACACCCTTACGTGGATTGAAAATTGCACCATATTATGGTTGTACTCTTCTTAGACCAACAGAAATATCTGTTGATGAGAACAGTGAAAAACCATCAATTTTATCTGATTTGATATTTGCTTTGGGTGGTGAACCAGTGGAAGATCCATATATGACTGAATGTTGTGGTTCCTATCTCACAGTAAAAGATAAGCATCTTGTAGCAGATCGTACCAATAAAATAATTGGTTCAATGATGCGAAAAAATGTTGATGTTATAATGGTCTCTTGTCCATTGTGTCAATTCAATTTAGATCGACGTCAAAAGGAAGCCAGAGAATTAAATTCTTCTCTCCCAGAAGTTCCTGTCGTATACTTTACACAATTAATGGCTCTTGCTTTTGGTATCGATCATACTCAATTGGGATTCAAAGATCATTATGTCGATCCAACTCCCATTTTGAAGGAAAGAAAGCTAATAGGGACAACAATTAAAGTACCCGCAAATGTAACCAAATGAGGTGGAAAAAAACGGCAGAAGAAATAAAAACAGAAATGGTAAAAATTATTGTTGCTAATACTGAATATATGGTTCCCTCAAATCTTACGATAATGAAATCTCTTGAGTATCTCGGATGGAGACTTGAGCGAGGTGTTGGTTGTCGTGGAGGTTTTTGTGGAGCTTGTAGCACAATCTATAGATTGAAAGGAAACCACAAACTCTTTACTGGTCTTGCTTGTGCAACTCAAGTAGAGGATGGTATGTTAATTGCTCAAATACCAATTAACCCTGCTAATAAGAAACAATACAATATTGAATCTTTGAAAGCTGAGCCAAATACAATGCTTGAATTTTATCCAGAAATTGCTAGATGTATCTCTTGCAATACCTGTACTAAAGCATGTCCTATGGATATTGAAGTTATGGATTATGTTCAAGCAGCACTTCGAGGAGACATTGAAAAAGCTGCTCTTTTAAGTTTTGATTGTATTATGTGTGGTCTTTGTACTACTCGTTGCCCAGCAGAAATTTCTCAATTCAATGTTGGAATTTTAGCTAGAAGGCTTTATGGTAGATATATTGCACCACCGTACAAACAGCTTGAAAAACGTGTTAAAGAAATTGATAAAGGTGCTTATGATGCAGAACTTGATGAGTTAATGAAAGCAGACAAGGCAAAAATAACAAAGCTTTACAACTCACGAGTTAGGGAGCAGGAATGAATAGAATAGAGGTGTAAAGAAAAATGGTTAAAGATCCCTATCCAGATTATATGCGAGAATCGATAATTAAAGTAGAAAAAACTCGTGATAAACGTGCAAAAGAAGTGATGAATCAATGTACTCCTGATGAAAAAGGTGATGTTTTAGATAAATTCCATCCTGATTTCATCAAAGAACAAAAAACATCTCTACGTTTTGGCCCATCAAAAGGCGAATTAGTTCCTTTAGAAGTTGCTAGACTTATAGAAACAAAATCAGTCCTAGATCCAAAAGCAATTGATTTGAAAAAGATCGATTTTGACAAAGAGATCTTGATAATTGGTGGTGGTGGTTCTGGAGCAAATGCTGCACTTTGGGCTGTTAAAAACGGCATTAAACCTGAAGATATCTTAATTGTAACTAAATTAAGAATGGGTGATTCTAATACAACTATGGCTCAAGGTGGCATTCAAGCTGCCGTTAGAGAAGTAGATAGTCCAGCTTTTCATTACTTGGATGCTTATGGTGGAGGTCATTATGAAAATGAACCTGCTCTAGTAAGAAGACTAGTTCGTGATGCTCCCTTTATGCTTAAATGGTATGAAGAACTAGGCATGATGTTTGACAAGTTCGAGGATGGTACCATGGATGCTATACATGGTGGAGGTACCTCCAGAATGAGAATGCATTTTGCTAAGGATTTTACAGGCGCGGAAATTATGAAAACTTTGCGAGATGAAGTTTTCAATAATAATATTCATGTACTTGAGTTTTCACCTGCTATTGAACTTATTAAAGATGACAAAGGACAAGTTGCAGGAGCTGTATTACTCAACCTTGATAGCAAGGAATATATCACCGTTCGTGCAAAAACAACTATCATTACTACTGGAGGTTTTGGTAGATTACATATTCAAGGATTCCCAACAACTAATCATTATGGTGCAACTTTTGACGGTTGTGTCATGGGTTATCGAGCTGGTGCTCCTTTGAAATTAATGAAATCAGTCCAATATCATCCTACAGGTGCTGCTTTTCCAGAACAAATTGTTGGTTTATTAGTGACTGAAAAAGTTCGTGGAAAAGGTGCCCAAGTTCTTGATAAAAACGGAGAACAATTCTGTTTTCCATTAGAGACTCGAGATGTCGAATCAAGTTTGATCATCCGTGAATGCATTGGTAAAAATAACGGTCTTATCACTCCCTCAGGTCAAAGAGGTCTTTGGTTAGATTCCCCACTTATCGATGTATTACATGGTGAAGGTACCATAGCAAAGAATTTTGCTGCAATGGTTCGTCAATTTGGTCGATTCGGTGTAGATATGATTCAAGATCCTATTTTGATTTATCCAACTCTTCACTATCAAAATGGTGGATTAACAATCAATGATAATGCCGAAACACCAATCCCAAATCTTTATGCAGCAGGTGAAGTTTGCGGTGGAACACATGGTAGTAATAGATTAATGGGTAACAGTTTATTAGAAATTAGTGTTTTTGGTCGAGCTGCTGGAATTTCAGCTGCTAAGAAAGCTTCTAAAGTTAGTCTAGGAAAATTAACTCTCTCACACATTTCCCAATACAATGCCTTATGTGATGAAAATAAGGTAAAGAATCCTCCCTCACCAATTCTCTTCCCAGATTATTCTCGAGATAATCACAAAGACAGATTATTACAATCTGATTTCTTGCAATAAAATAAGATAGATTTATTCTATCTATTCTTTTCTTTTTTTCTTGAAATAAAATCTATATATTAAATAATTAATATAGCTTACATCTAGTTTCTAATCAAACAATCCAGGCTGAAGAAGATGAAGTATGATGTAATTATCGTTGGTGCAGGGATTATTGGTACAAGTACTGCATTTCACCTAAAACAAAATGATCCAAAATTAGAAATCTGTTTAATAGATCAGAATGAAAAAGTTGCCTATGGAAATACTGCAAAAAGTGCTGCATTATACCGAAATTTATTTTCTTCAAAAACAAGTCAAATTCTCTCAACAAGCTCAATTTCCTTTTATGAAAGTATTGCAGAAGAAATTAGTTTGAAGGATATGGGCTATTTTTGGATGTTTTCTAAAGATGATTGGGAAAAATCTAAATCAGGATTAGAAAAATTAAATTCTGTAAAAGATCACTTTGAAATCCTTTCCAAAGAAGAATTTCCTACCAATCTTCATATCAATACTGAAAAATCCGATAAATTTAATGATGTATATAAAATCCTTTACGGTCATCGATGTGGCGCACTTTCTGCCATTAAACTTTGTAGATATTATTCTGATAAATTTGAACAATTAGGTGGTAAAATAGTCTTAAATAGTGAAATAAAGAAGATTAACCTTTCAGGTGCAGATAAAAATTATCCACCTTGGATTGATGTGAAAATTCTATCTATTACAAATCAAGATGGCGATGAGTTTTTTGCTGATAATTATATTTTTACAGTAGGTGCTTGGAGTCATAATTTATTAGCGCCTATTGGAATAGCTTCACAGATTTATCCTAAAAAAAGACAAATGTTCACTCTTAAATTGGATAACTCAAAACAAATAGTTAGTAATCCATCTGAAAAAATTCCCATAATAATTTTACCAACAGCTGGCATATATGTTAAACCAATTTTATTAAATAAACTAATCATGGTTGGATGTGCTAATGAATTAGGGAATCCATATCAAATGGGTAAATATCCACCAGATGCAGAAAACAGTTATTTTGAAAATGTTATTGAACCTGTTCTTCAACATCATTTTCCAAAATTGAAAAACTATCAACTTTTTTCAAAGTGGGCAGGTTACTATGCTTATTATTGGCCTGATAAGAACCCAGTAATTGAAAAAATATCAAATATACAATGGGTTAGTGGAACATCAGGTTCTGGAATTATGAAGGCTGATGCTATTGGGCGAATTGCTGCAGCTAGACAATTGGATTTACCAACTATAGACTTGTTTGATAAAACAAAATTCAATGTTCAGGACTTATCATTAACGAAAAGAAATGTTAGTACAGAAGAATTGATTATTTGATTTAATAAAAATTAATATTTACCCAATTGTTTTAACATAATAATTTATTTGTTGTTTGCGAGTCATTTTTTTCAGAAAGTCTTTTATCAAAAAAAGAATAATATAAGACTATCACTGAGGGTGTCTCTATGAATAAGGCAATATATTACAAAACTATGTTTATATTAGCTGGTATATGGAATCTCCTTGCTGCGGTAATATTTAGTATTCTTGCACCTACGGTAAGTGGCTTTTTAGAGTTTTTTGGGCTTTCAACTGATCCAGCCATTTATTTATGGATGTATAGTTTTCTACTTTTGGTCGCTATTTTTGGTTTTATGTACTTCTTGGTAGGCTTAGATATAACGAAAAACCATCTTGTTGTATCAACTGGTATGATTTCTAAAATGTCTTATTTTATAATTCTATTAATATTCTATATCTTAGGCGATTGTGGTCTCTATCTATTACTCGTCGGAATTGTGGATTTAGTATTTGTTGGTCTTTTTATTGAATTCTTTATCAACTTTAAGAAATTAGAAAGTGCACAAATAGCAGTAGCATATGCACCATATCGACCAAAAACGAAAAAGGAATAAACTATTGTAGTTTTCCTTTTTATTTTTCTTACTTTTTTAAACTAATAATTAATAAAAAATAAAAAAAGATAAAAAAAAAATAGTGAAAAATTAAACTAATTTTTGTAATTTAGATATATCTTTTAATGAAGCTTTAACTTTTACTTTGCCTGTAGTGAAAGCAACCATTCCATTTATTTTACCATCAATTAGTCCAAGTAAGGTATCTTCTGACATATTGAATTTTACGTCTGCATCTTCAGATTCTTTATTAACTAGATTTCCTGGTATACCTTCAATCACATCAAAATGCCAAAATTCATCTGTATCTTTGAAATGATATTGGATTGTTCGTGTCCAACCTTGAAATTCTTTCTTTGCGTCTTCAGCGAGTAATTTTTCGCGAGCTGATTCTAAAGCTTCTATAACTTCTTTACGGGTAGTCATCCCTATAATTCCTCCTTTTAGTAGCAAATATACTATTTTAAATAGAACAATTATATATTTAAGTTAAACGTATTGATTGGAAAACTCTTTTTCAATTAAAAAACGACTTTTTTAGCTATTTTGAGTAAGCTTAAAACTCAAATAACCTTTATAAGATTTCAGAAATAATATTTATTACCTTTATTAGTGGGGACTCCTTAAATTGACAACAAATAAAATTACAATTGAAGAGTTAAAACCTAGATTTTTAGGAGAAGCAAGTAGGTATAATAACTGGTATTTTACATCAGATTTTATACATGATAATGTTGAATATTGTCTGAAATTATCAATAACTGAAGGATCTTTACTTGGGCAACAAAATTTCTACAGTCTTTCATGGGATCCTGTTAACTTAGTTGATGAAGATGATGTTATGGTTTTGAAAAAACCAAAGAATGACATTAATATTTTTCAGGACGAGGATGATTTTGCATTTGAAACAAAACCAAATGAATTAGTTGTCTCAATGGGTGATATGACTGCTCATTGTTTTGAAGATCACAGACGTATTGTTTCAAATCACAAAGATTTAAGTCTTGATTTAACATTAAAGCCACGTGGACCTATCTTTTATTGGGGCAAAGAAAAAGGCGCTTTATGTGAAGTGACTGAAGATACTCGAGTTGGTGGTATAGAATCAATATCTACAGTTGAAGGAACAATAACGGCTCATGGAAAAACCATACCAGTAAAAGCTGGACGAGGACTTTTTGAACGTGTTTGGTTTGGGAAACTTAATTTCTTTCAAATACGAATTATGAATTGGGTATACGCCAATTTTGACCAAGCATATTCTTATCTATGCCATTGTGAATCACAAACAAATTCCGGTAGCTCAAAGCATTTTGAAACAGCTAAGGTTTATTTAATTGACGCCAATGAATATATATTTGCTGATTCTGTTGAAGTAAGTCCAGAGAGTTGGGTTTATTTTGAAGAAGCCAAAAGATTCATTCCTTGGGAACAATCAGTTGAAATCCGTACAAATAAAGGAAAACTTAAGTATACTATTACACCATACAGATACCCTCAATTAATTCAACAGCCAGCTCGGATGGAAGCATTTGTAGTGGACAACATCCCAGGTTGGAGTTCTCTCTTCTATGATTTACCTGTAAAATTAAATGGTAAATTCATTTTTACAGATGGAGAGACTTTAGAATTAACTAATGGTCGAGGAATAAATGAATTAATTCGATTGGTTCCTTTGTAAGACCAATCTTTTTTTCCTTTTTTTCTAGTTTAAAGCTATATTTTTTACAAACAATAACATTCTTTTACTTGAAAGGACATTACTCCATATACTTTAACTTCAATCAAGAATAACTCTTATCCAAGAAATCTCTTGAGTAATATGAGGTTGTGGAGTTTGTGTCGATATACGATGAAATGTTAAGTGAAGATGAATATCTAAAAAAATATGGTCTTCAAAGAAATCCATTTGATAAAATATCAGCTGAATCTATGACTTCAGAGGAAATATCTAAAATGCATGTTATTACTGCTGCAGATAAGAAAATAGCCTCTAATTTATCAACAATACTCAATGGTGGCTCAGCAACAGTAGCATTAATTGGTGAATATGGCTCTGGTAAATCTATTCGAGCAAGTTCAATAAAAGAAACACTCTTAAAAAGAGATGCTTTTGTTTTTTACACCAAATTACCTGGTGGTTCCCCAGGAATTGTTACTTATGCACTTTTTGAAAGTGTTTGTATACCAATAAAAAATAATGAACATGCTTCTGAAGAGTTAAAAGAACTTGCTGATAAAATGTGGACAAAATATCGTGATATAAATAACATCCCAGAAGCAAAATTTAGACCTTATGAAGCAGGTCAAGATCTAGCAAATATATTCAAAAAAATTAGTAATGATAATATTATTTCAGGACTTGTTATTGATGAATTTGAGGAAATCATAGAAGCAAGTATCCAACGTGAAATAAGAAAAACATTTGAGATTTTACGTGAATATCTCAGTCATGCTGTTGGCATTCCAAGTCACATTACAATTATTTGTTCCACACCAAATGCTTGGGCAGCTTTAAAGGAAATTCACCCCGCTGTAGCCACTCGAATCCATGTTGAAATTGAATTTAAACCTGTTTCTGATAGTATAGCAATTGATATTGTACGAAAACGATTAACAGTTTTTCGTCCAAGCAAGCCTAATAGTTTGGATCCATTCGATGAAGAGATTATTTCTCGAGTGAATAAAGAATATGCAACAGGTAATCCAAGAATGCTTTTGTTAGTTTTACGTTCAATTTTAGACGTAGCTGCTCAAAATAATATACAAAAAGTGGATATGGAAGCTGTAGAAGGTGGAGTTGAATCTGCTCGTGAGAAATTAAAGGATGCTCAAAGTGAGCGAATTAAACAGATTCTTACGCCAAAAATGAGAGGGATCCTTGAAGTAATAATCGGCGAAAAAGATGGTGGTCCAGTTGTTGGTACTGCTTTAGCAGATGAGTTAGGAATGGATCAAGGAAATCTTTCACGTTATCTAAATCAAATGGTTGCCTTAAATTTCCTAAACAAACATCGTGATGGACGAATTGTTTCTTTTGAAATTAAACCTGAACTACGATTAATTTTTGCAGAAGAATTAGGTTTAACAGAGGATGATTAATCAATTTGCTAAAATAAAAAAATAATAACCCGTTTAGAGTGATATGCGGGTTATTTTCTCTTTCGTTTCAATCTTAAGGTTTCAAGTGCTAATGGTATAGCTAATCTAGGTCTAAAGAAGCTTACTTTTTTCTTTGATCCTGTCATGATTTTACCCCATTCGATCATAAATCTGTCTCCTTTACGATTACACGCAGCAGCAAACGCATCAAGAAATATCGGTTTCTTAATAAAAACGTTGATCATACGCTTTGACCATCTGAAATCTCTTCCAAAAGATTTCATCCATCGTTTATGATATCTGAAGAAAAATCGTTCATGAAATTTATTCTTTTTAAAAGCTGTTTTTGCTGTTTTAGCTGCTATTTCTGCAGCATCCATTGCATATTGAATACCTTCACCAGTAAGTGGATCAATTTGTCCAGCTGCATCTCCTATGATCATCATGTATTCGCTATAACTCTTATCAATGCCACCAAATCTAATAGGAGCAGCTTTCATTTTCTCTAATTTGGGATTAGGTCCTATTGCTTTACTCATGAAAGGATCATTTTTGATAAAATCATGATGAAGTTCGAGCAAATCACCTGTTCCACATTGACCACCAGGTATAATATAACAACAATATCCAATATCACCATCAGCTTCTTTGAATAGAGAGCAATAACCCGGCACCAACTTTGGCGGGTAGAAACATACACCATCATATGGATATTGATGACTACCAACCTCAATATATGCCCTACTGCAAGTTGCTTGGGGTGGCTCATCGACGAGTCCTAATTTTCTTCCTAGATGTGAAGTAGCACCATCAGCTATTATCAATATTTTAGCTTTGTACTTAGTATCATTGCTTTCAGTGGTTATTGTCCACATACCCTCTTCTTTTGAGAGTATTGCATTATTTACTGAATATTCTTCAACTAGCTGTGCACCTTCTTTCACAGCTGCATTAACCATTTTTTCATCTAATATTTTTCGTTTAATAGCAATAACAAGATGGTTATTTTTCTTTCCTTTTGATGAATCACCAAAGTAAGCAATTCCTCCAGGACTAACTATTCCACCATAAGCAGCCCAATTGCCCTTCTTTTCATCAAGAATTTCTTGCAGAACACCCATTCGTTTTAAATGCACTTGAGCACGTTCAGTTATTGCATCACCACAGATTTTATCTCGAGGGAATTTTTTCTTTTCAAGAATTACTGTTTTAATCCCTGATTTTGCCAAATAAAATGCACAAGTTGAGCCAGCTATACCTGCACCAACTATGCATACATCAAAACTATTATTGTCTCCTGTTGTCATTTTTATCAAATCGATTCAATTGTTGGAAATAGATAAACAGTTAGCTGTTTTATCTAAAATATTAGATAAATGTTTAAGAGATTTTCGCAAAAAAGTGGTTTATTTTTAAACAATTGTAACTTAAACCACCAATTAACGAAATCTATTCTAGTTCTATGGTAGCTATTTTTGCTTGATTGTTTATACCTACACATTGATCATCTACTACAAGTGCTTCTCCTTTATCAACACTTATTTTAACAATTGATTTTGGTGTCATAATTTTTATTGTTGGGGAGGTAAGATTATGGTTTAATTTTACAGTAAGGGTATTCTTCGTTAATCTTGCTGTAAAATCTATATCCCCAAAATAGGTTGTTAATTTTGATGCTGAGACACCTTTTGAAAGATATTTCACTGGCATTCCAGAAAGTAATTTTACTGATCCATCTAATCCTTCTGTACAAAATAGATTTCTTAACAAATGTATCCAATCAGCGCTAGCCCATCCATGAGGACTATCTCCCATACCTCCTTGCATCGTTTGAGGACTAATTCCTTCAGCCCACCCCATTGGGCAAGATTGATTTTTTACCAACCAATTTATAATTTCAAATACTTTTTCTTGATCATTTGCTTCATGGAAAACTTGAGCTAAATGCATTGTCAAATAGGTTCCGTAGCAATTCCAAGCAACTCCGTGGAAAAATCCTCCCTTAAAAGTAAATTTATCATAAATCGTTTTGGTTGTTTTCATAAGTATTTCATTAGTTGAATCCCATAATTTTGTTGGATGATAGGCACATAAGTTAGCTATCATTGCACTATCACATTCTCTATACGGACCTACTGGTAAAAAGTCGTATTTTTCATATAATTTTGAGGTACTAGCATACAAATCTAAAAGATACATTTCATATTCTTTCTTCAATCTATTTGCAGCATCTTTTTGAAGAAGACGTGCAATATAAGCAGCTTCTCGTAATCCAGTTACTCCCCAAAAATTATCCCAATAAAAATAATCGCAAGGACCAAGATGTTCAGCACTAAATCCAGGAGGAAGTAGCCCATTTACAAAATTTTCATCTCCTTTAGGTGCTTCTTTTTTCTCAAGATTTCTTGTAACAACTAACCATTCTGCAGCTTTCTCAATTGGTTCATATACGCTCTCTAACCAATTAAGGTCATGTGTAAGTTTCGCATGTTCTGAAAGTGCCCAAATACCCTCACCATTAGAATCAAATTCCCCTTCATGACTATAGAAGAATCCATCATTTCTTTGTCTAGCAATGAATTGATTTAATGCATCTCTAGCGTATTCATGATAACCTGCTCTATCTAATGCTGAAATTAAGTAAGCAGCATCCCTACACCAAAATCGATGATATTCAGTAGGACCTGGTGTAATTGTTCCTGGATCCACTAATAATAATAAATTACTCAAACTTGTTTTATATAATCTATCAACTTCTTTCTCATGAGTTACTAATGCTAAGCCATGTGATATTTTTTCCTTCCATTGAATTTCAATTTTCTCTCTGGTTGGAGGAGACTGCAAATTTCCCTTTGACATTTTGAAATAAGCTTCAATTAGCTGATCTTCTTTTGGAAAAACAAGCGTTAGGTTTGCTAAACCAACAGAGCATGCTATTGATATTTCATCATTTCCTTTAAGATTCATTGCTAATGGGATTACTTTCATAGCAGAATCACCATGTTGTGAATAATTTGCCACAACGATTTTTTCAGGTTTTTGAATCACCCTAATAGCTTGTTCTTTATTGATAATTATTGATTGGTCTTTCGGACGATAGCTTATTGAATGTATTAACGTAACTCCTTCTTGATTAAAAGGTCTGATTGATAATACAATGTTTGAGTTCTTGCTTTTCGTTTTGGTAAAATGAACCACGCCTATCTCACTTGAACCTAATTTATCACCAAAAACTATTTGCTGAAATTCATTATTTTTGATAATCCAATCATTTTTTATTATAGGCAAATAACCTTCAGCAAGAGATTGCTTATTGCTTCCATCTTTTGAACAATAATAAGATTTATCATCTATAATTGCTCCAAGAAGAATTCCGTATCCATTGATTTGTGGTACTATTAACCCTTTATCGGTTACAATACCTTCACTATAGCAATCTAATCCCCCAAATGCAACCCAGTTTCGATAATTCGAATTAATAAAGGATGAGCTATGCCCTAAAGAGATTACTCCTGAACTATCAATTGAAAGCATTCTCGAAACCCATGAAGGAACAACATAGAGATTTGTTTTACCACGGAAAAATTGTGCGTTTAATCTTCCCCTTGAAAAAATTAGCGCTTCAATTTCCCTAATTTCCTTTGGCACCTCAATTTCTCCTTTCCCTAAATTAGTTGTCGCATCAATCATTTCAGGAATTGCAGGAACGATTATTTGGTTCACTTTTCGCAATTCGTTTATTAACTCTTTTTCAGTATCTCTCTGTGGCATTAATGAAACATCCTAATACAATGATTTATTTAATTGCCTTAAATCTTTTTAATTCAAGTTTGATAATAAACCAATTAATAGTAGCTTTTTTGAATTATCTAGATTATATTTAATATAACAAGAAAAAGGATTTGTTTAGATGAAACACATAAAGAGATACTTTACACTTACTTTAACATTATATGTAACAATTTTAGTTGGTATTTTACCATTAATTACCTCACACGCAACGGATAACATTTCAAATAATATCATCGGTTTAACAAATGAAATTAATAATCCAAGTAGTTATTCACCTAACGAAGGATCATATGATGCAGAATTAAATTGGGTAAAGACAACATTAGAGTTAGAATCCGACGGAACTGGCAAAGTTACTCTTTTGATTAATTGTACACCTGAAGCTAATCATTATGGTATGTATATACGTCCTTTAGTTAGTAATGAGGAAATTTCAGTTATATCTGGAGAAACTTTTGCTATAAGTCATGAACAAATCCTAGAAGTTAATTATACAGTTGACCTTTCAAGTTCTGTTGCTCATAGAATTTACATACAAAATACTTCACTTATTTATATCAATGAGACTTTATTGTATCAATTTACTTATCAAGCTAATTTCTTTATGTCAGATCAAATTACTCTTTATCAAAATGATCCAGAATTAATAGTGATTGATTTAGAACGACCAATATGGAATGGTGATTTAGAATTTCAAGAATTGGATATTATTTTACCAATTGATGTTGGTGAAAGTGTTGTTTCATCTGAATTTCTAGATGAAATAAAATTTAGCTTAGATCAATTTACTTCTAGTTATTACATTCTTACTAATTCTACAAAAGCTTCAGGAACAGGAAATTATTGGTTAGTCTTTACATTTCGAAAAAATAATTTAGCTGAAGATGGTCCTTTCAATGTAAGATTTTACCTTAATAAAAGTAGTTTCTCATTACCTAAAACGTTTAACTGGGTTGTTATACTTCTTGTAAGCTTTTTTGTTCTTCTAGCATTAAGTCTCTTTATAATAGTCATTAATGTGAAGAATAAATCAGAGGATGAAGTTACTGAATTTAAGAAGGACTTATTTAATTTGCTGAAACAAGATGATGAAAAAGATCAATCAGCTAATAAGAGAAAATAAAATTCTTAAAGCCTTATTCTCTCTACATCTTACAATAGTTTCAATTATTACTAGCTATACAATGGAAGATTAAATCAATGTCAAACAATCAAAAATATGTACTTGTAACCGGTGCAGCAAGTGGTATAGGATTTACTATAACTGAATATCTTTCAGCAAAAGGTGATTATGTTATTGCAACTGATGTTAATAAAGAAGCTTTAAGCAAGCTTAATGGGAAAAACAACATTTCCACTATTTATTTAGATGTTACACATAAAGAATCCATACAAAAAGCTGCTCAAGAAATAATCAAACTAACAGATGGCCTTGATGGACTTGTTAATAATGCAGGTCTTTTTGTGGGAGGGTCACTAGTTGAAATAGCTGAAGAGAAAGTTGAAAAGATTTTTTCAGTTAACGTTACAGGAGTGCAAAAGGTTACTAAAGGATTATTTCCTTTATTATTGAAAAAGAAAGGACGTATTGTAAATATTGGTTCAGAAGCTGGAAGATTAGCATTTCCTATGAATGGTCCTTATTCAATGACTAAATTTGCTCTTGAAGCATTTTCTGATTCATTACGACGGGAATTAATGTTCTTAGATATGAAGGTTGTTCATTTGCAAGTTGGTGCCATGGACACACCACTCTTAGATATAACTTATTCATCATATACGAATGATACTGATCAAGAGAAAACACTATTCAAAAATCTACTAAAAACTGTAGTAACAACTTGTGAAGGCGAAAAAACACGTTGTGCTAAACCAATAGAAGTTGCAAAAGTAGTTTACAAAGCTTTACATAAAAAGAGACCAAAAATCCGCTATCGAGTTAAAAATAATAGAGGAAGAAGAATGCTGGAATTCTTACCAACCAGATTATTTGATAATTCAATGCGCAAATACTTAAAATAATCCGTTAAACGGAAGCATTTTCAAAATAGAATTTGCTTTCGTTTCCAAAAGCTTTTATTATAACATACTAGGTAAAAGGTGAGTATATCAGAAGATTATGATAATCTCCTGAAAAGTTAGGTGGTTAGTTTTGCGCATTTTAACCGTGCATTCCGATTTCATAGAATTTGAACCAAAGAAAAAAGCAATTAAAGCAGCAGAGGAAATAGACAAGAAATTAGTTCATATAGATGAGTGTCTTGTAGTATTATCTTCTGTAGAAAAGGCTGATGAAGAAAATTATGAATCAGTAGGAAAACAAGCTGTAATTGAAATTGAGGATATTTTAAAACAAATAGGCACCAATAACATTGTGCTTTATCCTTGGGTACATCTATCTGATTCTCCTTCAAGACCAGATGTAGGTTTACGTGTACTTAAGAACATGGAAGCTGAGCTTAAAGAGAAAGGTTATACTGTAACACGTGCACCTTTTGGCTGGTATAAAGCATTTGACTTAAAATGTAAGGGGCATCCATTATCCGAGCTTTCAAGAACAATTAAAATTGGTGATGCATCATCAGCTCATATTAGTGAGTTTGAAATTGTTGAAAGTGCTTCATTAAAAGATGAAGAAGAAACAAAACATGAATTTTATATAATGGACCCAGATGGAACTTTAACCCCAGTTAATGATTATAAATATAATAAACATAAAAATTTACAATTATTCGCTAAATATGAAACAGATAAAGTGCGTGCCTCCGAATTACCTCCTCCACATGCAGATTTAATGAGGAAATTAGCTCTTGTTGATTACGAACCTGGTAGTGATGCTGGAAACTTCCGGTGGTATCCAAAAGGATGGATTATCAAATATCTTTTAGAAGAATATGTCAAGGATAAAACAATAGCTTATGGTGCAATGCCAATAGAAAGCCCAATAATGTATAGCTATACACATCCTGCAATTGAGAAATATATGCACCGTTTTCCTGCAAGACAATATGTTGTGAAATCAGGAACAGATAATTACTTTTTAAGATTCGCAGCATGTTTTGGTCAATTCCTCATGAGTGCTGATGCTCAGATTTCCTATACTAATTTACCACTCAAATTATTTGAGATGACACATTATTCTTTTAGAAGAGAACAAAGAGGAGAATTAGCTGCCTTACGAAGGTTGCGTACATTTACAATGCCTGATATGCATACTATTGCTCAGGATTTGGATATGGCTAAAAAAGCTTTCAGAGAGCAATTTGATTTGTCAATGGAATGTATCAATGCATTTGAATTAGATTATGAATCAGCTTTTCGTGCTCAGAAAGATTTCTTTAATGAAAATAAGGATATGTTCCTAAGCATGGTTAAAGCTAGAAATCGACCAGCCCTAATTGAATTATTTGATAAGAGATTTGCCTATTATATTTGTAAGTTTGAATTTAATTTTGTTGATAATCAAAGTAAAGCTGCAGCATTAAGTACTGTTCAAATAGATGTGGAAAATTCCGAAAGATTTGACATTAGCTTTGTTGATTCAAACAATGAAAAACAAAGACCACTTTTACTTCATACAAGTATTTCAGGGGCAATTGAACGAGTAGTCTATGCAATTCTAGAAAAGGCTTATACTGAACAAATGCAAGGTAAAGCACCAATGTTTCCCGTTTGGCTTTCACCAACACAAGTACGTTTAATTCCTATCACTGAGGATTATCTACCAAATTGTAAAAAATTAGCTGATAAATTAATCAAACAAAAAATACGTGTTGATATTGATGATCGCTCTGAACGAGTTGGTAAGAAAATTAGATCAGCAGAGCAAGAATGGATTCCTTATACAGTTGTTATAGGCGAAAAAGAAATTGAAACAAAAACTCTTACTGTTAGAATACGACATGAAGGTAGAGAAGAAATTCAAATGACTGATAAGGATTTAACCAAACGAATCAAAGAAGAAACTAAAGATTTACCATATGTTCCTTTAACATTACCAA
>DATKZI010000049.1:0-4597 GCA_035528035.1 Bathyarchaeia archaeon
CTCTAATTTCAAAAGCTCCTTTGTTTCTTCGATTTCATCACTTCTTTTCTTTATTTCAGCTCGTTTTATAGTATATGATCCAAAATCATCTGATGCTTCATCAAGCTTTAATTTCAATTCGCTTTGGTGTATTCTACATTCTTTTATTTTAGCTTCAATGACTGATGCTATTTCATTCATAGTTTCTATTTTTCCTAGAATCTTTTCATCAGGCATACCTAATGTTTGTATTTCTTGATGTAATCGCGATATTTCTTGTAACGTCTTAATCTCATCTATCTTTAATTCTCGAGTATCTCTTTCTAAACGAGCAATAGTCAATCGAATTTCTCTTTCATTACCAACTTCAAAGGTGGTTCTATCATCAATTGTTTTAATTTGCCAACCAAGTGAATTTTTCATAGGTGCAGGAGGTCTGCCAAAACCACCATGATATAAATAAAAACTATTACCAGATTTGGTTAAAATATTTACTTTTGAATCTTTAGCAATTCGAGTTAAAATAGTTGGGTCATATTTATCTTCAGCAACAGCACCTTTTACAACACGTTTAAGTAAACCTAAAATGAAAGGATCACCATCAATAAGGTTAGCAGCAATATTATAGACTTCACTATAAGGAGGTTTCTTTATTATTTCAGAAGCAGTTTTAGCATCGTCTGTTGATACTCTAAAAACTGTTAAAGGTGGTTTCCATCTAGGCCATGTTTCATCATAGAGCCTTTTTGCATATCGATATGATTCATCAGTTTTCGCTGCAAATGCATAAAGATTATTACCAATAAGATTCCTTACAGCTTTTTCCCAGGAATTTTCTCCTTCTTTCATTCGAATATCCGAAATTATAGGACCTATGATTTCTTTCTCTAGTCCCTGCTTTTTTATTTTTTGTGAGAAGATTTTTGCTGAAGTTACTAAATCCTCCTCATATCTTGTCAATCGTTCACCCGAAAAAATTTCTTCATCAGAATTAAATGTATCATAATTAGGTTCGGAAACGATTTTTTTACGTAATAATAGAAGCTCATTTTCTCCTTTAGCATATTTTTCTTGAATCATTAACAATTTCTTTGTTTTAATTATAAGAGCTTCTTGTTTATCTTGTAACTGCCTATCTTTTGCACTCAAATCTTTGCTCTCAAGAATTTTTTCCATTTTCTCTTTTTGTTCTTGGTATCGTTCAATTTCACGTTTGAAATTTCGAATATTATCATCTTCATAACTTAATTGCGTTTCAAGGGTAATTAAAGCTCGATTCTTTATTCTTTCTTGTTCTTCGATCAATTGAAATTCATCATTTAAAACCTTCAAACGTTTGCTTGTGAGTTCAATTTCATCCTCTTTTTGAGCTATTTCCTTGTCATTATCACTTTTCTGTTTCAAAATTTTTGTTCTTTGTTGATTGATCGATTCTATTTGTTTTTCTAATCGAACCACATGTGACCAGCTTAACTCAGTTTCCATTTTGGTTTTCATTAACATTAATTTTTTCTTTTGATTAAGAATCTTCATAGCATCGTTCCATAAGCTTAAGAGTTTACTTTCTGTTTCAAACTTTCTTTTCAAAGGTTCGATTTCTTGGATACTGTTTTTCAAAATTTCTTGAGCGCTAATAACTTCCTCTCTATATTGTTTTAAACCAGTAACTTCTAGTAGAACATCTAATTTTCTCTTGGGACTCTTTGAAGCAAATTCATCCACAGTCCCTTCGCCAGTAAAAGCTAGCTTATTTTCTCCTCTCACTCCAACAGTTTCAAAAAGACGTCTAATATCTCCTCTAGTTACCAAACGACCGCGAATGATTTTTCTTGAGTCATTTATTGTAAAAGTTATACTACTATCTTGCTTTGATATTTTAGCTCCAATTTTAAAGGTATCAAAATCTATAACTGAATTTAGATCATTATCCATTGTCCAAATAGCTCTTTTTCCATTCATAACAGGATTGGTTATCTCGAGAGTTACCATGGCAGTTTCGCCATATTTTCCTACGAAGCTACCTATACCCTTAGCTTTTGCTCGAGAGGGAATGTGCCCTAAACATATAATTAAACCATCTAAAATCTGTGTTTTACCAGAACCATTTGCTCCAGTGACTAATGTGACTGACTCCTTGTCTAAACTAACTTGAGTATGCTCATGCAGCATGAGATTTTCTAATGTTATTTTTTGGAATAATTTTGCTTTTTGACTCATTCCTTATACTCCCTATTGAACAATTCCAACCAAATAATGCAAAGGATATTTATGATGCTACCGATATACTCTTCCACTATTTGGTAAACCACTTGCTGGTTTGATTATTTGTTTTTACTTTTATCATTTTAAATAAGAAATAAAGAGTTAATCGAAAGTATTCGCTCTTCACCTGCAATCTTTCTTTAGGGATTTTTATTAGTACTAGAACTATTACAAATATATAGCTAATTAAATGATGGTAATATTCCAACAAATAAGTGTAACAATTATTTAAAAAGAAATACTATAAAAAAAGAGAAATTGGAAGCAATGATTTACTTCCTTGTCAGATTAGTATGAATTTAAACTCGTTTTTTCTTTGATAAGAAAACAATTGTTGCCAAACCAACAGCTCCTATAATTGCTAGGAGAGCAAATTCTGCACCAAAGAATCCTGAAGGTGAGGGTGTTCCTGTTTTGGTAGCTTCTGCTTGTAATGTAAAGCTTCCTGAACCTGAAACTCTTTTGATAACAAGGTATGCGGTCATATTATTTGCTGGAGTATACAAGATATTTTCTGGCAAACCATTACCAGCAGTTGTGCTTTTTACAAGAATGCCTGTATTTGATGCACTAACATCAACAGAAGGATCATAAAGATAAAGATCATAATCAGCAGCTCCATCCATTTCAATACCTGCAGTAAATTCAATGAGCGCTGTTAATTCGACCTTTCTTGCCCAAGCTTGCACACCATCTGGGTCAGAACTTAATGACACGGTAACTTCTGTTCCTACTGTATAATTTGATAGAAATGCTTCAATTGCTGCGTCACCATGTACTTTGCCAAAACCTTCAATCTTATCTCGTGTTCCTTTATTTAAGGTAGGAATTTGACTATAAACATCAAAGGTTTCACCATATTGCACTTCAGTGGCTGTACCACAAAGAATATTCTTAATGAATAATACATCTGCTTCAGTATGAGTCCAATCTGTATCCATAGCTTGGATAAGTAAAGCTGCTAACCCTGCTATATGAGGTGTAGCCATGCTAGTTCCTTGATAAGCAGTATAGTCATTGCTATTCATTTCAGTCTCCCAGAAAGTATCTGAAGAAAGATATTCTAATGCAACTACATCTTTGTCATTGGTGTCTGCTGCAATAATTGGATGTGTGTCCTCATCAGCTCCTAAAGGATATTTATAGGCACCACCTGGAGCTACAACATCTGGTTTGTAATCACCTGTTGCTCCATTGGATGAATAAACAGCTACCTTATCTACATCATCTATAGCACCAACAGTAATTGCCTTGCTTGCTGTTCCCGGTGAGTAAATATAATCGCCATCCATATTACCATTACCTGCTGCAGCCACACAAACATAACCGGATGAAACCAAATTATTCACCGCTGTATCTACTGCAGAAATTTCAGCATCGAAACCTAATGACATACTAACTACATCTACATCATAGGTTAAGCCATTATTGTAAACCCAATCGAGAGCATCAGTAAAATCTGCTTGAGTACCAAGACCAGAATCATCAAGAGCTTTCAAAGCAACAATACTACAATCTGGTGCTACTCCTCGGTATTTATTGTTACCATCAGAGATTGAAGATGAAGGACGAGTGAGAGTATATTGGATAGCTGTTTCTCCTAGCTCACTACTTTCCCAAGGACCCATAAGGAACATATATTTTCCTGGTAATAAAGATCCACTAGTAAGTACTAATGGCATATCTGAATAATCACATTGTACAACAAGATCTGCTCCTGTGAAAGCACCATCATCATTGATATCTAAACCAACAAATAATGTATCTGTTGCTGAATTTCCTGTTTTGTCATCCCATTGAACATCAATACGAACGGTACCAGCGGTTTCAACTTCTACATGACCTACATAACCGTTTTGAGCATCTAAAACAGGTATACCTAAGGTACCAGAAACTTCAACAGTTGAAGCAGTGCCAGCAGCTGCACCTGTACCAGCAGCAATACTTGCACAATGAGTACCATGACCATTCCAATCTGTAGCAGTAGCATACTCATCACCACTTGCTAAAGCAGCATGACCAGCAAAATCTTCCCAATAAACAATTTTTGCTCCACCTATATCAGTATGAGTATCATCAACACCTGTATCTATTATAGCAATTGCTATATCTGAATCACCCTCAAAACCTAATGTATCCCAAACATAGGGTCGAACATTTATTTGAGGAACACTCGTACTTAATGCAGCTCTACTATAATAATTCTCAGTAACAAAATTAATTTCAGGAAGAGATGCTAAAGCATTAATTTTATAACCTCTTATTCTAATTGCAGCTCCATAAATTACTGACCATGATGAGACTATTTCTCCACCAACTGCTTTAATATTATCACGGACTGCTTTTGTCATTGGCC
>DATKZI010000050.1:0-3408 GCA_035528035.1 Bathyarchaeia archaeon
TGCAGCAGCATTCTTTTTCCCAGCTAGAAGTGCGTATACAAGACTAATTGTTGAGAAGAAGAATTTACTTGTCGCAAATTCAATTGGATCAACTGTATTCCAAATAGCGACCATAGTGGGTTATGTTTTAGCGGGTGTTCTCGCAGCTAAAAGCTATTTGGGTAGTTTCATTTTTGATGCATCTACTTTCTTTGTTTCCGGAATATTGATTGGAATGATCTTTAAGGTGGGAAAGAAACCACCAAAAGTAGAACGAGAGAAAAGTGAAAATCTTAGAGCTGAAATGAAAAGTATTGTAAAAGATATGAAAATTGGTTATAGAACGATTCGTGAATATCCAAAAATCAGCTATATGTTAGTCATTTTCTCAGCTCTTACATTTGCTATGGGTGCAATTAATGTTTTATTTATTGTCATTCTACAAGGTGAAATGCATCTTGGGCAACTAGCTTATGGCTTGATACAAGCGTTGATGGGAGCAACTGGGATAATAACAGCTTTAATACTCATGTCAATTGGCAAATTAAATCGTAAAATAATGATAATTAATATTGCCTTTTTAATTGTAGCTGGATCAATGTATGCTTTTGCAATTTCAAGGAATATTTATGTAATTGCTTCTGTTTTAGGTATTTACGGTATTTTATCAGTACTCATTAATGTACCAGCTTCAACAATTATCCAAGAAACTGTTCCATATGAAAAACAAGGGAGAGTATTCGGTACACAACAATTGGCGCAAGGAATTGCCCAATTAATAGGAATGGCTATTGTTTCATCTATTGCAGAATTTGTTCTACCAATGTATGTGCTTTTAGGAAGCTCTATCATTTTAACATTTATAATGTTCATAGGATTCCTCTTTTCCTTTAGAAAAGGATTAATGAGTTCTGATTATTCATTAGAAAAATCTGACGATTCAACAAAAGGAAAACCTCTTTCTTTTAATGAAATTGAAGAGAACAAAGAAATAAAACCTCTATCTACAACAGCTTCAACTACAGCTACATTAAATATCAATGAAAAATAAAAAATTAAGAAAAGAAGAGATTACACTCTTCCAATTTTCTTATTCAAAAGTATCTATACCTAAATCTAATTCGTCTTCAAGATCAAATTCAGATTCTAAAGAATTAGCTTCTTGAATATTAGATATGATATAAGGACTTCTAACACCGCTTACTATAATGGTAGATCTAATCACACCAGTGAGATCAGGATCAATTAGTACACCAAATTTCACAACAATATCGCTACTTAATTGATCTGTTACAGCACGTATAACTTCCTCTGTTTGTTTGAGATTTAGATCTGGTCCTCCAGTAATGTTCAAGAGAACACTTTTAGCAGTACGAATATCGACTTCTAATAGTGGATTGTTTAGTGCATCTTCTACAGCTTCTTTAGCTCTGCCTTCTGGACTGTTAGATTCACCTAAACCGATGATTGCTGCACCACCTTCACCTAAAACGCGTCGTATATCAGCATAATCAACATTAACATCACCTGGACGGTTGATAATTTCAGTCACTCCTTTAACAGCTCGAATTAGGATTTCATCAGCAACAAGAAAAGCTTCTTTTAGTGAAAGTTCAGGAGCAATTTCAATTAATTTCTCGTTAGGTACAACTATTGTCGTATCACTGCTTTCGTATAATCGTCTTAAGCCTTCTTTAGCATGTAGTGATTTATTTCGTCCTTCTACATCAAAAGGTAAAGTGCATATTGAAACAGTTAGAACACCCATGCTTTTAGCGATTCTAGAAATGACTGGTGCTGCACCGGTACCTGTTCCACCACCAAGACCACAAACAATAAAACACATATCTACTTGCGAAAGAATTCCCTTAAGGGTTTCAGTGGATTCTATTGCTGCTTCAGCCCCAATTTGTGGATCATTACCTGCTCCTAATCCTCGACAAAGTTCTCTACCAAGAAGCATTTTTTTATGACTTTTTGAGTAAAGAAGTTGTTGAGCATCAGTATTAGCAGTTAGAGTAACTGCACCAATAATACCTGATTCATTCAAGCGAGTAATAGCATTATTTCCTGCTCCACCTACACCAATAACAAGGATTTTTGCTTGAATGTTCTCAATGATTTTACGTAAATCATTGTTCACATTTTCTGAATCATGTTTTTCTTCTTCATTTGAAAATAATTTTGGTACTTGTTCTTTTTCAGTTATATTTTTGATAAAAGATTCCAAAGTTCCTCACCTATAACTAGAATAAGTTATTTTATAGTTAAAAACCAATGTGAGACCAAGAACAGTTTCTAGTATTAATATAGATATTATCCACAGAATACTTTACTTGTTTTAGCTCTAAAATAAGCGAAAAAGATTAAAATTGATCTAAAAAACACTAAAGTGCAACATAGATCAATGCTAAAGTGATTAATGCTAACGCTGAAGAGAATAATGAAAGAAGACCCATTGATAAAACAATTTCTTTTTCTTTCAAAGGTTGTTTTGCAACAATCCATCGCGTTAACGTTAATGGTGCACCTGCCTTAGGATTCGCTTGGATTTCTTCAGATTCCAAAACAATAGTAGGTCTCTCTTTTATTTGTCGTCGCTCTCGGAATCCACGAATGCTATGAATAATCTGGAAAGAATTCATTATTTGAGGCATCATTGCTACAACAATAATAATTTCAATGCGACCAAAAATAGCCACTAAAGCAATAACAGCACCAATGGTTAAACTGCCAGTATCTCCACAGAAAATTCTAGCTGGATACTTATTGAACCAATAAAAAGCAAATAAACAACCAAATAACATAACAGCAAGGACCATTCCGGGAAAAGTTGAAACGGCTTCTCTTTCTTGTAATTCGAGTGTTATTGTAGAGATAATTGCTATTCCAGAAACAAATAACATGGTTATTGGTGTTGAACCATTCATAACATCTAACATATTAGTAGCGTTGGATAAAACAGTAATAGCAAAAGGAACGAGGAGCCAATAGACGATTGTAATTGTAATGCCACCAATCAAAGGAAGATAAGGTTTGGGAACAAAAAGAAGTAAACCAGTACTAGCAAACTTATGATTTGCTACAAGTTGCCAAACAATTAAAGGAATACTGGGAATGACCAACAAAAATGGTTTGACCATAGCACTCAATGCTTTCAAATCATCCCAAATACCAATTAGCCCTACAAGTAAAATAATAATAGAGGCGATTGTAAAGAATTGCCAGTAATCGGGGAAGATAAAAATACAGCAAATCGTAACAATTAACATAACAATAACTAAACCAACACCACCCATCTCAGCTACTTTTGGCTTGTCAGCTTTATGAACGTCATGACCATAAATACCCTTTTTCAAAAAGTATTTACTTAAAAACCAAGTGATGAAAAATGTTGCTATAAATGAAAAGGCAAAGATAATGATTAAC
>DATKZI010000051.1:0-66393 GCA_035528035.1 Bathyarchaeia archaeon
TTTTTTCCAAAGAAGTTATAAAAGTATAAATTGAATTATGTTTGCAAGTTAAATACTTATATAAACAGTTATTAAATATATAATAGGATTATACACGTAATAATATCTCAAAAATTAGGAGGAAAAAGTGTTGTCTCAAAATGATACTGCACCTGCAAGATTTGGATTGCCAATATTAGATGCTGCTCTAGGAGGAGGAATACCTAGAGGTTCAGTAATACTTGTAGAAGATGAAATAGGCGCGGAAGCTGATTTAGTGGCTTTACATTTTCTCACAGAGGGACTTAGGGGAGCAGAAACAGGTTATATTTTAAGTACAGAGCATCCGTACAAATATTATGAAGATAACCTTCGATCTTTAGGTATACAAGCTGAAATTCTACTTGAAACAGACAGAATGGTCTATATTGATGCTTTTTCAAATCCTTATGGTTATTCAGATATGCGATCACAATTTAAGAATGTGGTAAGTAATATTACACAACCTCGAGAGGTTAGTGAATCAATAAGAAGAGCTATGCTTCATACTAGAAATCAAAACATTAGAATTAGAGGTGTAATTGATAGTGTTTCAGCTATTATGCTAGCAAGTGATGATATAAAAACCTCATTGTCTTTTGTTCAGAATCGTATTGCATCTAACAAAGAAAATGGTGCAGTAACTTTGATGACTATCCATAAAGACATCCATAATGAACATGATATGCGTGCATTGGAACATCTAGTAGATGGTGTGATTAGAATCTCAATTGGAGATGAAACTTTCAGTACAGTTAAAATTATCAAATTAAGGGGATCATATACCTTTAGCAAGAAACCAATGGCAATGACAGTTTCTGCAGGTCAATTATCAATTCTTGAATATCAATAATTTTCTTTGGGGATACTTTTCCCCTCCTACTTTTCTAAAAAATAAAAATATCATTTTTTTAAGACTGAATTATCTTTTATTAAATAAAACAAATAAAAAACGAAAATTAATTAGTAATAATCTTCCAAACATAACCACCTTTAGAAAGATAGCCAATAATCCAACCTTTTTCTTGTAAATTTCGCAAACCTCGATAAATACTTTCAGCAGAAGCACAGGTTAAACATTCAGTATTAAAATCAGGCGATAAAGCGAGTTCAACAATTTCATTAGTGCTACAATTTTTAGCTTTACATAATATGCGATAAACACAAATAACTTCTTTCTGGGCACCAATATCATACAAGTTTGCAAGATTTTCTTGAATAGTATTGGTATTTTGGTATTGATTATGTTTGTCAGTTTTATCCAACTTAATACAACTCAATCTTCTGTTATTTCAATGAACAATTGCCACCGATAACCACCTTTCCCCAAAGAAGATTTAATATAACCAAGTTTTTCTAACTTTTTAACAGACCTTAGAAAAGAATCACCAGAAACACAACCGGTACAGATATTCTCAAATTCTTCCGTAGAAGCGAGTTCTAGAATCCTTTTAGATGTAATATTATTTTCCTTTTTTAAAATTTGATATATACAATTCGTATCTTCATCGAGAGTAATATTTTTAGACATAAAATGAAAACCTACTTGCTTTAAATATCTTCTAACAATATACTAAACGATTTACTCTTTCTAAATTTAAATCCTCTGTTTTCATCAAAAATTCATTGCTAAATCATTCAAAACATTTTGAATATTCCAATCAACAAAAGAATTCAAAAAGACTCTCCGTATCGAAAAAAATGTGATTGATAATTGTCTTGGTTCACAGAAATAGGTTTGTTTATTTTAGCAGCAATTGGTAATATGATACTCAGCGGAATAGCTACAGTTATTTATCAATCTCAAAATGAAAAAATGAAATCTACATTAATGTTATTTTTACAAACATCTGTTGCTGGAGTTGTTTTTATCATAATTGCTAGTGCAATGGGTGATTTCAAAGAACTATTTAAGATAGACCTTTACCCTTTTTTAGCTTTTGTGTTTGCTGCAATAACTGGAATAGTTATCGGTAATTTTCTTTATCTTACAAGTATGCGCTTGATTGGTGTATCAAAAGCATATCCAATTTCAATGACTTACCTTTTAATGACTTATATAATGGAAATGTTATTTTTAGAGGGAAAATTCAAATGGTTAATGTTAGTAGGTATAGCACTTGTAACTGTTGGAGTTGTTTTAATTTCACTATCTAAAGTTAATAAGAAGAAGATCGATACTATTGAAATTACAGAAAATGAAATAATTGAGACACATGATTCAATAGAAAAAAATGAAGTCACTATTACAGAACAACCTGAATCACCATTATTTCTAAAATTAAAAAAACATGCAAATCTTGTAGGTGTTAGTTTTGCTTTAATTGCAGCATTAACCTGGGCTTCAGGAACTTCACTTATTAAATACGGGTTAAATAACACACCAGATGTTGATATCATACCAATAAATGCTGCAAGAATGATTTATTTGATCCCAATAACATTTACGGCCTTTTTATTTACCTATAGAAAACCCCCAAAGAAAACTCCTGGTTGGAAATCCTACCTATTAGTCGGAATAGCGGCGCTAATAGGATTAGTCGGAGCTAATATTCTTTATCTAATAGCACTTGATTCTCTTGGAACCTCTACTCCAGCTGCTATAGCTGCTGCTGGTCCTATGATCGCTACACCTCTTTCAATAATTTTTCTGAAAGAAAAAGTCGATTGGAAAATAATTTTAGGAACAGCTTTCACAATAGGTGGTTTAATTGTGATAAGTCTGATTATCTAAGATAGCTATGAATTATTCAAAAAATTATTTATGAAATAAACAGTTTGAGAATCATGCATTATTTCTTCGGAAAATATATCGATGAAAATTGTATCGTGAAGGAAATTAGCAATTTCTATAGCTTGATTAAAGGGATGCTCTTTATCACCATTTTTACTTATAATTAAACTTGGAATATTTACCCAAGGCAATTCATTAAAAACTGATTTATTTTTAGATATTTGTAATGCCCTTCTCATTTTTCTAAGAGGTGCTTGTTTTAGTGATTCAATTCTTATATTATATAAGAATGGATCCTTTTTCTTTACTTTAGCCATTGTAATGGGTGCAAAAAGTATGAATGATTTTATAATTAAATTAAAAAATATTGAAGGTAAATATGACGCTCGTATAAGATGTATGACATGTTCCGATTTATAAATAGGATTTAATAGAATTAACTTCTCTGGTTTTTTCGATAAATTAGAATTATGTATTATCTGATATATTATTACTCCAGTCCCCAATGAAGTACCCATAAAAGTATATGGAGAAGAAATCTGCAATTGATCCATTATTTCTGCTATGTCTTGAGCAAACCCTTCTTGTGAAATTCTATCTGATTTGTGTGTTGCAGTAGATGATTTTTTCTCTCGAGTTTCAATTACATAGAGAGTATATCCACATAGAAGTAATCCATTTAACATTTTGTTCCACTGATCGAAAAGTCCCATAAATCCTGGAATGAAAATGATTGTATGATTATTTACTTCTTTTACTTTTGGTTCGAATTTTAGTACACGTAATTTTTCTCCGTCACCTACTTGATACATAACTGATTGAATTGTTTTAACATCTGGAAATCCCTTTTCTAAATTACTCATAAATTACCAACCTCTTAATTCCTAATTGATTTAATCACTTTCATTTAAAGTATAAGTACATTAGTGCAAATTTATTAAGGAAAAGAATTTACTAATCATACTTTAAATTTTTTATTTGCTAACCAAATTTAGCTTACTGTGGTGAAATAAGAAATGAATGAAAAAATGACCAAATTGAAAGAGCAAATAGATAAAGATCCAGAAAATATTCCCCTAGTAGAAGATTATGTTAGATTATTATCAGATTTAATTATTGAATATTCTCGAGAAGATAATCTTGAGGAACTAGAAAAAGTCATAGAAGAATTAGATAGGATTATAGCTATTTATTCTGAACATAAATCAATAATACAATTATATGGGGAATCGATAGTCAATTCACTACCACTTATTTTTGCTAAATCAACTATTACGCAAGTAAAAAAAATTATTAACAATCTTAGAAGTAAAGCAGATAAAACGAATAATATTCATTTATCAGAATTTCTGTCAATGGTTCTGGTGAATGCCATATATGATTTTAGTCTTTTAAACAAAGCAGGAACAATACACGAATTTGCTTTAGAATTAACTGATTTAACAAGAAAATATCCTACCAATGTAACTATAATGGCAGCTGGGGCAAAAGGAATGATGAACGCTACTATGTTTTTTATGCAAAGTCAAGATATGAACGCTGCAAGAAGTTATTATCAAACTTTGATTAAAATTTTGAATAATAGTCAGAAGAAAGATGTTGTCGATTCAAGACGCCTGTTACAATTGAAAGAATATTTCGAAAAATGAAGAAGTGATATTAATTTAGCTTTACAGTATTAAAGTCATATGTTATTATCACCATATTAAACGAGACATTTGTTCTAGCACCTGAAGAAGTAAAAACTGGTTCTAGACCTATTCCACGATTAACGTATAAGGTAAAATCATCACCTGAAGCTGTTATGGGATCACCATTAACATTAAAGCCATATTGTATCGGATTTACATCTACTCTAGTTTTATTAAGAGTTAAATAATAAGTGCCTGAATTTAACCCTCTAAGAGATTCAGCATCAGTGAATTGGATAACAACTAAAGATACATCAATGGTGCCACCAGAGCCTGTATCATGTACTAAAAGAATAAGTCTATACCATAATTCGAGATAATAAGTATCTGTTTGTGGTCGTTGCATTGTGATTACAGCTGGATCGATAGTTCCTTCATTAGTAATAGCAGGAGAATCATAGGGACTACCTTTAATGTAATTTATATTATGTTGTTGCATTACAGCTATATCACTAGGGATAGATATTCGAACAATGCCATATTCTAGAGACGGAATGGGTATATACATTGCCCCATCTATATACGCTCTAAAATTTAAACCTAAAGAACGAAATTCAAGATTACCCGCAAAAGCATCAACTTCTATAGTTCGAGCAGCACCTACACCATCTTCAATTAATGATTGAACAGCTCCATCCATTTTAGTAAGGAAGAGTGCTGAAGTAGATAAAGTAGAATTCATTCGACCACGATCAAGTGTAGGAATGATATAAACATAAGTCATTGCAATTGAAGCTATCATAATACTAGTTATAAGTAAGGTTGAGATGATGCTTGAAACACCTTTTTTATTACGGGCTAATCTTTTAAATATCATTCATTTCACCATTTAAACAATAGACTTCTATTGATATTTTATCATATTCTAGAGGTTAAAATCTTTCTGTTTGGTTAAAAGAGCTAGCAATTGATTTTTGAATAAAAAATGAAATTACTCTTTTATATAGGAGGAAATCATCATTCCATAATAAGTCGGAGTAGCACGATGAACAACTTGTGGTTTAAAATTTAGTTTTTCTAATAATCCCTGTAAAATAACAAAACCAATGAAACCACAACAGAGAGCATCTTCAAGCAATGGAACAGCTTTCTTTAAGAGAATATTCCTATTTAAATTGCTTGCCCATTCTTCCATTAATTGATCAAAAGGTTCAGCTAATTCATTAAAACCATAAGGACCAGATTTCAAATGTGTATGTGCTAAATCAGCACTAGTAATTATAACAACCCGTTTATCTAGTTTGTCAAAAAATATTCTCAAATCATTTCCTAAAGTAATAGTTTCGGGAATCAATTCTTCAGGATTTTCTAATCTTTTTAATGGTTGAGACATATAAATAAATTGAACATTTTTTATGTCCCTAATAAACCATAAAGGAACAGCTTCACCCCAACGAAATGGTGCTTCTACTCCGGAAGTAAAAGTAGCAATTTTGCTAACATTTGTTTCTTTATCAAGAAGATAATTATAAAGTTCAATTGCTAAATCTTGATTAAATTCCACTTTGACTTTATAATTTTGATAAGATCCATCCCATTCAGCTGTACCATTACCACCTCTATTAACATAAATGCCATATTCTTCTGATAGAGCAATACCATGAGGAGATGTCATAAAAATGATATCTGGTTTTAATTTAGCTATTTGTTCAGCAGCTTTTAGCATGGCTTTATGAAGTTCGATCGCTTCTTTAGGTAAATCCTTTACTTTTGGATCGAGAATCATTGCACCATGAGGTAAAATAAACGCACCTACAATCGTCATTCAAGCACCCTTCGTCACTCAGCATTTATGTTATGATGTTTTTGATTTTTAACTTTTCGTCGATAGAAAAACAGTTGTTTTTTAAATTATACTATAAAAAATGAAATTAAAAACAAAAAAAATAAAAATAATCTCTACTTTGTAGAGATTTTTATTCCTTCAAAACGCATGATTGGTGTTGTAAGCCAATCATTAGCTAGATGATATTCCTTACCAATTCCACTTATATTATTGAGAATATCAAAAACATTGCCAGAAATAGATACACCTGTAATGGGTTTAACAATTTCTCCATTTTCAATAAGATAAGCACCTTTGGCTACGCCTGAAAAAATACCATTTTCTTGCCTCAAAGTTCCTTGGTAGTTATGTAAAATTATGCCTTTCTTTGTGTCCTGAATTATTTCTTCTTCAGACATATCTCCAGAAAGAATCCAAGGAGAACTTGGTAAAATACCATCTGGTTTTGTAGCAAAATCTGGTTGATTTCCTAACGAACGATATGCATTTCCTGTTGGTTCAAGATTTTCTTTATTAGCTGTTCTTTGATTATGTAGGAATGTTTGCAGAACACCATCTTTAACTATATCGATATTCTTAGTAGGATTCCCTTCAGAATCAAATGGACGAATACCACTACCACCATTAAGATTATGAGGTCTGTCGACAAGTTGGAAACTTTCATCAGTAACTTTATCAGCTAGCTTATCTTTCCAGAAAGAAATGCCTCTTTGACGCAAATCTCCTGAAGCAGCTAAACATGCAACTATAGCTACAGGGCTAATCATTGCTTCTTGCCTAAAAATTACAGACCCATCAAAAGCTTTGATTTGTTCTTGATTAAATGCATCCATTGCCTTCCTACCCAATTTTTCACCAAATTCCTTTAAATCCGCATCTCGTTTACGACTAAATATTGATTCAGTAACATATCCACCTGATTTGCCTTTTTCACTAGCAACAAGAAGTAAACCAGCTTGGTAAGATGAATTTTTTGTTTGAGCTTCTACATCATTAGAGTTTATTATCGCTGTTCCTCCAACATTTGCAGAAACACTGCTAAGTATTGTAGCAAGACGATCGTCAATACCAGTATATCCGGATATAAAGTCTAAAGCATCATTAGTTAAAACAGAAGCATCAAGATCAGCTATTTCTTTACTATAAACAGTTTCAATTTTTGGAATAATCTTTTTTTCAGGTAAACCAATGCCATCAATCTTTGGTGACAATTTAGCTATACTAAAAGCTTCTTCAGCTGCTTTCATAAGAGATTTAGCTGTTATAATATTCGTATAGGAAAAACCTTCTGATCCATCATGAATAACTCTAATACCTGCTCCTAATTCTTCCTTAGCTCGTTGTGTACTTATACTTGTGCCATTCATCATAACTTGCTTTATATTACTATAAGAAAGATAAATCTCGATAGATTCCATGCCTTTTTTGGAACTAGAAGCAATTACTTTTCTACTTTCATCTAAAGCTTGATCAAACATTTTAATGACCTCCTAAAATAACTGTACAAGCAAGCCTTCCTCCTCCAGCATCCACTTTTGCTGCTTGTTCCTTGCCACAAAAACCAGTACCTATATTTAATTTGAGTTCTTTTCCCACACCTAGAGTAGAGGATAAGACTTCAAAAGCGTTCCCTGTCATTGTTGGTCCAACATAAATCTTATCTGTCAATTTACCATTTTTAATTTCAATAGCTTGACCTGTTCCAACCATGAATTCACCGGAAGTATCAGCAGAACCATTCATCATCCCTGTAACAAAAAGACCATCTTTTATGGTTTCAATTAATTCTTCGTCTGTCATATCCCCAGGTTTGATGTAAGTATTTCTCATACGGATCAAAGGTTCATCATCAAAATTAAACGCTCGAGCATTGCCTGTTGGTTCCATATTCATCTTAGCAGCATATTCTCGATTGTTCAAATATCCCGTCAAAATGCCATCTTTAATTATGTTAATTTTTTTGCCTTTTGTTCCCTCATCATCATACATTAACCACCCACTAGCATCACCCATAACAGGTTCATCAACAATTGTAATTAATTCAGAAACAACTTTTTGATTTAGCTTGCCTTTTAGAAAGCTACCACCTTCAACCAAGTCAGCTTCAGAACAATGACCTACTGCTTCATGAGCGATTATACCTACACTAGTATGATCAATGAGCACTCTTGTCGGACCACCAGGTGGTAAACTTGCATCAAGGTTTTTTATAGCCATTTCAGAAGCAAATTTAGCTAATTCAGCAAGTGGATGTTCATCAATTAATTCAAAACCTTTCGTTTTACTCCAAGCTTCATGGTAAGGGGCAATTTTGGTTTCTCGAGAAGCAATTGCTTGAGCAAGAACAGTAGGATTCATGGTCTTTTGAGTTATTTGAGTACCATCACTATTAGTAATTATTTTATCATCTATTATTTCGCTGTAATTAAGGATATAACTTTTAACATCCTCATAATCTTTGAAAATTTTTTCTGCTTCTTTTATCATATTGATTTTTTCAGTAACAGAAATATCTTCAATTGACTTTATATAAGGAGAAATAACAATATCTTTGTGTGATTTAACATCAGCGAATGAAATTTTCTCTTTAAGTGTTGGTGCAGCTACTTTTGCTAATTTTGTTGCTTGTTTGATGATCTCTTTTAAATTAGCTAATTTAGTAGAAGTCGTTGAAGCAAAACCTATAGCACCATCAACAATTACTCTTGTGCACAATCCACTTCGAGAACCAGTATTTGCAGATAACTCACCATCTCGAGAAGAGTATTGAGCAACATATTTGTTTTGAAATCGAATATCTATGAAATCAGCGTTAAGATTTCTACCATATTCGATACCTTTCAATATTGTATCTAACATTATTTGACCTTCATTTATTCTCTATAATTATTGAAAATTATATTTCTGTAATAGCAATTTCTTTTAATCTCTATTATACTGGTCAGTCTTAATTAGTTTTTAATATATTTATGACCAAGAAATGACCACCTAATTAACAAATGATTTTCTTAATTTATGATAATGCTTAATTACGTTAAAACAGAAGGAATTCTGTTAAGTGTTAACTTCTGGAAGGTTTAGAGATGGCAGGGTTTCTTGAAAAAATAAAATTCTACAATCGAATGGTCTTTATGAATCGTCGTGCTACAATTATTATGTTTCTGGGTTTGGGAATTAGTTTAGCCATTATCTCTGAAAGTCTTATGTTCATGTATAGTTTCCAGTATGGTGCTTTTGAGGGATTCTATCAAGGTGTTCCTCCTAGGCAATTCACTGTTAGTGTTTCATCTTATGATATTCGAGATTACCCTGAAGCATCAATTCCTATCATAAATAATGCTACTACAAGAGCTATTGATAATGCTGAAATTGGTGATAGAGTTAAACGAGTTGATTGGTTCTTAACAAGAGGGTTATTTTTAGTTGCAAAAAATCTGAATAATGATAGAGATACTATCCTGCCTGAATTTAACCTCTATGGTATTCCTTCAGATTACTTTAGTGCTTTAAGCGATATGCTCTTTAATGGGAGTCTCCCAGAAAATATTGATGAGGTTATTGTTGTAGCTAAAGAATCAACTTTAACTAGAACTAATCTAAGTAGTTTGGGTAGATTTCCAGCTTATACACCAATATTTGGCCTTGGGTATGAAGATGTTGTTGATATGGGTATTCCTCTTGGTGGTAGATATTTTAATTCATCTGGTTCAATTACATATGAAACATTTAGTTCAGCAACAGGAATATTGAAGGATGATTTCGATGCAATGACCGACTATTTCTCAGATCAATTTTTATTGACTAGTTACACTAATTTTGCTAATTTAGTTTCTAAATTGAACTATTATCCAGGATATGCATTAGCAACAGGACGAATCGCTTTTAATTTAGATTTGATAGATTCATTTAGTATTGCTGACGAAATCTCAAAATTACAAAGATTTAGTCAAGAAATAAGTAGAGAGTTTACAACTGAAGGATTTCAAATAGTAATTTATACGAATATCATTTCATTATTAAGAGATTTCAATAAAGAATTCATTATTTTCCAATTATTTGGTTTATTATTTATTACACCTATTGTGGGGATGTCGCTCTCTTTAACAAATTATTCAGCTAATCTCATGAAACGTCGACAAAAACGGCAAGTTTCAAGTATGCTACAAAGGGGTTCCTCCCAAAAAGAGGTTCTATATGTTCTCCTCTTTCAAGTGGTAGAGCTCTCTGTGACAGCAATATTGATTTCTGCAATAATTGGCTATGGGTTCAATTGGCTAATTAACAAAAGTTCTGGTTTTCTTAATTTTTCAGGTGTGAGTAACTATCCTACAATAAATATGTCTATATTCTATATTATAATTGCATTTGGTTTTATTTTATCGCTAATTGTAAATGCAAAAAGTGTTTGGGATATGAGTCAAATAACTACCTTTGAAGCATACACTGAGCATCAAGTTAAGAAACCTTTTTGGGAAAAACTCTATCTTGATATAGTATTAATTTTCTTAGGTATTGTTTTATGGATAATAGTAAAGATACAATTAAAAGGAACATCAGCATATGCTTTTGCTTATGGAATAGGAACGACAGCACCTGTTCTCCTAATTCTAGGAAGTATAATGCTAGCTACAAGAATTTTTCCTGGAGTGGTAAGCTTTATTTCAAGAAAAGCTTGGAATACTAAAAAATTAGGAATATTAGGATTAGCAACTAGAAGAAGTACCAGACGAAGAAGCGATGCTACTAGATCATTAGTATTAATTACATTAACTTTCACCTTGGTTTTTTCATCGATAATAACCATTCAATCATATCAAAATCATGATATAGAAACTGCAAACTACACACTAGGAGCTGATATACTTTTAAGAAATGTAGATGTTAATTCAAATGTAACGAAATTAGCTGTACTAGATATTGAAGGAGTAGAGTCTGCTACTTATTTAAGAATGACAAGTCAAATTATTACTTATGGCCGTTTAACCTACTCGTATGTAGTCTTAGGAATAGATCCTGAGGAATTTATAAAAACAGCTTACTTTGAACGGCAATATCTGCAAGGTATGAACCCTGAGAATTTCTTTAGTAAGATACTAGATGATAACGATGTTGTCATGCAAAGGGATCAACTTGCTTTAATTGATACATATTCAGGTGAACAACTTTCAATTAGATATGAAAGATATACACAGGGAACTATAAATAGAACCTTGGATGTAGTAGGAATTTACAAATATTTTCCACGATTCTTTGTTGAATTTCCTGATATAGAAGTAAATACAATATTTCGATTTACAATCGTAGGCAGCTATGAAAATGTAGAAGCATTTACTTATTCAGAATTCAACATTGGTGGGGACATGATTGTAAAGGTTAAAGATGGATATTCAATTAAAGAGGTTGCAACAGTAATAGAAACTGAATTGGATCGCTCAGTTGAATGTACTACTGATTTAATGGGAACTAAAGTAGGAAGTTTACGTAACACATTGCTTTATGGTTCATTAAATGCTTCGTTTTTAACTTCATTAATCATTACTATTTCAGCGGTGGTTTTAATGATCTTAATACAAGTTTTCGAAAATGAGCGAGAAGTTGTAACTATGAAAATTTTAGGGATGTCACCAAAACAACTCTTCAATTTATTCTTAACAGAATCAATGACTGTAGTTCTTTTCGGATCTATACTAGGGATTTGTATAGGTATATTTGCAGCTAGCATGTTTATTGATATTCTTACCTTCGAGACAATCGTCCCTCCGACAGAAATGCTATTTCCTCCTCTACAATTATCAATAGCTTCGATAATTTTGATAATTGTTTCAATTCTCTCTGCAGCATTAACATCATATCTTGTCTTTAGGAAAGATGCTATTAAAGCTATTAAGCAAATCTAATCTTTCCTTATTTTCTTTTCATTTGAATAACCTTATTTTCTGAAGAATAAAGTCTTGAAAGATTTACAGTAAGATTCTTATGCAAAAAAGATTAACCAATTTTTACAATAATATAAGAATTATTTAACTAGCAGTAAGAATTTAATATGAACAACTGCTTTTAGGAATAATTCAATCGGTGAAAGTTATATGAAGATAGCTGAACAATTTAAATTCTATACTAAAATGTTATTTTTAAATAGGCGTAATACAATTGTTATGTTCCTGGGATTAGGCATAAGTTTGGCAATGATCTCAGAAGGGTTAATTTTTATGTATAGTTTTCAATATGACGCTTTCACTGATTTTAATATACAAACACCAATTAGGCAATTTACTATATCAGTTGATTCAACTAACATTATTGATCAAGAAGAGTCTTTTCTATCACTTTTAAATAATATAACTCAAAAGGCAATAGATGAGGTAGGATTACGGAATCGTATTCTGCGAACTGATTGGATTGCACAACGAGGTGCTATGCTCTATCTTGGAGGATCAAATCCTGGTGATACAAATGATGATCAACTTATACCTAATTTTAATGTAATTGCTTTACCAGATGATTATTTTAGTGCTTTTGCATCAATCCTTTATAATGGAAGTCTACCCTACAAATCTGATGAATTTCTAGTTGTTGCTAGAAGATCTGTTATTGAAAATACTAATCTTTCAAACTTAGGAATGTTTCCAGTTTATGTTCCAGTGTTAGCTTTTCCACCAGATAACTTTTATTCTGTGGAATTAGGAATACCAACAGCTGGTGCGTATTGTAATGTTACTGGTCTTATAACAGAAGAGGATTTTGAAAACTATAGGGGTACATTAAGTGATGATTTTAAATCGCTTGATGATTATTTAACTGATCAATTTATATTAACTAGATATACAGGAGCGACTAATTTTGTTACTAGTGTTTTATATTTAAATGGTTATTTAGGATATAACTGTAGGTTTTCATTTGATCTCAATAAGATTGACGCTTTTAATATTGGTGGTGAAATAGAAAAGCTCGAATATTTAGGTCAAGAATTATCAAGACAATTTGACAATGAAAATATCGGCATACAAATTTCTTTAGATCTAATTAACGATTTAAAAGAATTTAATGAAGAATTTCTTATCTTTCAATTATTTGGTTTATTATTTATAACGCCTATTATTGGCATGTCATTATCATTAACAAATTACTCTACAAATTTGATGAAAAAACGACAACAACGACAAGTCTCGAATATGCTTCAAAGAGGTACATCAAGAAAAGAGGTAATAGCTCTTTTGGTTTTTCAGGTAGTAGAATTCACTGTAATGGCAGTATTAACTTGTTTTATTGTAGGTTATCCTTTTGCTAATCTTATGTTAAGAAGCAATGGCTTTCTTAGTTTTGGGGGGATTAGTAGATTTCCTGCACTTAATATGATTATTTTTTATGCAATCATTGGAGCAGCAACTATTTTCTCACTGATCATTAACGCTAGAAATGTTTGGGATATGAGCAATATATCTACTACAGAGGCATATGGAACAACTGTTCAAAAACAATCAATATGGGAAAAATTATACCTTGATGTAATATTGATAATTACTGGTATAGTGCTCTGGTTAATAGTGAGATATCAAATTAGTGATACAACTTCCTTTTCCTTTGCTTTCGGTTTTGGGACTACTGCTCCAGTTCTACTTATCTTAGGAGGTATATTATTTATTACTCGTATATACCCCTATTTTGTTAAATTATTAGCTGAATTTGGTTGGAAGAGACCAAAATTAGGTATTTTAGGTCTATCAGCAAAAAGAAGCTTTCGAAGAAAGAATTCTGTTATACGCTCTTTAGTGTTAATTTCTCTTACCTTTACCTTAATTATTTCTTCACTGACTACTATTACATCCTATCAAAAATACGATAAAGAACAGGCTTATTATCAACTTGGAGCGGATATTCTTATCAGAGGAGTAAAAGTCTCAAATGATAATCTCAAGAATACTGTTCTAGCAATAGAAGGAGTAGAAATTGGTACTTATATTAAATATACAAGTCAAATTATAACTTATGGGGCAGTAACTTATTCGTATATAGTATTAGGGATAGATCCAGATGAATTCTCACAAACAGCTTATTTTGAACGGGATTATCTGGGCACCAAAGATATTGAAGAATTCTTCGGCGCTTTAAAAGATAATAATAAAGTAGTTATGCAAAAAGACCAATTGAGAAAAATAGCCTCTGATTCAGGTGATCAATTAACAATTTACTATGAAAAATACATTCTTGGGCAAGTAAATCATACTGTTGATATTGTTGGAACTTATAATTACTTCCCAAGATTCTATACAGAATCACCATCAGCTGATTCATCAATATATCGATTTGTTATAGTAGGGAATTATAATCTTACAGCAACAATAGCTTATAGTAAGATGAGTACAGCTGGTGATATGTTAGTAAAAGTAGCTGAAGGATATAAAATAAGAGAAGTAGCAGAAGCAATTGAAAATGAGCTTGGACGATCAGTAGATAATGTGGAATCGATAATGGGATCATTTGAAGGAAGTCTTCGAAATACCATGTTGTATGGATCTTTGAATACTGCTTTTATTACATCTATGATAGTAACAATAGCAGCTATTACTTTGATGATACTAGTACAAGCAATCGAGAACGAAATGGAAATTTCAATGCTTAAAACACTAGGAATGTCTCCTAAACAATTATTTGGAATGTTTACCACAGAAGCAGCAACATTGTTAACATTTGGGTCAATATTAGGACTATGTGTAGGAATTCTATCAGCAAAAATGTTTATGGAAATTTTAACAATTGATGTAAGATTTCCTCCAGCTGAATTAGTTGTTCCACCTTTACAGATATTCTTGGCATTTGGTATGCTATTTATAACAGCTTTCGGAGCAGCGGCTATGACCTCATGGATAATATTCCGGAAGGAAGCAATTAAAGGAATAAAACAGATTTGAAAAAATCTTTTCTTTTTTTCCTTTTTATAAACTAAAATTCTTAAATTAATCAAAGATATATGTTATAATAGTATTTTTAGTGGAAAGTGAATTTAGTGACAGTAGAAGAAATAATCAAATCTAGAAGATCTTATAGAGCTTTAGAGGAAGTAGAAATTACTAAAGAATTAATTATGGATTTAGCTTCAAGTGCACAATTATCAGCCTCATGTTTTAATTATCAACCTTGGCATTTTGTTTTTGTTTATGAGAAGGAAAAATTAACGGAATTATTCCAGGTATTATCAAGTAACAATCAATGGGCAAAAAAAGCATCAATGATTATTGCTGTTGTAAGTAAAAAAGAACTAGATTGTGTTATAGGAACTGAAAGAGAATATTACCTTTTTGATACTGGTATGGCAACAGCTTTGCTAATTTTAAGAGGAACTGAATTAAATTTAGTTGTTCATCCAATTGCTGGTTTCAATCAAGCAAAAGCAAAAGAAATATTATCTATACCAGAAGAAATGACACTTATTACCTTATTAATTGTGGGAAAAAAATCCCAGGATTTAAGCTCATTAAATGAAAACCAAAAATTAGTTGAATCCAAGAGGCCACCCAGAAAAGATCTAAAGGAATTTGTTTATTTTAATAGCTTTACTACATAATAGCGTTTTATCCATATTTAGATTTACAGATATAAGTTATTGAATAACAAAATTAAAAGAAGAAAAAATCAGAATTTAATTTTTTAAAAAATTAAATTTAGTTTAAATTATGTTCATTGAATTATTGGTAATAGTTTTTATTATTAATTTTTTTTAAAAACACAATACTTACATTATTGTTCATAAATTAAACCAACGTTTATACCATTCAAATGACTTTCTTAATCCCATTTCTAATGTGTGGGTTGGTTTCCAATTAAAAATTTTAAATGCTTTAGAACAATCTAAGTATTGATCCTTAATCTCATCTTTTGCGGTGTTATTTATTTTGGGTGTTAATTCTTCTTTATTTGATATTTTCAATAATAATTCTACAAGTTTTAAAACACTTACTGGTTTTCCAGTTCCAAAATTGAACACTTCACCTTCAAGGTTTTTTTCTAAAAGATTTTCTGCAAACATAATATATGAGTTAGCAGCATCTTCTACATAGAAATAATCTCGTAAGAATGTACCATCACTTCTAATTTCCGGATTCTGATTATAGATTATTGATCTAATTGTTTGTGGTATGATTCTATTAAAATTTAGATCTCCTCCACCATATAAATTACCACATCTTGTTATACCAATTGGTAAATCGTAAGTTGAATAATATCCTTGAGCTAATAAATCAGTAATTGCTTTTGATAAATCATATGGGTGTTTTGCTTTTAATGGATCTGATTCATAATATGGTAATTCTTCTTTCTCACCATATGCTTTATCACTAGATGCAACTATAATTCTTTTAACGGTATCAATATTTCTACAAGCTTCTAAGATATTCCAACTTCCTTTTATATTAGACTCAAAAGTAGAAATCGGGGCTCTATTTGCTATTTGGACAATTGTTTGTGCTGCTAAATGGAAAACCACTTCAATTTCATATTCATTTAATGTTCTTTCCACTAATCTATAATCAGATATATCTCCATTAACTATAGTTATATTTTCAACTAGATTTTCGTAAAATATTCTAGATTTGGGTAATTGATCTCGAATAATAGCAATTATATTTGCTTTTTTAGCAATCAATTTCTCTATAACATAGCTACCAAGGAATCCTGAGCCACCTGTAACTAGAACATTCTTATGAGTCCAAAAATCGTTATTAGATTTCATATAATAATCACAACATTACCAAATTTTCCACTTTTTTTCTCTTTCCCATATTTCATTTAAACGTTCTACATCTTTATAAGTATCCATGGAGCCCCAAAAACCAGTATGGTTGTAAACTGATAATTGTTTATCTTTTACTAGATTTTCTAATGGTTCTCTTTCCAAAATGCAATCATCTTTTAAATAATCAAACATTTTGTGATTAAATACAAAAAATCCTCCAGATACAATATCTTTCATTACTGGTTTTTCTTGAAAATAAGTAACTGTTCCTTGTTTATCAATATCTAAAATACCATATTTGGATGTAGGATGAAATCCAGTCAAAGTAGCTACTAGATTTTTGGAAAAATGGAAATCAATCAATTTTTGTATGTCAATATCAGCAACTCCATCTCCATATGTTGCAAGAAACGTATCTTCTTCAATATATTTTTCGATTCTTTTTATTCTACCACCTGTATTTGTGTCGTCACCAGTATTAGCAAATGTTATATTCCAATTATCGGTATTATTATCGTGAAACTCTATTTCTCCTTTCTTTAAATTTAAAGTAAAATCATAATTGAATTTATCATAATTGAGAAAATAGTCCTTAATCATGAAGCCTTTATAACCAAGACTTAAAATAAAATCATTATAACCATAATAAGAATATATTTTCATTATATGCCAAAGAATAGGTTTTCCACCTATTTCAACTAAAGATTTAGGTTTAAAAACTGTTTCTTCTCTTAATCTCGTTCCCTTTCCACCGCATAAAATAACTACTTGTATTTTTTCCATATGTTAAACCTCTTGAGATTAATATTTCTTTAATATCTTATTTAATAACGATATTTAGTTGTTTTTTAAAATTTCCTTATAGAATGTTCTTTAAGGAATTTTTTTAATTAAAATAATTCCTTAATTTTTTTCAAATTTCTTTTCAATTTTATTCATATAAAGAAATAATGAAAATAATTGCCAAATAAACCAATTATTAGGACCAAATTCTCTTTTAGTGATATTAATAACTTCTTTCAAATTGAAATTCTTTTGAATTGATTTGCTTTCATTATATAAACTTAAAATCTCATTTATCATTTCTTTTCTTTCATTGTCTTTTGATAATTTTATTTTCCATTTTAATCCTGTGTAAATTTTGCCAACATTGATTAAGAATTTATTAGAAATTATGAAATTATATATCTTTGATTTTTTGAAATTACCACCAAAGACTGGGATTTTATTTATTGAAATATTTTGATCAATATTGTTTAGTAATTCTTCAAAAAATTGATAGTCACAATAATTTCTTGGAATTTTCTTAGTAGCAAAAATAAGCCAATCATTTGACATCATAGGATTTACAGTCCAGATATGTTTCCTGGATCTATCTTCTCCCTGTCCAACAAAAATCCTGTAATATTCAAAATAATAATGTACTATTATATCTTCGATTCTTTTTTCATTATAATTTGATTGAAAGTAATCTAACCAATATTTTTTGATTTCATTTTCATTCAAATCTAAACAGGAACAAAAAGACTTTATCGATGTTTTTGAAATGTACATTGGAAAACTATCAATTTCAATAATATCGAGAATATTTTTATGAAATCTCTTTTGCTTTTTTGGATGTCTTAGAAATTCTCCTCCAAAGCCCATAAAATTAGCAATTGGTTCAGGAAATTCCTTTCTCAAAAATTGTCTATTTGGATAACAACCTGCAGTAATTCTCCCATCAACCAACCCATCAGTTTTATACAATAAATTTTGTGTGTTATCGAAATCGAATTCTCTTTCTGGTTGAATAATAACAAGCTTATCGTTATATACTTCAGCAATTTTTTCAGCAATTATTTTCTCACTACCAGTAATTAAGTCAATTGAAACTGGTCTTACTGTATTATCTAATTGACGTGTAATTGAATAAACAATTCTGCTATCATATCCCCCACTTAAATCAGCACATTTTGTATATTGATTTAATTTACTAAGCTGTAATTTTGCTGATTCACTTAAAATTCTTGCAGCTTCTTGAATATAATCTTTTTTTAATTTGAAATCTAAAGGTTCAAAATTAAAATTCAAAGGTAGGATTTCTTCTTCTACAAAAGTTTGATTTTCATAAATTAAAAGATAACCTGGTAACATTCTTTTGATATCAGAAAATATTGTATTTGAACCAAAAGTATATCTAATTGCTAGATGTTCAAGTAATCCAATTTTACTATATCTAATATTTTTAAAATAATGTAGTATAAATTTAATTTCTCTTGAAAATATGAATTTATTTTTTTCACTATGATAAAAACATTGTAATCTACCCCATTGATCATTAAAAACATAGGTTGCATTATCAGTCTTAGAATGAATTACAATAATATAATCTCCCGATGAAGACTCAATGAATTTTTTAATTTTATTTTTATAATTTCCTTTTTCATTTATGGTATTAATGATTTCAGATAATTCATCGTTAATTTCTTTTTCAGTTTTGTTATAGATCATTCCCTCTAAAATAACTATTTTTTCATCAAAATTATAGATTTCATAAGGATAACCATTGTATTTTGAAATTATAATTGTATTATCTTTTGATTCTAAAAAAAACTCAATGTCATAATATTTTTCATATTTTAAATCAGCAATTATTTTATTGTCAAATAGATCACCCAAAATCATACTTATACCAGGCATTTCTAATAACCATTCTATCCTATTGCTTTCTATCAATAACAATTGATTTAAAATCTTTTTCAGATGATAGTATTTTCTTCTTTTTTAAAGAAGAATGTGAAGTAATATTCATAGATATAATAATATTGTAAATTAGTTAATCTTAATTTGTAAATGTTAAAATTAAAAATAAAAAAAACTCAGTTCAGAGAATGAAAAGAAATGGAAAAAAAACATTTAAGCTTTTAGTAAAACAACTTAAGAAAAGGTTAAATTTCATATATAATATAAATCAATATAAAATATAATTTGATTAATTAATTATCTAAGAGAAAAAAATAAAAATAACAATAAATAAGACTGTTTGGGAGTTTTAAAACAAAAATGTCAATGACAGAGGAAAAGAAATTCAATGTTTTTTTTAAAAGAACATTTGAAAAGAAAAATATTATTTTATTATTAATAATTGCTTGGTCATTATTATTTGTTATTTCTATTTTCTTTATTACCACAAAGAGATTTTTCATTACAAGATATGAACAAGTTTTCGTTTCGTTTATAACATCAAAACTATTTAATTCCGATAGTACAATTTTTTCTGTATATGGAAGTTTTTTCCCTTTAATAACTGGTTTCTTTATGTTTGTAATAAATTTTACAAATCTAGATGTTTTAACCTTAATTCAAATACCATTTGGTTTAATTTTATTCCCAATTTCAATATATTTATTTGTTAAGGAAATTTTTTCAGATTTTTCAAAAGAGTCTATTCTTGGTGTTTTTTATTTGTTTTTTTATTATTTTTATACAAAATTCTTTCAAGTTGGTTATGTTGCTGCTTTTGGGATACCTATTGTTTTACATTTCACAGTTTGCCTTCTAAAGATATTAAAACAAGAAAATTCCAAGAAATATATAGTTCTAGCATTAATTGAAATCGTTTATCTAGTAGGACTTTGGCATTCTGCTGCTTTTTATGCGATTGTCCTTTTTGGCTCATTAACAATTATTTATCTTATTTTAGTATCTATTTATTCATATAAAAAATGGAAATCAAAAAGTAATTCAGACCATTTCTTTTTAAAACCAAAGGTAGCATTATTTTCCTTCTCTGCAATTGCAATAGTAGGCTTTTTTGTAATAAATTCAAAAAGTGATTTATTGGGCGGCTATTTGGGTGATTTTACAAGTAGATTTACTGGCGAGGGGGGATTTATTGGAGGTATTTTAAGTCTTTTTACTCCAATAATAAATCGGCTTTTTGGAAAAAGTGATTTACCACTTGCTAATGAAATGTACGAGTATAATTATGTATCAACATTAGCAGGGAAGTTTTATTTTATTGCTCATATTGCGATCCTATTAATTTCCACTTTTATTTTACTAATATGTTTAGTTATATTGATAAGGAAAATTAAAAAAGATTCTAATAACATAATGATAATCTGGCTTGTTTTTGTTTTTAGTTTATTTTTAGCTCAAATTATCTATTATTTTCTTTATTCAGGAACTGGTTCTAATTTATTTTATATAGCAATAATGTTCCCAATTTTTGGGGTATTTTTACTTAAAAAATTAGGTTATAAGAAATTTGCTACTATATCAATGATCACCATTTTTAGCTTAGGAACAGTAATGTCCTTCAGTTCAATTTCTACAAATCAATTTGGTTATAATATTGGTTCAAGTTATGAAGACAATTTCTATGGATTTAATTGGTTAAATAATCATTCTGATCCTGATACCACAATATATTTTGATTTCAATTTACATGGCAGATATCTTCAATACAACATTGAAAATAATGTAAGCATTAATTGGACATTAGAATATATCGATTCAACCAATTATCTTTATATAACCGGCAATGAAACCCCGCCAAGTAATTTTGATTCAAGAGATCTGGTGGTTATAGATTTACTTACGCTGGAAAATAGGATTGCTTTTGATACTTATGAGAAACGAGGATTATTAATAAGTGAATTAGAATTAATAAATCAAAATCCAAATTTAGCAATGATTTATAATGATCGTTTAATAGCAATATACAGTTTTATTTAGGAGAATGATAGTGTTGAAAAAAATCCTTAAAGAAAAAATTATTCCATTCTTAAAGAAAAATTGGGATTTTATTCTTATTATCACAATCTCCTTATTATTTAGTTTAATTCGTATGTATTCAAATAATCTATTTATATCAGTTTTTGGATTTATAATTTTGCTAACTTTTCCTGGTTATAGTCTTTCGTTTCTTATATTTTCTAAAAAAGATGATCTAAAAGTCATTGAAAGAATAGGGATAACACTATTTTCCTCTATTATTTTATCTTCAATTCTTGGTGCCATCTTAGTCTATTTTAATAATTTTAATCTTGCATTAGTAAATTGGTTATTCTTTGGTGCGAACCTTATATTATCATTACTTGGTATTATTTTCAGAATTTTCATAACTGATTCATTTATTTTAAATCCTTTCCAAAAAGGTATTTTTAAAAAAATATTTCACAATTGGATGAAAGAATCAACATTTACGAAAATACTCTCTATATTCACTATTATATCTATTCTTGGGGCTTTCGCTTCATTTGTTTTCATCTTACAATTTCAATCTACAATTCCTGGTACAACAATTTTCTCAGTCGTAGATGTAAAAGGTAATACGTTGTCAAATGTTCGTACAGGTGAAAATGAAACAATTTCGTTTACAGTAAAAGTAAATAATTCTAATATTAATGATATTAATTATTTTTTTGAAGCATGGGTTATAAATAAAACAAAAACTGATATTTTAAACAATGAATTAACGAATATGAATATTACATTGATTAAAGAATTGGATTTTTTCCTGAATTCATATAATGAAAAAACATTCTCGTTTAATTTTACTTTAGCGAATATTGGTGAATGGATTACATATTTTATATTATGGGAAAATGAAAAACCATTACTAGATCAAACAAGTCAAGAACAGTATATACAATCTATTATAGAGACTCGCATTAAGGAAGCTATTCAACCTGATGCTGAGAAAAGGATTTATGGATTAAATATTCCAGTATTTATTTTAACAGATCATGTAGAGGATACTGGTGATAAATTTGCCAACGAAAAATGGACAATGAGTAGTCAAGGCTGGAATTGGACAACAACAGCTATTAACTCTACATATGGTGGTTTCAGGGATGAAGGTTTTCTTTATATGTTTTCAAATATCACTAGTTCTCATTTAGCATTAAGATCTACTGTTAGGAATGACTTAATATTTAACTCAAGTTCACATTTATATGCTGAATCTAGAATAGCACCAATAAGTAATATCTCAAATTATCACTCTTTTGGAATATCAATTGATTTATCAATTGGTTCACCTAGTTGGTATAGAGCAAGATTAGCATCTAATACAACCCATTTATTTATGGGTGTTGGTTCTCTTTTTACAGAGAAAGGTATTCTTTATTCTACACCAACGGTAATTCCATTCAATTGGTCACTAGATTCGTTTCATATATTACGCATTGATATAGATTACAAAAGTAAATGGATTTCATATCAATGTGATGGAATTATTTTAAGAAATACTACCTTAGATAAAGATTTTATTGTCGATAATTACCAAGTAACAATTTTTGTTGATAATAATATTAATAGAACAGATTCAGCGATTAAAATGGATTATTATAAATATGGTTGGACAAAAGAAGAAACACCATATAATAGTATAAAAAACTACCTTATAGATAATGGTGGTCAGTTTAATAGCAATTGGTATACAAGTTCTGAAGGCTGGGATTGGTTACCAACAAATGGTAATAAAACTGATTATGGCATGAGAATAAGTGATTATATCCAATTCTATTCTTCATTTAACAGCTCATTTCAAGGGATATCAGTTCCGCTTAATTCTGTAAATTTTGTAAGAAGCACAAACCAGATTGTTGTTTCTACAAATTTTACTTATCTGGAAAATTCTTCAGTTTATAGTTCATTTGGTTTAGCTGTAGATCTGAATATCGAAAATTCATTGAGATTTATTGCTGTCATTTTATCAAATACAACTCATCTGAAAGTAGGAATTGCTTCTAATTACTCTATAAGTTCAATATTCTATACAGAAACTATTGTTCCTTTCAATTGGTCACGTTATAATTATCATTTATTGGAAATCAAAATTGATTATGATAAACATTCAATTGCTTTTTACAATGATAATATTTTGATACGTAATAACATTCAAGATTTTGGTTATACCACCAACATTTATAATGCTACAATTTTAGTTGAAAATAATGTGAATTTTAACAATGCTTCAATTAGAATTGAAGATTTTATGGCACAATGGCTTAATTGGAATAATTTATCATATCCATCTATTTTGTCTACTGATTCATTGAATTATAATTATCTAATTCAAGATTGCAGTAATAATTTTGATAGAACAATTACTATCTATTCAAATAGAATTTCCTTTAAACTATTATTAAAAAAAGATGCTTATTAAAAATCCTTTATAAGAAATGAGTTCTAGAGTTAGATAAGACTTTACATCATTAATAAAGAATAATTTTTATACATAAATAAGGGATTAAGATAATATTTGAGTGAGAGTAACGCCGGTATAGACTGTGAACTACAAAATCAATTTTGAGCATTTTAGGAAGAAAAGAATTTTGATTACTGGTGGTTTAGGTTTTATTGGCGTAAATTTATATTTATATTTAAAAAAATATGATATTGAACCTTATATTATTGATTTTTATAAAAAAATAGAAAATGTTGATCCAAATTTTATTCCTTTTAATTTAAATGATGTAAACTATACTAATGTTAATTTAGTAAATCGAAAAGATGTTTTAGAAATAATCTCAGAAATTAATCCTCATTACATAATTCATCTAGCATCTATGACTAATTTGGATAAAGATATTGATGCAGCATTATTAGCAACAGATATTAATATCAAAGGAACACTACATCTTCTTGATGCAATTAAAAGAACGGTTGTAGAAGGATTTGTATTTCTAAGCACAAGTGATGTATATGGTGGAACAAACCCACCATTTAAAGAAAGTCATTGTATATTACCTGCTTCACCATATTCAGTAACTAAAGCTTCCGCAGAATATTTTTGTCTTTTATTTCACAAAATAGAAAACTTGCCTATATCTATTCTAAGAAGTTTCAATTTATTCGGACCATATCAAAAAACCAATCGATTTATACCTTATATCTTAACAAAATTACTAAAAGGAGAAGAAGTTGATTTAACCTTGGGGGAACAAAAAAGAGAATTTAATTATATCGATAATCTTATTGAAGCAATATTATTATCACTAACCAATCAAATTAGCTTTGGTAGGATAATTAATATTGGTTCTGGTGTTTCAGTTAGTATAAAAGAATTGTCTACAAAAATCGCTGAAACATTTGGTTTAGTTTCAAAATTAAAATTTGGAGTTTTACCATATCGACCAAATGAGATTTTTGATATGTTCACTGATAATACATTAGCAAAAGAAATACTTAATTGGCACCCTAAGATAGATTTCGATAGTGGATTGAAAAAAACAATTGATTGGTATATAGCAAATTATAATAAAAATGACATAAAATAATTCGGTGGATTAAATTGGTGAATTTAAAAGAGAATAATCTTCTTGTAGTATCTAATGCATATCCTAACCTAGAAATGAATTTTACACAAGGGATATTCATTAAAAATCAAGTTGATTCAATAAAAAAAGAATTTAATCATTTATATGTTATTTCACCTCTACCCAGAGATATGGGTTTACTTGAAAAAGGAAAAAAATGTAAAAATTACTCTTATGATAATATTCATGTGTATTATCCTAAAGCATTTTATATACCAAAACAATATACTAGAATAGCAAATTTAGATTTTAGATTAAAAAAAATTGAAAAATTGAGTAAAGAATTACCAAAAATCAATTTAATACATTCACATTTTGGTACTATTGGTAAATTAATTTCCCCTCTAAAAAAGAAATTTCAAATTCCTATAATTACTTCGTTTTATGGGTATGATGCCTATCAATCCATTTATGATCAAAAATATTACGAAACATTATTTGACAATTTAGACATAGCAATTGTACTTAGTGACCATATGACGAAAAGATTGATAGAATTAGGGGCATCACCTGAACAAATTAAGAAAATTCATATTGGAATTGATCTTGATAAATTCAAACCAATTGAAAATCTTCAGAGAGAAAACGAGAATGTAGAGATTTTGATTGTAGCAAATTTTGTGGAAAAAAAAGGAATTATGAATGCTTTGTATGCTTTTGCTGCTCTTAGAGAAAAAAACAGCAATACACATTTAACAATTTTAGGAAGAGGACCCTTAAAAGAAAAAATAATTGAATTGATTTCTAATTTGAAAATAGAACATTATGTTTCAATTATAGACAATTATGCTACAATAAATCCAAGGAAAACAGTTCTTGAGCATATACAAAAATGTGATATCTTTCTTCTAGCAAGCATAAGGGATAAATCAGGAGATTGTGAAGGCACACCAGTAGTTCTTATGGAAGCTTCTTCTTGTGAAAAACCTTGTGTAACAACAGAACATTCTGGCAATCCTGAAATAATCATTCATAATAAAACGGGATTTGTGGTTCCTGAAAATAATATTGAAGAATTAACTAAATGTCTAGATGTTTTAGTTAACGACAGTAATTTAAGAAAGAAATTTGGTGCTAATGGACGTCACTATATGACATTAGAGTTTAATAAAAATAAACAATCTAAAAAATTGATTGATATTTATAGGCAATTACTAAAATAATTTAAAGCAAACATCTATTCTTTTTTTATTTAAGTTGAAGAAAATATGTGATTTAATAAATCGTAAGTAAAAGAATGTTAACGGTTGTATTAATAAAATGGCAAATTTGGAAAGTAAACCGAAATCAATTGGAAGCAATTTTATTTACTCATTATTTATAACGATAATAATTGGATTGGTAAATATTGTCTATCCTATTATGATTGGTTTAATTTATGGACCGGAAACCATGGGCAATTTTGCTGTTCTTTTCTATTGGGCTGCATTACTAAATATACCAATTTCCAATGGAATAGCTCCTGCTATTTCAAGATTTTTAGCAGCAAGTTCTATAAATGAAACAAGAATAATTGAGAACACAGGAACTAAATTAACATTCTATTATATTATTGGAATTATAGTATTTTATCCAATAATAGGCATTTTTGCTTTTAAATTAAATACAATTGAAGTGTTAATTGTTGTAACAATTACAATAGGGTTAGTGATTCATTACTTATATCGAAATGCATTGCAAGGTTTGGAGAAATTTAAAACACTTTTCAAAATGGAAATTATTTCATTTTCAATTTTTGCTTCAGTAATGGTTGTCTTTGGAATTTTACCTCAAGTTTTTCAATGGACTTTTATTCTTGAAAATTATTATTTCCTATTTATACCAATGCTCATTTTTCATTTAGCGTTTACAATTTGTATAGTTGTATCTAAACGAACAGTAAAGTTTCATTTTAAGTTCCTTTTCAAACTTCCAAAAATAACTAAAAAAATACTACTTTATGCTCTATTTGTAGGTATAGGTGGATTATTTGCCTTTGGGATTTCAAAAGTTCAGGTAATTATTTCAGATTTTTATCTCAATGAACTGGAATTGGGTGTTCTGAGCTTCTGGGATTCTGCAATAGCTGCAATTACATTATTAACCGTTGCATTGGGAGGTTTATTGGTTCCAAGAATAACAAACCTGCAAAAGTTCCATAAAGAGCAAGAATTTTTAACTGAAGAATTTGTTAATCGGATATTATGGTATCTTTCTTATATAATTATACCAATAGCGGGTCTGATGTTTTTATTGTTTGGTTCTTTTCCAATAATATTAGATGCTTTAACATTATACAAATACAATATGGAAAGCTATTGGCTTGTAGTTATTCTTTTATGTTTCAAAGAAGTAAATTTTCTAATCCTGACTCCTGCAATATCATACATCCTATCTTCCGAAAAATATGTTAAATTTAATCCAATTTCATCATTTATTTATTCTGTAGCTGTTGTTATAACATGGATAATTCTAGTTCCTAAAGTGGGTATTTTTGGTTTTCCTGCAGGTATTGCTATAGGTAGCTTGATTCACAGTTTAGTTATTATTGCTTTTATTCTGATAATAAGTAAAAAGAAAATTGGTTTGCATATTATTTTAGTAAGTATTTTTTATGCCCTAAATTTAGTATCAATAATATTACTCAATTATATTAATAATGTAATATTATTATCTATTTGGAGTGTTATTACATTAGCATCAGTAATTTTTGGTTTTTATAAATTATTTAAAATGCTTAAAGATAAACGATTTTCACAAAAATTAAATGAAGAAGAGTTTTTAGAAGCAAAAGGTACTATTGAAGAGGAACCTACTATATAAAATAATTATTATGATAAATTAGTAATAAATACTTCAAATTCATAAAAATCTATGAAGCATTAAAAATAAAAACGAAAAGAAACAAGAACATAACAATTTTAAAGATACACAAATTATTCTTTCCTTAGATATTTTCCAGTTGTATGTTATAGCAAAATTTATTTAAATATCCAAATTCCTCTCTGTGAGAAGCGATACTTGATATAGAGGAAACGAGATGTTTAGATCAAAACCTTTAGTTTTTATGGCATTGGCAAGTTCTTATTTTAAAGATCCCAGAGTATTGCAAGAGGTCAAATCGCTACATAAAAATAATTATCCTATTTATGTCCTTACTTGGGACCGAGAAGGATTAAATTCGGTATATCTATCAAAAGGACTTGTAGTTAAAAACATGCAATTTTTACAATCTAAATCATTTAATAAATTAATATATATGTTATCAGCGGTCTTGTTTCAATTATCCATCTTTACAACAGGTCTAAATCTTCTAAAAAAACATCGTCAAATAATTTTACATATTAATGATTTCAACACTATTTTAGGAACAGTTTTACTAAAGATTTTTTTTCCTAATAGAATAAAAACAATTTATGATTCTCATGAACTTACTCCTGCTGTATATGGAGAATGGTATGGTCAATTTTTTGCATCAATAACAAGTAAAATGGAAAAAATTTTTATGCCATTTATAGACCAGATTATTACTGTTAGCCCACCTATAGAAGCTTATTTCAAAACTATTACTAAAAAAGATATTAAAATTATTTGGAATTATCCTACTAAAGAAATTATCCCCGATATTTCAAAAGATCAAGCGAGAGAGATTTTAGGCCTTCCTAAATCAGCTTTTATTATAACTTATATAGGCTCATTACGGATTGACATAGCATTATCTGATTTATTTTATGCCATGTCTATTTTAAAAGAAAAAATAACAGATAAAGATTTATTAGAAAAATTCAAAATAATTATTGTAGGTGATGGTCCACTATATACAGAAATTCTTTCTCTTAGAGAAAAACTTCAATTAAATGATTTTATTTCAATTGTTGGTCATGTTGATCGTATTAAATCCTTAACTTATATGAAAGCAGCTGATCTGTCTTATATTTTATTTACTGTAAAGGGATTAAATACTAAAATCGGTATGCCTTGGAAATTATTTGAAAGTTTAGCAACAAATACTCCAGTTCTTGTTCTAAATAATACCTACGCTTCGAAGTTTATTCAACAGTATAATGCTGGTTTTATTATTGATAAAAAAGATCCAAAAGAAATTGCTGAAAAATTATATCAAATCGTTACACAAATGGATCTGTTGGAAATTAAAACTAATAAGAAATTTTTCTGGGAAAATCAAGAAGAATTATTTATTTCTGTGTACAATATGTTGTAATATCACAAGATTTATTAATTTTTTATTAGCTTTCACACTTAAAAAAATAAAAGTTAAAGATTTAATAAAGGTCGGTTTTTCGGTTTGTATAGAGATAAAAAAATTGGTGTAGTAGTTCCATGCTTTAATGAAGAATCATTAATTAAAGACACTCTTATGGGTATGCCTGATTTTGTTGATCGTATTTATGTTATTGATGATTTTTCAACTGATACTACAACACAAAAAATCATTTTCATGATGAATCAAGATAGTAGAATACAATTATATCAACATTCAGCGAATCAAGGTGTTGGTGGGGCAATTATTACTGGGTATAAAAAAGCATTAGAGGATAATATGGATATAATTGCTATTATGGCTGGTGATAATCAGATGAATTCATATTATTTATCCAATTTATTAGATCCAATAATTGATAACCAAACAGATATTACTAAAGGTAATCGTTTAAAACGAGGTTTTTGGAAAGGAATGCCTTTTTTCAGAAGATTTGGTAATTTTATTCTTTCCTTAATGACTAAAATAGTTACTGGATACTGGAAGGTAAATGACCCTCAAAATGGTTATGTTGCAATAAATGCCCAAGGTTTAAGAAAAATAGATTTAGATTCCTTATATAATGGCTATGCTTTTGAAAATGATTTAATGTTGAAAGCAAATGTTGCTAATTTGCGAATGAAAAATGTTCTAATTCCAGCAGTATATGGTGAAGAGAAATCAAAAATAAAATATGGTAGTTTTATCTTTAAAACCAGCATCTTTTTACTGAAAGGATTTTTCTGGAGATTATGGAAAAAATATATCACAACCTTAAAACCAATTGGTTTACTATTCATCTTGGGTATATGTTCTATAATTACTGGTTTCATTATTGGATTTATCTATACTTTTAGGACTTTTTGGCCAATTTTAGTTACAGGTATATTGCTAATATTTCTTGCTCAAATATTGGATGGATTACGATCTATAAAAATGTAATAATATTTTATAGCGGTCTTAATATTGTTGCAATATTATTATCATAAATTCGATTTATCAGTGGATTCATAGGAATTGTTCTTCGTATATCTGGAATCTTTACAATCCAATTATCATTGTCTTCTCCATATGAAATCCAATTTGTATGAAAACCTGTATTGAATATTACATCGTTAATTATTACATAGTCAATATTTGGGTTTAGTGCTTTTATTGATGAATTAGCAACGAAATCATAAATCGTTGTTTCATTTAAAAATATCAATTGCAGCAACCAGCTAGCACCATGACCATTTATTGTAGTATCAAATCCACCTATGCCTCTTACTATAACGCTGATTCTAAAATCACAATCAACTTGTATTGGGTAATTATGTTGCCAAATTGTATTATTGGGGGGGTCAGAATATGATATTAAGAAATAAACGGTATCAAATTCAGCTTGCCAAAACACTTCTTGTGAACCCCAATTATTTTCTGGTTTTGGGTGTGAGTATGATAAAGTTAATACCATGCTACCTGTTAAACCTATTAATGCTAGAACCTTTAATTTTCGAATATTGACTTTTTTTACCAAATATACAATAGCTATTGTTGAAAGAATAACCCCAATTGGAATAAGATATAATATTATCCGTGCGAGAAAACTTGACATTAGCGGAAAAATAGCTAAAATACATAAAATAGAAATTGCTGATAGTAACCATCCCCGCATCATTTTCCCATTAATAGTAGTTTTTTTGGCTATTTTTGTTAATCCTAATACTCCCAACGGAGCTAAAACAAAGGCATGTGTTCCCATAGCTAATCCTGATAATAGTGTTTGATCAGGACTAGCACTACCAAAAAACATTGCTACAATGAATGCTGCAACGATACAAACTATAACTGAAATTATTATTGTGTTATTTATTTTCTTGTTCTGAAAATCATAAAAAAGAGCTGATATCGCGATTGACATGATAAAACCCATTGCAAGTAATAATAGTATATTTGGTAAGGTAAAATAATCTCCTGTAAATAATCCTCTAATTGACTCACCGATAAAATTAATAGGAAATCCTTGAAGAACAATTTCCCAAACTAATAAAACAAACCCATCTATGAACACTAAAATTAACAGATTGTATATTACATTTTTTATAGCTTTTTTATCTTTGATTTTATTTTTATAAAAGGTTGTATAGAGAATTGCGATATGCCAAATAAGCAAAACAATTAATGTTGTTAAATGATGTGTGAATGTAATTACAAATGTTATTAGAAGTCCTAAAATTATAAATCGATAATCTTTTGTTTCATAAAATCTCAAAATATAAAAAACAACAAAAGGTACTAAACCTAATACCATTGTTTCAGGGGCGATATTTTGATTTCTATATACATATATTCCGATTATTGACATATAAAATATTGAAAGTAATCCAATTGTCTTTGATTTAGTTAATCTCCTTGCTAGAACGTAGAAAATAACTAATTGAATTGTACAAACAATTTGAGGGAAAATATAAATTGCCCATGATAAAGGTTCTATTCCTAATCCCAATAGATATGTTGCTATAATAATCATAAAGGTAAATCCAGGTGGATCCCTTGTAATTACAGTTAAGTCAATCCATCCTTGGAAGAAATCTCGTTTGATGGATGTTAAATAATAATACCCATCATAAGTTATTGGTGACCCCTCTCTAATCATCCTCCAAGTTCTTATTAAAAATCCAAATATAACTATTAAGAAAGTTAATAGAATAATTACTCTATCCTTTTTAGCATAACTGTTATTACTTTTTATATTTGAATAGACAAATCTATTATTTATTGCTTTTTCGAGAGAGTTTTGTTCGAGCATAATTATTTCTCATTAAATGTTTTATCTTCCTAATAGTTTGATTAATTATTCACATAATTTTTTTTAACCATTACTTTTGCTTAATAGTTTATTCTAGTAGTATCACGACCAAGTTGATAATAATTTTTTCATATTAAACCAAAATTAGCGTGAAGGAGGTTAGATAAACAAATACTCCACTATAGCTAAATTTAGATAATTGACTATTCCACTCCCATAATTCGAATATTATTTTGTAACCGGAAGAGCTTAATCCTAATTTACTAATTATCTCTGAATTGAAATTAAAAGCAAATTTTGTTTCAGATGAAGGGCCCCATTGTTCCTCTATATCTATGATTTTTTGTATCCAATGTTCATAATAAAAATAGGTCGATTCATTGGTACCAAAGGTATCTTCATCAATTATTAGATTATAAAGTCCTATCTTCAAACGTATTTCATAAAACATCGCTTTTTGATAGTGATTACTTAACATAATATATAATGTAATAGGATCAGAACTATTTGATGTTTGATTATAAGCTACACTTATTGGATAATTTTCTGCTTTATATTTATTATTTACATCATCATAAGTCAGTAATCCCAATTCAGAATATTGCTCTCCACTTATTGGTGGAGTAAAAATTAAAATTGTTGAAATAACAATACCAATAAGAGTTAAAGCTAAAACCATTCTAACAACTAATTCAAAATCAAATTTTTGATTTTTTGATTGTTTGTCTTTTTTGTTATTCATCTGTTTAACGCCTATTTTTATTGTTATATTTCAGGTTTACTTTCCTCTTCAGGATATATTATTTCTAAATCTAAGAATTCTTCCTCACTTCGTATTTTATGCCATTTTATCATTTTCATTCCCAAAAAGGCAATTAGAGCAACAACAATAAGCAAGTTAAATGGTATAATTATATATGTGAGTATTCTATTTCGCCTATAATTCGTTAAATCGTTATTTACATCTTCAATGATCAATATTGCTTTATTATAGGCATTAGTATAATCTTCTGAGAAATAATCATCCAAAGCATCATTTAACCGATCTACATAGCTCGTAACATCTAAACCTTCTTGACTAGCATGCTCAATCGTTTCATATGCTGTTATTATTTTTGAATAAGTATCCTCTTCAGATACAGCATTTACTATTAAAATATCATTTTGCGTTTTTAGAATTAAACTTGAAGTAATAATTAGAAACACTATAGAAAAGAACATCAATCTCTTTATTGGATTAGAACATTTATTTCCAGTAGTTTTCATTCTTCTATCACTTCTTTTATTTTATTATTTTTAGTTCTAATAGAACCATCTTTACCAAGTTTCATTCTTAAACCAATTGAAATTAATAAGTCAATTATTATTATTACTATTAAACTTGTAACAATTGATCGAGGGCTAAATTTAAAGGTATAATTTAGAAATATCGCATCAATCATCAAGATAAAAAGACTTAAACCAATTGCAGTAGCAACTCTTTCCAAGTATGTTAATTTTTCATCCAACTCAGGGAAAATAACTGAAGTTAAAGACCAACCTGAAATAATCAACATAAAAAAACAAACTACTATATATCTTATATAAAACAGAAATCCTACTCTTACATCTATTAGAACCATAGTTAAAGCTAAACATATTGTTGCAACAATGATCCAAAATTCATAAGCATAGTAATTTTTAGCAAAAATGAATGCTAGTAATCTTTTTGGTGGTACTGTAGGACTTACATATGGTTCTTTCAATATAATTTCATTATTATATTCTAATTCCTTTATTGCTGAAATAATTTTTTCTTTTGAAAATTTACTTTCTGATACTAAACTAGTTACAAGAGTTCTTATATCTCGAGGTTTTTGATTTTTTAAAATCTTTTTAATTTCATCTTTTATAATTAAATTTTCTTGATCAAGATCATTTTTCTCTTTAAATCTTTGTTTTTTCTTTTCTTCTTTAAGAGCCATATTTTACACCAAGAACCTTTTCTATAATAAGATGATAATTTTAGTAATTTCTAACTAGAGTTATTTTAAGACTTTTTTGTTTATATTTATAATTTGATTATCAATTTAGTATTATGAATTAATTTTTTACTCATTTAACATTTAGATTGTCAAATTAGAATCATAAAAATAAAAAGAGGAAAGGAAATTATCTTTTAATTCTTCTAATTAAAGTATACTATTTTTCCTTTCTCAACCATAATTTTTCCATCTTTAATTATATGAGAGAAATTTAATGAATTTTCAAGTGTGGTTATATCTTTCAACGGATCAGTATTACAAATTACAATGTCAGCTAATTTTCCAGTTTCAATTGAACCGATTTTTTCATCCATTTTAATAGCTTTTGCACTTTGTATCGTTGCAGTTTGTAATGCTTGTACTGGAGTCATTCCCACATTTACAACCATATTGGTTATTTCTGAAGCAGTTGTGCCATGGAAGTTCCCTGGAGTTCCCGCATCTGTTCCGAGAGCAAATAAAACTCCTTTATTGAACGCTATTTTATGATTTTCTTTTAATTTTTCATTAGTTTTCAAGATTTTTTGTTGAACTTCAAGAGGCATTTGGTTTAGAATATCTGCTCTTGTAAGATTTTTTATTGCGTTTTGTGTGGGAACAAGATAGGTTCCTTTTTTGATCATCAAATTCGCTGTTTCTTCACCAATAAATGAACCATGCTCGATCGTATCTATTCCTGCTTTAGCAGCGCTATAAATACCCGCATCTCCATGAGCATGAGAAGCAAGATGCATGCCCAATCTATGAGCTTCTTCCACCATAGCTTCAAGTTCTTCATCTGTGAATAGAGTCATATTTAATTTTGACTCCATACCATGAAGTACTCCTCCTGTTGTAAGTGTCTTTATGAAATCAGCTCCAACTCGTTTTCTATCACGAACTGCATGTTTTACACCATCTATACCTGTCTGTACTTCCCCAGTTATTTTATAATAGTCAATCAAACATTGTGGACCAATGGATTCCTGATTTCCCCATTGAGAAATGCCAGTATCAGCAACTAATATTCTTGGACCTGCTAAAATACCATCAGCGAAAATTCTTCGTAAAGCTGGAGCCCAACCTGGTGATGAACCACAATCTCTTACACATGTAAAACCACTTATGAGATGTCTTTGAGCATGATTCAATGCATAGTAATGCCACATCTCATCCTTAGTTCTAAGAAATTCTCGTTCATATTGTGGATCACCGGTCATTTCGAGATGAACATGAGTTTCTATTAATCCTGGGAGAATGGTTTTATTTGAAGCATCAATTATTTTATCAGCTTTTTCTTTTTCAAAAGAACCATCATCTCCAACCCAAGTAATTTTATTTTTTTCAATTACTATTGTTTTATTATTCATTATTTTCCCTTTATGAGAATCAAAAACATTCCCCGATTTTACAACTAAACGTTTGATTTCAGCCATCGGTAAACTCTTCTTATATAATTGCTAAAATGATACCTTTAATTTTTTTAAAGGTTATTGTTTTTAGCGAAAATTCTAATTGTATTTAAAAAAGAATAAAAGAACTTTAGAATAAAGCTATTGTCTCAAATTATTGTAAAATCATTTTCCAAGCTGCGATGCATTGATCGATGTTAACTTTAAACTTCTTGCTTATCTTTTCCCAATTAGTGTCGTTTATTACACCATTTTTAAAAACACTATTAATTGACCGAGCTATCCTCTTAATGATTTCATTGTTATTAGAATAAATAACAATTTTTAACATATGATTGCTTTCTATCATATCAGTGAAACCAGCTATTTTGTTTTCAGCTTCAACAAAAACGCTTACTCTTTCTGCTAAATAAAAAAAAATTTATTTCTACAGGAGATGAAAAATCACTCCTCGTAGCATCATCAATTTGCTTTAAATATTGAGAAATAATATACCCACTATTAGGTTCATATGTAGAATACAATAATAAAGGTCAATATTTTGTTCCACTTGCAGAAGCAAAAAGTATCGTATAAGGTAAATTCAATAAACCTAATGCTTTAGCTCGATTATATACTATAAAACCGATATCCCATCCCATAAAGTATTTTTTTATAAACAATGGATTACATTTTATTTAATACTTTTGGGGATGAAAAATTAGCTGATTTTTCGATGACTTTTTTCTCTAGTAATCTTTTTGCTTTCCAAAGGTTTATTATTCAATATTTTTTAATACCTTACTTATGAAATCAATAGAAAATATCTGTGAGAAATTTGCTTTTCAAAATGCTCTTGATTATGGAAAAGCACAAGTAGGACCCATTATGAGAATCATTATGAGTGTTTATCCTGATTTACGTAATGATGCTTCAAAAGTAAAAGAAATACTCGAGAAAAAAGTAGAGTATGTTAATTCCATACAAAAAGCAGAAATTGAGCAAATTATACAGCAAAAATTCCCTGAATTATTGAAAAAAGAAGAGGTAAAAAGTGATTCAGAGGATGTTGATTTCATAAGAACGATGATCAATGAGGATAATAGAACCAAACGATTTGGTGGTCGAGTTCACACACGTTTCCCTCCAGAACCAAATGGTTATTTACATATCGGTCATGCAAAATCAATCAATTTAAATTATGGCATTGCAGAAGAATATAGTGGGAAATTTAATCTAAGATTTGATGATACCAATCCGATAACAGAGGAAGCTGAATATGTCAAAGGAATCATTGAAGATGTAAAATGGATTGGTGGAAATTTCGAGGATCGCTTATTATTTGCATCCAATTATTTTGATCAATTTTACAACTATGCTGTTCAATTGGTTAAAAAAGGACTAGCTTATGTTGATGACTTGACGGTAGAAGAAATTCGCGATTATAGAGGAACATTAACTGAACCTGGTAAAGAAAGTCCCTTTAGAAATAGAACAATCGAAGAAAATCTCGATTTATTTGAAAGAATGAAAGCAGGAGAATTTCCAAATGGTTCAAAGGTTTTACGAGCAAAAATCGATATGAATCATCCTAATTTGTTAATGCGCGATCCAATAATGTATCGTATTCTCCATGAAAATCACCATAATACTGGTGATAAATGGTGTATTTATCCAATGTATGATTTTGCTCATGGCTTAGAGGATTCTATCGAAAGAGTAACTCACTCAATTTGTACAATGGAATTTGAAGTCCATAGAGAGTTATATGATTGGTATCTAGATAACCTTGAGGAGGAAGATGGAAAGCCTATTTTCCATTCACAGCAAATTGAGTTTGCTCGTTTAAATGTTTCATATACCGTTTTGAGTAAGCGAAAAGTTTTACGATTGGTAAATGAGCGATACATAAATGGTTGGGATGATCCCCGATTGTTGACCATCGTTGGTCTAAAGCGTAGAGGAGTAACATCAGATGCTGTTCGAGAATTTTGTAAGAGTATTGGTGTAACTAAAAGAGAGACAGTCATAGATATATCAGTTTTAAATAAGTTTATTCGAGATGATTTAGATAAACGATGCACTCGAGTTATGACCATTTTACGACCACTAAAAGTTATTTTGACCAATTATCCCGACGATAAAATAGGGGAATTTATTGTACCTAATCATCCAAAAGATGAAACTATGGGTAAAAGGAAAGTGAAATTCTCGAAAACATTATACATAGAACAAGAGGATTTCATGGAGAATCCATTAGATGACTTTCGTCGACTTTCTCCGGGAAAAGAAGTTCGCTTAAAATATTCCTATTTTATCAAATGCGATAAAGTTGTTAAAGATAAGAAAACTGGTGAAATAAAAGAACTTCAATGTAGCTATGATCCTGCTACTAAAGGTGGTACTGCTCCCGATGGACGAGATGTACAAGGAACTATTCATTGGTTATCTGCCACCAATGCAGTTCATGCTGAAATACGCTTATATGACCAACTTTTTACTAAAGAAAATCCTCTTGATGCTGAAGAAGGAAAAGACTACACAGATTACATTAATCCCAATTCCCTTGAGATACTTCAAGGCTTTGTAGAACCACATCTACAGAAATCAAAAATTGGTGATAGATACCAATTCGAAAGAAATGGTTATTTCAATATTGATTATGATTCTAAAAAAGATGCTTTAGTCTTTAACAGGATTATTCCTTTACGTGATTCATGGTCCAAGAAATAACCATGAATTAACTTTTTTTTTAAAAAAAGAAAGAAAAAAAAATAATTATATCTGGTCAGAATACTAACCAGATTAATCATTAGGTACGTAAATATCAAAGATTTCAATTTCAACATCTGTGTTATCAATACGATTTTGAGCGTAGAAATAAACACTGAGAAAAATAGTTGGTGTAGCGACAATAACAACTGCGCTAACGATTATAAGGATTTTATATAAATTTTTCATTTAAATTACACTAGAATTTACTAAAAAAATAGCTTTTTCAAATAGTAAATAAAGGTTATTTTAGAAACAAAAAAGTAAAAGAGGGATTTCTTATCAAATAAAGTAGGAAAAAAAGCATTAGCTCTTTTTTAGTTTCAAAAGAAATATTTAAAACCAAAAAAAGAATGTTTGACAAGTAGAAAATCTACAATAGACCTGTAGTCTAGCGGCCAAGGATTGGGGACTTTGAAAAAAGTCTCGAGGCACTCGGGATTCTCAAGAATCCCTCGACCGGAGTTCAATCACAAGTTGATGCGTTCAGCTTTGGAATATATCTCCGCAGGTCTACCAATTCTATTTTTTATAGATCCCATTATTCTTGCCAGGTGGTAACATCATTAATTGATAATTTTGAGATGCTTCTTGGTTCAGTAGTTGAATAGCCAAAAGTTACTGCTGCTATTACTTGCATATCTGTTTTGAGAAATTGTTTTACTGCTTTTTCAATATAGAGTATATCACAAATCCATAATGAACCAAGACCAAGGTCATATGCTTTTAATAACATATTCTGAATTGCAGCTGAAACGGATTGTATGTCTGGTCTACTTGGATGAGATAAAGGATTATCTATACAGAAAACTAACACTATTACAGGTGCTTCTTTCATTGTTGTAAAACTATGTCTAGGAAAAGGAGGAACACCGGAATCAGCAACTAGTTTATCGAATTCCTCCAAACAAAAAGAAGCAAATCTCTCTTTAGCTTCCTTATGAAAAACATGAAATCGCCATTGTTGTCCATTTTTTGCTGAAGGAGCACTATTTCCTGCTGTTAAAATTGCTTTTATTTGCTCTTTTGTTAGAGAATCTGTTTTGTACCTTCTTATTGAACGTCTGTTTGCTATTGCGTTATCTAGTGTCATAATGTTTAAGCTATTCAAATATCATTTTTTAATTATTTTGACAAAAACTAATTTTATTTAGTTCTTTATAAAAACAAAATTAATATTCTATAAATGCAACTGTTATATTGAGGGATTATTATTACTAAGCAAGATTTGGATTCTTCTGAAGCAATTGTCAGTATGCGTAAAGAGCTTAATTACGAAGAAGTAAAAAAAGAAATTATTTATGATTTGAATGAAAATAAACAGATCGTTTTAGCAACTTCATTAAACAATCGAGTAACATCTCGAGTAGTTGATTTTGCTAATGATGATCTAACTATCTATTTTATGTCATGGAATCATAATAAGAAAATAACTCAAATTACTGGTAATTCTCATGTAGCTCTTAGCTTGAATAACATACAAATTGAAGCAAAAGCTGAAATCCTAGGAAGACCTACTGAAGAAAGAAATAAATGCCTTTTAGAATTTCATAAAAAGAAATTTTCCGAAATTTATGTAAAAACATTTTCTAATATCCCTGAAATTGTTATTGTTAAGATAACTCCTATCTCTATTGTAAAATTTCTAAATATTGATAGAAGATTTTATTTTGTTAAAATGGATATAGCAAACAAAAAAGCCTATCAAATGAGATTAGAGGATAAAAAAAATCTAGAATATCCTTATTAGAAATAATTTAATTGCCTACATTATTAGCTTGTGATAAAAAAAGAAATAAAAAATTGAAATTAATTACCAGTTCTTATCAAGAGAGAGGTGATTTATCTCATTCTTTTTCCTCAGAAAAATCAAATGAGAAATCTTTACTTTGTTTTTGCATTTGACTAAACATTACTTTTTGAATTATATTACCTATAATATTAGAGCTAACTTTACGTTTTCTTCTTAATTTGGATAATGGGGCAAATAATAACACCAATACTAATAGTACTGAAACTGTTAATACAGGTAAAGATAATAGAATAACAGTTATTCTTTCATTTATGAATGCATTTGTATCGCCCCAGCCAACGAGACCCCAAATGGCAAAGGTTACATATGCAACCATTATCAGTAGAAATAAAAAATAGAATAATACTTTAGTAAATTTCTTCATTTTTATCACTTTTGTTAATAATATTATCGAATAAGATATTTACTTAAATTAATTTTCTGGAATTCAATTGATTGATTTTAGTTTTTATATATAATGTCCTTTCACCACGAGAGGGTATTTTTTCTAATTCATCTTTATATTTCTCAAATATTATTTCTCTTTGAAGATAAGTATAAAGAACATCATAAAATGGAAATTCAAGATTTAATGCATCATGATCAGACTCTACTAATAATGGTGCACCACTTGCTATTGCCTCTAATGCTATTGCTAATGGTTCCATCTCAATATTATCTGTATCTGCTGCTCGAACGATTTTTCTCATTCTTTGTAAAGCTTCATCCTCTTCAAGATTATAGATTTTAATGATAGCGTCAAATGTACAATATTTCACACCATTTTCTTCATAGTGATTTAAATCAGCATTTGGTAATTTAACATCAAAAGGAATTGCACCTGTCTTTTCAACAAAATCAGCTATTTCATTTTGAGGTAAAAAAATAAATTGTGCGTGTAAATCAATGAAATTTTTTATTAACCACGGACAAGCAACCCTATCTACATGAACATAATTTCTAGTAACCCATATCATAATTATCGTTTATTAAGAAGATTCATTATTTATAAACTTTAAAGAGTATTATTGAAAAAATTCTATTAACAATTTTCTTTAGAATTTTAAATAAATAAGAGTGATTTTTTATTGAATTATTATGAAGAATTATAATTAAATTAAGAATAAAAAATATGACTTTAAAGGATTAGTAAACTAAAAAATAGCAAGATAAAGTAAATGATATTTATCACATTTTGGAGAATTAATAATGATCACACCAAAGAAAGTAGTTATTGAGAAACTAAATATTAAGGAAATACCCGAAGATTTCTGGGATAAATATCATCTTTTTAATGAAAAAATTCATCAAGAAATTTTTCCTAATGAACCTTTAATTTCTCGAAATGTTGTTGAAAAAAGAATCATTAGTGATAGTCCTGAATATCATTGGAGTCGTTGGATAATCTACAACGATAAAACAAAAAAGGAAATTATTGCTTCATGTACATTTGGTTATACTCGTGAAGATTCACCTTCATATGAAGAAAATAAAGGTAACAGCTATTTCAATATAGTAATAGACAATGATTTTAGACGTAAAGGATTAGGTTCCTTTCTTCTTAAAAAAACAGCAAAAATACTAATTGAACACGGATTTAAATTTGCGCAAACACAGACTTATTTTGAACCAGGAATTCAATTTTGTAAAAAATATAATGCTACTTTAGTTAATATTGAGCGTGATAATCGTTTATATCTTAATGAAGTTAATTGGGAGATGGTTACTTCTTGGGCAAATGAAGCTCAACAAAAAAATCCTGAAACAAGGATTGAACAATTTAATACTTATCCTGATTCAGATATCCTTGAATTAACAAAATTAATTACAATAATTGAAAGCGAAACGCCTATTCAAGACGAAGAAAAAAGATGGCATGAAGTCTTTACACCTGAATCTTGGCGAAAGTATGAGCAGCATTTTGAGGCAAGAGGGTACACATTTTATAATATGATTACGCGAGAGAAAGATGGTACTATAAGCGGAATTACTGGAATTTCTACCTCATCTGAAGAAAATCCTCATCAAATTGAACAAGAACTTACAGGGGTGTTGAAAGAATACCGTGGTAAAGGGTATGGTAAATGGCTTAAAGCACAAATGCTTCTTTTAATAAGAGATAATCTGCCAAATAAGATCCACATAACAACTGGAAATGCTGATCACAATGTACCGATGCTTTCAATTAATACTAGACTTGGATTTAAGCAAAGATATACTATTTCAACATTTAATTTTATAATACAAGATTTGCTAGAAATATTAGGAAAGGATTGACTGATCATTGAAATCATCAATCTATTCCATCACTAAAGAAATTATAGAATAAAGTATAAATTATAATCATCATTCCCTTTGTTAGAGACAACTATGAATAATTTTAATGAAATCAAAGTAATTACATTTGATGGGGATGGTACATTATGGGACTTTGAAAAAGTCATGAGACATTCATTAAAATTCGTATTAGCAGCATTAAATGAGATTGATTCTGAAGCTGGATCTAAACTTGATGTTGATATGTTGATCGTTATTAGAAATAAAGTAGCTAAAGATTTGAAGGGGATTACAACAAATTTAGAAGACATTAGACTGCAAGCATTTATTCAAACACTTAATTATATAGGGAGACCTAATGAAGAATTAGCTAAATTTCTAAATGAAATCTATTTAAAACACCGTTTTGAAGACATTGAGTTATTTGATGATGTTCTACAAACACTTACTCAATTAAAGAAGAAATATACAATTGGTTTATTATCAAACGGTAGTAGTTATCCAGATCGATGTGGTTTGGAGAATATTTTTAATTTTGTTATATTCTCTCAAGATTTTGGTATTGAAAAGCCTGATCCAAGGATATTTGAAATAACCATGAAAAAAGCACAATGTAAAGTTCCAGAAATATTACATATTGGTGATTCTCTTGAGACTGATATTCAAGGAGCAAAAAACGTTGGGATAAAAAATATCTGGTTAAATAGAAACAATGTGAAAAATAATCAACATTTTAAACCTGATAGAGAAATTACTTCACTAATTGAACTATTGGATTTTTTATAAAAAAAAGGAGTCTGAAAATCATTCAGACTTGATAGGTTTTATTTATTTAATGTTCAATGAGAAAGTATTGGCATTTAGCCATCCTTCTCTTTTTAAAACAGCATCTGACATCTTGAGAATCTTCAAAACTCTATAAAGACATTCAAAGGTAACAGGTAATTGACCAATGTACTCACCCATGGCGTGCCCATGAATTTTCTTTGTTGATTCAGTTGTTATTGTTACCTTTTTTCCTCGAATGACTTCTATTTTTGGATTCGTCAAATGAGTTCCTTTCCCTAATCTTCTTGAAGTGATTAACGACTCAATGATTCCAGTATTACCAACAATCATGACATCTAGTAAGCCATCATCAATTACTGCATTGGGAGTCACTTTCATTCCACTACCCACCATCTGACCATTCCCTATCATAGTTGTTAATGATTTTAAATCTTTGACAATTTTTCCATCATCAACATCTATATGTAAATGTCGAGGACGATATCTAAAGAATGATTTAATAAGTGCTATATTATAGACAGCATTTGTTCCTTTGTTGTATACTTGCTCTGCAACATCAGCATCCAAACCGACACCAGCCACTCCCATACAGTATCGAGCTCCATTATTGATTTTAATACAATCTATTTCTCGATATTCCTTTTTCTGTAGCATTTCTATAATATCTTCAATATTCTTAGTTTGACGAATGTTGAAAGCATTATCATTTCCTCGTCCAACAGGAATTATACCCAAGATATTTTTGAAACCAGTTTGACCTATTCCTGTTACTACTTCATTGACTGTCCCATCACCACCGAATACTGCTAAGAGCTCATGATCCTTACTTGCTTCTTTAGCTATTCGAATTCCATCTTGTGAAGCTTTTGTCCATTCAATTTCATAATCAATATTAGCTTCTTTCAAAGCTTTTTCATAAAGGGGCCATTTTTTGATAGCTTTACCTCCATACGTTGTTGGATTTCCAATTATTTTCATCTATAAAATCTCCTGTTTATGAGTCCTATATTTTAAAAAGAATTCATTTTTTATCTACAAAAGTAATTTCTGTTTAAAGTATTTATGGTTAAATTAACCTTTTTTAACTAACTTTTTAACATAGCTATAATTAATTTGGTAAAACTAAGAAAATAGTTATAATTATAATATTGAATATCCTTTGATGAATATCAACGGAAAGAGGAAAAACAATTGCATCCAATTAAGCGAATATACAAGTTAATGACTAGAAAAACAAAATTAGCTTTTCTTGTTGTACTAATAATCGCCATACTCGAGTCTTCATCAACAATTGCTTCTCCCAAGATCGTTGAAATATTGATAGATCGAGTTTTTGTTGGAACTGAATATAATCTACTTTTACCATTAATAGCTATTGCTGTGGCTATAGTAGTTGCAAAAGCTATCTTTCTTTTCTTACAAGGATATTTGAATGAATACATTGCTCAAAATATTGTGTTTATTATTCGTCATAAATTGTATTCAAAAATACAAAGACAATCAATAGATTTCTTTGACAGAATAGAGTCGGGACAATTAATCTCTCGAGGTACAACTGATATTGATGCAATTAAAAGACTAATGAGTCTAGGATTTAGATCGATCTTAAGATCTATTATATTATACATCGGTATTTTTATTATGATTGGTATTTCCGATCCTTATTCTCTTATAATTGTTGGAGTTATTGCACCAATATTATTCATTATAATGTTTAGTTTTACCTCTCGAAGAAGATATTTATTTAAAAACATACAAAATAAATTCGGTGACTTGAATTCAGTTCTTAAAGAAAATGTTCGAGGTGCAAGAGTTGTTCGAGCTTTTGCTACAGAAGAATTTGAAATTACAAAATTCGAAAAAGAAAATGAAGCTTATATGAATATGAATATTCACATGGCGAAATTAAAAAGTCTAATGAATGTTCTTTTTCCTTTTGTTTTAGGATTAGGTTCTGTTGCAATATGGTTTTTCGGTGGTAGGCAAGTAATTAATGGCGTTTTAGCCCTAGGAGCTCTTGTTGCTTTTATAAGTTACATTCAACTTTTACAAACATCAACTCGGTTCATGATTTCGGGGATAATCTATTACCAAGAAGGAGTAGCAGGCATGAATCGTATTTATGAAATAATTGACATGGAAAATAAAGTTACTAATAGACCTGGTGCAATTGACCTTCCTAAAATAGAAGGTAATATTTTCTTTGAAAAAGTGACTTTTGCTTATCGGGATGGGGAAAGACCAGTTCTTAAAAAAATTACTTTAGACATTTTAGCTGGGGAAACAGTTGCTTTTCTTGGAACAACGGGTTCTGGTAAGAGTACAATTGTTAGTTTAGTTCCACGATTTTACGATCCTCAAGAGGGAGCTGTTTATATTGATAATATTGATATTCGTGATATCAAGATTGATTCGTTAAGATCTAAAATTGCTCTAGTTCAACAAGAAGCTTTTCTATTTGCTCGAACCATCAAAGAAAATATTGCTTTTGGAAAACCTGATGCAACTCTTGATGAAATCATACAAGTAGCGAAAATTGCTCAAGCACATGACTTCATAATGGAAACACCTAACGGATATGATACCGTTGTTGGTGAACGTGGAGTGACTCTTTCTGGTGGGCAAAAGCAGCGATTAACGATCGCTCGAGCATTATTGCTTGATTATCCAATATTGATCATGGATGATTCCTCAAGTGCTTTGGATTTTGAAACGGAAAATCAATTCCAAAAAGCAGTTAACGCTTTGGTGAAAAATCGCACAACATTGATAGTTACTCAAAGATTATCAACTATAAAATTTGCAACAAAAATAGTAGTAATGAATAATGGTGAGATTGAAGAAATTGGCACACATGAGGAATTGATAATGAAGAAAGGATTATACAAGTATTTATATGAAACACAATTATTATCTCAGCAAGATTCTTTTGATACAATAGAAATAGAATCAAAAGAAAAGCAAATTGAAACAGATATTATAGAAGAATGAAAAAGAGGTAACAATATGACTACAAGATATAGAGGAAAATATCAAGAATTAGCAGAAGATGCTGAAAAAGGTAAACAACCTAGGATAACTTCTGATTTAGTTCTTGGTAAATGGGTCATAGGTTATCTCAAAGAGTTCAAGGGATTAGTAATAGTAGCTTTTATTCTAGTAATAATTAGTACGGTTATAGGGTTGATTTCACCATACATTTCAAAAAGGATATTAGATGATGCTTTAGGTGAGAATCCTATTATTATAAATGGAGATTTTAAATTATTACTTATTTTGTGCTCAATATTATTGGGAATAATTGTACTCAATGCATTGATTGATGCTTTTAAAAGCATAACTTTGAATAAAATAGGCTATAAATCAGTAAGAAAAATACGAAAAGATACTTTTGCTAAAATCCAAAGTCTTTCAATGAAATACTTTGATACACAAGATACAGGTCAAATTATTTCAAGAGTCACAAATGATTGTAATAAAGTAAATGAATTAATGAGTGGGTCATTAATTAATTCCATTACGGATTTCTTTACAATTTTTGGCGTAGCAGTTTTTCTTATTTACATGAATTGGGTATTAGGATTGATTACACTTGGAGTTTCTATTCCATCAATTATAATTATTAGCTATTTTTTTAATACCCGTGCTCGTAAAGCTTATAGAAAAACACGAAAAACAATTGCTAATGTTACTGCAAGCTTATCTGAAAGTATTGATGGTGTTAAAGTTTCAAAATCCTTTACTCGAGAAAAAACTAATATTAAAGAATTTAGAGAAATTAATCTTGAAGATAGAAAAGCAAATTTACGAGTCGAAGCCATTTTTTCAATAACCTATCCAGTTTATAATTTCCTTTCCTCTGTTGTTGTAGGAATTGTTTATCTCTATACAGGTTGGACTCTTTATAGAGCAGGGATTACTGTTCTTTTACCTATTACAATTGGAGAAGCAGTTGCTTTTACAAGTTATATTGGTATGTTATTTGGTCCAATACTCAACCTTTCAATGTTTTTCAATATATTTCAATCAACTATGGCTGCTACTGAAAGGATTTATGAGCTTAATAATACTACATCAGATGTTGTAGAAAAAGAAGATGCAATCAAATTACCAAGAATTAAAGGAGCTATCAGATTTGAAGATGTTACTTTTTCATATGTAGATGATGAAATAGTACTTAATAATTTCAATCTGGATGTTCAACCAGGAGAATCTATTGCCATTGTTGGTCCTACTGGAGCGGGAAAAACAACTATTATGAATCTTCTTGCGAGATTTTATGAGATACAAAAAGGAACTATTACGATTGATGGTTACAATATTCAAGATGTTACACTTAATTCTTTACATAAACAAATGGGGATAGTTTTGCAAAATCCTTATTTGTTTTCAGGAACAATAAAAGAGAATATCTCATATGGAAATCCGGAAATATCGGAAAATAAAATTATTAATGCTGCGAAAGTAGTGAATGCTTATGAATTTATTAAACATGCTCCAAATGGCTTTGATACAGATGTAGGCGAAGACGGAAAACGTTTATCAGCTGGACAAAGACAACTAATATCTTTTGCTCGTGCTATTATCAATAATCCTCGAATTCTAATTCTAGATGAGGCGACATCTTCAGTTGATCCTTATACAGAAATATTAATAAAAAATGCTTTAGAAAAGATACTTAAAAACAGGACATCTTTCATAGTTGCTCATCGCCTTTCTACTATTCGTAATGCTGATAGAATAATTGTAATCAAGAAAGGGGAAATTGTAGAAGAAGGAAATAATGAAGAGCTCTTATCTTTGAAAGGAGAATATTATAAACTATATCAATTGCAGTTCAAAGATCAAGAAGAATCAGAATAAAATAATTTTTTTATCGTTTTTTTAATAAACAATCAGAAAACTATATTTGCTTTATTCGATATATTAAATGTAATTATTTTGTTGCCTGTTTAAATTAATGCAACGAAAAATAAGGGGGAAATTATGACCTATCGTTTTATAACTCAAGTAAGTGAAAGCAAAAACCTTGGCAAGGTTATGCACATTAACTTCTATTCGAATAAAACATGCACTTACAATTGTGTCTACTGTGGTGATGGTCCCACAGATCATCAAACATTAGATAGGAAATTTCTCTTTGGAGCTCGTGTAGTTATTGATGAAATCGAAGATTACATACTAAAGGAAGGAAAGCCAGATTATATATGGTTCACTTGTAAAGGAGAACCAACTCTAAATTTAATGTTCGGTAAAATCGTAAATGAAATTAGAAAATCTTATCCGGAAATAAAAATTGGTACTTGGACAAATGGGACTTTGCTCAATAGAGAAGATGTCTGTAAAGAATTAGCTCTCTGTGATCATATAATAGTAGATTTAGATAGTGTAAATAATGATGAATTTCAAAAAATCAATCGACCAATCATTTCTATCAAGCTTGAAAGTTTATTAGAAAATATCAAATCCTTTAGAAAAAATTACCCGGGAAAATTTTGGATTCATACCGTTTTCTTACGAGGATATAACGATTCTGATAAAAATCTATTAGGATTGCGAAAATATTTCGAGGAATTAAATCCTGATCAATTATACATTTCATATGGCCTTAAAAGCTCTGAAGGGCCACTTACAGATGAATTCAAAGAGAACTTTAAACAGAGATTTAATGATGGAAAGTTTGAAATAAAAATCGAATAAAAAATCAACTAATAATTAATAATTTGCTCCTTTTTATATAACTTGAATAAACAATTATGTTTCCTATTTGCAATAGATTTTGAGAACCATAATGGAAATAATAGAGTAATGTATGAATTAAAGAATTATCACCATGATATGATACTCCTATCATAATTGTTATTATGTATATTGCAAAGAAAATACTTAACACAATAGGTCCTTTATTAGCAACATTAACGGAGATATTTGATTCACTCCTCAAATAATTTGTAAAGAAAATAGTTGCTGTTAGCAATAGAATAGTTATAAGAATTCTAAATGTATCAGTCCAATGAATAAAGAATGCATAACTGTAGGTATAAAATTCAATTGTTGGTAGAAATCCTATCAACGAAATTTCTAGTGTGCCTTGAGCAGTACCGATATGAATGATTAAAGTTCGAGAAAAAGTGAGAGCTACCATTAAACCAAGGGTTATAATAATGATGATAATATAACGTTGATATTCTTCTTTAGCTATTCTTTTGTATAAAATAAAAGCAATAAATAAACCTAGTATTCCGAGAAATTGGATTGAATCAAAAAAAATTGTGAAACCAATTAAGATATCATGTCTAATTATAAAAAATCCAGAACCATAAGTACCAAAAGTAGCATCTAGAATGAGAAACCATCTTCTAAAAAGTAAATAACAAAAGCTAATAATGATAATTAAAGCTGAAAAGAAAATAATTTTTTTGGAAATCGCTAATTGTCTCTCTTCTTTATCTAATTTGGTTGGATATGTTCCTACATCTTTACTCATTAACTCACCAATTATTACATTATATTGATAATTATTAATGAAAAGATCTATTCTTAAATTGCTTGATTATCTTTCAAATTTTATTTTTTTAAACAAATATTAATGAATTCAATAAGAGTTATATTGCACTCTTCAACTTGTTTAATTAAATCTTTCAACCAAGGTTTTTCACAAACCCAATTTTCAAGCTGATTAATGATTAATTCAGAGGTAATTTTTTCATTAGTTCTTTCCAAAACTTCAATTAAATTATCTAAAGCATCAACTGAAATAAGTATTTTAGATAGAATTGTTTTTGGTTCTAAATGAGTTCGATAATCATGGGTTTTTATAGCTTCTATTGCTTCTTTGGATAGTTTTTCTTGAAGTATTTCACCTGCAATAATACCATGTAATTGTCTATTTGCTAATGTTTCATCATAATCCATATCATGCAAGAATCCAACTAATTCCCATTCATTTCTATTTTCATTATAGAAATCAGCGATATTCAACATCATTCTACCAACACGAAGTGAATGATTGTAATGTGATGTTTCAGATATAAGTGCAATTGCTTCATCACGGGAAATTTTAGGATCCACAATTAAACACCTAGCTTATTAAAAAGTTAAATTGGTTATTAATAGATTTTATTGTGCAAAAACAAGAAGATAAAAAAAGTGAAAAAGACGAAAAAAATCTTCTTTTTAACTTATTTTGATAATAATTCTTCCCAACCTGTAAGATTTAATTGTAATCCTAAAGATTCTTCATCTAAACCTATTGCTAGACCTACATATTGAGAAAGATACATTGAAGGCAATTTGATATCTTTATTTATAACCTTCCCAGCTACATCTTGAGCATTTCCAAGCTGTTTCTGACAGAAAGGACAGATATTACAAATACTATTGTAACCTCGTTGTTTAATCACATCAACTTTATTTCCTGAAACACCAAGAGCTTGTTCAGCTTTGACTCCAATGATAGTTGCTGCACAGCAATCAAGCAATTCAGGATAATTAGGTGATTTTGCACCAAGGGTTTCAAGTATCTCTTGAATTTTCATAGGATTTTCAGAATCGTCTGGACGAGATATTGTAGTTGGTCTAATAGCATGACATCCGTAATGAGCAGCGGTTCTTAATCCTTTCAATTTTCGTTTAACACTTTTTTGCAATCTTTCTAATCCTATCTCGTCGTAAATTATTGAAAGAATATTATAAACAGGTAATGAATTATCATAATGTAAACCTTCTTTTGCAAGTGCTTCATTGATCTTTTCCTTCAAATCTGGATGGTTTTTTAATTCATGTTCCAATTCAGCTAGAGAGAGATCACAACCATTGCAAATAGTAGCTATTGCTTCAAAACCTTGAGCTTGTGCCAAAGCATGAATTCTTGCTGATAAAAATGCCCATAATTCATGTTTCGTTGATTTTATAGGTGTCCCACAACAAGTTTGATCGTTAATGTCTTTGTAATCAATGTTAAAGTGAGTTAAAATTGTTCTTGAACTAAGTTCATTTTCATAGGTATCAGCTTGAGATGTACAGCCGGTATAAAATCCAAATTTCATTTTTTATCCTCCGAAGATTTAAGGTTTAAAACTTGCTCCACACCAATTACTTTTAATGCTTCTTGAAAAGCTTCAATATTAGTTAACACTCGAGATGGGAGATTCAATTCTTCTCTATCTATAAATTCAAAATCTATGGTTTGAACTTCTCGAGGTTGATTGATAGCTCCATTCTGATTTATAGCTTTAATCATTTCAGAGAATGCTTTTGGAGGTACTATGCCCCGATTAACCATTATATTTGTTAATGATTGAATGGTTTGTACTGGAGAAGTCTTCATAGGACATCGAGTTTGGCAAGTTAAGCAATTGAAACAATACCAGAGAATTCCTGAATCAATTATATCATCTACTAAACCCATTTGAGCTGCTGCTTGGAATTTATGTGGTGCAAAGTCGTCAAATATTTTATTCGCTGGGCAACCATTTGTACATTTGACACAGGTATAGCAATCCTCAGGCTTTGCTTCCTCAAAGATTACTTTGATTTTGTTTGTTAATTCTGTATCTCTTGAACTATATTCTATAATATCCATTTTTACTCATCCTTTTTTTTATTTAATGGACTTGGCCCTAACTCTTTTAATTTCTCAACCATCTCTATTACTGTATCAGCAAATTTATTTCCTTCACCAGCTGAAATAAATTCCAAACGAAGCCTATCCTCATTTAGTCCAATTTGTTTCATTAGTCGGTGTAAAAGTTCCACTCGTTTTACAGTTTTATAATTCTGAGCAATATAATGGCAATCACCAAGATGACAAGCAGCGATCAATACCCCATCTGCACCATTCTCAAAAGCATCTACAACAAATTGAGGATCTACCCTACCTGAACACATTGTACGAATAATACGGATATTAGGAGGATATTTTAATCGTGATAATCCAGCAAGATCAGCTCCTGCATAGGAACACCAATTACAGCAAAAAGCAAGTAAATTTGGTTCAAATGATTCATTTTTTGTTATGGTAGTAGTTTTTGTACTCATTTTCATTTCCTCCAAAATTATGGTGCAGGAGTCGTAGATTCCCTAAAAGCTGTTTCAATCATTGCTTCAATTTGCTCATCAGTGAAGTGTCGAGTTGAAATAGCCCTTGATGGACAAGTAACAGAGCAAGCACCGCATCCTTCACACAGTATTTCTTTTACTTGTGACTTAAGATGTCCTTTCTCATCAGGAACCAAGGTTAATGCGCCAAAAGTACATGTCGAAACACAGGTACCACATCCAGAGCAAACCGTTTGGTTTACATAAGCAACAATTGATTCTTTTTCTATCGATTTACTCATAATTAATTTTGCAGCTAAAGTTGCTGCCGCTGTTCCCTGTGCAACAGTATCAGTTATATCGATAGGTCCTCTACATGCTCCTGCTATTAACTTTCCAGCAGAAGCAGTTTCTACCGGTCCAAGTTTAATGTGTTTTTCAATGAAGAAACCATTTTTATCTATTGAACAACTTAGTAGTTCACCAATTTTCTTAGCATCCTTTTGTGGTTCCATTGCGGTCTGTAGAACAATTAGATCTGGTCGATATCTGATAGTTTTACCTAGATCTGAATGATAGATATCAAAATACATATCACCATTGACATCTTTTCGAATATCGCTTGGAACTCCTTTAATAAAGTCTACACCCATACTCCTCGATTTATTATATAATTCCTCATACCCTTTGCCAAAGGTTCTAATATCTTTATAGAAAAGTAAAGTGTCAATTTCTTTACCATATTTATTCTTCATTAAGTATGAATGCTTAATGGAAGCTGTACAACAGTATCTGGAACAATATTCATGATAATTTTTATCACGACTTCCTACACAATTTATAAAAGCTATTGCTTTAGGTTTCTTACCGGTTGATGGAACATAAAGCACTCCTTCTGTAGGTCCAGCAGAATTGGTTAATCGCTCAAATTCCATTCCTGTTATAATGTCTGGATATTCAGGATCTTTATAGTGATATTGAGTGATTTTTCTTGGATCAAATGTACTGAAACCTGTTGCAACAATAATTGCACCAACTCTTTCAGATACAATTTCGGGGACTTGATTGTGATCTATAGCTTCAGCTTCACAAGCACGAACACATTCCTTGCAAACTCCACAGTTCGCACAATGCAAACATCTGCTTGCTTCTGCTTTTGCATCTTCCTCCGAATAAGGTTTAGCTACTTCTAAATAACAATCTTCTAAACGTTTTTCTGCAGTTTCTTTTGGCATAGGAATTCGTTTTCTACTATTAGCTCTTTCAATAGGTATATTATCAACGACTTTTCCGATTCTTACTCTTCCTTTATAGATTTGAGAATGAGTATCAGCTGCTTCTGGTCGACCATCATAAAGATTCATACCTCGGAGAAATCGATGAACTGATTCTCCAGCCCATTTACCTGAAGCAATGGCTTCAATTACAGATTCAGGACTATAATAAAATTCTCCACAACAGAAAATATGTTCGTGTGCTTTTGATTGCAAGGTCATTGAATCAATAATTAGTTGTCCATGACTATCTATCATATCTTCTGGAACAATCGTTCTATCAAAAAATTGACCAATTGCTATAAAGATATGATCAAAATCTTCTGTATATTCTGATCCTTGAACAACAATTGCTCTTCTTCGTCCTTCTGAATCTGGGTCACCTAATTTAGTTTTAGCTAATTCAGCTTTTGCGAGTTTGCCATCTTTACCAGTGAAACGATTAACTCTTACTAGAGTGTCAAGAATTATTCCTTCCTCGATAGCGTCATCTATTTCTTCTTGGTAAGCAGGCATTTCTTTCTTACTACGACGATAAAGTATTTTTACTTCATCAGCGCCTAATCTTTTAGCTACTCGAGCAACATCAATAGCTGTGTTTCCACCACCAACAATACCTACTTTACCTTTCAAACTAGTAATTTTCTTATCACAAACATCTTTCAAGAAATCTAAACCAGGTATAATACCTTCGAGGTTTTCTCCTTCAACTTCTAAATCAAAATTCCCAACTGCCCCAGTTGAAATAATAACTGCATCAAAACCTTTTCTTCGTAGCAATCCTCTTTTCTTAAGGTCATTAAAGGTTAAATCAGAATTTTGACCAACACGTACACCAGTTTTTAATTCTACACCCAAGTCGAGAATTCGTTGGATTTCATGGTTTAGAACAACTTTTGGCAATCGATAATCAGGAATTGCATATTGGAGAAGACCACCAGCTTTTTCCTTCATTTCATAAACAGTAACATTATACCCTTTAAGTGCTAACCACCATGCTGAAGATAAACCAGAAGGTCCAGCACCAATTATAGCTATTTTCTCTTTAAACTTCTTATGAACGGGTGTTACTTTTTCTTCAGTTAAATTTTCTCGTTCATATTCACAAACGAAATTCTTAAGAGATCTGATAGAAACAGGATTATCAACTTGCCCACGACCACAATACTCTTCACAAAGTCCTACACAGATTTTCCCACAAACAGATGGGAAAGGATTCTCTTCACGGATAAGATCAATTGCTTCTTTGTATTTACCCAAAGCAATAAGATTTACATATCCTTGAACATGAATGTCAGCAGGACAACCATCTCTACAAGGAGGTATGCCTAATTTATCAATGATATAACATTGAGGAACTGCTTGTGGAAAGGGAATATAAGTAGCTTTATGGGTTGTCAGTCCTTCATCAAAAACACTAATAACATTAGAAGGACAGTTTTTTGTGCAATCGCCACATCCTGTGCATTTCTCTATATCGATATAACGAGGTTTCTTTAAGATCTTAACATCAAAATTTCCTACATAGCCAGAGACGTTTGTTACTTCTGCATTTGTTAATAGAGTTATATTTGGATGATCTGCAACTTCTGCCATTTTTGGTGTTAAAATACATGCTGAACAATCTTGCGTTGGAAATGTCTTATCCAATTGAGCCATTTTTCCTCCAATTGTAGGCTCTTTTTCTACCAATATTGTTTCGATATTTAAATCAGCTAATGCTAAGGCACTCGATATTCCAGCTATTCCTCCTCCTATTACAAGAGCTTTTGGAAATCCGGAAACAACATTTGGTTCTAGGGGTTGTAGTAGTGCGGCTCTACTTACAGACATCCTTACAAGATCTTTAGCTTTTTGCGTTGCTTTCTCCATATCATCTGTTACCCAACTAACATGTTCACGAATATTAGCCATTTCAAAGAGATATTTATTGAGTCCCGCACCTTGAACTGTTTTTCTAAACGTTTCTTCGTGCATCCTTGGACTACAAGAAGCAATAACAATACGATTTAAGTTATACTGCTTGATATCCTCTTGTATTTTCTTTTGGCTTGGTTTTGAACAAGTGTATTTGAAAGTATCAGTATAAATTACATGGGGAAGCTTTGTTGCATATTCAGTAACTTCTTCACATTTAACTGTTGATGCTATATTTGACCCACACTTACAAATATAGACTCCAATACGTACTTCCTCTATCATGAGGTTTATCTCCAAACGTATATACTTTAAACTAGCACTCTGTATAGAACTCATCGCATATAAAAATTTTCAAAAGTAAATATGTGACTTTATTTGTTGATTTATATAACTTATAATTATATCTAATACTTAATTATTTTATTAAAGTCTCTATTTCATTTACAACGGATAAATTAAAATGCTATAAAGCAACTATTTTTCATTAAACTTGAAAATAGAATATTAATTGATTACTAACTATACAAGGAACTATTACAATGAAAGTATTGTTAACCGGTGCTTTTGGTAATGTTGGTACAAGTACCCTTGAAGCATTATTAAAAAAAAGCACAGATGAAATTACCTGTTTTGATAAACCAACTATTGCAACCCGTAAAGAATCCAGAAAATATAAAGGACAAATAAAGGTCATTTGGGGTGATTTACGAAATCCTAAGAAAGTTGCAAAAGCTGTAGAAAACCAGGATGTAGTTTTGCATATTGGAGCAATTATCCCTCCAAAAGCTAATAGAAGCAGAAAAGAAACCAATGATATTAATTTTGGCGGAACAAAAAATATCGTCGATGCAATAAATAAACAAACAAACAAACCAAAATTAGTTTACACCTCTTCTATTGCAGTTTATGGTGATGTCCGACATTTAGGTACTCATACAGTAAGTATTGAACAACCTTTCAATCCAAGTCCTCATGATCACTATGCTGTTACAAAAATCAAATCAGAGGAATATATCCGTAATTCTGGCGTTGAGTATATTATTTACCGTTTAAGTTACATCCCTAATGCTGAGAAAATGTCTTTGACTCCACTAATGTTTCGTATGCCTTTGGATACACCCATTGAATTTACTCATACAAAAGATACAGGATTAGCTTTAGCGAATACTGTAGATAATAAGGATATGTGGAATAATATTTACAATCTCGGTGGAGGTAAAAGCTGTCAACTCTATTACAGAGAGTTTTTAGAAAAAATGCTCCCTCTTATGGGTGTTGGAATGCTTCCAGAGGAAGCTTTCAGTAAAGAACCATTCCATTGTTGTTTCTATGACACAACTGATTTACAAAAGAAATTAAAATTCCAAGAACATGATATGAAGAGCTTACTTGATGATATGGTTGCAAACACAAAAGCTGCTAGGGTTTTTGCTAAAATATTCAAACCAATCGTTCGACCATTCTTGTTAATGCTCTCACCTTATTATGCTAAAAATAAACGAATGAATAGAAAACTCGCAAAACAAGAAAAGAAAGAATAAAGGAAGTAATAATTTAAATGAAGATACTAATCACCGGTGCATTTGGTAACCTTGGTAGCAATTTATTAAAAAATCTACAAAATACAGAACATGAAATAACTTGTTTTGTAAGAAATACTAGGAAATCAAAGAAATTTGCCAAAAAAAATGCTAGAAACTTTAATGTTTTTTACGGTGATATTAGAAATAAGGAAGACGTAGCCAAAGCAGTGAAAGATCAAGACTTGATACTTCATTTAGCAGCTATTGTTCCTCCTAAATTCAATAAAACAGATTCTGATTATGCTCGAGATGTTAATGTAACAGGTACATTGAATTTAATTGATGTATTGAATGCTCAATCAAATCCAGCAAAAATTCTCTATACTTCATCCGTTGCAGTATTTGGAGATGTTCGAGCACGTGGAGCTTGTGTGATTGCTTCAGATGAAATGATAAACCCAAATAAAGATGATATTTATGCCCAGCAGAAAGCTGAAAGTGAAAAACTACTAATGAATTCGAAACTTACTTGGTCAATTTTTCGATTTGGTTTTATTGTTAATTTAAATAATCTAAAAATCGATCCGATGATGTTCGATGTACCATTAGATACGAATATGGAAATTATCCATATCAAGGATGCAGCGTTAGCATTAACAAATGCAATAACAAAAGAGGAGATTTGGGGTAAAATATTACATTTAGCTGGTGGAAGTAATTGTCGAATTACCTACAAAGAATTTATGACAGGAATGTTAACAACTATGGGTTTAGGAACTCTACCAGATGGAGCATTTGGTACTAATGATTTTCATTGTGCATTTTTTGATACAGAATATAGTCAAAATTTACTCCACTACCAAAATTATTCATTCAAAGACTTATTAACTGAATTAAAAGCAAATAATAAAACAATGGTCTTTTTCGCTAAACTTTTTAGACCTATTGCACAAGCTTTTCTGTTATCTAAATCACCTTATTATAGGAAGAAAAGAAACTAAGAATATAATTCTAGTTTCATTTGACTTTTCTTAATTTAAAGAAAATTAATCCCATAAAAAGTAAACCTATTAGAATAGTTGGCATGGTTAATGGATTGATTAATGAAGTATAAGGAAAGATTAGTTGGATGGCAGGTAAATCATTTAAATCATAAACTAAAAAGATCTCATCATATATATCTGATATTTGTGATATATATAAACGATTTTCGTCTATTGAACTAAAGATATATTTTGAAATCAATTCAGTTCTTAATGTTACATCTCGAATATTTTTTGTTTGTTCTTCCAAAGTATCAAAAATTTCAAAACATGTATAATATAGAGCTATGATATAATTTTGATAGAATTCTAATTTACTTATTGATTCGATTTGATTCATTAATGAAAAAGTTCTATCAAGTTTTGGTTTCGCTGGATCATCTAAATTAAATAAAGCCATTTTAGTTCCAGTATAAAGTATTAAATTACCATGGTTATCAATCTCTAATCCTTCTATTTCATGTTCATATGTCCATGTTTCTATAAGAATTGGTTTTGATTTATTACTTATATTGACAGTTTGAATTTCGTACCCAAAATCATAAACATCATCATTTAGAAGAACATACATTATGTCACCAAAAATAGCATAATTAACTATACTCTTTGAGGTTACATTATATTCAAAAACCTCTTCTGGCTGATAAACATTAGTAATATTGATTATTCTTATCGAATTGAAATCATCTTCATCAACATACTCAGTCAATAAATAAACATAATCATCTTGAAATTCAATTTCATTATATTTTACAGCTGAATGTTCCGTGTGCCACATTTTTGTATTATTAGCATAATAGTGTCCACATTGTATTGGTTGAGTTATATTTGTAATATTTATTATTTCAAAACCAATATCCTCTGTTAGGTGTTTTAAATCATAAACAATGAATAGATAGTTTTGATAAATATCTAGATAACAAATTATCCCACCTGTACTTTTTGTATACTCACTTATCAAAATTTTATTTTCAGGATCAGATATATCATAAATAGATATTTGATCTGAATATAAACCCTCAAAAGAGTAATTATTCTTAACTATAAATATAGGTCCATGAAAAACAGCAATTGGATTTTTAATTGATGAATTGCTATTTGTTTTTTGATTTACAGAATCCACTTGTTGAATTATTGCTATAGAACTCATTAGAAATAGAATTAATATTATAAAACCTAATTTTTTCTTCTCATTTTTTCTCAATTATCCCTTTTCTCCTAAAATTATTAGATGAATTTTTTTAGATATTCATCATCTTATTTATTAATAGCTTTCTGAACATATAAAGTTTTTAATAACTGTTAAAATTATTTTTACCCTTACATTCTTTAGGTTAAAGATTTTCATAGTATTTTTTAATAGTGATTATAGTTATAAATTAACCAATTGTCAAAATCCCCTTTTTACAAAAAGAAAAAAATACTGATTTTAGTTCTCTTTTTATCTTCTATTATAATCGTTATAGATTATACAACCCATGGATTCAAGATTTGAAATAACTGCTTTTGTAGATTTTCTAATAGTCGATCTAAAATCTATATGAATTTCTTCTAATAATTTCAAGTCTAAAATCTCAAATGGTAAACGATGAATATTGTTACTTTGTAGGTATAACTTTCTGAGTAAAGTTAATTTTCCTATGGTGCTTGGTAATGAATACAATTGATTGTTATTCAAATGTAGTTCTCTTAGAAATTGAAGTTTACCTATCCAATCTGGAATAATTGATATTTGATTTTGACTTAAATCTAAAATAGCTAATTTCTTTAAATTCACAATAAAATCAGAAACATTTAGAAGTAGATTACCTGAAACAACTAATAAATTTAATTCTGTTAATTCAGCTATTTCATTAGGTATTTGCTTTAATTCTAAATTTCCTATATTTAATGCTAAAACTTCATTTTTAATTTCTGTATAATAATTGCTTTTTGTCTTAGATGCATCAGTAATATTGTCCAAATCCTTACCAATTAAGGTACTAATAGTTTTTATAATCTTTAATTGCCAATCCTCTGCTTTTCTATCTATAGACAATAATACCACCTTTATTTAGGTAATTTTTCATTCCTTGAGAATTCCAAACAAAACGCAGTATAAAATTCCACCGCTTTTTTCAAATGTTCTATAGGGATATTCTCATTTGAAGTATGAGCAAATTTTTCATCACCAGGACCAAAACCTATTGTTGGTATATTATTCAAACCTTTAGTGGCTACTCCATTAGTTGAAAAACGCCAATATCGTAATTGTGCTTCTTTGTTGTATTGTTGTTCATAGGTTTTCTTAGCTATTTTAACTAAGGAATCTGATTCTTTCATTAACCAACTTGGATAATAACCTTCGATTTCATATTTATAGTCCTTGTAACTTTTGGAGTTGATTTTTGAGACGTAAACCTTTGCACCAGCTTTTTTTACTGAAGGCAAATTGCTAATTTCTTTTAATACCCTTTCTTTTGTTTCACCATCACCCAAGCGTCTATCTACATGTATAATACATTTATCTGCAACAGCATTTAATGAAACAGAATTAGATTTGATATCGGTAACAGTGATCGAACTTTTACCAAAAGTTTTCCCTGTTGGTAGTTTCTTATGCAACTCTTCAATTTCTGAAATAATTTTAGCCATTTTATATATTGCATTTACTCCTAGATCGGGATCTGCTCCATGGCTCGAGATACCTGTTACTTCAATCTTAATATCTACTCTTCCCCGATGACCAATACTAATTAGTAAATTAGATGGTTCTGTCAATAAAACAGCACCTGGTCTTATCCCAACTACGTTTATAATATGCTGCCAATTCATCCCCTCAAATATTTCTTCATGTATACTAGCAACAAGATATAAGGTTAAATTTTCAGGGAAACCGATTTCCTTCAAAATCTTTATAGCCATAATAGCAGCTGCTAATCCACCTTTTTGATCACATGAACCTCTCCCGTAAATTTTCCCTTCCTCTATCTTTCCTTTTAATGGATTAAAAGCCCAATTTTCCAGAGAACCAATTTCTACTGTATCTACATGACCATCTATAGCTAGAATATTTTTTCCTGAACCAATTTTTCCAATTAGATTACCCATTTCATCGATGATTATTTCATCAAACCCTATCTCGTTAAATTTCTCATTTAACCAGTTAATTATTTGTTCTTCTTGACCTGTTTCTGAATGTATTTTCACTAATGCTCTAGTTAAAGAAATAAGCTCATCCTGATATTTCTCTACTGATTCCTTTATTTTATTGATCATTAATCATTCACTAACTCTACCATACAAATTTAATTCAAGTATTTTTTCCTAATCATTAAAAAAATATTGAGTTAAAATTGCTGTCTAAAAGTGACCACTTGATTCTAATAGATTGACCACTTTATAATTTAACAGATGCCAACAATTAAATTTAAGCTTTAAAGACAAAAAAGTAAAAATAAAATAATGGTGTAAAATAAAATGCATTCTAATGAAGATTTATCAAAATATATGATCAGTGAAATTCAATATCCAGAAGTGAATTTCGAAGCAACAGGATATATTCTTGATATTGGTGGAGGAGGAGAAGGAGTAATTGGACAATACAAGAAGGATCAAGTTATTGCTATAGATAGACGTAAAGATGAACTTGAAGAAGCACCAAGTGATAACCTTAAAATTATCATGGATGCAACAGATCTAAAATTCCTAGATGAATCATTTAATACAGTCACCGCTTTCTTCACATTTATGTATATGGATAATGAAACACGTGAAAAGACGTTAAAAGAAATTTATCGTGTATTAAAACCGGGTGGTAGACTTCTAGTTTGGGATGTAATTATCCCCCCTGAATCAGAAAATGAGAAACAAGAAGCTTTCATTGTTCAAATAGAAGTAGATTTGCCACATAAGAAAGTAAAAACTGGTTATGGAACTTCTTTTAGTAGACATCAAACAATTGATTATTATCTTACTAAAGCTAAAGAATTAAATTTCAACTTAGAATTGAAAAAAGAAAAAGAGGTTATCTTTTATCTTGAATTCACAAAATAAAAGTGAAATGAATTATCCCTTGAGGATAATTCTCTTCTTATTTACTATTTTTTCCCTAAAGAGGCCATATAAATAACAAATTGTTCCACACCATCTAAATGTAAAACATCATTCATAATTTCATCATAGAAAGCTGCAATTGCACAACATCCAGAATCGATATTTTCCGCTGCTAAGTAGAGATTTTGACAAACATGTCCTACATCTAAATGTAAGTAACGATAACTTCTTTGACTGTATCTCCAAGAAATTCTATAAGGAATTGCAACCCAGATGAATGTTACAGCATCGTTTTTGACCATTGATTGACCATAAGCACCTTCAACTATTTTATCTGCAATACCCTCATTTAGGTCATATTCAATTAGCTTGTGTTCTAAAGCGAGATACCTATAAACACCAGGTTTTAGACCTTCTACATTATTTATTAGTAAAAATGTTTCAAAAGCGTGTCTTGCACCTGCTGAAGGGACCGTTCTTTTTGTCCAAATCTTACCAATTTCCTTTATACCTTGTGTTGACCATAATAGCCAAGCTAATTCTGTTAGAGTTAAAGCTTTATCCGAATACTTTCTTACACTTTCTCTTCTTTCAATTGCTTCTCTAAGGTCTACATCATTTACTTGTATACTATCTGGACTTGGTAAGTCGATCAATGCTTTTGACTTATCATATGCTATTTGTAGAGGAGGATTTTCTAATCCTTTCTTTTGATCAGATTCTTCCAAATATTTGTACTTGGTTTTTTCCATAAATTCTGGACCAATTCCTTTTGTCATTTAACCACCTAAAAAACTATACTTGAAAGAATTCTAAAACATTGCCATAGGTTAATTTGAAAAATAAATTAAATTCTTTTGTGAAAAACATCTAATAATTATCTGTGTGAACATTTCATAATATCATTCTTTCTAGTGCTTTTCCGTGATACTTCTGTGTGATATAAGCAAATCTTCCAATTTGTGTTTTACTAGCTATTTCAGTGTTGCTAAAATTTAATTCTTTTACTTCAAAGATACCACTAACTAATGTGATAATTACTTTAGTCTCCCCTGATTCTATTTTCACAATATCCTTAAATCGATAGTAATCGATTTTTTTCTCTGAAATCCAAATCATTCTTAGTGGTGTAATTACTATTTCTTTTTTCCCAAATTTGTTAAAAATATATATATTTAAAATGAAAACACTAACTTGAATTAATACTAAAGATATTGAAAGAAATAACAGCATCTTACCTGATATAAAATCTAGAAAATAGAATAGATAAGTATATGCTAAAACTATTAGTATTAGAGAAGTTAGAATATTTATAATACTCATATATCTTTTAGTTGTTCTAGTTATGGAAGAGTATATCAGTCCTATTATTTGAGTAGTTACAATAATAAGAGGAAATATTGAAAAAAACATGATCATTATTGCAGTAAAAAATATTCTATATTCTGGTGGTTCATTTAATTCATTCATATAACCAAAATAACCAAATCCTATCCCAATAATTAAACCTATTATAAAACCAATCACTGTAGAAATTTTTACAGCACTTAGTCTATGTTTTTCATAAGCAGTAGGAATTTGTTCAAATGATAAAATTGAGCTTATTAACATACCTAAATTTGTTACATAAAATAGAAATGAGATATTACTCAAATCGTTATAATTCTTGAATTGCACTAGACTTATTACTGCAATAACCATTGAAATTACCGTGAAAATAGCTAGTCGAATTATTCCCCTTTCTGTATATTTCTTAAAATAAGTCTCTTGTTGGAAAATAAAATTAGTATTACTTTCTATCAATATATCGATCTCTTTTTCAGAGATATCATTTGATATGATAATTGGTTCATTTTTTTGTTCTTCTGTAATTAAAAACACTCTACACACCCAATTTTTAAACAAGACATTTTTAAATTTATAAGAATTATCCATATTTTGTAAAGAAATAATAAATCCCCATTTTGTAGAGTGATATCAATGGATGATTCAATTATTATTCATGAGTATGATGAAATATGGCCTATGTTGTTCCTAAATGAAAAATTAAAAATAGAAGAATTAATTGGTGGATTTATTATTTCTATAGAACATATTGGTAGTACAGCGATACCTGATTTAGCTTCAAAACCAATTATTGATATATTAATTGGTTTGAAAAAATTAGATGATTCTATATACTGCATACCTAAATTAGAGAAATTAAATTATGAATATGTTCAAGAAGCTGAACAATTTCTACCGAATAGACGTTTTTTTAGAAAACCACCTAAAGGTACTGGTAAAAGAAAATTCCATGTTCATATGGTTGAATTCAATGATGATTTTTGGTTAAGACAATTATTATTTAGGGATTATTTGCGTTCTCATCCTGAATCAAAGCACGAATATGAAACTTTGAAAAAAGAATTAGCTACAAAATTCAAGAATGATCGGGTCGCTTATACAAATGGAAAAGATGATTTTATAAATTCAATACTAATAAAAGCAAAAGAAGATTAATCAATTATTTATAGTCTTCATTTTCCCCTTCAACTTCTTCGTCCTCTTTCTCTTCTTCATCTTCAAACTCATCTTCTGCACCATAAGCTCTTTCTTCATATTCTGCTGCTTTCTCAAAATCTTCTGCTTCTTCATAGGCTGAAGCTAAATTATGTAATGCCTCAAAATAATTAGGTTCTATATCAACTGCTTTCTTAAAACACTCTATCGCACCAGATAAATCACCAATCATTGCAAATACTACTCCTAAATTGTTGTAAGCCAGATAGTATTTTGGATTTAATTTAACTGATTTTTCAAAGAGTTTTATAGCATATTCGTAATTTTTCTTATCAACATAAATTAGCCCTAAGAAATTATATGGTTCATAATAATTAGTATCAATAGCAAGAGCTTTATTGAAAAATTCAATAGCTTTAGCTTGATCATTTAACTGCAAATAAGCTCTCCCCAGAGTATTATAAGCTAGTTGATAATTGGAATCAAAAACTAATGCTCTTTGACAAACATCAATAGCTTCCTCCATATCCCCTCGTTCTAGATAGCTAATACCTAGATTAACCATCGCTGCATAATGATCAGGCTTAATATCTAAAGCTTCCAAATAGTATTCAATAGCTAAAGTTTCTCTGCCTATTTTAGAGTAATCAGTTCCTAAATTAACCAATGCTTCCACATAGTCTGGATTTAGTTCCAATGCTTTTTTGTAACATTCAATTCCTTTTGTTTTATTATCTTGACTATCATGGGCTAATCCAAGTAAAAACCACGCTCGAGAATTATCAGGTTGCAGTTCAAGAGCCTTCTCAAAAAACTCTATAGCATTATCGAATTTACCACTTTGTATACCAGCAATTAAACCCATTTCAAGTAATTCTTCAGGATTCTCGATTTCTTTAATTGCTCTTTCTACCAAAGTTTTCCACCTCGATTACATGCTGATATTTCTTTTCGTTTAATTTTCACTATCAATTAACTAAATTGGTCATTTTTATCAATAAACACTCTTTTTGCTCACCGGAAATATAACTATGATTAATATAGAGATAAAGTAATAATGTATTAAAAAGCAGTTTCGGAATAGGCAAAAAGATATAAAAAAAAGGTAATTTTACTTTTCTGTTAGTCTTATATGTTCCATCATAAGACAATGGTCCATAACGAATTTTATTCCATGTTTTTTAGCTATTTTCTTTGCTTGCTCATTTGAAATATCCATTTGAAGCCAAATAAGTTTTGGATTAAGTTTTACTGCTTGTTCAACAATCGCTGGAGTTTCTTCGCTTGGTCTAAAAATATCCACAATATCTACTTTGAAAGGAATGGATGCTAAATCATGATATGCTTTTTCACCTAGAATTTCATCAGCTTTGGGATTTACTGGAATGATAGTATACCCTTGTTCTTTTAAATACTCAGGAACATAATTCGCTGCTTTTGAAACATCTCTTGAAGCACCAACAATAGCAATAGTTTTGCTTGTAAGAATTATCTTTTCAATCTCAAAATCTAGTGTCATTTTCTCACCTATTTTAATAATTTACTTTAATTTATTATCTTATTGAATTATTTTCTTAACTAATTAAATTATAAAAAGAGGTCATATTCTCCTGTTTCATAATCTTCTTTTGAACGCCAATATTCTTGAAATGACTTTAATATTGCTAATTTAGATGCCCCTAAATAAGGTATAAGTGAAGGTTCATGAGAGCTATGAATATGAATATCTTCT
>DATKZI010000052.1:0-172400 GCA_035528035.1 Bathyarchaeia archaeon
ATCAATTCTCGAGTCTCCGGGTAATTCTCAATTAAGAATTGCTCTGTCAAATCTGTATCCCAACGAGGAATATCAGCTGCTTTTGAACCCCAAAGATTAATGCGAATTTTTCCTTGACCTGGAAAGTCCACTTTTTCAAAAGCCAATTGTTCAGATGCACGATTACGAGTTATAATTTCCCAGTCATGCCAATGAGTGATTTCTTCTTCCTCTTCTGATCCTTCAGGAGCATTCAGTAATGCAATCTTCTGTGGAAGATAATCTTTTACAGGGAGATAGAATACTCCTTTATCCTCTCCACAAACCCAGATACCCCAACCTAGCCAATAAAGATAATCTTCTTGTTTTCCTTGCTCTTTAGCAGCATTTCGTTTATCAGTGATATACATAAGCACAGAAACATAAAGAGATCCTATAATTTGCTCAATATAATCCCTGTCAAATTTCAATGTTGGAAAACCTAAAAAGATCTGAAAATCAAATGAAGAACGATAAGCAGTAGGAGTAGCATCACCAGTTAATCGATGCAGACAGATTCGACACTTAGCTAAGCCTTGTTGAATACCTAACGATCTATCTTCTCGAGAACCTCCGGTTTTTTCATTCATAGTATGTCTTAGATTGATGAATGAATGCATTGTGAAGAGATCCTTTTCTCCTTTGTAAGTGTAATCCTCTACTTGAATCGATTGAAGGAATTTCTCTTTATCCTTGGACCAACCTCTCACTAAAAGTGAATTAAGATCATCTTCATGTAAACGAGCATGAACATGGTCTTCACCATAAAAAGCAATATCTAACTGATGAAATATCTCGAGTAAAGTAGATTTCCCAGTGCCAACATCACCATAGATCAAAACTTTCTGAGGAATGATAGCATTCTCAGTTTTGCGCAATTGATCTTTTTGCTTGATGAAAATAATTTCTTTGGGGATGAACATTTTTTTCAATAAACGATCAGTTGCTGCAGCAGCACCTTCAATGATTTTCTGCACCGGAGATTTTACTTCCTCCAGCAGCTTCTCATAATCGAGTGCTCTTTTTCTGAGAGTAATGGTTCCTTTGGGAAAACCATGCTTAAATAATAAACAATAAAAAAGACCGTTTTCTTCTTGAGTAACTTGTAGATGATAGGAGCATGGATAATCCAGTTGTTGATGTGTGAGGATGATAAAGGTAAGATTCTTCAGCTCGATTTGTTTGCGGTATTTTTCATCAAGTGCTCTAGCACAATCAACGATCAAGGTATCATTATTTGAAGCAAAATTCAAGCTTTGCTCAAAATCATCATTATTAAAAGCATAACGAATTGATGATTTGATTTTCAGCTGCTGAGAATAGTCATGCAATAGATCAGCCAAAGAACGTGCAAAAGCAAAGCGTTCGTAGATTGAAGAGCTCTCAACAATTAGCACAAGAGGTTTAGTTGATTGTAGAAAAAAAAGAAGAGAGCTGCTAAACTTGCTAGTCAGGTCTGTTCTGTAAGCCTTCCGAAAGTCTTGTGTACTTATAGCTTTTGTTAGCATGAGCATCACCTTTTGAAAATCTTCTTTTAATGAGTTTAAACGAATGAGTAAATAAATTCCTCATGGTTACATTTTCAACGCTGTAATTATTCACTGCTTGACGAATGAAAAAGATTGAACTAAAAAGCAGTAAAGGAATAAAAACAATGGCAAAAATGATCAGCACTTCAGACGTAGTTGCTTCTCGTAAGAAAAGTACTTCTACTGTGAGATAATCATCAGCAATTGATTTCTCATTACCTTCACTATCGACCGTTATTGAAGTAACTTGCAAGATCATCTTATGTTGGACATCGTAATCAGAGAAATTTAATTCAAAATCCTTATGATCAAATGAAAGTTCTCTTACTTCTAATTCAGGGATAAATTTTTCAGGAGTATCACGATAGTCGACATAAGCGAGTAATGTTTTATTCAGGACAAGACGATATGAAGTAATAAAGAAGCTGCTGGATTTGTTAAGGTCTAGTGCATCAGTTCTTTTGATGAAAAAACTCAATTCTAAAGGTTCGTAATCTGGGAATAGTTCATTATTGAATGTTAAAGTAGTATAGAGTCCTTGAACTTTTGCTGCTGAAGTATCAAGGAAATTCACTCGAAGTACTAAAATAAAACTTGAAATAAGTAATAGTAAAACTAAGTATTTCTTCTTCATCAAATTGGTCCTCCGGTATTTTGTTGTAAATAAGCTGCTTGCAGATTTGAGAGTGTGGAACGATCAACGGTAGTTTTAACTTTTGCAATATTGATCAATTTCCAAGTCTTCTCGATCCAGAGACTTTTGAGGTCCTTATATTGTGTTTGCAATCGATTGAGATTCCAGGGAAAGAGATCTTGAAAATTAGAAGCATCGCGATGCTGATCGATTGTTGTTTGAAGATCTTTAGTAGTCCGCATAAGTGAAGGGATAACATTGATAGCTCGATGAGGATATTCTCCATAATCCATCACTAATTGAATGAGATCACCTATGATTGTTTCGAGGTCAATTTTAAGAGAAAAAAGAGCTTGCAGTTTAACTCGAAATTGAGGATCAGCTCTTTTAAATTCTTCAACAGCTTCACGACGTTGATCAGCTATTACCTGCAATGTTTCATCTAAATTTGGTCCAAGAGACATTTTAAGTCAACCTCATACTTGTATCAGTTGCAGTAACGCGAGCCATCACTTTATTTGCAAGCCAGATCAATGCTACAACTAAGAGAATCATAGCAAGAATAATCAACAAAGCAATAATTGGATGAATGAGGGAGAAATATTCAACAATTTTGATGATTCCATAAATTGTGGCTGCTAGTCCGCCTAGGAAAACCAGGGCTGTCATCAACAATCTGACAACGTCAATAGAAAAACCACCAGAAGATGATCGTCTTTGTTTTTGCTTTTGTGTTGCTTCTTCAGAGAGTGCAATATCAGCTTGTGAACCTGCAACAATTTCATAACTATAGTCAGTATTAGTCCTTCTAGCAGACTCTTCAGCTACTCTTTGATTGAAGGATTCTTGCATTTGATAATTGGTATCATAGAGTCCGCTGATAGCTTGTTTCAAGTTAAGGACAATATTTCTCAAGTCAGCATTCTGAGAGCGATATTTTTTAGCAATTTGATCAGCATTAAGTAATTCTTGTATTTGTGCTAGCTTATCTCTTTCAGGATTAAAAATATAAACCCCTTCAATTGCTTCTAACAATTGTTGCTGTAACTGCTGCTGTTTTTCTTCGAAATTTTTCTTTTGAGCAGCAATTTTAGTTCTTAAATCAGTAAGATCTTTTTGAGTAGTAGTGATTTGCTCATCGAGTTCTAAAGCAGACTTTTCACGCAGTAAGATAATATCTTGATCAAGAGATTTCAATTCATCAATAACGAGTGGATTAACTATAGCATTATCTTTTGGTTTTTTGATAGTTAATTCATCGGACACGTTTTTCAAATAATGCTTAGTCTGCTCTTTTTTGAGTGAATCAAGGGCTACAAATAATTCATGTTCTTTTTCTCGTAAGACAAGTAATGTATCATTAGCGATTTTTAGCTCCTCTTTTAGATTTTCAATTGTGTTCAAATCTTGCAGGTTTTCTTGTTTAGTAGTAGCAGATTTCTTTTCTCGACGAGGAAGATCAGGATGAAAGAAATTTCCCTTGAAGACTTGGAGGGTTAGAGTATATCTAAGTGTAAATGTCCCCCCGGTAGACCTTTTTACCTTAAAATAAAAGTCATATGTGTCAACTTTGGTGTATTCAAGACTTTTAATTTCAAAATAAGCTTCATGAAGTTTCATATTACGCATTTTGTGGAAAATATATGTGAACCAACCAATAATAGCGATCATAGCAATAGCGATGATGATCCAATCATTTTTCGTTAAAATAATGATATCTTTCTTGATCAAGGTTTTCCAAATAAGCCAAATCTCAGTAGCGATTACTATACCAATGATAAAATACATTGGATAAAGCATGATTTTGATATCACGATTCGCTCGAGAGGTTTCAATAAAGGTTTGCTTAATAACAACATCTTTTGGATGCACACATTCAAAACCGATCCAAGCACCGGTTGTAGTTTGCTGAATTATTGTTGACATTTGTTCTTGATCGCTGAGATCAAGCTGCTCAACAACCCAGGCTTTTTTATGCGTTTCAAAGAGAATGTTACTATTATGTTCCTTCACTTTCAAGCGAAGGTCATTGCTGATCAATTCAGCAGTAGGAATGAGAGTCGTTGGTTCTTGATCATATCGAACTTTTAACTTGAATTCCATTTTTTCTTTAGCAAATTCTTGTAATTGTTTACTCATTTTACATTAGGCCCTCCTTTTGTTTTTGGTCAATAAGTTTTACTTGTTCAGGAGTAATGAATTCAATACCACCTTTATTTTCAAGCATTAATTTAGCACGCCAGGTAATACCAAATTTTTTGCAAAGCCAATTGATAAAACGATTTGGAAGATACACTAGTAAATTCCAAACTCGGAAAAAACCAAACTTCACCATTGCTCCTATTATAGTAGCTAATGCAACAGAAATCATTGTTGAAGAGATCGCTAATGCTTTAAGACCTTCAATCGAATAATCAGTTTCCTGAGTTAGCTCTCGAGTATCGGTTTCCATAGTGATTTCATAGGTTTTTTTATCATCTATATCTTGATAATCACTTGCAGTTGTGAAGTAAGTGATTATATGAGTGTTATTAGTGAAAGTTTTTTGAAGAGGAATAACCAGGACATTATAACTTGTGCAAAACATATTGAGTGTAATTTCACTCTCTGCAGCAAGGATGTAAGAATGATTATAGTTGCTATCAATTGTTGAGAAGAAATAGACTTCAACAGCTACAGCAAATTTATTTTTGATATGTTGACCTACAAGATTTAACATGAGAGCAATATCCATGTTATTTGTGATAGTTGCAGTTGTCTCATAGAGTAGATTATTATAATAATCCCTGGCTTCAATCTCGAGAAAAGAACCAGCTAGATAGTATTGTTCTGGATAGTAGATCCTGCTATCATTCACATAGATTTTTGCTGTTTCAAATGGTAAACCAACACCAAACCGAGTGAAAAGGTCAAAATGGACCATATAAAGTACTATGCTGGGTTCTTGAATTGTGAAAGAGAAATATTCAACTAAAAGTAAAGTCTCACCATTGTAGAGAGAGATAGTGATGTTATGTAAGCCATAAGCTGAAGAATCGAAGCTCCAAATAGAAGCTCCCTCAGCAGCATAACCACCTAGAGCTGTATTATTATCAAAAACTCTTATTGAACAATTAGCCCAATTAGTTTTAATGTTGACAAAAATTAAACCTGATGCAATGTCAAGATCTTTGTTCCAAAGCATAATTTCTAGCGAGCTACTAATAGTATATTGGAACAAATAAACAGAAGGTAAAAATGCACTTGTAGTTGAATTAGAATAATGACAAATGTAAAAATAATGAGTCCCTAATGTACCTATTTTGGGTATTGTATTATAATCAACGAAAGAACCAATGAATGATCCATCGGCATAAATATCATAAAGATTTAATCCAGTCTCACTTGTAATGATTAAATAATGATCAAATTCAATAAATTCAATAGTTGTATCGTTTAGCTGTAAAGGAGTGAAATAATAGGTGACTGTTTCAGTACTTGTAGTGATATTAATAGCATAACAATCAGCAGAAAGAACAGCTGAAAAATCAAAAGAGCATTCTCCTGCAGTATTACTTGTAGCAGAATCACTGAAAATTATATCAGTACTATTATAAATAGTGACAGTTTCAGAAGTAGCACTTATCACATTATTTTGATACCCATCGAGATTAACCAATTGATTATAAAAATTGTATTTATAATAACCAATTGTTGAAATCTCTCCAGCAACTGACCAAATTTTCAGATTATCCACATACCCAGCAAAAGTATCTGAAACTGAAATATTAATAGCATTAGCTATTGGATCAGTAATATTTATTGTTGTATAGAATTTTTGCCATCTGTTAAGAGCTAGACTTTCACACTCATAATCTATCTGAACTGCATTATTAAAATGAGAAATTGTTAAATTAACGGTTCCTGATTCTTTAAAAATATCAATTGAAAAATAATAATAACCAACATCTAGTGTGAAGTTTAGTTTTGCCGTTGTATTACTATTCTCTAAATAGAGACTAGAATATCCTTCGCTGACGATAGAGTAGTCTTGATAGTAAGTTTCAAATTTATTGTTGTGACCACTTTCAGTAAGAGAGATTTCTTCAGTTCCCCAGACAGCTTTATCATCAATTTTTTGAAATTGGTAGAAACAATTAATGCGATTAGTTGACCAGCATACTTTAACTATCATTAATTCATCAATTACTCCATCGAAAAACACACTTGTGGCAGTATCGCGTCCAATTCTCCAGTTAACATCACCCCAAGCTGTGATCGCTTGAGTATCTGTGTCAATAGAAGCTCCATTTTTATAATAAGTAATAATATCCCCAGATGTTGTGAAAGAGATTGCTTGTTGAAACCACGTCCCAGCTGAATAAAGTCCAATAGATGAAGTGTATTGATTACTCCCACCATGAAAAGTCGTCCAACCTTGTTGTGTAGAAATGTAGTTTGAGAAGAAATATTTAACACTAGTATCTTCAGCATGGAGTAAGTAATTATGAGACGAACTACTTTCCATTTTTACCCAACTTAATACAGTATAGCTCCCACTTATTCCAAGTGGTGAATTTCCTTCTATTTTTGTTCGTATTAAATAATCACTTTCATCTCTTTCAAGATCAGCTCCATAACCAACTCTCCCAGCTACGAAAGTAGCTCCATTATTAGTAAAATCTAGACCATTGCCACTTTTATCATTGGCACTATTCAGTGGCATTACCAACTGAACATTATTATCTATAAAAGTGCCTGTATAATCACTCATAGTTGTAATAGTTGGATTACCATAGTAAATATAGAAATTATAATCCGAGCTAGAAGCAAAAGAAGGGATTTCAAGATAAAACTGAGCTGTAGTAGAAGTGACATATTCAGTTAGAGCAAAATCTAGCACAGTACTAGAAGTATCTGTGAAAAGAACATCATCAAAATCGCTTTGCATATCACTATCGTAACCAACAGGGATTCTTACTAACATATTTGAAAAAGTTTCTGCAACAGGATTAGTAACTGTGCAAGACTTTCTCTTCGAAAATTCCACACCAGAAATAGTAAATGTCCCTTCGATATATTCTGTCCACTCATTGCTGTAAAAATAAAGATCATTTATTCCATCTTCAAAACCTAAACTTGAAAAATAATCATTTGAAACATCTTCAAGAGCTAGAAGATTTAAATTACTAGAAGTGAAAAGAATTTCATAATTCAATAAAGTTGGAGATGTTATCGTATAATCATTTGAAACAGAAGTAACAGTTGCAGAAGGATTAATTGAATTATAAGTCCATGTTTCAGGTGCATAAATATTGATTTCTTTTGCATATTGAACTGAAGGGATTTCCAAGCTATGAATTATTAGTGAATCACTAACATATTGATATTTAGATCTGATAGAGTTTTCAACAGTAGTTTTTTGAAAATAAAATGCATCTGTTTCTAGTCTAATTTGAGCAACATCTGATATACTACTAGCAATAGAAGAAGATCCAGAATCTAATGAAGTGTAGTAGTTTCCCCCATCATAGCAACTTAAACTTAATGAAATGATATTAGTACCAACATTATAAGCACCACTGAATAATAAGTCACAAAATCCCTGAGCATCAAGATTGCTTAAACCTATATTATAAGTTCCATATTCCCTTTCTAAAGAATCACCATTGTTTGAAGTATCTCTAAATTCAGGAATATAATCCCAAACAAGTGTTCCAGATCCACCACAATAAATTTTGAAATACATTTCAAAATTATTTGAGTTCCCAGATTCAAAATAAATGAAAATAAATCCTTGAACTAAATATCCAGATGTTTCATACATACAAAATCTATCATACATATAGATATTAGTTATTGGATGTTCTGAATACCAAAAATCGAAATTTTCAATATCAGGCAATTGTTTGTTGAATTCAATATCAGTTTTCACACTTTCACCTAGAAACCAGTTAGAAGGTTCTTGAGTATCTTGAGTTCCTTGATCAGGATAATCAATATAATCATCTATTGATTTAGAATTAGAACCATTTTTTTGTGAAATGATCATTGATTGCGAAACAATAGCAATCACAACAACAAGCACAAATATTTTTTTACTAGTTTTCAACATGTGATCAAACTCCTGGAAATAGAAAAAAATTGATGGGCTATTTTTTACCCACCATCATTTGCTTTGGTTTTACCACACCAAAGTAGACTCCAAGACCAATGATCAAACCAACAACAAGCACTGAACCGATGATGATAAGAGGTATTTTCAATTGTCTCAATGCTCCTACGCCAAGGTCTTTTGCTGCACCTGCGACACCTACTATACCATTTGTTACGTGACCAACACTATCGGTGATCATATTAGTTGTAAATGGCACTACGTTGCTTATTGTCTGCCCGATCGGGGTGATAACCTTTGCAGCAGTATCACCTAAAGACGAGATAATATTTGCTGGAGCATCGATCACTTTTTTGGCTACAGAAGCAACCGAAGAAGTAAAGCTTTTGAAACCATCTTTGAGACTTTCCCAAAATGTAGCTATTGAGTAGCCTTTAGTTATTGCCTCAAAAGTATCTTTGTTATTACTCACCCCAATGAGTGGTAAAATGCGTTTCATAGCATTATTCACAAGTGTATTGTAGTCAGTTGTTTCGCCTATAAGATCATTCAATTCAACTTTGATCAGTTTAACTAAGCCAAGAGGTAGTTGATATTGATAATAGGCTTTTGTGATTTCATAATCAGTGATGCGGTCACCCGGTTGTAAGTTCAATTGCTGTCTCCAGGTTATTTCAAGATCATCTGCTAAATCACGAGCTGATTCCCAACCCCGGGCAACGACGTGCATATCTCCTCGGTAATCCAGGTTAGTATGCACAGCAAGCATTTTAGTAGTATTGATATCAGCTAGAGAATTTGATTCAAGATGATAATCAGTTATTCTTGGAGCAATATACTCTTCATAATAACTATCACCTATTTTCACTAAATTATTAGTAGACTTTGAGAGCTGATTTTCATCGATATCGATATAGGTCACATCATATCTACTATCGACTACAAACTTGTTGTTATCGAATTGGAAAACATAGTAACCCTTGACGTCAATATTTTGAGCTTCAATATTGATCACATAAGGAAATGTTGAGTTAGTTTCACAAACGAGATTATACCAGAAAGTCTGACGCATAGCAACTATTGAATTAATCAATGTGACATTATAGCACTCTGCTGAGTTTGAAATAGTAGCTGTAGCACTCGAGGCAAAACTGATCTTAAGCGAGGTGGCAGTTGATGTATCAGCTGATTCGAGAGATTCAAGTAGGAAATAGTGATAACTTTCAACAGCAAAGTTGGCAGTGATATCTAATTTAGTATATTCAGCATCAGTAGTATTTTTCGCGGGTTCAAGATAATTCTTGTCACCAACAAAAGCTGGTATGCCAAAGTTTTCAATGTCATCAGTAACTTCAGTATCAGGTAAAAGAGCTAATTTGTCTGTGTCCTCGGATAAGATTTCAGGCATATTGAGTATTGAAGTAACATCATTAAATGCCTTTGATTGATATCCTGACTTTGCATCAAAATCAACAAAGACTGTTGCTTCAAAAACAGCTAACATGTCAGGGATGAGATTATCTTTATCCTCAGCCCATTTTGCCAATAGCTCAGCTTCAGAAGCTTGTCCAGGAATAGCTCCAATTAGGACAGGAGCTAAAAAAAGAATAATTAATGCAGCAGTAGCTGCTTGTTTTTTGTTCAAATTCTTTTTCCTCCTACTTTTTCTTGCTGGCTACAACTGCAACAGTGATGATCAAACCAAGACCAAGTAAAGCACTACCACCAATAATACCTATGAGAGCCCAATTGTTTGAAGTGATTGAGATTATTTTTTCTTTCACTTTTCCCATGAAGATACCTAATGATTCAGAGATTTTTCCGACAGCATTGGTTACCTTTTCCTTAAAGTCAACAGCAAAACTGGTTGAACTTCCTTTAGAGCGTTCAGCAGAAGCAACAACAGCATTAGACATATCAGTTAATCCTTCAGCATCCTCATCTTCTTGTAAAATATTTGGACTAATAGCAGAAGTAATAGTAAACCGTCTGATGGATTCGTCTCGAACTGATTTTATAATTGTTGGAATATCAGTTCCTTCTCCTTCAGCTTTGGTAGTTAGATCATATATTAGTTTTGAAATAGTTTGAGGAAGTTCACAATTAACATCTAGAGCAGTTAAGGCATAATCATCGATATCACCAACGTCAATAGCTTTGTAAGAATAGTCTTTGACTTTTAGTAACTCATTATTGATGATCTTCACCCAAGTTTCATAGAGAGTTTCTTCGAAGTCATCTGCTGTAGCAAAACCTACACCTTTGATTGTATTATCTTGCCAATTTTCAGTGTAATCAGCTGAAGCAGTATAATAATTATGCCAATCAGTTGTAGTCCCAAGCTCTGAAACATTTACAGCTGTTTCTGAACTACCCATATAAACTGTAGCATAACGTTCATCCCTGAAATCTTGACCTGAACCGATTGAGAAAATTTGAATACTATCGCAAATAAGCTCATCAAAAGCAATATGGAGAATATAAGGTCTTGAGCTATTTGTTGCTTCAAGATCAAGTCTAAACCAAAGAAGCTTTTGACTTGGTATAAATTTGTTATAGATAGTGGTATTGGTTGTATCTGCAGCATCAGAGATATTCCCACTCAATGAATCACTATAAGAAACAGTAATTGTGGTAGCTGTAGAATTAGTTTTAGCTTTTTTAATTACTAATAATTCGTAAGTTTCGCTATTGAAATTATCAGTAATTGCATAAGCATCTGATTGATCAGTTAGATTTTCAAAATAAGCGGTTCCTTTATCGATGAATCGTTCAAGCTGCCAAGAGCTCACATCATCTTCTTTTTCAATCGCAGGCTGGACAACAACATCTTCTTCATCACTTGTTGAAGTAAGCTGCAGATTTGAATTGATAATTAGACTGAGACCTGTTGAAGTTTTTTGAATCCCTTTAATATGAGCTGTTTCCTCAAAAGGGAGATATTTGGACAAACGAAGCGAAGCTTGCGGATCAATATCCACAGTGGCAGTAGTGATAACTGTCACACCGGGAAAAGTCACACTAGTAGCTGCTTGTCCCAACAAGCTAGCACTGCTGATCACTAGCAAACAAAATAGACTAGTGAAACAAGCAAATAAAATAGAATTTTTCACTTTCATTTTAGATTAAACCTCCCGGAGAGTTCTTCTGGCCCTTTAACGGATGATGCTTGGAACAGGCAAGCTGATCTTGAGTTGTTCGAGAACTCCCCGGTCGTTAATTATTTATTGAGAAATTTTATTTATAAAGGTACTTACTTAGGTACGGACATAATGAAATCCTATCAAGGTAATACCTAGAAAAGATAGAATGATGGATTCAAAAAGAATTTTACATTCTTTTTGGTGATTCTATTCCCAATAATGCTAAACAAGAGGAGATTACTTTTCCAGTTGTAAATGTCAATGCTAATCTCGCAGTAATTAATTCCTCTGTTTCTGCATCTAACACTCGATGTGTATCATAAAATTTATTGAATAAAGTTGCTATTTCATAAAGATAATTACATATTAATTCGATCTTTATTTGGTCCGCAGCATCTTTTACTACTTGAGGTAATTTTATCAATTCTATAATTAGATTCCACTCTTCATCTTCTTTAAGAGCAGTTAAAGATTTAGCTAAATCCTTCTTCCAAACGAAATTAGTTTTTGCTAGAATATTCTGTGATCTTGCATAAGCATATTGAATGAATGGTGAAGTATTGTTGTTTAATGAAATAACTTCTTCAGGGTTAAATACTAATTTCTTCATTAATCCAATAGCTATTATTGCATATTTTATCGCACCAACAACAACTATTCTTGCTATCTCTTCTTTCTCTTTTTGTGGATAATCTCGTTCTTTTAAGAAAGCATTTAGGACTGCTGTTTGGGTTTTTTCTAGTAGCTCTAATGGAGTAATATATTGTAAACGTCGAGCACTCATCCTTGTTAATGCTCCCTTTAATTCCATGAATTCATAGTTCAAATGCCATATTTTATCAGCAGCATCCTTTCTACCTAACGCTCTTAAAGCTAAATTTAACTGCCTTTGTGTTAATTCTTGTTCTTTACCAATAACATTGTAAACTTTATCTGGTTTATAATGATCGATTTTTACAAGTGAATAAGCCATATCTCTTAAAATATAGAGCTTATCACCCGCAGATGTTACAATTATTGCATTAGGCACTTCATAGGTATCCTTAAGATTTAAATATTCACGAGCGCCTTCAAGATTTGCTGCTTTATTAGATTCAAAAATTCGAGCTTTATTATCTTTAATCAGAAAACCATTTTGATCTAATTTTTTAAGCACCGAATCAACTTTTCCAGACCACTGAAGATCTGATTCCCAATCAAAAACATCATGAGATATACCCATTAATTGTAATTCTTCTTTTTGACCTTTTAGAACATCAGAACAAGTTGCTCGTACGATTCTAACAGCTTCTTTTTCTTGATCCATATATCTTCTATTTAGGTCAGGAATATCATTGGGGAGATTTACTTTCTCCTTTTCGATACATTCTTTTAATGTATCATATAATTTTTTGAATCGTTTGTAAATATCCGTCTGAATATTAAAAAGAAACTCAAATTGTTTTTTATATTCATTTAATTCGTCATGTGTAGCTTTTTCTTCAATTTCTTTCGATAACAGAATTTTATTTTCTTCTTTTTCTAACCAGTAAAAATTTGCACCCATATCAATGTTATATTTTTGTTTCAATTCCTGTTTCATTTTTTGTACATCATACATCGTATGGGTTATCCCATAAATTTGACCCAAATAATGGTCAATTTTTATATTTGGTTTTACTTTATTATATTTTTTTAACAATTCGTACCCTATAACTAATACCGGTATTTGGTGGCCTAAATCATCTACATAGAAATGAGTTTTGATGTTAGCTCCTTGTGATTTTAATATACGAGCAAATGTATCACCAATAATTGATCCACGAAAATTTCCTATGTGGATTGGACCATTTGGATTAGCAGAAGTATGTTCAATCATTATATTTTGACCTTTTAATGTGTCATTTGTATAGAAGAGGTCATTATTTATAATAAACTCAAGAATTTTCTTAGAACAAATAGCACGATTAAGTTTATAATTTACAAAACCACCTTCAGCTAAAACGCTTGATATAAATTGATTTTTCGGGAAATTAAGAGCTATCTCTTTTGCAAGATTCATTGGATTTTGTTTATTATCTTTAGCTATTTGAAAAATAGGAGTACATAAATCACCAAAATCAGATTTTGTTTTGACCTCTTGTATAATTGCTTCTCCTATTAATCCTAGCTTCTTGATTGTTTGATCTAATGAAGATTTTATTTCATCAATTATTTCTGCTTCGAGGTTTTGTGACATATAAATCCACCACATTAAGTTAATTTTTCAAGACTCTTTTAATAAACTTGCGAAAAAAAAGTAATTTTTTAACTTTAAATTAATTCTGCATCGAAATTTTTTGAAATAAATTTTGAATTACTAGCCTATCATTCTATCCAGTAATGTTGAAAACATTTCAGCAACAATTTCAAAGAAGAATTTTTCTTCCTCTAAAATTTCCTTTTTAATCTTAGAACCTAGTTGTATTGATCCTAAAATTTTGTTTCCAGAATTTATTATTGGACAAAAAATATATGATTTTATTTTTAGATTGGAAATTATTTCGGAATCTTTAATTGAATCATTTTTACTTGTGTCCGAAATGAAAACTATTTTTCTTTCTTCCAATCTTTGAAAAAGTCTACTGGAGGGATCTTTTGGTGAGATATTTTTAATCAACCTTCTCTGTTCTTGAGATACCCCTTGAATGGTTATTGGTACATATTCATTTATTTTTGAATCGATTAATCTTATCGTTCCTATATCGAACCCTAAAGTATCTTTCAATCCTGTGAGTATTTTATCACATAAGTCTATACTCGTTTTACTATTGATTGCAGCTGCAGTTAATATACTGAAAGCTTTTCGCTCCTTTTTCAAATTTTCTTGCGCGCGAATTCTTTTAGTGATGTCCAACATGGAGATATAGATATTTGACCAAGATTCTTGAGTACCTGGAGCATATGACAATCGCATGATTATTTGAAATTGATTATTCTGTAGATTATCAATAGTGAATTCCCCCTCATAGACTTGTTCTCCATCAAGAAGAAAATCTAAAATTCTAAGAAAAAGACCAATATTTTTTATTGCAAAGCTATGATTGAAGATATTATCAGATATCTCTACTGAATCTGCACCAATTAATTCTAAAGCAGCTTTATTTATTTCATTCAGTTTTATTAAATTAAGAAAATTAATTGCTAAATTAACATCATTTTTTATGTAATTAACAATGTCTAGAATTCCTTTAGCTAGAAGTTCATTGATTTTTATTTTAATGTCAAATAAGTTCATATTGAATAAAGCAATTGGGGAATCTTCAAAAAGCAATCTATATTTAGATTCATTCTCTTTCAAAGCTTCCAATGCTTGAGTTAACTCCGATATATCTCGAGCAACAGAAAGTATACACATTTCACCTTCTATGTCTATGAGTGTAGCTGAAATCAATACTGGAATTAATCTTGAATCTTCAGTTAATAGAAGAGTCTCATAATCAACGATTTCGTTTGTTTTTATTATTCGATTTTTAAAAGCAAGATAATCTTCATGTTTTGCCCAAACAGAGTTATCAAGGTAGGTATTATTAACGATTTCATTTCTAGAATAATTTAGCATTTCTGTAAAATTATTATTAATTTCAATAATGACACCATCTCTCAATCTAGAAATCCATATGCTATTGAAACTATATTGAAATGCTTTCGAAAATTTCTCTTCGCTTTTTCGAATGGATATTTCAGCTTTCTTTCTTTCTATAGTCTTTTTAATGAGATTAATCAATTCACTGAATTGACTTCTTACATCACCCCCCTTTTGGAGATAATAGTCTGCTCCTAGATTTAATGCTTGTATTGCTATTTCTTCTCGACCTCGTCCCGTGAAAATTATAAATGGAATATTATATTCTTCTGCACGCAAATCAGCTAGAAATTCCAACCCATTTTTTTCAGGCATCTGGTAATCAGAAATGATAATTTCAAAAGATTCCTTCCTAATTAAATTCATAGCTGAACGAACTGAAGAAACTGGTATCACTTGTAGATTTTTTTCAACATTTTCAAGGTATAATTTGGTAGCTGTAAGAAGATCTTCCTCATCATCTACAAGTAAAATTTTTACAAGATCCAATGTTATCTCCTCTAAAGAAGGATGAATGAATGATCTATTTTTTTAGATATCAAACATATCTATTTTTATTGTTAAGGATTTTGGATTATGAAATAATCTCGTGTTTATACTTAATAATGAATTAAAACATAAAAAATGTTATTCAATAGAAAATAAGCAATTGCTTTTTATAAAGAAAATTAGTTTATAAAACAATTTTTAACAGAAAAAAAATTTTTTTGAGTTTATTTTTTAACGAAAAAAAGTTAATTAAAAATCATTTAATTAGGTGATGCTAGTTTTATTTTCATTCAATTAGAAACTTAAAAATAGCTAAAGAAAATAAGAGTGAAACTTGACCTATAAAGCCAAAGAATGACAAATAAAATATTTGGTAGACGTTAACCATGAGATACATGAAAATTAAAAATGAAAATATATTCAAATTCCTTGAATGTTTGAAATCCTATGGTACACTATATGCTCCCAAAAAAATCTCAGATAAATCCTATGATTTCAGAAAGGTAGAGGATGTACATGAAGTAGTTTTTAATTATGATCGAACTATTTTACCTCCAAGGCAATTCTTTTACCCACCAAAAGAATCACTTTTTGAATTCAATAAAGAATTAGTTGAAATGTATGAGATTTTTGATAATAAAGGACCTGTAGTATTATTTGGGGTTCACTCCTGTGATATAGTAGGTCTACGTATTATGGATTCAAATTTTATTGATGATGAACCAGATCCCTATTATCAGAGAAGAAGGGAACAAGGAATAATAATCGGAATAAGTTGTCTTCCAGATGAGTATTGTTTTTGCAATGTTCGTCGTACCGAATTTGTTGACAAAGGTTTTGATCTTTACTTTAGTGAGGTACCAGATGGATATGTAATTAGAGTAGGTAGTATCAAAGGTCATAAACTCATAGATCCCCATTTAAATTTGTTTGAAGAAGTTTCAGATAAAGATATCGAAGAATTATCTTTATTTGATAAAAAGAAGAAGAAAATGTTCACTGTTGAAGGTAATTGGGATAGTCTACGATACTATTTAGAGTTAAAAGGTAAAATACCACTATGGATACGAGAAAGTGAGAAATGTCTTGGATGTGGAAATTGCACTATAACTTGTCCTACTTGTAGATGTTATGATATACGTGATTACCCAAATTTAGACAGTATAACTGGTATAAGAGTGCGAACTTGGGATAGCTGTCAATTCCGTTCTCATGGATTAGTAGCAGGAGATCATAATTTTCGAGAAACAAAAGAATCACGCTTCAAAAACAGATACATGTGTAAAAATGCTTATTGTAAACAAGTAACCACATCTTATTGTGTTGGATGTGGAAGATGCACTAGATTTTGCCCTGCCAATATTAATTTTAAGAAAAACTTAATGGAGATAAATGGTGACCTTTAATGACTATAAGAAAACCGCAAATTATTCCAGATGCTAAAGATAATGTTTATGATACCCATAAATGTAGATTGTTAAGAGTTTACCATATAACTGAAATGGATAAACTTTTCCTCTTCCGTTTTGAGGATCAAGATAAAGCAGCTAATTGGCAATTCAAACCAGGTCAATTTGTTGAAGTTTCCCTACCTGGTATAGGTGAAGCTCCTATTTCTATTTGCTCATCAGCAATGAGAAAAGGATTCTTTGAATTATGTATTCGTAAAGCAGGTAGAGTAACCACAAAAATCCATGAACTTGAAAGAGGGGAAATTGTCGGTATTAGAGGTCCCTATGGTAATGGTTTTCCTATGGAAAAATTCTGGGATAAGGATCTCCTACTTGTTGCTGCTGGTTTGGGAATGGCTCCTCTTCGATCTGTTTTTCTATATGCGTTAGATAATAGATGGCGATTTGGCAATATTACTATTATTAACTCTGCAAAATATTGTAATGAGTTACTTTTTGTTCGCGAATTAGAAGCATTGCGTGATATAGCAGAAGCTGAAAATATTAAAATCGTACAGACAGTTACTAGAGATACAAATTGTACTGGTCTTCGAGGTCGAGCTGATGAACATTTAGAGAAAGTAAATGTTGACCCGCAGAATTGTGGTGTAGCACTTTGTGGTCCCCCAAGAATGTATAAAACAATGTTTGAGAAATTAGTAGCACTTAATTATGATCCAAGAAATATTTTCGTAACACTTGAACGTCGAATGAAATGTGGTGTTGGTAAATGTGGTCATTGTAATTTGGGTAATTCAACCTCTTGGAAATATGCCTGCAAGGATGGACCTGTGTTTGATTACTATGATATCATATCAACCCCTGGAATGCTTGAATGAATGGAGGAAAAAAAGATGTTAAATCCACGTTTAAGTCAAAAAGAGATACAAGATATTGCGAAAGAAATTGAAGTTTACGCTAAACAAATTGCTACAATCGCTAACGATGCCCAACAGAAAAGTAGGAAAAAAGTCAAAGTAGGTATTTATGCTTTAACTTCCTGTTATGGATGTCAATTGAGTATCGCAATGGTTAAACATATATTGGAAATTACTAGTGTAATAGATATTAAATGCTATTATATGCTTTCTTCCAATAGCAACATGCATGAAAAAGTAGATATTGCTTTTATTGAAGGTTCAGTTTCAACAGAACAGGAACTGGAAGAAATAAAACAGATACGAAAAAATAGCAAAATTGTTGTTGCCCTTGGTGCTTGTGCTGTAAATGGTGGTGTTCAGAGTTGGTCCGAAGGAGAAAAGGATTATAATTCTCTCTACAAAGAAGTTTATGGTTCAAGTAAAATTCAATTTAAAGGGCTTCAAGCTACTCCTATTGAAAAGCATATTAAAATCGATTATAAACTACCAGGTTGTCCACCAGAAGAAGCTGAAATAATCTATTTCATTTCTACATTTCTCTTTGGAACTTGGCCAGAAGATAAAGATTATCCTGTATGTCAAGAATGCCGATTAGCAGGAAACCCTTGCATACTAATTGAAAATGGTGTTCCATGTTTAGGTCCAATAACTACTGCTGGATGTGATGCTCGTTGTATCAATTTCAACATTCCATGTATTGGTTGTCGTGGACCTGTTGAACATGATACTGCGTGGTTTGATTCACTTGCTAAAGTATTCAAAGAAAAAGGATTTAGCGAGGAATATATCCGAGCACGAATGAGAGTCTTTGGTTCACATAATCCGAATCTTGAAAAGATGTTAAAGAAAATTTACCAGGGTGAATAGAAATGTCAAAAAATCAAATAACTGTACCTATTACTATAGATCACATTGCTCGTATAGAAGGAAAAGCAGGTATAGAAGTATTATTAGAAAATGATAATTTGAAAGAAATCAAAGTTAATGTCTTTGAGGGACCAAGATTTTTCGAGGCAATAACTATAGGAAAACCTGTTGAAGAAGCAGTAGCAATTTTTCCTAGGGTCTGTTCTTTTTGTGCTGCAGCTCATAAAATAACTGCATTACAAGCAGCAGAAAATGCTTTAGATATTAAGCCTTCAAAACAAACTGAACTTCTTCGAGAATTGATGTATTTAGGTGATCAAATTGAAAGTCATACACTACATTTATTCCTCCTAGCTCTCCCTGATTTCTTAGGATATCTTGATGCCTTTTCAATGTCAAACAAATATCCTATTGAAGTGAAAAGTGCTTTAAAATTGAAAGATATTGGCGCGAAAATACAAATCTTACTAGGATCGAGATTTATGCATCAAGAAAACGCTATTATTGGTGGGTTCGGGAAGATACCTACTAAAAATTCTTTACATGAGATAAAGGAAGAATTAATCTCTCTTAAAGAAGAATCAGAAATCGCTCTAAATTTGTTTCTAAAACAAGAAATTTGGCCAGAAGTAGCATCAAAAAGAACCCATTTGGCTTTGCAACCTAAAGGGAAAACCTATTCTATTTTAGGTGAAAATATCTCAACAAGTGATGGGGATACATTTCCCGCTTCAGAGTATAGAAATCATATCAAGGAAGAAGTAGTTTCTCATTCCTTTGCAAAACATAGCACCTACAAAGGCAAACCTTTCATGACAAGTGCGTTATCCCGAATTACTTTGTTCAATAACCTACTAACTGGACGTGGCAAAGATTTCTTTGAACAAACTAAGGATTTACTTGATTCTGCTAATCCTTTAGCTAACAATTTAGCTCAAGCAATCGAACTAGTCTATTTCATTGATTATGCAACTGAATTAACTGACGTTCTTGTTGAAAATCTTAAAGATGAAAAACCAAAGAAATACAAGATTAAAGAAGCAGGTCATGGAGTATCTGTCTCTGAAGCACCTAGAGGATTACTAGCGTATACTATAGACGTAAACAAGCAAGGACTAATCGAAAAGGCTGATATTATTACCCCAACTGCAATGTTTCTACCACAAGTTGAAGTAGACCTTAGACAAGAAACAAATGCTTTGCTTGAACAAGGTATAAAAGACTCAAAAATCATCAGTCAAAAATTAGAAACGATTGTTCGTGCATATGATCCTTGTGTTTCATGTAGTGTACATGTAACTGAGGTTAAAAAATAGATGACAAGCACATTAGTAGTCTCACTTGGAAGCACAGTAATGTCAGATGATGCAATTGGACATTTCATACTTGATGAATTGCAAAAAAAAGATATCCAGGCAGATTTCATAAAACTAGATACGGATATATTCAAATTACGTCTTTATTTCAAGGGTCATAAGCAAGTAATTATCATCGATGCTCTTACAGGGGAATTCCCTGTAGGAACTATTTTTTCTTTAAAATCAAAGGATATAGATAAGAAATTATCTGCTACTATTCGTAGCGCTCATCGTATTGGTAGCATAGAAGCATTAAAAATCATGCAAGCAGATGATAAAGAATTAGCAGAAGCTGAGATTATTTTCTATGGTATTGTTGTAAAACAAATTGATAAGGGACTAACCTTAAGTCCTGAAGTTCAAAAAATCTTACCAGAAGCAGTTGATATATTATACAAAATGCTGGTAAAAAATTAAACCTAAATTTTAATTTTTAATTAATATAATATTTATATTGTAATTTGATATAGACGATTAGGGATTTATATGATTAACTATGATATTATCGCCTATTTTATTGGCTCAAATATTTTGTTGTATTTTTTAATCCACATACCATTAGATATACTTACTTTCAAAGATAAAAGAGAAAAATACAAGGAAGGATCTAAAGATTATTTACCTTGGGGAAATCAAAATTTAATCAAAGTCATAACTGTAATAGCTAGTATTTACTTTTGGATATTTAGCACATTATGGCCAATAATCCACATTTTATCATGGGATAATTTTATTTTATTTTTTAATTATGAAATCCCAATTATAGGGGAAGCCTTTCAATATATAGGAATGATAATAATTGGGTTTGGTACAATTATTGCTTGTATTGGTAGGATTGCTCGCAGAACACAGGCTATTTCTTGGGGTGTACCAAAGGAATTAACTGTAAAATTAGGTTTTAGAATTGTTAGACATCCATTATATGCTTCGTATTGTTATTATTTTCTAGGTATTCCATTAGCAATGATGAATTATCTATTGTTACCATTAATATTAGGAATAATCGGCTATTATTACACAACAAAATATGAAGAGAAAATTCTAGTAGAAGAATTTGGGGATGAATATATTGCTTACCAAAAGAAAGTAGGAATGTTCATACCATTTATTGGAAGATATCGAGAAAAAAAACCAGCAAAAGAAAAAAATGGCGGATCCGGTGAGATTTGAACTCACGACCCTCTGCTTTCTCCTGTTTCAAATTTTCATTATCTTCATTAGGAGGCAGATGCGCTGTCCAAGCTGCGCTACGAATCCTAATTTTGTTTGACAAAATTATACCTTAAAATCTTTGTGTAGAGCTTAATTACCTAAAGCCTTGCTGCATTTCACTCAATCGTATTGTCAAATCTTTTGCTCGTTTATCATACCATTCAAGTAATTCTCCCAAATTATCTGGCATGAATAATTCTCCCCCACAATATCGACTTATTTCCAATAATTCTTTTTTGTTAACATAAGGACCTAATCCTACTGCATGTAAGACGATATTTTCATTTTCGGCAAATAGATTTACTACTGCTTCCTTTACTTTTTGACTTGTATCAAATCCATCAGTTAGTAGTATGACCATTAGTGGTTGTTTTCGTCTATTCTTAGGCAAAGCATTAACAATTCGCGCACATTTTTCTATAGCATTTGCCATATTCGTTGCCATGCCGATTTTTTCATCTACCTCTTCCAACATAATTTTGGCCATGCGATTTAATATTTTATGACTTTTAGTATCAGTTACTACATATTCTTTTGCTTCTAAATTAAGTGCTTCAGCTTTATCAGCAAAAGTTATTATGCTTATTATTTCACCTTTAGCAAGTCTTGTTTTCTCACTAAGGTATAATAAACCAGCAAAAATCGCTCCAGCCTTTCTTGTAACATTATTTCCCTCTTTAAATTGTTCAAGGAATGGATTTAGATTTTCAAATGAAAAAACAGATTTTATTTTTTCAACAGCAGATTTTACATTATTAACTTCTAAATCTCTACCATTCATTGATTTTGATATGTCAACAATAAGTATTGTATTGAAAAAAATATCATCTTCTGTTCGAAGAGTGACTACTTTAGGTTCGCTAATATCATAAGTAGAAAGTTCATCTGGATTTAATGGGGGGGAAATATCTGTTATACGTATCGAAGCATTATTTTCATACCAATTCAGTTCAATGCCTTCTTGAATCTCATATGATTCTAGAAACTCTTTAAGTTTGTCAACATCTTTTCTTAACGAAGACATTACATCAAAAACATCTGTTCCAGAGAGTGGTCTGACTGATAAAGTTAATTCATGAATTTTTATTGCTTTTTCTTCAGTCATATCCCTGTCCTCAATATATAAGAGTAATTTTAATCTTATAAATATAATACTTAAATTATTTTTCTTTCTATTAATTAAAAAAGTATAGATTAGAACAAAGTCCATGCATAAATTAAATGAGCTTTGTTTTTTGAAGCTATAACAGTTTGTCTTTTACCTCCATATACACAAAATTTAATGAATGGAATGCTATTTTTGCGTAAAATCTTTTTTACTAATTTAATGGTATCTGTTTCACCTTTTCTAAAACTGTCATCAAAGACTAGCATAAAATTCTCAGGATCAATTATTTTTGGAAGATGATTAACTATACCTACTCTTGAATATCTATATGTGCCTCTCGGACCGTCAATTATTATTAGATTATATTTTACATCTTGATTTGAGAGAAAGTCTGCAGAGTACCACTCCAATCGTCTATTTTTTATCTTAATTTCTTGTAAGGGGGAATGGATATATCGCACTCTTTCGTTCATAAAAATCTGAGTTTTAAATCTATCATGCCACTCTTTATAATCCTCAAGAATCAATAATTCAGCATCTTCATTTTCTTTAATATACCTTGTTGTAAAAAGTGTTGATTGCCCTGAACCAAGTTCTAAAATTTTTTGTGGTTTTTCTTGGAAAAGGATTTTAAAGATCAGATATAGAAAAGAAGGATTTCCTGCAAAACCATCAGGAAAGAAAGGAAAATCATCCCAACCTATTGCTTTCATATTATAATGTAGACTTATCAAATATTGAGTTTCTTTTACTATACGACCATACAGAGCAAAAATCGATAGATTTTTGAATATTGAACTTGGATGAATTCTAATTCTGTTCTTTTTTACCATTAATATCAACCGAAAATGTAAAACGTAATTTTAAACTACATACAATTTTCATAACAATATTAATGTTATGTATAAAGCTTTCCTATTTTGTAACAAGATTTATTTCGGTGATTGTTGAATTTACAAAAAGAAGCTTTGATTATAAAGTATATTATATCCTCAGAGGACAGAATTATGTATAAATTAGAAAAGATGTCTACATTTCAAGGAAGATCTGGACCACTGTTATTAATAATAATGGATGGTGTGGGTATAGGTTCTGAGAATGATGGAAATGCTGTTTTTCTTGCAAAACCAAAAACTTTATTGCAAATAACTAAAAATTGCATAGAGAAAAATCTTTTTTGTAAACTATTAGCTCATGGCAAAGCCGTTGGAATGGTTTCTGATAATGATATGGGAAATAGCGAAGTTGGTCACAATGCTTTAGGTGCAGGACGAATTTATGATCAAGGCGTTAAACTAGTTGATTATTCAATCAATAGTGGCAAATTATTTCATTCTGAAATTTGGAGGGAATTGACTTCAGAAGTAATTCAAAAAAACGGAACCACTCATCTGATTGGTTTATTATCAGATGGAAATGTTCACAGTAATTTACAGCAGATTTTCAGTTTGATTAAGGGATTAGCTTCAGCAGGTGTATCTTCTGTTAGACTTCATATTTTGACAGATGGAAGAGATGTCCCTGAGCGATCAGCTTTAGAGTATGTTAAACCATTAGAAACGGTTTTGAAAGAAGTAATGGTAAAAAATCCAACATTCAGATATTTAATAGCTTCCGGAGGAGGTAGAATGGTTGTTACAATGGATCGTTATGAATCTAATTGGAAAATTGTACAACGTGGATGGGCAGCTCATGTTTTGGGCAAGGTAAATCAGGAAGAATTGACAAATGGGTATAGAGGTTATTATCATTCTGCAGAAGAAGCAATAACACATGCACGTGAATGTTTTCCTGAAAAAAATGACCAATTTTTACCACCTTTTGTAATAGTTGATCTTAAAGGAGACCCTGTTGGAAAAATCAAAGATAATGATCTTGTAATTAATTTTAACTTCCGTGGTGATAGGGCAATCCAAATTTCAAAAGCATTTGAGCAAAAGGAATTTACGAAATTTGATAGAAAATATTATCCTAAGGTTAATTACGTAGGGATAGTAGAATACGATGGTGATGAACATATACCTATGAAATACTTAGTTTATCCACCTGACATTAAAGACATTCTTTCAGATTATTGTTGTGCAAATAATATTAATTCATTTGCCATTGCAGAGACGCATAAATTTGGACATGTAACTTATTTTTGGAATGGAAATCGTTCTGGATATATTTGTCAAGAAAAAGAAGAATATGTCGAAATAAAATCAGATCCTAATGAAATGATTCCCACAAATCCGGAGATGAAAGCTCAAGAGGTATGCCAAAGAACCATTGAAGCATTGAGAAGTAATAAATTTAATTTTATTAGAGTTAATTTTGCTAATGGAGATATGGTAGGTCATACAGGTATTCTTGATGCAGCAATAAAAGCAGTTCAGATAGTTGATGATTGCTTAAGTAGATTAATTGATACTGTTAACGAATTAAATGGTATAACGATTATTACTGCTGATCATGGTAATTGTGAGGAAATGAAATTTCCTGATGGCACACCTAAAACGTCGCATTCATTAAACCCTGTTGGTTTTTGGATAGTTGATAAAAATTGGAAGAATGATTATGAAATTTCCTCTGAAGTTAATGATCCAGGTTTAACGAATGTAGCTTCTACTATTCTTAATTTGTTGGGTTTTGAGAAACCAATTCAATACCGTGAAAGTTTACTTGAATTCAAAAAATAATATTTCTACAATTTCTTAGCCATATATGGGAGTAAATGCTCAAATCCTCTTTTAGCATAATACTCTCTTACACCTATTCCACTTGTCACTAAAAGTAATTCACTTCCAAAAGATTTTGCTAATTCTTCAGCTTCTAAAATTAGCTTAGTACCATATCCTTTATGTTGCCAATTTGTTGTTTCTCCCGCTAATTCTCCAATACCTACTACTGAACCATAGATATGTAATTCACGGATTATTGAAAATGGAGTGTTTTCTGGAACTGCTGTAATAACCTTTTCTGAGGATGGATGTCGTAACCGTAAAAATCCAAGTATTATATCTTGAGAAGTATCTTCATAAGAAAGAAAAATTTCTTTGCCATTTGAAGCATCATATTCCCGTTTCACAAGTTCAATATCTTTTTCAGAAGGAGTGATACCTTTCATTTGCATATGCCCAACTTCTCTACATCGTATACATTGACATTTTCTTCCCGTTTCTTCAAGATATTTTTGTGCATGTTCTCTTAGGTCACTTTTTTTCGGTCCTGCAAAAATCCTTGGAGCGGGAATATCACGTAAAATGCGTTTTATTCGTATACTTGGTAAAGTATTTACTTTGAATTCAGCTACTCTTCTTACAGTTTCTTCATGAGTGAGTGGTTCATAATCTCCAGCTAAATATTCCTCATAAAGCTTAGTATTTTCCATAAGCATTAACGGATAGATTTTCAATTCATCAGGTATGAATTTTTGATCACTCATTAATTTTTTATAGCTTGCTAGTTCTGATTCCCAGGATATGCCGGGCAAACCAACCATCATATGAGCTGTTATTTTCAATCCTAAATCTCTTAAATATTTGAATGCTTTAGCTACATCTTGGACTGTATGCCCTCTATTTATTCTTTGATAAACTTGATCATCTAAAATTTGAACACCTAATTCAACTCGTGTTATACCCCAATCCAATAATTGTCTTAAATTTTCCAGCGAACATGTGTCAGGTCGTGTTTCAACGGTTATCCCAATACATCTTCTTTCACTGGTTTCAGCAAAGTGTATAGCCTCTTTTATAGAAGTTGATTCTTTATGGGTTATTCCGTCTAAACATCCTCTAATGAATGATTCTTGGTAATCTAGAGGAGCTGCTGGAAAGGTACCACCCATTAATATCATATCGATTTTAGTAGTATTGTGTCCAATATCTTCTAACTGTTGTAATCGAGCTATCACTTGTTTTTTTGAATCATAGTCATACATTCTTCCACGCATTGCTGCAGGTTCAAAACCAGTATATGATTGTGGACTATCTTGTTCTACTCCTCCAGGACACATTGTACATTTACCATGAGGACATGGCATAGGTTTACTCATAACTGCAACTACTGCTACACCTGACATAGTTCTACTTGGTTTCTTAACTAGAAAGGGTAATAGAAAATCCCTTTCATCATCAGTTGCAACCTGTAATATATCACTGTTCCTTGGAAATTCTGCTAAGGAGTATTTTTTAGCTATAGCTCTTTTTATTTTGGCAAGATCATTTGTTGTTTTTGGAGGATTTTCCAAGATAAGGTCAACAATTTCTCGACATGATTCTTTATCCAAGAATAACATTCTTCCTTACAGTGCTTTTCTAGAAGTCTTCTACTAACTTGGACATTAAAATCTTCTTTTGAATTTTTTTAAAAAATATACTTCTGATAATTGGGTTAAAGGGTAGTAAAGAAATAATATTAGTAAAAAGGTAGGTTATATCTACTACCTTCTTCCACGTGAGCTTTTTTGTTGGCCTGCTAGAATACCCTTTACATACCTTTTATAATATCTATGTTTGTTTTTTAGCCGTGGAGAAAGAGAAAGATGTCTTTTTTGCTCTACTTTTGGAGTAGCATTTCTTACTTTTCCAGCTTTTTGAACTGAACCATGTGTCATTGTAAATTCCTTCTAGTACAAATCATTTTGTCTATTTTTGATTGATTTGATTTAACTTTATATTTTAAATCTTTTGTCTTGGATGGATTGTATTATAATGATAAACTATTCTTATTTAAATTATTCATTTAGTCATTATTGCAGATATAGCAGCTTCAACCCAACGAAGATAGGAACCGATCATAGCTCTTAAAGAAATAAAATCCGCGGCGAAAAATTTCAATACAAGTGTATAGTCATTTTTTATTTCAATAGAGGTTTTACCTCGGGTAGTTATCATTAATGTTGTTTCAGGATAGATAGCTTGGTAAGCTGCATTAATAATTTTAGAATTTTCGGCAGTAATTATCAGTTCGGAATAGAAATCTAATTCTTCTTGATTTGAAAAATCTTCTTCTAATTCTGTTGACAAATTCCTTCACCAGTATGTGATTCAATTTTCACTTGAATCTTTTGATCGTTTCTCACGTCTTTTTCCTAAACCTATGGCAGCTATAAGTGAACGAATTATTTCTCCTTTCCTACCTAAGAATACATCAGAAACAGTAATCCTTGGACCAATCATCTCTTTCGTTTCTATTTGTTGAAAGTCTATAGTGATACAATCATTAGTATCATCTGAAAGAAATATTGCAATGCCTTTAAAATTAGGTTCTCGAGGTAATTCTCTTGTTCGTTCAAAATTAAAGAAAAGAGATAACATTGTATAGAGTTGCTCTCCAAATTCTGATTCACAATGATTAATTACCTGTAATTTTGATTCTTGAGTAAAAGCTGAGCGACCTCTTTTTAATTCTCTAGCTAGACTTATTCCTTTAATTCTTACTCGATAATCTCGTTCTTCTAGTTTGTCATCCACAAGTTTGTAAAATTTAAGTAAACTTGGATTACCTTTCTTTTCATGCAGAATTAGCAATCGAGTGATACCTAAATTTTTTGTCTCATCTGATAGGTCATCTAAACTACATGAACCTCTGGTAAAATGAAAGGACCAAGGTATAACCCTGACCAAATCACGTATAAATGACCGTGTCCTTTGGCTGGGTTTCCTTGAAGTAGTTAAGACAAATTTATCATATGGAGCAATTTCTCTTTCTGTCATTTCTTAGACTTCTCAAGTCGTTGTTCTTCCAAACTCAAAGCAGTTCTAGCAGCTGTTTGTCCAGATGGGGTAACTGGTATCCATGCCCCACCAGCAAAGCTTAAATTGCATTTTTTGCATTCCCAAATTCCTACTGATGTTCGTTTTACTGCTGGAGTAGCACAGTTTGGACATTTGTGGGTAGCATTTGTGCTAAGTTCGATTTTAAGGAATCGTTTCTTTAGCTGTGAACCATAACGTGGACCAAAACGACCCGTTGTTCCTATTTTCTTTGTTCTTCTTGTCAAAGATTATCGCCTCTTATTTCTTTTAGATATTATTTGTCATCAGACCAAGGATTGCCCTTTGGGTCTGTAAATTCATTTAATTTAGTTCTTATTTCTTTCGTTCTTTCTGATGCAATATCAATGCATTTTTTGATTTCATCAAGGCTAAATGTACCAGATTCACCCTTTTGGGTAGAGCAAATTCTATTGTCTTCTGTAAATGCTATTGTTATGCGTGCATCTTGAGTGCTTTCTTCTTTTAAAATTGGGTCTACAATTAAATTATCACCAATTTTGGCAAAAGTACAACTGAGAGGTAAGTAATCTAGTTTCAATGGATGAGTAGTTTCTAAAATTTCTAGCACCTCGTTTCCATTTTCATCGGTAGTTACTTTCACATTTGGAAGCTGAGTGTTTCTTAAAGCAGAAAGAGCAGCTATTTCACAAGCATCGAAAAGATTTCCATCATGATCTAGAACATAGATATCAATGAAAAGTACCCAAACTTTTTTGCCTGGAATTATTACTAATGAATCATTATTTACACAATTTGATTCACGAATTGGTCTATCAGTTACACGTGCAAGTTCAATTGCATTCTCTCTTGGAGGACCAGATTCAAAGCTAGGTGAAGCTATTGGTATTAATTCGACGGTAGCTGTAACTACACCTTCATCAGGGGTATCTTCAAATGGTTCGCCCATTTGAGCTTTAACTCCTGCAATAACTTTGGTTCGACCTATTTTCACTATAGCAGAACCTTCAGCTTTGGAGATATATCCTGGTATTATTGTTATTTTTCTATATTCATCAAATCGTCTTCCATCAGCTCTTTTTCCATGATCTAAGAGTGATTTTACGTGTTCGCGTTCTACAATACTAATTAAACCTGTATTACCCATTGTTTTTGTCCTCCGGGATTATTTTTTCACTTCCTCTTTTGTTTCAGAGGTAGGTTTCTTTGATTCTCTCTTTTTAGAGGAAGGTTTTTTCTCCTTCTTTTTATCATCATGAGTTTCAGGAGCTTTTTCAGTAGATTTCTTTGATTCCTTTGCAAGATTTTTTGGGTCTTCTACTTTAGCAGCTTTCTCATCAACTTTCTTCTCACTAGGCTTCTTTTCTTCTGCCTTCTGTTCATCAATAGGATGCTCTGCAATTTCTACTCCATGATCTTTCTCATCTGTATCATCAAGGGTATCAACTACTTCTTCTGTTATGCGAGAGTATTTTGTTGTTAGAGCAGCACGTTGCTTTTCGTATATTTTCTTACAAGCGGGTATAAGCATATCTAGAGCTTCCTTAAATTGATCGACAGTAAATGTACCATCAGATTGTAATAGTACTATTTGATCAAGTTGAGGTAAGTAAGCTAGAGGTAAATCACCTTCACCCTCTTTGTCTTCAATATCATCTAAATCTAAGACAACATAGTCACCTAATCTTCCAGCAGCACAACCAACTACTAAATCTCTCATAGGTACGCCAGCATCAGCTAGTGCTAATGAAGCAGCTGTTACTGAAGCTACTCTTGATCCTCCATCTGCTTGTAATATTTCGATAAAAACATCTATTACTGATCTCGGATAGAGATAATTGAATATTGCTGGTTCTAATGCTTCTCCTAATATTTTTGAAATCTCTTTTTCTCTTCTTTTAGGAGCAGGGCTTTTTCGATCAGAAACCGAAAAGGTTGCCATTCGATATTCACATCTGATTAATGCTCTATCAGGTAGAGCCATATGTTTAGGATGTAACTCTCTTGGACCATAAACTGCTACCAAGATTTTGTTTTTACCCCATTCAATTAGTGCAGAACCATCTGCTTGATCTAAGACGCCTACTTCAAAAGAGATATTTCTTAAATCGTCCTTCTTACGACCATCATGTCGAATGCCGTCTTTAGTTATTAAAACAACTTCTTTATTGTTTGACATTTTTTTCACCTAATATAATCATTATTTGATTTTATTTAGTATCCCGATTATTTATTGGGTTCCTCTTTTTTAGGTTCCTCTTTCTTGGGTTCTTCTGGTCTATTTTTCATTATTTCATTCTTAGATTCTTCTAGGAATTCTTTCACTCTATCGGTGAGTCCTGTTGTATGGGCTTCTCGGTCAATTTTTTCAATTGCTTGAAGAACAAGATATTCTTCTTCAAAAGTATTGCCTTTAAACCACACTCGACCATTTTGACCAACGATCATTCGACTATTGGTATATTGTTTAATAGTAGAAATCATACTTCCTCTTCGACCTATTAATCGTGGGATTTTTGAGGGACTAACATCAATTACTCGACCACCTACGAGTTTACCTAAATATGGAGTAGATTGTGATCTATTACCATCTCTAAGAGTTAGTACTGGATCTCGTGTTCTATCAAATGAAAACACTTTTGCAACAATAACATCACCAACATCAAATATTTTTCTTGTTTGATCTTTAACAGGATCAAATCGTTTATCTAATGAAGAAGATGGTTTTAATATTCCAGGATAAGGACTTGAGATATCAACAGTCCATGAATTTAGTGATGCATCGGTAACTTTTCCAATAACAAGATCACCTACTCTTGGAATATATTTTCCCTTTAAGGATACTACACTAACATTGTTATCCTTTATTGTAACTAATCCGATGACTTGAGAGATTATCTGCTTATTGCTTCTATATACATTTGTACCAATAAGATATTCTCCTTCTGCGATAACTTCTCCAGGAGTCACCATTGATCGGTCATTAATAAAAATGGGCATTTCTTTTTTCACCGTTTCTTATTTTTTATTCACTTTTTCTATCAATAATTTTAACTTCAGCTTTGCCTTTTGTTAATTGATTGATTTTATCTAGAAAGTCAGCTTGTTTTCCAGAAGGCATTTCCACTTTTGCATACCAAGACCCATCATTACCCCATTGATCCTCTAATAATTCACCTGCTCCTGAAACAATACCATAAGCAGCACCAGTAAAGTCAGAGGTTATTTTTACAGCTAGAATTACTGATTCTAATTTTATAGGAATGATAGTTTGAATTTGTTTAATAATTGCTTTCGCTTGTTTATCCGCTGATAAAACATAATCAATATTTACACCTGCTTCATCCATAGCTGACTCAATTCTTGCTGGAGGATGTGGTTTGTTTGTTTGTGGGTTGATACAATGAATGTGTATATAATTAATTATTTCGTCAATCTTTTCCTTCAAAAGCACTTTTCGTTGATTTTGTGTTAATTGTAATGCTCCTTTTTCTAGGATTATTTTTACAACTTCTGCCTCATCATTTGTTTCAAAAATCTGTTCAAGAATTACTTCTGAAGCTTTTTCCCCTTTTGAAGCATTGTGAAAGACTACAAATGATTCAACAATTTCATTTATTGGAATATCTTCACCTCTCTTATAGTTAAGAGCTGCTTCAGGATCAACTATGATTTCGAATTTTTGATTACGAAGTGAATATTTTATTAAAGCTTTACCTTCCAAATCTATATATTGTCGTCTTTCACCTGAATCATGTGACATGGTTTTCACCTTTTTCCTCAGTTTGTGTTAATTTTTCTTTATCAAAGCAAAATTTTCCTTTTATGTCCCCATCTTTTTTTCCAATGAAAAGATTGATTTTCACTAATAATCATAAAGATGATGATTATTTTCATGAAATCTTTGGGGCTTGGTCCAATCGAAAGAGTAAATTCATTGTTTAATTTCTAGACCATTTTTGAGGTTTTTTGCCTTACATGTCAAATTGTTTTTCTTAGTATAAATAAGTTTTACTTAAAGAGTGAAAAGAAAATGACTTTTTTGAACTTAATTATGAATAAAAAGGAGAAAAAAAAGGAAAAAACTTCTTCCTTATGTTTTTGCAGCAGTGATTTCCTTTTGAGAAGTTTTAGACATTAATACCCATAAAGTCATGAGTATTACACCGCTTAAAGCAATTAAGAAAGCCATCCATTTTAGAAGACTGAGCATATTCCCATCTTCAGGTATTTCCGATTGGTCATAATTAGCTAAATAACCAATAAAAATAGCTGGAAGTAAAGTCAATAACATGCAGATGATAATTTCAGTCCAACCTGGAAGAGCATTCATCTTTTCACGAATACTGCCTACTAATAATATAGAATTAAAGTAAATTCCCCAAAATAGGAACCCTATTAGTGATACCCAAGCCCATGGTTTAAACACCCAGTTAATGCCAGGTGCTGGTTGTTCTTCATATGGATAAACAGCAAATAGGATTATAACCGCTAATATCAACACAAAGAATATTGATGAGATAAGTATTGTTCTATTTATTTTGTTGCTCCAAACAGACATGGTAGTTATGCAACTCCTAGCAAATCATTAGTATCTATTAGGACATTTTTGAATTTCTTCTTCAATAAAATTATTATCATATATAAAAGTATTATTCAAACTTCTAATGTAATGATATTAAATAAAAAAGAATGAATTTTAATTCTAAAAGTATTTGTACTATTTTTGTTTATTAACCAAAAAATGTATTAATACTTTTAGCACAACATATCATAACAAATTGTGTGAAAAAAATGTCTGACAAAGAGAAACCACAAAGTGATGTTTGGAGACCTGATGTTTATATCTGCAATGAATGTAATTTTAGGTTCGCTGAAGCTGAATATCTCTCTAAAGAAGAAGATGGATTGATTTTTCAACGAGCCGTGTGCCCGAATTGTAAAAGTGAAAATATTCGAATGTCTTCTTGGTCAGAAAAAGATTATAAAAAATAAACAAAGTAATTATTCCACTTTTTCAAAACCTAAAATTACCGTTAAAAGAAAAACAATAACTCCAGCTAAAATTATCCAAAAACCAGCATTATTTCTTAATAATCCATCTGCTTTATAGAATAATATTAAGCCAATAATAATTAGTACAATAGAAATAGCTGCAAAAGTAATTGTAAATCCGCTTATTTTCATAAAAGAACGCCAGCTAACCTTCTTTTCTTTGATTGGTTGTTCTAATTCGGTTGTTTGCTGCTCGTTAGAATCTTGTGTAGTAATATTCTCTGACATAAGTAAATTGTATGTGTTATCATTTCATAATATTTTCGGAAAGAATACTGTTTTTTTGAAAACTATTCAATGAAAAAACATTTAAAGTCGCTAAAGGTTTTCGAGAGATAGTAGGCTAAATTAGCAATATTTGTTTTAAATGATGAGGTTAAATAAAATGCCAATATTCAAAGAAGTCAAAACATTTGTTCAAATTCCAAAAATTGAAAACCAAATTTTAAAATTTTGGGAAAAAGAGAATGTTTTCCACAAATTAAGAGAAGATAGAAAAGATAACAAAAAATACATTTTCTTAGAGGGACCACCTACAGCAAATGGCTTACCACATGTTGGGCATGTCTTAACAAGATGCTTGAAAGATCTATATTTACGATATAAAACAATGAATGGATTTTTTATTTATCCTCTAATTGGTGGTTGGGATTGTCATGGACTTCCAGTTGAAATTGAAGTTGAAAAAGAATTGGGATTAAATTCCAAACCAGAGATTGTAGAATATGGAATTAAAGAATTCAATAATCGTTGTAGAAAATCCGTTATGAAATACGTCAATGAATGGGAAGAAATGACCAAGAAAGTTGGTTTTTGGATCGATATGGATCATGCCTATATCACTATGGAAGATTACTATATTGAATCTGTTTGGTGGAGTCTTAAAGAATTATGGAAAAAAGGTTTGTTAATTAAAGGTTATAAAGTAATTCCTTCATGTCCAAGATGTGAAGTTACTTTAAGTAGTCATGAATATTCTCAAGGATTGAAAGAGACTGAGGACCCTTCTATTACAATTAAATTTTCAGTTGTGGGTGAACCGAATACTTACTTTTTAGCTTGGACTACAACTCCTTGGACTCTTATCTCAAATGTAGGTTTAGCTGTGGGAGAAAATATCGATTATGTTAAAATTGAACATGATGGTGAATATTATTATTTAGCTAAAGATCGTGTTCCAGTTATTTTCAACAAAAAAGATTACAAAATAGTAAAGGAAATGAAGGGAAAAGATCTTGAAGAAATGAGATATGAACAACTTATCCCTTATGCTAAATTATCACCAAAAGATCAAAAGAATGGTTTTCGAGTTGTAACAGGTGAATTTGTTAGTACAGATGAAGGAACAGGCATAGTCCATACTGCACCTGCTTTTGGTCCAGATGATTATGAACTCGCTCAAGTTAAGAATTTACCCTTCCTTCAACCAGTAGAAGGTAATGGTAAATTCAAAGAAGAAATCACTCCTTGGGCTGGTATGTTCATTAAGGATGCTGATAAACATATTATAAGATACTTGAGGGATGAGAATCGCTTAGTAACAGAAAAGGTTGAAAAACACACCAGTGGTTTTTGCTGGAGATGTAAAACACCTACAATGTATTACGCTCGAGAAGCATGGCTTATCCGAATGAGCACCTTACGTGAACAAATTTTGGCTACAAATGAACAAATTAATTGGATACCCAATCATCTTAAACATGGAAGATTTGGTGATTTTCTTGATAACATTGTTGATTGGGCTTTAAGTAGAGAACGATTTTGGGGCTCTCCTCTACCAATTTGGATTTGCTCATGTGGTAATACAGAATGTATAGGAAGTGTTGATGAGCTCAAGACCTTTATGAAAAAAGATTTACCAACAGATTTTGAACTTCACAAACCATGGATAGATGAAATTGATTTATTCTGTCCAAAATGTTCTAAGAAAATGGTTCGTGAACCATTTGTCATTGATTGTTGGTATGAATCAGGTGCTTCTCAATTTGCCCAATGGCATTATCCTTTTGAACATATAAAAGACTTTGAAGAACATTATCCAATTGATTTTATTACAGAAGCAATTGATCAAACACGAGGTTGGTTCTATACACTCTTAGCTATTAGTACAGCATTATTTGATAAACCAGCCTATTTCAATTGTTTGACTATGGGTCATGTTCTAGATCAAAAAGGTATCAAGATGAGTAAACATGTTGGGAATGTAGTAAAACCATCTGATGTTTATGATAAAATTGGTGCAGACCCAATGCGATGGTATTTCTTTACTTCCCCTTCATGGAATCCTACAAGATTTTCTGCTGATATAATTAAAACTACCAAAATGAGATTCTTTGACACCCTCAGGAATGTGTATTACTTCTTTGTAACGAACATTAATATTGATAATATTGATCCTCGAAAAATTGTTAGTAATATCAAAGATAGATCTGAACTTGATCGCTGGTTAATATCAAAACTAAATACATTAGCAAGAGAAGTAAAAGAAAATTTGGATGCTTTTCAAGCTCATAAAGCAACTTATGCTATTGACCAATTTGTTGTTGAAGATTTAAGTAATTGGTACATTAGAAGATCTCGAAAGAGATTTTGGAGTTCTGAAATAGCCAAGGATAAGACTGATGCATTGATTACCCTATATGAAACACTTGTTACATTGACTAAGATTTTAGCCCCTTTCATACCTTTTACAGCGGAAGAAATGTATCAGAATTTGGTAACAAATATCCATAAGGGAGCTGAAAAAGAAAAACATCTTAGTGTCCATTTTGAAGAATTCCCAAGCGAAGATACTACTAAAGTCAATAAAAAACTAGAAGATGCTATGGATTTGAGTATTGATATTGTTAGAGCAGGAAGAGCAGCTCGAACTGATGCAAAGATCAAAGTGAGAATTCCAGTTCAGGAATTAATTATTGTTTGTTCAAAAGAACATCAAAAAATGGCAGAACAATTTTTACCGGAAATAAAAGAGGAACTCAATGTAAAGGAAGTTAAAATGTTAGCAGAACTTACTGGTATGGTTGATTACTCCTTTAAACCGGATTTCAAGGTTTTGGGGCCTGTGTTCAAGAAGAATGCTCCATCAGTTGGTGAAGCTTTAAAAAGTCTATCTGGTGAAGAGGCAAAACAAGCTGTTGAAGAATTACGAAATAAAAAGAAATTCTCATTAAAGACAGCAGAAGGAACTTTTGAAGTCCTTCCTGAACAAGCAGAAATTATTACCAGTGGAAAAGAAGGATATGTAGATGCTTCATACAATAATGGTCAAGTCTTTATTAAGACTGAACTTACTCAAGAGCTCATCCAAGAAGGTCTCGCAAGAGATATCGTTCGTAGAATTCAAACTATGAGAAAAGAAGCTGATTTAGAATATACTCAAAATATTGAATTATATATTAAAAGTGATGAAGAGACTAAAGCAGCAATTGAAGCATGGGAAGATTATATTAAAACAGAGACCTTAACAACCAAATACAAATTTGGTAGTAAGAAAGATGGAATAACTGTAAATGAGAACATAGATGGTATAGATATTACTATTACCATAGTTCCTCTTGAGAAAAAATAACTATCCAAAAGAATATTAAGTCCTTTCTATAACGGGCAAAAACAGAAATAAAATATTAATTAATTTAAAATATGGAGCTGTAAATTACATGGCAAGAATAGTTGGTACATATAAAATACTTCCAGAAGATACTGATATCAAACCTCAAACCATAAAAGAACGAATCATCGCAGCCTTACCTGAAGATATGAAAGTTACTGCAAGTGGTGAAAGACCAATTGCTTTTGGTTTGGTAGTATTAGTTGTTGATATCAATTTTGCAGAAGAAGATGGTTTACAAGATCAACTTGAAGAAATTCTAGCAGGAGTAGAAGGCGTTAGCGAAATAGAAGCTCTCCAATTGTTTAGATTGTAGGTTATTAAAAGTAGAGGAGTTTTTACCACCTACTTTATTTATTCTATTCCTCTAAAATAAGGATTGATGAAGCAGGGATTGTAACAAAAACCCGATCATTCTTTTTAAATATTTGATTTTGTTGTGTGCTTGTCAGTTTAATTTCCAAATTTACTTCGTTTATTTGTACAATTACTTCAATAATTGAACCACCAAAGTTTGCTTTAATGACTTTTGCTGGAAATTCATTCACATTTTCTTGTTTATTTTTTGATAAGTTGATATGTTCGGGAAATATTGCTATTGCTAATGTATCATTCTTTATTCTATTTAAATCAGGTAAAACAATTAAACCAATCGAAGTCTCTAATTGTTTTTTATTTTTAACAGCTATAATTCTTCCATCGAAAATATTTGAAATACCCAAGAAATTTGCAGTGAACTTACTCTTTGGTCTTAGATATAATTCTTGAGGAGTTCCTATTTCAATTATTTGACCTTGATTTAGAATGATGATTCTGTCTGATATTTCCATAGCTTCTTTCTGATCATGAGTTACATAAATTGTAGACACCTTTACTTGTTGTTGGATATTTCTAATAGCATCCCTAAGATTTTCTTTTAATGACATGTCTAAAGCTGACAAAGGTTCATCTAGAAGTAATAAGGCAGGTTTTGGTGCTAAAGCTCTTGCAAGGGCTACACGAGATTTCTCTCCACCACTTAATTCTCGTGGATATCGTTTTCCTTTTCCTGTTAATCCTACTAATTCAAGCAATTCTTTTACGCGAACAGTTTTTTCTTCCTTTGACCATTTTCTGGTTTCTAAACCAAAAGCAATATTTTCTACAACAGTTAAATGGGGAAAAAGAGCATATGATTGGAAAACAAAACCTATGTTTCTATCTTCAGTTGGTGTCTTGGAAATATCTACTTCATCAATTAGGATTTGACCCTTATCTGGTTCAATCAAACCAGCAATCAATCGTAATATTGTTGTTTTACCACTACCACTAGGACCTAATAACGTTAAGAGCTCACCTTTTCTTAGATCAAAACTAATATTTTCGATGGCAATGCTATCTTCGAATTTTTTACTTATATTAAGAAACTCAATTTGTGGCATTATAAGCAAATCCTAGTTTTAGTTATTGAATATATTATGAAGTTAATTACTTTTGTTAACATTTTTAGGTAAATTAATTAATTTGAAACTAATGTTTAAAATTTATTATCCAGTTATATAATAGGGTAATAAAAATAAGCTGGAATCTAAATTGGTAATGACAACTACTGGTACAAAAACAGTTCGTATTTTAGGCATGCTATTACCTATTCTACTCATTGTTCTCTTCCTGTTCTTCCCAGTAATCTCTGTTTTGATTTCCGGTTTTAAAGGAGAAGAAGGATTTACCTTTAGTTATCTGAGAAATGTTCTAACTGATGGATATTATTACAAAATATTTGCTTTTACTTTATCTCAAGCTTTGCTCAGCACTATTGTCTCTCTAGCAATAGGTATACCTGTTGGTTATTTTTTTGGAAAATATGATTTTAAGGGGAAAAAAGTTTTACTCACTTTTTTCACAGTACCTTTTGTTTTACCTACTGTTTTAGTAGGCATGGGATTTATCTCTTTATTTGGTGGTAAAGGATTGTTTGGTCTACCTATTCTCTCCATAATTTTAGCTCATTCGTTCTATAATATTCCACTAGTTGTTCATTATTTTTCAGCCTATTATCAAAATTTTGATAAGAATCTTGTCAGTGCAGCGAAAACCCTTGGTAGTAAAAAATTTCATCTTTTATTTAGACTTTATTTGCCTCTCTTTCTTACACCAATTTTGTCTTCAGCAATTCTCACATTTCTCTTTTGTTTTATGAGTTATGGAATTGTACTCATTTTAGGTGCAGAGAATTTAACCTTCGGAGCAAGAACAATTGAAACACAAATATTTGCTGAATATTTTGAGAGTGAACCTAATATTGCATCAATATTAGCCTTACTTCAAATTTTAGTTACAATAGCAGTTGTCGTAGGATATTTAGTTTTTATGCGAAAAAAATCAAAGAAAGAGAAGACCATTACAACAGAAGTATTTCCTCAAGAGAAAATCAAAAAGCCTTTTTTTAAGAAACCAGCAAATATTGTTCTATCTGTAGCCCTTTTATTAGGACTTGCACTTGAGATCGCCCCTCTGATAAGTATTATCATAAATTCTTTCTGGGATCCATATACTTCGCAATTCGTAAATAATTTCAAAGGATTATTCTCAGAGGATATAAGTTCATCAGCTAGAATAGGTATTGGTAGTGCTATAGGGAATACATTGAAGTTTGCTTTTGGTTCTGCATTATTCGCTAGTATATTAGCGATAATAACAGTTAGTGTTATTGGTGAAAGAAGATACAAGAAATCATCAATTTCATTAGAAATGTTAACCTATTTGCCTTTGACCATTTCTTCTGCAACTCTCTCTTTGGGGATAACTCAAACATTTATTACTTCAAACTTTTTTGCCTCTAATCCCTGGATTTTCATAATAATTAGTCAAGGACTACTTGGATATCCATTTATTACTCGAGCATTACTAAATGGTTTGAATACTATTGATCCAGAAATAGTTGACTCCGCTAAAATATTAGGAGCAAAATTTGGTTATAAACTGAGGAAAATTTATTTTCCATTGTTATTCAAATCGTTTATTGCAGGATTTGCTTTTGCTCTAGGTTTAAGTATCAGTGAATTTACAGTTGTTAATTTTTTTGCCACTCTAAATGATAGTGTTGCTACGTTGACTGTAGTGTTATATCGTCTGCGAAATGTTCGTTTATTCGGTGCTGCTAGTGCTATTGGAGTAATTTTGATGCTAATATCTTATGCATCCTTCTTTATTCTTGAATGGCTTGGCGCAAGAGAAAAATCAACAACAAAAATCTTATGAAAGATTAGAAAAAAATCAAACATATGGTGGTAATTTTTTCAAAACTTTCTTTTTCTCTTTTGTTCGATCCTTCTTGCTTAAACTATATTGCCATCCTTTTGGTATAATTAGATTAATAGCATCTGGAATATAGGTGACTTCCATTCTAGTGGAATTTCGCGAAGCAATTTCTCCTTCTGATTCCCACATATGAGGTTTAGCACTTTCAATAACTACATGTTTTCCTCTAAAAATTTCAATTGCTTTATTAGGGATGTGTTTGCCATTTATTGAGCGAAGTAATTGCCTTACAAGTTTCCATTTTGTAAGGTCTTTACCAATAATAATTCCAAAATCACCTATTCTAGGATTATTTCCTGGCAATATTATAAAATCGCTTATTACGTCAGTCAAGGATACAGCAATAACTGCTAAATCGCCTTCCCTTACAATCTTATTATCTATTGTTATTTTCGAGGGAATCAATTTAAATTCAAGTGCAGTTCTAATAGCTGCATAACCATAACCAATTTCATTATGAGCCCATTCAAATCTATCTGCAAGATTAGCTGATGCTAAACCAATAAACGCACCATTAACCATTTCTATGAAATATCTTTCACTATCACCTTTTGCTAAACCAACAGGAAATCGTTCATAATAACCTTCGGAAACTATTTCAAAAGCACGTTTAAAATTCCTGGGTATTCCATGTGTTTTGAATGAATCGCAAGCACTACCACCAGGAATCATTCCTACTTTTAAATCAGTTTTTGCTGCAACATTAACCACTTCATTAAGTGTTCCATCTCCACCAACAGAGACTAGAACCTTATAACCTTCAGCAACGGCTCTTCTTGCAATAGGTATTCCATCACCCATTTTTTTAGTTAATTCATAAGAAAAGTCACCAAAGGTATCTTTAGCAATTGCTAAGATCTTATCCAATTGTTTACCAAGACGTCTGTCTTCGGCATTTGGATTAATAACTAGAAAAGGAGTCCTATCTGCCATTTTGACTATTTCTCCAAATATACTGTTTCTGAGATTTGCTGAAAACGTGTAATTTTGTTATTTTTAACTCTTTTTGTAAAATGTTTGATTTTGTTTATATTTTCTTGAAACTACTTGACTTTTTTAATTAAATTAAATATTTCTCGAGATAACTCTCTCTTGATTAACATCGAAATTTCATTTGGTTTATTCTCTTTTGTTATTACAATTACAGTATTAGTTTCGCTTGCAAATCCTTGATCTGGTTTATCAACAAAATTAGCAACAACCATTTCAATATTATGTTCTTTTAAGCTGGTTTGAGCTTTTGATACAAGTTCTTCTTTAGTTAAATTCACTTCAGCTTTAAAACCAATAATTTTTGCTTTTGGGAATCTTTGATGAATATGATCAATAACTTTTGGAGATGGCTTTAGTTCTAATTTTAGTGATTCTTTTTTCGAAGGAATTTTCCCTGAAGCTTTATCTAGCTCATAATCACCTATAGCTGCAGCTGAAATGAAAATATCTACTGCAAGTAACTTATCTATTTGTTGAATTAAATCTTGAGTGGTCTCGAAATGAATTATATTGATTCCTATATTAGGAACTTTTTCAGTTGTTGGTCCAAGTAACAAAGTTACTTCTGCACCTCTACTAGCAGCTTCTAAAGCAAGATTAATACCCATTTTTCCACTACTTGGATTTGTAATATATCGAACATCATCTAACCAAGCTCTTGTTGGACCAGCTGTTACAACAATTTTTTCCCCTTTGAAATCATTAGCAGTAAGAATTCCTATAACACTCTCGACAATATCATCATTAGTAGCGATTTTTGCTTTTCCTTCTTCTTTTCTAGGGCCAATAAAAATTATGCCAATTTTCTTTAGTTTTGCTATGTTTTCAATAACAATTGGATTATCATACATAGTAGCATGCATTGCTGGAACAATAGCTATTGGGATCCCAGTTCCCATGGCAGTAGTAGCGAATGTTGTTACCACAGTATCATCTATACCATTAGTAATTTTACCAATAGTGTTTGCTGTTGAAGGAGCAATTAGTAATAAATCAGCTTTATCAGGATGCTGACCACAAAGGTGAACATGTTCTATTTGACCTGTTAGTTTAGTTATTACTGGATTACCAACAGCCCATTCTAATAGATCAGGTTGTATTAAGTCTGTGGCAGCTTTGGTCATAGCAATAAAAATTTCAGCTCCATGTCTCATCAAGGTTCTAGCAAGATTAACAATTTCAACAACCGCAACACTACCGGTCATTCCAATTACTATTCTCTTGCCTTTCAATAGATTACTTAATTTACCAGTGATTTCTAACTTAGAGCTATGATTAGATGATTGAAATTGACTCAGCTTTAATTCCTTCTGTTAGCTAATATTTCTCCTAGGTTATTTATGAATAAATCTACATTATCTTTATTGAAATGAGGCATCACTACAATCCTTGCCCAATTAGAATAGAAAGACAATTTCCAGCCATATTGGCTTAAACTTTCAATTAACTCTTGGGTAGACATAAAACCAGTTGTAAAACCTATGATATTAATAGTTGGTTCAAAAGCAAGTTTAATTGCGTCCATTTGTTTTAATTTTGAAACCAAATATTCAGTCAGCTCCATACATTCCTTGACACGATCAATTATGTATGACCGACCATATTTCTTGAGTAAAATCCATGATGATAAAACTGAATTTCCTGGACGAGTTCCTGTAATATTAATTTGAGTTGTCGATGAGTCTGATAAGTAGCTTATTTTCTTTTCAATCAATTTAGAATACTTCATAGAGCGAAAGAGGATATTACCCCCTGGAATAAGGCCACCTAATATTTTATGTGTATCAATAGTAATACTTTTTACACCTTCAACAGAAAAATCAAAATCATATTTTGGATAACCTATTTCTTCTAAAAAGGGTAAAATCATTCCCCCATGAGCAGCATCTACATGTAGAAAAATATTATTATCTATAGCTATATCGCTTAAAGCTTTTATGTCATCACAAACTCCCGTTCCTGTAGTTCCGGCAATTCCTACAATACAGACTGTTTCATTATTAATTTCCTCTTGCACTTTATCAATATCTATTTGCTTTTTTTCATTCAACGGTATCCATTTAGGTTCAAGATTCAGAAGATCAACTGCTTTTTCAAATGAAACATGCGCTGATTTAGGAAGAATTATTGATCCATTTTTTATTCCTTTCTCTTTATGAGCCCAATTCCTCGAAGCCCAACAACCTATTAGATTAGATTCACTACCGCCTGATGTAACTGAACCTGACCAACCCTTAGGTGCATGCAACATTGTTGCCAGTTCATTTAACATTTCCTTTTCAAGTTTCAAAGCAGTTGGAAATAATCCGGGATCACCAAGGTTTATTTCAGCAAATAATGAAGCAATTGCTCGAGATAAATTAGATGGTGGTGTACACATTGAGCTTAGAATATTATTATATGATTTCTCATCAGATAGAAGTTTAGTTAATTCTTGAATTAATTTATCATCAGTACTATCTCTTTGTTTTGCCATTTTATTTCGCCTGTCTGTGATTTACAAAATATAACCTAAGGTTGTTCCTCTAACTTTATATTTACAGTCATCTATGTAAATATTATCCAGGGTTAGAGTTAAAAATGAAATTTAAAAGATTGTTGTCATGCTTGTTTATGATAACTATTACATTACCTTGTATTACTCCTATAATTACCCTGTCAAAAAAACCGATAGAAGGTTTCGTGCTTGATATTTCACCACAAGTGACTAGGAGTTGGACATTTATGTTATATCTTTGTGGTGATACACGAGATGATCTTGTCACTCATAATCTAGATAATTCTGAAAACAAGCTGTTTGCTAATATGCTTTCGACTGTTAATAATTTGGTTAGTAGTGATTTATTAGCTGGATCTGAAGCTGATCTTAACGTCATAGCATTATTTGATCAACCCTACTCGACAAACTATCCTCATGGTAAAGCTGAATTATTAAAGATTGAACGAGATAATTTGACTGTTTTAGCTGATTATGGAGAAACTAATATGGGCCATTCGGCAACACTAACAAATTTCATTAATTATTGTAAAACGCATTTCCCTGCAGATAATTATGCCTTAACTCTTTCAGATCATGGTCGAGGTTATGCCGGTTTTTGTTATGATTATCATGCGCCACATCCTTATTGGGAATATGCACTTGGGGATTGTTTAGGTGTTGAAGAACTTGAATTGGCATTAAGCTTAGCAGGGGGAGTAAATACTCTCTTTATTGATTGTTGTTTAGGAGGATCATTTGAGCTTATGTGGCAATTGGAAGGTGAGGTTGATTATGTTGTTGCTGCTGAAAGCATTAATCCCAATTATGCTTTATTTCATCCTCGAGATATTCTCTATAATTTAAGTAGAGATACTTCAATGGACCCCCTAACTTTGGCCTACAAAGGATATTATTCTAGTATTAATCCCGTTCTTTGCCCATCAAATCCTGAATCACCCTCAAAGTGGAATACTGTCGCTATTTATAATCTAAATGAATTTGATATCCCACCTCCTCTTTCCGGTTTAAGCCTTAAAGATGCTTTTAACCAACTTTCATTTTACCTTTTTGATGAAATCACCTATAACATCTCAAAATCTCGAGAAATTTTCGGTGCAATTAGAAGTAGTTTGTGGTTACCTATGAGTTTATTCGAGTCTAATTCCTTAATGGTCGATTTGGGAGATTTTGTTATGGCATTACTTGATCACTTGGATGTATTCACTAATAAAATAGATATTGAAAATTATGCTTACCAAGTTTTATCACAAATAGAACCAGGTAAAACAATCATCGACTTTCATGCTCGTTATCCTTATGATGATGATAATCTTACCGGATTTACTCTATGTTTTCCAGAAAGTCTAGAAATGTATCACGAATATCTGTATCCTTACTTCTATTATAACCTTGATATTAGCCAAAACACCTTTTGGGAGGATTTCATTTTCAATCTCTATCCTCCTAATGATGTAATGTTTGAACAACCAAAATATGAATACTTTGAAGTTTATTTAGCAAAGATTGATCCCACAATTCATCTACATGTCTATTTTGACTATGGACCATTTGAGGAACCATTACATATAGGATATACTAGTTTTCCTAATGCAAATGTTGGTATGAATATTGAAATTGGAATCGAAGGAGCAAGTTTTCAGGATAATATGATTTTTGGCAATACACAAATTAAAGTACCTATTGCAAGTCTCCCTGCTTTAATGAAAGATAATACTAAACAAATCCAAGTTGTTGTAAACGCTTCTACAGCTTCGAGCACTTCTAGAGATGTTAATCTAACCATTCGACATATAGATCCAACTGGAGTAATATGGGAAGACACAAAGATTACCAAAATAGAAGCTGGTCAAATAATAAGCACAAATGTAACCACTGATAATGAGTGGACCGATTGGGATGAAATTTCTCCACCATTCAGTACAGCAAAATTTACTGGATATACATTAGCAACAACATCAATTTCTATATCCTTAATGTCATTCATTTCATTAATTACTATTAAAAGGAAGAAAAAAATTAAGAAAATCCTTTAGTGATATCAATTACCTTGTCATATATTTCTTGATTATTTGAGATAGAAACACCTTTTTCTTTTCCTAAAAATATGATCTTTCCATTTATGAAATCAATTTCAGTTTTTCTTTTATTTAATACATCTGTTAACATAGAATTAGTGTTTTCCCCAGTGTCTAAAATAACCTCAAATGTATAAGCAATTGGGTCTTTTACAGTTAACTTTATGTTGAGTTTTTTAGCGACATTCCATGCTTCTTTTGCAAGTATGCTTGCTTTCTTATGCAAAGGTTTCTGTTTGTATACTTCAATGTTCTTTATATTATATATTGCAGTGAGAGGATTCAATGCACAATTAACTATTGTTTTGGTAAAAACTGCCCCCAGAATATTTTGTTCTAATGAAGTTGTAATCTTTGCTTTGTTAAATAGATCGACCAATACTTTAGCAGAGTTTTTCTCATCTTGATTTGTATAGCCTATTCGAGTTAATCCTTTCCCAGTAAATTCAACTTCACCTGAAATAGGACGACATACTCCTATTGATGTTATACCTCGTAGAACCATATTGTCTGGAAAAATATTTTTTATGATTTCCTCTGTTCCAATACCATTTTGTAATGCTATAAAAATTGTTTCTTTTGAAACTATCCTTTTTAAATCATTAACAGCAGATTCTGTTTGATGGGCTTTCGTTGTAATCAAGATATATTCAATGATTTTTGATTCCGAAGTAATTTCTTGATGGATATCCTCAACAGATGTTACACCAGAAACATTCACAGTCTTATTAATCAATCCTTGTATTTTCAAACCATTATTATTAATGGCTTGTATGTGATTAGTTCGACCTACAAGTCTAACATCTGAATAAACAGTGGAAATCATTCCTCCAAATAAACTACCAACACTTCCACTACCCATAACTAGAAACAATTTTCCACCTCATTTCTCATAGGAATATTCTAGAGTGGGAAAAATTCCTTCTTTAACTTCTTCTGAATATTTCTTAGCAGCTTCGAGAATTACTGTATAGAGATCAGCATAAAATTTAACAAATTTTGGCTTTCGGCTTGTTTTGAAACCCAACATATCATAACTAACCAATACTTGTCCATCACAATTTAGCCCTGCACCTATACCAATGGTAGGTATTTTTATTTCTTCAGTTATTTTTTTGGCTACATCATGAGGTATAGCTTCTAAAATAATTGAAAAACATCCTGCTTTATCAAGTTTCTTTGCTGATTCTAAAAGTTGTTCTTCCGTATAAAATGATTCGGATTTTCCTTGAACTTTATAACCACCAAGTTTGTTAGCAGATTGGGGGAGTAATCCTATATGACCTTGAACTGGAATACCTATATCTGTAATAGCTTTTATTTCAGCTAGTCTTGTTTCACTTGCACCTTCTAATTTTACTGCTTCAGCATGACCTTCAGAGACTAGCTTGCCAGCATTTGCTACTGTTTCATCAATTGTCAATCCAAAACTAAGAAAAGGCATATCAGCTATGATCAAGCTATAATTGGTAGCTCCTCGAGCAACTGCTTGGGTATGTCGAAGAGTCATCTCTAAAGTAACTTCAAGAGTATTTTGTGCTCCATAAATAACTTGCCCCATTGAATCCCCAATCAAAATGATATCTATTTGAGCATCATCGAAAATGGCAGCCATACTTGAATCATAAGCTGTAAGCATAGAAATTTTCTTCCCTGCTTTTTTCATTTTTTGTATATCAAAGGCAGTTAATTTAGGCAATTGTTAATCCTCTTTTAGTTTTTCTTTTGATAATTCTAGCAATCTATTAGACATGAATTTAACACTTTGTTGTAACATGTAATTATTATCATACTTTTCAATAATAGTTTTTAGTTGTTCTCGAGAGTATTTTGATAATTTTTCTGCTATTTTAATCATTTCTTGACTTGCTCTTCTTATATGGTTTACAATGGTTATTGAACTCCAAACAGCAGTTCTTGACATTGGATTCAAATCAACACATATGACTGTTTTACCCATTTTCCGTAAAGCCATTGTTCGATCACCATCTTCCAAAGGAACGAAAACAACATCCGCCTTGTAAATTCCTTCTGGATCAACAATCCTTCTTTGGTGGGTAATTTCAGGTATTGTCACAGCTCGTTCACCAAGGTTTACGCCAAGTATTTCCTTTGCACCTGCTTCTTTTAATGTTGTTTCAATATTTTTTTCTCTCTCTATTGTACGGTAAAAAAGATTAACTTCTATTTTAGCTTTGGTTTTTTCAGCTAACTGTACAATTTCGTTGGGACATAAAACAGCAACATTACCATTAACAGAGATTACAGGATGAGTAGCTAATAATAAAGTAGCAACCGCAGCTTCCTCCTGTTTCAAAGCATAATCAGGTGTTTTTTCACCCAAGATATAATCAAAGGCTTCACCTCGTCCATGAGCTATCAAACCAGCTTCTGCTACGATTTTATTGTGCATGCCTTCAATTATAGTATGTCGTTCTTTTAATGAAAGATAACGAGGGTGATTTTCTGGAATTTCAGTCATAATATCGACCATTTATTATTTTGTTTGAAAGACTTTACTTGGACCAATAGTAGCTAATGAATTAATCCACATCTTGGCTTCAGGATAATTTGCAAGATGTTCTAAATAGCATTTATTTAATTGTTCTAATGGACCTACTATAAAAATAGATTCTCCTAACATAATCATACTAGCTGCGTATCCATGAGACCTTAGATTATCTAATAACTTCTTTGTCCTGCCAAATAATAAATTACTATTAACAGCAAATTCATAACTATATTTTAGAAAATCCTCAACTGCGGGTGAATCCTGTAAGAGATTCAAATACAATTCAGCACAGGAGTTTATTTCTTCAATATGCTTTGGATCAGATATAATATCTTTTGTAGGAAGAGGACCCAAAAAAATAGACATAATAAGATTATCCAATGGCCAATCTAAAATCGCTAGTTCACCAATACCAGGAGCACCTGGTTTAAGTCGTATCTCAGCAAAAGCTTGACATTGAGCAATCACATCACCTAAGCCAGTTCTACAAACAACTTCAGCTTTGTGCGCTAATTGACCCAATTCTTGCCATGTTTTACTACCATTAGACAATTCGTTAAGAGCAAAGGCTGTACCTAATGCTCCAGCACCACTTGTACCAAATCCTCCTTGCATAGGTAATTGACTACTGTGTTCAATAATAAGATGTTTCTTTGCACAATACTCTTTAAAATTGGAGGCTACTTCTAGAGATACTTTCCCATCGATCGGTTGATTATTATAGAAAACCTCAATTTTACTTTTAGAAGCTTCTTGTGAGGTTATTTTAGTAAAGATTGAATTATTGATTGAAAATCCTGCACCTTTAGAACCCATTAATAAAGGATCATCATTTACCATAATTTGAAATATACCTGTAATATGCGCGGGAACACGCCAAGTGTTTGAATTAATAGAATTCATGTCTTCACCATTTGTTCTGTTTTATTTTTAAACCTTAATAAATTAATTCATAATCTATTAATCACAAAACATTTTTTAGTAACTTATTTATGATTAATAAAAAATTAGATTATAACTATTCCTAATCAAATATCAACTATAACAGGAGAGTAAATTACATCTATGACTAAAGTTCTATCTCTAGAAGAAGTTAATAGACCGTCTTTTAGTAAAATGTTTTTAGCTTTTAGCCTCATAATTTTTGCCTACGCAGTTGGTTTTGTGGCTGCTTGGGGATTAGTGAAACTTCTACCTGCTACAATGCATATATTATGGATTACGCTTATTGCTGATATAGGAGCAACATTAGTAATTTTCATCATTAGTGTTATTTTCAACAATGTAAGTTTTTATGACCCTTACTGGAGTGTTCAACCTATAGCGATCGCAATCTATTGGATGATACTTGGCATTAATACAGCAAATATAATCAGACAAATTGTTGTTCTATCTGTTGTTTCATTTTGGGGTATACGTTTAACATTAAATTGGGCACGTGGATGGAAAGGCCTAAAACACGAAGATTGGCGATATGTTAAATATCGAAAAGATAATCCAAAACTTTTCTGGATAATTGCTTTTACCGGATTAGAAATGATGCCAACATTAGTTGTGTATCTAGGTTGTCTAGCAATGTATCCAGCATTAGTATTAAGTAATGCTGGTTTCAATTATCTTGATGCTATAGGAATAACCATTGCTGTTGGAGCAACATTAATCGAATTCTTTGCAGACGAACAAATGAAAATCTTCTGTAAAATGAATGATAATCCTGAAAGAGTAATGGATCTTGGCTTATGGTCAGTCTCGAGACATCCAAATTATTTTGGCGAAGTATCCTTCTGGTGGGGTGTTTTCTTCTTTGGTATTGGAGCAGCCCATGAATGGTGGTGGACTATTGCTGGTCCAGTTGCTATGGTGCTATTATTCCTTTTCATTAGTATCCCACTTATGGAAAAACGTCACTTAAATAAAAGACCTAGCTATGTTGATTATAAAAAGCGTGTATCAGTATTTATTCCTTGGTTTCCTAGGAATAAATAATTCTCTTTTTTTACAAATATAATACCATCTCATCATCACTGCTTTTGAAACCAAATTTTTCATAGAGTGGTTTTCCAATAGAAGTGGTATGAAGTACTACTTTATTTATTCCTAATTTCCTTACTTCTTCTATTAATTTTTCAAAAAGAGCTGTTCCTAATCCTTTTTTCCGCCAATTTGGTTTTGTATACATATTCATGATATATGCTTCTTTACCGGTAGTATTAACAAAATGGGGTGGTTTTTGATTGATAGCTAATCCACTTGTTGCTATAATCTCGTCATTTGATTCAGCTAACCAAGCATAAAATGTACCATTAGCGATGTTTTCTCTAAAGTATTCACTTAAAGTAATTCTAAAAGTATCCAAATCCATTTCTTTAGGGATTGTTTGTATTTCCTTCAAAAATTCTACTCTTAAGTCACTCAGAAGAATAGAATCATTAACCGTGGCTAATCTTAAAGAGAACATAATGTAACCATCTCTTAAGTTAATTTAATAATTTACCTCAGATAAAGAATTAAAAACAGTTAATCAAAGATGGATGCAAGAACTTAATTCCTCAATTTAAAAAACAATAGTTGGTAATATTCATGTCCAAAAGTACTTCTACAGCTAAGGAATCAAAAACAAGGATACCTATAGTTAGTTTTGATAAGTGCCAACCAGCTACTTGTGGACATGCTTGTATCAAGATTTGTCCTTTAAATAAAAAAGGTCGAAAAGTTGTCTATGCTGACAATGTTACCAAAAAAGCCCGTATTGATAGTAAGAAATGTATCGCTTGTGGAATTTGTGTAAATAAGTGTCCAACTCATGCTATAGCAATGGTTGGTCTCCCTGTAGAATTAAGAGAAGAGCCAATTCATCAATATGATGAAAATGCATTCAGATTATATGGATTGCCATTTTTAGCCAAAGGAAAGGTTGCTGGATTAATTGGTGCTAATGGTATTGGTAAAACAACAGTTCTAAATATTTTAGCTGGTAAATTGGTACCTAATGGTGGAAATTATGAATTAACAAATCAAACCCTTAGATCGATGCTTAATAGTCTGAATCTATCAGTTCATAGAGCTTATTTCAATTTACTTGCAAGTTGTAAGGTTAATGTCTCCTATAAAGAACAAGTTTTAACTCAATACCTTAAGGAAGAAGATTCACTTGGTGAAATACTCTCTCGAGAAGATGAATTAGGTATTATGAAGGATCTAGCAGATGAATTACAATTAACCAATCTTCTAGATAAAAACTATGGCAAACTTTCAGGAGGAGAACGTCAAAGATTTTCAATTGCTGTAGCATTGAGTAAAGATGCTGATGTTTATTTGATTGATGAACCAGGTAACTTTCTGGATATCAAACAAAGACTAAAACTTGCGAAGTTATTTCAAAATTTAGCGGATCAAGATAAAATCGTTTTAGTTGTTGAACACGATATTGCAATTTTAGATTATTTGAGCGATCAAATTCAAGCACTCTGGGGGACACCTCATGCTTTTGGGGTAGTCTCAGGGGTTAAAGGAGTTAAAAACGGAATAAATGCCTATTTAACAGGTCATCTTAAAGAGGAGAATATCACTTTTCGAAGTAAAGAGATTTCTTTCTTGCGAGTTGTGAAGGAACGTCGATGGGAGACTGTACCAGTATTAGTTAAGTTCACTACTCTATGGAAATCATTTGATGATGATAATTTTAAACTAAAAGTATTGCCGGGGGAAGTACATAAAGGAGAAACAATAGTTATTTTGGGAGAAAATGGAATAGGTAAAACAACTTTCGTTAAAATGCTCGCAGGAGAATTGAAACCTAACAGAGGTTCAGCGGATGTTATGGCTCAGGTATCCTACAAACCTCAATTCATTACTCGAGACTATAAGGGCACTGTCGATGAATTTATATCAAATTACTCAAATCGATATACAGGGGAACAAGTACTTAAGCAAACCTTTTACCAACCACTTGGTATTGAACATTTGTTTGATAAGCAAGTAAATGATTTAAGTGGTGGGGAGCTACAACGCATATATATTGCAGCTTGCCTAACAAAAAGAGCTGATCTCTATTTAATTGATGAACCAGCAGCGTTCCTTGATGTTGAAGAAAGAATAAAAGTTGCTAGAATCATCCGAAATGCTGCAAGTCTCTATAATGCTTCAGTTATTGCTATTGAGCATGACATGCAATTAGCGGATGTTTTAGGTGATAGAGTAATGCTATTCCTTGGTGAACCAGGTAAACGAGGATATACTGTTGGTCCCATGGGTAAACGAGAAGGAATGAATGAATTTCTTAAAACTCTAAACATTACTTTCCGAAGAGATGCTGAAACAGGCAGAGCAAGAATCAATAAAAGTGGAAGTAAGATAGATAGAGAACAAAGAGAAAGTGGAGAATTCTTTTTCGATAGAAGTTAAATATCAGCTTTTACTTCCTCACTCATAATTTTTGCTGAAGAATTATCATCATCTTCTGCTTCTAATAACGAATTATCTTCAACTAATTCAAAATTGTTATCTTCTATTTTAAGTAGATTTACATGAATGATAGTATATATTGTCAAAATTAACATACTACAAAATATAATGATTGGTGAAAGATCATATAACAATCCAAATTGGTCTATTAAATATGGGGAATAAAAGATTAGATGAAATTCATATAAATAAAGGAATGGTGTAATTATAGCAAAAATTATTGGTAATATTACTCTTTTTAGTGTTTTAGTTTTATTCATATTGATACTATAGATAAAAATTGGTATGAAAAGGCAAAATAAAATTATAGGAAATAATCTAAATATTTGAAAGTAACCGAATTGGTGATAATCTTTTTTTATATACATAAATCTTAAGAAAAAGTCAAAAACAAAGTAGAGACCAAATGGTATAAAACTCAAAACTATTTTTTTCTGTCTTTCTCTATCTTTTATGTTTATAATTAGATAACTAAATCCTAAAAAGCTGAAAATTATCAATAAACCAAATAGAATCATACTGTACCTTGAATATCGGTCTAAAATATCATAAAAATAAAATTCAGGATCCCAACTTGTTTCAATAGCAATAAATACAATCGTTTCAATAATTAACTGAAATAGATATTCTAAAGCAAGTATTGAAAGACCAGTGGTTATTAATATTTTACCTGTATTGAATTTTGATTTTTCAACTACTATTTTTCTTTTTAAAATATTGATAAAAATTATTGTTGGAGTTAAAACTATAATTAAAATTATTCCTGCTAACATTATAGTCAAGAAATAATCCCACCAAGTAGGAGGAGGTGCTATATTATTTATTTTTAGATCTTGTAGTTCAAGAAACATTTACTCACCTTTTCCTTGAAAATAATATATATGTTATGCGATATATTAGCTTTTCTATAAAAATTAAAAGGAAATTTAATTCTAATTCAAAGAAGTAAATAATAGTGAATTATATAAAGATTCAAAACAAATAGTTATTTCGTTATTTTTGATTGAGTTATTTTAAAACTATTTCTTTCAGGAACATTTTCCATAGGTAAATTGTTTGGTTGCATCATTTTTATTAAATTGATTTGAATTATAATATAGATTAATAAAACCATTATATTACATAAATAAAGGATTTCAAAAAGATATATCCATCTCCAATAATTATAATCGGGTATTTTAAAATAATTTAAAACAAATAACCAACTGAATATATAAAACAAAGCTAGAATTATTGGTAAAATTATTCGTTTTTGTTTTTTTATATTTTGAGAATTTATTGTATAAATGAATAATAATGCGAATGTAAAAAGAGAAACCATTGCTAGAAAATTAGTTGTAGTAAGTGAATCAAACGGTATAGTTGGAAATCTAATATAGTCTAATCTGGCAATAAATTCAAAAACGAAATATAGAGTCAAAGGTATAAAATTAAGAATATATTTTTTTTGTTTGTTTTTTTCTGATATATTCGAAATAAAACAGCTGAAACCAATTATACTGAAGATAATCAAAATACCTAGTTGAATCAAGCAATACTTTGAGTATTGCTGCCATATAGTCAGAAAGTCAAATTCCGTTAAAGTTATTACTGTTTCAAATCCAATATATAATAATAAATTCACAATCATTTGAAATAAATAATCTAATGTGATAACTGCTATTCCTATTGATAGAGTTATTTTGCTATGTAAGAGTTTAGATTCTCTGTTGATAGCTTCCTTTCTTATTATACGAATAAAAATTATTGTTGGAATTAGAATTATCAGTAAAATTATCCCCATCGATATTATGGGAAAAAAATAATCCCACCATAATGGATGTTGTGCATTCATTATTAGATTTATTTGATCTATAATCATTTTCCTCACCTTTTCTCAATAAATACACTTATCATACGACATATTAATTTTTTCATAAATATAAAATGAAAGGAGGAAATCACCATTAAATAAAGAAGAGTAATTGGTTAACAAGTTATTTTGTTCGTTACTCTAATAGACCGATACTTTTAATAAAGAAAATTTAATCTTTTTTCAATAGAGGCAATAAGACCTTGATGAAAGTTTACTACCCTTATAAATAGGGTACAGACACAGTGTAAGTTTTTCTTAGTGTTTGTGCCCCGCTGAACTTGTCTAGGGGCCTCTAGTTTTGTGGCATTATAGAACTGGAACAATAAGGAGCTACAAAAAATGAAAATCGAAGAACGAATACGATTGATTACCCGAAATGCCGAAGAGGTAATCAAAACGGAGGAAATCGAACCTCTCTTTAAACGTAAGAAGAAACCTAACTCATACATTGGTTTTGAGTTGAGTGGTAGATTACACATTGGCAATGGTTTGCTTTGCGCAATGAAAATGCATGACCTAGTGAATGCTGGTGTTAATATGACTATTTTCCTCGCTGATTGGCACAGTTGGGTTAATAATAAATTAGATGGCGATTTAGAAAAAATTCATATTGCTGGGGAATATTTCAAAGAGGGATATAAGGCACTAGGCTTAACTGAAGATAAAGTTACTTATAGATGGTCTAGTGAGTTAGTTTGTGATTCTAATTATTGGGCTACACTAATTAAAGTTGCAAAAAACACTTCATTGAATCGAGTATTAAGAGCTTTACCAATTATGGGTCGTTCCATGGAAACAACAGAAATGGAAAGTGCTTGGATCTATTACCCCGCTATGCAAGCAGCAGATATCTTCTATATGGATATTGATATTGCTTATGGTGGGATGGATCAAAGAAAAGCTCATATGATCACTCGAGATTGTGCTAATAATCTCGGTAAACCCAAACCAATTGCTGTCCACACTCCACTTATTACAGGATTAACTGGTGCTGGTTCAAAAATGGATGCCGACACTGATCCTGATATGGCTAAAATTGAAGCTAAAATGAGCAAATCTAAACCTGAGACTTGTATCTTCATTCATGATACAGAAGATGATCTTAAAAGAAAAATGAAAACAGCTTTTTGTCCAGCAAAAATCATTGAAGGTAATCCTATAACTGATATCTGTAAACACGTTATCTTTGCCAGAGATAATGCTACTTTAGAAATCATTAGACCAGAGAAATTTGGTGGAAACCTTGAATATATCAATTACAAAGATCTTGAGAAAGATTATATTGAAGGTAAACTCCATCCTATGGATCTAAAAAATGGTGTTGCTGAAGAGTTAGGGAAAATACTTGCACCAGTTCACAAGTATTTCGAGAAACACCCTGAGACTCTTGAGACATTAGATAATATGATATCGGGAACTAAAAATACCCGATAATCCTTCTTTTTTTTATGAATTATTTTCGTTGTGATAATTGTATCCAATTTCCTTCAGGATCTTTGAAAGTCGCAATTAAAGTAGGTCCTACGTCGAAAATTTTTTCTTTGCCAAAAAATTGAACTTTTTTACGTTCTAATTTTTCCACCGCTTCATGAATATTTGACACTTTAAAAGAAATGATTATAGGTTGTTGTTCTACCTCAGAGAGATCATTTCCACCATAATCTAAAGCAAATCTAGTGGTGGTTTGGGTATTTTCAAAACTAAATTCCTGCCAGTCATTATTCTGTGTTTGAAAAGAAATTTTTAATCCAAGGACATCAGAATACCATTTAGCCGTCTTTTCAGGGTCTTTCACATGGACAAAAACTACATCAATACCTTCTATCATACATTTAATTTCTCTACCAAAATTTATAAAAATTAGGTAGATGAGATTGATAGGGTCATAAAAATGTACGAATTTCGAGTATCCCATAGGTCAATGATTGTAAGTAAAAACGGCATGGTTGCTTCTAGTCAACCTTTAGCTGTACAAGCGGGTATTGATATTTTGAAGAGTGGAGGTAATGCTATTGATGCGGCAATAGCTGTTGCTAGTACTTTAAATGTAGTTGAACCAATGAGCACAGGGATTGGGGGGGATGCTTTTGCTTTAATCTACAGTAAAAAAGATGACAAGCTACATGCTCTTAATGCTAGTGGTTGGACATCTGAAAATTCTTCAATTGATTTCTTTAAGGACAAGGGAATGGATGAAATCCCCTTATATGGTATTCATTCTATAAGTGTTCCAGGAGCTGTTAGTGGGTTTGAGAAAGCTTTGAAAGAATTCGGAACTATGTCTTTCAAAGAGGTTTTACAACCAGCTATTAATTATGCTGAAAATGGTTTCCCTGTTAGTGAATTGATCAGCTTTAGCTGGAATCGAGCAGAGCAAAAACTTAAGGAACATCCCTCTACAACAAAAACATATTTACCAAATGGCTTTGCTCCAAAAATTGGAGATATTCATTATTCTAAAGATATTGCTAATACTTTCAAATTAATTGCTAAAGGAGGAGCAGAGGAATTCTATAAAGGTTCAATAGCGAAAAAAATAATTGCTTACTGCAATGCAAATGGTGGTCACTTCACCTCTGATGATTTTGCAGCTTTTGAAGCAGAATGGGTAAAACCCATCACCAGTAATTACAAAGATTATGATGTTTATCAATGTCCACCAAATGGTCAAGGAATAGCTACCCTCTTAGAATTAAATATCGTTAAAGGCTTTGAGCTTGATTCAATGATCCATAATTCTGCTCAGTATTTACATTTGTTAATTGAAGCTAAAAAATTGGCTTGGGCAGACCTTAGAACCTTTGCTTCAGATCCTCATTTTAACAACTTGCCTATTGATGAATTACTTTCTGAAGACTATTCAATAAAACAAAGAAATCGCATTGATTTGAATAAAGCAGCGGTTAATATTCCACCAGGTCTTGATTGGTCTTCTGGTGATACAGTATATTTATCTGTAGTTGACAAAGATAGAAATGTTGTTTCTTTCATTAATAGCTTGTATAATGGTTTTGGTTCTGGTCATGTCGCAGAAGGAACTGGTATATGTCTTCAAAATAGAGGTAGTCTCTTCTCTTTAGACCAAAAACACCTTAATTCTTTACAACCACGAAAACGTCCATTCCATACAATTATTCCAGGAATGGTTATGCAAAACGGTTTACCTGTTCTAAACTTTGGTTGTATGGGTGGCGATGTGCAACCACAAGGTCAGATGCAAATCTTTCTCAACTTAGTGGAATTTAATATGAATATCCAACAAGCTATTGAAGCTCCAAGATTTAGACATTATGATGATAATCACATAGCTCTCGAAAGAGGAATAGATGAATTAACACGTGCACAATTGCTTCTCAAAGGTCATAAACTTGGCAATGACATTGGTGAATTCTTTGGTGGAGCTCAAGGAATAGCTATTGATAATGAACGAGATGTCTTATTTGGTGGCTCAGACCCAAGAAGAGATGGTTCTGCTATCGGTTATTAAGAACAAAAGAAATTTCCTATAATGATCTTCTATTATAGGATTTTTATTTTTATTAAAATTTATATCTACCTAATGTATCGGTTGCTGCTTTATTAAAATCCTCTTTAACTCTTGTTCTTTCTTTTTCAGCTTTTAGTAATCTCTTACGTTCAATACGATAGAGATGTTGTAAATTCTTGAATTCCTGTTTAGTTATATCAAAAGTTACATTTTGACCTTCTAGAAAATTAAATTTCTCTAAAGATAATTGGACTAAATCTGGATTAAATAAAAACCTAGCAACCCGAATAATAGCAAAAAGTCGTTCTGATCTAATTACAGCATCAGGTTTCCCCTCAACTCTAATTATTTTTCCTAGATAATCACCATTTATGGTATATGCTTCTTTGCCTAATATATCATCTTGTAACATTTCATTCATGGTAAATAGCTACAATAGATTATTTAAACATTTAAAATAAAAAAAAGAAATAGGATTTGAATCCTATTTTTCTGCTTGTACAGTATTTTCTAATAGACCAACTTTTTCTATGTAAAGTGAAACCTTATCTTTATCTTTTAAATAAACTGGAGGGGTTTGGAAATGACCTACACCCGAAGGCGTGCCTGTAAAAATAAGATCACCTGGTTTGAATGTAAATGATTGTGAAAGATACGATATTATATAAGCAACTGAGAAAATCATATGTTTTGTATTTGATTTCTGCCAATTTCTTCCATTTACTGACAATTCAATATCTAAAACTTGTGGATTTGGGATTTCATCTGCAGACACTATCCATGGTCCTAGAGGAGCAAATGTATCCATAGTTTTTGCTCGAGTAAATTGTTTATCCATATATTGAAAATCTCTAGCACTTACATCGTTTCCAATGGTATAACCTGCAACATATTCCAAAGCCTTATCCTCTGGTATATTCTTTCCTTCCTTTCCTATTACAATAACCAATTCAACTTCAACATCAACTTTATCAGTTATTTTTGGAATAATGATATTTTCTTGATGACCAATTATAGCGGTATTAAATTTCCCCCAAATCATTGGATATTTAGGAGGTTCTTGACCACCCTCTTTTGCATGCTCTAAGTAATTCCTTCCAAGACAGATTATTTTTTGAGGATTGTAAATAGGCGCAAGATAAGTTATTTTTTCTAAATTATGTAAGTCTTCTTTTTGGATTAGGTCAAACGTTTTATCTGTAGCAGTTTGTATTTTTTTCAATTTATCTAGAAACAACTTTACTTTGCTGAAACCATCTTCATCACATACGATCAAATCTTCGATCATATTTAGGCCATTAAAATAATCTTCATTCAGCTTTTTAGAAGCACTTTTTATATCAAGCACTTCATTATCATTCCAGAGAACACCCATTCTAATGTTGTTATCTGCTAATTTATAATTTAATAGAATCAATTTTGTCATCCAACTTTTTTTTTGTTTAAATTATACTATTTATTTTTAAAAGTTAATTGTTAAGCTTATATTAAAGCTAAAAATGATTATCAAAAACTTTTTGTAGTTTAGAATTATGAACGTATGATTGTCTTAGGAAGATTAGGTAAGTTGATTTTGCTATGAATAAAATGAAAAATGCTAATAGATTGGATGAAATAAAACCTTCAGGTATCAGACGAATGTTTGACAGAGCCCAAGGGATTCCCGGGGTTATCTCCTTAGGTATTGGGCAACCGAATATTCCCACCCCTCAAGGATTGATTGATGCTTTAGTAAAACAAGTACAAAATGGTGATAATTACTATTCTCCAACTATGGGTACAAGTAAATATAGAGAAGCAGTTGCAGAACAAAATAGAAGAGATTATGATTTGGAGTATGATCCAAAAACTGAAATTCTTGCTACAGCAAGTGGTTGTGAAGCACTTTATTGTGCTCTTATGAGTTTTATTGATCCAGGGGATGAAGTTCTCATACCTGATCCGTCCTTCTTAACCTATCCAAGACAAGTTATGCTTGCTGGAGGAGTACCTATTTGGATGAAACCAACAAATGAGTTAAAAATTGATACTTCTAACCTGCAAGAGTATATTTCAGAAAAAAGCAAAGCAATCATTTTGAATTTTCCTTCAAATCCTACCGGAGAAATTATGACACGGGATGAATTAAAACCAATAATTGATCTTGCAGTTGATAATGACTTGCTCATCTTAACAGATGAGGTTTATGAGAAGTGTATTTTTACTGATGATAGACATATACGTGTATCAAAACTTGATGGTGCTTATGAACGAACTTTACTTTTAAATAGCTTCTCTAAAACCTTGTGTGTTCCAGGTTGGCGAATTGGGTATGTAGCAGGTCCAAAAGATTTAGTGGCGCCTATAGTGAAAATGCATAGCTTTGTTGTGGCTAATGCTCCTTCTGCACAACAAAACGCAATTGGTGTATTTCTTAATACTGAGGAAGCAGATGAATTTGTTAAGAAATTAAGGAATATCTTGAAAGAACGAATGTTACGAATTGTTAAAGGATTCAATAGCATTGATGGTTTTGCTTGTAGACAACCTGAAGGAAGTTTTTATGCTTATCCAAATGTTTCCAAGCATGAAGATTATACTAATTCTGAAGAATTCGCAGAAAAAATATTTGATAAAGTAAAAATCGCTTTTGTTCCTGGAACAGAATTTGGTTCCTCAGGAGAAGGTTATTTGCGAGCTAGCTTTGGTTCATCTTCATTGGATGAAATTGATGAAGTAATTTCCAGATTAAAAGAATTATAATAAATCATTCTTCAGAATTTAAACGAAATAGGAGATTATTTGTTTATTATAATCGTCCTATTTTTTTATCCAATATGATTTTACTTTTGTTAATAATTCACCAGACTTCATTTTACTAATTTTACTGATAGCAATAATTTCATCATTGTTTTTAGCTGTTTTATTCAACTCTGTTTCTACTAAAACAGTATCCATATGAACAGCTTGACCTTTGTAGCTAATCTCGATTTTATTTATTTTATATTTCTCTAATTGTTTCTTAGAAATTGTTTCCAAGGTCCATTCAAAATAGACTCTATTATTGACATGTCTATTTAAATCGAGATCAGAACGTCTTACCACTAACTCTACTTTGGAATCGATTTTTTCTGGGAGAGGTAAATTTGGAAAATTATAATTAATTGCCCTTTCCTCTTTTCTTGGTATGTCTTTAAAATGATCCATGAAATTTACTGGTTTTCTCTTAATAAAATTATATAAAATCCAACTTGTTGTTGCATTACATACTACCTTTCCCATTTGATCTAAAATTTGAAAATCTCTTAATGAATACTTTTCACTTTCACTTTTTACAGGCCATGTGCGAACTGTTAGCAAATCAGAAAGTTTGGGATAGTCATATATCTCAATATAATATCTAAGAAGGTACCAAGTTAAATTTTTCTTGAATGTCTGTTGAAAACTTAAACCAAGATTAAAAGCATGTTCAAAAGCTATTTGTTGTAAATAATCAATTATTGCAGTAGCTTTTATTTCCTCTCTTTCATTTATCTCGAGTGCTCGAGGTTTTACTTGCATCTCATAAATTTCAATCATAACGTAGTTTCCTATTCCTTAGTTATTATAAGTTTTATGATTTTTTACCGATGTGAAATAATATTACTATTTTATCAATAAAAGATTATTTAGAAATTTTTAATGTGAAAAAAATAGAAACTGATAGATGATTATCATTTGATAAATGCTTAAGATAAAGAATTAAAAATTCTGATAAAAGGAAAAGGAGAGAGGAATTAAAAAATTCTCTCGAAAAAAGGGACTTTATGGGCCTGAAAATCCACATGCTGGGCAATTGTAGCTTATTTCTTTTTGTCTACATGAATAGCATCTTACTTGAACTACATCACCACAACTTGGACATCTGAATTTTACTGATCCAATATCATCTGGGGATATCTTTCGGAAGCAACACGAACATGTTGGCATAGCATAGACTTTTTCACTCATTGTTTATTACTCCAAGTATTCTTATACACGTCGTCCTCTACGGCCTCCAGCACGTCTTGTTCCATCATGCGCTACTGGGGTAACTTCTTCAATTCTTCCAATCCTTAAACCAGATCTAGCTAATGCACGAATAGCTGCTTGTGCACCTGGACCAGGAGTTCTTGGGCCATTCCCACCAGGAGCTCTTACTGCAATATCGATTTTGGTTATTCCTCTATCTTTTGCAGCAGTAGCAGCATCATAAGCTGCTCGCATAGCAGCATAAGGGGAAGATTCAAAACGATCGCTTTTAACATACATTCCACCTGAACGTTTGGCGATAGTTTCACTTCCAGTTGCATCGGTTACTGTAATTATTGTATCATTGTAGGAAGAATAAATGTGAACTATACCAGTTCTGATAAATCTTCTCTTTTTGGTTTGGGTATCTTTTGTACTCATGTTATGTCACCTAGAATTCATCCTTCAATTTTACGGGAACAACTTTCTTTGCTTTCTCCTCAATAGCTTCTTCTCCAGTATCATCGATTTCTATAAGAAGAGGTGCTTCTTCTTCAACTTCTTCAACATTTATTTTAACTTTCTCAATTTTATCCTTTGGAAATCTGTCAGCTGGTGGACCTCTTTGTGGTCTAGCTGGACCACGTCTTTTGTCTCCTCTTCGTTCTTCAGAAGCTGCTTTTGCTTTGTAAACATTTCCAGGTAAAGCTTTGTGAGATGGTTTACTTAGTGGGGAAGAAAAGTCGAAATTAATTACTTTCTCTTCGTTTGGATCAACAAAATAACTAGGTGAGTTTACTATACGATCACCTATGATTATATGTCCATGGACAATTAATTGTCGTGCATGATGTGGAGTGGTAGCCATACCTTTCTTAAAAACAATTGTTTGTAATCTTCTTTCAAGAATATTTTCTACTTTCAAACTTAAAACATCGTCTAAAGTAGCATTGTTTTCAAGAAGACCCATTCTTTGTAATCTACCAAGAAGTTCTTTTTCTCCTTTTTGCCTATTTTCAAACTCAAAGCTAAGAAGTCTTCTAGCATTTCCTCTGAAATGACTAAGCATAGTATTATTTTTCCAAACTTCCCTCATATTTCGTAGACCATATTTTCCAACGATTTTTAAATCTTCTTCGATACGTTTCTTCTCGAATGGTTGACGAGGTGTTTTATATTTCTTTCTAATTCTTTTTGGATCACCCATCTTTTTTCACCTTATACCTTCTTACGGGAGACACCCATAGATCTTCCACCTCTGCCAGTGCTCTTGGTTCTTTGACCCCTTACTTTATGACCGACAGCGTGTTTAACACCACGATATGAACGTAATTTCTTCAAACGATCGATATCATTCCTATCATACAAAGCTAAAGTCGAGCTTGTTATATGAATATCTTCACCTGTTATTCGTTCTTTCTGGTGATTAACAAACCATTTTGGAATACCAAATTTGATAGGATCCTTTATTATTTCATCTAGTTTGTTAACTTGATCTTCAGAGAGTAATCCAATATAGGTGATTGGGGGGATTTGCGCTTTTTTCAAGATTATGTCAGACATTCTAGGACCAATGCCACGTATATGGCATAAACCATTAATGGCATGCTTATCTCCTCTTATGTCGGTCCCGGAAATACGGACTAAATGCTTGAAATCTTTGAAATTTAATGACAAATTCAAATACCTCTAATTTTCTAGTACAATTATACTGATATTGTTATCTTCTTTGTCTTCTCGCGACTTTTCATTCTATAAATCTTTTGGATAGATTGCAAATCACAGACATACAAAGTTAGTAAGTGTTTTTTTTACTAAGAAAATTCGCTGAAATGTACAATATATATTTTACTACAAATTTTTACTTATTTTAATGAAAAAAATAAGAAAATGATGAAATCATAAATTTACGTTTCATCAAATTTTGGTTTGCAAACAGTAGATGAAAGAACAAATGAGAAATCTTCAGTTATTAATTTATAAGCGTCATTAAAAACATCAGTTAAACCTTTCCAGTTCTTTATAACATCTTTAAATTCTTTCTCAAATTCATTTCCAAAATCTTTGAGTGCAGAACGTAAAACTTTGGAATTATTATCAGCAATTAGTGCATACAAAGCTGAATTTGTTTTTTCTATTAAAAGAACTCTATCTTCTAGATTAATTATGTTAGGTGTGAAATCACTTGCTACTGTTTCTTTCAAAATATTGACAATCCCAGATAGTGCTCCACTTATCAGAGTAGAATCCATTGTTAGTGCATTTTCTCCTATTTCACAGAAATCATGTGTTAAAAGAGGGATTCCATCATTATTGATAACAATTAAACGATAAGCAGATACTGGTGCAAAATAGATCTGAATTGGTGATCGTAAATATGCTAAAGCAACGAATGTAAAACCAACTACAACAAATATTAAATCAAAATCACCAAAGCTTTCCATCTGAGGAATTAGATTTAATAGAAAATTCAAAATAGTTCCCCCAATTGCAGCGATTGCTAAACCTGTTATTATTAAAATTATTTGTGAACGTTGTTTTTTTGCTGTTGCTTTTTTCAAGCCTCGAAACATCATAACAAACATGAAAATATATACCATAATAAGATAAGTAAACAATATCCCATAGAAAGTATATTCCCCAAGACCTCCATCATAATTTGTATTCCAACCGGATTCAGGGCTAAATTCTACTTGTGCGAATCCCCCAAACCATAAAGCTGCAAGTGTTATACCTGCTAAAAATGAAATAATAATTGAGGGAATCGATAATGATACATTTGATAGAAGATCCCTGAAAAAGGTAATTATTAGTAATGAGATAATGAGAATCGATAAAGAACCAATTTTCCAAATCAGAACAAAAGTCTGATTAGTAGTACTAGGCAGTAATACACTAACTAATTTCGTTACAGACCAAAGCATTATTCCACCAAAAAATAACATTAGGAATACAGTAGGTAGGAATCTATTCAACAAATAATTTAAACCCAATAAAAATAATATAATTAAACAACAAATTATCGCCAAAATACTAGGTACTGCTTGCACAAGAGGTACAGTCATTATTCAATCTCCAAAGTAACATAACTTAATCAATAAACGCTTTTTCTTTCAAAAAATTTTTGGATATAATAAACAAATGGAGAATAATAATCAAAAACTGGTCACTATTTGCCAATGAATTCAAATAAAGTGACCACCTTATAAGTAATTCAGACAATAAATTAAGGTGATTAAAATATGTCCGAAGAAGAACCGCGAATAAAAATCAAGAAAGAAACTGATAATATTCCCGTAGAGGATATTAAAGAGTTACTTGGTGTTGTCAACAAAGAAATACCAGGATTAATCAAAGGCTTATTTTCTGCTCTCTATGATGCAGATACCGCAGAGCAATATGCAAAAGGTATTGCTACAATCTATAGAACTCTCACAGAACAAGGATTACCTTCTGATATGGTTGAGAAACTAGTTTTGAAATACTCTTCCTCTATAGATTTAATGGGGAATGTACTCAAAGATATCAACATTAGGAAAGATAGAGATACAGATGAAGATTAATATCTTTCTTCACTTTTATAGAAAATAAAAGTATGAATAATGAGGCAGTGAAAGGCTATGTGTAAAAAACAAATATTAAGAAAAATCGGTTTTATATTTGTCATAATATTCCAGTTTTTCGTGCTTTTAACCATAACCATTTGGTATATACTTCCAAGATTATCGATTTTACCTTTCCAAAGATTGCATATGCGAAACAAGGTTAAAAGAAAATTAAGAAAATACGGAATACCTCGCGACGCAGCGAAATTATTTGCTAATAATTATAAAGATAAATTAGTCAAATATGGCAGTATTCAAGGTCTTGGACAATATATTAAATCTAGTAGAAACAATGAGGTTAAAGAAGAAAATATTGATACTGATAATAAAATTTCAATAAGAGATTCTTTTAACCTCATTAATACAAATAAACCTTCTACTGTTTGATGATATATTTTTCATTGAAAAATCAAGATAAAAGAATATTTATATATAATAAAATGTAATTAAAGTATATCAAAGTGTAATTAACCGACTATCCGTTTGAGTTATATATGAACGGGGATAAAAAAAATGGATTCGTCTGAACCTACTGAACAAGATAAAGAAAAATCAACTTCTGAGAAAAAAACCATTGATCTTAAAGCTTTAGATGATCTAAATAACAAATTGGATCAGACAATCAATAGAATTTCACAGCTTGAAGAGAAGATAGAAGGTATGAGTCCTGAATTAAAAAATGCAACGGGTTCACTCAATATGACTTTAGCGATTTTACGTACATTTCAAGATGTTACAAATGTTGCTACTATCTTTTCACCATCAAAATGGATTATGCGGTTGCGACCTGATGTCAATCTTGATGCTATAGAACGTGTAATAGTCGATGTGTTAACTCGAGAGGGACCTAAAAATATTTCACAATTAACAGCATCTGTAAGAATGGATCGAGGTACTGCATCTCGTAGAATTATTAGGGAAAAAGTTAATGATATGATCGTACGAGGTATATTAGAAGAGATAGATGAAGGGTATGGAAGAGTTATTCGTATGCTTATTGATGTTAAAGATCTAGCACAATAAAATTTCTAAGTAATCCCTAGTTCTTTCAATTTTTCGGTAAATCGTTTATTTACTGTTTTATTGACAGTTTCGCCATCTATTTTTCCGCGAATTTCATTCATAACTAAACCCATTAATTTACCAATCGCTCGTTCACCAGATTCCTTGATGAATTCTATATTTTGTTGTATTATATCATCAATCAATTTTAGAAAATCGGTTTCAGTAATAGTTTCTAGTCCTAATTCGCTTATTGCTGTTTCCAATTTATCTCTAGGTGAATTTGCTAGATGAGATAATAATGGGGCTAATGCTTCTTTAGCGATTTTATTTTGAAGAAGTAATTCAAAAATTTCTTTTATTCGTTTATCGGGTAATTTATCAACAGGAATATCTTCACGTGCTAGAGCTTTCATAGTTTGTTCTAATGTTACAGCTGCTAACATAGGATCAACACCAATCTTTACTAACCCATCAAATAGATCAGCACGTATGGAGATTGCTAAATTTCTTGCTATTTCTTCTGATAGATGGTAATCTTTTGTATATCGTTCTTCCCGTTTTTCTGGGAGCTCAGGCAATTCTTCCTCTATACGTTTTATTCTTGCTGAACTAATCATTATTGGGTAAGAATCTGTATCTGGGTACATTCTCCCAGCCCCACCTAAATATCTTCTAAAACTAGTGGTTGCATCTTCATTTGCATGTCTAGTCTCTTCAGGTACCCCGTCGAATGCCTCTTTAATTCTAAAGACCATTTCTTTTATCGCTTGTATTGCTTCTTGTTCTTTACCAATTACAAAAGCAATAGCATCTTGATCTTTACAATTAAATAATTCTTGAAGAGCTTTCACTTCAGCTGCGGTTATCCCATAGTTTGGTAATTCATCAGTATGTAAGATTCCCCCCAAACCAGTGATAACCTTAACCCTATCAGCTATTTCTTTTCCAAATGTACGATTACCCTGAAGCTTTTTCAATAATAAACCAGCCAATCTTGGAAGTTTGATTCCCAATATTTTCTCTTTGTTTTTAATAGCTCCAAGTATCATTTCACTTTTTGTTTTCTTAAAAATAGGTAGACAGTCTAGATAATTTTCAGTAAACATTTCAGGATTTAATTTTCTTTTAATAATTTCATTCTTTATTTCTAATAGAGTTAGTTGACGTAATACTTCGAATTTCACATATTCAGGTAGCATATCTAGTATTTGTATTCCTTTAATCTCAACTCGAGCTCCTTGGGATATGCTAATGTTTAGATCCTGCCTAATCGTACCTAATCCACGCTTGACTTTACCAGTTACTCGTAAAACTCGACCAATACCTTCAGCTATATCTCGAATTTCTTGAGGATCTGTAATAGAAATAGTTTTTGTTGCTATTTCCACTAAAGGAGTACCCAATCGATCAACCCGCCAAGTAATTGTTCGGCCTACATTACTTATTTCCCTACACGAATCCTCTTCAAGAGCAAGCATATCAAGATTAACTGTTTTCCCCGCAGCTTTGATTTTCCCTCCTAATCCCACGAGCATAGTTCTTTGGAAACCACTTGGGATTGATCCATCTAAATATTGTTTTCTATTTACATATAGCTCATCTAAAACATCCATTTGCAATAATTTAGCTATTGAAATTGCCAAATCTATTGCATTTGAATCAATCTCAAAAGGGGGTGTCTCATCTATTTCATATGAACAAACTGAATCATGTATCTCATAAATTATCTTTTTCTGCTTTTGAAACTCCATTAATGCTGTTTTATCATATTCACCCATTTCTGATAATGTTGGTCGCATATGTCTGGTTATCGTTGCTTGTGGTTCATCTAATCGAAGCTCAGATTTACAATGACAAAATAATTTACGTCCTGTTTCTAATTGTTGATGTAACTCTAAACCACATTTTAATCCCAATTCAACATAATCGATTTTTTCCTTTTTTTCAGTTAATTCAGTCATATGATAACCTTCGTGCATTCAATAGGTGTTTCCAATAAAATATTAATTTTCTTCATTAACAAATAGACGATTACTTATTTTTATTTGCCTTTTTAAAGCATATAAAACTTTGTTAGTATATATAAAGCATTCATATTGCAAAAATTTAAAGAAACAAATCCCTAATCAAATGTGTAGGAACAATGATTCATTTATTGAGTTGATAAAAAGTGTCAGAAAAATCCGAGAATGATTATCGAGGTATTGCTGCGGTTTGGTTAGATGCACAAGATATTGACGTATGGTCTAATGTTAATCTAAAAACAAAAAAAGGCAATTTTAAAGGAGTAATTCTCCCTCGAGGGGAGCAAGGGGATGATAAACATATAGTAGTTAAGATTTCAAGTGGTTATAATATTAGTTTTGATTTAGATAGTATTCTCGAAATAAAAGAAATAGGTAAAATTGTTGCTGATTATAAGATACCAGTAAAAAAATTCACTAAAGATTCTGATAAACCAACAATAGCCCTCATAGGAACAGGTGGTACAGTTGCTTCAAGGTTAGATTACAGAACCGGGGCAGTTATACCAGCTTTCTCAACTCAAGAATTATATAATGCTGTACCTGAAATCCGTGATTTATGTAATTTAGAAACCAAAACTATTTTTCAAAAATTTAGTGAGAATATTGAACCAGCTGATTGGATAACAATTGCTAATGAAATTGTTAGTTGTATAGAGAATATTAATCCTCAAGGGATTGTTTGTACACATGGAACTGATACCATTCATTATACAGCTGCAGCTCTTTCATTTATTATTAAGAACCTTGATAGACCAATTGTATTAATAGGTTCACAGAGAAGTAGCGATAGACCTTCTAGTGATGCAGCGATTAATCTAATAAATGGTATCCAAGTGGCAACACAATCCGATATCGCTGAAGTAGTTGTATGTATGCATGGTACATCAGGGGATACTTACAATTTAGTGCATAGAGGTACTAGAGTAAGAAAAATGCACACAAGTAGAAGAGATGCTTTTCGTTCAATTGCAGATAAACCACTAGCAAAAATAGAAGATGGTAAAATTACCTATACAAATGAGAATTATGTTAAGAGAAATCAGAAAAAAGGCAATTTAGAAGTAGATGCTAAGATTGATCCAAATGTAGGTTTAGTATATAGTCATCCTGGATTGAAAAGTGAGCTAATTGATTTTTATATTGATAAGAAATACAGTGCCTTAATTATTGCTGGAACAGGACTTGGTCATACAAATCAAAAATTAATTAGTTCTTTCAACAATGCTAGGGAAAAGAATATCCCGGTTTTCATGACTTCCCAGTGTTTCTGGGGTTTTACTGGAATGACTGTTTATGAAACTGGAAGAATGTTACTTGATGCAGGAGTTATCCCCTTAGCTAATATGCTTCCGGAAGTAGCCTTAGTAAAGGCTATGTGGGTTTTAGGTCATACAAAAGAAATTCCTTTCGTCAAGGAATTAATGCAACAAAATCTCGCTGGAGAGATAACCGAAGGTGAGACTTTTAACGAATATCTTATCCTTCAAGGTGATGTTGATAAGAGAATAGAAAAATTACTTCAAAAAGAGAAATAATTTGTATGATTAGGAAGTATTTACCATGGCTCTTAGTGAAGACATTGTAAAATTGATAGATACTTCAAGAAATCAACTTACAAAAATATATGAAAAACTTGATCCTAATGAGTACTCTAAATTCTATAAACAAATTTGGGGTATTCGTGCGGATATGGAATATATTGTCATTTCTTTAAAACTCCTAAATGATATTACTAATACTCCATTAGATGAAAAATGGAAAGATGAGTTTGCTTCTACATTAAAACAAGTTAGAGCTGAAAGAAAAATCAGACAAGAATTTCTAGAGACAATTGAATTATACAAAAGTCTAGAAAACATCAATCAAATACTTAACTTCTACAAAGTCTGTTGGATGATCAAAGAAAAATTAACAATTTTACTTAATGTTGTAAAACCAAAATTTAAACTCGAAAAAAATAACTTAAATAAAAAAGATGATGATTTATAATGATTTATTTTCAAAAATATAGTACTAGTGTCACAAATGAAAAGTCTTATTTCCCGTAAAATGATATATAATAATAAAGTATGAATTTAAATACAAACTATTAAATGAATACTCAACTAATTGGAGAATTATAGCATGCCACCAAGATGTCCAAGTTGTAAAGGCAAGATGGAATACGAACCTCCTAGATATGTATGCACATCATGTGGATTGGTTATTAGCCGCTACGAATTTGATAAAACTAAGCGTGAACATTTCGGCGATGTTAAGAAAGAAGAAGACGATGAATTCTACGAGAAAAAGAAAAAGAAAGAAGAATATCGTGATTGGTATCTTTCCTCTGACAAAGAAAAATATGATGACCAATAAACATCAAAAAGAGGTTGTAAATGATCTAGCTAATTAAATTTGAGATTACTATATATACATTAGATAAAAGTGTTTAATTGATATGGAACCAGATAGTTAGTAAATCTATTCTTGTAGTTTGTATGTTCATTAGAAATTTAGAAGTGAAAATAACTCTTGACTGTACGTGGCAATCATTTACAATGCGATATGCGTGATACTTGTATCTCATGCTCAATATATACTTGGCCACCTAAAATGGTTCAACCAAAAAAATACTATCATTGTGAAAATTGTAATATAGACATTATTTGTGAAAGAGGATTATCTATTTCTTTTGAATATTATAGTGATGGTTATGTTGAGAAAAAAGCCAAATGCATTAAATGTAACAAACTACTCTTGAAGAAAATTTGGCCAAAAATACCTCTTAAACTTGAGCGAGAAATATTGAAATCAGAATAAGAGATTTAGAGTTGTCCTAAAAGGGGACTTTCTCTCATTGTTCTAAAATCTGACTCAAAGATAATATCGATACTGATTTTATCTTTTTTAATTATCTCTTTAGCGCGAGGACTTATTTGGCGACAAATAAGAATAACTTTTCTCATGCCATATTTTATAATGAAATCTTCAAGATAATACACTTTATCATAAGGGAGAGATCTATTCCACATAAATAACATAATAGCAACTTTTGAATCAGTAGCTTTCACTAAAAAGTCAACTGCTTTTAGTTTCTTTTGTACGATAACGTTTTCTTCAAATGGATAGTTATGTTCGTTAAGGAATTCTCGAATCTTATTCTGAACTTCTTCTTTAGTTAAAAATTTCACGGGCACAATAAATAAACTCCATTTTTAGCGTTTCCTTCCATAATTATAGAATGTTCTTAATAAACTTTGCACACTACAAATTAATCTTTTTCGTAAAATAAAGAAAGTGATAATTCTAATAAAAAATTAGTACTAATAAGCTCTTTGGAACTTATTAGTCTGTTTTTTTAGCTTTTTTCTTTTTTAAACCTAAAGTAATAGTTGCAACTACCAATAAAGATATGATCGCTACAGGCCCATTAAATCCAGGACTTATTAGAGTGGTAGGATCATAACCTGCTTTTAACATATATAATTTAGCTTGGTCCAAGTTTGTTGTATATTTGATTATATCTGTTTTAATGTAAGAGCTAAATTTATTGGAAAAGGGAGAGTCAATCATATCTACTTCAGAATCCAACAAATCTACTATCACATTCTTATCTATCATATAGGCAATTGCTTTACGAACAGCGAGACCTTTAGTCATAGTTTCATCTTCACATAAAACTTCCTCACCGATTTCAGGACAGAACAATGATTGCAAATTAAAACCAATATAAGTAACATCATATTCAGAACGGATTTGTTTTTGATATGGAACTACATTAAAGTCCGTCATATATTCATAATAATCCTTGAATACATCCAAAGCACCATCATAAAATTCTAATAATTTGGCAGTTAAATCTGGGAGAAAACGAACTTTATATTCAGCAATATCTAAGTCTTCATTAAAGGCATCTGGCCTTGTTCCCCACCAAACATCATTTCTACTGAAGATGCTTTCCACACCATCTGTAAATCTTTTAAGATAATACATTCCAGTACCTATACCATTAGCACCATAAGTAATCCAATTATCATCAGAGATATCAGGAAGCCCATGAATATCAAGACTTACATTTAGATAATGTTCAGGAAGGATTAATTTATCAAGCTCATTTAATGCTGGAGCATAAGGTTGTAACCCAGGAGAATTTTTATCACCATCAATAACTAATTTAAGTTGTAAATCATTTTCTTTTACCATATCAACAATCCAGTTATAGAAAGAACCAATCGTTGAAATTTCTTTATACATTTGAATTGAGAATATTATATCATCAGTGGAGAGTTGTTCACTTGTATAAATTTGATCTACATCTGGTTGCCAGATGATATTATCTCGAAGATTAATAGTTAGAATTGTTTTGTTTGTATTATACGACCAGCTTTCAGCTAAAACTGGTTCAGCTTCTCCATTTTTATTAATGCGTAGTAAAGGTTCAGATATCAATGATACATAGAAATCATCTTCTACAAAGAGTGGGTTTAATTGATTCCATTCATCTGCATAATCAACGAATACACTTTGATTCTCTTGCCCTGTATGAAGTGAAGACCATTCCATATACGGTAAGGAAGCAATTATACCCTCTTCATGATCCCACCCATCCAAAGTATTCCAAGATACATATGTGGTTACATCATTATATAATGGAATAATGGGTAAAATATTAGCCATCAAATTTTCTTGCCAATCATAATAAGTATCTATTCTAGCTAATTCATTAGATTCAGTTTTTCCAGCAATCAAATAATTTTCATTATCCTGTCCACCCGCCATTTCAGAGGTAATATCCCAATAATTCGCAGAACCGTTTTCAGAGAAGAAGTAAGTCGGATCGACATCGGTATTTGGCCAAACCATATCAATGAAAACTATATCAAATTCCCTTGATAAAACAGCAGATTCAAACGATCCACCAGGATAAGAATACATGGATGAATCGATGCATATTCTTCGCAAATCTTGTGCTAGTAAACTAGCAACATTTTCTCCATCAGATTCATTATTAACTAAAATTCGTATTTTAAAAAAATATTCCTCATTAGAAGCTGCCTGTGATTCAGCTGTAAATATTATTGATAAACCAATAATTAATAAAAGGCTGGAAAATAGGATTGATGTTTTTAATTGTTTTTTTGATAACACTAGATCACCCTAATAAATGTTTTTTGTAAACCTAAGTATTTTACTGCATTAGGATAAAATAATTCTTTGTCTTGTTTGAAAATAGAAAAAAAAGAGAGTAAGAACCATAATGGTTCTTGATTATATTGAATAGATCAATCCATGAATCCTTTGTCTAATTTTGCAGCGCGTTCTGCTTCGATTCTTCGCTTCTTTTGTCTTGGTCTATACCAAGCTAACCAACCAAAAAGTACCACAAATCCTGCTATAAAGAACTCTGGTAGTATATAATAAATAACTGGCATTGGTCGTTTAACAACAAAAGTATCCGAACCTGGTCCCCAAGGTGAGGTAGTAAAGTTAATGTTCATATTGACTATTTTCGCAGCAATGTAATAGGTATTATCAGGAAGTGATAAAACTGAAATGTTTTCTGCATACCAGAAGTGTCCAGTAAAGTTCCAAGTAAGGTAACCTGTTAAACCAGAACCTATACCATCAAATAAGAAGACCTTCCATCTTGCTTCTCGACGATCGTCACCAACAACTGTTTTATTTTCAATTTCTTCCCAGTCTAATTCCACATTACCATAATCAGTAATTGCAGTAATGTTATAGATATTAATATTACCATATGTTTCATTGTATTCAAGGATTGGTTTTGAGATGGTTACTTGATGATCTCTTGTTCGGAAGAAATCAGTTCCAGCTTTTTGGATATAAGGTCTAAATATTGGTAATCCTCCACCAGTTATTGATGTTCTATAGTAACCAACAGGAATGATTAAGGTGAATCTAGCAATAACATATAGACCTACACCTGAAGGTGAAAAAACTAGTCCAATGTCATTACCTAAGGAATAGTATGTACCATCTGTGTCATTATAGTTGAGATTTCCTTTAATGGTATTACCTACTGTATCTTTCATCTGGATACCAACAACTTCTCCTCCAGTTTGAGTGGCTCCTGTAACTGTTTGATATAAAAGCCATTCACCCGTTACTATTTCCGAAGGATTGATTTCCCCTATTTCAGGGATATCCCAACAATAAGCTGATATATTCCAAATATCTAGTGTTCTTGGGCCAGTGTTGTAACGATAGTTTAGAGTATTTACAGTAGCATTATAGTAATATGTATGGAAAGTTGAGCTAGTAAGATTACTCCATGTTGGAGCAGCTAGATCCAAATCAAAGTGATATAGAATAGTATGATCAGTATTTGCAGCAGTGTAAAAAGCAAGTGAGTCATTATACAACCATTTTTGGGTTATTGGGTTATATTCCAAACTTACAGGTTCACTGGACATAGATTTGGGATAACCATAGGTTGTATCAAAATAAACATACCACAATTCTGCTATTGTTGCTGTACTATCATTTATTATGTGTTCACCTGTTGAATCATAATATTTAGCTTCAAATTCTGAAACATTTAAAAGACAAGTATAGTTATTAAAACTAAAGTTTGGTTCAGGCAAGGAGATATAACGCCAATTTATAGAATCCATAGCATTACTTAAAGCTGCATAAATAGCTTCTACAGATTGAGTTAAACAATCTTTAACAGTGTTGTAATAAGTTATTTCCCAATCATCAGCATTTATTATTGAAACATTAAAGTCATTATAGAGATCTTGTGCAACTGGCCAGACACTCATTGCTAGGTCTTCTGCAGCTGTCTTAGCATCTGCGGCAGCAATATTTGTTGGAGTAAGTGGAAAGAAATCATTAGTATAAACTGTTAAATCATCATAATTAGTATTGAATGAAACAGCATTAAAATATGTTTTAGAATTGCCTCGTTCAATAGCAGATTCAAACAAGTTTATCTTAGTGTTATTAAGATAACCCCATGGAGCAGTTACATTATCCCATAGTGCTTTGAAAAATCCTGCTTGAGCAATATAATGACTCATGGTTCCAGCATAGAATGCGGCCATTTTATAATCAGTATCATTCTTTAATAATTCAATTACTAATTTATTATATTCTACTTGTGCACGATCAGATAAACTGCTATCCACTACTGAAGTACCTGTTCCATCAAGGAGTAGAACAAGTCCATCTATATCACCATAGGACCCATAACTATAACCATATGGAAAGCTGGCATTATCCATGAAAGGTGCTTCGACACCATTCCAAAAGGCTATAAGATTTTCAGTAATCCATGACATCTTGGCTTGTGGGAACATTTCTACAGCTTCCCATGATAACCATTGATGGGTTGAAAATCTAGGACGTGTTAATAAGGTATTATCGGATACGCTATCTTCAGCTTTCCAACCGAACACGCTTGAGGGTACCATTGTAATTAATACAAGAAACATTGCTGAAATTGCTAACAATGTTTTAGTTGATTTTTTCATCTTGTTATTCACCCAAGGATTAGTTTAACCTAGTCTCAAACTAAACTCTGTATATAAAAAAACTATCATTATTTAAAAAAAGTAAAGTCGAATTTCAACCAGTCTATTTTGTCTCATTTTACCCTACTTTTTCTTCATTTCAGTTAATAATTCAACTGCTCGAGAGTATTTTACCTTATTTTCATCAATCATTTTTTGCGCGATTATTTCAATCTCGTCCTCAACAGCTCCAGCAGCTACAGCAATATTTTTTGAATGCAATTTCATATGACCTTTTATTATACCAGTCGTAGCTAAAGCACGTAAAGCACCTAGATTTTGAGCTAAACCTACTGAAACTGCAACTTGGGCAAGTTCAGATGCACTTTTGATTCTCATAATTTTCAATGCAATTTGAGCCACAGGATTAGTCTTTGTTGCACCGCCAATTATTCCAACAGCTAAAGGTATTTCAATTGAACCAATCAAGTCACCATTTTCATTTTTAGTCCATTTTGTTAAAGAACCATAATGACCATCTTTAGCAGCATATGCATGGGCTCCTGCTTCTATTGCACGAGTATCATTTGCTGTTGCTAGGATTACAGCTGATATACCATTCATAACTCCTTTATTGTGTGTGGCTGCTCTATAAGGATCAGTTTCAGCAAATGCAGCTGCAGCAACAATATTATCAACTATATCGTCTCCACCTAGTTGATCTTTGAGTATTACACAAGAAGCTTTAGCTAATCTTAAATCAGTTAAATTGGATAAAATCCTGAGAAGAACTCTTCCGCCTGTTATTTCTTCTATAAAAGGTGAGACTATTTCAGCCATTGAACTAACTGCGTTAGCCCCCATTGCATCCAAGCAATCAATTAGTAATTCACAAATAACCATTTTTCCTACTCTTGTTTCGATAATTTTTGCTCTGACATCTTTTGCACCACCACCTAAAGCAACCATAGTTTTTCCACTTCTGTTTGCTATCTCGAGTATCTGTTCTTTATTAGCTAAAATAGTTTCAACTGCCTCTTGATGATTTATGAGATCTAAAATCTGTATTTGACCTATCATTATTTGTTCAGTTGTAGAAGCTTTAAAACCACCAGTTGCTAATGTCAGTTTAGCAGAATTACATGAAGCAGCTATTACAGATGGCTCTTCAATTGCCATAGGGACAGAATAAATTTTTTCATTAATTATGAAATTAACTGCTAGACCAAAAGGTACTGCTATGGTGCCTACAGCATTTTCAACCATTCGATTTGTTGTATCCAAATCCAATGAACCAGTGTTTAATAGAATAGATATATCTTCATTTGTTAATTCTGGAATATATTGCTGAATTTTCTTTAATCGCTCTTCACTAGTTAATTTATAAAAACCAGAAAAACTAGGAATAGACTCTTTATTAGTTGAATTATCATCAGTCATTATTAATCACTCATAAATCAAACCAACATAGCTTTTTTTATTAGTTAAAAGATTTTCTAAAATATGAGAAATTTTATTAAAAAAAAACAAAATTGATGTTCATCTATAGCACAAATCTAAGTATCAAGTTTTAAAGGATTAAAACTTTACAAAATCAATGAATAGCTATTTACCTAATTTAGCTATCTGTATAATAAGGAAGAATAACAGAAGGAAAGTATAGTGACTGAAGAAATCATGAAAGTCTATATGGATCATGGAGCTACAACAGCTGTTGACCCAGAAGTAAAAGAAGAGATGATGAAGTATTTCAACGATGAATATGGAAACGCTTCTCAAATGTATGAACTCGGGAGAAATGCTGCTCTTGCTGTAGAACAAGCTCGTGAACGATTAGCAAAACTATTAGGTGCTCAACCTCGAGAAATCATTTTTAATTCTGGTGGAACTGAATCTGATAATACTGCGTTAAAGGGAATTATGTTATCAAGTAAAACAAAGAAAAAACATATGATCACTTCTGTTATTGAGCATCCAGCTATTCTAAGAACAGCTGAATTTTTAGAAACACAAGGGATAAAGGTTACTTATCTCCCTGTGGATGAGTTTGGTCTTGTTAATCCAGAGGATTTAAAGAAAGCACTAACAAAAGATACAGCATTAGTATCTATTATGCATGCAAATAATGAAATAGGAACAATTGAACCTATCAAAGATTTAGCAGAGATCACTCATGATGGAGGAGGATTATTCCATACGGATGCTGTTCAGACTGTTGGAAAAATTCCTATAGATGTTAAGCAAATAGATGTAGATTTACTTTCATTAAGTTCACATAAAATCTATGGACCAAAAGGCGTTGGTGCTCTCTATAAAAAGCAAGGTATTTTTGTTCAACCACTCATTCATGGTGGTGGTCATGAAGGGGGATTTCGTTCAGGAACTGAAAATGTCTCAGGAATAGTGGGCTTAGGAAAAGCAGCCGAAGTTGCTATGATTAAATTACCTGAAGAAAAAGAACGTCTTACTAAAATGAGAGATAAATTAATTACTAATTTATTGAAAGTTAGTGATTCAAAATTGAATGGTCACCCAACACAACGCTTACCTCATAATGTAAATGTCATTTTTAAATACATTGAAGGAGAAGCACTAATATTAAGATTAGACGCTCGAGGTATTTATGGTTCAACTGGTTCTGCTTGCTCTACCAAAAAATTAGAAGCATCACATGTGTTATTAGCTATTGGTTTAAGACATGAAGTTGCCCATGGTTCTTTACGTTTAACATTAGGAAGATGGACTACTGACAAAGAAATTGATTATGTTAGCAAAGTGGTTCCAGAAGTAGTTGAGCAATTACGAGCAATGTCCGCTTTTACTAAAGAAACAGAAGGATTTGTTATGAGCTTAAAAGATGACCATGATGATGATCATTGTGAAACTTGAAGCGAAAATTAAAAAACAAATGTATTAAAGGAAAATATACTTACTTGAGTTGAACAAAATCATGTTATATACAAAGAAAGTAATGGAGCACTTTACAAATCCTCAAAACGTTGGCAAGATTGAAGATTATGATGGCATAGGTATAGTCGGAAATCCCAAATGTGGTGATACAATGGAAATCACTATTAAAGTAAAGGATGAAAAATTAGAAGATATTAAATTCAGAACTTTTGGTTGTGCTTCAGCAATTGCAACAAGCAGTATTACAACAGTTATGGCTAAAGGTATGACTTTAGATGAAGCTATGAAATTAACTAGAAATGATGTTGCTAATGAATTAGATGGTTTGCCACCTCACAAAATGCATTGCAGTAATCTAGCTGTTGATGCTTTACATAAAGCAATTGAAAATTATAAAATAGAAAAAGAGAAAAAGGAAGAATAATTTTACTTATTTTTTGAAGATATCATGTAGAGTTTCTACAATTAATTGCATATTCTCCTTTGTCACTCCGGGATGTATTGGTATTTCAAAATGTGACCTTCCAATACGTTCTGCATTTGGGCAATTTACCTTGCTATAATCAGGGAATTTTATAAATTCAGCCCAGTAATAATAAGAATTAATTTCTGTATAGGCAGGTTGCTTATATGATGGTATGTCATAAATTTGTCGAGTACCAATTTCTTTAGCTTTTAATCTATCAATAACAGTTTGCACTGGTAAATCTTCTCTATCAGTTCTACCTGCAGCAATATACCAACCATGAACAGCTTTATCATAAATTTTCTGTAAAGCAAATCCTTCAATATCAGCTGTTTCCTTAATTAAGAAATTAGCATGCTCATTTCGAATTTTAAGCATTTCTGGTAATTTTTTCATTTGTTCAAGACCAATTGCTGCATGAAGATTTGAAGTACGATAATTATAACCAATTTTTGTATGGAAATATCCTCCTTTTGGAGTTCTTCCATGATTTCGAATACACAAAATCTCATCTTTTAATTCTTCATTATCTGTAACAATAGCTCCACCTTCACCAAATGGAAGATTCTTTGAAGCATAAAATGAAAAGCAACCTACATCACCAATTGTGCCTGTATGCTTACCATCAAAATAAGCACCATGAGATTGACAAGCATCCTCAATTAGCAGTAAATTATGATCATCTGCGATATCTTTCAAAGCTTTCATATCACATGGATTGCCAAAAATATGAACTGGTAAAATAGCCTTTGTTTTATCGGTTATTTTCTCTTCTACTTTCTCTGGGTCTAGATTATATGTTTCAGGATCAATATCAGCAAAAATTGGTATTGCGCCATTAAACAAAATACTGTTACTTGAAGCAATAAAAGTAAATGGTGTTGTAATAACTTCATTGCCAGGTTTTACACCTGAGCATTCTAATGCTAAATGAAGAGAGGTAGTTCCATTAGAGGTTACTACTGCATATTTAGATTTAACAAATTCAGAGAATTGCTTCTCAAATTCTCTAGCGACAGGACCTTCAGCTAGATATTTCGAGTCTATCACATCATTCAAAGCTTTCTTTTCAGCTTCGCCGACTTGTGGATCTACTACTTTAATCATTAAATGGTACCTCGATTTTTCCTATCAAAGGAAGTTTAACATTTTTGCTTGAAATCAACTATCTCATCATAATAAGTTTGTTACCATTTTAAAAAAAATAAAGTTGTTATTCGACTGGATATATTTTTTATATCCTATGGAATCTTTTTTAGGTTTAAATAAATTGAAATGAACATTAACTAGGAATTACTCGACCTTGAAGATTGATATAGAAGATATTATCATATCAGAAGCAAAAGAAGGGCATGTAGAAGATTGGACATATGTTTTTCTTAAAGGACTCTCTAGTTATCGTTGGATGTCTCGCTTTATAAAAGATCAAAATATTTCCGAAGTAGATATAGAGATATCATACATTGATGATGTAAAACACAAAAATCCTAATGATTTATTTCTTATAGCTCATTATAATAAAATTCCTGTAGGTATTATTCGACTTGAGGAGTATTGGTTACCAAAAACAATGAAAATTCTCAGTCATTTCCCACTAGTTATTCTTAGATACCAAAGAAGTGGTATAGGTAGTCTTCTGGTTAAAGAAGCAATAATACGAGCTCAAAAAATAGGTTTTACAAATATTTGGTCTGAATGTTGGTCAAAAGACAAAAGGGAAATCTCTGTGTATCAATCTTTTTTTGAAAAAATAGGATTCAAAAATGAATCAAATAGATTAGAAATGAATTGTAATCTTGATAGATTCAAGAGTAAGAATTTTCCTGATAAACAAGAACTTACAAAGATTATTTCTTCAAATTTAAGTGATGAATTTGTTGAAACTATGAGCAAAAGCTATACTGTTTCTAATGATAAATTACATATAATAGAAAATCTTGGCGATCCAATTGTTTGTCGAGGATTCTTAATGAAAACACATAGTATTTTTGAAAGGATTGGATTAGATGTTAAATTTATTCTCTCTAAATATAAAGAACAGAATTGCGCAGCAATGATGATTGCTTCATCAAAATATAAAGGAATGGTTTTAGAAATAGGGGTTAGACCAGAATTTCGAAAACTGAAAATAGGTCAAACACTTATTGTTGATTTTTTAAACGAATTAAAGGATAAAAAATGCAAGGAAGTCATTTTAGGTGTAGATGAAGAAAATATGCCAGCTGTTAATCTTTATTTAAAACTTGGTTTTCAACAAACTTGGTTTGGCTCTATGTTTTTATTACATGATTATGAAAAACTAGGACTAAAAAATAAAACTTAATCAGTTAGGTGATGATTATAATGCAAGCTATTGATACCCATTGTCATATCTCACATACCTTAAAACGGGGTTTAAAATTAAATATTCTGTTACAACATGCTCAAGCAAATAATGTAATTGCTATAATTGATTCTCCAGTTTCAATAGATGATTATCTACAATCTATACGTTATCATCGAAGTAATCCTAAGAAAATCTATGTTACATTAGGAGCTTCACCAGCAGGTTATCATGAAATGAATATTGATGAGTTAATAGGCAATATACGTTCATATGCAGGAAAAAAAGAAATTGTGGGTATAGGTGAAGTTGGTTTAGATTATTATTGGGTTAAAGATTATACAATAAGAAAAAAACAGCATGAAACATTTAAGCGATTCATTGATCTTGCTAATGAATTGCAGTTACCATTGATCATTCACAGTCGAGATGCTGAAGAAGAAGCAGTAAAAGAACTTACCATAGCAGAAACTCCTGTGATAATGCATAGCTTTGGTGGGGATATTGATACAGCACTTGAATGTATAGACCGTGGTCATTATATTTCTATACCAACTTGTGTAACAAATAGAAGAAAACATAGACGATTAGCTAAAGAAATTCCTTTGGATTTCCTAATTACTGAAACAGATTCACCCTATCTTTCACCTTTTCCAGATAAAAAACGAAATGAACCTGCAAATGTAATTTATGCAGTAAAAGAAATCGCCAAAATAAAAGAAATATCAGAAAATGAAGTCTCTAAAGTAATTGTCAATAATGCTAAAAAAATTTTCAATCTAAAATTATAACAAAAAAAATATTGACGAGTTTACATATTAAGCAATATTTAAAGACTTTATACCTCTATTACTTTATTACAGAACTGAATTGTTTGTGATTATATGAATGCTACACCAAGTAAAACTCTTTGGGATTCAATACCAAACTATCAAAGGAGAAATCCTGAAAGTATAAATCCCCCCTCAGAGAGAATTAATCCTGATATTGAAGGTTCACATTTCTGGGTAATTATTGCTACTAATTGGCACATGATGCATCCATTAGTCCAAGATGTTCTTTATGTGTGGTATAGAGAATTAACCAGACATAAAGGAGGGAAAGAAGATGAAATTGATCCAAAATCAACTGAAGCTTTACTTCATAGATTTAATGAGTTGGATGGTAAAATAAAAGCCTTTGATTTAGAGCGTTCAAATTTAGAACAAGAATTAAACATTAGAGATCGTGATTTTCAAAGATTAAGATCGATTACTGGTAAAAGAGAAAAGGAAAATATTGAAGTTCAACAAATGCTAGGAAAAAGTTTCCAAGATAAAATAATGCTAAAACAAGAAGAATTAGATCAAAAAGAAGAAGCTATCCGAGATTTGAAACAAAAAATAAGAGAATTGGAAAGTCAAATACAAACAAAAATTGAACCAAAATCACATGAGACTGGTACCAGTAATATTATTATTCCTGAATCATGCAATGAATCACAAATTATTCAAGAACTAAAACATCATCTTGATGAGAGGACAAATCTCCTTAAACAAGTGGGTGAGAAATTAAAAGAAGTAAATGATAAATTCACCCATCAAAAGCATATTATTGCTGATTTAGAGGATCAAATTAAAGCAAAGGACGAAAAAATTAGAGAAATAAAAGGTCTATTGCAAATTTAACGTGTATATTAAAGGATTGATTAAAGTGGCTAAGCTCATATGGAAGGTTGTTCTCATTGGTGATCCTGCTGTTGGAAAGACAAGTATTAGAAGAAAATACCTTGGTGAAACAACTCTAAAAGAATATATTTACACTATAGGTGCAGATTTCGCGACAAAACGAATTATATTAAATGAAAAGTTATCCGTACAATACCAGATTTTTGATTTAGCAGGTCAAACAAAATTTGATAAAGTTAGAGCTTCTTTCTATTCAGGTGTTCAAGCAGCAATTTTAGTTTATGACATTACTAACAGTGAGACTCTTGCTAATTTGCCAAAATGGGTTAAAGAAATTAAGAAAAATAATGACGGAACACTTGAAACATTTGTAGTGGTTGGTAATAAAATTGACTTGAAAGAACAAAAACAATGTGATGATAAAGAACTCAATAGTTTCCTTAATAGCTTATCAAAAGAAATGGGTCATAATATTCTCCACATTTACACAAGCGCTTTAACTGGTGAAAATATCGATCTCCTTTTCAAGAAAATTACTGAACAATTATTGTTATCAGCTAGTAAGGATTCACCACAAATTGCTAATCTAGCAAAAGATTTTCTACCGGAAAAGCTACCAACTAAAAAGGTAGAGAAGATACCAGAAGTACCGATAATGATTGCTACAAAACAAGTAACAGAAAATCCTTTAGAAAAGAAGCTCAATCATTTTGAGCTTGAAATAAACCATATAAAATTAGAAATTCAAGAAATACATACTGATATTAAATATTTAAAGGATTTAATTTTGAAATTCCTATATGAAAACAAAAAAATCTTAGAAGAATTGAATATTAATATTGATTGAACAAATAATTTGGATTAATAAAATTCTCCAATTTATTTAAAAATTGCAATTGCTTACCTATCTAAAAAGATAGAAAATATTGGGGTCAAGGTATGTCATTAATTAAAAAGGGATATACTAGAACATATTTATTTTTCACAATATTGTTTATGATTATATCAGTTAATTTTGTTGATAGCTCAATACTAATTTTACCTAATGTGCAAGTAAATGATGAGTTTATTTGGAAAGTTAATTACACAAATTCTATTGATCCTACAAAGGATAAAATTGGTAAGTGTCGAATAGATATTGTCTCCATTGGATTAGAGAGCATAGATTATTTATATACTGACACATATGAGACTTTTATTTCAGGGAATATGAATCCAAATATGACTCTTCGAAATTTCCCTATGGGAACAATAAATGAAATTACTAGCATACCAACTTTGGAAGCAATATTACCTAAAATTTGCCTAATTTCCATTAATTGGTCTGAGAATGCTCAATTATTCCTCAATGGAAGTTATTCACCTTATCAATACTATAGTATAGAAAATCCTGCTGAAAGCATTTTTATTTATAATAATTTATTTTTCTTTAAAGGAGCTTTTCGCAGAGCATGTATTTTTAGGCATGAATTTTACAATAACACAGCAGAAGAATTTAAACTTCAAGGTGATGATGTAAACGGATTTATGGAATCAGTATACTTACGAGAGTCTGGAATTTTATTACAGTATGAGTTTCTTGTTACTGTTGTTGATACTGAAGCAACTTTAGGTCTATCAATTAAACTTGAAAAATCAACAGTTAGTCTCGGTTTATCAAAATGGTCAAAGATACTCACACCAATAACAGTTATGATTGGACCCTATATAGCTATAGGCTTTTTTGGTGGTATGATCTCTATTCCAATCTATAATAAAAGAAGAAAAAATTCAATTAAAGAAGCAAAAGAGAAAGCACTAGATATAATCAAGTTAGAAAGCGAAGTAAAAGAGATACAGAAAAACATTACAGATGACTATTATTTTATCGAAACATGTCCGTTTTGTATGAAAGATTATCCTGCATCAGAAAAGAAATGCCCTTATTGTCAAGGTAGAAAATAGAATAGAAACTCATTCATTTCGAACCCGAAATAAACCATATAGAATTAGAAATACATACTAATAGGAATTAAAATTAATGAAAAAAACAATTAGTACATTGAACAATTCCTATGTAAATATAGGGTAGCCAAATCATCGAAATAATTGGGGTTCATTATAGTGAAAATAAAAAAGGGATATACTAAAACATCGCTTTTACTAGTTATTGTTATTTTTTCTGTTATTGCCAGTTATTCTGATTGTTCAGTTATGATTCAATCTATGATTGAAAATGGAGATGAATTTATTTGGGATGCTGAATATTCTTACAGTTTTGATGATGAAGAATATGAATCACAAAAAACTAAAATAATAGTCGATTATATTGGATCAGATTTTATTAACTATAGTCTTTACTATTTGAGCAGTATGCATCCAGATTTATTGGTTTATAGAAAAGTTGATAATGATTATAATATTCAAAGGATATTTACTTTTTCAAGTTCTATGTACCCATATATGACCCTTCGTAATTTCCCTTTAGGAACAACATCAACTATAACTAATATCCCAGAACTACATTCAGTATTACCAAATCTCTGTTTCATTTCAACGAATTGGTCTGAGAATTGTCAATTATTTATTAATGGTACTTATTCTAATTATCAAGATTATAACATTGAAAATCCTGCTGAAAGTATTTTTATTTATAGCAATCTCTATATGGTTAAAGGGGCTTTTCGCAAAGTATGTATTTTTGTTCATAACTTCCATGATAGTATTTCCGAAGAATTTAAAATCCTAAATATTGGAGTCGAAGGGAGAATGGAAGCAGTTTATTTAGAGGATTCTGGTATACTAGCAAGTTATGAATTACATCTTGTAAGCTCGGATCTAAACTATAGATTAGATATTTCAGTTAAATTAAAACAATCATCCGTGGAACTTGGTTTATCGAAGTGGTCAAAATTGTTAATTCCTGTGCCAGTCATTACTATTCCTTATTTAGCAATTAGTACTTTTGGATGGGGAGTATTGATCTATGGTCAAAATAAGAGAAGAATCGATAAGAAAAAGGAAGCTATAAGGAAAGAGAAAGAAATAATCGAATTAGAAGAAGAAATAAAAGAGAAACAGAAGAATATAACTGAAGATTATTATTTTATTGAAAAATGCTCATTTTGTTTGAAGGAAATTCCAAAAGGAAAAAATATCTGCCCAAATTGCAAAGGGAAAAAATAAGAAAGAACTTGTAATAAGAAACAAGTTCTAACCATTAATGGTAAAACCATTGAAAGCTACGGTGGGTGTTTTTATGTTCGGTAAAAGTTTAGAATCTGAACCTATGTGTAAAATGTCCTTGTAACTCTTGTAAAGGTTACCGGCAATGGTTATGGAATCCAAAGAGTGCTTAATTTCACCTTTTTCTATGAGATAAGCGGAGGTAGCAACACAAGAGAAATCACCGGAAATAAGATTTGAATGAACCATTCCCATAACAGAATCCATAACGTAAATACCTTTATCGATTTCAGAAATTATCTCGTCAAATCCTTTAGTACCAGGTTTTATTACAATTGTAGTAGGTGCAATATTGGGGGTACTTTCATAACTATTAGCTCTAGCAGCATTACCAGTACTTTTAGCTTTTCCAAGATTTCCGTAATAGCTATCATAAAGGAAGGAATGTAAAACACCTTTCTCAATAATTTTTGTTGTGTGTCTTGGAGCGCCTTCTTCATCAATAGCAGAAGTGCTTGTTCCTTCAGGTAATTGACCATCATCAACGATCTCAAGAGCGTCAATACCAACTTTATCACCTAACTTGTCCATAAAGTAGCTATTCTTCTCTACAACCTGACGACCATTAATAGAAGACTGAAGAGAAGCTTGCCAAAAACCACTCATGACCAAAGGATTCCAAACAGTTGGAAGTATACCGGTATGACCTAATGGTTTTGAATTTAATAGATTAATGGCTTTTTTAGCACAAGAAATACCAACAGATTGATCTTGAGGGATTCCTCGAGTAACAGAGAAATCAAAAGCATTCTTTCTTTGAGAACCTTCCATAGCAGTAATATCTGTAACTAATACGTAAGCAGTGAATAGTGAAGCAGCTGAAACGCCTTCAGTATTTGCTACAGCATAACCACCATAAATGGATTGAGTTTGAGCCATAACTGAAATGATTCGCTTATCATATTCCTTTGCTTCTTTGAATATTCTATTAGTACTTTTAACAATATCCTCAGAAGAAGCAGAAATGATATTATGGTCAATGAGACCATCTTTTGCTGGTTTTTGTTTAGGCATAAAAGTTTCAAAGCCTTTATTCTCTTGATTAATAGTTTTAACCACAGAAATTGCTTCATTAATAGCATGCTTAAGTGACTCCTCGGTCATACCACTCATTGCTGCGAAGCCTATTTTTTTACCTTTAGCTAAACGAACACCAATACCTTCATTCAAACCGTCACGAGCATCAATCATACCTGATTGATTTTGGACATTCAGGGTATTTTGACTTGAAATATAGATTTCTGCTTGATCAGCACCTTGATTTTTAGCATATTTCAAACCAGTATCAGCTAAAGAAAGTAAATCATCTTTTAAAGTATCAAAACCCATTTTATTGTTCGCCTCCAAACATTGCTTCGGAAAAGAGAATTTTACCTGAACCTAAACCAACAGGTAAGGGATATTGTGCATTTTTTCCACACCCTCCAAAATAGCCACTTATTATTTTCAGGTCTTTTGTTACTCCTTCGACATTATTCAATAGTGCTAGGAGTTCTCCTTTTATTGTTACATCTTTTATTGGATGTTTTATTTCGCCATTTTCTATCCAATATCCTCTTACAGCTTTAAACAAGAATGTTCCTTCTGTTGGACTCACTTGTCCACCTGATGTTTGTATTGCATATATTCCTTCTTTTAGTTGTTCTATAGCTTCTTCCTCTGTTAGGTCTCCAGGTGCAAAATAAGTGTTTTTCATTCTTGGTATTGGATTAAATCTATAATGCATTGCTCGAGCATTTCCTGTTGGTTCTTGTCCCAATATCTTTGCTGATGCTCTGTTATGTAAATAACCTTTCAATATACCGTTTTCTACTAGCACTGTCTTTGATGTTTTCGTTCCTTCGTCATCATATGGCAACCAGAAACTATTGTATTTTTCGTTAGTTATTCCTTCATCAATAATGGTTACTTTTTCGGTACCTATCTTCTCATTCAATCGATTTATGAGCACTGTTGAATTTGTTAACACAAAATCAGCTTCAGCACAATGACCAAATGACTCATGTGCTAGTACTCCGCTTAATTCATTATCACATAATGTTCTAAATTTCCCTGCAGGAGAAGCTTTCGCATCTCTTTGCTCTTTAGCCCATTCGTGTGCTTTTTTTCCTAAATATTCTGGTGTAGAATCTTTTTTATCATAAAGCTCCAAACCTTTTGAACCACCCTTGGAATTTTGACCTCTAACTAGAGCATCTCCAGTAGCTGCTGATGCTGTTACACTTATTCGTAAATCAACAACTAAAGGATTCCAAGAAATTTCATCACCATCAGAATTCATGAAATATTTAGATCCATAAAATTCTCCATAATATGCTCTTGTTGATTTTATCCAATCAACATCTGCCAAGGCAGCTTGCTCTAATCTTTCAATCAAATCTAATTTATAACTTAAATCAAAATCCATTGGATGTTTTTTGACTGCAAGTTTTAGATCATGTACCTTTGTCGTTTTTTCTCTTCGGTCAAAATCAAGTTTTATAGTAGCCATTTCTGCAGAAGCTTTTGCGATTCCTAATGCACTCTCTACACATTTTTTAACTGCGTCTCTCTCGAGATTACCAGTATAAGAGTATCCTGAAACACCTTTGTAATAAGCAGTAATGCCTATTCCTCTTCTTCGATTAAGGTCTGTTTCTTTTATCTTTTGATTCTCTATTCCCAGTGTACGCAATTGGAGATCGTCAAACCGAGCTTCGACATAATCAGCACCTAATTTTTCGCCTATATCAAGTCCATATCGAAGTATATCAAACAAATTTTTTCACCTATTTATTCGAAAATTGATATCTTTATATTAGTAAAGCTGGTCACTTTTTTTGTTTTGTTTGGTTAAAAATGACCATTTTCTTTGTTACTATTCTTTCCACTAATCCTATTACTAGTGACTGTTCTATTAAAAATAAATTAAATATTATATTTATTTTGATAACTCTAACTGTTTAGAATGAATTATGAATTTTTTAATCCAAGTAGATTTTTCGAATAGCATAATCAGCTCGTTCGCCCATTATTGCATCTATTTGATTAATTTCTGCTATTGTATCAAATTCTATATCTAGAATTGTCTTTACCAAGTCTATTTTACTTAATAACACTATTTCCAGCTCTATTGGACAAGCAATTAATACCCAGCAATCAGCTCCTAATAGGCAGATTCGTTCATCTTGTGCATCTGGATTATTCACGCACCTATTATATGTCATTATTACTTTTTTACCTAGATATGATGGACCCGATATTGTGGATTCAATGGTTATATTGTAGGGTTCTACAGAACTAAGAAGAATTAAAAGGTCTTCATCTGTAATTTCAAATTTACCTTTTGTATAAGTTAGTAAAGGACCCATGACTTCATGCCAATAATAGAACTTAATTGCTAGCTCCATGTGAAATCTCCATAACCATATTCTATCCTTTCAAAAATGGTTCTCTTATTAAATCTTTTTTGCAATCGGCATTTTGAGAAAAACTCATTTTATTCTTTTAAATTTCTAAAATAAGTTATTGTAGCAGAAGAAAATCTATTATGATGTGCTATTTGAGAGTTTCATTATGCACTTTTTGCATTCAAATAATCCTCTTGTTTTCATTGTACAAAATACTACCGATGATCGTATAGTACACCAATCATATAAACAATCGCTACAAAAATCTGAACTATCTAAATCAAAAGTCTCAAGTGATTCATCTGTTAGAATTAATTCTTCTATCTCAGTTTTACTTGCCATTTAGCATTCATCCGACTACTTGTATCATACAAAGAAAATATATTATATCCCTCCTATTGCTTTTTAAAATAAAAAAAGGTCAACTTGAGGGTTAACCGAAACTAATTTCAAGATTTAGGTTCATTGCTATTATTCTTTGAAATGGAATTATAGAGAAAAATAATTCGTTCTCTCATTGATGGGTGATCCCTTCCCAAGCGCATTCTTCTGTTTCCGATGTCATTTTCAAAGAGCTCTTTTTGAGGATTATTCTCCAACATTTTTATTAATCGAATAATTTCTTCTTCATTCAGATATCGGTTTTGGTCTTCATCAATTGAAAACCAATCAATTGTTAATTTATTCAATTCTGTGTTTGTTCTTCGATCTTTAACTGGACCTTTGTTTATTTCCTCTTCTCTTAATTTTAGTAATTTATTACATGCTTGCTCAGCCATTTCATTGATTTGCTCATCAGTCAATGGGATAAATAAATCATTTTTCATATTTTTCAATCTTTGATAGACATAAATATAAACAGCTTTTCTCCTGGAAATATCTTTGGATAACTCTTCTGCAGGTAATTCTTTTATCCCTTGCAGAAACTCTCTAGTAACATCGCTTTTACTTTCACGATAACCTAACCATTTGAATTCTGTACCAAAAGCGGCAACAACATCCAATCTTTGTCCTAATAAGATTAGAGCATTTATTATATGATTTCGACCTATTTTTTTTGCTGAGAAATAATCGGCCATGAGTTCAGCTTGTCTTCGTGAATAATTCATTAGGATATTATTTACAATGGTAAATCCCCATAAGACTGCAATAAAAACCAATAAGAAAAGAATTCTTAGGAGGATATTTTCTAAGCTAGGTTCTTCTATTATGAGGTACTTGATCACATCAAAAATTCTCACGGAATAAGCAATAAAAACAAAGAAATTCATACCAAATCTAAATAAATTAACTAAACCATCAAGATATTTTACATGACCTAATTCATGAGCAATCACAGCTCTAATTTCTCGTTCATCTAGGATTTCAATTAAATTGGCATCTAACACAAGCCAAGAACTTCTTACAAATGGCAATGGTATAACATCAATGGTTATTGCATTTGGGATATTAGTATCTGTTAAGTAAACTCTTTTTACTGATCTTATTTTATATTCAACTGCCTCTTCTTGTACCCATTTATAAATTAATTTCGGATCGATTCTAAGATTCTTGCGGATTTCAACATTATTCTCTCCTGCCACTCCTAACTCATTAATTCTTACTAGATTTGCTTTTCTAAATTTCCTTGCTAAAATAAGATATGAAAAAATCATTTGTATTAGGAATAAAACAAGCGCTATTATGAGTATATTAACATTAAATTGAGAAAATACACTTATTTTAAATCTTAGAAAACCAGTATCTTTAGGAGTTATATCTGAAGTGGAAGCGAATATTATATGAAAGATGTTTAAAGCGAAGAAACAAATATTCACAAGATGCATTCCTAGTTGAGTATGAGCTGATGTTTTAGTAATAACCAATACTTTCCCTCATTTTTGGTAATATTTGGAAATAGTAATAATTATCTGGAGTAAATCCAAACTATTTTGTTTAAGGTAAGAATTATTTTATAAGTTTGTGGATTGTGTTCGCTTTTTTTTGTTATTCTTTATTCATTTCTTCAAGTAAATTCTTTTTCGATGAGAAGCCAAAACGTTTAGCTATTTTATCTATTGCATGTTCTGCACTATTTCTCATAGTTTCTGTATTTGTAGGATTTTCAGCTGAGAATCTCAAAAGTCTTCCAATAACTGTCTTATTACCTATTTCACCAATAGAATAAATTGATTGTATAATTATTTTAATTGAAAAAGGATCTCTATTTACATCTATTTCATCTAATATTGCTTCTAATATAGGCACAGCAGATTCATAACCCATAATTCCTATTGACTCTACAAATATCAATTGAAGTTGTAATTTTCTATCATATTCACTTCCTTTCACAAGGTCATTATATAGGAGTCTAAGATGGTTGATAACTTCAGATTGCAAATGCTTAGCACTTGATTTAGCTAAAGCATATCTTACTGACCAATCAGGTTCAGAAAATAATTGCTTAATGAGAATGTCTGCATAGTTAATGTGCTCAAAATACCCTATAATTGATGCTGCACTTTTACGTATATTTACTTTAAGATGTTTTAAAACTATATCAAGGAATTCTTCTTGCGCTAATTCTTCTTGCTTGTAAAAAATTTGAATTAATTGAGCCTTTTCTTCCCAATTCGAATATTTATCTTCGATGATTTTTATTATTTCTTTATGAATTTTGCTTTTCTTTGTCAAATTGTGTCTCTCGTTTCCAGCTGTTGAAAATAATGTTACTCTTAGAAAGATATATCTTTTCAAAGAATTCAAATAAGTTTTAATAAAGAAGTGTTTCTTAGAAACAAAAGGTTATGTCATAATGTCAGATGCGGATCTAAAAGTTATTGAAACGATAGAAACGGATGAACCAAAAAGGAAGATTAGTAAAGGTAAAAAGCAAGAAGTCTCTGACAGTGAATTACAAATTAAGGTTAATCCATGGGGTTTTGCTTTTATGACTTTTGCTATTGCAATAGTAGCTTATCTTGCTGTAGGTTTAATTGCTGCTTTGCCACCTTTTGAGTATAATCAATTAGACGCTGAATATGTTATAAATGATGCTTTACTAGTTATCTTATTAGTTTTAATTTTAGTCTTTATCGGGTTGGGTATTTACTTTATCTGGGTACGAAAAACTCCAGAAAAAGAGTCAACTGAAGAAACACTAAAAAGTGATGATGAATTGACTGTTACCTTTATAGAGGATGATATTGATACATCATCTCAAGAAACTAAAAGTGAAGATTAAAAAAAACATTTAGGAAGATATTTTCTTCAAATCTTCCAATTTTTTCCGCCATTTTTTTGCCAATTCTTTTTTGTCTATTTTATCATATAATGTAATTAGTACTTCGCATATTTTTATTAGTGATTGTGACCATTCTTCCGAATAGCTAATTTCTCTTGGTTTAAAAGCCTCCAATTTATCCAAATCAATATCAATTTTAAAGAACTGGTTGAATTCTTCTAAAGCTTCACGAATGTCAATTAGTGTTTCCATTAAAGTACGTAATAATTTTGCATCAGTAGGTGAAGCTAATCGTTCTTTCATTCTGTCTTCCATGATTTGCAATTTCTTCTCTAACTCAGACAATTTTCTACACTCCAAAACAACAGTTAAAGATTAGTTAATCTAGTATTTTTATTTTATTGAAAAGGATAGAAATAAAAGAAAAAAGAAAAAGATTTTACATATTTTTTGCATAAGCAAATAAACTACCGGCTTGATAAATATCCATTTGAACTCTATACATGCCTTTAGTTTTGTATTCCTTTTTCTTTGTTAAATTCTTAATTGTTCCGTTCTCGAGATTAACAATGATTTCATCGCCAGTTTCAATTATTGATTTATCATCAATTATATCTGCTTCTAAAAGAGGCATACCAGCATTGATAGCATTTCGTTTGTATATTGCACCAAATGATTTAGCTATGAGAATTTGTACATCTAAAGAAGTAAAACAGTCAACTGCTTGTTGTCGTGATGATCCTGAGCCAAAATTAGCACCAAGAATTAATATATCTCCTTTTTGAGCTTTTTTAGCAAAATCTTTCCAACCTTCTAGATTATCAAATGAATATTGACCCATTTCAGCAATATTCGTTATATGCAAGTATTTATTGTGAAAAATCATATCGGTATCAATATCATCTATAGGGTTGCCTTTTGCATCTCTTATTACTACTGCTTTTCCTTTTAATTCGACAGGTTTCTTCATTTATTATTCCTCCAATTAAAGATTTTCTGGACTGACTATTTTCCCAGCTATTGCTGAAGCTGTGACAGTTTCTGGACTGCAAAGATAAGTAGCACCTGAACCTTGTTTTCCTTTGAAATTACGATTACCAGTTGAAACTTGAACTTCTCCAAGACCAGTCATTCCTATTTGACCACTTGCACAACCTGCACAACCAGGATTACTTACGACAGTACGAGCATCAAACAAAACTTGTATATCACCATTCTTAATCATATCTCCAAGAACAGATCTTGTTGCGGGAACGATTTTCATTACAGTGTTTTTGGCAACTTCTTTGTTTCGCAACATGTCGACAGCAACTTTCATGTCTTCATATCGACCATTTGTACAACTACCAAGAAAAGCAGAATGAACAGGAATGTTCTCTTTCTCGACAGCTTCAACTTCGACAACATTGTCAGGTTTGTAAGGTTTGGCAATAAGCGGTTTTAAATCACTTATATCAATAACAATCTCTTCAATATATTCAGCATCTTCATCAGCATAATAAGGTTTGAAGTCCCATTTTGCTCGTGCTTGACAGTAATCAAGGATTTCCTTATTTGGAGAAATAAAACCGATAATTCCACCCATTTCAGTTACCATTGAAGCAAGAGTTATACGACCTGCTAATGATAATTTTTCAACAGCTTTACCTTCAAATTCAATTGCTTTACCTAATGCACCCTGAGAAGTTAATCTTCTAATAACTGCTAAGGTAAGATCTTTTGCTGAGCAAGGAGCTTTTAATTCACCTTCAATTATTACTTTCATTGTTGGAGGAACTTCAAACCAAGTTTTACCAGCTTTCATACCAAAAGCAATATCTTGATCCCCCATGCCCTGGCCAAAAGCACCTATACACCCAAGGATATTTAGATGGCTATCCGTTCCTACTGTGGTTGAACCTGGAGTACTATATCCATCTTCTATCATTACATGTGAACCAATACCCCATTCTGAATCGTAAACATGAATACTTTCTTCTTTAGCGAAATCTCTTATAATTTGTTGGTTTTCAGCATATCCTACATTGTTTGCTGGGATTACACAATCGAAAGTAAAAACAGTTTTTCCTTTATTTTCAAATTTGTTTTCAGTGGGATAATTTTCCTTTAAATTTCCTACTACATTTGCTCCTGCAAAATCTCGAGCACTTCTGACATCTAAGTCTAGCCATATTATACTATATGGTTTTACTTCATCTTGCGAGTGAGCAGAAAATATTTTCTCTATAACAGTTTGTCCCATTGTTTTTATTACTCCATATCAGTCATGAGATTTTTTTTGCACTTTGTTTTTTTATCAAGCAAATTATTTAAGTTTTTCATCACCTTCTAAAAGATACAAAAGAAAATTTCATTCACATTTAGTAAAAATTAAAAATAAGGCCTAGTCTTTAAAATATAGTAAGAAAAAAATTTATCTAGATTTATATTTCAGATAAGTTATCTAGTTTAAATAGGTTAATATTGGAAGTAGTTCCAGTAAGATAAAACACTTACACCCAAATTAACTTATGAACCAAAAAAAAACACTTAAGGTGAATCTTATGAGCAAAGCAAAGCGCGATCCCTATGATGTCCTCGGTGTTCCTCGTAATGCCAATCAGGATGAACTTAAAAAAGCCTATAGAAAACTTGCTCGTCAATATCACCCCGATGCGAACCCTGGTGATAAAAGTGCTGAAGAGAAATTCAAAGAAATTTCTGAGTCTTACTCCATTCTAAGTGATCAGGATCAAAGAGCTGCTTATGATAGACTTGGTTGGGGAGGTCTAGATGCTACAGCAGGTGGAACTGGCGGGGATCCATTAAGTGGTTTTGGATTTGGTGATATCTTCAATAGTTTCTTTGGTGATATCTTTGGTAGTAGAGGTGGTGGTGGCTATACCCAAGCAAAATCTACTACTGGTAGAAGTATTCGATTTGCATTAGAGATTACTTTTGAAGAAGCTGCTATTGGGGTAACCAAAAATATCACTATAACAAAACATGGTTTATGTTCTACTTGTCATGGTAATCGTGCTGCTCCAGGAACAAGTCCTAAAAGATGTAGTGTTTGTGGTGGTTCTGGTAGAGAGAGAATTCAACAAAGAACTCCTTTTGGATATATGATCAATGAAACAACTTGCCGTAGTTGTCAAGGTCTCGGTGAAATAATAGATCATCCATGTCCAGAATGTAGAGGCTCAGGTTTAGTTGAACAACCTCAAAAAATTACTGTTAACATCCCTGCAGGTATTAATGATGGTCAAAGAATCGTTATTCGAGGAGAAGGAGAACCAGGTTTGAAAGGCAATCCTTCTGGAGATTTATTTGTCTATATGCGTCTTAAACCACACAAATATTTCCAACGAGAAGGAAATGAACTTATTTATGAAAAATCAATTAATATTGCACAAGCAGCTTTAGGTGATACTATCCATGTTCCTACTCTCATTAAAGGAGAAAAAGCCAAATTAAAAATTCCTACAGGAACAATAACCAACACTATTTTTAGACTTAAAAGTAAAGGATTTCCAAATGTAAACGGTTTTGGAAAAGGCGATATGCATATCATAGTAAAAATAGATACTCCTAAAAAATTATCCCTTCGAGAAAAGGAGCTCTTGACTGAATTAAAAGAAATCTGGAAAGAATCAGGCACACCTGAAGACTAAGATTGAAGTTTTTTAATTCTTTCATAAAATAAGAAAACTTATTACAGATAAAAATTGGAATTATAGGTAACTTATAAATTTAAAAAGAAAAGAATCAATATCATCTTTAAGGTTGAATGTAAATTGGAAAATTTAGTTATAAGTCATGACAGAGATATAGTCCCTTCAAAATTACCAGTTGAAATTGTTGAACGTAAAGGTCAAGGACATCCTGACTTTTTGTGTGACAAAGCTTCTGAAGAACTTAGTATTGCAATTAGTAAATGGTATATTGATAATGTTGGAAGAATTCTTCACCATAATGTAGATAAGGCTGTTCTAGCAGGTGGACAATCAGTTGCTACAATTGGTCATGGTGAAGTAATTGAACCGATTTATCTTCTTTTAGTTGGACGAGCAGTTGGTGTAAATACTAGAATTAATGATAAAGTTCTACCAATTGGTAAATTAGTGATTGAAACAACTAAAAATTGGTTGCATAAAGATCTTCCACATCTATGTATTGAACATGATATAATTATCGATTATAAAATTAGATCAGGAAGCACAGATTTAGTAGGCAATTTTGAGGAAGCAATTGAAATTCCCAGAGCTAATGATACTTCTATTGGTATAGGTTTTGGACCTTTATCTAAAGTTGAAGAATTAACATATAAAACAGAAAAACTTCTTAATGATCCAGCTACTAAGAAAAAATACCCTGCAATAGGTGAAGATATCAAAGTTATGGGTGTAAGAAAAAATGATAAAATTGATTTAACAATTGCTTGTGCAATGATTTGTACGGAACTTGCTGATACGGATCATTATTTTAGCACAAAAGAAGATGCTAAAAATCTTACTTTGGATTTAGCAGCGAAAATTTGGGATGGTGAAATCAATGTTGATGTAAATGCTGCTGATGTTCCAGGTAATAACGATTGCCTCTATTTAACAGTAACAGGTACTTCAGCTGAACAAGGTGATGATGGTCAAGTAGGACGTGGTAATAGAGTTAATGGACTCATTACTCCATATAGACCGATGACACTTGAAGCTGCTGCAGGCAAGAACCCAGTAAGTCATGTTGGTAAAACATACAATATCGCTGCAAGAAAGATCTGTGAAGAAATTGTTACTGAACTAAGTGTTGATAACGTTGATTGTTATCTTGTAAGCAAAATAGGAAACAAAATTACTGAACCCCAAATTATAGAGATAGCATTAGTTGGTTGTAAAGAAGAAAGTAGAACAAAACGTCAAATAGAAGAAATAGTTCAAGAACAATTGAGTATGATGCCTAATATTTGGCGGGGTTTCATAAATAGATCTTATGAGCTCTATTAATTACCTCTCAAGTAATCTACAATGATGGTAGCGGTAAATTAGTATAGTATCTAAAAACAAATGGTTCATTGAATTTTAATCTTAAAGAATTAAAATTCAGTCCCTTTTTTCTTGGAATTATTGTGAGGATTAATTTAACGATTCAATCTCGAGAAATCCTAAGAACAATAATCGTTCTGGGAAATAAACAAAATTCAGTGGTAATAAGTACTAAGAATAACTAAACGTTCTTATTATAGAAGACTCAAAATATTTCTAGAAAAAACTGCTTTATTATAAAAAACCTACAGGAGTAATTTGAGTAGTATGACATATAATGAGATTAATGATGGAATTTGGAATGTTTATGGTGAATCTGGGGAAGGTGGAGAAAGAAACGCTGTGTATATTATAATGGATGATGATATAGCGATTATTGACACAGGCATTCGAGCAACCATTCAAAATGAGATATTTGATTGCATTGATTATGCCGGTCGTAAACCAAAAGACGTCAAACATATTATTTTAACTCGAGAACATCATGATGCTATTGGTGGAGCAGAAAGACTAATGGAGCTATTTCCAAAAGCTCAATTAATATGCCAAAAAGATGCTGAGGATACCATTAGAAAACCATATTTATATTTACCTGAGAAGCATTTTGAACCAAATCAAAAAGGTGGACGCTTTTCATGGCAACCTTGGGAGAAATTGAAAGGAGTTAAAGTAAATGCAGTCTTCGTTGATGGTGATAAAATTAAACTAGGAAAATCCACTTTGTATGTTATTGCTTATCCAGGTTTCAGTCAAGGTCATTCCATGATTTTTAGTTCACAACAAAAAGCTATTTTTACTGGAGCTGAATTGTGCATCTATCCTATGAGATTTAGTAATTACCTAATTGATAAGACTGGTAGTGCTGCAGCACGAGAAAATGCTTTGAAATTTATCTCTCGAGCGAAGGTTGATATGATTTGTCCAGCTTATGATGGTGCTTACATTGGTACCCAAGCAAAAGAATTGATCAAACAATCTCTACATGCTCATCAAACTTTTGAGGAAACAATACTTGTTACTCTAACAACAAATGGTCCAAGTACTTTTGAAGAAATTAAGGATGAAGTTAATATTAGTCTGGGCATCGAATGGTATAAACCATGGAAAGATATTGTTGACGATTTGACTCTTAAAGCTCATATGAAAAAGCTTGATGATGAAGATAAGATATTCCAGTCAACAAAGAAGCGACAAAAGGAAACTCTTTGGGAAGTAAGCGATGACGCGAAAATTGACCCAGATACTGCTTTATACAATTAAAAATTCTTTTTACACTTGAAAAAATATAGTAAAATGGATGTTTATCATCCACTTTTTAATTTTTAATTTAACCTCGTTCTTGTTTAATTTGTTTCAAAACCTCGACAAGAGTAGTCTTAGTTCCCTCACCACGTAGCGCTGAAGTACCGATAACCTTTCCTTTGAAATCAAGCATTTGCTTAATTTTCTCTGGAGTTATTGCACCAGATTTATCTTGTTTATTAGCACAGATTACAAGAGGAACTCGACCACAAACCGCTTTAATTCGTTTAGTTAATGCTTCCACTTGAGAGAATGTAGATGGATCAGTACTATCAATAACCATAATTATTCCTGAGGCACCACGAGCAACACATTGTTGTACATCTTTAAAGTGATCTTGACCAGGTGTACCAAAGATATGGACATGATAGTTTTCTATCATCTCATGTGTGAAATCTAGACCCACTGTTGTCCCATTTATTGCAACATTCATTGGTTTTGTGCCAAATCTTTGAACAAACTCAGATTTACCTGCGTTATATGGACCGGTTACTACGATTTTAATATCTTCTTCTGGGCTGTGTTGTTCCATAATTTGTCTACCATCTTATTCTATAACCAATGCCTAATAAAAGAGTAAATAATATGAAGATAATATGCTGAGATGCTTCATTTGTTAAATCATGAAATATAGGTCACATTAGGTGACCTCACAACTTGTAGTCTCTTCTTGAGACTTCATTAAGTGAATCTTTCTTTTAAAATAATAAAATGATTAAAGAATAACTACAATTGAGGTATGTTCATGTCAGATACGAAAAGAAGTAATCAAATTAATTTTGATAATTTTAAGGATTATATCAAAGGTGAGATTAAACAATCGCATAATGCCAGTTTAGCAATTTCTATTGTCTCAGATAAAGAAGTATTATTTGAGGAAGGATTTGGATTTCGAGACATTCCAAATAAAAAACCTTTTACAGCTGAAACTGTTTTCCCTATTGGTTCTCATACTAAATCATTTACAGCAACTGCGTTAGCAATGCTTGTTGATGACGGAATAATTGATTGGAATACACCAATTAAAGATGTTATTTCTCAATTTCGATTAAATGATCTCTTCTCTAATGAGAGATGTACGCTTCGTGATTTATTGTCTCATACAACGGGTTTACCTCATCATCAATTCGTTTACATGAATGGTGAATGGAGTTACAAAGACGTTTTTAATAGACTACCCCACTTAAAATCAGTATATGACTTTCGTACACAACATAAATATTCAAACTTAAATTACATCATTGCAACAAAAATAATTGAGGAATTATCAGGTCAAGTTTATTTTGATTTTATGAATGAACGAATTTTTAAACCTCTTGGAATGAAAAATACTTTCTTTTCTATTGCTGATGTTTTTAAAACTGATAATTTTACTTATGGTTATAAGGAGACTGAAGATGGCTTTCTTTTAGAAGAATATTTAGATCTTAAAATGATATCTGCTGGAGCTGGTAGTATAAACTCAAATCTAAAAGATTTGGGCAAATGGATTCAATTTCATGTTAATAAAGGGAAAATTGCTGATAAACAATTAATTTCAGAAAAGACCTTAAGCAATCTCTATGTTATGCAAAAATTAGATAGAAATCCATTAGGGGTATTTTTCCCTGAGAAAAACTATATTAGAAATTATGGTTTTGCTCTTGGTTGGTGGACTATTGATTATCGTGGAATGAAAATGAATCAACATTATGGAACAGGTCCGGGATTATTATTTAATGGAGGATTTCTACCTGATAATAATATAGGTTATGTTATCTTTTCCAATACTTCAGGTAGCGATTTGCCTTTTTACTTGAATTTCTTTATAGTAGACCAACTTCTTGGTCTAGATGTTGTTCAGTGGGGTGATGAATTAAGAGCTTTTGAAATTAAACAAAATGAAATGATGGTAAAAAATAAGCTAGAGCTTGAAGAAACTCAAGAAATGAAAACAGTTAATCCAAGTCATCCATTAGAGGATTTTATTGGTGTATATATGCATCCCGGTTATGGAAAATTAGAATTTTCACTAATAAATAATAAACTTCATGCAAGCTATGGAAAGGGTTCAAAGGTTTCTATAGAGCATTATAATTATGATACCTTCATAATCAAAATAGAACATTTAGGAGATTTTGGTGTCTCTAAATTCGTTACTTTTAGAGCTGATTTTCATGGTAAAATCACTCATATAGAAATTGATGCAGAACCTTTGCTCAAATCAACAATTTTTGAAAAAATAGATTAGAATTTTTCGCCTATTCTATTTTTTATTTTTTAAGTATCGTTTTCTTAAAGCTAGTTCTGCAGCTAAAGCTGTTGATGATATAGTATCACCTAATCCTACTGTAAAAACTGGTTTGTCTACTATAATGGAAGGAATCGCACATATAAGATAGTCTGGTGTTTCAGCAAAACCATTGGAAAGAAAATTCGCTTTTATATATGATTCACTAGCTGTTATGTATTTTGCTAATTCTCTAAAAGTTTTAGAAATTTTCTCAGAAAAGGATGGTTGTTCTAAAATCAAGTTATATGCTTGTAATATTTCTCCAGTTAAAGCTTTTTCAGTTGCTGCTAATGAAGCAAAGCAGAGACTATTTCGATGAAGTTCTCTATCAATAGCATATTCCTTATTTAATATCAAAATATAACAACCAAATTGATGTAAATGAAATCTTTTTAGATTTAATTTTTCACAGACTTTAATACATCCTAGAAGCACATTTTCTTGTTGGAAATCTTTATTCAAGTCATTAGCTAATTTCTTTTCACCAATCGCTTTAAGAAGTTCAATTAATTCTCGTTCATTGCATCCTATACTATCCCAATATTGACCTTTTATTGAAATTTTATATAACTGTTCCATAATGAATTCATTTTTTGTGCTGCTTAATTCAAGATGCACTATTAATGTAGGATTTTGTTTTTTAGCTCGTTCTATAAGAGAAATTACCGAATTTATTTTTTCATTTATAGCAGTTTTACCTAACATTTTTTGTTCAAGCATATGAAAGCCTGAAATAATGAATCCGTTAACTCTTTCAGCTATTAATTCTATGTCTTTTTGAAAAGCATCCATTAGCTGCATTTCAAAATTAGGTGGATCATAGGTTGCTATGAATCTATTATCTCGGGGGCATTTCCATTTTATTGTGTCACCAAAATGTAATGTATCATTTTTCTTAATTTCAGCAATAATATGATAATAAAATCGTTGATCTTCTACCTTTAATTTTCTTGGATTGATAAATATTAATTTGCCTTTCTTATCATAATAGGGTATAACAAGATTTTTTTTCTTGATAAAGAGATTAGTAAGCTGATCAGATAAAGTCGCTGAATGAACTATTACTTGTTGAACACCAAATTCAGCTAGGATATTAGCCATTATACCTGCTTGACCACCAAGCCGAAATGAATTTGGTACAGGTAAATTATTTAGTAGGTAGAGATAAGTTTCATCATTTTGAATTAACCATTCGCTAGCTTTCCCTTTCTCAAAGCACCCACATAAACCAACTACAAAATCAGCTGGTTTGTCAATAACACCTTTCCATTTGAGTACTCTTTCAAATAATGTTAAACTATTGAGACCTACTTTTCCAATCAATTCAAGTATAGTAGTAGAATTAAATTCGATTATTGCATCAACGTTTGTATTAAATCCTACAGCGATACCATCTAATCTAGTAAGCTCTTTCAAAATTTCTTGATAGCAATCATTATAGATTTGAGACCAGGACACTCAAATATACCTCACACACTAATACCTAGAGAAAGTATTCATCTCATAAAGTAATAATAATTTTTCTTATTAAATAGCTTAAAAAAAGAAGAAAAGACTAATTGCTTAAGCAATTAGTATTCATCATCAGACGAATCATCATCATCGTCATCGTCGTCATCATCATCTTTACTTTTACTCCATCTTGAAGTATATGTTTCTCCAGCAAAAGAATATGCTAAGAGGAATAAAACCAGATAGACAATACAGGATAGAGCTAATGCTCCTGTAAGAGCATAGTTTCGCACTTCTAATGTTCCAGCTGTTCTTATGAGGTCTACTCCAATGAAGATAGGTAACATAATATAAGCTCCCATTGGGACATTATCTTTGTCACCTCGTTTTGTTTTCTTGAAGAATCTTAAAATGAATTCTACCAAGGCTACAAATATGGCTAGACCACTAATGACATAGAATAGTATGTCTCGAGTTGGTTGATTTCCCATATCAATTAATAAATAGAGGGTAAATATTCCAGCAGCAATAAGAAATTCTACAATATAGAGAATTCCTTTTGGACGTTTTACAGAACGATCTACACTAGCTGCTCCTTCATACATGAAAGAAACAAAACCTGCTAGTACAGCCCCAATTGCCAATGAATAACCAAATCCATAGAGATAATGAACTAAGCCATAGGTGGTTAAAGTAGTAGTTCCTGTTGCTAAATCACCAGACCAAAGACCCCAGAGATTATTCCAAGCTTCACCGTAATTTGCATAGAACCCGATCGCTAGAACAATCGGAATCGCTGAAAGTAATAAACCAGGGATAAATGTTAGCCATCTGGGTAATTTTTTACCCGTCTTCTTCTTAATTATCCAAGGTATCATCCCAAAAGATGCAACAACAACAATAAGTGGTGAACCAAAAGGTAATAGGAAGAATATAAAGACAATAAGTGCATTTATGCTATAAAAGATATTTAATCCTAAACTAACTTTTCTCATAGCTCTACCCATATTGTCAAAGGTTTCGCCAACTCTGTTTGCATCTATTATAAGAAATGCTACCCATGGTAAACTAAAGAAGAAAGGTATACAGAACCAGACAAAAAATTTGGCCCACCCTGGAGGCATAAAAGAAATGGTTTCAGCTTTATTAAGATACAAGAAATCTTGCCAGGTAATTATATCGAACCAACCTAATTCAGATCCAGCTACTATAATCGCGAAGAATGCTGGTATTGCAAATATCAATACTAGGGTGATAAAACGACCCCAGATCATTCCTTTCAATTTCTTTATTGCCATAAGAAATTCCTCATAAAATGATATGTGACAATCACTGATAAAAGGTTGTCCTTTCAGACCCTCTTTTATTTATTCATTCTCTCCTCTTTTTCCCAACATCTAGTGTATTTAAAAAGGAATTCCACTAGAAATTGAGGTCAGTAAACTTTATAAATTAGTATGTAATTAATGTTACTTCCAATAGAAACTGAGGTAAGTTAATAGGTCTCGACTTTCTCAGAAAATTCAAAAATAAGGTGAAATAATGGCTCTCCAAACAAATGGTTTGATTATTCCTAGAGGTATGGTTCTTCCTTTGAGATTATTCCATATTAATGGTGGAACATTAGGAAGCACACCATCGATTGTTAACAAATTAAAAGAAATGCCAATTGAATTCAAAGATCGAAAGTACTATGAAGGTTTTTCAGAAGTCGATACAGATGGAAATATGATTAGCGTTTATTATACAATTGGGCAACCAATCAATGTTCAAAGAATGCAAGATGGAGAAATGTCCTCTCAAGTAGTTTATTCACAAGGGAGATGTGAATACATTATTCATGTTAAGGAGAAATATCTTGAAAGCAGAGGAACATCTTGGGTTTCAAAGAAAGGACTTATACCATTGATGAATGCTTTAGGTGTAGAATTCGAAGGTGTAAATTTGGATGAAAATTCTATGGTAACATTATGCAAAGATGCAGCCATGGTTAAATCAGTTCAAATATCGAATTTAGATAATCCGGCTTTAAGTCAAATTCAATTAAATGGTGAAATATTAGATTCCGCTGAATGGACTATTTACCGCAGACAAGGAACAATTAAATTTTTCAGAGGATTCATTGACCTTCCAACAGGAGGACAAATTAGTGCTCAAGTTACCAATCATGGTTCAATGTTAATCTATAAACGTGGTGTAGGAATCCCAGCTGAAGATGTTATCGCTGCTGTAAATATGATCAAAAAATTAGCTAAAAACTAAACTATTACGCTTCTCACAAGAGAGACCTTGTTCGAAGGGTCTCAATTATGAGACCTGTTCACCTGCACTGGATTGCGATCGACCCCGTATACGCGCTCCCCGTTGTTTAATCAACGGTTATTTTTTGAGGTCATCGCAGTCCAGCCATTTCTTTTATTAAAATACCCCTTTAACATTCTATCTCTTTTTATAAATAACTTTTACCCTTATCCAAATGATACCTTTACTGTATTTCCCTTAGATTTTTATGCTATTGTGATAATCTCTTCTTGGTATTCATTATGTCTTCAAGCGGTGTTCGTGCTGAACGAGATTTAGTTCATCTATTTTGGGATGCAGGTTTTGCTGTTTTACGATCTCCTGCATCTGGTGGTGGTACAATTCTACCGAGACCAGATTTAATTGCGGGTTCAGTGAAAAATGGTAAATTTTTTGTTCTTGAAATTAAAACCGTGAAAAAGGATATTCTTTATTTAGATGAAACTCAAATTGAGGGACTTGTCGAATTTGCCACTCGTATAGGATTTCAACCTATTTTAGCAGTAAAATTCAAAAATCGTAAAAAAGGTTTTCTTTTTTTAAACATACCAGATCAATTAGAAAAAGTTCGTAATAGTAAAAATTACAAAGTAAGTTATGCAACAGCTTCAAGTGATGGTTTATCATTTGGTGAATTAATTGGTCAATATCAGCAAGAAAAACTTTTTTAAAAAAAGATAATAATCCCCTTTATCGGGGGGTTTATTCAATTAGAAATAATAATATTCTTCTTTTCTTGCGCGTTCTTCAGCTTTTCGAGCTTCATCTTCAGCTTGAGATATTGCTTCTTCTATGGCATTTATAGCACTTTGAATCATTTCTTTTACGTCTTCATCTTTCTCTTTGTTTAGAAGTTCTTCCAATAGCTCTTTCGAATTAATGCTCTTTAATTTGCTTAAAGCCCAAGCACAGTATTTTCTTACTTCAGCACTCTTATCAACTTCTAATTGTTGAAGTAATGGTTCCGCTGCTTTTTTATCGTTTATATCTCCTAATGCTATTGCAGCAGATCTTCTTACCTGTTCATCTGTCGAATTTTGTAACGCTTCAATTATTGCATTAACCGCTTTGCGTTCTTTGTGCTTACCAAGTGAAGTGATTATTTCTTGCTTTACAGCTTCAAAACTTTCATTATCTAATTGAAACATTAATGCTGCGGATATTCGGCTATCGCGTATTCTTCTTAATGCCCATGCAGCACTTTTTCTTACAATAGGACTTGGATCTTTCTTTAAAGCAGTTGCTAATATATCAACAGAAGTTGTATTAGCGATTCTTCCCAATGAAATTACAATAGATTCCCTAACAATATCACTGGCTTCTTTATTAAAAGCAGTTACGAGAGGTTGTATTGCGCCTCTTCCACCAATTCGACCTAAACCGGATGCACTTTCAGTTCTAATTGCTACATCTTCAGAATCATTAAGCATCTCAATAAAAAGATTTGAAGCTTTTCTTTCCCCTAATAAATAAAGAGATTTAATTGCTGCGACAACTATTTTTGAATTAGATTCCGATCGTACGATTTTTTGTAATTCATCAGAAGCGGATTTATTATTTAATTTGCCAAGTGCCTCTGTTGCAGCTTCTCTAATATTGACTGTCTTTTCTTCTCTCATAGCGGTCATTAAGGTTTCAAAAGCAAGATCATCACCCAATTCACCCATTGCTATCAACATAGCAACTTTCACTTTTTTATCCGGATCACTTTTGAAAGTCTCAATTAATAATTCAGTTGCTTCTCGATCACCGACTTTTCCTAGTGCTTCAGCACATGCTATTCGGGTTGCTACATCAGGATTATCTTTTAAAGTCTTCATTAATTCAGATGTTGCTCTTCTATCACTTATGGCGCCTAATAGTTTTGCAGCTTTTACCCTTTTAGCAGCATCTATTGAGGTAAGATTGTTTAGGATTTCGGTAATTTCTTCTGACATTTTTAAGACTCCATTTTTGGAAACATTACAGGAATGTAATTATAATTTATTTATATACAAATTGAGGGATTTTTACTACTAAATAAGCATTACGCTTTTCTTCAATATTTTCCCAGATTTTTTTTATTATATTGCTATCACTTTTTATAGTCAAGCAACTATAAAATTATTTGCCGAAAAAACAACTAATTCTAAAGAAATGCCTATAAGAAAGTAAGTTATTGTAAATTTATGGAAGAAAAAGAAATAAGCATTCGACGTGTTAATATAAACGACTTTGATAAACTAACTGAATTAAGTGAAAAATGTTTTCCAGGGGATGAGGTTCCATTAATTATTAAATCTTTAATTGATATAGAGCATTTTTATGTTATAGAAAATCACCTTTTGGACAAAATTATTGGATTTGTAATTTTTGGTATTTTTTCGATAAAAACAGCTCATTTAATGATATTAGCTGTACACCCAGAATACCAAAGAAAGGGTTATGGATCAGCATTATTGGAAAAAACCATAGAAACAGTCAAACTATCACCTATAAAATTGATTAGACTTGAAGTTAAAACAACAAACCTTCCAGCGATAAAATTTTATGAAAAATATGGATTTAAAATTGCTACTACAATAAAAAATTATTATGAAGATAATTCTGATGCTTTTTTAATGCTAAAGCAAATTTAGAAACAGAGCTTTGAAAAGCTCAGTTTCCGGTAATTATTTCACCACAATATTCACATTTAATTTCTTCACCAGGTAAAGGAGGTTCTGGTAAATTACCACCACAATGAGGGCAGTTTGTTGTAGCATGCGCTAATAACCGTGTTGCTTCTGCTGAGAGTATTTTACCACTTTTCCAATCGTAGGTTCCATCAAACAACCCTCTTTTTTCCATACCAACAATTATTCGCTTAATTTCATCAAAAGACATACCCGTTTCCTTTGAAAGTAGATCTAGAGTAACTCTTCGTTTTGATTCAATGATCCCAAGAATGCGTGCAGCTATTGCTTTCCCCTCTTGTGTAACAAATTCACCTGTAGCTTTGTCAAAATAAACAATGATCAATCCTTTGTTTATTATTCGTGAAATAGACTTCTCGACTTTTTCTTCACTAACATTAGCTTTATCAGCTAAAGCAGTGGGAGTGATTCGATCACTCTCTTCTAATAATTTTGCAATTTTGATATCAAAAACACTTTTTCCTCCATCAATTATTGCAAGAATTATCAATATGAGTCCAGGTACAAAAGCTATGGATCCGAGGACTATCCCAGAAATCATACCACCAAGACTATTTGCTCCACTAACAAAATAACCATAAAGAACAACTCCAGCAACAAAAAATCCGATTACCGAAAGAATAATACCAAGAATCCATTTTAGAGCAGTACGTGCCATTAATTTTTCCTCCGCAAGTATAAATACACAGCAATATACATTAATCCTATTAACAAAAAAACTTTTACTATTAACTTTTCTGCTTATAAAACAGAATATTAGTTTGTTAAGATAAAAAAATAGCAGTGAAAAAAATGTCAAAACTTGATGAATTTAAAAAATATAGAGAAAAAATGAATGAGAGAATTTTAGCTAGTGAAAATAAACAAATAACACGATTTTTTGCTTTAGATTCTCGAGCTTATGAGGAGGGAGCATTATCTGTAAAGGTAAAGGAACTATTAGGGTTGGTTGCATCAACAGTTTTGCGATGTAATGATTGTATTACCTATCATATAATTAATTGTGTAAAAGAAGGGGTAAATACAGAAGAATTTTTTGAAGCAATGAATGTAGCATTAATTGTTGGTGGGTCAATAGTAATACCTCATTTAAGGAAAGCGGTAGAAGTCTATGAAGAATGTGTGTAATTAAAAGAAGAAGGTAAAACTTTAGACTTATAAAAAAAGCAAAAAAAGGCTACTAATAGCCTTTATTTTTATTTTTTGGATTTTTTATCATAAATACCAGAATATGGTGAACGTTCACCTTGTAGGTATCGCCTATGTGGATCACGGATAAAGAATAACAATATTACTCCAATTATGAAGAATAAGAGCAGTTGCAATAATGCGACTCGATAAGCATTATGAAGTCCTATAGGATTACTGAACCAGAAAATCATTGCTGAGAAAAGCAATGGTGAGACAATAGCACTAACACGGCCTGCAATTTTTTGGAAGCCACCATACTGAGCTAATTTCGAAGGAGGTGCTAAAACCATAATGAATTGTCGTCCGATAATCCAAATACCACCGAAACCAATTCCTATAAAGAATGCTCCTACAAACATAGGCCATTGAGGTAAAGCATGAACAATCCATGAACCATCAATAAACTCTGTTTTATATTGCCATCCCGAAAAGATTACAATAATAATTGCTATAGCCCAACTAATACCATTCACAATGAAAGTTAATCTGGGACCATATTTTCTCATAAAGAAACCAGTTACAATAGCAAAAATCAGACTACCACCGATACCCGCAAAAATTACATAATTTGTAACTGCAGCAGAATAACCAACAGCTCCTTGAATAATGACAGCCATATACATTATAGCAGTATTTGCGGCATCAGTAATGAAGAACCAACTTAAGAAGAATAGAATAGAATTTTTATCTTTGAATATTTCTTTAGCAGTAATGCCAAAATCCTTCAAAGAGTGCCTAAAATTCTCTTTCATTGGAATTTTTTCATCGGGTGGATTTTCGACCTCCTTATGGAAGAGATAAGGTATTGACAACAATAAAATTACGCCAGCACCAATAACAAAAAGCCATCTAAGATTAATGAAATTATCTAACGAGAAACTAGCATAATATCCGGGATCAGCTTCCCAAACAGCAGTATCAATGTGTTCCCAACCACCTAGTGCTTTGCCAGCAATCATAGAAGTAAGAACAGCAAAGACTGAACCGAAAAAGCTGAGCGATCCACCAACAGCTTGTAATACTGAACGCTTTTCTGTTTCAGCCAAGAAAGGAATTTGTGCATCATAAAACATTCTACCAGCTTGATAACAAAAGTTAGCAATCATAAATAATACACAAGCCCAATAGAAGTTTACCCAAGCTGTTATCATTGCGGTTGAAGCTATCATTATACTTGCAACAATAATTACTCCTCCTTTCCTTTTGCCTATCCTATCAGATAATGCACCCATTATTGGTCCTAAAACAGCAATTAATAAGTTTGAAGCAGCCATAAAAACGGACACAATAATAAAGGATTTTTCATACGACCAGTCCAATTGATAAATTCCTAGTACTAAAGCAAAAGGAGTAAATGCTATGCTAATAATTAATTGTGAGAAATAAGTATCAGCAGCGTCATAAAAATACCACAAAAAAGCATTCTTCCAACCTGTTTTCTTTGCTTCAATACGTGTAGGATCACTTTTATCACCTGTTTTTGCTGAGGGTTCCCCAGCATCTAGTATATTCTCTGCCATCTAATACACCAAACGTTTAATGATGAGTCCTTTTATTATAATAGAATCTTAACTTTTGTTAGTTTATAAATTTTTAAATGTTATTCCTTTTTCGTTTCATTATATACTCTTTTTTGTTGTTTAGCTATTAAAATTCTTTAGCTGTGAAAAATAGAGAAGTAAAAACACCGATATGTTTAAATCATCGCCAAAACTTTTTTTTAATAGAAAGGATTCTTTTATGATTTAGACCTTTTAATTAGGGTGTATTTGAAACATGAGTGAAAAGCAACAAACAATAAAAGCTGAACTAGCAACTGTTCAGCAACGCATATTTGCCGGTCTTATAGACTGGGCTATTATGTTTGGATTTATTTTAGTAGTTGAGTTATTAGCTTCAATTCCAAGTTGGATTGCTACTGGCTTATTAAATAGAGCTCTTTTAAACCCATTTGACCCAAATTATTCTCAATGGCTTGCAACTGCTGCTACACTAGGAATTATAGCATCAATTCTCTATGCAATTCTTAGCTTATTGAGTGCTTTATTAGGATTATTATATTTTGTTTGGTATCCAATGAATAAGAATGGTCAAACATTTGGTAAGAAACGACAAAATATACAAATTGTAATTATAGAAGATGAGGCACTAACTAAAGTTCGACCAGTTGTTAAAGGTGATTTTGTTCCATTATTGATCCGTTGGTTACTTATGGTTGTTGATGGAATCGCATTTGGTCTTGTAGGATATTTCTTCATCACTAATAGTCCAAACATGCAAAGATTAGGCGATCAGCTTGCTAAAACTGCTGTTACAGTTGTTGGAAAAACTCCAGCTAAAAAGACAACCACAACTACAACCCCAGCTAAAAAGACAACCACAACTACGACCCCAGCTAAAAAGACAACTACAACTGCACCAGCTAAGAAGACAACAACTACAACTAAGAAAGAATAGCTTATCTACTCTTTCTTTATTTTTTATTTTTTCCAAAATCTTTTTCTTGATAATTGTTTTTAGTGAAGTGTAATAAGAGAATTAGAGAGGACAATATTTTGAAAGAAAAGAAAATCGATAACAGTAAATATGCAAATATTCCTTCAATTAGCATGAGAGTACTTATGACTATAATTGATTGGGGAATATTGTTAGCAATATTAATAGTATTTGAAATTATTCCAATAACTTCTATATTGGTATTTTTCAGAGCAATTTCAAATTTTAATTTTGAATTCTTCAATATTATGAAGATAATTTCTTGGATAATAACACCTATTTTTACTTTAGGAGCAGTTTTTATAATCTATTATTATGTTGTTGTTTGGCCTATCAAACATAATGGACAAACATTTGGTATGGAATTTACTCAAACAAAAATGATTATTATAACAGATGATGAAAAAGGGATTACTCGTCCTATGAATGAAACTGATCTTAAACTAAATATTAAGCGATTTCTATGGAGTATTCTTGATTTTTCCTTTTGGGGTCTTGTCGGTTTAATTGCTATGTGGAAAAATAAAAATAATCAATCTTTAGGCGAAAAATTTACCAAAACACTTGTAATTTCAGAAAAAAATAAGTAAACCTAACATTTTAAGTTAGGTTTTTACGTTTAATTTTTAGTGGAGTTATCCTATTCCTCCACCACCTCCACCTCCACCCCCACCACTGAATCCACCACCAAATCCACTTCTACCACCACTTGATGATGGAGGAGTAAAGCTTTCACTCATGCTAGATATAGCTGATGAAATTCCTTCTGAAAGATTGGAGATTGCTTGTGGGAGACTTTCAGCCATGTTACTTATCCCTGATACAAATGTTTCGAATCCACGACCCATACTATCAAAACCACTGATTAAACGTCTACTTGCTCCACCATGAGAGTAAAACATTATACCAGGATAATAATACCAATATGGAGTAATATAATCATAGGTTCTTAATGGTGGAGTTTCTTTGATTTGTTGTGATAATCTCCTTAAATAAACTGGTAAATCGAATTTAGGATCCACTAATAAATAAGCAAAATGATCCATAGAGAAGCTAAATTGCTCATATGGGTCAGGAAAACCTAATAATTGCCCTCTTAATAATTGTAGATAATTTAGCCAGCTTGCTTTTTCCTTAGCACCAAATTTGGTTAACTTTGGCATCTTTCTAGCAAATAATAAACCTGATAAACTGGATATTACTAATCCAACTATAATTGGAATAACACCTGCTAAATGGAAGAAACCAAATGCCCAATAAGCAAGAAAACCACCACCCACACCAAGAAAAATCGTTAAACTTAAATAGTTGCTTTTTATCTTTTCAGGATTTGAAGTAAAATATTTTGTATCTCCGCCAGATAATTTCGTATAAACAATATTTTTCTTCGTCCACAATGTAGTAATATGAGTTTTAATTGTGGTTAATGAAGTAACTGAAACAGCTATTTGTTTATCAGGTGTCTTTGGATCATTATCTTTTTCAGTCATCCATACTGTATCAAATGAGTATTTTTGTATGAATTGTAATAAATCCTTATCAAATTCAGAAAGACCACCATAGGAAAAATCTTTCTCAGTTCGTTGGAAGTATATCTCTCCACCACTTTCTATTTGAACAATTTTAAGATAACCCTGTTCAGCCAAATAGAAGAATTCAGCTATAAAATCAATTTTATCAAATTTCTCATCCAATAAAACACCTACTTCAGCAGGCGTCAGGCTACTTGGTGGTCCAGTTTCACTAATTGTTTTAAAAGTTGATCCACATTGAGGGCAGAATTTAACCTGACGTAAATCTTTGTAACCACAGGTAGTACATTTTTTAATTGTAACTTCGTTTAATTCAGGGATAACTCGTGCTTTGGGATCCAATCCTTTAACCAAAAAAATAATGAGAAAGAAGAGAAAATAAGGTAGAAAACCTATAGCAAATACTAGTATCCAATTATTGTTAAGATAGACTCTCCATGAAAAAGGCATAATGATTCCTGCTGGTGGAGAATCGGTATCTATCGTATAAGACTCTAAAGGTGCTACAGAACTCTGATGAAAAACAACTTGGCTGTGACCATCTGCATTATAAACCGTGCCCTCATCATCACCTGGATCCTTTCCTTGATAATAAGTAGTGGATCTAACTTCACTTGTAGCATATTCTTTGGGAAATATCACGCGAGTAGAAATATCATAAATTGAATAATCAAATTCCCCACCTATAACATTCCAATAAAGTCTATCACGATTCCCGTTTAGAATCATTGCAGATGAAACATTATAAGTCAAAATGAAAGTGAATAAAGTTCCAGAAATAACATAGGTGGTATCCCATTCCCAATAGAAATTAATATAGACACCTTCTTTTTCCACATTTACTGAATCTATTGCAGGAGTTCCTGAAGCAGACTTTATTGACCAAGAATTTAAATCATGAAAATTGTCCCATTTAAGATTACGATAAGCATAGCTATATGAACCTGAAGCTAACCAGAAAGTCATTTCTTCAATTACTAGTAAAGAACCATCCATCCCTATAGTAATTGTTTCATTCCAATGAGAGTAATATACTGAAGCATTTGGACTCATTCCACCTCCATTAATAGGTTTGGAATATTGAGCTATTGTATCTTGCGACATATATACAAACGAACTCACATTTAGCACTACAAAGAAAGTTATTACAAAAATAGTTATTTTTTTAGGTAATTTCAAGGCACCAAAATCCTCCAGTCTAATCCTAACTTCTTAGCTGTTAATATAACACATCTAATATATAGAAGATGAGGATAAAGCTAATTATAAAAATTATCTTTCGTTTTGTTCCAAGAGTATTGGAAAAGAATCTAAGAAATATTTCGTTTAAATTGCAAGTTAGGTATAGTTTTTATAAATGAAACAAATATATTATTATTCAATCAGTAGCAGACAAAGATTTAAAAAAGAATACCTTAAAAACTACTGATAAGGAAAAAATAACATTAATCGAAGATTGAAAATCAATCAAAAAGAAATGTAATTACAAGTCTCCTGAAAATATGGAGCATATTCATCATATTCACGATTACCATAACTTTAATGATAAAAAATCATTCATTTAAGTAATAAGCGAATAAATTAGGAATCCATTATCAATTAGTAAAAAAAATAATTCATTCCTAAAATTAAATAGATGAAAGATAGTTTAAAGAAAAAACCAATCCTAAGAAAAAGATATGGATACTATCTAATAATCAATTTAGTAATGGATAACTATTACTTCTTTTTGATTAGATTTGATTAGATACTCATGATAATAATAAGCTATAGTGAATTATTTGAGTAATAATTCAAGCTAAATTAGATTGCGATTTTTGATTAACTGTTATTTACTGCATAATCCAATATTAGGAGGTAACCTAATAATTGACAGAAAATGATGAAAAATTTAATGATAGCTCTGATGAACAAACTACTACAAAGTATTTGATTTATGCAGATTTCACTATTGATGGTCTTGTCGAAAAACCTGATGTTGTTGGAGCCTTATTTGGTCAAACAGAAGGTTTACTCTCTGATGATTTAGATTTACGAGAATTACAAAAAAGTGGTCGAGTGGGACGTATTCAAGTTAATCTAACACTTAGGGGAGGAAAAACTAGGGGTGCACTTAAAATACCCTCTAGCTTAGACAAAGTTGAAACATCTATTCTAGCAGCTGCAATTGAAACTGTGGATCGTATTGGTCCATGCAGTGCTCAAATCTCAATCAAGAGGATTGAAGATATAAGAAAAGAAAAGATGAAGAAAATTAGAGCGCGTGCTTCTGAATTACTTCAGAAATGGAATTCTGAAGCTACTCAAGAATCTAGTGAGTTAGCTGATGAAGTTTCAAAAGCTGCTCGTACAACTGGAATTTCCACTTTTGGTAGACTCCCAGCTGGACCTGAATTTGGTGAATCTGATACAATAATTATCGTTGAAGGTCGTGCTGATATCGCGGCTTGCTTGCGTGCAGGTGTTCGAAACACAATTGCTGTACAAGGAGCGTCAGTTCCAAAAACCATTGTTGAATTAACTAAGAAAAGAACAACAATTGCTTTTCTAGATGGCGACCGTGGTGGTGATTTAATCCTTAAGGAACTCCTCATGTATAGTAGTATTGATTATATTGCTAGAGCGCCTATAGGTAAAGAAGTTGAAGACCTGAAACCCGATGAAATTATTGATCAATTAAGTAAAAAAGTACCTATCGAAAAGCTTACGTTCATTTCAGAGATACATGCTGATGAAATATTGCAAAAAGCAATACAACGTAAAGCTTCAAAGACTTTAGCTATTTCACAACCAATTGTTCAAGATGAAACCAAGACTCCTGTAAAAGTTGAAGAACCTAAAGGGAAAGTTGAAGCTTTTACCCCTCATCCTCCACCAAGACAACAGACTGGAAAACCACCTCAATATCAAAAAGACTTTCACAAACCAGAAAGTCAATCTTCTGATCAAAAACCACAATACAGAGAAAGAGATTCGAGGGAATATAGAGATTCCAGAGGTCCGCGTAGAGGACCATCATCATCTCGTGATAGATACCAAGATAATGTACAAAGAGGCCCCCCACCAATACCTGAGGAATTAGTTCCAATGGTAAAAGAAATTGATGGCAAAGAAAAACAAGAAGGTATCTTTCTTGATGAGAAGTTGAAAGAAGTCAAACGTGTTCCAGTAGCTACAATTTATGAAGAGATTAAAAACTCTAAGGATGTCACTAAAGTAATCTTTGATGGTATTATTACCCAGAGATTAATTGATGTCTGCGAAGAGAAAAATATCAATACAATAATTGGCGCTAAAACAGCTGAACTTGAAAGACGACCTGCAAAAGTTAGATATTATATTTTTGCTTATTAAAATTGATTAATTGGTTAATTTTATAACCAATTTTCTTTCTTTTTTTTTATTTTTAAATCATATTATTCAGATAATCCATTCTTTTAAGATTATGGGAAAGATTATCTATTTTGTGTGGAAAATGTCAAAAGGACAAAATCAAACATTTAATGAGGATATTGACAATCCTAGTAATTCTTCAAACAATCCAAAAATAACTAATGTTAAAGAATCTCTTGAAGGTTCACAAACACTAAGAATAAAGGATATTGAGGATACTTTAGATATTCAAATTCCGAGAGATCCGTTAAGAAGGGTTATTGGACAAGATTTCGCAATCAAAATTGCACGTATGGCTGCTCATCAGAGAAGAAATTTACTTTTAATAGGACCACCCGGAATAGGAAAATCAATGATTGCTCAAGCGCTATCATTTCATCTAGGGCAACCTTCAGAAGAAATTTGGGTGGTGCATAATCCAGAAAATCCTGAGAGACCATTTTGTGAAATCAAAAAAAGTCACGAATTAAAAGACCTTTCACAGCAGAATCTTGGAGGAGAATATGGAAAATTAATTCATCCTTCTAAAGCTCCTTTTGATGTTGCAGTAAAGCTAGGATTTGCTTGTGAAAATTGTCGAAAGTTTTCAATTCCAGAAACAAGAATTTGTCCCCATTGTAGCCAATCAAAAAAGAAAAAGAGTCCTTCGCGTTTTGGTGATTTGTTATCACTATCACCTTTCACAGCAAAATCTACCGATTGTTCAAAAGTATCTAAAACAATTATATTACCAGATGGTCGAGAAGAAATATTACTTTTTGAAGAAGCTGGAAACAATATAAAAGTATATGACCAAGAAGCAATTGAGCTCTCCCAAGCAAAAAAGGGACCTCGACCTATGAAAGTTTTAGTTCCGATACGCAGATCCCTTTTTATCCAAGCGACTGGTGCAAGTATTACAGAATTATTGGGTGATTGTTTGCATGATCCTTATGGAGGTCATCACAAACTTGGTACACCTCCATATAAAAGAGTTGTAGCTGGAGCTATTCATGAAGCTCATGAAGGAGTTTTATTTATTGATGAAATTTCTCAGCTAGGTAATTTGCAACGTTCATTATTAACTGCCTTACAAGAGAAAAGATTCCCAATTATAGGGAGAAATCCACAAAGCTCAGGAGCATCAGTTCGAGTTGACGATGTTCAATGCAATTTTGTTTTAGTAGCAGCTTGTAATATATCTGATTTGCCACACATTCTACCACCTTTGCGTTCAAGAATTCAAGGTGATGGGTACGAAATATTGCTGAAAACAACAATGCTTGATAATGAAATTAATAGATTAAAAATGATGCAATTCATAGCTCAAGAAATCATAAGAGATGAAAAAATTCCTCAGATGGATCGGAAAGGAATCTTTGAAGTCATAAAATGTGCAAGATTAATAGCTGAAAAAGTGGATAAAGAAGAAGCATCTTTAACAGTACGATTAAGAGAACTTGCAGGTTTAATCAAGATAGCAGGAGATTTAGCTGTCACAAATCAAGAAGATAGAATTAGTTTCAAACATGTAAGAGCAGCAATGGATATAGCTAAACCTTTAGAAGATCAAATTATTCAAAGATATGGTTCTTACGAAGAAGCATATAAGAGTGAAAATCGTGGGTTTCCAAAATTAACTAATGAAAATGAAAAAACACCTTTTAATTTATGGAACGGCTAAGAGAATAGAGTATAGTGTAAAACTATATTCTAAATCATACCATCTGTTCACTTACTAATTTCTCGAGATTTTCAAGTGCTTCTTTTAGGATCTTAATTTCTTCTTCATTATTATAGATATAAGTAGATGCACGAGCTGTTCCTTCGCTGGGTTTAATCCCAAGAGAATAATGGAATGGATTAGTGCAGTGAGCACCTGCTCGTATCATTATTTTATAACCATCAACATCAGAATCAAGAAAATTAGCAATATCATTTGCAGTATCAATGTTCTCAAATTTAAAAGCAACCAAACTATGTCTATCCTTAGCATTTTTTGGTCCTATAATATTAATGCCTGGAATATCCTTTAATGCATCAAACAATTTTTCAGTAAGATAATCCTCGCGTTTCTCGATGTTTTCCATGCCTAAAGAATTAAGATAATCCACTGCAGCTCCAGCACCTATTTCACCAGCATAATTTTGTAATCCAGCTTCAAATTTGTGGGGAGGTTCTAAATATTCAGGAATAATTTCGCCATTGATATATTTTACATCTTTTATAGTATCCCCTCCTACAAGGAAGGAATCCATTTCTTTTAGTAAATGTTCTTTTCCATAAAGAAAGCCTACACCTGTAGGGCCCAATGCTTTATGCATGCTTACAGTACAAAAATCAACATCAGATTTTCTAACATCTACTTTTCTATGCGGGAAATATTGTGCATCATCAGATACAACTAATGCCCCATTATCATGGGCTATTTTAATTATTTCTTCAAGGGGTGCTGTTGTGCCACTTACATTTGATGTATGTACAATAGAAATTAAGCGGGTGTTTTTAGTTATTGCTTTTTCAAAATCCTTAACATCAAATAAACCTGTTTCATCAGCTTCCACTATTTTTAATTTTAATTCTTTCTGTTTCATTACTTTATGAAAAGGTAAAACACCACTATGATGCTCCAAATTTGTTGTGATGATTTCTTGTCCTTTCTCAAAATGCAAACTATGGGCTACTAAATTCATTGCTTCAGTTGTATTTCGAACCCAGATAATCTCATTTGTACTCCGACTATTTATATGGGTGGCTATCTTCTCTCGAGCAGCATCACATAATTCAGTTGTTTCTCGAGCAAGAGTGTGTATTGATCGACCACCACATGCACCAAGATTAGTATAATAATAGCTACAAGCATCATTAACCTGTTTGGGTTTCAAAGCCATACAAGCACTATCTAAATAAATAATCGACTTTCCATCAATTTTACGTTTAAGGGTTGGAAAATCTTCCCTTACTTGAACCCAATCTACCATATTTTACACCGATTTTAATTTAATAATGAAAAGATATTTCTACCTTGAGAACTTTTCTACACTTAAAACTATTTTTATTTAACAGATATTAAAATTAAGGGGAAGAACGATATAATATGTATGGTGATTGTATGTTCAAATCAATCAGTAAATGTAGTCTTTGTGGAAAAATAGGTGATAGAGATGAGATGGTTCTCTATAATTTTCCAAATGGTTCAAGGATTGTTTGCAAAAAATGTTACCTAGAATTACCTCCAGATCCAATCAAAAATATCCCTGGTCCAAAAGATAAACGCAGACCTCCCGAAAGCGATTTCTTTCCACCTGTTGATTAAGGTCATTCAGATAAAAGAGGTGCTACGGTTTCATGGATAGCTATCAATTTTGAATTATTAGAGTATTGAATCGTTAATCCTTTTAATTCCATAACAAGTGATTGCCAAAAAGAAGATTTTTCTTTAGCTGATTCTTCAATAATAATACTTGATAGAGCCCTACCCATTTCTAGCTGTATTGTTTCATTTTGATCATATTGTTTCAATAATTTTCGCAAACTTTCTAACATTTCTTCAATTAAATCATAATTATCTTGAGTATATGCTAAAACAAGAACTCTTCGAGTTGACCTTGCTAATGTTTCTTGTATTTCTAAATCATCAGGTAAATTAGCACCTATTGATCGTAATTCATATAATAAAGAAATACAACGGGTAAGATCAGTTAAATTAACATACCATCTTATTGTATGAGATAGACCTTTTGCTAATTGAGTTTGAATAATATTGTATGAAGCATAAGTAATTGCTATTTCCCGTAATTCATCGAGATATAAATTCATTTCATTTATTTTCTGATTTTTACCAAAACCACTAATGATGTTTACTAAAGCTTTTGCTAAAAGAATTTGATAGTTGACATTATAAAGATCATTCATTATCCAATCTTTCAGAACCATATAGATTTGTGTTATTTTTTCAAGTTCATTAATATCTCCATAGACTTTTATTACATCTATGAAAGCTTTGCCAAGACGTATTGTAATTTCATTATTCTCTGATGTAGTTTCAAAATCAATTAAAATATCCAAATATTCTTCCATTTCAGTTATTTTACCTTGAAGACCTAATGCTCTTATAACATTCACTAGTGATTTAGAATAACTAATAGTTATAATATCGTCTTCAAAATATTTTTCAGCTAATATTTGTGCTTCTGCTAAATATTCAAAGATTTCTTGAAAATTAGTAGAATATTCACCTATCATATACAACATATTTACTAATGCTTGAGAATAGAATTGAATGATTTCTATTATATCCGAATTTTTCATGTAAAGTATCTTTAATTCATTGACAATTTTATTCATTAACTTTACATTATTATTAAGTGATAATTCTTTGGTTAAATTAAAGAATCCTCTTCCCAGTAATAATTTAAGCTGAATATCATCGGGAAATCTTTCGAGAATTTTGTTTATTTCTGATAAGAATGAATTAATTATTCCTGTTTCCCAAAATGTTCCTGCCCAAATAGCGGCTTTGAATACACCCATAATAACCAATGATTGTATTTTTTTGTTATATGGTAATTCTTCAGCTAATTGTAACAATTTTTTCGCTAATTTGGTTGCGCTATCTAAGTCTTCCATTATACCACAATGATCAAGAGCTATTCGTAAACCATCAGCTAAATTAATTTTTAAATCCATAATTTGAGGATAAGCGTCAGATAAGCTTGTTAATTCTTCTAGAACATTAATCATTTCATCATATTCTTCAGCTTCTCCAAACCAATTTACTGCATTAACTAAACCACTTGCATAATAGATGAGAAACTCCTCACTATGATTTAATTTCTCAATAAAAAGTTCCTTCATTAAATTTAGTGTACGTTTCATCGATGAAAATTCTTGCATATCCCCATAACAATTTATTTCCACTGCTAACCCTTTAATGAGTATACCTGATAAATAATCATCAATTTCTTTTGGAGGTAATAAACCCTTCAAGATTATATCAAATTCTTTTGTCTTTTCATAATTCCAATCTTCTCCAAAACATTTGATAGCAATTATTGTAGCTTCAGATGCAAGAGTTTTAAGAATTAAATTACTTTGATTTGTAATTGATTTATTTACCAGCAAAATTACTTTATCTTCTAGTTCATCATATAACTCAAATTTCATCAGAATTTCTAAGATTTGTAAAATCGCTTGGCTTATTGCTGTAAGATTATCTACTAATTCCAAATAACTATCTAGAAAATTGAGTAATTTATCTATTAATGAAGAAATAAAAATAACATCCCATGTTTCGTCATAATGTTTAGCTGCTTCAGTAATAGCTTCAATAACCAAATAAAATAATTCTAAATCATTAGCATTCTTATTTGAAAGTTCAATTATTTCGTGAATTTCTTTTAGGAGTTCTTCACTTGAAAGTAAACTATTTTGATTACTTATATAGTCAATTATTACCTGAGCACGATTAAGAACTTTATCCGAAATGGCTGATTCTTTTTTCTTTCCAACGTTTGTTAATTGAGCTTCACGCTCATTACTAGACTTTGGAGCTCTATCATCGTTCATACCAAATACTCAAACCTTTCAATTAAGTTATTGTTATTCTTTTATAAAAAGACTTTTTGGTTAGAATTAAGATTAGAAAAATAGAATATTTACTGTAGAATTCTATCATACAGTAATTATTCTTTCTGATAAGCAGCCATTATTCCAGCAGTAATAATTTGAGATGCCTTTACTAAATCATCTAGATGTACATATTCATTTGCTTGATGTAAAACTGAGGGTAATCCACCACCGAATATTATAAATGGTATATCTTGTGGTGGAATTAATGCAGCGGCATCTGTTCCATAAGTTAATCCTATAGGCGCACTTTCTTTCTTAGTTATTATTTGGGACCATTTTAAAAATGATTGAACGAGGGGATCGTTTTTAGATGTGCTTAATGCTGGTATTGTATGAATTATTTCATGACTAATTGCAAATTTCTGATTGGATGAAATTTCTTCTAATAAATTAGCTATTTCCTTATCAAATTCATTTTTATCGATTTCAGGAATAAGACGATAATCACAATCAAAGAAGCAATCTTCTGGAACAATATTTATTTTAGTTCCTCCATTTATAATACCAATATTTAGGGTTGATTTGCCTAGTAATTCATGACTTTTTGATGGTAGGTGGCTTCTCAAATGTTCAATGCCTATACATGCACCTTCAATCGCATTTACACCAACTTCAGGCATGCTACCATGAGCAGATTTTCCTTTTACTTTTACACGAATCCAATGGGGGCCTTTTTCAGCTATCCCAACCTTGAGGTCAGTAGCTTCTGTGATAATCAAACATTCTGCATTATCCATTACTCCTTTTTCTTTTAGATGAAACGCACCATTCATACCAACTTCTTCATCAGCGGTTCCTACAAATACAAGTCTATGGTCTAGCTCTACCTCAAGTCTACTTATTGCTTCCATTACTGCGATTAGTGATGCCACACCACCTTTCATATCAGCTGTTCCTCGACCATATAATTTACCATCAACTTCTGTGACTTTTAACGGTGGATATTTCCATTGTTTTTCATCACCGATTGGTACGGTATCTAAATGTCCGCTCAAAACAATATCCTTTTTCCCATCACCAAAGCTAAGAACAATATTATGACGTTCGTCATCCATTTCAAAGATCTGTGTTTTAAAGCCTAAACCTTTACCAACTTCTTTCAAATAGTGAGCTATATGATCACATTTACCCGGAGGATTTTGACTGTCAAATTCAACCAAATCTTTTGTCAAGCGTTTTATTAAATCAACATCAATTTTATCTAATACAGGAGTTATAGACATAGATTATCAACTACTTGTATAAGTAAAAGGTAAAAAATAAAAAATTAATGGTCAAAATCAAACTATTGGGGTTATTCTATTGTAGGTTTGGTATAAAGCATCATAGATGTCTTTATCTTTCATACTATCCCAAATCTGACTAAATATCGGTACTATTTCTTTTACATCTGAAACGTTATAAGGATCACTAGTATCCTTAATTTTGAAAAGTTGATAGAGATTTTGTTTTATATGAACACATGCAGCATCTACAATAACTGAAAGTTTTTCATGATAAGTGTGAGCTATTGGATTTAGCTTCTCGTTTTCAAAGATATTTATATTTAGTAAAATAGAACGTCCGATTTCATGTATGACTATCTTGTAGATATCAAGATCTTCAAGATTATAAGCAACTATGATTTTTTCTGCCAATAAATTAGTAGCAATTGTGGTTGTAGGTTCGACTAAACAGATTGCAAATTCCCCATAAGGATAAATTATGTTCAATTTTTTCTGCCAAATATTAATAATATTGATTGGTGAAAAAAGTAAATTTAATTCCTTTGCTCGTTTTTCGATTTTTATCTTTGCTTCTTTTTCCCAATATTCACAATAAAATCGTTCCCATACACCCAATAAAATCTTCTTGAATTTATTTATTAAATCTATAATGATTTCTTTATTTTCTGATAGATTTTTAAAATGATTGTCAAAAAAACTTATAGGGGCGTACATTGACAAATTATCAAATACTCCTGGATAACTATCAATCAAAGATTCCATTGAACCTTCAGCAATAGCATCACTAATTCTATCAAAATTTCCTAGAACCATTTCAATATCTTCTGCTGGAATATAACTTGGTATTTGATAAAGTATAGCATATAATTCAGCATTACACCCAAGAGTCATACATTTCTTTGAAAGTTCTTCCCAGTCTTCATATTCTTCATCTAATATTGTAAAATGGTGTTTTAAACCATAATCAGAATCATAAAATGACCCTTCTACTTCTAGACATGAAAAAATATGCATTAAAATATTCGGTGTAAGACTTGTGGTAACTAATACTTGCGGAGTCAATTTTTCCTCTCCATCCAGATAATAGCCTAGCTTTTAAGTATTTAATATCAAATAAAGAGTTTATGTTAGATTAAGAATATTTAAAAAATAAAAAGAAGTTCAAGCATTTTCAGCAACAGAGGTATAAATCATTACTTCGTTCGTTGAATCATTAACTAGTGCTATTTTTGTATCTTTAGGCAATAATTTGAGATGATTTTGAATACATTTTGGATGAGCTTTTCGTTTATCTTCTAATGTTTCATCTGAAAAAATTAACATACAATCTTCATCACTAAAGCTAAATCCACACAAATAACATTGTTCCTTGGCGATGGATTTTTCAATTATAGGTGCTTTTTGATCAGTAACGATAAGCCCGAAGATTTTCTGATTAGACATATTTATTTTTTTGCCCCAAGCAATTTATTAGTGAAAAGATTACCAAAATTATAAGAGTATATTATATTACCTACTAAAAACAAATATAAGGATTACCAATTAGGAAAAAAAGTCTAATAAAGAGCTTTTTTTAGTAAAACAATTTATATTAAATGAAATAATAAATCAATAATTAAAAAGCAAGCAACATTTAATGAACAAAAGTTGATTGAGATGAGTAGGGATTTAACTACTAAAACACAACAATTACCTTTACTTTTGAGGAATTTAAAGAAGGCTTTTGGTAATAATATACAAGGTCCTTTGGAATACAGAGAGAAGGAATTTAGCGCAACTACAAAAGCTGTTTTTATACCTGACGTTGTAAAATTTCTAGCAAATAGAGGAATCCGTAAATTAGCAGCAATATATGCTTGGGAAACTGAAAAAGATATTAAGATTTCTTATCACTTTATAGCTAAGATTGGTAATGAATTCTCAGACTCCAAAATTACTATTATAACTTTTTTACCATTAAATGAAAGATCAATTTTTTCCATCAAGAAAATATTTCAAAATGCACGAATTTTTGAAGAAGATATAACCAAAAATTTAGCGATAGAATTTTTGGATAAAAAATAAGAAAGATTTTTGGGTTTCATTTTTCCTTTCATTTTTATACAAGAACTCAATTTTTTTATGTTAAATTAAAAATGTACGTTCAGTAACATAAATTAAGCTATTCTGTTAAAGTAAGATTAGATTTGGATTTATTTATCAAAAAATATTAAATATTAATAAAATGGGTTGATTGCTGTTGCCTGATAAAAAAGATAAAAAAATAAAAGAAGAAGCAGGAGAACCCGAAACCACTTTAACATCAGAAGATGAATCTGAAGAATTAGAACAACAAATTCAAGACGAAATCGAAGAACACGAGGAAACACTTGAAGCAAAGATTGATTCTGAAGAAGAAATTGAAGACGATGAGATTTCTACAGAATCGATTGAAGAAACCTCAGAGGAAGAAATCGATGAAGAAACTTCTGAGGAAGAATTCAAAATCCCTGAAATTCCTGTTATGGAAGAAGCTGATGATAATTTAGAAATTCCAGAGATTCCAACCGAAGAGGAAGAACCAATTGAAGTTGAAGATTTGGGTATTCCTGAGGTGCTTGAAGAAGAAGAAGTTCAATTAGAAGATTCTGAAAAAGATGTTGTGGAAGAAATTTCTGCTGTAGAAACGGACATTGTAGATGTTGAAATTAAAGATCTTAAAGAGAAGAAAGTAAAAGAGAAAAAGAAAGTTAAAAAGAAAAGAGGTCCAGCATTTGCATTTGGTACACTTATCGGATTATTCTTAGCATTACTAATCATAGCTCTATTTTCAATACCTTTGTGGTTAGGAGGTCAAGGTCGTCCTGACTTATTTTATATAGAGCTTGTTTTAATGTTTATAGTAATGATGATTCCTGGTTTGGCCACGAGAAGTGTCCAGAAGGGTATTTTAGGAGCATTTATTATTTTCAGTATATCATTTGCTTTGCCTTTAATTTTAACCTTATTTGGTGTTCATGTACTCCTAAATCCACTTGCGCCTATATTTTCAAGTACTGATTTCTCAATTGATGCGTTCAATGTATTTAGCAGTATGTTTACTGCATTAAATGCATTACCAATTGAACAAATACAAAAGTGGATCTGGATTGTTGATCTTGTAATAATGTTCATTTTGACAATCATTACAGTTGCAATCAGTACATGGTTAGTTAAAAATATCACCAAACCTAAAAAGAAGGTTAAGAATTGGGTTGCAATACCAATTTTAAGCATTGGAATGATTATTTTCGTTGTTTTCACACCTATTCTCTTTTCATCGACATATGGATTAATTCAAGCAAGTACTTCATTTCTTGCTGGAACAACGAACATTCAAGATGCTTATTATGTGTTTGAAACCTATGGGGTTAATCCTGAATTGCAACAACAAACATGGATATCTGATAATCTAACAAATGCTAATTATTGGTTAAATATTTCATCAACTAATTTCCAAGGATTAAAGAATATTGGTTTTATGAATTTTGCCAGCCTCATTTCACCTAAATATGGAACACTGATTGCTGCGGGAGATCAATTAGCTCTGGCTACCCTAACTCTAACTGGTGTGCTATATCCGCTTTTTGGTGGGATATATAATTTAACCCAAAGCTTAAATGGTGCAACCGAAGATATGGCTAATTTTGGTCAACCTTCTACCAGCCCAAGTTTAATGTTAAATGATGATAATACACTGATAACCATCAAGTCAGATCAAGAAATCGAGGAATTAAAAGCTAGTATAATTTCTTCGATAGCTGGAATGGATGCTGCTGAAGAAACATTGCAAGAAGTTTTAGCTAAATTATTGGAAGCTGATTTGACTGGCGACTTTTCTGATATTAAGAATCTTCTTAATTCACTAGAAATAAACCTATTCCCTGAACAAGTAGGAAATGTAATAGAAGAAATTAAAACTCAATTAGATAGTATTAGTGATCAATTAATTGGTTTTGAGAATTTTATTACCTTTACAGCAAATAACATACAACCTACAAAATACATACTATGGACAACATACAATAGTCTTGTTGGTAATGAATACCTAAGAGATTATAGATTTACAGACGCCAAAGAAGCATTTAATCAAGCTATCAATAATGCTACTTTGATTGATCTTACTGCTCCAGGTTCAGGTGGTGCAGCAGGAGTATTTGCAGTAGAAATTTCAGATGATTATTATGCATTACTTGGTGATTTAGTTGATATGATGAAACCATTCCTTAATGAAGAACGAGAATACGCTGCTACTTATGAGAAAATAGATTTCATTATGGCTAATTTTGCTGCTGAAATAGATATTACCACTGTTGATTATTTAGCGAATAGCGCACCGCTAGTTAATGGTTCAAACACTGAATTGTTTGGTATCAATGCCCAAGCTGAATTAGACCGTTTCAGATCTAAACTAAACCTAAATGCATATGGAAATATGTTTACAGATATTGGTAGGAGTATAAATAGAACCTTAACAAAAGATTTCAGACCATACGATTTTGGTGTAATTACAAATAATATGGCTCAGATAACAGATGCTTTCGTTACAAGCTGTCAAGAATACTCACTCCAGAATTTTGTGGAAGCATCGAATAATATTCACATTGCTAATACAATTATGAATACTAACCTTCTTCCGATATTAAGTACATCCGACCCCGCTTACTTGCAGAATTATATGAATAATTGGACAGTTGCTCTAACACAAATACAATCAGGAATGGATACTTATAACACCACAGGCGATTTCTCAAATGGTCTATCATCTATTCAAATACAAATCATTACTTTGTATCCAAATATTGAAGAAAAATAAGAAGAAGTGAATTCTTCTTCCTTTTTTTATTTATCATGATTCAGTATAATAATCATTTTCTAATTTTTCTTTAAGTTGTTCTTCAGCTTCTGTTGCGGGGGTTACTGGGTATAGATATCTTTGTTCCTTAGTATATCCACCAATTATTCCACCTGTGAATGAGAAAATAGAGAATAGTAAAAAATAAAGCATAGTATAGAAAATCATTATTGTTATTGAATCTAACCAATCTCGGGAGTAGAATGCCATAAAAATAGCAAAAACAGGTATTATAGAAACTAAACCAGCATAAACACTTAATCGACGTTCACCAGCTATCAATCCACCAAAGAAACCTGCTATAATAAAACCAACTAGAAGTATTATCAAACCGATTACTGATCCTCCTTGAGGTATGCTTGTTTCGATTAAACTAATGGTGGATGCATAAATCACGAAGACTATTCCAATGATCACCATACCAGTTATTGCTCCAACTAATGTGGTTGTAATATTTCTTGTGGCAGTTGTATCTTCAAGAGCATTTATTATATCCTCTTCAAAAGTTCTAAAGGGAGAGACATCAGTCATTGCTCCTGCATCGAGCAATTTCTTGTATTTATTCCTAAAAGAATGTAATAAACCAAGTAATGTTTTGTTTACTAAAGGTTCATAATCTTTTGAGTGACAAATCGATGCTATTATAAATCGATCATCAGATTTGTAAGCTAATTTTCTATCAATGCCTTCAATAGCTGAGATATCAACAAGCCCAGCTTCACTTGAAAAATTTCTGAAAGCAAGTAGCAAACCTGATACCAATTGTTCATCGATGGTTTTAACTTTTGACTCATGACACCAGTCAAAGATACAGATACCACTATTACTATCAATTATCCAAATGTTTTCAATAGCCAATTTTTTTAACCACACATAATTAATTACTATAACAATAGGTTTCCTTATCCATATTTTATTTTTATGGTGATTTGCTCGCTAGGATTAATTTAGCAGATATTTTGCTCTTAAATTACTTGACCGTTTTTACCGCAAACGGAAGTTTATTAATTTGATAGAGAATTCTGATTATTAAAATAATAAAAGAAAGGGATAGCCCATGGAATTAATTGAATGTGCAAAAGTTAGAATTAATGATGCTGTAAATTCACCGATATTACCTGAAAGCGTTAAAGAAGATCTAAAAGGATCTGGTGAAACATTCCTTACAGTCTATACTAAAAAAAGTAAATCTTTGCGTTTTTTCCCAACACAAAATGATGATATTTGGTGGTTAAAAATTGCTATTGATAGTTTCAGTCCAGAAACAAGTGGTAAAATTTTAGCTAAATTAAATAAATTAGTGAAAGAATTTGTTTATTCAACAGGGGTATGTGTTTCAAAATCTGAATGCTTCTGGGATGGTATTATTTTAGAATCTTCTTTTAAATCTTCAAAAGAAAGCGTTATTAGCGCCATAAAAGAAATACCAAATGTCTCTAATGTTACAATAAAAGCAGTTATTTAATTAAATATTGAAGATATGGTCGTAATTTATACGACCTCAAATTAGTATTCTTATAAGTCAATTTCTTTTACTCGATTAACTAAAAATCGATTCATAACAATCCAATATTCAACTTCAGCAGTCTTTCCTGCGCTAATAAGTTCATTAAGTTTTGCTAAATGAGATTCATCAGTTGGTTTTGGGATTGATAACGTCTCAAAGGATTCATTATCCATTACAGACATATCTGAATCATGCATTGATATAACTTGAGCATTTCGCTTATCAATCATTGGAACTTGAACTTTTGTTGTTGAAGGCATAACAGGGGATCTTTTCTTTTTATCAAAGATACCTATAACATCCATTCTAATTTTAGCATGACCATGCTTGCCTGTTTTTGAATGAGCTAAATCCAAAACTTGACATGGTTCTTCATCTACAACTATATAACTCCCTCTTTTTATCGAGTTCGCATCTGTTGGTCTTGTTGACATAATAATTCACTCTTTTACTTTTTATATATTTGAATTAAATAAATCGGCATTAAAGGTTTTTCGTTACTTTTTTGATTTTATAAGTATTTAATGAAAGCAAACTTTTATTTTTCCTGCTCCACTTAATTAATATAGATTAATACATATATATACTAGTTATTTAAAAAGCTCTATTCATCCAAAGGTGAGAACTCTGCAAAAAACAAACAAAAAAACGCTAATTTACTGGATTACACTTACTTTTCTAGTAGTAATTAGTAGTTTAACTTGTATTGGAACTCAATTTGGGATTTCTTACTTTGCAGAACCACAAACATCTGCTAGTCAAATTCTACCACCAATAGCTTCATCTAATTTTAATATAAAGACCTTTATTGAAAATGATGCTGAATCAGGTGGTGATGCAGGTGATTATTTCACATTTGCTACAAATATTACTCAAGGAAATTTTAATGGTACATTAACCTCAATGGATAACGATTATTATAGCTTCTCGGTCGCTCAAGGAGTAATCATAAATGTATCAATGATTCCATTAAATCTCTCAATTGATTTTGATCTAACACTTTATTCGCCAGAAACAGAAGAACTAGCTCAAAATCTAAAAGGTGCTGGTTTAAGAGAATCGATCATTTATTCAACTTCATCTGCTGGCAATTTTAAAATGTCTATTACAACAAGTGTGAGTCATATTGGTAATTATTCTTTCTCCCTTTTCTTGATTTCTCAAAATGATTTCAATACTGGCACTGATGCAGGATCAAATAATAATGAAGCTACTCTTATTAGTGCTGGTAATTCATTTGGCATTATGGTTGATGATAGTGATGTGAATGACTTTTATCGTATTTCATTAGAAAGGGGACAGATAATAGATATTTTCTTGAATTCTACTAGTTCTACTGATATTAATTTACATTTATGGGATACAGAAGGCATTGAAATTGGTAGCTCTACACGTTTAGTTGGATTTAATGAATCGATTTATTATGCAATAAGCAGAACAGGCGATTATAGAATTCAATTGGATTTTATTGAATCAACAATTTCAGAAATTATTGTTTATTATAATTTGACTGTCAAAATTTACACTCAAAATGATGGTAATTCTGGTACAGATGCAGGAAATACGCCGGAAACCGCTTATCTTATAACACCTTTAGGAAATTCTCAATTCAATGGATTATTAGTAAAAAATGGTGATCTATCAGATTTTTACTATTTTACTATTAATAAACAATCAATAATCTATTTACAATTAGAAATTAAGGATGAGGTAAATTTTGATTTAAAGCTATATGATTCAGAAAAAGCTGTTCTTTATTCCTCAGAGCAAGAATTAGCTGAAACTGAATCTATTTATGGGAAAATATTAGGAAATGGTACCTATTATATTGGAATTGAATTTATTGCTGATACTAATTCTCGAAAAGATGGGGGATATGAATTGGGAGTTAGCTTATATGACTCCCCAAATACCAATCATATAATAGATTGGCGCGATATTTTTCTACAGATAATTTCTTATGGTATTTTTCCTTTAATCATAATAGTAGTTATCATCCTCATTCTTTATACTTTTACTGATATTAGAATTCCTTGGTTATCCAATCAAATAGACAAACGCCTTAATAAGGAAGGAAAAGAGGATTCAATAAAATCACTGAAATACGCTTTACGAGTTCGTGATGAGCAAATTAGTACCATCAGGGAAGATTTAATTGAGAAAGATGGTAAACGAGCAAAAGACTTGGAAACTGTTCATCGATTAGAAGAAGATCAAAAATCTAAAGAAAAAGTTTTATCAAAAATACGAGAAGAAAATACTCAATTAAAAACGAAATTAGATAATATTGAAGCTGTAAGTGATGATTTAGCAAATATCATAGATAGTACTATTAGAAGACAATTAGCAAAATCTAGTAAACAAGCAAGTAAAGCAAGGATATCTGAAATAACAGTCTTATTATGGTTATCAGAAGAAAGATTGAGCAATTATATTAATTCAGTTTCATTATTAAATGAACGTTATATTTTAGATATCCAAAAGAATTTCATTTTAACCCGTGAATATGCACGAGAAATTGTTAGACAGGCTTATTGGAAACGTGTTGGTGCAATGCATCTAAAGAAAATCAAGCAGGTCAAAGTCGCCAATCTCTCGGAAGATACTAATTTAGATGTAGAAATTGTAAAGAGTATTTTAAGAGAATTAGTAGAACGAAAAGAAATTCCTACACCAATTCATATGGATAGAATGTCTCTATTATTATCCATTTCAGATGAACTCATAGCTGAATTGGCTGATGTTGCTCAAAGCACAGCAATAATCTCTTTAAAAGAAATATCAAAATCGTATGACACAACTGTTGATAGTGCAAAAGTTATCTTTGAAAAAATATCAGAGGATGGATATGTTAGAGGAGAATTCATCAACAAGGATATTTTCATTGTTTATGATTTATTCATTAAGCTAATTATTAGTGAAGGTAGTGTAAAAATCTCCAAACTAATTGAAGAAAGATATCTTGAAGGAAATGAAGAAGAAATTAAAATCACTATTGAAAAATTAATTCAATCAGAAGAAATTGAAGGACAATTTATTACTGATGATATCTTTATTTGTTATAATAATTTGACAGAACCTCTTAAGAATCTTATAAAGACAAATATCGAAGATATTAATAAAGGCGATACTAGAAGAGTTGTTTTTGATACTGGTAGTGTTGTAGAGTCTATAGTAAAAGAACGTTTGATGATGGATATTCATGAAATTGATGATGTTTCAGAATTAACACGATGTCAAAATGTAATAGAATCTAAAGAACTTGGAAGAATTTTACGTGCAGCAGAAGATTCTAAGATTACTCTTCCATCCAATATAGAACTAAAAAGTTTGAACAGATATTGGGCACAAAAAATCAAACATACAAAACCTGGTGAATTGCCTTATTTACCAACTACTGAAGAAGCACAAGAATTTCTCTTTGAAGCAAATAAAGCATTAAACCGTCTTTTAGTAGCTAAAATACCCTCAAAATGGAAGAAAATAATATCTCAAAAACTATTAGAAGATAAACAATAAAAAAAATAGTAATTCCTTAGAGGAAAATCTAAGGAATAATATAGGTTAATTTTCTACGATTTTGAAGTGCCATAATAATTCGTTCTATAAAAGATAAAGATGGTTTATAGATCAACATAATGGTATCTTCATAAATATAGAGAAACTCTATTCGTTTAATTTTAATCTCCTTTTCTTCATCTAGAGTTTCTAAATTTAGAGTATTCTCAACAACATTAGTAACTTTACCTTTTGCTAAAGTATCAAGATCATCTTTTGTTTGAAATGATGCTGGTTTATCCTTAAGTGATTCAAGTAAAGTTTTTTGTTGGCTTTCTTTACCTTTCTTTAAATAAATATCAAAAGGTTTAAAGCTTACAATAAATTTCTCAATGTCGATTTCTTTTGTTTGTTTTCCAACTGTGATTATTACTTTACTTTTACCAAAATCATAGTCATCAAATGTCATCTCATCAAGATGAGCTAATCTTGTAACACCTTTTTGAGCTAAGAGTATATCCTTGCCAACAATGGATTCAAAATATGAGATTGGTATACCAGGTATTTTAAGCTCTTTGATTTCTTCAACACCTTTTTCTACGAATTTTGCTTTAAAAACAAATTTATTTTCAGTGGGGCATATTTCGGTGATTGTACCAATTTTACCATCCTTGAAGATTTGTTTTTGACCAACACTTAATTCATAAATATCATAATCACTATAAGAAACATCTTTTTTACCTTCAGAGGTTTTTACACTCAGAATTATTGATGAAGTTATTGAATTAGTTAAAGAGATTTTTTCAATAGTTCCACTTATGAAATCTTTTTTCAACATTTTTGATATAGCAGTAATTTCTTTTCCTTCAAGATATTTCAATTGGTAGGAAAGATGTGTTAATTTATCATAATCCTTAATCCCCGTATCAGGATATTTTTCATTAAATGTTTTATCTATAACAATTGAAACTTTTTTACGCATTTCTTGAAGATCATTTATGAAGGGTTTCCTAAGATAAGGTACTAGGAGGAAAAATGGTAAAAGGGAAGCTTTAAAGGGACGTAATTTTTCTTGTTCTGTCAACGCAACTACCCGATAAGCTGATTTCGGATGACTCGCAATTAAATTAATGAAGTTTTCACTAATATTTGGCTTGATATAGTTATTGTACATATTTCTTCCTGAATCACCTAAGAATCGAACTTTTTCGGAGTGAGTCTGTTCTTTGTCAGTCAATAGGTAAACACTCATACCCATTTCGCTTGCTATTCCTTGATAAAAACCATCCAATTTTATTAGTGATTTTGCTAAAGGCAATCCATAACCTGCTTTCATTGTCAAATTATCAGCTCGTCCTTCCATAAATCTGATAAAAATATAGGATACTCCTACTAAAGCTATATTATAAAGATAATACCAAAGGAATTCTAATCCTACATTTGCATTAAAGATATAGTCTAGTGGTGTTGCTGGAAGTTTAATCGCTTTTGTTACAGCGTATGTTACTGCGGTAATTACTAGTAACCATAAAGTATGAACTTTCTTGGAGTGAACAAGTTCATGCCCAGCTATTCCACGAATATCATCATCGGTAAAGCTTTCCAAATCTTTAGACATAAAAGCAATTCGTTTATCAAAAAATGCTCCATAAGCAAAAGCATTAAGAATTGGAGCTTTTACTTTTCCAACCTTAATCTTACTTCTTATACCAAGCTTTTCTCGAACTTCTTCAACTAAAGCTAAAACGCGATCATGTTGTTTCTTATCAATAATACTTTGTTTGGCTTTATTGATAGTTTTAACTAAACGCTTATCTTCAGCGATTGAAGTATTTGCTAGCAATTCATCTATTAATGGTAATAATTCCTCATATTTTGTTTTGATTGCTATTCTTTCTTTCATATCCTCAGCTATCATAATGGATTCTTTTGGTTTATTTGTTCTGATTAATTTTCTATGAATTCTATTTGTTAATCTTGGAAGATTATCATGATCAATTGATTTCACACCAAAGATGAGTTGCAACAAAGGTCCTGAAATGAAATATAATAATAGATTAGTTACAATCATGATTTCATACGTTCCAAAGGATGCAAAAAGCATTCTATCAGCCAGTTCTTGGTTAACACCAGTGAAATAATAATTTAAACCACCTTCACCAGCAAATCGGTATAAAACAAAGTAAGATAAAGCAAATAGTAAAAGGTATATGATTTGAGGTGAGGTTAAACGAGATACTAGGAAGAATCTTCTTCCGAAGAAGATTATACACATTATAAAAAACACATAGATGAAAACATTCCAACCAATACCAAACCATTGTTGGCCAGTTAATCCCCATCGAGTATAGGTTGTGGGATCATAACCTTTATGTTCAGCCCACGTAGTTAGCACCACTTGAATAATCCTGCCCCCTAAAATAACAAAGTAGGAAATCAATGACGCTAACATGAGTTCACGCCAAACAGGACTTTCTCTAATAGTCCATAAGGAGAAAATCATAAACCAACATAACGCAGCAAGAATAGCTAATAATGGATCGTTTAAGAATCCCTGAATTAATCCACCTATTACACCACCTAACAATAACATGATTAAGTCAGGTTCATTTTTCTGAGTTATTACCGTATACAATTCTGTTAAAATGAAAATTCCACAAATTATTGCTATTAGAAAACCAATAGTTTTAGGAAGATTTTCAGCTTGAAACCAAACTCTAAGAATATCCATTAACGATGCTAGATACATAAGAATACACCTTGAAACTTTAATGAAACTATATCACGTATTTTATACTTTTTTAAAAAAGTTATAAAAGAATACTCATAAACATTTCTGCTATTTATGAAATTAACAGAAAAATAATGAAAAGAGAAAAAATTTAGCGATTAACTTTAATGTTAACCGCATATAAATTGATTATATTCTTTTTAGATGAACCTTTATTGCATGAGCGGAACAAGATATGCAAGGATCATAAGAGCGAACTAACATATTTAAGAAAAGTTCCGTTTCTTTTTCCTTTTTACCGCTTAGCAAATCACCCATTTTATTGATATCATTCTCTATTTTATTGACATTATGTGCAGTTGGGGTAATAACATCTGCTCTTTGAATAATACCATTTTTATCAACATCATAAGAATGATTTAACAAACCTCGTGGTGCTTCTGTTGCAATTGATCCAGTACCAGCTTTAATTGTGAATTTCTTATTATCCTCTTTTGGTGGTTTTGAGATGTATTTATCAGTTATCTCAATTGCTTCATCCACACAATGCATTAATTCAACAACTCGTGCAAGATTATTATTAAATGGATTGAAGTTTGGTAATTTCATATTAAATTGGTTCAATACTGCTTTTGCATCATCTGTTAAAAATTCATGATTGATATTTACTCGAGCAAGTGGAGAAACATAATACACTTCTCCATTATTAATTGTTGAGAATTTTGCTGTAGAATATTCACGAACTTCCTCTGTGATGAAGTTCTTTTTATAATCCTCAGGTTTAACTTTCTTACCACTAAGAAGACATTTCATATCTCCTCTTATGAAAGGATAGCTTTTACCATCATAAACAGCTACTTGCTCTGTTTTGTTTTCAAAATCAGGCATCTTTAATGTCGCAAAAAGATTAGCAATTGCTTGCGCTCCTTTTTTAAATTCTATCAGTTTTTCTTTCATTTCTTCCAATTGTTGTGTTGTAGGATATTTGCCAAAACCGCCAGGTGTAATATTCACTGGATGAATTTCACGACCACCAATCAATGCTTGTAAATCATTAGCAATTCGTTTCATTCGTAGAACTAGTTTAACTTCATTTGGATAATCTGGAACCATCTGAATTGCTCCATCATAACCTAAGAAATCGGGAAGAGCTAACATACCCATATGGAGTATGTGTGATTGCATATTTTCTCCATGATCTAAAAGCTTCCTAAACTCAAAGACTTGGTCACTTGGAACAATACTAACTGAATGCTCGAGAGCTTCGACTGCAGATAATTGGTGGGAAGAACTACAAATAGCACATATTCGAGACATTATATTGATGGCTTCATTATATTTTCTACCGACAGCAAAACCTTCGAAGAATCTTGCACCTTCAATTATTTGCATCTCGACATTATTGATATTTTTTCCATCCATTTCAACAAGAAGGTTGCCATGACCTTCGACTCTACAAATATGTTCAATATTATAAGATTTATTTGTCATTTTACTTACCTTCCAATTAATCCTCTCGATATGTTAACTTCTTATCCTGTTCCTTCCAAATTTTTAGAAGGTATTCACGTAACTGCGATTCTTCACCATTATATTTCAGTAAAAATCGTGTTATGTCTTCCGTAGTAGCTCCTTTTGAAATCATGAGATCTACCTGCTGTTGGTAAGCAGCTTGTAAAGTAGAACCTCTGCAACCATCACAAGGCATATTGTGACTTGGACATAAAGCATCACAACCCGCTTGAATTACAGATCCCATGCAAATTATACCATCTTCAAGGAAGATACAGCGATTACCTTTAGCTTTACATTGTTGGCAGACAGGTATATTAGGTAATTTTGGTGTTCCTCCAATTAAGACATATTTAACGAATTCAAGAAAATCATATTTATTAACTGGACATTCCAACAAGTAATGATCTACTTGAACAATTTTGTTAATTGGTTGAACTTTAATTTCCTTAACTTTTTGAGCTCCTTCGGTGCCATATTGAGTTGTTTTAATAAGGTCATTATTGCCATAGTTTCTGATAGCTTGAACACCACCAAAACAAGCACATGAACCCATTGCTACAAGAATTTTTGCTTTCTCTCTTAGTTTGAGAAGTTTTTCTTTTTGTTCACTATTTGAAATACTTCCTTCTATAAAGAGTATATCATACGGGCCTTCTTTATTACCTGTCATAGCCATTCTGAAATCTACTATTTCAACTAAGCTTAATAGATCTAATAATTCTGCTTCTAAATCTAAAATACTTAATTGACAACCAGCACAACCAGTAAATCCAACGATGCCTATCTTTGGTTTCGTAGCCATCTTATAGAGCCTCCAAAAGTCCACGAATTTGATCCAATGTGAATACTGGACCATCGAGACAGGCAAATTTATCGCCTATACCACAATGACAGCATTTGCCAACACCACATTTCATTCTTCGTTCAAGTGAAAGGTAGATATTTTGGCTTTTTATGCCCATTTTTTCTAAATCCATTATCACAAATTTATACATAATAGGTGGACCACAAATCATAACAATTGTGTTCTCAGGATCAAGATCATCTTTGATTTTTGGCAAGAGAGTTGTTACAACACCTATATTACCATCCCAACAACGATCATCATCTCTATCAACTGTTTGATGGAATATAATATCATCCCTATTATTATAATCTTCATTTTCTTCAGGAAAGAGTACATCTGTTGGACATCTATCACCATAAAGGATCATAATCTTACCAAATAACTCACGTTTATCAATTGCATATCTGAATGCAGACCTTAGTGGAAAATAACCAATACCACCAGCAATAAATAAAAGATCTCTATTTTTGTTTTCATCTACAGGAAATCCATTTCCAAAAGGGCCCTTGATTCCTACAATATCACCAATTCTCATTTGATGGATTCTTTGAGTAACATTTCCAACGTTTCTAATGCAAAGTTCAAATGAACCTCTTTTTGTTGGAGGGGATGTTAAACCAATTGGTACTTCTCCAATACCAAAGATATTAAGAAGAATAAATTGACCTGGTGAGTAATCGAAGAAATCATTGACATGCTCATCCAATATTTTTAATTCGAAAAGTTTGGTACTATCAGTTAAAGTGCTGATCTTTATTATTTTAGCATTTTGAGGTGTACATACCCCTATATTGTGTGCAATTGAAGCATTTCTCATTTTATAATTCACCTCTAACTTTCTTCAAAACATCTCGTACGTCGATATTTGCTGGACAATAAGTAATACATCTTCCACAACCTATACACCCCTCGAAGTTATATCTTCTTGGAAGATCAACGAATTTGTGGAGATATCGATAACGGAATCTTTGTTCTTTTCGTTCTCGAAAATTGTGACCACCTGCAACCAAGGCAAATTCAGGGAAATAACATGAATCCCATTCTCTTTGTTTTGAACCATCTTCTAAATTGATTTCAACCTTTTCTTTAACATTATAGCAATAACAGGTTGGACAAACAAATGTACATGAACCACAGAAGAGGCATTTTTTAGTAAACTCCTCCCAAACAGCAGATTCAAAACTATCTTCAACTTGACTAGCTAAACCTTCTACTAAGAATTCCGTTTTGAAATTATTCTCTTTCATTTGTAGAGCATTGACATAATTTTTGTAATCGTTCGGTGTTACTTCAGAAAAGATCTCAGGATACACTCTCAAGATTTTCTTTCCTTTATCTGAATTCGGAACAGCAATTAGTTTTCCTTTAGCTATCTCAGTTAACATAATATCGAATCCACTTTTTGGATCATTAGAACCCATCGTTTCACAGAAACAATTTTCGTAACAATGATCTAAACAATTCATACCTATAATGATGCTATTTTCTCGTAATCCTAGGAAAACGTCATCACTATAATTATCGCGAAATATTCGTTCTAAAACACCTACACCTGTTATATCACATGGACTTACTCCGAAAATTACAATGCCTTTTTCTAAAGATTTCTGTAATAATTCTTCACAATCCTCGATTATTCCTTTTTTCAAACTATAGCGAAAGACTGTTTGATTAGGTGCAAGGAATACTTTTTTTGGAGGAATCATTGGAAGTTTTTCATTGAAAATAATTTCAAATTTAACTTCAGAAGAATTAGTAACCTTCGAAAAAGTTGGTACATTGTTGTTATAATTTGGAGCAATGACTATGTAATCTTTTATTAAAGCATCTACAAGTTTAGGCAAGTCATTTTGTGAAATGATTTTGGAAAACATATTAAGTCATTCCCCGGTTTAGGGTAAAATTTCGATGACTATACTTTCTTCTAATTTATAATTATTTTTATCCAATTTTTTTTATAAAAAATATTTGATATGTTTAAAAAAGTCTGTTTTTATGCATCAGTAATTAGGTTTGATTTTTCAAATGTGAAAAAATCTCACTGAATTGACTAATAACAGTAAATCCATGGAGATCATCTTTATTGAAAACGATTTGCTGAGGTCGACGAATAAGTATTACATTAATATTGAATTTTTTAGCACCTAAACCATCTGTATGTAAATCATCACCTATATGCAAAATTTCTTCAGGTTCAAGCCCAGTATTTTTCAAGAGTATTTTAAAATTATCAGTTTTTGATGTGTGATATTTATCAACAGTAATTATACCTTCAAAAAATTGAAGGATTTTTGCTTCATCTAATAGTTCAATTATCCCATCAGAATGATTTCCTGATAGAACATAAAGCTTGTATTTTTGCTTTTTTAATTTCTTAATAGTGGGGACAACATCATCATAGAGAATTTTTTTCTGAGTCGTTAATTGTTGTTCTACCAACCAATCTTTTAGACAAGAAATTTCTTGGGAATCACCAGCTAACTTTAACATATCGATTCTCGCTTTATTATATTCAACTATGAATTGTTCTCTTTCCTTTTTTGAAAAAGTACCAAAGTTATCAAAATTTTGTTTTAAATTTATTGGTAAGTTTTTTCGAAGCTGAATAGTATTTTCAACAAAATCTTCAACTGAAACTTTGTAACCTTTTTGTGCTAAAAGTTCAGGAATTAAATAATGAGTAAGAGGTGAAACAAAGGACAAGGTTCTATCAAAATCAAAAGAGATACATTTGATCATTTTTATCACATTTGACCATATCTAAGTTATTGACAATAAATGTTAATTAAGATATGTGACCATTATGAAGTAAATACCATAACTAAGAGTTTTGTTCTCTAGCTATTTTTGCTTTAATTCTACGATTTGGTTTAATCATTTTTTTCTCTGCATCGAGATAGATCAATGCATCAATAATAGCATCTTGTGGTTTTATTGAAAAAGTAAATCCTTGATCACATAGTTTCTCTGAATTATAGATATAAGTTCTAATAATATAATTAATTGTTATAGGTGACAGTGCAGTTCTAATAAGTTTAATTTTTGGAAAAATCTTGTTAAGTACTCTTAATAATGGTAAAATAAATTTGAAAATTCCAGCTGTTATTGAAAATCTTGGATGAGGACGCAAATAATAATCAGCAATAATATCCATAATTTCTCTGAAACTTATAGGATTACCTGCAACATTGAAAGCTTCGCCTGAGAGAGATGAATTATGTTGAGCTAAAAATATTTGAGCTCGAGCAACATCTTTAGGATGGGTTATCGAAAAAAGATGCTTACCACGATTGATTAATTTAGGTATAATTCTATAAGACATTGCTTCAACCAATGAAGGAATAGTAACTCTATCACCTGGACCTACAATAGGACCTAATCTTGTAATGAAAAAATTCTTTTCTGTGTGATTTTTTGAATAATCAATTACTAGATCTTCTGCTATTCGTTTTGTGATAGCATAAGGTTCTCCATCGGTTAAAGTACCCTTTGGACTATTTTCATCTATATTGTATAATTTTTTCCTACCATTAAATGCTTGATAAACAGCAATGGAGCTGGTATAGATAAAAGATTTAGCTTTTGATTTAGTAAAAGCATCTAACATAATTCTTGTTCCTAAAACATTCGGTATGTACATTTGTTCATAGGTTTGATTCAAAAGTATATTAGCAGCTATATGGAAAACATAGTCAATTCCGTTTTTCATAACATCCAAAATTGTGTCACTATCTTGTAAATCGCCTTTTACTATAGTAACTCCTAATTCTACCAATTTTTCAGCAGAAGAGGGATTTCGAACTAAGCAGATAACATCTTGAGAAGATTGTATACCTAGTAATCTTTCAGAAATAATTAGTTCTACTAATTGCCCACCGACTTGTCCGGTTGCTCCTGTAACGAATATTTTTGCCATTGACTATCTAACCAACGATGTAATTTCTGGTGCGAAATAATTCGCATTGATGTTATAGATTATTAGCAAATTGAAATAACTATTAATTTACTAGATTTTCTTTATTAATGCTTTATTTATTTTTTGAAAGTATATCATTGATAGCATTAATGATGTAATCAACATCATTTTCTTCAATGCCGTAATGAGTTACAAATCTGAAAGTTGTATCCCATCTTGTGCTTACTATAATATTGTATTGCTCCAGTTTTTGCTTTAAATCTGAACCACTCATACCTGTTCCTTTAATATCTACAAAAAGAATATTAGTTTGACAATCTCTGGTTTGAATTCCAGAAATTTCATCAAGCCCTTTTTTGAGCAATTTAGCATTTTTATGATCATCAGCAAGTCTATTGACCATTTTATCTAATGCAACTAAACCCGGAGCTGCTATTATACCAGCTTGTCGCATACCCCCACCAAGCATTTTTCTAACTCTCAATGCTCGATCAATAAATTTTTGACTGCCAACTATAAGAGAACCAATTGGACAAGCTAAACCTTTACTTAAACAAAACATTATTGTGTCAACATCCTTTGTAAGCTCACTGACAGAATGTCCTGTAGCAATAGATGCATTAAATACTCTTGCGCCATCCATATGAACTCTCAAATTATGCTTTTTTGCTTCTTTTGTTAAAGCACGTATCTCTTCTAATTTCCAAGGAATCCCACCAGCCATATTATGAGTGTTTTCAATAGAAACAAGAGAACTTATAGGATAATGAACGTCATTTCCTCGCACTGCTTCGGTCAATATTTCTGGAGTAATTAAGTAATCGTTTATTCCAGTAACCGTTCTTAATTGTAATCCACCAATTACCGCGGCTGAAGCAACTTCATGCAAAACTATATGGCTATTCTTTTCTAGAATTATTTCATCACCATGAGTTGTTTGACCTACAACGCAACATACATTTCCCATAGTGCCTGAGCAAACTAAAAGAGCTGCTTCTTTTCCAAACATCTTTGCAGCTTTATCTTCTAATTCATTTACAGTTGGGTCTTCACCATAAACATCATCACCTAATTTTGCATTTCTCATAGCATCTAGCATTTCTTCAGAAGGTAAAGTAACAGTATCACTTCGTAAATCAATTTTTTTCATAGACTCATCCCATTATATGGATCTTTTATAGGATTTTCATAATCAATATTAGATGAGCTTTTTATAAATTATTACTAAAATACTATAACCAATAAGAAAAGACTTTAAAAGTATAGAATTATTTATTATCATCAATATATAATATTGTAGAGTTTGAGGGCAAAATTTATGCATAAGCTTGATAAAACAGATTTACGCATTTTATCTTCACTGATTGAGGATTCAAGAACGAGTTACGCAGCCCTAGCTCGTGAAACTAATTTAACCATTCCATCCATTAAAACAAGAATAGAAAAATATGTTGAAACAGGTTTAATCGAGAAATTTACCATAATTCTTGACACCCATATGATTATGAGAGGAACCTCAATGACTTTTCTATTTAAAGTTAAACCAGGCGACCTTGACAGAACAGCTAAAGATATTTACGACAGTCCATTTATTGCTAATATGACTATAACTTCTGGTCATTATAATTTACTAGTTGTTACTCACCCTATGAGTGATAAGGATAAATTAGATTTTATTAGACAAATAAATTCTTTACCAGGGGATTCTATCATGGAATTAGTATCCTCAATTAATCTTGAAACTTTTATGTGTAAACCCATTGAACTTCCAAAATCACCTATTAATCTACTTATAAGATGTGATTCTTGTCAAAGAGAATTTTCAGGTGAGGTATTTTCTAAAGCAATTCTAGGGAGAAAGAGATACTTCTGTAGTCCAGTTTGTCAAGATAAATATGAAGAACGTGCAAAGAAATACATTCGTGGAGAATTGTTCCGACATCCAGATGAAGAAATAAAGAATGCACCTCAAGAATAAATTTTCTTTTTTTTTCTTTTACAAAAAAATAATTAATCTAATTAGATTCATTATAGATTAGTGATATTTCCAAGTGATTCCAATGGATAAAAAAAAGAAATATGATGCTGTTTTATTTGATTTGGATGACACATTATTTAACAGTACGCTTATGTCTTCATTAGCTAGAAAAAATGCTATTCGAGCTATTTGTGAAGCGGGAGTTGAATTAGATGAAGAGGAAGCATACAATCTTTTAATGAAAATCGTAAATGAATATGGATCAAATTATAACGAGCATTTTAATAGATTTATAGAAGAATTAGGATACGAAATTCATCCAAAACTAATTGCTGCAGCTATTGTAGCATATCATCAAACTAAAAATTCTTTATTACGACCTTTTCCAGGAGTTATTTTAACTCTTCTAGCATTGATGAAATCTATGAAAATTGGTATTATATCCGATGGTTTGAAGATTAAACAATGGGAGAAACTTACCTATTTAGGCATTCAACACTTTTTTGATGTTGTTATAATTAATGATTTACCATCACGTTGGAAACCTTCTGATATCGGATACAAAGAAGCAATGGCTAAATTAAATTTGAATGAACCATCGAGAATTATTTATGTGGGAAATAAAATTGAAACAGATATCGTTGGTGCAAACAAAATGGGTATGACTAGTATTTTATTCGAACCTACAAAGAAAATTAATGTAGATAATTTAGACAAAGATAAAAAACCAAGTTATATTATCAAGCATTTTAGTGAATTAAATGAAATAATTGGATTAAAGTCTATTCGATGGAAATTCTAATTGTAATAAAGTAAAGTAAAAATTAAAAGATAAATGAAATAAAAGGGGAAATCCCCCCCTATTCACCTATTATATTAAAATGAATTAAAAGGAAAAGATGAAATTAATCAGCTTTACCAATAAATGGTTTTGCTTTGGAACCATCACCACAGGTGGGAACTTCTACTGTTGCTCCACAACCTTCTTTATGAGCACAAACAAGTTTGTCCCCTTCAAGTTCCATTAATTCACCACAACAAATTGGCCATGGTATTATTTTACCATCAGGGCATTTGAATACTAATTTCATCTCTGCCTCTTGAGCCTTCGTATGAGTTTCCTTTAGCTTGACGCCTTTCAAATCTGCTTCTGATACAATTTCTTTATCGGACATTGTTAAATCAACACCATCCTTTTCATTTAGAGATAAATGAACCTTATTTAATATTACGTTATTGACAAGTTACATAAAAAATTTGTTAAGAGAGGTAAAAAATAGAAAAAAAAGTGTTTTGGAGGAAAAAATCCTCCATTAATAATTCTCATTTTGATAAATATTTGAGAGCTGTAAGAGATAGAATGGCACAACCAAGTGGCAAGGCATCCTCATCTATATTGAATAATGGACTATGACCAGGATGATTAATCCCTTTTTCATCATTCCTTGTACCTAGCCAGATCATTGTTACAGGTATTCTATAGTTATCACTGAATTCAAAAAAGTCTTCAGCACCCATGGAAGGATCTTCATTTATTATTACTTTATCCTCACCAACTAACTCTGTGGTAGCTTCCTTGATAATTCTATTTAAATCTGGATCATTAATTCCTGGTGAATACCCCAGTTTAATACCTGGATTGATTTTAACATCAAAAGTTTCAGCTATACCTTTTGCTATTTGTTTAATATATTCATATGTTTCAGATCTTACTTTTGGTTTTAATGCTCTTACCGTACCAGTTAATTGAACTCTTTCTGGTATTATATTATAGGCAGATCCAGCATTAAAAGTACCAATTGTTACTACAACAGGATTTACAGGGTCCGTAAACCTAGAAGCAACAGTTTGTAAGGCTGTAACTAAATGTGCTCCTGCAACAATAGGATCTCGAGTATTATGAGGGAGAGCTGCATGTCCACCTTTACCTATGATATCAAACCAGATTTTATCTGAACTTGCAGTGAAGCTTCCATCTTTCATGGCAATATGACCAACTGGCGTATCATCATCAACATGAAGCGAGATAACAGCTGAAACATCTGGATCCTTAAGGGCTCCTTCCTCAACCATTGGTTTAGCCCCTCCCAATCCTTCTTCTGCTGGTTGAAAGAATAGTTTTACATTACCCTTAATTTTATCTTTCATATTTACCAATATCTTTGCTATTCCTAGAAGCATCGCTGTATGTCCATCATGACCACAAGCATGCATCACACCATCATTTTTTGATTTATAGGGAACATCATTTTCTTCTTGTAAAGCTAAAGCATCCATATCTGCTCGAATTCCTATAGTTTTACCATCCCCAGCTTTACCTTTAATTAATCCAATAATACCATATTTAGCTACATTAGTTCTAATTTCAACACCTAATTCTTGTAATTTTTTAGCAACAAGTTTTGATGTCTCTTCTTCTTCATACCCAAGTTCAGGATTCATATGAATATGACGTCTTAATTCAACAACTTCAGTTTTAATCTCATTAGCTAATTTCCATACTTCATCTTTCATAGACAATCACTTGATAATTGTTTTCGTTTTAATAGAATGCTTATTTAAATTTAAGTTATTGGTTTAATTTTTATCTCGCGCGGAATATTTCCTTAATGTGTTTTTTATAGCACTTTCAATGTCGATTTTAAGTCCCCTACCTAAAGCAAGGACCGCAAATACTAAATCACCATATTCTTCAGTTAATTTTTCTATTGAAGTTGTTTTATTAGGATGTAAACCACCATAAATTTGGAGTTCCTTAGAAAATTCACCTAACTCCTCGATAACAGGATGAATTAACCATTCTTTGGACCAATAACCACCAAGCTGCTGGATTAGGTCATCTATTTCTCTGCAAATTTCAATTAGATCAGTCATTAAAATCAGATTATATTATATAATAAGCAAACAAAAAACATTACTGAAGAGAGAAAGAAAGGGATTTCATCTATACTCTCTGATGTTCCGAAGCACTTACTAGCCAAAATGTTTGACGTGTGAAATCCAATGCTTCATTCAAGAAATTCTCTTTTCGCTCTTCTAAAGCAGTATCTTGAATAGTTTCGTTTGTTTCCTTCATTTTCTCAAGTTCTTCCTTTTCCAATCTCAATGTATCTTCAAATTTCGTCATACCTAGTTCTTCAGCTAAATCAATTGCTTCCTCAAGTTCTCCTAAACCTTCATCGTAATCAGATTTGTAAGCAAGTATTTTTCCCAAGATCTTTTTTGTATACATAGTCAAAGGTAAGAACTCTAGATCAAGTGAAATGAAAAGCATATCATCAAGAGATTGTAAAATAGTTTCAAGGAGAACAGGATCTTTACTTTCAATGAATTTGAGTATCAATGCAGAAGATTTTTCTATTAGAGCTAGAGCCATTGTTAAAGCAGATGGAAATTCTTGGGCTTGTTCAAAAACTAATACTAATAATTTTTCAGCTTGTCCAAGTTCCTTTTTCTGTAAAAGGAACCTTATACGGGAAATAAGAGCTTGAGCATTTTCCTCTTGGGAATTATGTATTGAAGCAAATAGATCAGCTCTTCCAATATATGTTTCTGCTAAAGATAATTTACCCATTGCTGTAGATATTTCAAAAAGCCAATTTAGGATATCAAAATAAATATCATCTTTTTTCTGTAATTTAGTACATAAATTTAAGGCTGTTTCAAATTCAATGAAAGCTTCTGTAAGATTTCCTACTATGGCATTAATTTCACCAAGTTTTACTCTATCCATTAAAATTTCATTTTGATTATAATTGAATTTTTCCTTATATTCAAGTGCATTATACCTATTTACTACAGCTGAATCAAAATCACCTGAAATGAAATTCACATAAGCTAATCCTTCATAAATTGAAGGTAAAAGTTGACTATATTTATTTTCATTTGCTATTTTCAATACTTTAGTGTATGCTTCTAGTGCCTCAGCATATTGACCTCGTTTCGATGATAGACGAGCTAATGCAGACAATGTTTTAGCCATCCTGAAGAAATCAGACATTTTTTCTGAAAGAGTATATGCTTCTTGATAATATTGTTCTGCTTTATTTTGTTGTTCTTGTTTTTCCGCTAATTGAGCTAAGCGAGTAACACATCCAGCAACACCAATTTGATCTTCTAATGCAGTATATGCTTGTTTTGCTTTCAAGTAAATTTGTTCTGCAGCATCGAATTTATTATTGGCTTCCTGTAATTGACCTTGAATTCTAATAGCTTTTGCTTCAAGAGCTTTGTATTTTATATTACTCAATATTTGAAACACATGGTCTAGGTTTTTTTGAGCTTCTTTTAAATTAAAAGCAGATATAAGTGCTTGAGAGAGATCCAATTGAAATTGTAATGAAAAATACGTATCATTATTTTTTTCAGCTATTGTCAAAAGTGCTGATATTTCACTAACGATCTTTTCTGGTGCTATTTGTTGAGAGTTAATTCTACTTTGGATTAAATAAGCTGAGAGAAACATTTGTTCAAAATCATCTATATTTCCCATTTTCTCCTTAAAAACAGCGATTTTCTCTAAAATTGTTTCAAGTTTAGATTTATATTCCGAACCTCTAATGAATAGAATTTGTGCTAAAATACCCAGACACTCTATTCTTTGTAAGTGATCTCCATTTTCCTCAGTTATTCGAAGGATATCATCTAACATTTTTAATGCAACATCAACTTCACCCTTAGCTGCTTTTGTTAAAGCAAACCAGATTTTAGCACCATCACTATAGATGTATTTTTCCTGAAATTCTTTGGATTTGAAAAAATCATAATCTGAAAGCATATAAGCTACTTTTGCTGCTAGATAAGGTATTTCAGGATCGTCTGATGGAAGAGTAGGAGATTTAGAAATTTTCAAATATTTATCCAAAAATATTTTAAGATTTTGAGAGTCCAGATCTAATCTATCGAATTGAAATTTGATACCTTCCAAGATATCTCGAGAAAATCGCTGTTCATGTTGCTTGAAATCTAAGGGTAAGATCACTGTATAGCACCAACTGTTGTATAATAATGAATTATTCTTCTTATTAAAAACAAATTCCTATTATGTGGATATTTATTTTTATTTATTTTATTTTGATGATACTATTTTATTAGAATTTACTTTTTTAAAGGTTATTTTATAAAGATAAAATATGTTCCTGATATTTATTGTGATATAGATAGTTATTCTTTGAGCTTAATCCCTATCTAAAAGATAATAAGTTAGTTTAGCAATTTTTTTCTTATAGAAAAAGATTTTTCTATCAGTATTTACTGTATTTGTTCGAAATGGTGAAGTAAAAATGAGCCAGGATGAATCAACTAATATCAATCAAAATCAATTAAATAAATTAGATAAAAAAGCAAAAGAAATGGGATATACCAATCTAGCCTTCTTTATTGATGACATCGATATGCTACTACGCCCAGCGAATTTATTGAAGCAAAAAGATATGAAATATTTCGAATTAGAAAACCTCATTTCATTATTGATTAATAAGGATATTAGTTTGGGTATGGCCCCTCGTATGATTAGTATGGTTTCAAAATATTCAGAGAGAAATGAAGAGCTTGAAGCTGAAAATGAAGAACTAAAACAGTCTAATATAACCATGCGAAGTAAATATCAAACTGCTGAAGTACAAGTTAAAGAGTTTCAAAAGCAGCTGCAAGAATTATCAATTGGATCACAAACTGAGGCTCGAATTAGGGAAGAAAATATTAAGCTTACTGAAGAAAATAAATATTTGAAAATGACTAATGAATCTTTGTCAACAGATCTTAAAAGAATTAAAGAAAAATTAGATGCCAAATTAGATGAATCTAATAATTTAGAAATAGAAAATAACCAATTGGAATCACGACTAAAGGATATTCAAAGGGAAATAAAAGATCTAGAAAATGAAAATGAAGAATTAAAGAAAAAAGATACTGGTACTGATGAAACTTTAAAGAGAATCGAAGAAGTTATAGAAGAACTAGATGAATTATACGGAACCATTGATGATCCTTTCAAGAAAGAATTCGTAGCTTTTATGGGTGTTGAACTTAGCGAGCTGGTTGATAATCGTCATATTTCAAAACAAAAAGTACTAAATCAAATAGCAATTCATGCTCATGAAATAGAAAAAATCTTTGAACCTAGAATTGCTGCTTTACAACAACAAATCGTTGCTCAAACACCTATTACACCAGTTAGAAAAGAATCTATTGAAACCAAAGCTCCCGAACCAAAAGATTTGGTTCCTGAACCTGTTATTAGACAGACACCAGTCAAAGAAGAACCTCAAAAGTTAGAAGAAAGTTCCATTTTAGAAGAAAATGAAATTGGTGATAGATATGTTAAACCTAGTGAATTCCTTAGAGGAAAAAGTGCTCATACAGAGAAAAAGGGAGATGATACAACAGTAGAAAAAACTTCTGATGACGAAGGTGAAGAAGTATCAATTCCTGAAGTAAAAACAATGCCTTATGCAAAGAAATCGAAAACTAAAAAGACAGAAGCTGTAGATAGAACACCAAGTCCAGAATTGGTCAAGGTTTTTGATGTTTTTATTAAATACTTAGAAGCCATTAGTGACAATAGTTCATTTAATTCTTTATGCGATAAACTCATTGAAGAGCTTTATGAGCATGTAGGTTCCCCCGGAATGACACACGTATATAAAATTAAAAGTGGGGGAGTAAAGCGTAAAGAAATGTTAATTGATCTCCTAAAAACATGGCAGAAAAAATTACCAGATTTATAAGAGAGACGAGGGTTTACCTCACTCTCAACACTGTTTTTTATAATATAATTTCAATATCATGATTTATTGCATGTGAAGACATACCACAATTATCAAATCTTATTCTCACTTGACGAGTGCTTGTTTGACCATGAACCGCTATTACTTTACCACTTCTAGTAACTTCGGTATCAGGCAATGTCAAAACGAATTTCTTACCTAGTAATGTTTTATGATTACATTCATCAAGAATTTTTGCAATAGCTTGATTTGTTGTTTGTAATTTCTTACTTCTACGATAACTAAGAATTTTTGCATGTATAACATTGTGTTTTTTAGCAGCTGGCTTCTTTGCGGTAGTTTTTGTTGTGGCAGTGGATTTTTTAGCAGTAGATGCAGTAGTAGTAGGTTTTTTAGCTGTAGATGTAGTAGTAATCTTAGCTGTAGTTTTTGCAGCAGGTTTTTTGGTTTGATCTGGTGTCGATTTCTTTACTGAACTTGTGATTGGTTTTTTATCCGTTGTTGAAGTAGATTTCTCAGCTTTTGTTGTAGTTGCAGGTTTCTTTGTTGTGCTAGCTGTTGGTTTTTTAGCTGCTGTTGTTGGTTTCTTAGCTGCAGATGCACTAGTTGCTGGTTTCTTAGCTGCAGTAGAACTTTTAGCGGAAGTTGTTTTTTTATTATCAGACATAAATATCACTTACTTTTTGTTTCTATATATGAGAACAAAAAAGAATCATTCAAAAATGTTTTCTAAAAGACTATTTTTATTGTGTTTTAATTTGAACCTCAACTTTCAAAAGAACATTTTCTAGACTAGTTAAGAATTCTTCAATCTCTGATTTTACGATTTTCACTAATCGTCCTGATTGATGAACTAGAATATTTCTTTTCTTTCTAATAAGATCAAATGCATTTTCTTCCTCTTTTGTTAATAAATCTTGATCACGTAAGAATTTTAAAATCATATTGAAATTTGTATAAATTTCTGGTGGAGCATTAAAATGTTCAATAACGCTTTTGAAAAGCTGCTCTGTTGATCTAAACAAAAATACCAATGCAGTTGCTCGTTCTTCTTCTGTAATATCATCCCAATGAGTTAGTCGATTTTTAACATATTCTATATCAGTTTTTAATGAAGTGAGTTCATGGTCATAGCTAAAAACATCTCGAGCAATATCATAAAAGGGGCTGTCAAAAAATCGGTCTTTAATTATAGCTGTTTGTTTAGGGGACACTTTTAGTTCATCTAGGAGTGGTTTGTAAATACGCCAAGCTTGCTGTTTAGCAACCATATTATTAGAATACACTCTAATTGCTTCAGAAAGGGGTTCAGAAAATTCTTGTTGATAAATTCTGTCAAATCTTCTAAAGTTCTTCTGAAGAGTTCTTTCTCCAATAACACTTTCAATAGGAAATTGACCAATAGCTCGAAGATAATTATTTCTATTTGTTTGTTCCTCTTCATCAATTGGTGTTACAATAGGTAATGTTTCCAAAATAAGTTTTCGTAATCGCCCTATTGAATAATATGCGAGAATATCACTTAAAATTGTTAATATACCAAATATTAAAGCAAATATTACAACATTGATTGGATTTTCTATTTGATCAATAATTATAAAATCAAGGGTTATAGGTCGAAAGTGAAGAATAATAACACCAACTAGATCAGCTAAAGAAAGAATTGACCAGATAGTTGAAAATAGGAATAGCGTTTCAAAACTACTTAATAGATTATTTTTATTACTTTCTTTGGAGCGACTAACAAAAGAATCAATGTAAAGATAGCGAACTTTCTTTACTAATTGAGGAATAAGTATGGAATCTATCGCTTCACTAATACGTGTTTTTTGCTCCTTGGTTAAGGTTTCTTCATCATCGTCAAAAATGAATAATTCATCACGATTTTCTCTAAGTTTCTTATCATAAAATTTGCCAACCCCACTCATAAAATAAAGCAAAATAGGAGAAACCATATAAAGAAAAAGGGCTGGAGCTATTAACATTAAGGCCCAAAGAACAACTCCCCAATTAGGAGCAGCACCGCGAGCGGAAATATAAATTGCATATACAATAAACTCAAGAATAATAGGTGCATAAACACCCAATAAAAACCTTTGATTGAATAACGCATTTGTAGCACGTGTACGTATGCTTCCAGATTCCAATAACTTCACCAACTAATAAGAGAGAAAATTCTTTTTTAATCCTTCCTATGAATTTATTAGATATATAAACAATGTATGTTAAAGAATATTGATTAGGTGAGATGAAAGTAGTTTGTCAGCTAATTTTTTTAAAAATCATCGCTTCTTGCTTGCTGACGCAGAAAAGAAAGGTATTTATCAATTATATCAAACAGCTCTTGAGATTATGAATGAAGGAATAATGGCAGCTGATCCTAAATTAGCCGTTAAAAAAGCAATTAAAATAAGAAAAGATATTATTTATTTTTTAGAAAATCTTAAAGAGAAAGTCAATAAACAAACTAAAATTATCGTTATTGGTGGTGGTAAAGCTTCCGCTGAAATGGCTTTAGCTATTGAAGAAATATTGCGTGATAAAATTTCAAGCGGTTATATCAATGTACCAGATAATATTAATTTCAATGAAAAGCAAGCCAAAAAAATTATATTAAATTCAGCGGGGCATCCATTTGTAAATGAGGGATCTATTAAAGGAGCTTATCAAATTTTAAATCTATTAAAAAAAACAACGAAAAATGATTTAGTTATATGTCTTATTAGCGGGGGAGGTTCTGCTCTTCTAGAAATACCCTATGATTGGATTACTTTAGATGACCTTCAAAATACATTCCAAACGTTAACTAAAGCAGGTGCTACAATTCATGAATTGAATGTTGTTCGAAAACATCTTTCTCAGATAAAAGGAGGAAAATTGGCTAAAATAGCACAACCCGCTAAAGTAATTTCTCTTATAATCAGTGATGTTATTGGTGATGAAGTTGACACCATTGCCTCAGGACCAACTGCACCAGATAAGAGTACCTGGTTAGAAATGAAAACTATAATTGAAAAATATAAATTAGAGAAATTACCAGAATCAATATACAAAACCTTGAATTTGGGATTAAAAGGAGAATTATCTGATACCTGTAAATCAAATGATGAATTTTTCAGTAATGTTCATAATTTGATTATTGCTTCAAATAAATTATCTTGTGAAGCAATGAAAAATTATGGTGAAAAATTAGGTTTAAATGCTAAAATAATAACCACAACTTTAACAGGCGAAGCAAAAGAAGTTGGAGCTAATTTTGCCCAACAATTAATTGAAGAATCAGAAGAAAATATTCTTTTAATTGCTGGTGGAGAAACAACAGTTACTATTAATGGAAATGGGAAAGGAGGAAGAAATCAAGAATTCGCATTAGCTGCAAGTGAAATAATTAAGGATAAGAATGATTGTTTAATTGTTGCTTTAGGGTCGGATGGAATTGATGGACCTACAGATACTGCTGGAGCAATAGTTGATGGTTTCACTTCAGGAATTGCTACGAAGCTAGGATTGATTGGTAAAGATTTCATTCAAAACAATGATTCATATCATTATTTGAAAAGAACTAGTAATTTATTGTTTACAGGACCTACTGGAACAAATGTAAGTGATTTAATAATTGGTTTAAAAATAAGTAAAAAAGATTAAAATAGTTTTTTTATAAAGAAAGCTTACATTCAAAGATTTTTATATAGGTAAATAGTTAGTTTACTTTAATTTGTAAGCATTTTTCAATATAGTGGACATATGAATAATTTGCAAGCAATAATAAATATATAAACAAGATTAGAAAAATAAAGTTGAGTGTGGAATAAAATTGTCAAATTCATCGTTATATCAGTATGCATCAAAATATGCTCAGAAAGCTTATGAAGAAGATCAATCCGGTAATTACAAAGCAGCACATCAAAATTATTTGAAAGCAGCAGAAGTTTTACAACAATTAATTCAATTCACAAGTAATCCACAATTAAAAAATATGTATTATGTGAAAGCAAAAGAATATCTTGCTCGAGCAAAGGAATTGAAAGATCAAGGATTGCAAAGAGCTGATGGTAGTAAAAGAAAGACTCCAAAAAAGAGTGGAGGTAGTAGTGGTGGGGATAGTGGAGGAAATTCTAATGAAGAAAAGGATGAGCTCGAGGAAGCAATATCTGAAATAATTGTAGTGGAAAAACCAAATGTTAAAATGAGTCAAGTAGCAGGTTTAGAAGAAGCTAAACGAGCCCTACGTGAAGCGATCATTCTGCCAATGAAAAGACCTGATTTATTTAAAGGTGCTAGAAATCCATGGAGGGGGATATTATTATTTGGTGCACCAGGAACAGGTAAGACTCTCCTTGCAAGAGCTGTAGCTACAGAAGTTGATGCTACGTTTTTCAATGTTAGTGCTTCAAGTATCATTTCAAAATGGTTAGGTGAATCAGAAAAATTAGTCACACAATTATTTGAATCAGCAATTGAAAAACAACCCTCTTTGATTTTTATTGATGAAGTTGATAGTATAGCATCAGCTCGAGGTGGTGGGGAACATGATGCGATGAGACGAGTAAAAACTACTTTGATGACTCAAATGGATGGTGTGACAACAAAGAAGGAAGATCGTATTGTTGTTATTGGTGCAACTAACCTTCCTTGGGAAATTGATCCTGCTTTTAGAAGTCGATTTGAAAAGCGTATTTATATTAATTTACCCGATTTAGTTGCTCGAACAAAAATCTTTGAAATCCACACTAAAGGTGTTGATTGTGACTCTACTGTTGACTGGAATCTATTAGGAGAAGCAAGCGAAGGGTATTCAGGTAGAGATATTCAGCTTTTATGCCGTGAAGCAGTAATGATGCCTGTACGTGAATTAGATATAGCTGGCGCATTAGATAATCCGGATATAATAGCACGTAATGTTTCATTACAAGATTTCATGACAGCAATGGAAAAAATCAAACCAAGTGTTGCTCCTGAAGAATTATTAAAACATCGTGATTGGGCAGAAGAATTTGGAAGCGTTTAATTTTGCTTCTTTATTCTTTCCTTATTTTTCAGGGAAAAAATAGAGAAACCTCTTTAATGATTTTTATCTGGAAAAGGTTTTCATGAAAAAAAGTACGAAATGCAAATATTGAAATAAGAAATTTTATATCAATAAAATATCGTGCTATTAGATATAGAATATTTCAAAAAAAGGAAAGCTAATTTATATAATACTTGTAGATTAATTATCAAAGAAAAATTGTTAAGGAAATAAACATATCAAATATTTAAAATAAGTATATCATGAATTTAAGTGTCAATGTGTGGGAAATCTCATGTCAGTAAAACAGAAGAAAAAAGATACCAAAACAAAGGAGAAAACTGCTCAAAAAGAAGAAATAATCATAGAAGAGCCAGAAATTAAAGAAGAAGAAATTTCTCCTGAAAAAACTGACATTAAACCCCCTAGAGAAGCAACTTTTACTATATCCCTCATTGAAAATCCAGTTACTACTGAAGATAAAATCTACAACGCAATGCTTAGAATTGAGCAGTTAATACAATCTGATGTAGCAATATCTAGAGAGGATCTTTTTGATTTAGGGGAAGATATTGAGAGACAACTCTTGGAAATATTACCAGAGTGGATAAACAAACCTTGGATGTTTGTTACTCCTGAACACCAAAAACATCTCGATTCATGGTGCTCTGATTGGTCGAATTTCCTTATGGAATATGCTCGCATTAATATTATGCATATAATTCACATTGAAGAAGAAAGAGCTAAATTTCCTTTTAATAATAAGCAAGCAAAGAAAAAATTAGATAGGGAACAATTAGAAATAATTGGTGATTATATTGTTGCTCAGGAAATGGGTATTTGGTGGGATAAAAAGAAAATCCGCTTAAGACTTTATTGGCGAACTTTAGATGAATGGGCAGATATTATTTATGAGTGGAGTATTAAAACAGGTCGTGCAGCAGGTGCTGAACGAGTTATGACTTTGTTAGACATTCAACAAGCAAACCAGCCCTGGAGTACTATACCTCAAGAGGATTTAAATCGGATTTTTGAAATAATGAAAAATAAAGGATATATTGAATGGGCAGATAAAAAGAAGAGCGCAATTGCGTTCATCTTTTAATAATCAGAAAATCATCTTTTTTGCCATTTCTTTTGTTGCATTGTAATTAATTGTATACTATTTGTGTATGGTAATTGATTCAATTGTACTGTATTTGTTTCTGAGAGATTTAGATGCAAACCATTTATATCCAAGGTTATTTTTGGTGCAGATATTTGTTTAATATTGATTTCATTATTTGTATGAGTATTTATTTGAGCAGCAGGAGTAGCTAATATTGTTTGATTCGTAATCCATTCTATAGTGCTGATTATCAAATCTAAATTATGGCTGGATAAGTATTCACCATTTATTCCCCAATTATCAGCCATGAAATTCGATCCTGATACAACAACTCTTCCAGCATGGGTTTTATTTCCAGATTCATAAGCTGCTACAGCTACATTAGATTGACTTTGGTACCAAGCAATAGCTTGAGCATTTTCACCAATTATAGCTAACTTTGAACCAATATAATCAAAATCAATGAGATCTTTTGTAACTCCATGAGTATCATTCATATCCGTGATAAGTACAATATTATAACTACCACTATCTTCGTTGTAAATAATTGGATCAGGAATAGTATTCTCTAAAATAGTTATATTGAAATGCTCTAATAGACGGTTAGTTTCATTTATTTCAGTAGAGTCACTTGTAGTACCTAAAACAAATAATCCATTTCCAGCTTCCACGTAATCTACAATAGCATCAATAGTATCATTCGCAAAAGCTTGATAATAAGCTTGAACTATCTTTTCATCATCTAAATATAGACCGTAGGTATTTGGGTCAGGCATAATTAATGCATCATATTTATCTAATTGAGTAAAATTATCGGGATGAGTTAATTCAATTAAAGCAATATCAGCCTTTGCTAATTCAAGGCGAAGATCTCTAAATTGGCCAAATAAATGATCCATATCCCATGCTGAATGAAAAACATCAAAACCAAGACTTACTTTTGGTGAGGCAATCTCAACACCTATTGTAACCGCTAGATCACCACCCAAACTTCCTTGAATGCTAAGAACTTCTTGATGATTATTATCAGGTGAAAAACTTTCAGGAATAACAAATTTACAATCAACAAGTCCACTTTGATTTATTGTAACTAATTGTTGAATGGAAACTATTGATTCTGCTGGTACAAGGTCAGATGTTATACTAAATGCTTGTTCAACTGGTGTGATAATTGTTAATGGAAAATGCCAAACATCTCCTTGAAAAACTGTTGGCATTGAAAAAGGTAATTTTGTTGGTGTAACATAAGTAACCATTGGCCAGCCATCAACTATTTCTGCATCTGAAATGATTGTTTTAGCTAATTCAACATCAGCTATACCTGCACCAGAATAATAAATTGGATATACTTGGTCAAGAGAAGCACTACTCATTAAGGCTGCTTTGAGAAGACCAGGTGATGATTTAAAGCCCTGTGCAATACACCAAGATAATAAAGCAGCAGCTTGTCCAGTTACTTTTGGAGCAGAGAAACTTGTTCCATAAGCAATTAAAGTAAAACCTGATTCTAATAAATCTGGTTTAATGCTATGATCTTTTAATGGTCCAACACTACTATAACCAGCAATTCCATCGTATTGTGTTGCACCAACTGCTATTGCTTGTAAAGCATCAGCAGGACCTTCTATTGAAGATAAAGAATAACCAGATGAATCTCCATCATTACCCGCTGAAATAACTGTCAAAACACCTTTCTCTAAAGCAATTTGATTGATCAATTCTACTAATGAGCTATTTACTAATATAGGACCACCTATTGAAAGATTGATTATATCAGCATCTGCTTCATAAGCTGCCCAATAAAGTGCGGCATAAATAGCTGGATAAGTAGCTGTGCCATCTGCAGCAGCACATTTAGCAATGATCAGACTAGCTTGCGGAGCATATCCAAAAGATTTACCAGCGATTTGCAGTGCTACTAAAGTTCCATGATAGTATTCAGTATCATCTAACACTGTAGAATTAGAATCATAGCCATATTCGGTTGTTACAAAACTTTTCTCTAAAATAATTGAACTATCTAGTTCTCTGGATACTTTATAACCAGCGATTTTAACATCCATATTAATACCTGAATCGAGTACAGCTACCTTCACTCCCTCTCCTTCTTCTCTATAAGGAATATATAATTGTAAGAAAATAAATATTCCAGCTGTAAGAACAAGGATACTAATAACTACAGACCAGATTGTAATTCGTATCTTTTTATCAGTTGACATGTTATTAACTCCGACAGAGCATATATAGTGCTTTAATATTAAAAAGGTAATAATTTAAAATATTTAACCTATATCATTAAAAGCTATTGTAAGGTACAATTCTAAAGAGGTATAAAAATTGACAGATAAATTTGAATTAATTTCAATAGGAACTATTCATAATAAAACTGACAAAATTTGGTTGGAGATATTTGATGAATTTATACCTGCAATGTTAAACTTAGAACATTTTTCACATATAATCACTCTTTGGTGGATATCAGGAATGGATACAAAAGAAAATCGAAAGAACCTACAAGGTCATCCAAGAGTAAAACTAGATGTAAATATTCAGACACCTCTTAGTGGAATTTTTACTACTCGTTCGCCAAGACGACCGAATCCTATTGGTTTAACTATAGTAAAAATACTAAAAATTGAAGGAAATAAAATCTATATCGCTCATCATGATGCTTTTGATTATACACCTTTAATTGATATAAAACCATACATACCAAATTCAGATAGTATACAGAATGTAAAATTACCAGAATGGTTTGAATCATTAAAAGAAAAAAGAGAGGAATAGCTAATATGCTATTCAATAAGTTCTCATTCAAAATTTAGTGCTATACCAGGGCGACCAGGTTCAGCGACTCGAGCTTTTGGATTATCCGATTCAGAGGCATAAGTAACTATTATCTCTTTAGCGTTGAATTCTTGTTTGAAATAATCTTTAGCATCCTCTAGAGCAATAAATTCTGATTTAGCTTTTAGTTTTGGATTTAATCCAGGTTGAGTAGTTAACTTCTGAGCGTACTTAACCGCAGTAGTTCCTATTTTCTTGATTGTTTCATCAATCATTATTGCTTTGATCAAATTCTCTGGTTTTGATTTTCGTATTGCCAATATCTTATACATCCATTCAGGTGCTATGAAGATTTCAATTGATTTTAGATCCTTCTTTTCTTGCCTTTTAATAGCACTGAAAATTCCATCGATATCTTCTCTGACAGACTTAACTAGTAACTCTTCATCTTCCAAACCATTTTTGATTTTCTTTTTATCAACAACTGGAAAAGGTCTTATTGAAGCAAATGAACCTTTATTTTTCCTTACAACTTCATTTACTTCTTCTGCGAAATGAGGAACGATAGGAGTCATTAAATCAACTAATGTTAGCAATGCTTCTTTGTAACCTGGTCCTTTTGCTTTACCATTTCTTTGTTCATACCATTTCAAATCGTTTAGAATATTAAAGAAAGCAGAACCTATTGCACTTCTTGTTCGTTGATTTTGGTAGTGATCAGCTGTTTCTGCGATATTTTTCTGTAATCTGCTAATTAACCATTCATCAATTCTAGTCATTGTAACATTGAATTTGGTCGTAGTTAAATCATTAAAAATTTGTTTCAATCGCTTACCAGAAGCTTCAGTATCAGCAAATCGAAAGCTTGCATCACTATATCCTTCACCACAATAAGCTAAACCAAAACGTGTTGAATCTACACCAAATCTATCAATAGTTTCCTCTAAGGTTAAGGAGTTTCCAGCACTTTTACTCATTTTATCTCCTTCTATTTGGATCATTCCATTTCCTTCAGCTTCTAAAGGATAATGACCTTTTGGAAACAAAGCGATGTGTTGAAATATATAGAATGTGAAGTGGTTGAAGATCAATTCTTTTGCACTTGCACGATAATCAGGTGGATAGAAATACTCGAATTCTTCTTTCATTTCTTCGACTGTTTTTCTTGGTAATTTTGATTTTTCAATTGCTTCTTCGATTGTAGCTTTATTTCTAAAGAGATAATCAAACAATTCGTTTGGTAATTGCTCTGGTTGGATATTTTGTTCATTAATAATTCGTGCAATGGTATAATAAGCCATGTAGACAGTACTATCAGATAAAGTTTCAACAATCCATTCAGGATCCCATGGTAAGGGAGTTCCTAATCCGCTTTTTCTTGCACATGCTTTATCCTGTAACCAATCAATTGTATATTCAAAAGCTTGTCGTGCTTCGGGAGGATAAATAGTCATCTTTTTAGCTAAATGTTCACGAGCTTTCTTTTTCCACTTTTGATCACTATAGGTGATAAACCATTGATTCTTCAAGATCTTTACATGGTTCTTTGTTTGACAGCGACAAATAACAGTTTCAGCAGTTTCCCATAAAGAGCTAGTAATGTTATCAGTTTTTAGATCTTTGATTAGTATTTCTTTGATCTCACTAACTTTTGTACCAGCATATTTACCGCAATTTTCTCGCATTACACCTGAGTGGAATTCTGTTTTGTATATTTCTTGTGTTGCTTTTTCAGTTTCCTCGTCCTCTTGATCTGTGATACCCATTTTTTCGATAATATCTTTTGCTGGATGGTCACCTAAGCCAGGTGTTTTTATCATAGATATTAATGTAATATCAGATGCAAAATCCCCGGGTAAACCATATTTTATTAGCTTATCAGGATTATCCCAGAGATCCCTTAATGCTACATAATCAAATGGAGCATGACTTGGAACGCTCATTACCACACCAGTTGTATGGTCTACATCAACAAACGTTGCTGGTAATATTTTCACATCTTCTTCTCGTATAGGAGTATGACAAATTTTTCCGATGATTTCTATTCCTTTGAATTTTCTAATTACTTCTACTTTGTGTAGTTGGTCTTGTAATTTGATCACTGTAGGTTCTGAAATATACCAGATCTCATCATCTACTTTTGCTTCAACATAGTTACCTTTTGGATGAATCCACATATTGGTTACACCAAATATGGTTTCAGGTCTTAAAGTAGCAGGTACTAAAAATCCATTCTCAAAGGGAAATTTTATCAAGGTAAATTCAACTGGAGAAACTCCTTCTCCTTTCAAACGGTCATGATCTCCAGTGGGGCTTAAGCAATGACCACACCAGACAACAGGATGGGTTCCTTTTGAAACATAACCTAGTTTCCTTAAGGTTTCATATTGCCATTCAATGAATCTGCTAAATGGTGGACATAATGTGGTTGTAACAAATTCCCGACGCCAATCAATACTCATACCAAATCTTGTTAATGCACGTTTTGCCAAGACTTTATAGTAGTTAGCAATGTGGAGTGGATCGGTAAATTTCGCTAGTTGGGAATCAGGGACACCACTTTGACGTAAAATTCCTTTTTGAACTTCATCGCCTTTCTTTATACGCTCTGCTACACCTTGTATTGGTTGTCCTGTAGCATGCCAACCTTGTGGATAGATTACATTATAACCTAACATTCGTTTATATCGAGCGTATGCATCAGCTTTCATTGTAGTGTATCCATGACCAACATGAATACTACCATTTAGATATGCAATGGGAAATGTAACCATGAATTTCTTTCGTGTATGGTCTACATTAGCTTCGAAAATCTTAGCTTCAGCCCATCGTTTTTGCCATTTAGGTTCGACTTTGTTTGCATCATATTCAGCCATTATTTTGGAACCTCCTTGAATTACCTACGTTTTGAAAGGTTTCCTTCCTAGGATAATTTGTTGAACCACCAATGAATGAATAGCTTGATGTGAATTTAAAATTCTTATCATATACTGTAAATTGATCAACAAATTCACAATTAGCTGGAAAGCATTGGTCAGTAGAAGTTATATCAGTTATTTTTTTGGAAAAAAATACTGATAAACCAAAATAAGAAGAAATCATTCGAGAATTCTTGCCTTCTACCCAGTAGATATTATCTCGAGAAGAGTTTTTATCGGGTAAGAAGAACACTATTCCTCATTTGTAATTCCTCTAAATTGTAAGAGGATGTTCCATTTAAAAAAATTTCTCATAAAACAGATTAGAAAAGATTTGTTAAAAGATTTTTAAAAGACTTTATATGTCTAATTTGCCTCAAAAAAAGTAGTTTTTAATCCAAAATACATTAGATATTTTAGTATACTATCTATTAAAGGTAAAGGAGTTTAGCTTGATCATGCAGATTGACTTACACGTTCATTCAAATGTGAGTTTTGATTCCAAAATAAAGATTGGTCTTCTACTGCGTGATTTAAAGAATATAGGTTTAGATGGCCTAGCATTAACTGACCATGATTCATTAGAAGCAATACCAAAAGCTAAAGAAATAGCTAAAAAATATGACGTGAAAGTTTTTTCAGCTGTTGAAATAACCACACGTGAAGGACATATCATTGCTTATGGTATAAATGAACAACCCCCTTATAGAAAATCTGTAGGAGATATAATTGATTGGATTCATGACAGGGATGGAATTGCTGTTTGTGCACATCCATTTAGATTAACAGCTCCTAGTTTAGGTGAAAAAGTTTATCTCCAGCATTTTGATGCTCTTGAAATCAATGCTAGGTGTGTAATGTCACAGAATAGAGCTGCAGAATTAGCAGCACGATTGATGAATCTGCCTTTAATAGGAGGGAGTGATGCACATTTTACTCAAAATATTGGTTCTATTTCTACCTTTTTTTATGATGAATTAAAAGATGATGATGATTTAATCCATGCAATTAAACATGGAAACTGTGAAGTAAGATATAGGGTACCTATAAGCTATAAAGCTGAATTAATTCCAGCAATACCAGAGGAAGAATTAGGGTTACTAGATAAATTTATTGAAACAAAAAAAGAACCTATATTGCCAATTATTGAAACAAAAGGTATTAAAGTGCAATTTATCGACAGACCCTCAAGCAAATAAACACTAATTTTGCTTATTATTTGGAAAAATTATAAATATAGATTTCATTAATCGTTTATTACGTTTTTAAAAAAAAACGCAACGAGGCGATTCTTTGAAAAAAAATGCAATTCTTACTATTTTATTAGTGGCTTTATTCCCAATGGTTACAGCTATTTCAATAACAGGTTTTGTTTTCAATACTACAAACGATTACCATGGTCCAAATAATTTCCAAATATTCCCTGATAACTTTGATCCCTATTCATCAATAATGGCTTGGGATTTAGATATTATTGATATTGATCAATTTGTTTATACCAATCCAGAAATAAATGGTGAAGGAGTATACGTCGCTGTTCTTGATACGGGACTAGTTGCTAACTGGAGAGATTACTTCCCAGAAGAACGAATCAAAACCGAATGGGGTCGAGGATTCGTTGACAATGGTGTAATGGCTGCTTTCAAAAGTGGTAAATATGTCCCCCATGTAGTGGAATCGAGTAATTTCTTTGATGACCATCCACATGGAACACATGTTACAAGTACCATTATTGGTTACAGTTTCTATGGCACACAAATTTTAGGTGTAGCACCCATGGCAACAATAATACCTGTTAAAGTTTTGAATACCTATGCAGGTATCGATGCTAACTTTGGAACAAATTACGCTATTGCAGCAGGGATAGACTATGTTACAGATCTAGCTATTGCTCATCCTGAAAGTCGTTTTATTATAAGTATGAGCTTAGGATCTTTAGGAGAAATTGATGACATCGAAAAAGCAGCTATCGATAATGCAGTAGCTCATGGAGTTGTTGTAGTCGCAGCTGCAGGCAATGCAGGCATTGAAGGCATGGATTCACCAGGTTCTTATGCACCAGTAATTTCTGTTGGAGCCACAGGTTGGGCTTCTTATACAGACGCTTATGGTTACAATGGTGAATGGTTAACTACAATAGAAGGTGATATTTACTCTACATCAGCTTGGTGGTACTATGACGTTCCAGAAGATAACATATATGTTTCATATGTTACAGATTTCAGCGGCAGAGTTATTCCAGACGCTGGTTGGGAACAAGAATTGGACATTCTAGCTCCCGGATCATGGGTCGTTGGTCCCTACCCACAAGGTAAAGGACAAAGTCGATTACCATGGTGGGCACCAGGAAATGGATACGGTATAGAAGGTGGCACATACTATTTCGTCGGAGGAACATCTATGGCAACACCACATGTTGCAGGAGTTGTCGCTTTGATGTTACAACTTGATCCAACACTAACACCAGGTGAAGTTGAAAATATCTTAAAAATAACTGCTGACCCAATACCATTTGTTGGAGACGCATGGGTATATTATACTTCCTTTGAACATATCACTTGGGGCTACGATGGTCTAGATGCAGTAGGTTCAGGCTTATTACAAGCAGACGCTGTTGTGGATTATCTACTAGCATAGAGTAAAAGAAGATTTATTCTTCTTTTTCCTTTTTTTATTTTTAAGAAATAGATTAAAATCACATTTTGCGAAAGCTTTAAAGATGTAATACAAACAAAAAAATTATGTAAACACGCACCGATAGTCTAGTGGTTAGGACCCGTGCCTGCCTAGTACGGAACCCGTGTTCGAATCCCGGTCGGTGCACCAATCTTTTTTCTTTGAAATTAATTGAGTTGTCTTTTCTCTATAAAAGGAACATGAGATTATACAATGTTTTTTGATGATTGTTTAACTAACATGTAGTGATCAAAAATAATTTTTCGTTAGAAAAATAATTAAACGTAATGAGCAATGAAAAGATATAATAAAATAAGAGTAAAATTAAGAAAATTCATACAAAATTAAATTGTGAAAATCAAATGCCTATCAAATCAGAAAACGATGAAATAAAAAGCCAAGGAAAGAAGCTCTTTTCCGCACCTATGATAGTATTACTTGTGATGGTTGTACTTGTCGGTATGGGTGAAAAGATGGGTGAGAGATTTTTACCATTATATATCATTGCTGCAGGTGGAGGAACTTTTGCAGTTAGCTTCTTGAATGGTATGGATAACCTTCTTTCCGCGTTGTATTCTTTTCCTGGTGGGTATTTAAGTGATAAAATTGGTTATAAAAGAGCTTTATTAGTATTCAATGGTATAGCTATGATTGGTTATACTATTGTTATAATCATTCCCACTTGGTGGGCAGTGCTTCTTGGAGCAGTTTTCTTCATATCATGGACTGCTATTTCTTTACCAGCAATAATGAGTATGATTTCAAATATTGTTGGTAAAGATAAACGTGTTATGGGTGTAAGTGCTCATTCCTTAGTTAGACGCATTCCAATGGCTTTAGGACCAATCGTTGGAGGGGCAATTATTGGAGCTTTAGGGATTGCTTTTGGGATAAAAATTGCTTTTATAACTGCTTTAGGATTAGCAGTTATTGCTAGTCTTCTCCAAATATTTTTTGTGAAAGAACCACCAAAAGAAAATAAGGAGCCTTTAAAGTTAATAAAGGCAGTAAAAACTATTAAACCTGAATTAGGAATTTTACTAGGAGCGGATATTCTTGTACGATTTGCTGAACAAATACCTTATGCCTTTTTAGCAATCTGGGTAGTAGACTTTAATGGAATATCTGAATTACAATTTGGTTATTTGACAGCTATTGAAATGGCAACTGCTCTTTTAATTTACATACCAGTAGCTTACTTTTCAGACAAATTTTCTAAAAAACCATTTGTTGTGATAACATTCTTCTTCTTTACCCTCTTTCCACTAGTGGTTTATTTTACAAGAACATTTCCTTTGTTAATTATTGCTTTTATAATCCGTGGATTAAAGGAATTTGGTGAACCAACAAGGAAAGCATTAATATTAGATTTATCACCCGAAGATTATAAAGCAAGCACCTTCGGAGTTTATTATTTAATACGAGATGTGATCGTTTCTATTGCTGCATTTTCAAGTGCTCTTCTATGGAATGTTGATCCCAGTGTAAATTTCTTTGTCGCAGCAGGATTTGGATTCCTTGGAACAGTATTATTTGCTATTTTTGGCAAAGATAAAATTAAGTTAAGACCACCGAAAGGAGAAGAAATTGAGCCAGAAGTCTTCATGGATTCAGATTTGAATATTGAAAAAGAGGAAGAAGAAAATAGCAGTGAATTAGAGAGAGACTAATTTAGTTTTATTTCTCTCGAACATCTTCATAGAGGATCACAGCAAAATTCACAAATAGAAAAGTTTATCCTTTAGATTAACGATGCTTGAGTGAATATTTTATTAAAGTGATTTTAATGGTTAAACAAAAAACTATAGCCTTTCTTATAGTCTTCTTATTAATTGGAGTAATTGCTTCTCATAATTTAATCCAAACGAATTCCCTAACTGTTGATTATAATGAATCATGGACTTTTATTACAGAAGGAAATATCGTTAATACACCGGCAATTGGAGACATTCTTGGTGATGCTCAACAAGAAATAGTTTTCATTTCTAATGACAATGAATTACATTGTATAAATTCTATAGGAATTCAGCAATGGAATTACACGCTAAAGAATTCTTATGCATTTAGTTCACCAACAATATGCGATTTAACATATGATGGAACCAAAGAAATAATAGTTTCAACTGCAACAGGGAATGTGTTATGTTTTAATAATCTTGGTGGATTAATTTGGAATTTCACTGTTGTAGGTGATTATTTTACTGCTGATCCAGCTGTAGATGATATAGATGGCGATAATCTTGCAGAAATAATTATTGGCGGGGGAAATCTCTACAAAGTTTATTGCATATCTAATCTAGGTATTTCATTGTGGAATTACACAATAACTGGTTATGTTAATGATATAGCCATTTTAATTGATTTAGATGACGATACTACTCTTGAAACAATAATTGCTGAATCTGGTGGGTATGTTTATTGTATTGATCACACTGGAGCAACAGAATGGGCTTATTATCTTTCTACCGCAGCATACAATACTCCTCTAGTTAGCGATTTAGATTTCGATGGTAATTATGAAATAGTCGTTACTTGTAGTAATAATGATATTTATTGTCTTACCTCTCTTGGAACTCTCCTTTGGGATTATACAGCGTTAGATCGATTTACACATGGTAGTCCTTTTAGTGCAGATTTAAATGGAGATGGATATGAAGAAATCTTAGCGGGTGATTTTGGTGGTAATGTGTATTGTTTAACATATGATGGTAATTTAAATTGGTATTATACATTGTCACCAAGCTATTATATTGAAACACAACCCAAGACTTTCGATTTTGATGGTGATGACACAGAAGAAGTTATACTTGTTTGTAATTCAAAATTATATACACTAAGCTCTAATGGCGAACTAATCGGAACTTATTCTAGTATTGGTACCGGTCAATTAACACCAGCAATTGCAAACATTGATGCTGATGAAGAAGTAGAATTTATAATTGGCACAAGTAACATTTATTGTTTAGAGGCAATAGTTGTTACATCAACACCAACACCAACACCAACACCTACCCCAACTCCAACTTCATCCACAACACCAACTGAGACTTCTGGAATTCCAATTCTTATGGCACTATCAACAGTAGCTAGTGTATTGATTTTAACTGTAATTTTAAAGAAAAAAGAGAAAAGATGAAATTAAATCTAAAAAGAATTCACTCTTTTCCTTTTTTATTTAATTTTATCGTCAAATATTCCATGTAATTGTATTTTCTTTATTTCAAAAAAATTTTAATCATGTAAATTATCATTTGCTTGTAAATTTAAATTAAAAAATGTTTATTTATATCAACTATGGAAATATTGAACCAAAACCTGAATAATGTTGGAAAAGAATAACTCCAACAATCACAACAATGATAAAAACAATAACTGCTATAACTCCAAAAATAGCATTGGATTTTATAGTTGTCCCATGGCAATCTGTACAAACCCAACTTCCTATATCAGAATTTTGAGGATCTCTTTCATAAACAGCATGATCTTTGCAAATATCCTTTTTACATTTCACACAAATAAATCGGCTCTCATTTTCACAAAAATAACATCTATGATAAGACATTGTGTAAATCCATATAGCGATTGTTATTCTCAATTAATAAAGGTAATTAATTAAGGTTTTAGTTTTCAGATTAAAACCTCTTGATCAAGACAAAAGCTTCTCCTTAACTTTTTCACGATCAACCTCAGATAAAAGTCTTGAATAGTATTCTTTATCAAAAATAAACCGAAAACCATCATCAGGTCTTCGAGGGATAACGTGAAGATGAACATGAAAAACTTCTTGCCCAGCATCTTTTCCATCAGCTATAAAATAATTTATTGCTGTAGTTTCAGGTATTCGTTCCTTTATTCTACTAGCTATTTTTCTAGCTATTGGAAATAATTTCAAATATAATTCTTCATCCAATTCTTCAACTAATACAGCATGTTTCTTAGGAACAATCAATGCATGACCTTCATTAATAGGTTTGATGTCCATAAAAGCAACGATGTCTTCATCTTCATAGAGGATAGCAGCAAAAGCTTTCTTCTGAATGATTTTACAAAAGATACAATCGGAATCCTGCATCAAAATCATATATAGGAACTAATTTTCTTTTAATAATATTTTCTGAAAAATAATAATCTATACAAAATTCATATTAATTCATAGAAAGATATTATATATTTGTAGAAATTTTATGAGGGAAAATAAAACTCAAATTATGTTTTGTATACTAGTTATAATAGTAGTACTTAATCCTATTAATACTTCTTTTCAATTGACAAAAGTAGAAGCAATAGAACCTCTATTTACTTTAGTGTTTAAAATAAGCGGAGGAGGAGTACGACCTGATTATGGTGGTCTTATAAAACAAGAATTAGCTAGAATCGGTATAAACGTTAATGTCATCATTCAAGATTGGCCCACTTTTATTGGGGAAATAATCACTTATCATGATTATGATTTGGTTTATGTCGGTCTCTCAGGAGGCGGTGGAGACCCAGACTTTACTGGTGTTTATGACGAAAATGGTTCCCTTAATTTGTTTGGGTATGATACCAACATGGACTGGGATGATACTCTAAATACTGGACTAAATGAATGGTATCTAAAACAAGGTAGACTTATAATGCCTCCAAATTCCCAAGAACGCATTCAACATTATTGGGATTGGGAACAATATCTCATGGATAAGATTTGTCCTATTTTACCCACTTTTACTCCAAAAGCATATATTTCTCAATGGTCAAATCTTAAAGGGTATAATTATACAGATGGAATTTTACAGTCTTGGGGCAAAATGTACTATGATGGTTCTCACACAGGACAATTAAGCACAGATGAATTAGTCATAACTGATGCTGCTTGGTCCAATTTGAATCCATTGTTCCAAAACGATACTTCTTCAAGCTACATTAGCACAGCTGTTATGGATCCTCTCATTTGGTATGATGCTGACTTAAGCGCATGGCCACACTTAGCAGATAGCTATCAATATCTTGACGATACAACCATCCAAATCCATGTTCGTAGTGGTATTAAATGGGGTGGTCCTATCCCAGGACAATTTTTAGATATTGAAGATGTCTACTTTACTTTCTATGCTTGGAAGCATGTTTCAAATGATATCCACTTATGGGACTGGATTTCCGATATGGAAATTGTTGATCAATATACCATGAAGATTTATGTTGATGCTGATGATTCCGTACCAGGTGCACAAGCATATGCTCCATCCTTACCAGCATTATCAACCAGAATCTTACCAGAACACTACTTGAACGTAACTCAAAAAGCTGACGGAATTACTCCAGATGTTTCACATGCAAATTGGAATACCTACGCAACCAATGCTTTTGGTACAGGTCCATTTGAAATTACTGGCTTTACAGAAGGAGTAGAAACAGTACTCTCATTAAGAGCAGATTATTGGGGTCTTGATGAAACAATCACAAGCGATACAGGTCTTGACTGGTTAAACAGATTTGGTTATGGTACTGCATTTGATGCTAACGGTTTAGGTCAACAAAGAATTAGAATTATTCCAGATAGACAAACCGCTATGCTTGAATTTGAAGCAGGTAGGGTTGATATAGAAGGAGTAACTGACTTTCCATCTCAAAGAAGTGAAATGCTAACCAATCCAAACTTTAAGATTCAAAGTGATATCACATTCTCTTTTGGATTTGTAGGATTCAATATGCGAGAAAATAGAGAACATATAGGTAGTCGAGCCCCTGCACCAAATGATCCAACTATTACCATAGGTTTAGCTGTTCGTAAGGCAATTTGTTATGCAATTGACCGAACAGAAATTAATAATGTTATACATTCAGGAGAATCTGAAATTGTTCATTGGCCAATTTATCTAAAGATGGGTATTTGGTGTAATCCGAATATTATACGATATAACTATGATATAAATAAAACAAAAGAGTATCTTTATCTTGCTGGTTATGATATTGATTTTACACCATCTATCAGTTTGGGAATGCCAGCTTATCAGTTAATACTTAATGTATCAGTTACTAACATAATAATAGCAATAATAATAATGAGATTAAGAAAAAGAGAGATTTCCAAACGAGGTTAAATGATTAATCTAGATTGCTTAACTGATTAAACAAACTTTAACTCGTTATTACCATGTCATCAACTCTTTTTCTCTCTTCCCTTTTTCTTCAAAACAGATATCCAATTCTATTAAATTATTTTTAATCTCAATCCAATCAAGTTTAAGCAACATAAGGTTAAGAAGAAGTATTAACAGGAAAAAACTCTTTTATGTCTAAAACAAAAACTTCCAAATATATTGAAATCAAATAGTATTTTGTAACTCAACAGTAACTTTCTGTTTTTGAGATTTCCGAAAATTAATGAATGCAATAATAAGAATTGGCAAACCAAATGTAAGTGCTACAGCATTACCAATAATTATTGGCAATTGATTTAAGAAAATACCATAGACTATCCAAAGACAAATACCAATATTCATTAACAAATACATAGGCAATGAAATGTCCTTAGTACTTCTAGTTATGAGTGTTTTAACAGTCTGAGGTAATATTGATAAGGTTGTTAAGGTTGTTGCTATAAATCCAAAAGTAATAATGAGTGTATCATT
>DATKZI010000053.1:0-84300 GCA_035528035.1 Bathyarchaeia archaeon
ATCTTCTAATGAACTAGTATTTAGTAGACTATTAGTAGCTTGAAGAATAGCATGAGGTTGTAATTGCGATTTACAGATTCCATAAGGATTACTTGCAGCAGCAGCAAAGATACTAATGCCATTGAAAAGAGTAGTTTTGATAGGAGTCTTTGGTATATTTAATTTCTCTAAATTTTTCCTTTGAGCTGAAAGAAGTATATCTTTTCGCAAAACTCGGCTTTGGTCATTATAGTAATTAATAATATCTGATTCTTTCCAATAGAGGAAAGGATTATAACTACCGGTAGCTCGATCGCGTTTCAAATCTTGAATAGAATCACGCATGGTAATGATCATACCAATATTCTGACCTAAAAGTTCCATTTGTTGACAGGTTGTACTGTTGTTCTTGCTAAGCAAAACCGCTTTTTTCAAAATTAAGCCATATGCCTCGCCACATTTCTTAAAATAGGGCAAAGGGTCAACCATTTTTTTAGTATTTTTCCAACCAGCTAATTCATCTTCAATACGAGCTAAATTGGATTCAAGGCGATATTTATCACGAATGAAAGGTTTTGAAAAAACCTTGAGAATCTTTCCTAAATTTTTAAAAGAATAGCCAACAATACCAATAGTAGGATCTTGCGACCAATCAAGTAATTTATTGTAATAATATCGTTTGAAAACATACTTTGAAAATAAGTTAGCTTCACGATTTTTCATATTTAGAAATTTCGTTAATTGATAGATACCTTCACATCTTTGATGAAAAAGGCATTGGCGTTTATCTACTCCGATATAAATACATTCCATTGATCCATCCCCAATAATTTTGGTTAAAAATTATACTCTCAAGCATTTAAAAAGATATTTCGTTTAGCAAAACTGGAATTGGAAATTAATTTTCTTCTCACCGTAAGTATTTTAAAGCGAAAAGGAGAGGAAAAAATAACACATAAAGTGTTATAGGCTCGTAGCGCAGTTAGGACAGCGCGCCTGCCTTCTAAGAAGGCAAGTTGTGGCTTCCCTACGAAAAAAGTAGGAGGTCGAGGGTTCGAATCCCTCCGGGCCTGCCATTTCTCTCTTTTTATCACAAAATATAAATGAAAATTAGTTATATTTTTTCTATGAACGTACTTTCTGTAGAAAATTACTATCGAGCTGTAGCATTTATTCACACACATGCTCGCAAGCTAGAACAACAATTGTACTATTACCATTTTCAACCAATTGCTTCCTCCCAACAAGATGTTATTAGTGAATTAGCCAAATTCCTAAATCAGGATGGTGGTTTCGGTCATGCACTAGAACCAGATGTTAGAATGAACCATTCCTCAGTTGTAGCTACGAAATGTGCCCTACAAATTTTAATTGATATTTCAGCTTCTTCTTCAGAACCGCTTGTACGAGATGGTATATCCTATCTTTTGGATCGTTTTGATGAACAGAACAAAATATGGTCCTTGGTAGATGAGGAAATCCAAAATGCACCACATGCACCATGGTGGGCCACTGATAATCTACTGACGGAATTCAATCAGTATTTGGTCAATCCACGAGCTGGAATCTTAAAAATTCTCTTACATTACAATGATTTGGTACCTAACAATATAATTACTGAAGTTACTGACTCATTGTTTTCACATTTAAACCAGTTACCAACTGATCTGGCTTTCTTTGATACGAATGCTTTCCTACAATTATTGCAATCAGAAAAGTTAAGCAAGGAACATCGTGAAATATTAACTCAGAAATTGAGCGAAACTGCTGTATCAATTGTTTCAAAAAATCCTGATGATTGGTCTAAATTTTCAGTTAAACCCTTATGGTTGGTCCCATCACCGATTGCTCCCTTTTATGATGTATTAAAGACAAGTGTTACCCTTAACCTACATTATGAGATCGATAATCAACAAAAAGATGGTTCTTGGGCACCAACTTGGGATTGGGGTGATACATGGAAAGATGTTTGGTCAATTGTCAAGAAAGAATGGAAGGGGATTATAACCCTAGCTACGCTTCGTTCCTTAAGAGATTTCAACCTCATTGAAGGTCTATCAGTTCCTTCTCCTGATAAAAATTTCAAATATTTTATGGATTAATACTTCTTTTCCTTAAAAGAAACATCAATCCTTCCATCAATTTTTTTGTTAATTGAAAACTAACTTTTTAATCCTCCATTCAATAACTACCTAGTGTACCCTATGCCTGAACCTCACATATTACTTCAAAAACACATCCCTGAAATTATTCAATTAACTTTGGGAAAATGGAACCAGGCTAATTTATTGTCTTCTGAGCTTTTTGATCAAACTTATATCGAATCTTTCCTTGCAGATGTTCTCACTGATATCCTTACAAATCATCCTGGGTATGGGTTCTCTCAAAATGGAAAATTAATCTCTTATCTTATCGGTTATTCAGGCATTCCTTCCTTAAAGGGTAAGGAGCTTGGTTCCTATATTCCTCTTTGGGGTCATTATATATCTAAGAATGATTTTGACACTTTTTTCACACTCTATAGTATGCTAGCTAAAGATTGGCTCAAGAGCGATGTTTTTACTCATATCATTACTTGTCTTCCTTGTTATTCCCTTCTTCAAGAAAACCTCTATATCCTTGGCTTCGGTCTTTTGGTTATTGACGCCATTCGATCTCTCAAACCTATTTCAATTCCTCCTTTAAAATCTAAATTCCTCCTCCGCTCTATGACCTCTGACGACTTTCAAGTTTTTAATCAAATCGAGCAAGATTTTTGTTCTTATATGCAATCAAGTCCTACTTTTCTCTATACTCCTCCATCAGATTGTGAATCTCCTCTCAGTGAATTCATTGCTGATGGTCGTCGAACTTTCGTTGTTGAGTATCAAGGAACTCTTGTTGCTGCTATTCGTGGTATTCTTGGCAAAAGTAATTTTGACCTCTTAAATCAACCTCGCTCTATTGGTATAAATTATGCTTATACTGATCCCAAGTTCAGAGGTTTTGGTCTTGGTACCCATTTGGTTAATGAAGTTCTCAAATATGGTCAAGATAATCAAGCATCTTATTGTACAGTCGATTTTGAATCAGCTAATCTGTTAGCCAAAAGATTTTGGCTAGCGTATTTTACTCCTATCGGTTATAGTTCCATTCGAAAAATCGACAATCGTCTTTAAGTCTCTTCAAAACCTTTTCTCATTTTTTAACGAAAATTACTTTCAATTCTTTAGCATCTTTATCCCTTTTATATCGTCCATACAAGCCAATCGACATTGGATCTTCCTCATCCTCATTACTTTCCTTTTCTCTTTCTTCTTCTAAAACAAGGGTTATTATAGATTCATGATAGCTAAAAACAACCCACCCACTATTATCGTCCAGTGATTTTACATTGAAATCCGCTAAAGGTGTAGCTATGACTACTCGTCCTTTTTCTTTTAAAAATTCTTTTGCTTCAAGTTCCAAGTTTTCCCAAGTCTCATCACAAATAACTATCGTGCCATTTGAGAATAATACCCATTTTTTATCTGGCTTAATTACATTCAACCAGATATCAGTATATTTTTGGTATAAGTTTTTGTTAATCTTCGTCATGATGATTATTTCATATATGAAAAACTAATTTAATGTTACTATTTTCGGATTTTTTTATAATATCTTCTAACAAGCTGTTTGAAATATTAATCAAGTAAATAACTAAACTACTATTCTCTTATTGTCAAATATTTGCTGCTCAACAACAGAAATTAGGAAAAAAAAGCAGAGTTAATTAATACTCTACTTCTTTCGTCTTTTTTTACCATAGAGCAGTATTGCAAAAACCGAGACTACAAAAACTGGTAGATATTCAATATTAGCGTTTTCAGTATAATTTATTGCAAAAATAATCATCCCATCATAACTAGCAGCCACATAGAGATAATTATCTTCGATACATAAACTAAAGAAATTATGCACTCCCTGATATTCTCCAATTTTCTCCAATTTTGTTTTCTTTGTTTCTTGGAAGATAAGCATTTTGTTTTCCGCATTATAGAAAATCATATCCTTATAGACTGCTAGTCTTGGATAATTGTATACGCTAATGTTGTTGTACTCAGAAAGTAAAACTGGTTCTTGAAGATTCTCGATATTAAACATACTGAGTTTATAGTTGTATCCAATACCAATTAAAATATTAAATATAATATATAATCGATCGTCTGTGCACTCTATTCTTAATACTCTTTGACCTTCAAATTTCACTGAAAGAACAGCAATTGCTTCAGGAATGGCACAATCACAAATAAGTAATCCATTTATTGTCCCGACATAGAGGAAAGTACCGATTTTTCTTAAACTAGTACATCTACTAAAGGATTCATTATACCAAGCCAATAATTCTGGTGCTGAAACATTATCCAAATCATAGACTGCTACTCCAGTATAACCACCAACGTAAAAGGTTGATTCATCCACTATGGCATCTGCCATCTCTAACCAGTTGCCGAATTGGCATATCTCTTGAGGATTGGTTAAATCAGTGATATTCACAACAACAAATTTACTCCGTATACTACAATCTTGGTTCCATTCGAGTTCCACTAAAGCATAATTTTGATAGAGGAAAACATCGCTTGCTCGTATATTACCAAAAGCAATATTGGAAAGTAATGTTGGATTAGATTTATCTTCCACATCCAGTATAACCAGACCATCTACACCATTTGCTAAAAAGGCTGTATTGTCTCTAATAATGATGCTCTCACCAAAACCACCACAATCAAAGGATCCTGCTTGTTGCGGTTGAGATTTATTAGTTATATTAATTATTTTCATTCCTGTAGGGTTCACACCAACATAAGCATAATTACCTTGAACTGAAATTGTCTTCCCATCTGTGTTACTATTGCAACTACCACTTATAGTTGCATTACTCGGATCAGTGACATTGATTATGGTCATTCCATTTTCATAATCTGCTGTGAAAGCAAATCCATCTTGATAATACACACCATGGGTCCCTTGAATATCTACTGTTGATACATTGATAGGATTTATTGGGTCGGTTATATCTAACACAGCAAAACCATCTGGTCCAACTATATACGCATGATCGTTCTGAGCAAAAACATCAGTACAATCATACACCTCATAATCACACAATTTTATTGGACTACTTGGATTCGAAACGTCAATTATTTCTAACCCATCATAATCTGTAGCTATGAAAGCAAGATCATTTACCACAAAAACCTTCTCTTGATTGGATCCAGATCCAGTGGTTATTTCACTTACCTTAAAAGGGTGGTAAATATCGCTAATATCAACAATATGCATATACGAAGATGATAGCAAAAGATAGACATAATTTCCTTGCACAAAAACATCCTTATAACATTCGCCAAACCTACACACTAATGTAGGATTTGTTGGATCTGTTACATTGATAATTCGCAATCCAAGTGATAAGCTAACAAGAAATACTAAATCATCTTTTACATGAACTCCATAGGTGGTTGTTTCATCGTCTTCTCTAAATTGCCCTAAGAAGCCAGGATTATTTGGGTCTGTTATATCAATAATAACTAGCCCTTCCCCTGTTAAATAAGCTCGATTACCAGAAACAAATACATCACCAGAATATCCATAATTCCCATCCCACGATCCTACTTCAGTTAACACTTCTTGATTTTCGTTAATTGCTAACTCGATGCTTTGTTCATAATTTGGTTTTTGAGCAGTTGTTACATTTGTTAATAAAGAACTATTAGTAATTATACTAATTATAAAAACAAAAACAACAGCTATCAAGAAACCTTTTTTCCTAATATCAGTTCCTCTCCATTCACTCATTAAATTATTCTCCTAAAATTAATCCTGATATAAAATTACTACTTTTGAAATTAAATAGGTTTGTAAATGCTTTTTGTTAAATTAAATAGTAAAAATATTTACGTAATATATGCCAAATGAGTAAAAAAGAAAAAAAGGAAAAGAAATGAATACTAATCATTCCATTACAATATTGTTTCTTTTCTATTTTGCATATTTCAAGAGATTTTCCTTTACAGTATCTTCTAATTTGTCTTTATGAGCCATTACAAAGCGACATTCTTTGTCACCTTTTGCTCGACAAGTTATTTCTCTTGCATCAAGGTCTATGCCAAAACTTTCACTACACCAACCAGCAGAATACCCAGCATTCATAACACAGACGGGAATTGGTGATTTGATACCACGCATGAAGATAAATGAATCTGCTTCGAAGGATCTTGGATGAGTGTACATTAAGAAGTAATTTTCATCAGGGCTTGGTTTTGACAAGGCATCAATATCAACATTTGCCCATCCTGTAAAAGCGAAATGAACTGGTCCTGCTGAAAGTTTTTCAATAGGATCATCTAGTCCCATAGCAAAATGGAATTTTCGAGCATCTGCTTGTCCCAATGCCTTTGCTAACTGGTAAATTATCTTAATGATGTTCGGATTGTTTAATCCATCTTCTAATTCCATTAGTTCTGCTAAAGCTTCTGGGAAGCTTATACGCATAGAAGCTGCTCTTACAAGGATGTATCGTTCACCACCAATTAGGATTCTTCCATTAGCTGGATCCCAATCCATCGATTCAAAAAACTTTGAAACTTTGTCTTCAGCTGCAATAAATAATGGTTTCATTTCAGCGGGTGTTTTAACTGATTGAACTTCTCCTTCTTTAAATGGAAAAGAAGGTTTTGCTGCTTCATCTTGGCCATCTTCTTTCTTTCGTCTAAACCAACGCATCATTTTCTTTTTACCTCAATTTTCTTTCAATCATATGGCGATTTTAATTTGCTAAACATATTTTTCATATCTGTTAATTCGATTTCAGGATCTTTATATCCTAAAATATGAAATTTCGAATCTAGATACACAGTAAATGTATGGTCACAAATCTCTTTCTCATAAATCTCATGTTCAATAAATTTAACACCCTTTGCCACTGAAGGCAATTCAATTTCCTTACTTCTTGCACACCGTGGGCAAACGATTGTTATTGTAGTTTTTCCTTTCGGAGCAGTTTGTTGACTTTCAGTATAGATGGCACTTCGTAACAAATCATATTGTTCAGAAATACTGAAAGGAAAACTCGCTCCTTGTATATGTTTTAATTCAATTATTCCACTCATACCTTTAAGTATCCGCGCAAGATTTGTTGCATTTTCATAGAGTAGTTTACGGTCGTGTATATCAAATGCTACTATTATTGAACATTGCCTAAACCCACCTCTAGCTTTAGTATCTTTGATGGGAAACAGATAAGCAAAGGTGATTATTTTTTCTTTAATAAAAGGGATAATTGATTCACCACGTAGGTTAGTATCATCTGATTCAGAACTAAAAGACATGACTCCTACCATAATTTTCATGGTTAATTTTTTGCTTAAATCATCATCAAGATCTATACTAAAAACTGATGTAGGACCAACTTTTTCATCCAAAACACCTACACACATACCAAGAATCATAGAAATAATCACCTTTTTTTGTACGATGTGAAATAATGCCGAAATAATTATTCCTTAGCTATGCTTGAAAGTTATAAGGATTATTCTATCTACACAAGAATACTAAAAATCACAAATTCTCTTAATTTAATATTATCCTCTGAGTTTTTTTTATAAAATACTTTACACTTAACAAGATAATTTTATTAGTGAAATAAGGTTGTTTTTCTCTCCATACTTCTATATACAGCTATTTACTTTACAATGATAGGAATAAAATAATTATAACCTTTTTAAAGACACAATTAATGGAAAATATTATGTGGTGATTTAGTGACAAAGGGTGAAAAGCAATCCACTGTAAACATAGAAGAAACTTTTGAAGATGAAAAAGCTGCTATTGCCTTAAAAATTGCTGCTGATTTAACAGATAACCCCTCAGTTGTTGATGAAGAACTTCTACTTTCTCAAGAAATTAAAATGGAAGTAATAGAATTATCACATTGGTATGGTGATCATCGGGTACTCGCAGGTATATCGATGCCCATCTTTAAAAATAAAGTAACAGCGATAATTGGCCCTTCAGGGTGCGGTAAATCAACATTTCTCAGAGATCTTAATCGTATGAATGATCTTGTTCCGATTTCAAAAATATCAGGAAAGATACTTCTTGATTCTAAAAATATCTACGAACCAAATATTGATGTGGTCCAATTACGTACACGTGTGGGTATGGTTTTTCAAAAACCTAATCCCTTTCCTATGTCAATAGAGGATAATATTGCCTATGGTCCCTATATTCATGGAGTAAAACGTGATGAAATCCTTAAAATTGTTGAAAGTAGTTTGAAAAAAGCTGCTTTATGGGATGAGGTTGTTAATCGTTTAAAAAACAGTGCTTTATCTTTATCGGGTGGCCAGCAACAAAGACTCTGCATAGCTCGAGCATTATCAGTTGAACCCGAAGTAATACTATTTGATGAACCATGTAGTGCTTTAGATCCTTATGCTACAGCAAAGATTGAAGACCTAATTACTAAATTAAAACAAGAATATACAGTAGTTATAGTTACCCATAATATGCAACAAGCAGCTCGAGTATCGGATTATACTGCGTTCTTTAATCTAGGAGAATTAATTGAGTTTAATACAACGAAAAAGATATTTCAAGCACCCGAGCGAAAAATGACTGAAGAGTATATTTCAGGTAGATTTGGGTAAAAAAATTAAAAGTGACTAAATAAAGGTGAGAAAATTTGGCAAAAGAACAACCCTATGGAGGAACAATCCGGTTTAAAGAAATAATGGACACGTTAAATGCCCATCTAGATAATCTCTCTACATTTGTCGTTAAAATGATTCAAGATGGAATAACTGCTTTAGCAAATGATGATGAGAAATTATTCAATGTAACAAAAATTGATCTAGAAAAAGTCCATAAAATTTGTTATTTGTTAGAAGATACAATCTCAAGTAGTATTGCTTTACATCAGCCTTTCGCTCGAGATTTGAGATTTATTCTTTCAACACTAAAAATATCAAATGAAATCCATCGATCTGCACATGATGCCGTACATATTGCTCATAGTTCATCATTTATTGATCAAAAATTACACTCTGAAATTGTTGGAAAAATTGCACAGTTAGCTGATAAAGCATCCTCAATGTTCAAAGATGCTGTTGAAGCTTTTAGAAAAAGAAAAGCTCTAGATGTAAATACTTGGACTTTATTGGATAATAATGTAGATAATCTTCATTCAGAAATAATTGAAGAAATTGTGAAAATAATGATTAATGATCCTGCTTGGGCTCGAGCAGGTACGAGTTTGATTCTAGCAACTCGTTATATTGAACGTATAGCTGATCACGCATGTAATATTGTAGAAGAAAGCATCTATGTAGTAACTAGCAAACGTGTTAAAATAGAATAAAAAAAAGCAAATAAGTAAAATTGATATGGATTAATGAATTCTATCAATTGCCATTTCAGCTATATCCAATCCATAACCACAAATTCTGTCAAGATTTCTTTCAACTAATTGAATATGAATTTCAGTATCAAAATCAGGTGATCTTTTTCTGGATAATTTTTTACTTTTCAATTTTTCATTCAAATCTTGAAAGATTTTTATTGCTTTAAATGCCAAGTCTACTTTTTTACTTAAAAAACTTTGAATTGCCTGAGTGTGTATTTCTATTGCTTCATTTGAATAACTTTGTAAATATTTAGCAATCTCCTCATCGATTTTTTTTCCATTCAATTCAATACAGCTTGTAGCTATGCTTTCACAATGATCAGCAATTTTCTCCAATGATTTTGCAACAGGATAAATATATAGAACATCTTGTGGTTTAATATTAAGTTCCTTAAGAAATGTAGGATTTTCTAATGCTGAAATTATCTCTCTTCTGATAAGGAAATATAATCTATCTACGGAACACTCTCTGCCAGAAATATCCTTAGCGCTTTCAATATCAGAATTTATTAACGCTTCTAGAGCCATTGTTTGCATACCTCGTGCAATTAAATGAGCTCTTCTTAGAGCTTTATCAATTGGAAATTCTCCATGAACAGCTAAATCTCGTATTTCTATCTCATTAAATCCCTCAGATATGATTTCACTTCCAATGAGATTTTCAACTGTAGTAGTAACTGCTTTTCTTATTTTCAAGGAAATCTCTTTTTTAGATGAAACAATAACTTTTGAGTACCCAGCTAGATATTTAGAGATAATCAATTTTTCAAGCAAACTAATATCTTCAATTTTATCAATATCAATCGTTATTTCCTTTTCTCTGGTACCAGATAAATTTCCTTTTGATATAAGCAACGTGCCATCCGATTGTTCTAGAATCGATAATTCATCACCCTGCTGAATGTTTAATCTATCAATCCATTCCCTAGGGAGACTTATAGTATAAGTTGATCGCCCTGTTAATTGTATTCGTCGATTTATAGCCATTTTTTTGTCCTCATATGCCTGGGTTTTTTCGTTATTTTTAATATAGAAGCTAAAACTTGATATATGCTCCAAGAATAGTCTATATTAGATAAGATTCATCTATATAGAGCTTTTTCATGTATATACCATTATTGACTCAAAAATAGATTACTATGACAATTATTAAGACTAAAAAAACTATAGGCGGGTTATAAGAAAAAAGAAACGAAATAAAAAATAGGAGAAAAAATTAATTTGTCATTTACTAGCAAAAATAAATTTTTGCCTTATATTCTCATTGCATTAATCCCTATAGCAGGACTTTCAGGATGGTTAATCGCTAAAAATATCTTGCAAAGTGGAGAAGCATACAGTTTAAACATAGCAGGATCCACAACTGTTTTTAAAATTGCTAATGAAGTAAAGGATGAATTTTCCGCAACACATCTAGGTGTATCAATTACTGTTACTGGGACAGGATCTGGTGCAGGTATAACCGCTTTACTTGATGGGCAAATAGATATTGCTATGGCTTCAAGACCAATTAAAAGTGAAGAAAATACTACAGGTGGAAATGATCTAAAAGCTTTTGCAACAGCAAAAGATGGTTTGGCAATAATTGTGCATGAATCTGCGAATACTCTTGATCTTACTTTAGATGAAGCAAGAGCGATATTTAATGGGACAGTAACAGATTGGTCAGATCCAATCGTTGCAGAAGCAGGATTGACAGGAACAATACAACTCATAGTAAGAGAAGAAGGTTCTGGTACCCGTGATACTTTTAATGAGCTAGTTATGGGTGATGAAACGCAACTTGAAGAAGGAAGCAGTTATCCAGGAAATGAATTGGCTAAGTCAAGTAATCAGGTAATTGTAGATGCTGTTGCTGCAAATTCAAATTATATTGGATATGTTGGTTTAGGTTATGTCGATGATCGAATTGATGCTGTTGTAATAGAGGGTGTTGTTCCATCTATTGAATCGGTGCAAGATGCATCTTATCTAATTCAAAGAGAATTATTCTTTGTTACCAATGGTACACCATCAGGTATTATTGGTGAATTTATTAATTGGCTATATAGCCCTGATGGTCAAAGTATTGTAGTAGATTCCGGATTCATAAATGTACTACCAACAAAAGATGAGATTTACTGAAAAAATATAAGAGATATGAGGAGAAAATAATTTCATTATTTTCTCATACTATTAATTTCCCAATCAATTATTAGGAGTTAAAATATTGTCAATTAAGAAAAATAGTCTTAATAACTCAAAGATTCCTGTTGAAAATCTGGATGGAATAAATTCGGAAAATAGTTCTAGTGAGGATTTAGAATCAATAAAAAAAGACAGTTTAATTGAATTAGAAGTTCTTAATATTGGGAAACAAAAAATCAGTTGGCAAAAAATCATCTTGTTATTTTTAGCAAGTATTTCTATCATTATTTTACTCATGATTTTTGTTTTTATTTTAGCTAATGGGATTCAAATTATCCCAGACATAATGAATCAATATTTGGCAGAAAATCCTGATAAATCAAAATTTGTTGCTTTTTGGATTAGTTTATTTGATTTTCTCTTTAGAAATGAATGGAAACCAGCAAGTGGAGAATTTGGTATTGCTCATGGCATTATTGGTACCCTATTAGTAGTTACCGTTGCTATGATAATCTCTGTACCAATTAGTGTTGCCTGTGCAGTTTTTATGTCAGAAATTGCTCCCTCACAGATAAGAAAAATACTAAAACCAACTGTTGAATTGCTTGCAAGTATTCCCTCTATTGTTTTTGGTTTCTTTGGATTGTTTACTTTTGTTCCAGCTATAAAATATATTTTCAATCTAGATTTTATGGTGAAAATTTTTGGTAAAGCTCTCCCAACAGGTGAAACAGCTTTATCTGGAGGAATTATACTAGCAATAATGGTTATCCCTACAATTGTTTCAATCACTGATGATTCGTTAAAAGCTGTTCCTCATTCTTATCGAGAAGGATCTTTTGCTTTAGGAGCAACCAAATGGCAAACAGTCTCAAAAATAGTTGTTCCAGCCTCAATATCAGGAATTTTTGCTGCAACAATTTTGGCTTTTGGCAGAGCGATAGGAGAAACAATGGCTGTTTTAATGGTGGCTGGTGGATCACCTAATATTCCGAAACCATTTTTTGATATACTAGAACCTGTGGATCCATTAACAGCAATAATCGCCCGAGAGCTTGGAGAGGCAGCAAGTGGGAGTATGCAATTTCATGCCATTTTTGCTACTGCTATAGTATTATTCACTATAACCTTTTTTGTAAATATTATTGGTAATGCAATAATCAAACGTTATTCTAAAAAGCTTAGAGGTGCTTGAGAAATGTTCAAGAAATTTCGAAAACGTAAAGAAAAAAATAATGAAAACACAAGTGCAATTGATATAGAATCTAATGAATCAAATTTCACATGTGAACATTTAAGCTTTGCAGAATTACCACGACGAAGACAACTAATAAAACCTAAAGGATCACAAAAAGTAATGTATGGGATGTTATGGTCCTCTGCTGGATTTATTATCGCTATTTTATTGATAGTTATTTTACTTATAGTTATCAAAGGGATTCAAGGATTTAGTTTTAAAATGATTTATCAAGCACCATCTGAATACGAATGGTCAGTTAGACCAGCAATTTTCGGAACAATATTATTGATCATTGGTGCTGTTGTTATAGCACTACCATTAAGTCTTTCTGCAGCTATTTACTTGACAGAATATGCCAAAAAAGGCAGGTTGATAAATTTCATCAATCAAGGAATTAATAATCTAGCAGGAGTTCCATCTATTGTTTTCGGTATTTTTGGCTATGCATTCTTTAGTATTGCTTTAGGAATGGGCCGTTCTATGTATGCAGGTTGGCTTACACTTGCATGCATGATTTTACCAACAATTATCAGAACATCTGAAGAAGCTTTGAAAAGTGTACCCAATAGCTACCGGGAGGGAAGTTTAGCCTTAGGAGCAACCAAATGGCGAACGATCAGATATATCGTTTTACCAGCAGCTACACCAGGGATAACCACTGGTGTTATTTTAGCTCTGGGAAGAGCAGCAGGCGAAACTGCAGCAATATTGTTTGTTGGAGGAAGTATTGTTCCAGGTTTTTTGGGCTTCGAGTCACCTTTTGGTGCACTACCCATTTATCTATATTTAATGGCTATTTCAGCTCCAGCAAGCACAAGAAATATTCAATGGGCTATTGCTTTAATTCTAATCTTGGTTGTTTTTAGTTTTAATGCAGGAGCTATCATTATTAGAAATCGAACTGAGAAAAGAAGTGGTCTATAAAAAAATGAATTATATGTCTCCCCTAAAAATCGACATTGTTCAATCAAACAAATTTTATATGTTTTAAATCTAAGTAAAATTGAATTTATTTCATAGGTTGTAAACAAAAATGCCCTTCAATAAACAAAAACGAAATACAATAATTCTAATAATATTGATACCTGTGGCTGCTGTTTTTGGTGGAATAATCTCTTGGTCCAATGTTATAAAAGTGTCCCAATATGAGCTAAATATTGAAGGATCGACTACAGCTTACAAAATAGTTGAAAATTTATCAAAGGAATTTTCAGTAGTACATCAAAGTGTACAGATTTCTGTAACAGGTACAGATTCAAGCTCTGGAATAACTGCCTTAATTGAAGGTTTAATAGATATTGCTATGTCATCCAGACCTGTAACTTCTCTTGAGAATTTAAGTGCTGATGATTCTCTAAAATCCATTCCTATAGCGAAAGATGTTCTAGCAATAATAGTAAATGAGAATGCTAATCCATTCAATATATCAATAGATGGTTTAAGGGCTATTTTCAATGGTACTATTTCTGATTGGTCAAATCCTTTAGTTTCAGCAGCTGGTCTTATTGGGCCTATCCAGGTAGTAGTTCGAGAAATGGGTTCTGGGAGTAGAAATTTCTTCAATGATTTTGTTATGGAGGATGTAACTCAAACCATAACTGGAAGCAGTTATGTTGAAACAGCAATTGAAAAAACAAGCAATCAATTGATGCTTGATGCTGTTGCAAATAATGAAAACTATATTGGTTATCTTGGATTAGGTTTTCTCACCGTAGGAGTAAATTCTTTAGGAGTTGAAAATATTACTCCATCAATAGAAACAATAGAAGACGAAAGTTATCCCCTTCAAAGAGAATTGCTTTTAGTAATTAAGAATATACCAACTGAAAATCTAATGATCAATGAGTTTATTAATTGGGCTTTAAGTCCAAATGGACAAAAAATAGTCGAAGAAATGGGTTTTGTACCCATAGCCAAAATTATTGTGAAAGTCGATTAGTATTATTTCACTTCATTTTATATTAATCTGTATTTACTTTACTTTCTTGTTTTTTATTCTTCTTATTTAGCTTCTCTATTCTTTTCTGTTTTCTCTTATCTTTAGAAGTGTCAGCTTTTTCTTCATCATTAGCTTCCTTTTTATCATCAATCTTCAAATGATCATGATGGTAACTGAATTCTTTTACAATATGTATTATTTTATCCCCTACAAGCATCATATCATGTAAAACAGCTCGTAAAGCATTGCCGATTAGGACTTCCGGATCATCGAATTTATATTCACATTCTTCTCCTTCTTCTTCACAGTATTTGAATTTGAATAATCCATCTATGATTCGATTACATGTATCATTTAATTCTTCTATATTTTCTAAAGCAAGCTCATAATTATCATAAAGTGCCTTCATTGAATAATGCATTAGTTTACCGGCAATGGATATTTCCTTTAAAATTTGGATTAATCGTTGTGAATCTTTTTTATTCATTTTTTCAAGATATTCATCCATTAGTAAACGAATTTCTTTACTTTTAATTGAGACAATGTTAATTCGTTCAAAAAGTTGGAATTTTTCCAGTTCAATTTTTGTATCAACTTGTCCTTCTTTCATTAATTTAAGCAATTCACCACGAATGTGTTTCTCTTCAACTTCGCAAATATCTAATGTATGACAAGGGATTTCTGTTCCACATTGAACATAGAGTGCTTCGAAATATTTACTTGGAATAAATGATAACTGAATTAATTTGTATTCCATATCTTTCTGAATTTTTCTGAAACCTAATAATCTATCAAACATTATGTTAGAACAACTCCTCTAAGTGCAAAATAACATCCGACAGCACACAATCCACTAATTAGTGGTGTCAGGAAAACAAATAATAAGATCATCCTCAACGTTGAAAAATTAATTTGCTTTTTCATCCCTACACCTGCACCAACAAAACTCGAGACTAATGTTAGGGTTCCTGAAACAGGTATTCCTAAATAAACAGCAATAAAAACAATAAAAGCTGCAACTCCTTCTGTTACAAAAGCTGATTCTGGGGTTAATTCAACTACTTCATTTCCCAATGTTTTCAAAACTCGCCAACCAATAATAATTAATCCTGCTCCTAAACCTAATCCTCCAAGGATAAAGGGTAATTTTTGGTAAAACCAGCTTCTATCTGGATTTTGTTCAAAAAACCACACTATTGGAGCAATAGCATTATTTATGTCATTTCCCGCTCTTGAAAGGCCTGTCATAAAAACCATAGCAAGCAATAGAACACCAAAGATGGTATTAGCTTTTTCAGTTCCTCGGAAACTTTTCACTGATCTTCGAAGTATTGCATTAACTAGTTTCATTACAGTAAATGAGATGGTAAATCCTAGTACTGGCGAAATAAACCATGTAGCTAATACATGTCCCATTCCACCCCAATTCCAATTGATCTTACTTCCTGTAGCAATTGAGATACCAAGAATAGAACCAACCATTGCTTCCGTTGAGGATATTGGCAAACCAAAAACTGAAGCTAAAACTAAACTAATAGCCATTGCAACATAAATGGATATTAGTACTAAATTTGAAGTCATATCAAGTTCTGATATATCATCTCTAAGAGTTTCGCCAACATTTTTTGAAAGAAATACTCCTCCAAGTAAAGCGATAATAGCACCAACTATTACCGCCATCCTAACTGATAATCGTTTGACTCCTACGACTGAAGCGAATGTTTCATCATTAGCACCAATAGCAAATGCTAGTAATATTGAAACTACTATTATAACCATGAAGATTGCTGATACCATTAGACATCACATTTTATTGAAACACTTAGACTTCACTTATTACTATTGACCGTAGAACATCTGAAGCATCTTCTGCAGAATTAGCCGCCTTTTCAATATCTCGCATAGCATGATCGAAAATTACTAATCCAGCAAAATTATCAGATACTTTTTGATATTCAAAATAAAGATGTTTTAATTTAGAGTAGAGCCCATCAACTTGATGTTCAAGAAAGCTAATTTCAGTTGTTAAATCGATAGTCTTTTGAATGTCTTTTCTGTAAATGGATAATGCTTCCCCTAATTTCTGTGTACACATGTATATTAATTCACATGCTTTAGCTATTGTACTAAAAATTTCTTCTGGCAATTTGACTTTATGAATAATAAGCATATTTTCAGCTGTTCTTTTAGCATAATTAGCGATTTCATCAGCTCGTTTGATAAAAGTCAATATATTTGACCGTAGTTTTGATTTTAATGCTCCTTTTGTCAATTCTAACCACATTTCAGCTAATAATCGATCAGCAGTATTTTCTTCAGCACCAATAATACCTACTTCTCGATCTAATCCAGCAAAATCACCTTTTCTCCAAGCTGCTACTGCATTCATTAATGATTTAGTAGCAAGTTGTATTCGACCAAGATGCTCTTCCATTTTTTTCTGAATTTCTTCTTCAGCTCTTTTTCTAAGAAAGCCACTTATTCTCAAGTTTAACACCAATTTGCTGTTTTTCTATTTTTGATATTATCTTCTACTACAAAATAATCTAAATAAAAACCTTACGAGATAGTAATCAAATTAGCCTAATTTTTAAGTGCTACTAGATTTAATAATTACAAAATTGGTATAATACGGCATTCGATTCAAATATTTATAGACAAAGTACTTGGGGAGTACCATACATTTTATATAAATCGGGGGTACTAAAAGATAAGGAAGAGTGATTAGAAATGGAAAATCATAAAAAACAAGGAAATGGTAAATTTAAATCAAGCTCTAATATAATCAAAACGTCATTTATTCTTGGCATAGTTGGAATTGTCGGTTTAGTTGTTCTAATACTTACAGTTGATTCTATAGTTTACTATACTCTTTTCGGCACGTCAAAAATTCCGTTATATATTATATTTAGCTTGTATTTAGCTTCAACATTAATTTTGATGATTCTTGGAGGAATATCGTTTCGAAAAGGAAAAAATATTTATGGAATTATAGGTTTTATCTTACAATTTGTTGCTTTCGCAATCTCAATAGGATTTACATTCGCAACCACACAGCTACCTTAACTTACAATTCTATTTTACTTTTCTTTTACGTAAAAGGAAAAACTTCTGACAAAAATCTGATTTCTACCATAATTTTTTATAGATACTTTTTTCAGTCATTTCATATCATCATTAGATGTGTAAGATTATGCAACCTAAAGCAGTAATAGCAACCACAAGTTCCCATTCAGCATTTTATAACATCATCCCTGGTGCTCTTGAAGAAGGAGTAGATGTATATGCTGTTTGCTATGACCGAGATTGGGAACTTTGGTCTCAATATCCAGAATTTCTTGAAAAGATAAATATCATTCGAGTTAAACATTATAATGTCCAAGATGAAACAGTAAAAGCTCTTAATTCTATTGATCATGATGTTATTATTGTCCCTCATGGTTCTTTTGTGAGGTATCTTTCTGTTAAAAATTTGAAAGCTTTAAAACATCCTATTTTTGGAGGAGTGAAAATTCTTGGGTACGAAGGAGACAGAAATAAAAATGTAGGGATTTTAGCTGCTTCTGGAATTTCCACACCAAAAGTTTTCGAGAGTATCAATGATATTGATAGACCTGTAATGGTTAAACTACATGGAGCTGAAGGGGGAAAAGGTTACTTTATTGCTTTCGACCAAAAAGACTTCAAGCAAAAATCTCAAGGGAAAGAAGTTGATTTTATTCAAGAATATATTAGTGGCGTTTCTGTTTATGCTCATTATTTCAGTTCTCCCCTTGAAAATCGTTGCGAGCTCTTGGGATTTGATCGTCGTTTAGAATCAAATGTTAATTCACAATACCTTGCACCTTTTGATAATCCATCCTTTACTGTAGTTGGTAATGTACCAATTGTTGTTCGTGAATCACTCATTCCAGAATATCACAAAATGGGAAGGAATTTTGTTGAGCAAACAGGTCTTGTTGGTCCTTTCTGTATCGAAACGATAGTAACATCTGAACCGAAAATTTATGCTTTTGAATTCTCGGGGAGAATTGTAGCTGGAACAACAGTCTGGGTTCCTTATGGTAATACTTATGCGAATACCTTATGGGGAGAACCTATGTATATGGGTAAGCGAATTGCTCGTGAGATAAAGAATGCTTTCACTAAAGGAAAAATTGATTTAATATCTAAAGATTCACCTAAATTGAAGGAGATTTAGTAGTTATGATAAAAAGAGAAGAAATGCAACAATTAGTTAATGATTACAAAGGGAAACCAACAATAGTGATTTTTGGTAGCCATTCAGCTATCGAAACTGGTATTGCTTCAAAGAAGATGGGTTTAAAAAATATCGTTATTGTTAGAAAAGGCAGAGAAAGACAATATCTTGAGGAGCAAAGTCATCTTTTTGATGAGGCTCTTATCCTTGATGATTGGAAGGAAATGCTTGATGTTGAGATCCAGAAAAAACTTCAAGAGAGAAATGGCATCATTATTCCTAATCGTTCACTAGTTGTTTATCTCAATGCCAAAAGAATTGAAGAAGCATTAGAATTACCAATCTATGGTAGTCGAACGATGCTTAAAAGTGAGGATCGAACTACCAATGAAAAAGAATACATCGATCAATATGGTCTCTTAAAACGCTCAGGGATACGAACTCCCAAAGAAATTAGTTTAGATAATTTAGATAGTATAGGTATTGATAAAGAAATACCTGTAGCCCTAGTAAAAGTTCAGCAAGCTGATAATCATCTCGAAAGAGCGTTCTTCTATATTACTTCAGAAGAAGATTATTACACACAAGCAAAGGCAATGAAAGCCAAAGGACTAATTAACGCTGAAACTTTAGCAGAAGCGCGTATTGAAGAATTTATTATTGGTCCCTATTTTAATTGCAATGGTTGGGCATCCGGATTGAATAAAGGAAGAGTAAGACTTTATCGTCCAGAGGAAGGAATACATTGGTTAGAACTTGATCATGATCCATTCGATAATCCTATTGTTGACTGGGATTTTGTTGGTTTTGGACAAAGACTGCAAACAAATAGTAGTGGGTTCATCAATCTTCCAGCAAATATACAACAACAGATTGGTGATAAAATTAAGATCAAAAATGAAGAAATTGGTCACACTATGGTTACTATGAGGGAATCTAAAATGGGTGAAGTTGTTGGTTCAATACCATACTTCCTTGAAGTTGCTCAAGATGCATATCCACCGGGTATGATTGGTTTATTTGGTTTACAAGGAGCTGTTCCTATCAATCCCCAAACAAACAAACCTGATTGGGTTGTTTTTGATGTAAGTATGCGTGTTCCTGGTGATCCAGCTATCTCTGCAAGTCCCCAAATGAATAGTTTAACAGTGAAATATAGAAAATATCTCCCACAAGGAGTAAACCAAATAACATCACCACTAGATTTACCAATGATAGAAATACTTCATGCTTTCAAAATAGGAGAACAAGAAAAAATAGTTACTTAGTGATCTATACAAAATTGATTTAGAAAATGGCTAATTCAATTTTCTTAAAAAAAAAGAAAGTATGATGATAGAATACTATCATCAAATTAGTTGAAGTTTTTCAACTAATCTTCATCTTTTTCGACATCAATTGGGATATCAGGAATCTTATACTCCTCTTCAGTTTCCTCTTCTTCTTTTTCTTCTTCTTTGATTTCATCAAATTTTGGAACTTCAGGTATTGTTGGCATCTCAGGTTCTTTTTCTGGTTCTTCAATTTCTTCTTCAATTGTGCTTCCTGTATTCTCTTGTTCTTTCTTTAATACTTCTTCTACCTTATCTTCAAGAGCTTCTAAATCAGCAATGATATCTTTTTGTTCTTTAATTTCAACCTCTTGTTCTTTATGGACTCTATCATGGTCTTCAGTTTCCATCCGTCTACTACCAAATTGACGTCTAAGCTCTCTTTTTGCTCTAAATAGTTCTTTGCGAATTTCACGTAATTCTTCTTCTTTTGTTTGTATAGAAATAAGTGATAATAGCTCCTCATCTGTGTCTCTTATTGTTTTCCAGTCTTTGTATCTATCAAATGGAAATTGCATTTTAACTCGTGCAACAAATCTTGAGCTATCACCTTCAATCCAAGTACTCTTAGACCAAAGATTGGTAATGCGTTGTTCACCTAAATGTTCTCTATTTCGTAAGTTCCAAAGAATTCGTAATCGATCAAAGTTTAAATGATGATTCATTAGCAAGTTCTTTTCATCTTTACCATAGAGTTCTTCCCACATAGGAATAGTGAATTCTCGAGTTCTACTTCTCGACCAAATTATTAATACTAGGATCATAGGAAGTATAACGAAAAGAACAATATATGTTGCAGGATGCACAACAATTGGAGCAAGTATTGGTAAAGCATATCCGAAATAAGCTAGAAAATAGACTAAATAGGCAGCAATTGTTATGCTAAATAATAAGAAATCAAATATTAAGTTTGAAAATAAACGTATCATGATATTTGGTTTGATATATTCCCTGAAAGCATGCCATGATCTATCGATTAAAAATGATGGATGTTCTTTTACCTCATCATCTTTATCAAAAGTTAATTTCTCTAGTGGCACAAAGAAAGTCTTATAGTGGAAATAGTCAAATTGAGCACCATCGATTTTCCATTCGTTTTTCTCATCTCTTATAAGGAAAATAAACAAAGGAGCATAATCCATTGGGTGAGAAAATCTCTCTACATATGATTTTTCTCCTCGAATATAGAAATCTCCACCAATTAGTATGATTACACACCCCACAAGAAGTGATAACCATGCACTAAAGGGTATTAATGCTATAAAACCATTGGCACTAACTAAATCAGTTATAGCATATTCCAAGGCAGTAGTCCAGAGCAGAATTCCCGGGAAAACAAATCCTAGCATACTATCTGGAACAATTTTCCAATTTTTAAGACCTTTTATTGTCCGTTTGTAAAGCCCTTCGAACACTACCCATATGCCAAGGCAAATGAACATTAAGCCTGTGAGTAGATATGTCAGATAGGTCCAATATCCTGTACCTTCACCAGCTGGATATTGACTGGAAAAGAGCCATGTAAATATGGTCATCAAGAAGAAAGGAATACTGAAAATTCCAAATTGGAATGGAAACAATTGTCGAGTCCAAATAACTAAATATTGTAAGCTTAATCGAGTAGCTTTATCAGGAGTCTCTGCATCGCCAATTATCCTAAAGAAAGATCCCCCACCGATATCCCATCGAGTAAGCTCGGTTTTAAGTTCACGAGTTCGTAAGGTTAGTTTGGGTCTAAATTGTTTTTCAATCTCTAAACTTTGGTCAGTTAAATCGTTATAACCTTCACAAAGATTTAGATAAACTTCTGCACCTTCTTCAGGTCGTAATCGAAATAAAGTTTTCTTGAGAGATTCTGTTGGCCAGTTATCAAGATTATCATAGAAAACTTCTTTGATTTCTTTTATACTACTTTCTTTTTTCTCATTATCTTCTTCCATTTTTTCTTTAACTCTCCAATTTTTTTCTAAGTTTTGTTCCTAGCTCGTCATTATTCAAAGCTAGAATTCTCGCTGCTAAATAGGCAGCATTCTTTCCGTTATCGATACCAACTGTTGCTACAGGTACTCCGGGAGGCATTTGTACAATAGATAATAATGCATCAAGTCCTCCTAATTTTGCTGAAGTAGGAACACCAATTACAACGCATTTTGTTTTGCTTGCACAAACACCAGGTAGTGCAGCAGCTAATCCTGCTATAGCAATAATAACTTTTGCTGGTGTTTTTGAGAGATAATCATCTAATTCTTTTGCATTACGATGAGCAGATAAAACAATTGCTGTATGAGGTATCTCAAATTCCTTTAAGACATCAACAGTTTTATCTACAATTTCTGCATCAGATTTAGATCCTGATATAACTACTACAATAGGTTCATTCACGGGGAATCACATCAATTTTATTTTATATCATATTGATTTTTGTCTATTAATCTTTCTTAGTTTTTTCTCAAAAATTTCACTAAATCTCTTTTAGATTTCGGACCACTTCGAGCTCCAACTTCTTGTATACAGAGAGCTGAACACCCAGCTGCAATTCTTCCTGCTTCTTTTAGTGATTTCTCTCGAGTAATAGCATAGAGCATTCCTGCAGTAAAGGCATCTCCTGCACCTGTTGTATCTACAACATTGACTGGAAATATTGGTATATTGACAATTCCTTCACGACCAAATAACGTTGCTCCGTCTTTCCCTTTTGTAACAGCAACAATTCTTTCTTTATTTTCTTTCACAAAATTGCTAGCAACAATATCTATCTCATCATCTAAACATCTGAATATTTCTGAGAATTCCTTTTTACTGGCTACTAATAATTTGGCTTGTTGAGCAAAACGATAAGCTCGGCTGGGATTTTGAGCTATAAGTGCTCCTGGACTAATAGAGAAATTAATGGGAATATCACTTTCTAGTAAAGCTTCTACTGAAGAGACATTACGTAAATCTGAAAGATTAACCCATTTTGCTTTTGAGAAGAATTCCACAGGTAAATCTTCAGAAGTCAAAGTATCTGCTGCTCCACTATAAGCCAGTATCATTCGTTCCCCTTTCTTATCAACACAAATATAACAGGAGCCTGTACCAACTTTTTCTGATGTAATCAAGGTATCTTTGATAGAAACACCTTCATTCAGAAGGTCATCTTTGAGGATTTCACCAAATCGATCTTTACCTATTTTTCCTGAGAAAGCCGTTTTTAATCCCAAGCGACTACAAATTACCGCTACATTTGCTGCTGCACCACCGGGCATCATTTTGAAGTCATGAACAAATGATTCCCCATCTCTTTGTGGAAATTCATCGACAATAGCTATCATATCGATTAATACTGCTCCAATAGAGATTACATCATAGACTTCAATCATAAACTGTTCCTCATTTATTTAGTGTATAATAACTGCAAATCAAAAACTTATAGGCATTTTGTTACGCCTAAATGTTATTCTTTTTTACATTATTATTATTATTTTTCATATCACTTGGTCTATTAGGCATGGTATAGAAAACAGGTAGTATTAGTGCCATTCCAGCTATAAGTATGAAAAGAGGTACCAAGAATCCCATACGAGGATTATTTGGGAAAGCGTCAAAAATAAAACCTGCAATGAAACCACCAGGTAACCAACCTATTGACCTAAAGATTGCTATTGAATTGTATACTTTGCTTTTCCGTTCAGGTGAAACATTTGTGAATAGTGAAATTGTAGCAGGTATCCATAAGGCAATTGAGAATCCTAAAAAAACTCGGGAAAGATACATAATCCATTCATATACTGGGAAATAAGTAAAAATAACGACTAGTGTGCACCAAATTAAACCACAAACTTCAGAAATAAACAATAATGCTTTAGCACCGATTTTATCAACCAAACGTCCTATGAACATTGAAACCAATACAGCTACATTAGTTATCAAAGAATAAAGACTGATATCTTGATCAGTAATTCTGTATTCACCAAATATTGCTTCACTTTGTAGACCCGGCCAATGAACACCAAGTGCAATTGACCAAAGGAAAGCGTCTAAAACAAAAGAAGCTGCAACACGTAAAACCCACTTATCCTTGAAAGTGTCAATGAAACCTTGAATAAATTCCGATCTATTCCCTTTCTCTCTTTTCTCTCTATAGAGAGCAACTTTTTCATGAATTACATTTGCTCTATCAGTTCTAACCTTTTTTCTAGAAGAATCTGTAATAATCATAAAAATTGCAATAGCTGCTAAGACGAATACTATTACACTGAATATGTAATAGTGAGATCGTTGCTCATTTCCATATTCTATTTGTAGTATGATAAGTAAAACAAACACTAGGGTTGAAACAGCTACATCACCAAAGCGACCAAAGAAATATGTCAAAGAGCTTACTTTCCCTTTATTTTCCTCACCAGCAGATTCGGTCAATAAAATATTACTTGGTGATTCATTTAATGAAAAAGCAAAATTCAAAATTAATATTGCTATGATAATCCAAGCAATACGACTTGGATTGAATATAAAGAATGAAAATGAAGTACCTATTAACAAGTAAGCAATAATCATTACCCGTTTATATCCTAAAAGACCATTAAAATAATCAGCAGCAATAAGTCCTATTATCGCAATAATTGAACCAATGGTTGCTACAATACCATATAATTTTTCACTTGCACCGGGAGTATCCATAAAATAAAGGCTGTAAAAGATAAAGTGAATACTGTTAGCTGAACTTGTGAAGAAAGCAGCAACAGTAAAGAAGACGATATTTCGTTTCCTTTCTTTTTCAGTTAGCAATTGCCTTCCAGGAGTAGGATCTTCTTGAATAAGAGTAATGAATTCTTCATCTTTACTTGCAATGGTCAATATGCTAACCCCAAAATAATTTAGTTTGTGAAATAATCTGGTCAGAGGGGTCTACCTTTTTAAGCTTTTACTCTAAACTAGAAGAAGTTTTTAGGTTAATTGTGCTGCTTTTTGTCGTAAAATTTGTCGATATTTTTTCTGAAGTTCTAATATTCGCTTGAAATCTTCGGGTGAATTAGTATCTATAATATCGAGAAATTCTTCATTGGTAGCCATTTGATTTCTTTCCTTAGCTGATAAATGTTTTATAAAATCAGTTGTTTTAGGAAAAACTTTGAATAATTTCTTTAGTGGGAAAATTGATCGACCTGAATAAGCAATTGTTGAAGAATTAAGTGAATAATTATTCCCATTGAACGAAATAGCTGTTCCTCCATTCTTTCGTATAAATTCTAACATTTGAATGTCAGTTATACTATCACCAACAGCAATTGCTTCTGAGGCATCTATATTGTGTTTTTCTAACAATTCAATAACATTAGCTTTCTTTCGGCCTCCACCACAGACAATAGTTGATTTGAAAATAGGACCGAATTCAGAATTTGGTATGGTATCGAAAAAGAACTTGTCTAAATCCTTCTTAACTTCTGATAACCCATCTTTCAAATATCTGGGGAAAATATCATCAAATAATTGGTTAAGAGTATCAGTCGAACTGGGTCTTAACATAAAATCCAGTGTGGTGCATCTTACTTTACTTTCAGGATGGTTTAATTTAGCGGCAATTGTATAAGCGTGATGAGTATAACTTGTTGAGATAATATAGGTGGGAATTTCATTTTGATGGAGAAAATCAAAGAGTTCTACAGCACCAACAGTAAGTTCAGCTTTTCTTGATAAATCATAGAGCATTTCTTCATCAGCAAAAGCAATAATAATTGGTGCTATAAGCTTTAAAGTGTCTCCGGGCCAATAATCCTCTTTCTTATCAATAAGAAATAGTTCATCATCATAGAGACTAACCATTTCAAAAAGTTGGTAAAAATCATCCTCTTTTCCGAGTTTCTTACCTATCTCAGCGACTATCTCTGCAGCATGATCAATTGGACAAAGAGGGCCTTCTAGGTCAAAAAAAGCTATCATAAAACATTCAACTCTTTCAAATGGTCTATTCGTTTTTGAATTAATTCCTGTGTACCAATATCCTTTCGATGGAATAATGAACCTTTAACTTGACTGGTTGCTTTTTCAGCAATTAATTCTGCTTCAGCAATAGTATCAGCTTTTCCTACAATTGCTATTGCTCTAGATGAGGTAGTAATAATTTCTCCAGGTTTTATCTCATTGACTGATGAATAATAGAATTCACAATCTTCTTTTGTAATTTTCTTTTCATTAACTTTAATTGGTTCATCTTTTAGAGGAGATTCAGGATAACCCTCTGGAACAAGGTACTTACAAACAGTAGCTTTTCTATTGAATTTAATTGTCAAGCTACCTAATTGATTATTGATCATAGCCTTGAAGATACTTACAAGAGGTGTTTCAAGTATGGGGAGAACATTCATTGCTTCGGGATCACCAAAGCGTGCATTATATTCTATTAATTTCAAACCATGTGGTGTAAGCATAAATCCTCCATAAAGGATGCCACAATAATCCTCACCCGTTTCTTGTCTCATCGCTATTACTGTTTTACGAATAATCTCAAGCGCTTCATCAACGACACTTTGAGAGATAAATGGCAAAAGATGATCTTCTGCACTATATGAACCCATACCTCCAGTATTAGGACCTTTATCACCTTCATAAGCTCTTTTATGATCTTGTGCAATAGGCATTGGGGAAATTTCTTCTCCCGAAACAAAACATTGTAATGAGAATTCTTCACCTTCCAATAATTCCTCTAAAATTACTGATTCACCTTTAGCAAAAATCTCTTTACAAAAAGAGAGAACTTCATCGATAGTTTGAAGATGTTCGCCCATAAGTTTTACTCCTTTGCCACCAGCAAGCCCATCTCGTTTTACCGCTACCTTACCTAATTGTGTGATATAGTCAATTATTTCTTGTTCACTTGCTTTTGGAGTAAATATCTTAAAACCGGGCAGACCAGGAATATTGTATTCTTCCATTAATTCACGAGTGAAGCTCTTAGATGATTCTATTCTAGCAACAATTTGCTTAGGGCCAATAGATGGTACACCTTTCTCTAAGAGAAAATCAACAATACCATGAGCGAGGGGATCCTCTGGACCAATAACTGCAATATGAGGTTTTACTTCATAGATAAAAGAAGCCAAGGTGTCATAATCATCTAATTTAGCAAGTTTGATGCTAGTTGAAAGCTTAGCTATGCCGGGATTTTTAGCTTTCATAAATGAATGGAGCTCAACATGGCTATCTTTTTTTAATGCTTTAGCAATAGCATGTTCTCTAGCTCCTTGACCAACTAACAAAATTCTGATATTTTTCATTTTACTCGCCAATTGTTCAATAGTTAATGTCTCAAATAAGATTTTTCCTTTGAAGGAATTCCAATCAATCTAAGATATTCGTTCACACAATCCTTGTGAAGGTGGTTCTTTGATTGGGTAATCACCTGTAAGGCATGCTAGACAAAGATTGTTATTAATAGGCCATTTATCAAATCCGATAGAATCAACTAGCAAAGGAACTGTATTATATATTACCGCATCAACACCAATTATCTCAGCGATTTGCTCATCGGTTCTACCGCAAGCAATCAATTCCCTTTCAGTGGGGAAATCTGTCCCCATAAAGCAGGGATTAATTAATTTTGGACAACTTATCGCAAAATAAACCTTAGAAGCTCCTGCATCTCTAATCATTTTAATAATTCCTCTTGAGGTTGTTCCTCTAACAATGGAATCATCTACTAATACCACTCGTTTATTTTTAACTAAATTTGATAAAACATTTAATTTCATTTTCACAGCTTCTTCACGAGCAGTTTGTCTAGGCATAATAAAAGTTCGCCCAACGTATCTATTTCTTATGAGTGCTTCCGAGTATTCAATACCTGTTTCTTTAGAGAAACCAATTGCAGCAATACGACCAGAGTCAGGTATTGGTACAACAATATCAGCTTCAAATCCTTGTTCCTTGAACAAAGTTCCTAAAGCTCTACCGATGCGTTCTCGTGCTTCATAAGCTGAAATACCATCCATAACAGCATCGGGTCTAGCAAAATAGACCCATTCAAACATACAATGAGCACAAGTATCATTCTTAATTAATTGTTTTTTCTTCATAGTTTTTTCTGTAACAATTAATACTTCACCTGGCTTAACGTCAGCTTCAAATTTAGCTCCAACAATTGTTAAACCAATAGATTCAGAGGCAATAACTATATCTCCCTCTTTTGATTTACCATAGCAAAGGGGTTTAAATCCTAATGGATCGCGAAAAGCGACCAAATCTCCCTTATCTGTTGTAATTAGAATTGAATATGCCCCATTAAGCTTCTTAATGAGAACATCACAAGCTTTGAGCATATCATTATTATTTTCTTCTAAAGCTAAATCAAGTAATTTACCAATCACTTCCGTGTCAGTATCATGACTGAATCTAAATCCTTGAGTCATTAGGTAATTTCTAACTTCTTCATAATTAGAAACTGTTCCGTTAAAAGCAATAGCTAGTTTGTAAGTTTTAGTTTGAAAAACAAAAGGTTGAACACCTATTGTTAGATCAGATCCTGCGGTAGGATAACGAACATGTCCTATACCAACTTTTCCTTTTAATGCTGCTAAAGTATTTTTATCAAAAATATCTTGAACGTATCCCAGATCTGAAATTGTTTTCATATTTTGTTTATTAACGACTGTTATTCCTGCACTGGATTGTCCTCGATGCTGTAATGTTAAAAGTCCTTGGTAAAGGAGAAAACCTAAATCATGAATTCTTTTTGTTGTTCGTATACCGATAATACCACAATGATCTTTTATTGACAATTAAGCATCCTCATGCGAGTTATTTATGCCTTTGATTTTAAAGTCTTTAGATTCGAATAATAAAGAAGGAAGAATGTAAATGTAAGATTATTTCTTACCTTCCATCTCTTCTTCCATTCGATTCTTCCAGACGTGTTTGACTTCATCTAATGATAAGTTAACAATCGATTGATTATCATTATTTTCTATTACAAGTTTCTTTTCTTGAGTTACCCTTCCAATAAAGGAAGCGGAAATTTCATCTTCAGCAAAAATGGAAATTATTTCTTCAATATTTTCTTCTTTTGCAGTAAAGATAAATCGTCCAAGGCTTTCTGAGAAAAGCAAGATATCTAATCGTTCTGTATCAGCAACAATCCGATTTGTATTTATTTGATAACCCAAATCGCCTAAAATAGCCATTTCTGTAAGAGCAGCAAAAAGCCCTCCTTTGGATATATCGTGACTAGCAGTCACTAAACCACTTTTAATAACATAGACTACTTTTGTGAGGAGGGTTTTAACCCGTGCAAAATCAACTTTTGGGACTATACCATCATCTTTTTGATGAATAACAGTGGAGTATTCTGATCCTCCAATCTCGGTTTTAGTTTCACCAATAAGTATGATAAATTCATCAGCCTCTTTAAATTTGGCATTTACTGCTTTAGAAACATCCTCAAGTAAACCTGCTGCGAAAATAACTGGTGAAGGTTTTACAGCGATATCATTTACTTCATCATGATTATAGAAACTAACATTTCCGCCTACACAAGGAACATCTAAAGCTCGAGCTGCATCTCCTAAACCTTCGACAACCTTTTCAAAGGTCCAAAAAACTTGTGGATGTTCGGGATTCCCAAAATTTAAGCAATCAGTGAAAGCAATAGGTTCAGCTCCTACTGCAGCTATATTACTACAGGATTCCATCAAAATTCCCGCACCGCCATTGTAAGGATCTAAATAACATTGCTGGGAATTCCCATCAAAGGTAACTGCTACTCCTCTTTTACTATTAAATTCAGAAAGTCTAAATACCCCTGCATCACCTTGGCCCGATTTAACCACTGAATGAAGACCTATTTCGGTGTCATATTGTCTATAAACCCAGCTGCGACTGATCATATTGTCACTACTCATGATCTTTCGACAGATGTCATTAAATTCGTTTATTTTAGGTTCTTTAGGCAACCATTTTCCATTAAGAGCACTTAGATATTTTGGATAACTAGCTTTTCTATCTGCTGCAGGCGGTTTAGTAAGCAAATGTGCTGGCAAATCAACTATAGTTTGCCCTTTATATTTAACTACACATTTACCGCTTTCAGTAACTTCACCAAGGATTTCATAAGGGAGTTCATATTTGCTAAAAACAGCACCTATTTTCTCAATATTTTCAGGTTTTACAACAAAGAACATTCTCTCTTGAGATTCACTGATTAGAATTTCCCATGGAGCCATATCACTCTCACGAAGTCGAATATTTTCGAGGTTGATTTCTGTTCCGGTACCACCCATGTCAGCTGTTTCAGAGATAGAGCATGTTACACCTGCTGCACCTAAATCTTTCAGCCCTTCAACTAAACCTTTTTTGATGGCTTCTAAAGTTGCTTCGATGATCAATTTTTTCATATAAGGATCACCTATTTGAACTGCTCCTCGATCACTTTCAGATTCTTCAGTGATGTTTTTCGAAGCAAAAGAAGCACCTCCAATACCATCTCTACCAGTTGACCCACCAAGTAAAATTAACTTATCTCCAGGAGTATTCGCTCTGCTATGCGCAAGTTCTTCTTTGCGCATAACTCCAAAACAACCAACGTTAATGAGACAATTTATTTGGAACGAAGGGTCAAATTCAATATCCCCTCCAGCGTTGGCTATTCCAACACAATTTCCATAACTGCCCACTCCTTTTGTAACCCATTTTAATAACCATTTTGTGTGAGGATCGGATAATTTACCTAACCGGAAACTATCAAGCAAACCTATTGGTCGCGCACCCATACATAGAATATCTCGAATTATTCCACCAATACCAGTTGCTGAACCGTTGTAAGGGTCAAGTGCACTTGGGTGGTTATGAGATTCTAGCTTAAATACTAATGCCAAACCATCTCCAATATCAACGACACCCGCATCTTCACCAGGACCACAAATTACTCTTGGACCTTCAGTAGGTAATTTTGGTAAAACAGGACGAGAACTTTTGTAACTACAATGTTCGGAATTCATTACTTCTAACATTGCTGCTTCAGAAAGAGTTAGATCTCGTTTAAGGACACTATAAACAGCCTCTTTTTCTTCTTCAGTCAAATTTATTTTATCTTTTAGAATATATTCTTGTTGAGACATTACTATATCCTCCTAAAGAAGTTCTCAATTGACTTAAAGTATAACCTACCATCGTCTGTTCCCCAAGGACTTAAAGCACTCTCAGATGCACGCTCTGGATGGGGCATTAATCCTACAACATTTCCTTCCAAATTACAAATTCCCGCGATATTCTCTATCGAACCATTTGGATTAGCTTCTTTTGTTATCTGGCTGTTTTCATCAGCGTATCGCCAGACAATTTGGTCATTATCATTGAGTTCTTTGAGTCCCAGTTCATCGTTGAAATATCTACCTTCTCCATGAGCAATTGGAACTCGCCAGAGATCACCTTTTATTCCTAGAGAGGTTGCTGCACTGCGATTTGTTTCCACACGTAGATTAACCCATTTACAACTGAAACGCAACGTATCGTTGCCAATTAATGCACCAGGTAGCAATCCAGATTCCACAAGAATTTGAAAACCATTACAAACGCCAAAAACCGGGGTGCCATCATTAGCAAGTTTCTTAACATTATCCATAACAGCAGTGTTAGCAGCAATTATTCCTGCTCGTAAATGATCACCATAAGAGAACCCTCCCGGAAGGAAAATAGCATCATAATCATCAAGGACATTGGTAGCCTCTTTATACCAAACAAGGTCAACTTGCCACCCCATAACTTCACGCATTGCATAAACAAGGTCTCGATCACAAGTGGATCCTGAGAATTGGATTACAATTACTTTCATTGTCATGGTGTACGACCTCAATTTCGAATCATTAATCGATAATTTTAATTGAACAGGAATGAGCTACAGGATTATAGATTCGGAGCTCATTGACCATCTTCCAGCAGATAGCTTCTGCTTCAGAAGCATCTCGGGCTTCAACAATAACCTTCAAAATTTTCCCGCTACGAACAGAAGAGACCATTTTATAACCGTGTTTCATCATTAGATCACGCATTATAGTCTCACCCTCTGGATCGCGAGCGTTCTTTTTACCCTCAATAATAACTTCAGCATTGAATTTGGGCATGAACTAGTAACCGCCTAAGATAATAGTACTGATTATGTTTCCCAAGCAGTAAAGGGTTTTAAATGTTTTTTATCAAATAATAAATTAGCAAAAAGAAAAAGAGTATGGAAAATGAGGTTTTATGTTTTTGGAATAACATAAATACCTGCATCAGCCATGACATAAATTAATCCTTTGGGATTTTCTTTCAAAAAGTCAGCAACGTAATTTTTGATTGTTTCTTGAACTGATTCTTTAATTTCAATTGGATTTATTCTAAAAGTTTCTTTGAGTTCTTTGGGATCCATTTCACTTATCATATCTATTTGATTCTCTTTCAAGATTCTTATTAGATCAACTGGTTTTTGATTACCAATTTTGAATGTCTCTTCGCTACATTTGTTCGCTACAACCCATTTCAAAGCTTCATCTAGGTCTAAATCTTTCACTGCAAGCATTGTATCATGATAAGCTTGGTTGCCAACACCATCTTCTGAACGCGCTAATAGAAGGATTTTACCACCTTTTTTAACAGCATTCCATGCAGCATGGACACCTTTCCCTGCTTGATAAAGGTTCAATCCAAGCTCACCTGTAGTAACAATTACTAGGTCAGCACCTTTATCGACATTTACTATTCTAAGAAGTTTTAATAATTCAAGTGCTAAATCATGTAATGAAATGATATTTCCAGCATTTAATTTGACGATTTTCTTTTGATGGAGAATAGCATCAATACAAAAAACAGCCTTAGTTTTCATTACCTCTTGAACCATTTCTTTCATATCTTGAATAACAGGATTTCCTTGTGTATTTCCTAAACGACATTCAGCTCTAAAACCTGATTCTGGGTTGAATGCTTTTGGATGGTTTCTACTAATCGTTTTTCTTCCTGAAATACCAGGGAAGAATTGTTTTACTGTTCCAGCTACACCAGCAAAATAATGATACTCAGAATCTGTCATAGGAATGATCAGACATGATTCTAAAGCTAATTTATTTAGGAAGATAGGTGTTCCTCTGCTTGAGGTTCCAATTTGCTCGACCCCTTCATCACAATTATGACTTACTACATGGTCCTTATATTTATTCCAAATCTCTGTTCCCAAAATCTTTTTCTCAATTTCTTCATCTGTTGGTGGACGATGAGTTCCACTAGCAATAAGTATCTTAAGATCCTCGGGAGCCACACCATATTCAATAATTTTCGGGAAGAGAATAGGTAGAAGAATTCGTGTATGTATATTTGGTCTTGTATTATCATCAGTTAGAATTATTACAGTCTTCCCTTTTGAATAACTATTTTTTATTAATTCTTTTAAGGGGGGACTATCAATTGGTTTTTCTAAAACTTCCACTAGCTTTTTCTCGATATTTTTGATTTCTGGAAAATCTCCTTTAATCTCAAGATAATGTGCATTAGCACCTTTTGGTATGTAATAATTTATTTCATCCTCGCCATAATCAATAGGCATATCCAAATATTTGTCAGTCATTTTTTTTGACCATCCATTAATCATTTTTTAAGTGAAAGAAGATTGTTTCTGCTAATATTTAATTCTTTTACTTATTTTTGTTAATATTTCATTGTTTATTCTGTATTTAATCTAGAACTGTGATAAGCAAATCTTTTATTTTATAAAATAATTGTATATTCAATTACTATTACACATATGAGACGATTTGAATGACCAAAATAAAATTATGTGGAATAAACGAAATAGCAAATAAAGGTGTTAAAACTTTTAATATCGAAGATTTAGATATAGCTGTTTTTAATATTGATAATAAATTCTATGCGATTGATCGAAAATGTACACATCTTAAAGGCAATCTTGCCAAAGGTCTACTTCAAGCTGAAGATAAAACTATTAAATGTCCCTTACATGGTTCAGTGTTTAGTCTTGAGACAGGTAATTTGCTCAGTCCACCAGGTACATTAGCTGGTTGGTTCAAAAAAGCAAAAAATACTCACGTTTATAAAATTGAAATAAAAGATAACTTTCTTTATCTAATTCGAAAGTAGGCCATTTACTTTTTTTTTATAAAAAGTACCACAAATAAAAATCAGACTATAATTGAAAAACAGTTTTAAAACTGTTAAGAGAGATTGTTTATATTATTTAGCATCCTATACAATTGTAGAAACGAAATAAGGTTTGAATATAAAACATGCAAGTTAAACGATTATCTACCCTCATACCTTTATTACTACTAATTTCAATTTTTATGTTATCTATACATAATATTACACCTTTAGGAAGTCCATATATAGGTGTTAAATCTGAATTGGATGAAATAACTGTAACAACCCAATTTCTTACATTAAAAATACTTGACTATAAACCAAACTTTGCTTGGTGGTATGAGAATTTAACATCAGCTATAGAAGAATATTGTATCCGTTTTACCAAAATCCAAGAATACTTTGGAATAAATCAATATCTGTCCGATAGAGTAGATTTAGGTGGCATAAGCTATAATCTTTTGACAAGTGAATGGGAAACAATTATAGTTGAACATGAAGAATTTGTTTCAGTTAATCTTACTTTATCAGGTCTAGCTAATAATGTGATTATCCAATTTATAATCCAAGTCTTTTCAGTTAATAATGTTCTAAATTATTCGAATGAACTTGTTGCACCTTTAGTAGAAAGTCAAATAGAAATTATTGTGAAAAACTGGGTTTATACCCCCGGAGCTCAGGGATTAGCAATAAAATCAGAAGTGTATGAACGTGCAAATAATGATTATGTTTTCATTGCAAATCAAACTACACGTTATCATAATATTGATTCATTAAGCTTTAATTCGTATACTGGGTATGAAAGTGAAAAAGCTTATTATAATTGGGTAGAATATGCTGGGTATTCAAATGAAACAACAAGCCAATTTCCAGTAGAAATAGGTTCATCTTTCTTTAATGAAGTTCCTAGTATACCCGGAGAAAATGAAATGATTCATCTCTGGTTTTCCTATCCTGAAGAACTTGATTTACCAGTAATAACACATAATGTTATTCTTGGTGTTTATAGAGTTTCACCAACATTTCCTAGCCAAATGGTTGGAACCAGTTACTACTATATACTAAGCTCAATATTAGGAGTCAATATTTTGCTAATAATCTTTCAAAGAAGAAAAAATAAAAATAGATTATAAAAAGTAATGATTAACTGCATTACCTTTTTAGCAAGGTAAATTTAATAATAATAGAAAAATTACGAAATGAGTAGATGATAAGTTAACTCCCTGGGGAAAAAGAGATGAAAAATAAGCAAATTATTGGCATCCTTTTAACAACCTTTTTCCTAGTGAATATACCAATAGTTTGCTCTCAACCAACTCTCAATGATCAAACATTTTCAAACACAGAAACAACCATGAATGATTCTATAATTTCTGCAGTAAGTGAAGAGAAAATTTGCAATCATAAAATGGAAGTAAAAATAAGATCAGATAATTCTACTGTGAAAATTATTTCCACTCTTATCATTGAAAACAATAACTCTGAACCGATTTTTCACTATTTATTTACTATAAATAAAACCATCAGTTCTGTTTTTGTTTATGATCCAATCGGTCCATTGGAATTTTCTTGGTCGGTAAAATCAGATTCAAGTATACTCAATATTACCATGAGATACCCACTTTTAGAAGGTTTAAAATATGTTTTTTCAGTCTCTTATGAGTTATATGATATTATCTATTTTAATCTGGAACCTCTCGAGTATTTCAGTTTAGAATATTTTGTACTTCATACTATGATTACAGAGCAATTCATACTTGAAATTTCTCTACCACTCAATTATGGATTAATTGACACAGAATCCCCCAGACCTACCATTCCATCTCCTGATAGAGTCTTTACTGATGAGAAAATTGTGAAAATAGTTTGGGAATTAGAAAATCCTGTGCTAAATTTGGAATATTCATATATTATTCGGTATAAGAAATTAGTTGAGAATTCTGTCTCTACGATTATCGAACCTTCATACAAATTAAGCTGGTTATTTACCATAGTAGGTTTTGCAGTTGGTGTAGGTTTGAGCATAGCTGTTTTTGTATTTATTGTTAAAAAGAAATATCAACCAGATAAATCAGATCTTGTAAGTTCATTACTTTCAGAAGCTGAACAAGTAGTACTTAGAGCTATTACTGATGAAGGAGGAGTAGCGATTCAAAGAAGGATTTGTGAAAGAACTGGTTATTCAAAATCTAAAGTTTCACAAATATTATTGAAATTAGAAGAGAAAAATGTTCTCAAGCGTGAACGATGGGGAAGAACAAATAGAGTATCAATAACTAATTCATCATTCCTTAAACTTGAATTAGAAAATTACCCCCCCCAGAAAAACGATGAAGAATAATTTTTCACATTAGAACATAGTATTTTAAAAACTATACTTAAACCATCATTAAACCTTTCCTAAACCATTGTCTAAGATTATTTATAGTATACTTATTCTAATATGTATATAGAGTTAAAATAAGACAACCTATGTAAAATATCAAGATTGGTTTTATTTGTAATTAAACTAAGAGGTTAAACATCATGATTGGAAATAAAAAATCAATGTTAAGTTTATCATTCATCTTATTGTTCTTAATTCCCGTTATAATTAGTTTTGCTTCTGCAAAACCTGATGGTATAACATGTGAAGAAGGGCAAGGTGGAATAATTATACAAACCAACTATATGACCTTAAAGATTGTTGAAAGTAAACCACATTTCATTTGGTGGAATGGTAATCAATCAATTGCTGATGAAATGTATAATGTCCAATTTACTAAAATACAAGAATTCTCTGGTGATGATAATATTCTTGATGACAAAATGGAACTTACTGGTATCTCCTATAATTTACTAACAAGTGATTGGGTAACAGAAATAGATGAAGGAGAAAATTATGTCACAGTAACATTAACATTATCAGGATTAGCTAATGGAGCTGAAATCCAATTTGTTATTAACATGTATAGTGAAGATAAAATCATTCCTGGCACCGACCAAATTGTTGAAGCTTTAACTGAAGTGAAATTTGATATTATAATTAATGATTGGAAATTTGGTCCAACAGCAACAGGTCTTGCTCTTCAAACATTTATTCTAGAATCACAACAAAGAAATCGTGTACGTATTCGAAACAGTACTGTATCTGAAAATGGAAATGCTACTAGAACTATGTTTTTTGAAAGCGAAGAATATGGCAGCGAAAAAGTAGCTTATTATGAATGGGCGAATATTGCTGATATTTATGATGGTGCTGTAAAAGTCGATACTATTGAAGTTGGTTCTGCTTTCTTTTTTGATGGAAGCGAAGGGATGGGTCCAGGTGTTCCTGGTATGACTACCATGTATCTTACCTATCCAAATTATGGAGATGACCTATCACTTGTACATGATCCTTCTGTAGGTATTTATCCCGAATCTTTCAGTGTAGCATTATACACTCTACCAATAATTGGTGGATTATTGCTCACCACTGGAATAGTAATGATCATTCGAAAACGCAAATAAGCTTTCTCCTGATGTGGTTTTGGTACCAATCCAAAATCACATCACAAATTATTTTTAAAAAACGTTAAATAATAAAAGTATCTTTTAATTACTAGAGCGTGTGTGTAAAGAGTATGAAATCAGTCAATCTCCTCATAGCCATCATATTTGTTTCAACAATTTCAGTGACAGTTGTTAATAGCACAAGTAATCCATTAGAAACACCTATAACAACACCCCAAAATGATTCCTATAATTTTCCCACTTTTTTTTCACCTAAAATGGTAGAAAATGAAACATTATTAACACATAATATGATCGTCAAAATTAGTTTAGATAATTCAATTAAAGTAACTTCTACTTATGTTATAGCTAATAATGATAGCGAACCAATCAGCTTTTTTGTCTTGGAAGTTAATAAGACAATTACTTCAGTCTATTCTTTTGATCCTATGGGTTCATTAGTGTTTAGTTGGATAATCGACCCTGTTTTAGGTAATATAATAAATATTACTTTGCGTTATCCATTACTTCCAAATGATTTTTGTGTTTTTTCCACATCTTATGAAATTGAAAATATTATTTACAAAGTAGGTTCTCCTTCCGAATATTATGCTCTTGATTATGAAGTTATTCATCCAAGATATTCTTATAGATTTAATCTTGAAGTTTCTTTACCAGTATACGCTCTCTTAATAGAGGAGGGACCACCTGATCCAGTATATCCACATGCAAATAAAATCTACACAGAAGATGAAGTAGTGAAGATTAATTGGTATTTAACAGAGAGAGATATGAACGATGATGATATCTTTCTAGTGAGGTATCTTTTAGATCCTCAAGATTCAACTGATAAACCTAATCTCCAAATACTCTATTATTTTTTAATACTATTTGCTGGAATAGCAATAGGATTGGGTGGAGTTTTGTTATTTTACACTTATCGTAAAAAGCCTGCTGAAACAGAATTAGTTTCTTCACTCTTAACAAAAACTGAGCAAGAAGTGATTAAGGCTATTAATTCAGATAATGGCATTTCAACACAAAGAAGAATTTGTGAAAAGACTGGTTATTCTAAATCAAAAGTCTCACAAATCTTAGCCAAATTAGAAGAAAAGAATGTCCTCAAACGCGAACGATGGGGAAGAACAAATAAGGTTTCAATAACAAATCAATCATTTAAAAATCTAGGACAAGATTACGTAGTAGAGAAACAAAAAGAAGAATATTGATCCTTATTACCTCTCTTTTTTTTTAGAATATTATATAAAGTAGGTTTTCTATTTCGTAACGTGATTATTTATGTCAGAGAAGAAATACCCTATTATTCCGGGAGCTGAGCCTTATCATCTAAAAGGGAAAGGACCCAGTATTTTACTTATACATGGTTTAAGTGCTTCTCCAACAGAACTTAGACCAATAGGTGAATTTCTTCTTTCAAAAGGTTTTGATGTTCATTCTATGTTATTACCAGGACATGGCACCAGCCCTGAAGATCTTCGGACAAAAAAAAGAAAGGATTGGTGGGAAGGAGTCAAAACAGCTTATGAGAGTATTGAAAAGTGTGATTATGTCCTTGGTTTCTCTTTGGGAGCTCTACTTGCAAGTCGTTTAGCAGTCGAATATTCTGATTGTTTGAAGGGATTAATTCTAGTCTCTACTTTTCTTAAAGTTCGTCCCCGTATTATATCATTTCTAGCATTTCTCTTTCCAATTTTGAAGCTTTTCAAACCATATTTTAATAAGGAATCAGGGACTGAAGAATATTTCAAGAAGCACCATTTGATTAGTTATTTAAAATACCCTACTGTAACTATCTATGAAGGACTTAGACTTTCAAAGTATACCAAACGAAAAATAATCCCTAAAATAACCACTCCAACCTTGATCATTCAAGGTATGAAAGATGATCGAGTTGTAGCTACTAGCTATAAAACTATATTGAAATTAATCAAAGCAAAAAAAATTGAAGTTGAGTTATTACCCGAATCACAACATATTGTTACAGTGGGTCCAGATAAAGAAGCATTATTAAAAGCAATAGACCAGTTTCTATCAGATTTGGAGAAATGATTGTTTTCAGACTATATGAAATGCTTCGAAATACTTAAGTTAGAGATTCCTTCAAATTCAAATAATTAGTTACATCTGCATTCAGGTGTCAAACATGAAGAAAGATAAGACTGTAACCTACAAAGATTCTGGAGTAGATATATTCGAAGAAGGAGAAGCAATTGAAGAGATATGGAAATTGCTTCCTAAAACATTTAATTTAAATCCAAATGCTAAATTTCTACCTGCGAAAGCTCATTATGGGGGTATTGTTGATATTGGAATGCCTGACAAATATCTCGTTGTAACTGTAGATGGGGTGGGCTCAAAAGTACTTATCGCTGAAATGCTTGAAAAATATGACACCGTTGGTATTGACTGTATTGCAATGAATGTTAATGATTTAATTTGCGTTGGTGCAGAACCGCTTGTTTTTGTTGATTATTTTGCTATTCAAGAACCTCATAAAAAAATGGCTTATGAAATAGCTGAAGGATTGGTTGAAGGAGCTATTCAGTCAAGGATGGCAATTATTGGTGGAGAAACAGCGACTTTACCTGATATTATTCGTGGTCACGATGGTAAAGGATTTGATCTCGCTGGAACTGCAATTGGTTTTGTTGGCAAAGATCAAATGATTCTTGGTGATAAAATAAAACCAGGAGATATTATTTATGGTATTGAAAGCAGTGGTTTGCATTCAAATGGCTTTTCTTTAGTTAGAAAAGTACTTCTTAAAAACCATTCAATTCATGATACCATTGAAGGAATCAATCTCGCTGAAGAACTGATCAAACCCACAGCCATTTATGTACAAGAAATTCTTGAAATAATTAAAGAAGCAAAAATACATGGATTGGCAAATATTACCGGTGGGGCATTTCTTAAACTTGCTAGACTTTTACGTCAAAGTAAAGAAGAAATTGGGGTAATTTTGGATTCTATGCCCGAACCTCCTCCAATATTTAAATTGATACAAAAAATGGGGAATATTTCCAACGAAGAAATGTATATAGCATTAAACATGGGTATAGGTTTCTGTATCATTGCACCCGAAACAGAGCATTCAAAGATAGAAGAAATCTGCTTAAAATATGGAAAGAAAGTTCATAAAATAGGTTTCATTACTAACAAAAAGCAAATAGTACTAAAATTACCTGGTGAGGAAATAAATTACCCTGCGGATAAATATTGATCTATTCATAAAACCTTGAGCAAATCTTCTTTTGTTATATTTCCTTTATGAAAAGCTGTAGCAATTAATGCTCCAGCAAATTGATTTTCTTTAAGTTCAATAAGATCCGTAATATTTCTTACTCCCCCTCCAGCAAAAATATTCAAATTGCTTACTTGATCTTTTATTTTCATTAGTGTAGGACTAATAGGACCAGTCTGGCTACCAACCTTTTGGAGCTCAAGAACTATTAATCCTTTTAGAGAAAGATTTTCAGCAAATTCTACAATATCATAAACTGAATATTTTTGTATAGGTAGATTATTAGCTAATAGTTCACCATTAAATAAATCAATACTTAAAATAATCTTCTCCCCACCATAGACATTTACCATTTTAGTTAGATTATCTAATGAAGCTAATGTTTCAGTGCCAATTATAACTTGTTCTATCTGTTGATTCAAAATATCAGTTACATTATCAATTGTTTTACAACCTGCATCCATCATGATATCAATTGTTTGTTCTGCTACAATCTGAGCTATTTTTAGTTTGTTTACTCCTACATCGATATTTTGTATTAAATTGAGATCAGCAATATAAATCCAATTTAAATCTAATTTTTCTCTATATGCTTTAGCAACATCAAGTGGTTCTGAACTATTGACAAGAACTGAATTTGTTAATGGCTTGTATTCTTTTCTTTTACCACCAAAGCCATGAACAACTTGGCCATTAAGTAGATCTAAAACGGGGATGATTTTCATATTATCTATGAGAAAACTTTAATCATAATTAATCTTTGCTACAGTAAAAGGAAAAAAGTCTTTATGTAGTAGAAAGAGTAAATATTACTACTTTCATTTGAAATATGGAGGTCCCGCAACTAAATGGTTGATAATATTAGATGTGGATTATTTTCTGCAAAGACCAATGTTCCTTATCGTGCAGGGAAATTAGCTGCAGAAGGAGTAGTAAGTCAAACAATGGATAATAATCCTGCAATTTGCTTGGTGTTTTTCTCAGAAAGGTATGCTTATCCAGATCTAATAGAAGGTATTACTCAAATAATCAATCCAGAAATAATCGCTGGGTGTTCAACCAATGGGGAAATAGCTTCAGGTTATTGGCGTGAAAGTGTAATAGCTATTTCATTATCAACAGATTATATGCGATTTGGAATAGCTGTTGAATCGAATGAAAATCTTGCTATGGGTAATGAGGATGTTTATAAGAAATTCTATGAACGAGCCTTGACAGATTTACGAACTAAACTTCTTTTAAAAGAAAGCAAAATGACTGTTCCCGTGAACCCCCAAAAAATAGATGCTGATTTTGGTATGTTGTTTCTTCCTGGAACAAACATTGAAAATGAACCTAAGGCAAATGAGGTTATACTTAATCTACGAAAATTTATGGGTGATTTACCATTAATTGGTGGAACCATTGGTGATGATTATAATTATGATTCGGGGTATGTAATATATAAAGATGAATTACTAGAAAATCATACTTTGCTTATCTTAGGAAGGTCAGATCTCGAATTTTCAATGGCTCAAAAACACGGTTACCACATAAAAAATGAACATATCTTAACAAAGGTAGATCGTAATAGATTGATCACACTCGATAATCGCCCTGCTGCAGAAGTATATTTTGGTAATCTTAATTTACCTGTTGTGGAAATATCTGATCTCAGAGATGAGATTTGTGCAATAAATCCTCTGGGGGTAACAGATGAACGAACAGATGAATTACAAATTTTATTTCCGATGTCTCGAGGGAAAGATGACAAAGAATTAACAGTATCACAATTAGTCCCACCAGGAACAAGGATTTATTTCACAGAAGCAAATATGGATGAATCAAAGAAAGCTTCATTGGAATCAATAAAAACAGCTTTTACATCAGAACCAATACAAGATCCTCGTGTAGGAGTGATTTTCACATGTGCAGGAAGGAGCACTTTCTATTTTGATCATGCATTAGCTGAAATCGAGGAAATAAAAAAGCGATTCAAATATACTAGTATTGGTGGGGCTTATCTTTATGGAACTCTTTGCGGAAAAAATAATTATGTATCAGAAGGTACAACAAGTACCTTTCTGATAGGAAATGATATCAGAAAAAGAAAATAGGGGATTAACCCATTTTAATATTCTCTGAGAAAGCGTTCGCATTATGCCAACCTTCACGTTTCAAGACTGCATCTGACATTCTCAAAACTTTAAGTTTTTTATGCAAACAAACAAATTTGTGAGGTAGAGGACCTAAAAGTTCTCCCATAGCATGAGCTGGAATTTTTTTCTTAGATTCAGAACTAAGAACAACTTGTTTACCTCTGATGACTTCAACTTTCGGATGAGTGATATAGGAACCATCACCAAGTTTTCTGGAAGTAACAATTGATTCAAAAATTCCTGTGTTACCAATTATATTGATATCAAGAAGACCGTCATCAATAACAGCATTTGGTGAAACCATTTTTTTATTACCAACCCTCTGACCATTACCAATCATAACACTAAGACATTTCAAATCACGAATAATTCTACCATCATCTACGTCAATTTTCATTTGTCGAGGGCGATAACTGAAAAAGGCTTTAAGAAGGCCAATATTATAACTCATTCGAGTGCTTTTACCAATAACTTTCTCAGCTAAAAAAGCGTCAATACCTGCTCCTGCTACTCCAAGGCAATAACGTTTCCCATCGTCGATTTCAATACAATCAATAATCCGAGTTTGCTTATTTTTAAGCATCTCAACTATGTCTTCTATTTTATCAGTTTGTCGTAGACTGAAAGCGTTGTCATTACCCCTGCCAGCTGGAATGATACCCAAAGTTGTTTTAAAATCAGTTTGACCAATAGCAGTAACTATTTCATTAATAGTACCGTCACCACCATATGCTATTATAATGTCATGGTCATCAATGGATTCTTTTGTAATTCGAATAGCATCATTAGTGCCTTTAGTCCATTCAACCTCAAAATCAAAACCTTCATCCTTCAATGCTTTTACAACATCAGGCCAGGTTTTGCGAGCTTTTCCACCATAAGTGGCTGGGTTACAAATGATTTTCATTTTATCCACCAATAAGTAATCTATTATTAATCCTTAAGGGAATAAGGATAATAGATTTTATAGGAATTTCGTAAAGAAAAAGAGCTAATTTTGTCGAAATTGTACCTAAATGACAAAACTTATTTTAACTAAAAGCAGAAAATTCTAATGATAGAAAAAAATTAAAAAAGAATTCTCTATCTGAATGACTATATTTCACCTATTGAAGCTATCTCGAACATAAATGATTGGAAACAATAAAGTACCAAGTGGAGTTATCTCATAAATGCCTATAGCAAAACAAGTTATGATTCTAACAAAAGAAGGATTATTACTCTTAGATTATAAATTTAGATCAGCAGATGAAACACTAATGGAAACTGATCCAGATTTACTCTCAGGGATGCTTTCAGCGATATTGTCAGTAGCAAAAGAAACAAATGGTGGATTTGTATCAAATATTCAGCAAAACAATTACAATGTTCTAGTAAGTGAAGGGGAAAAGATCTATGCGTTGTTGTTTATAGATGAAGGAAGTAGAGAATTAGATAATATAGCAAAGTTAATTGTAGGAAGATTTGAAACAAAATATAAAGAGCAATTATCAGAAATAATGACTGATATTTCACCTTTTAGAACATTTATTACAGACTTGGAAGAAATATATGCAAATATATTCAAAGTAGATGCGGAATTACTGTCAAATATTATACCAGAATTAACTTCAATAAAGAATGTCTTAATATTCGAAAAACCAATGAATCATCAAGTATACGCAGGACCAAGGGATCCGTTTGTAAGCGAATATGAGCATTATTTCCAAGAATTCGCAGTGAAATTGATAGAGAGCCAAGCAGATTTTTGTGAGAAAACGTTACAATTCCCAAAAAGAACAGTAATAGAATTCAATGATAGAGTAATAGTTTCAGAAGATTTAGGGTCACATGTATTAATGATAATAGGGGAAAATGTGGATGACATTCTAGCAAAGATAAAAAGAATAAGAAGAAAAGTAGGATTATCAGCAGATAGAAAGTAAAAAAAAGGAAAGGGTAAAAAAAAGAAGCTAAATTCTTTGCGAAGAAAAAGATTAATTTTGAATAAGCTTAAAAAGAAGAGATGCTAGTAGTTACTAGCTCATAAATGGTGAAAGAAAAAATGAGAGAAGAAGTAAAGAGAATCTGGCCAGAGATCGAATGGATAAAAGATAAGGACCTAAAAGAAAAGGTCTACAAGACTTGGGTATATGCACTAGAACAAAGTGTACTAGCACCAAAAGACCTAGAAGAAATACCATTTACCTTGTTGATAAAAGACTGCAAAGTAACATTCATGGAACACAAAAGAGCAGTAGTGCACATAGCAGTAGAGTCAGCAAATGTAATGAATGAGTTCTTCGGAGAAAAGTTGCCAATAGATATGGACATACTAATAGCCGGTGCAATACTGATAGACGTAGGGAAACTAATAGAATATGAGATGAAGGATGGAAAAGCAGTAGTGGGAAATACTGGAAAACTACTAAGACATCCATTCACAGGAGTGGGGTTAGCAATGAGGTTCGGAATACCAGATGAAATATGCCACATGATAGCAGTGCATTCAAACGAGGGGAATCTAGGAAAGAGAACAATAGAAGGAATAATAATACATCACGCGGATTTCATAAGCTACGAACCATTCAAAGAGGATACACTGAGGTTAAAGTAAACAAAACGAAAGATTCAAAAAGAAAAAAGGCAGAAAAGAAAATAACGCCAAAGGGCGGGTAGTTTAGCCTGGTTATAATGTTTCCTTGACGTGGAGAAGGCCGCCGGTTCGAATCCGGTCCCGCCCACCATTCCTTTTTAGTTCATTTTCCGTATCTTACAATTCTTATCTTAACTTCTTAGCAATATCTTCAATTTGTATATTGAAATCATATCTATGGAATATTGTTTTGAATCCCATCCGACGATTAATAGACAGAATAGCCACATTAGCTGAAGCATTGCTTGCTCAAGCATATCAGATTGTAGGATAGTTTTCTTTAAGGTGTACTAACATCGCTGCTTTGATTCATTTGCCTAACCCTCTTCCTCGGAATTCTTTTTCACACCAGTAAATCCTTGTGATTCTTCCCAATTTCTTTTTGTATTGAAGATGATTTCAGATACTGCGCTAATAGTACCATCTTTTTTCCTATGAATTTCAAGTCTTTTTTGAAATACTTTCTACTATTTGCTTGTTGTTAATATTCCATCATCCATATCGCAGAAAGGTATATGATTTATTATTTCCTTATCTTTATTAATCTAAAATTGGAAATTATCATTATTAATGTGCAAGATTTTATTGTGGGATTACTTTGGAGAATTCAGCGAATATAATTCGGGGATTGAATACACCAAATATTACTAGAAGGATGCTTATCTCTGAAACTGTTTCTTTGGTAATTATCATTGTTGTTATGAACACTTTAGCTGGTTTTCTTATTTGGACAGCTATTAATGAAATCATTGAAACTTTAGACTTCCTAATACTCATTCCAGTTGTTCTTAGTTTCATTCCTTTGGGAATCCTTGAAGGTGTCATTATTTTTCTCCTTGTTAGTTCGTTTCGTGCCAGGAAGGAAGTGTTCCTCCTTGTTAAAAACAATGATTATTTAACTCTCCAAGAATTCCTATCTCTGGAAGATTTTACAGGTCAACATAAAATGAAGCAAAAAGATCTCTTTAAGATGAAATATACTATCGCTGTTTTTGGTGATTTACAACTTGAGCGATCACTCAATTATTTAATAGCCATTATGTTTTGTCAAGAACCACTTAGTTTTGGTCTAAGAAGATGGTCTTCTATTGCTATTGCCAAAATCGGTTCTGCTGAAGCTATTCAAGCTCTTATCAAAGCTAGTTCTTTATTTAGGAATCCAAATAGCTCTATGTATCCTCAACCGGTTAGTTATAAAATGAGCACAGCCTTTTTCAGAAAGCTACACTCTTTTAGAGCGTATCTAGCAGTTAGAAATTCTCTCAACAAATTAAAGAAAAAAGGATTACTTTGAAAATAAACTCCCACTTAAATCTTTGGAAATTCCCGGTTCCAATCCGGTCCCACCCGCCACTTTTACTTTTCTTTGATTTCGTTTGTTACTTTTCTATATTGTTAATTCATCCTAAAAAAACTAAAATGTTCAGCGAAAATTCTATTCTCACTTCTTTCTTTTAAGGACAATAATAACTACTAACGTAATTCCTATTACCCCAGCAATTGGCCCCACGATCACCCCTACTTTTTGTGCAGTAGTTAGGACAGTCAAAGGAGGTATTGTTTGAAGATAGCTGTTGTAGAGTGAAAAGTTTTCGTTTAGATTATTAATCACCACAGGTCGAGGATAATTTTCTAGATATCCTGCAGTATTTAGCACAATATCAGCTATTTCTGGGTCTTGCTCAAATACCTCTCCATAAATTTTCTTAATTGTAGGTAAGGAATGGTCATAAAGTTCTTCCATACTGACTATATTATCATTATTAGTATCCGCAGAGCTATTTGTAAGGCTTAATGACCAGAAATGCGAAGAGATTATCCCCAAAAACGCGGGTTCTGAATAAGGCCATTCTCCAACTTGGTCATCTGGAACAAATGCTATTGCTAATTCGTTTGGAGCAACACTTCCCATAGCATAAAACTGGTTTGTTGTTATATAATCTTCAAGAGGTTCGATAAATTCTCCTGCATGACAAGAATCAATTAAAAGAATTTTATATTGGGTAGGTATCGCCAGGAATTCTTCCTGAAACCAAGAATTTAAATCTAGAATATCTTTCAAACACCCATATCCATGAGCTGCAAAATATAGAAGTATAACATCATTCTCATCGACTGTTTCTTGTAAATTCTGTATTTTGTTCCGTAGATTAGCAATAGTTATTTCATTGTCGCCAAACAAATACGAAAAGTGTGCATCAGACCAACCAACCTCACTAAGTGCTTGCTTAAATTCGTTAGCATTACATGTATAACTATCAGGATTAACTGAATTTGGAGCAAATTGATCCAATAATATAACATATTTTTCCACATTTTTTGTTTGTTGTGAAAAAGCAGGTACGTTATTAACCGTAATCAAAAAAATAATAAAAATAAACATCACAGACGGGTATTTAAGAGATCTTTTAGTAGAGAACACCAAAACTTACCTCAATAAATTAAAACACCTTTTCTTCTTTAAATAATCTCTCAAATCTTGAATATTCTTATCGCTTTTTTTTCTATAATTATAAATCATTTTTTTTATTTATTTTTATGAAGGAGATTCTTTAGAAAAGAAGCTCCTAACAGCTTTATTTAGCGATTGTCGATATTTCTTTTCGCAATTCTTTTCACATGGTTGATCGCACCAATCGGTATACGGATTATTTGAAGGATCAGTTAGATACCGATAACATCCAGGCATATTTTCATAAAACTCTTTTATTAGTGGTAAATATTCTTCTTGTTTTGTTTTCAAGAAATATCTTGTTAATAGTTGTAAATATTTATAATTTCTACCGATTTTTCCTGAAAAATTCTTTGCATTAATACCAGCTAAATATTCAAATTTTTCATAATTAGCTTTTCTAAAATAAATCGAAGATAATAACAATCGGAAATCTTTGGCGCTATTCAATTCATTGCTTTTATTTCCTAATAAATTATCTCCAAGAATGAGGTGTTCATTCAAAATAATTTTTTCTAATGTATGCAAATCTTCTTCTGTAGCTATGGTGTATTCTGGTGAATATTTTTCTTTTGCCTCTAGCTTTTCTACTCCGAATACTAACATGTTTTTAATAGCTTCAAAATTATAATTCTTATAATTGAGTGTATCCGAAATACCTGGTATAATAACTCGTACAGTTGGAAATTGTATTATTGGATGTGTATGATCGATTATAATGAAATCAGTGTTTAATTTCTTACAAATACCTTTAATTTGCTCTATATATTCTAGAAAATCATTACTAGTTTTAAAATCAGGGCAAGGCCTTTTTTCACCCTCTAGTAAAAAGGTTTTATCACCACCATAACGTGATTTCCGTGTCAAACCAGCATAAAATGTTTCATCAATATTTACTTTTTTATTTAATACTTCTAATGTTTGGTCAAAATTTCCTACATACTCTTCTAATGATTTATTAAAGGTTAACCCAGCTATTCTTTCCGTAAAACATCTTTTTATAGCTTCATTAATATCAAATGATGAACCATTGCTTATTCGAATGTGTTCAAATTGATAATTATAAGTTTCTTTATTAGATATGTTTGGATTGATGAAAACTACTCCCATTGCTGGCATTAAATTATTCATTGTGAAATCTTTAATCAAAATGTTAATTCCATGCTTTTCATAATATTTGATCATCTTTTGAATTATATTATCCTTAATCGTAGCAGTATCAATTGTTGGAACAATTAATTTATTCCTAAAAACTTCAATTTTAGCATATCGTTCAAATATTTCACATGATGCTTGAACTATTGCTTCTTCTAAAGTATTGCCAGATGCAAGTCCGTTTGATCCATTTATATCTTTGATCAATCGCAAAGGAATTTTCATTTTCTTATTATTGAGTAACGAATACCCATCAACCCAATGTTGTGCAATATCTAATTGGGTCAATTCTTCTATCTGTTTCAAGCTAAACTTTATGTGATAATTCCTAAATAAATCATTAATAGGTAAATAATCATTTAATTCATTTTGATGTCCATGAATGTACCCTGGGAGATGTTCTCCATTGTTTAATTTTATGATATTTTTATCTGAAATTTGTTCATACGCAGGATAAAGGTATTTGAATAAGAAGTCTGCTGAAAATCTCTCGACCATTTCTGCCAGAGCAGAAGCAATAGATTGCTTCTTAGTAGTTCCTTTACCAGCTGTTGTAACATTCAATTCAGGAATTTTCACTATACAACTATAACAGGATAACTTGGGATTTCTAAATGATTTCTGAAATGATAATTTCAATCCAAGTCGATCAAAAGCGTTTTCTATTTGATTTATAGTTGTTTCATAAGACTGACATTTCAACGTGTCTTTTCTTATCAAAGCATTTTCTACGATCATTTTTGTCTCCATTAAAAGATTCGAATCCAGCTTAAAAAGACCATAATTATCACAATAAAATGCTCTTTTATGCTATTTTTTTTCTATTTTGAATTCACGTGCAGGGATTTATTCAATAATCTATCCTTTTTTACCACCTGATTTCTTTTCTCTTAGGTTATCTAAAAGTTTAAATAAATTAGGTAACACGTTTTTAAAAATAGTGTTATTTTCATATTACATACATTTGCTCTATATTTAAGAAAGTAAGGAGAAGTAAAATAGAATGCATATGCCTGATGGGATTTTACCTTTGAGTCACGCAATAGTCTATTTAGCGATTGCTGGTGTTATCATTTTAATAGCTATTTGGCAAAGTCGAAAAAGTTTAACTCTGAAACAAATACCCATAGTTGGGGTATTAGCAGCAGGATTATTTGCTGCACAAATGTTTAATTTCCCAGTCCCTTTTGGTTCAAGTGGTCATCTTATTGGAACTGCACTAGCAACAGTTCTTGTTGGTCCTTGGGTAGGTATTTTGATCATCAGTTCTATTTTAATTGTTCAAGCATTTTTTGGCGATGGTGGATTCTTAGCTTTTGGTGCTAATGATATTAATATGGCTATAGTAGGTGCTTTTACAGTAGTAGCAATTTTTTATTTAATCCCGCAAAAATGGCGCGATAGAAGATTTGCTTTTGCAGGTTTCGCTGCTGGAGCAGCATTTATATCAACAATTTTTATGGCACTTACAGCATCAACTGAATTAGCTATAGCCCAAACGGGGTCCCCAGGATTAATTTATGGTTGGATGGTAGGATTACATGCAATAATTGGTTTAGTAGAAGCAGCTATTACGTTTGCTGTAGTTAGTTTTGTTTTCTTAGCAGAACCGGGATTATTGAAGGCAGCAGAGGATTCTCTCTTTATGAAAAAAAGAGATCAAGAAGAAAAAATACCTACGTATCGATTCCCCGTTCTAGCAATTGTAAGTTCGGTGATAGTTTTTGGTATAATGGCTATCTTTGGGATAATCGCAAGTGAAAATCCCGATGGTTTAGAAAGAACATTCGAATTCCTCCAAGATGCAGGTTATTCTATAAGTGAATCTGAATCTGGTTTATTTGGCTTACCGGAAGGAGTGGGTTGGGCTATCCTGCAAATGGCTCTTGTAATGGTAATAATATTAGGGGCTATTTTACTAATCAATTTCATAGTCTATCGTGTGAAAAGAAGAAATTACTTGAAAACACATCCTTCAGTAGATGAACAATTGACTGAAGAAAAAGAAAACATACTAATTATAAATTCTGCTGAAGAAGATGGAAATTAATGAAAGGAGATTAGAAATTCTCCTTCCCCTTTTCTACTCAAAAAAGGAGTAAAAGAAAAAAGGCTGGTCAATCAGATGGGATAAGATAAAGTTGTCCTTTCAAAACTCCCTTTAAAGCTAAAATACTATTAGCTAATTTTTTTACCGATTGTTGTTGACCACGAAGGAATATAGTTTCCAGACAAAGCTTATGAGTGATATGGGCATGCATAGTAGAGATAATTAAATCTTCAAAATTATGCTGAATTTCAATCAATTTTAGTGTACAATCAAAGGTATGGTGATCAAAAACATAGGTTAGAGAACCAACAACAATGAAATCTGGTGTTGTGAGAAGAACTTCTTGATCGAGTTTTTCTCGGATCAAATAACGAATCCCTTCACTACGATTGGGAAAATTTTTCTCTATAAGCCATGTATCAAATTCAGATAATAAAGCTTGATCAAGTGAAATTCCTGTTCTAGTAACAGCTTCTTTACCAACATTATTTGACATATACTTAACCTCAATTTAATTAGTATTTTCTTATTAATTGCAGCAATTAATAGTTTATTATGAAAATGTTAGCTAAACAAATTATAAAAAAGAATTAAATAAATCATAGATAATAGAAAGAAAGAAAAAACTTTCTCAGTAAATGAAAGATTCATAAAAGAAAAAAAGAAGTAACCACAGCAAACGAAAGATTCATAAAAGAAAAAAGAAGGAAAGAAAGAAGTAACTAATGAAAAAATGGGCTGGTAGATCAGACTGGAAGATCGCCTCCTTGGCATGGAGGAGGCCCTGAGTTCAAGAGGCGAAAGTTGTGTACTTTCCCTGAATATATCTCAGCCAGTCCACCATTTTATTTTCAACTTCTTAAAAAGATTTCAAATCCTAGTCTAGAAACATTATTATTTTCTCATTTGTCCGAAACCTTTTTCTCTTTATTTTCTAATATCGTGTTGGGCTTTAGTAAGCACCAAAATATAAGCGTTTAAATAAATATTAAGGAAAATGAGTTTACTATGAAATTGGATAAAAATATGGAGTTTACACAAGAGGATTTATTCTATCTTGAAGATTTATTGACTAATATTAAAAAATCGATATCAAGATTAGAAAGGTTTGTTGAAATTAAACGTAGTGGATTAATAGATTCACAAGAGCATTTTACTAAGAAATATTCTGAAGAAACTTAATACATTATCTTATTTAATTAAAAAAGAAAAGGACTTATTTTTTTTTCTTTAATGGTATTTTTACCTATCGAAGTTACTACTGTTATTGTTATTAGAAATGGATTCAAAATCAATTTTCCTTTTAAAAAATTAATTTACAATGAACTGTCCTTTTATATAAACCGATATTTTGTAACTATGAATTTTTGTCCCTTTGAAGAATTTTATTTCAGATTTTCTTGTAACCAACTATTGAATTGTGCTATTATAGTATTATTTTCAATTTTCTTATGACCTACTTTATCACTACAAAAAACCACATTTTTATTATATTTATGAAGGGCTTTTACAAAGTCGTCTATTTTTTTGTATGGACAATTTTTATCCAATGTGCCATGGAAAATGAATATTGGTATTTGTTTGAATGGCAAAATATTCTTTTTCTTTAGGAAATTTTTAAATTTTCCTTTTGTAAATAATCTGATGAAAAATCTAACATTGGGTTCACCTGATAAAACTGCTAACGCCTTGAATATCTTCGGATATTCCATATACATTCGATAAACTCCATATCCTCCCATAGAGAATCCCGCTAGTAAAATAGCGTTATTGTTAATATTATAATTAGCTTTTACATCTTCTATTGCTTCTTTAATATCAACCAATGTTTCTTGTTTACCAAAGTAATGAGAGGTTCCCCTAGTTTTCGGTGCTAGTTTGATATAATCTCCATTAATATAATCTATTAATTTTAATGAATTTCTATCATCTACACCACTTCCGTGTAAGAAAACGATTAGTGGATATTTACGTGAAGGATCATAATTTTCTGGAATAATAATTGAATATGGTTGTAAGGACTTGTCAATTTCAGATACAAATGCTCTACGGAAAGAACCTGTTTTTCTTGCTAAACTATCTTCCCCATTTTCAGCCTGTTGTATTATTTCAAGAAATTCTAACATTGAGATTATTAAATTCGGGTAATTTTCATACCATTTTATTTGATTTATTTCTTTATTGATTTGATTAAGCATGAATTGTAAAGTGTGGAAACTTGATTTTGATATTTTATCTTGGATCTCTTCTACTCGAGATGTCAATTCATCATAATTAAAAATAGGTAAAATAGATAGTTCTTTCTCTCCATTGTCTGAACTTGTCTGCCATTTCACAATATATGATCCTGGTGATAATTCGCTTGTATGAACTTCTAAGGAATTTTCATTCAATCCTTTTATACAGTTAAAGTGAATTTCCTCTGAAGTGATAGAATCGCCATTTTTATTTGAAATAATAATTGTTAGAATCTCTTCTTTAATATCAGATGTAACTGTAGCTATTTTGATTTGAGCATTTGTACCTTCTATGCTATTCCTATCCATAACCACATAAGATTTTACTTCTTCATCTTGACAAACAGGTGATTCAAAAGTTAAAAGAGTATATTTTCTTTTTTGATTTTCAGCTTGAAAACGCCAATCAAAAAGAACAGTGAAATAATCAAAAAGAGACTTTTTTGCTTTAATAAATGCAAGATTAAATCCTAATTTTCCTTCTAAAACCCATGGATGTAAAGGATAAGCTTCATTCCAAGGAAGAAGTAATTCGTAACCAATTTTGCCATTATTTTTCCTAACTGCAAATTGAACATCATTTCCCAATTTACTTAAATTTACTTTAATATCATGGTACCAAATGTATTTTTCCATATTTCCCTCAGAATCTTCATTTGGTGAAAAACCATAAACATAAAATTCATCTGTTAACTGATGATTTGCTTTAGGATTAGCTAATAATATATGGAATCCATCACCATTTTGATATCCTCGATCTCGTTTTACAATTTCATTTGCATTTATTTCAATAAAGACATAAAAGAAGTCATATCCATATGCTAATCTATAACTTGGTTTTATGGAACTCTGGAATGGCGATAAACGTATTCTTGCATCAAATTTCCTAATAGGCAAGTCAACCAAGTTATCTTCTAGCAATCCATTGATTTTTGGGCGTTCCGAGAGGAAGGTAATTGCTTTTTTTTGTATTAAATACTTTTTTTTGTAAATCAAGGAAACTAGTAGGTATTTAATTAGTGATAAACCTAATAACACAAATAGAAGTAGCAAGACACCACCAATTACTATCAGAGAAATTATCCAAGCGCGCATAATTTTTTATTTCTAAAATTAGATTATAAAACTAGCTCACAAATTGATATTTTACAATTTGTATGTTAATAAAAAGATTATTTTTAAAAAATTCATTAAAAGTTTTGGTTTTGTGATTAGTAATTTTAGAAATTATTAGATAATTCTGATTTAAAAATAGATTTGTAAATAAAGAAAGATATGGTATTTGCTATTAATATATTAAAACGGTAATTTAAATGAATATACAACCAATAGCTGATGGACAAGAAACAATTATCGCGGAGATTCATAATCAAGCATTCCAACCTTGGTTAGAATCTCTAGGTCAGTTGTATGGTTATCATAAAATTACCTCCCAAGATGTCTTAAGTTGGAAAGAAAAAAATAAGACTGTTTGGTTAACTTCAATTAACACCACTCCTATTGCTTACGCTCATTGTAGTGTGGATGAATTTGTTGGCTCATCAACCTTTAAGAAGCTAGTTTTTGTTGAAACACTTGAGAGTTTGGGTCAAAGTAAATTAGCTGTCCTACCAAAATATCAAAGGAAAGGTGTAGCAAAATCCTTTCTACAAAAACTCTTGGATCATTATTGCCAAAACAATGTCCAAATTGCTCTTGTTCTTGCTTATAGTGATAATGAAGCTTCATCTAAACTCCTAACTTCTTTAGGATTTACACATCAGAAGGTCTTTTATTATGAACCTTTTTCACTTGAAGAACCTTTTTCTGTTGACTCTGTTCTTGCAACTTTTAATCTTCACAATCCCATTCCTATACCACGTTTAAATAAAGATGTAGTAATTAGATTAATCAAAGAAGATGATCTTTCAAACATTCGATTAATCTTTGATGAAAGTCGACCGGATGCTTTTGGGCCTCATCCCTCAATCGAACGGATTAGAGAGTGGTATCATTCCGGTTGGGGGGAAGTAACCCTAATCGCTGAATTATCCGGAGAAGCTGTAGGTTGCATGGAATTTACTTCCCAAGGTATCATAGGCATTCCTGGTGTTTTAAAAGAATTTCAAGGAAAAGGGGTAGGCACTACATTATTCTATAATCTTCTAAGAACCATGCAAGAAAGGGGTCATTATATTGCTTTAGCTGATACTGGTTATATATTAGAGGATGCAATAAGAATGTATAAGCGATTTCAATTTAACCTCTGTAGGGAATTATGGAGCTGGGTGAAAATTCTCTAATCGTAGGTATTATTCACTATTGTTTCTTTTTATTTCATAAATTCAAAAAAGCCAACTTTCTTTAATGTATTATAACAATCTTCAATCTCGTCACATGAGAATGAGCCATTCCAACCTGAGAAGTAGTTATCCAAATAACCTTTTTTACCTTCATTTTCAAAATCTTCCTTTGTCTTTGTTGTAAAATGATTTTCAGGAATATCATATTCTGCTATTACTTGATCAATTTCCAAATCAGTTAGACGGTGATATTCACTATAGTGAATTATGCCTTTACGAATTCTTCCTTTTAAAAATTCATTTTCTTTATCTGGATAGCCTAAACAAACAGATATTAAAGGGAAACAATATTTTTCTGGTAAATTTAGTTTCTTGTAGACTTCATCCAATTTTGTTCTGAAAACACTCGATGTAACTAATGAATCTATTCCAAGAGCTTTTGCTGCAATAACTGCTGTTTGAGAAGCCATAATCGCATCGGTTGCTCCTAGGAAAAATCCTCTGATGTCTCCTGCAACTAAACTATACCCTAGCCTTTTCGCGCAATCCATCCAACGATTATAATCTATACAAAAAACCAATGCTTTATTCGCATTGTAGAAGAACTTTTTCAACAATTCTCTTTCTTCAACTATTATTATGGAATAAACCTGTCTGCCACCTGAATTTGCAGTTCTGAGAGTAGCACTAATTATAGTTTCAATATCTTCTTTATTGATTTCTTTATTTGCGAATTCTCTTATAGATTTTAATTTATGAATAGTTTTTAATGTTTCATTCATAAAACAATTAACTCCATGGACTTTAATAAATTAGTCCTATATAGTACTATTTAAACATTCATACCACTTAGGTAAATGAAAAATGGAAATTGAATTTTCCATTAACAAACTAGTTTTCAGTATTTTATATTACTATTCGAGATTAAATTATTGTACAAATAATTGAAGCTCTTTTTTTGGCTAAAATTACCTTTTGAATTAAATTATTGGCATTTCTGTTTAATTCTTTAATAACAGTTATTTATAAAAAGAATAACTCCTAAATATATGGTGGTTGAGATGTCAGATAACAGGGATTCACAATCTTTAACTTCAAAAATAATCAAAATACTTCGAATAACAAATGAACCTTTATCTGCACACGCTATCAATGAATTATATGGATTGCCTTATAAAAAAGTTCAAGAGATTCTTTTACAATTAGAAGATGAACAGCTGGTTCTTTCATTAAAAACTAAACGTGGTATATTTTATTTTATTCCAGATAAATATCTAAAACGACATCACGATATTATTGAATCTGATGAAGTTCTTCCTTATTTATGGTACGAAGAACTTTCTGAAGAGGAATTAAAAAGTCGTAAAGAAAATATCGTTAAAGCTCTTACTAAATTAAAAAATAAATTTTCACAAAAAGAAATATCTGCCTCTATCTATTTTTCGAATCTACAAAAGAAAAATGAAGAGCTTTCTATTATAACACAAATTATTGAAGCTCGTAAAGAGAAGAAAATAAAATATTGTTATTATTGTGAAACAGAAATTCCTTTAGATGTTATAATTTGTCCAAATTGTAACAAAGAATTACCTAAATGTTCGGTTTGTAAAAGATTGATTTCAGCAAAAGAGTCTGTTATTAGATGCCCATATTGTGAATCAGTAGCTCATGAATCGCATCTTCGTGAATGGGTAAAAACTATTGGAACTTGCCCTATTTGTAAACATGAATTAATTGAGAGTAAACTTAATTTATAGCAGAGGTTGTCACATGCCTAATGTTACTGATGATATTATTGTAGGTCATACTATTGCAAAGGAATTTGTCGCTTCTTTGAGTAGTAAAAAACAAGCTAAATTCTATCTCCCTGGAATTAAAGATGTTAAAGTAAAATCTCAAAGCAAATTAATAAATATTATAACAACGGCTTCATTTTCTATATGTTGTTTATATATCATTTTTCTTTTATTCTTTTATAGCTTTGTTAAAGAAGTTACAGAGAAAGTGACTAATATTGTAGTGGGGATATTCTTTGGTATTCTTTTATTAACAACTTTTTTTGCTTATGTTAAAATGTTAAAGGATAGTAAGAGAAGAAGGAATAAAAGCAGGAAAAGAGAAAAAATTGAGTTATCAGAACTTATGACAGAACATTTACAACAATTAGAGTTATTACATCCGAAAATTTTCACTATCGTAAAACAATCATTTGATATTGCATTAGAGGATGGAACAAAAGAAAATTTTGCTGCTTTGACTTACTCAAATATCCTCTCTGAATTGACTCTATCAGAAGCTGATCTCTTACTGAAAGAGAAAACTAAAAGATTGATAGCTACAATTGCTCATGGGAATTATATTATAGAGTCTTTAGATCTTTTAGGTTTAGCTAATGATATTGAATTATATGACTCGTTGCAAACAATTATACTAGGATTCAATGAATTAATAATTAATGAAGAATCTTTGGAAATCCAGAATTCCTATCTTTTACAAGAATTTCGAGAGATTAAACAGAATTTCTATCAGATAAATCAAATTCTTACTCATATAAAATTATATGAAAAGGACAAGTTTGTTTCGGATAGACTACAAAAAGATGCTAAAAAATTACGCAAAATAACTAAAACAAAACCAATTGCTAAAACAAATATTTCTTTTACAAAAACATCACAAGATATTTCCAAAGATGAATTGCTTTCAACAATAACAGCTTTAGATGAATCTGTTGTTGAAATTCGTACAAGAGCTGGTACTTATTATACTTCAGTAAAAAATATCCAGAAAGATGATCCCAGAAAACAAAGAGAAATAGAGTTGTTGACTGATAAAGAATTATTAGTAAAGCAAGAAGTAATTACATCAACTCTGGATTTATTAGAACAAGAAAAACAAAATATACCTGAAAAAGAATATCAAAAAATAAAAAATGAGAATCTATCAGCTTTATTTACAACTAAAAATGTTTTAGAGAAAAGAAAAGGATTAACTAAACAGGTTATTTGTCCTAATTGTCAAGCGAAGAATTCATCAATTCAGGAATTTTGCAAGAACTGCAATAAAGAATTACCTTATTGTATAGTCTGTTTGAACAGCTTGGGTGTTGGTAATCATATAAAAACATGCCCACATTGTCAAAGTATCGCCCATTCAAATCACTTTGATGATTGGTTAACTAAATCAAAAAATTGTCCCTATTGTAAAAGGGAAATAAAAGATGAACTTGTTGAAATAATACTAAAGTAATTTTTTCACTTTCATTAAAAAAAATTTAATTCCGGACAAGGAAGAATTCGGTTATACTCGATTTTCTAACTCGTTCGGATCGCCTCTTTCTATTCAGCCAATTATCCTTATCTTTTATGCTTCGACTTCTTTTTTGTTCCTTTTAAGATCAAATATTAATAAAACAATACCACATAGAACAAATAATCCACCACCGATAATTAATATTAGGAAAGTAGCTAACTCTGCTGCTGGTGGAAGATAGAGGACAATGCCCACAACTATCATTGCTACTCCTATTAAGGTAGCAAAGATTTCTACTATTAAACCGTAAATATTTTTCGCCAAGTTGTTTTCTCCTTAAACTTCTTTAAAAAAATATAAGTATATATTATCGTGTTGAGTATTCTTAAACTGTTTGTGGTAGAGGCAATTAATATATGGATTTTATCATTAATTTTTACTATTTTTTTTCAAACCAATTTACTTTGAGATCTTTTCTTGGTGGTCCTCTCTGATATTCAACTGCAGGTATGCCCATTATCATTACTCCATGAACATTCAATCCTTTTTGTATTTTGAAATGCTTTCTCAATTTTATTTTATTTTGTAATCTTCTTTGAGCGAACCCTATCCAACAAGTGCCTAATCCTAATGATTGTGCAGCTAGCATTCCATATGTTAAAGCTATACCTGCATCATTTTCAGCTAAACCATTAGTATATTCTCGAGAGGATAATAAAATAACACATGGTGCATCGAAAAATACTATATCTTCACCATTTTTCATTCGTTGTAATGCTTTATCTAATTGAATTTTTGATTTGGGATTTAATACTCTTCTTCTAGCACCTTTGCTTAGAAATGGTGCAATTAGATATTTTAATGGGAGTAATCTTCTTGCTACTTTGAAAAACCTTGCAATCTCATTTGATAGATATGTAATTTCATTTTTATCTCTTATAACTGTATATCGCCAATTTTGCCTGTTGCTAGCAGAAGGAGCATATCTCATTGCCTCGAGAACTTTTTCGATTTTCTCCTTTGGTATTTCTTCCTTTTTAAAAACACGCATAGACCGTCTCAAACGTAATAATTTGATCATTTCTTCATACGGTAGGATATTCTCTAATTTCTTAGTACCCTCAAAATTAAATGGCGCTTCTGCTTCTTCATAGAGGATGGCTTCTGTTGGGCATACAGCAATACAATGTCCACACTTTACACAAAAATCATATGGATCATCAAAAAAGTATAGTCTATATATTTTATCATGTCGATTTTTTTCTGTTAATTTAGTAAATAATTTACTGGGACAAACTTTCTCACATTCCCCACAATTATTACATTTATCATCATCAATTTCTAGCACTTTCATTTTAATTCAATATTCTTCTCTCTTCCTAATATTTTAATTAATTGTTAAAAGTAGTTAGCTAAACGAAAGCTTATCAGTTAGGTTGAATTCTAAACTACCGAAAGGATTTTAAAATAAAAGTAAAACGAATAAGAATAAAAAGAAAAAATGCGCCGATGGTCTAGACTGGTCTAGGACTCCAGCCTTCCAAGCTGGGTACCCGGGTTCAAATCCCGGTCGGCGCACTTGTTTATAACCTACAGACTTTTTTATCTGCTTTTCTCTGCCTAAGTTTCAAACCTTCTTGGTCATTGAGTTGGTTGGGCTCTCCAAGTCAGTATTCTCTTGGTCGGTGAAGGATTGCGTCTCAGCATCCTTAGCAGTTACGAGTTTTTCTCGTTTCCTTGCCGATAATGAGATTTTTCCTTTGGTTATCGCTATTTTTCCTTCGTAGTAATCATTTATTGCTAGATTGACCATCAATAGTATATGGTTTCTTAGATTATTTTTTCCATAATTCATTGCTTCTACTATCCTAGTCAATTCTTTTGAGTTGTAAATGTAGTTGTATAGTTTGGTTACTGAATCTTGCCTTAGTTCTAGTTCTTTCGCTAATCGTTTGAAATTTATTTCCCCGTTTTCCCAATCATACCTATTTGTTCTTTTGAACTGTTTTTTTCTCGTAATATATGCCGCTAATCCGTCATAATATTTTATTAATGGTAATAATTGATTGTTCCTTTCATCCCCGTTATGATGGTTTTTACATGCTTCTTGTATGATTAAATCATCTATCACTATTTCTTGGTAAATTTTACTTAGGTGTTTTTCTGTTAATTCCTTTCGGTAATTCAGAGTTGTAATATCTCTTTAGATTATTATTTTTTTTATTATTATTTTCTAAAACAATTCAAGAATGTCTAAAAAAAACCTTTTTTCTATTCTTTTGTCTAAAAAAAAGCCTTTTTTGACTTTTTATATATCCATACCGATAAAAATAAGGAGACTTTTACTAGATATGTTGTAACTATTTTTCACATTGCTCTTAAATAAAGATTGACTAGTTATAATTGTAGATTATAGTATATCTATTAAATTGCCGAGGATTAAAAGTATGAATATAGCAGAGCTCCTTAGATTGGGTAATATATCCCGTTTACTTAAAATAACTGTTCTAGGAACTTCAGGTAGCGGTAAAACGACTTTTCTAAAAACTCTCTTCGGTGATTCTTTTGTTACATCTGATGTAAAACGGATGGATTATCTTGAAAATAAAGCAAACTTAACTTATACTCCTATTGATGTTCAAGAATCTACCACAACAGTAAGTATGAATCAATTAGGCGCTATGGTTATTTTCACGAAAAGCAATCAATTCGAGATTTTAGAGATAAATGATGGTGTAGATTGTGTTCTCTCTCGAGATGATATTGATTTTTTCATGACCTTTTCAATCTTTGATACCGCTGGGCAAGAACGATTTGATTTTATGGCTGATATTTGCTTACGGGGTTCAGATGCAGTCATTCTACTTGCAGATGGTACAAATGTTTCATCTGTAGAATATCTCTCAAATTATATTGATAAAATAAAAAGTGAAGAAGAACGAAGTGGCAAAGAAATACCTGTGATCGTTTTTATGAATAAAAAAGACTTAAGCAAAAAAGGTATTTATCTTGGAGCTGATTTTGCTCGAACAGCTATTTCAAACGAATATGAAGTCTTTGAAACTTCAGTTCAAGATACTGATTCTCTAATACTTCCTCTTCGAGTATTAATCGATAAAATAACCTCAAGTTAATCGTTGATTTCATTAATTTTTTCACGCTTGAATATTTAAAAAAAGAGATAAAATGGCCACACTTTTTTGTGCAGCCCAAAGATTTTTTCTATTACTTTTACCAGAAGAATCTTGGTATAAGTAATACTGCTTCTATGGAATATGGAAGAGTTGTTATGTAATGATAATTAAAGCTACTGATTTGAGTTGTTGGATAGCTAAATGCTTGTCTCTTTTGTCTCTCAATTTCAGAAAGCGCATAAAAAGTATATTTCATATTTAAGAGATTCTTTCGTTTAACAATGTCCCCTCTTGTTTGCAAATCTCGTAGTGCTGAAAAGAACAAGTAATTACTTAATCCCTTTACCCGTTTTCCTACAGCGATTCTTATTTCAGAAGATCTCATTAGTCTGCAGCTTACAAATAAAGTATCGAGTATAAGTTCTTGAACTCTAATAGTTTTTTTACTTCTCTTACGTCCTCTAGTTCCTTTCTTCTTTTCCACAGAGAGTCTTATTCTTGCTTCTCTATCTTTTATTGAACTATTTAATAATTCAGTGATCATTTTTTACCTTCACAGCCTATATTCTTTTGACAATTTTTTACTATTGTTTGAGTTTTGCAGAGATTGTATCTCGTTTATAAGTCTTTCGGTCTAACTTCCCCGTGAGTTACATAATAGCTGTATTGTTAGTTAATAAAGCTTAGGCGATATATAATTTAATCCTTTTGTTTTCATAATGGTGTTAATAAAGTAATATAGGACAACAGATACATCATACAATTAACTCAATCATAGGATAAAAATCCTCAATCTTATACAAAAGGATAATCCTTTATAAAGTAAATTTAATCTAATTAGAAATTATTCCAGAAGGATATTATTTAGTTATTTTTATTAGATTTTGAGGTTAAATAAGATTGTCAAATATTTACTTAAATGTAAGATGATTTAAATTTCTTATATAATATTAAGTGTAATAGATAGATTTGAGCTGAATACTTTGAAGATGAAAGATTTTTTTTTAGCATTATTTATTATTTTAATTGCAACATTAATATTTTCGTTACCTATTGATACTCGAGATCTTTTACTCCCAACTTTACTCTTCTCAGGTGTACTTGGGGGGATATATGTTGGTTATAAAAGAAAAAGACCATTAGTTTCGTGCTTTTATGATGGTTTTTTAATTGGTCTTCCTTCTGGTTTTCTTCAAGCAGCTATTGTTGTTCCTCTGTATCTCTACTATCATGAATTAATCTATGAATTGACTTCCCCCATACAATTTATCTTATTGACATCTTTAGCTTGCATAATGTTAGGAGGATTTGTTGGCGCTCCATTTGGCGGTTTACTTATGGGATTATTCTACCGATATCTTAAAATTGACAGAGGTGAAGGAGACCTCTATGAGACATACCTTGGTGAGAAAACAAAGAAATCTAATAAAAAGGATTTGAATGATTAACAATTAATCATTTTAGAACCAATGGAAAATTTAGAAGCATTAATTAATAATTTTAATTTTTATACAATAATACTTTACTAGAGTGATCAATTATCAGGTGGGAAACAAGTAACGAATTACTTTATTATACTTACTCGAGCATGCAATTTAAAATGTAGATATTGTGGTGAAGATATTAGTTTCGAACAACCTCCCATTGATATAAATTACTCTTTAACAAGTCTGAAATCATTTATTGAAAAAGATCATTCGGATGTAACAGTTCAATTCTATGGTGGAGAACCATTACTTAGAATTTCCCTTATGGAACAAATAATTGATTCTTTGCCCACTGTCAAGCATTGGTCTGTGCAAACAAATGCTACTACATTACACAAAGTGCAATCACAATATTTAGGCAAGTTATCTACCATATTAGCCTCTATAGATGGTCGGAAAATCACAACTGACTACAATCGAGGGGAAGGAATTTATGATAAAGTACTTGAGAATTGCTTGAAAGCACGAAAAAAAGGTTTTACAGGTGATTTAGTCGCACGTATGGCTACTTCTGAAGTAGCAGACATTTATGAGGAAGTAATTCATTTAGCTTCACTGAAGTCCCCAAAATTCGATCATATACATTGGCAATTGGATAGTCAATGGGATGACGATCCTCATGCAAGATGGACTGATTTTAATTCATGGATTGATCTTTCATATAATCCTGGAATTAGTAAATTGGTAAAGTGGTGGCTTGAAGAAATGACTGAAGGACGATTCGTAGGGATTGTTCCTTTTATCCCAGTAATGAAATCTATTCTATTTGACATTCCATCTGAAATTCGTTGTGGTGCAGGTCTAGATTCTTTTGCAATAAATCCTGATGGCTCTATATCTGTATGCCCAATTTCTCCTGAGTTTACTTTCTCAATTGTAGGCAATATCAGTACAAGCTCACCTGATTCAATTAAAAATTCTATGTATGTGAGTCAACCTTGTCCTCAATGTAAAGAATACAAAATTTGTGGTGGGCGATGTTTGTTTATCAACAAAACGAAACTTTGGGGAGAAGAGCAATATGCCAAAGTATGTGGTACAGTTAAACATCTTATATCCGAATTGTTATCAATAAAGCAAGATATCTTAGCTTTACTTGAGAAAGGTATTATTAGCAAACAAGAATTTGATTACCCTAAATACAATAATGGATGTGAAATTATCCCTTAAAATTATTTTAAAGAATAGTTCCTCTCCTTATACTCTATTCTAGTAATCTTCAATATTTCTAATTTTATAGCATCACTTTTAGTATTCAATTTCAAGTGATTTTAGAATAATATTTGATAATTCTTTTCTTTCTTCATTAGTATTAAGAGAGATATTTGCTTCGATAACATCTATACCTAAATTTTCTATTGATGGTCTTAATTTTTTATCTGATTTACAAATAATTAACGTATCAAGAAATTCTTCATATAGTGTAGCAATACCTAAAGAAGAAGGTTCAATGTTTAATTGCTTCATAAGTTGTGCTGCTGGACCACTGAATGCTTTCCCACTGCTTAAAGGTGAAACAGCAATAATTTTTGCTTTTGTCTTTTTTAGTGCTTCTTTGAATCGTTTCATAGCTAGCATTGGTCTAATACTAGTTATAGGATTACTTGGACCTATTATAATAGCTTGGGAATTCTTTATAGCTTTAAGTGTATCATCACTTGGTTTTGCTGTTTTACTTCCACAATAAATTACCTCTTTTACTGAAAGATTTTCTCGTAATTTAACTGTATACTCTTGAAAAGAAAGACGTTCATTATTCTGTGTAATCATAGATGTTCGTATGGAATCATTTGTCATTGGTAGTATTTTAGCCTTGATTTTTAATTTTTGACAAAGAAGTTTTGTTGTTTCAGTAAGAGTAAAACCTGATGAAAGTAGTCTATTGCGAGTAAGGTGTAAAGCGAAATCCTTGTCTCCTAGATGAAACCATGTTTCCTCGTCTAAATTAGCTAATTGCTGTAATGTGGAAAAGGTGTCATCTGTAACCCCCCAGAATTTCTTTAAATCTAATTGCTCGCTAAAAAGATACAATAGTGTATCTACATCAGGTGAAACAAGAATACCATAAAACTTGTCATCATCACCGGTATTCCCAATGATGGTTAGCTCTTCATCGGAGAGTATTTTTCTAATGCCTATAAGAAGCTTTGGTGTACCAGTTCCTCCAGAGAGAAAGGTGATTTTTCTGAGAGTCATCTTAATCACAATTAATAATCTAAATAACTAATAATTTAAAATAATTCCAATTGTTAATAATTACTTAAATAAGACATTGGTACGGATATAAAATAATATCCAATTAGGTGTATACTTTGGCAAAAATTCAAAATAAAGATACAACGGAAACTCAGAAAGATCATAAAAATTTCGAAAATGAAAATCCGTCTTTACCAGAATTAGGGGTCACAAGTGAAGTTAATAATTGCCAAAGTGAAAAATCAAAATTAAAATCAAAGGAAAAAGGAACCTTTGCACGCATTCTTTCAGTAATATTTAGTTGGACAGCAATTCAATTATTTTTTTCACACCATCCCTTCTGTGAGACTTTTGATAACCATGTATTTAAAATTGGAAAACTTCGTTTTTGTAAAGGTTGTTTTCTAAGCTATCCTATTGCCTATACAATACCTATCATTTATTTCATCTGGAAAGCAGCACGCAGTTTTCTCTTATTTACTCCTTTATGGATCTCGAATTTGTGGTGGTTTACAATTTATACAGCGATCTTTACTTTCATCACACGTTACTTAGGAAGACGATCTATGTTTGCAAATGACTTGTCCAAATTTATTAGAGGAGCACTCGCAGGTTTTCTCTTCATCATAATTATTTCTGAAATTTGGTATTTGAAAATAATTGCTGCTGTAGCACTTTTTGGTGGTATGCTGTACTTAAGTTTGAAAAGGGGAAAAGAAATGCAACATACATGCAATCAATGTGAATATGGAGGAGATTTCAATAATTGTCCTGGTTGGAGAGATATTAGTGAAATCTTTTCCACAGAAAAGTCTGAATCATCACTAAAAAAGGAATAGCTCAGAAATAAAAATCCAGTTCTCAAAAAGATAATCAGTATGTTCATAATACACTATTGTGGTTTGGAATTTAAGGCCCATTCTAATAATTCCCTTCTTTTGAGTTCTTTAGAATAAACCTCTTCAATTAAAAATGATTTTTGACTATCTTTAGTAAAATTGTCTATAAGATCATTATGATCTCTTATAACCCAAAGAGCTTTGCATAATTGCTCATTACTCATTTTGCGAGCCTTTTTTATTAGCTTTCGTTTATAAAGGAATAAAGAAGGCTTCCTATCAACACCAATCATTGTAATGAATCCTTTTCTCTTTAATAAAATATAACTCACTATAAATTAAATTAATTTCCTAGTGACTCTTTATATGTAACGCCATAAGCATACTCAAAGAAGAAAAGATGAAAAATATTTATAAAGCCATAAATAGTATTAACAATGCTTTTTAGCTCTCCTTTTAGAGAAAAAGCCTTGAGAATTATTTAAAAAGAGAATTCTCTCGGTGACAAAAACTTTTTTAAGCACATATAAACTAAATAGTTTAGCATCTAAACCTTTATGGTTTAGAGCCTTGATTCATACTGAATCAATACAAACCAAAATTTAAAATTTATAGGTTGAACCGAAAATTTTTGGTGATCACCTTATGAAAGTGAACAAAGTTAAAACAACCGCCCTTGTCGGCGTTATCTTAACATTATTTGTCGTTAGTGCTTTTGCTACACAACCAAAAGCAACTAAAGCTATTGATCCCTTCTTTACATTAGTAGCTAAGACAAATGGTGGAGGTACAAGACCTGACTATCTTAACTTCTTAAGACAACACTTGGCAAGAATCGGTATTGATGTAAGTGTAATTATACAGGACTGGCCTACATTTGTAGGAGAATTGATCGCCTTTAGAGATTTCGACATTTGTTATGTTGGTCTCCAAGGAGGCGGTGCTGACCCAGACTTTACTGGTGTCTATGACGAAAACGGCTCACTCAACTTGTTTGGGTATGATACAAGCATGGACTGGGATGATGACCTTAATACCGGACTTAATGAATGGTATATGAAACAAGGTACTCTTATTATGCCTCCCGACTCAGAAGAACGTGTACAACATTACTGGGATTGGGAACAATATATGATGGATAAAATTAATCCACTCTTACCAACCTTTGCTCCAAAAGCATATATCTCTCAATGGTCAAACCTCAAGGGATATAACTATACAGATGGAATTCGTCAATCTTTTGGTAAAATGTACTATGATGGTTCTCACACAGGACAATTAACCACAGATGAATTAGTCATAACTGATGCTGCTTGGTCTGATTTGAACCCCTTGTTCCAAGATGATACTTCTTCAAGCTATATTAGCTCAGCTGTACTTGATACTCTCATTTGGTATGATGCTGACTTAAGCGCCTGGCCAAACTTAGCAGATAGCTATTCTTATCTTAATGATACAACAATCGAAATTTCAGTTCGTGATGGCATTAAATGGGCACCAGGTCCAGATGCAATGACTGGTTATGAATTAGACATCAAAGATGTTTACTTTACCTTCTATGCCTGGAAGACTGTTTCAAATGATATCCACTTATGGGACTGGATCGAAGATATGGAAATTATCGATGATTATACCATGAAAATCTATGTCGATGCAGATAGTTCTACTGCAGGTAATCAAGCATATGCTCCATCCTTACCAGCATTAGCAACCAGAATCTTACCAGAACATTACTTGAACCAAAGCCAATTAGGTGATGGAGTTACTCCAGACGTATCACATCCAGCCTGGAATACCTACGCAACCAATGCTTTTGGTACTGGTCCATTTGAAATCTCTGACTTTACAGAAGGTGTTGAAACCGTACTCACAATGAGAACAGATTATTGGGGTCTTGATGAAACAATCACAGACGATACAGCCCTTGACTGGTTAAACAGATGGGGTTTTGGTACCGCATATGATGCCAATGGTCTCACTCAACAAAGAATCAGAATTATTCCTGATAGACAAACCGCTATCCTCGAATTTGAGGCAGGTAAAGTAGATATTGAAGGAGTCACTGACTTCCCAGATAAAAGGGATGAAATGATGACTGATCCAGACTTCACAATCCAATCTGATACAACCTTTGCTTATGGTTTCTATGGCTATAACATGCGAGAAACTAGACCAGAAGTTGGTGATAGAACTCTAAGTATAATCGATCCAACACTTACAAATGGTTTAGCACTCAGAAAAGCTATGTCCTATGCTGTAGACAGAAATGAAATCAATGATGTTGTCCACAGAGGCGAATATACCCTTACTGACTGGCCTATTTATCCAAAGATGGGTATTTGGTGTAATCCAAACATCATCAGATACAACCATGATCTTGACAAGGCTAGAGAGTATATGGCAATAGCCGGATTTGGTGAATATACACCAACAGCTCCTGGATTCACACTATTGATTACCCTCTCTTCCATTATGTTAGTTGCTTCCGTAGCTGGCATAATCATTAAAAAGAAGAAATAAGTGATTAATCAGTGAAATGTGAGTAGCAGCGGAATAAATCTGCTGCAAAACTCTTTTTTTTTTATTCCTTTTACCAATATTTTTGATTGAATTTCTTTTTTTGTAGTACAAGAAAGATTTAAAACTAAGTAATTTTTCCAAAGACTGCCGTAAACATTTCTGCCCCGATGGTGTAGTTCGGCCAATCATTGCAGCCTTTCGAGTTGTAGACTCGGGTTCAAATCCCGGTCGGGGCACCAAATTTTCTTTTCAAGAAAGGTTTTTGTATTGTTATATTCTATCATTTTACTGGTGTTTTTCAATGTCTAAATTGGAAGTTTATCCAATTACATTCAGAATAGATGGTGTTGGAATAGTAGAAGGAGAATTATATCGAGTAAAAGCTCCCCAATCAGTTGAGAATATTTGGTATGCTCTACCAATAAGTTGTCGAGTAAGGGTTCAAGATAATAATCAAGCTCATTTTCTTATTGATACCCAAAATAAAGCTGAACATCCAACTTTTAATATTGAACCTGGGGATATAACTTATCAACCTATGAGTAAAGCAATAATTGTTTTTTGGGAAAAGGCAAAACCATATGTAGAAGTAAATATAATTGGTAAAATTACTAAAAATATTGACCTCTTTAAAACAATGAGAAACTTGTCAAGGGTTGTTATTGAGAAACAAAAATAGGCATTTACATACCCTTTCCTTTCATTCTTACTCCAAGCGTGTTTTCCAAACAGCCATTCCGCAACCATTACATTCGATTTTTTGCTGATACCCTTTTCGAGAGTAATAAATCTTAAGTAAGAGTGATTGACCACATTTGCCACATTTTTCTTCCATAATTTTGGTTTCCATTAAAACCAAATCTTCTTCTTTTATTTTAGAATCTTTAGTGAACATACATATCCAATCCTTGGAAATTAAGTAAAATAATTAACCGGAACCTATCCGGTTCCTATTAGTAGTTTGTATTAAACAAATAGATTTTCTGCTGATAAAACTACGCAACCATTTTGTGTTAATTCAAATGGTCGACGAACTAATTCATGGTTAATTCCCCTCATTTTTCTAATGTAAATACTTCTCACAAGTCGTTGATTTATTTCTTGTATATCGAGAACAATAACACCAGAAGCCATAAATTCTTCTACACCATAGCGAGAGATTTCACCACTTTGTGTCATCTCACTGGTAACAATAGTAGTACATTTTAAACTTGACATAACAGCACTTAATTTAAGTATCTCACGACGAATTCTTAATTCACTTTCTAGGGATAAAGCTAATGCTGTCATAGAATCAATAACAACTCTTTCAGCACCAAGTTCATCAATTAATGTAATAAGCGTAGTTAACAAATCATCTATTTCTAATCTAATGCTATATTTTTCTTGCGAAGCAACACCTGCCCGCATTGAGAATCCATCTACTAAAGCTAAAAGATTTTCTTTTTCCAAACTTTCTAGTTTCCAATTATAACTAGCAAAATTCTGCCGAACAGTTTTTGGGCTTTCATCAAAAGTAACATAAATTCCTGGATCACCATGATCAAGAATTCCTCTGTAGATATATTGAGTTGCTAAAGTGGTTTTTCCACCACCTGCTGGACCACTGAGAAGGATAGTTCTTCCTTTAGGCAAACCGCCATTTAGCATTTTATCTAAACCAGGAATTCCTGTTTCTACTCTGGCAATTTCACTCATTGTATAATTTTCTCCTAGTGTTAATTAATTCAAGTAAATAAAATTCTTATGTTTGTAGCAATATTCTCCTATCTTAAAATTTCTGTTGTAATTGTCGTTTTTCCCGCTAATATTGCTTCTATTCTTTCAGGATTAAGCCCATTTACAATAAAAGCGGTAATGTTTTCTTTCAATAATAAATCTGGTGTTAGTGGATCCAAAGGACTTTCAGCTAATTTTTTTAATTCTTCACAAGTAATTTCTGAGATTAGCTGTTTATTTTTTATTACACCATCAACATCCTTTAAGAAAATTACTTTTTTAATTCCTAGATAAGAAGCTATCTCACAAGCTAGTGAATCACTAGTTGTTTTCCACGAATGCTCTAATTTGCTTTTATTTTGAGCAAAATCTAGAACCTCTAAAATAGGGATATTTTTCAGAGAGTTCGTTTTTATCTTTGTTTTAATATTTCTAATATTTTCTATAATTGAGTGTGGAATGATTTCCTTTAAAAGCAAACCATGTTGGTCAATTGCATGTATAGCCATCCAATGAGCAGTTTCATCACTAAAATGAAAATCTTGCTGAATTTTTCTTATTGTTTCTGCAAAGATTCCCCCTCCAGGAATGATTACAAAATTTCCTTTTTCCTGATACAGATCGTATAGAAGTTCTGCTAGTTGCTTTATCTGCTTTCTAGTTCCTCTTTCTGTTATTGATCCACCAAATTTAATCAAGGCTGTAATATTTACTTCTGCTACCAATTTCATTCCTCTTCTTTTTGGTAATCCTTAAGATAATCTTCAGCAAAAAGCATTATTAACGCATAAACACCAAAGCAATTATGGGTTTTTTCATCCAGTAATTCATTTGTAAGAATTTCTTCGTAAAAACCGTTCATTCGTATCAAGGGTATTCCTATTGGTATTGCTCCAGACCCAGTCAAAATGATTTGTGGTTTCAATTGGAACCGATTGTAATAATCATTTAATACAGCATTAAAAGCATTAGATAATTGCATGAGATGTTTCCTCTGAATTTGTTTTACTATATCAAGAACATCTTGCTCTGATAATTGATTTAAATCTGAGCAAATAATCCTAGAAATTCTTGCTAATGAGTTCTTTTTGCTTACAGGCTTTCCATCAGCTGTTTCTACAGAAAATTCTTCCTCTTTTATTACTCCCAGTAGATAATAAATATCTCCAGTTGTCGCAAATAGCTCACTTGCTAGTGGAATGATCTTTGTATTTAATTTAATTTCATGAGTGAGTGCTATAACATTTGTTCGTAATAATCCCGAGTAAATTAATTCCCTGCTAATTAGTCGCTCAAGATCATTTTTTCCTTGAGCTACTACTTTGCCTTCGAAGATTGGTATCAAATCTGTTGTTGTTGAACCAATATCAACCAATAATGCATTTGGATATTTTTTCCCTAAAAAAGCTGCTGTAGCAACCCAATTAGAAGCAGCAACAGTAAGCCAATGTTCTCCAGCTTCATCACATAAAATAAATCTATTTCGAACATCAAAAATCATGGGTGATTGTTCAGAGAAAACTTGCGTCACATATGAACAAATAGCTTCAATGCCTTCCTTCTTTGTTTGAAAACAATCGGCTAGTTCTGCAGTAGTCACACAAACAACATTTGAGATTGTTCCATAAAGACTTTCAAGTTCCTTTTTTAAATTTAATAAGAGTTGGGGATATTCATTATTTTTTTTCCAAAAAGGAAAATATTTTGATTCTGCTACCAATAGTTCTGAAACATCTTCTTGATGTTTAAGTAGAACATATTTGGTATTTGCACCACCAATATCCAAACCTAAAATTATATTCATGCTACTCAGCTAATATCTAGCAAGAAATTCATTCTTTAATTTATTTGATAAAGCAGCTAATTTTTCATTAAAATTCCTATTTGCTTTTCTAGTATTTTTACCAGAACCTCTTATCAATGAATAAATATTAGTACCATCAAAACTTATTGGTGGAGTAATAATTGATGGATTGCTCATTAAAGTGGTAAATGGGTGGTTTTTAGGTGAGACTGGGAAAGAAAATTTTGCTTTTGCAAAGTAGGTAACATCAAATTGCTTAGGGAAATGAAACTCACCAATAGTTGGCATTAAATTAATTGGTTTATTATTCTGATTCATCAAACCACATATGGGTGTGGTTACTCGAGGATTAATTTCGATTAGGAATATCTCTCTATCATTTTTATCAGATTTTGAAACAATTATATCTATACCAACAAATCCCTGCAAGCCATCAATTTTTGATAGCAATTCTAAACAAAAAGTGCTTATTTCTTTTGATAGGAAATGTTTCACATTACTTATCCCTCCCAAATATTCTGATTTATCATTCCCTAACGAAACGATTTGTTCATTGATCGCTAAAATATCTATTTGTTCTTTCCATACATACGCTGTTACACTAAGATTATCACCAAAAATGAATTCTTGAATAAGCATTTCTTTCCCTTTATTTTCTCTTAACGCTGTTAGCAATTCTTCTTGTGTTCGACATAATTTTATACCTTCACAGGCAACTCCCTCATTTGGTTTTATTATTAAAGGATAATTGATTTCCCATTTTTGATAATGATCAATTCCTTCAATTTTCCTTTTTGCTTGGTTTTTCACTAAAAGCCAACAAGAACCATCTTTGGCTATTTTAATTGTTTTTGGAATATTAAAGCCGCTTTTTGTACAGAACTCATAAACTCGACTTTTATCTGTAGCAAAATCTATTGCCTTGCTTTCACAATTTAAACTTTGAGAGGTAGTATTAGAATATTCATTAATGATATTTGAAAGCAGACCACCAGTTCCAGGAGCAATAACTAGAAAATAATCATTATTCTGGAGTAATTTTTTCCCCTCTTCAATAAAAGATTCGTTAGGTGAGATTTTTACAAGATGATCAATTTCTAAAAAATGGGTTAGAAATTTAAAACGTTTATCAAGTGTACTAGTAACATTATACCCTAGTTTTTTACAATTACTTGCTAATACTCTCAGCATCCCAAAACCTTCTACCACAAGGCTTGCATCTAAATCTTGGTCGGATAAACCACCACCGGAAACAAATTCTTGAATAAAGATTTTCATTTTATTAATTAGGAATGAATTCTTTTGTAAATGTTTTTGGTCTATCGGTATGATTTCTTGCGAGTTCGCCCAACTCCATTGCTGGAGAAACTTCCGTTTGACGTTTGACTGTGTGTCGCAAAAAACAACTTTCGGAAATCGCTCAAAAGTTGTTGCCCGACCAAAGGGCGTTTGTGTGATAGCGAAAGTAGTGCGAAGAATCTCTGCATGATATTTACTGATGCATTGATGTCTCGGTCAATCACAATTCCGCACTTATCACATTTAATAATCCTCTCTGATAACCATCTCTGTTCTTTCTTCCCGCAATAACAGCATCGCATGGATGTTCTTCGTTCACTGATTCTTATTACCTTCTTACCTACTTTTTCCGCCTTGTAGGTTAAGAATCTGGCAAATCGACCAATAACTCCACTGTTATGGTTGCTGCGATGTAGACTTTTTCTGTTCTTCTTATCGCCAATTCTTTTTTGGCTCATTTGTCTGGTATTTAAATCACCGATGATGAGAGTGTCTGCTTTAGTATTTTCAACAATTTTTTTGCTGACTTTATGCTGAAAATCCTTTTGTTGATTGGATTGTTTTCTGATTATCTTTTTTAGTTTCTCATTGTACCAGTGCCACTTATTAGAGTATTTCTTACAATAATCTCGTTTGGACGTTAACTCCTCAATCTTTGGTTGCCAATATTTATCCACTCGTTGATTTTTGATAATTATTGTTTTCCCAGCATGATTATTGACTCCTGCAACAATACTCATCACTCCTTGGTCAATGGCTTGGTAGAGACCATTATCTTGGTAAATTGGTGTTGGTTCTTCAAAGGTAATTGAGAGGTTGAATTCTTTCGTCTTATAATTTTGACTGATAAGTACTTGTTTGATGTTCCTATTAATTGGATTAAATCTATTTTCTAATTGAAAATATAATTCTGTTTCTTTGGTTTCTTTAGTAGGATAAAAATGATTAAATCGAATCATATTCCCTTTAATCTTGAAACCTGATTGGTTATAGATTATTGGAGTGAAATATTTTTTCCCTTTGAATTTTGGCGGTTGAGCTTCTGAGTGACCTTTTTTCCTTAGAGCTAAAAAGGACTTAAAATCAGCATCTAATTGTCTTAAAGTCATTTGTAATGTCTTTGAATGAACTTGTTTATATCGAGAGTATTGTTCTTTAATCTTAGGTAAATTGTTCTGTTGGTTAATGTAAGACGGGAATGTTTCACGTTCTTTTTTCGTTTTATCTTTGTTCTTTTCCCACCATTCAATTCGTTCTTTTAACGCAAAATTATAGAGTAATCGACAGTTTTCGGATAACGCATAGAGAACCTCTGCTTGTTCAAGTGTTGGAAAAATTTTTTGTTGAAATGTAAGGAGCATCTTCTTTGATTTAGTATTATTGATTTGCTCGAGAACTTTGCTGATTTCTTCTTGTGTTAAATCCTCTATCAACTGTTTACTGACTTTCTTGGTTAATCGGTTAGAGTTTTTGAGAGTTAACATTGGTATCCAATAACATTAAGGTTAAATTCCTTTAAAAAGGTTTTCAAAAGGTATTTATTGGGAATCTTTATAACTTTTTACATGATTATAATTAGAATGATAGATTATGACTCAACATACACCCCCAATTAAATTTAAGAGAAAAGTCAATTATAATTCGAATTCATATAGAGTAAATATCCCACTTGAAATCATAGAAGCATGTAATATCAAAACGGGGGATATTTTGACAATATATATGGAAGGAAATAAAATTATCTTCGAGAAAACAGAAGAATAAATCCATTTAGACACTCAATAGTCTCCCATGCTGGCGCGTTATTTATCACCGTAGGGGATAAATAGCGACGACATGAGTCTGCTCTGAGCAAGAGCATTGAGGGATTAAAATAGTAAAATGAAAGAAATTATAATGATTAATTGATTTTTAGAAGGACAATAAAATACTAAAAAAGAAATGCTATTACAAACAAAAATAATTTAGTAATTTTATCGGTTAATTATACCGACAGATTATAAAAATATTTTTTAAGAATGGTGAAATAATCTTACTGATAATTCTTTTTTTGAATTGGAAAAGAAAGGTGATAGAATTTATGCGGAGAAAAACAAAAAATTTCTTAGTATTAAGCATAATTATAGCCAGCTTAATTTGTAGTGTGTCGACCTTAATGCATTCAAAATCTATAACATATATAGATATGGACTATGTCTATTTTGATATGTACAAAATTGACATTACAGATGATTTTGATGGATTAGGTACCGGTGGAATAAATCTATACTTCAAATTCTATTATGAAAGAATGTTTGAAGGTGGTTATTACGATAGATTATACAATGACGATGGTCAATATCTCGATTCAGACGTAGCTTGGCAATATAGTGATTCATTTTCCTTCGATGATACAGGAGAAAAAATCCTCTCTGATACAACAGCACCAAGTTATTGTCATAGAATGACTTATGCGGGATGGGAATTGAAACTTGACATTAAAGTTGCAGAATACGATGATGAAGAAGAAGAATGGGTAGAAGAAATTCATTCAATTGAATTAGGTTATCTTTGGAATTACAACACCTATTATTGGACAGCTGAAATTGATTTCTATGATACTTTCGACGGAGCAATGAAACTGTACATCAAAATAGTATGGTAGAATGGAAAGGAGATACAAAAATGCAAAAAACACTTAAAAAATACTTAGTTTTTAGTATAATAGCGGTCAGTTTTATAGGCAGTATATCTGTTTTAACACAAGTAAGATCGTATACAAGAACCACTATGGACTATGTTTATTTCTACATTTACCAAATCGATATAATAGATGACTTTGATGGAAAAGGTTCAGGTACTATTACAATGAAAATTGATTTTGATTATAAAAGAATGTTCGGAACATACGGAGAACGATTAATTAACAGTAATGAGCAATATGATGATATAGGAATAGAGAACTATATTGATGTTTGCGAATTTAACAATAATTTACAAACAGTAATGACTGTAGGAAAATCCTTTGATCCAAGTTATTGTTATAGAATAGATAACCCAGGCGACGAATACAAGCTAACGATTAGAATCAAAAAAGGAATAAGAACCGCTGAATACGAGACAATCTACTTAGGAGAAGATGAAAAGTATTATAATAGTTACTATTGGACTGAATTGATTTATTTCAACGATTATGATGGCATAATGAAGCTATACTATAAAGTAGTTTATTAGAAAAGGAAAGGAATAGTACTATTCTTTTCTTTTTTTTTAAGAACATTAAATTTTATATAGAAGAAATGGTAAATAATAATTAAATTCGAAGAGTGAACATGGGATGAAAGAACTCTATTATAGACTATTGGGAAGAAAAAAAATTCTACTAAAAGCGGTACTGATAACCAGTCTTATTTTAGGGGTTTCGTTTACCACAGTATTGCTACCACAATTAATAAACCCGCATATTTTAAGCACACACTTGGATGGGCTAACAGGAGGAAATGTAGAAATAAATCAAAACGAGCGCCTGATTTTTGACATTGAATTATATGGGCATTCAAAAAATCCAACCTTCATTGATGAGTTCAATCAAACAGTTGAAGCAGCATCAGAAAAAGTTTATGGAATGTATAAACCAAAGGATCAAGGATTAATAGCGTTAACTGGAGCCTATTATCTCAATGGAACATACGGGAAATATAATAGTACCCATGTAGCACTGATGGGACTTTCGACAAAACTGTTTGAAGCTGTAAAAACATACAGTAATACCAGCTCGCCCTCAGCTGAGGTGCTACTTTTAACCGATCAAATGAATGAAATATTTCACTGCTTCAATGTTTCAATAAATAATGTCAATACAACCATCCAACAGGATGATAGCATTTCAATGGAAGTATTTCAAGAACAGTTCCCCTATGTCAGCAAAATTATTTTACCTGCAATCACAATAGATTATGGGAATAACAATATCTCGATTGCGCCTTGCTTTTTATATCAAATTGATGATTATCTTACTCGATTTGATCCATTTATGGAAATTACAAATCAGTATACTTTGAGAGGGTTTATTTGTTTTGAAGAAGAACAACAAGATGTGATGGCATGGTCAATAGATGCGAATGAAAGGCTAACCAAATTTGAGAAAGAAATTATAACAGCACTAATCCCTCCTAATGGTACAGCAAATTGGATAGAATTTTCAAATGTTCATTTGTCTGGAGATGAAATAATCATCAACTTAGTTTATGCATTTATTAGGGGGTTACAAATTACGTTCTGGGGTTTTGGAGGTATCCTAACATGTTTGATTTTTGCAAAGATACAAAGTAGGAATAAAGAGAAAGAACAAAGAGCGTTAATAGCAGGACAATCATGGAGTAAAAGATTAGGCAATTTAGCTATAGAAACTATTTTGATAGGTGTAAGTAGCACCGGGATAGCATTGGCGGTGTTCTATCCCATAGTTAAGTTACAAAAAATATTCAAGATAGATCTGCTACTCGACCATAGAGCCTTTCTCGAAATTGGAATTATAGCTATAGTAGCAATGGTTGTAATATTCATAGTATACATTGATTTTGAACTATATCTAAGAAGAACATTAAAGGTACCAGAAGAAGAATATAAGCTGTTTAAAGCAATACCAAAATACTGGTATCCGTTGCCCTTTGTCCTTGTATTCTTTCTTGTGTGGGTATTAAATCGAAATCTTATTTCCATAGCAGTATTTGCTGGTCTGATGATAGTTTCAGTAGCGATTGGAGCAATAACAGCCTATGTACTAAAACTCCTACTGAAAATAGGAAAGCAGCTAAACGAGAGACGAAAACGAAAACAACAAGTACCCTTGACTTCATTAGATGCTTTACTGAAATTATGGGATAAGAAATTATTTTCAAGACTGTTATTATTCTCAATTCTAATCTCAATAGTAAGTGGAGTATTTATCTATGCGAATTTCAGCGCTGATGGGCAAAAAACCAGTCTATTATGGATGAATGGAGGAGAGATAAAGTTTGAGGGAACAGCAATAAATACAACCAGCACAGAGAATGAATTACAGGCAATACAAGAAATAGAGAAGTTCATGAAAGAAGTGTATATTTATAATTTCATCAATGAAACAGACCGCTATGAATTTGGACTTGTAGGGAATATTATCAAACCTGTAAACGATTCAAATCATGAGGGATTCATTCGAAGGATATATGCAATCAATAGTACAGCATTTTACAATTATTATGAATCATGGAATCTACAAAAATGGTTCTCGCAAGGAGAAGTACAGGAATTGACAAGTAATACATGCTTTGTCAGTCATAAATTCCAAGAAATCGGGTATGAGAAAGATGACACCTTAAGGTTCTTCAATGAGTCACAAACATTGACCATAAAAGGCTTTGCTACTAACATACCCGCTTTGGGATCATTTGAAGACAATGATTTATCACTTATCATGGATTATGAGACATTGTTAACAATACTAACTGAGTATGGTGGTACGGGATTCAAAATTAGGTATCATCTCAGATGTGATGAAGAAGCAATTACTCAGATAATAGAGGAACTGAGAGCAATACAAGAAACAGTAGGAATAGAGGAAATTGATTATATGGATCCTAATATAACAATTGGTGTTCGAATCGTCTTTCTAAGACCGATAATCATTGTTTTGCAATTATTCATTGCATTAATGGTAATCACTTATCTATACGGAAATATGGATGAGCTAAATCAGAGTGCAGAAGCAAAAAATCTTGGAATAATTGCTTTTGCGGGAAATTATCGGAAAACGTTGAAAAATTTCAAGATACTCGAAGGGTTCCTATTATTCTCCACATTTCTGATAATATTTGGAATACTGTATGGAGTGTCATATTTCCTCCTTCCATTTATAGGTGCGACAGATAATTACCAATTTATAATGATATCAAGAGATACCTGGTTGAATCTTCTCTTAATCGTGCTCGCATATCCCATATTACTGGTAATGCAAGGGATAGCAGAATATCGCAAATATCGAACAATTGATCTAAGCATTATTTATAGACATCCAGAATAAGTGAGGGAAAAAAATGACGGAAACAAATAGAATATTGAAAGTGACAGAACTAACAAAGATCTTTCCACATCCAGCAAAGGAACTTACAAATTATCCGCTATTTGCAGGAACTTCATTTGAAGTGACATCACAGAAACCAAATTTCATTGTTGGAGTGTCAGGATCAGGGAAAACGACACTCTTTAGGATAATAGCCTCACTGGAACCAATTAATGCGGGAGAAATCTTCTTTGAAAACATCGCTATTCATAAACTAAGAGAAAAAAAGAAGATACAATATATGCGATCAATTGGGTTGATGGACCAATTCCCAAGCAAATATCTATCCTTGAATTTAACCGTTAAGCAAAACTTAGAGTACACCTTAGCTCTCTATACAAACATGCCAAAAGAAGAACGAGAACAACGAATAGAGGAAATAAGCTCAGCAATAGAGCTAACAGAGATCTTAGAAAGAAAGACGATGCTCTTATCCGGAGGAGAACTGCGAAGGGTGGGATTGGCAAGCAGCATCATTCACAAACCAAAATTACTGTTATGTGATGAGCCAAGTTCTCAATTAGACAAAGAGAATAAAGAAAAAGTGATAGAAGCGATAGAACAGTTAAATGAATTATACAATACACTCATTCTAATTGCTACCCATGACCATTCGATAATAGGAAAAAATCCTATGTATAAAATAGAGGAAAGGAGAATAACAAAATGTCAGTGATCAAAATGCAAAAGATAGATTTTTCTTTCTACGATAAAAGGAGAGAGAGAGAAACACAAATTTTGAAACAAATCGATTTGGAAGTAAAACAAGGAGAATGCCATCTGATAACAGGACCATCGGGGTCGGGGAAAACAACACTGTTACAGATCATTGGAACGATACTGCAACAGAAAAAAGGACAAAGAGAGATACTTGCTAAGGAGATTCCCTCAGAACCATCCAGTGAACTTCTCGCAGAAATACGAAAACAAATTGGCTATTTGTTTCAATCACCGTATCTCCCACCGCATCTAACGGTAAGCAAATACATAGAATTACAAAGCACCCTGTCAGGAGTAGATCTTGACACAGCAGATGAAAGAGCAACGGACTTAATGCAAAAATTCGACATTGAATCATTCAAGAATAACCGACCAACAAAATTAAGCGGAGGAGAAAAACAAAGAGTGGCGTTAGCAGGGGTAATGGCAAAGGAAATCAAATTGCTGCTGTTGGATGAACCAACCGGATCATTAGATTATGATAATAAAGTAATCATCTGGGACCTACTGAAACAACTGAAGGAGGAGAAGCTAACGATTGTTGTGGTAAGTCATGATGAATCAATAACCACATACGTAGATAAACAGCATAAACTTGACAACGGAAAGTTAGGAAAGTAAAATGATGAAGGACAAGGAAAGACGAAAGAAAAGTGCTCAACAAGAGTGCTCAACCAACGTTGAGAACTGAAGGAAAAAAGGATAAAAAAGAACGAAAAGGGACAAAAAACAAGTGCTCAACAGCAGGAGAAGGGCACAAGAAGAAAAAGAACGATGTTGAGGACAATAAAGAAGAAAAATAAATGTTTTTAATAACTTGAACAATAAATGTCTATAGAAGAAAATGTCAAATGAAAAAGAAGTAATTGCTGAAGAGCATGATTTTATAGGACTGCCTTGCTCAGAAATTCGTTTGGAACTAAATCCAATTATTAAACGAATGAAAATTGGTCAAATACTTAAATTTACTACAGATGTACCTGATGCAATAACTAGTGTAATGAAATGGTGTCGTATGCATCAACAAGAATTATTCTTGTCAGAGTTAAAGGGTAACATATCTACTATTTATATAAAAAGAATGAAATAAATCAATGGATGAAGAAAACATGACCTATCGTTTAATTCAAGGAAATTTAAGTTTCAAATTTGCTGCAGCTCATTTTGTACTTGGAGAAACAGGTTGTGAACGCTTACATGGTCACAATTATCTAGTTGAAGTTCAGATTTTTGGAGAGCAAAATCCCGATAAAGATCTTGTTATTGATTTTCTTGAGCTCAAGCCTTTTGTGAATCAATTTATAGAGGAATTTGACCATAAAATTCTTCTTCCAACTGAAAATCCAAATTTACATATCAAGGAAGAAAACAATGAGCTTTTGATAAACTTTGAACCTAAAAATAAGCATTATATTTTTCCCAAAAGTGATGTATGTTTAATTCAAATAAAAAACACTACTGTTGAGGAATTTGCTCGTTTATTTTCATTAAAACTTCAAAGTTTGTTTGATAACTATTCCAATATAAGCGCTATTGAAGTTGGTGTTTTTGAATATAAAGGTCAAGGATGTTGGAAAAGAATAACACGCTAATTATTATTAATAATTTCTAATAATTCCTCAACACTTAAATGATTCCAATTATCAATTTGTTCGCCTTTTAAAGTTGCATTATAAAAAGAGATATTTGGAAAACTGAATGGTAATTTTGTTAACAACTCTTTAGCTATTGAGAATTTTGCTAATTTTCTTTTAGGCGCTTGGAAATCTTTCTTTTGGAGATCTGGTTTTGAATATTTCCCTACAATTGAGCCAAAATCGAAGGCTAAAAGAATAATAGATTTTGCGCCAAAATTAGCTGCTAAATGAGCTGCTCGATCACCATCTGTAAAACCGCCAAAATTTTTCACTTTGCAATTAGATTTACCTTGTGTTGATCCTATAACACCAAGTTGCGAAAGTAACTCAGTAGCTAATTTAAGTTTAGGAAGATTATCTCCATGAGAATGAATAACGACATTACAGTTTGATTTGAGACTATCTCTTATAGAAGATAAACTACCATCAAGATCAGTAACAACAACATCTACTAGAAGATTATTTTCAAGCAATGCCTTCAAAGCACCATCAGCAGCTATAATAGCTAATTTTTCCCTTTTGGCAGAAATAAAAGATGAAATTTCAGCAATGGTTTCTGGTAGAGATGGTCCAGCACCAAAGATTAATGCTATTTTATTTTCTAACCTGTTTCTAAGCACCTTAGTAGAAATACGTATTTTTAACCAACTCAAATGCTTTGATAAATATCGTGTAACTAGATTGTCTGTTTTTGGGTCAATAGCTAATTTAGTACAAATTTGAGTATAATCCTCATTGCTAAGTGGAAGGTATTTCTTCATTTATCTGCTATCCTTTACTTTTATCATTTGAACTTTATTAATAAATGATATTAGCTAGTTTTAATAAATAAATATGGGCATTGTAGATTAGTATGTAGGAATTAGAATCATGTCAGAAAAAAGTCATCAAATGGATAATAATACCATCTATGAAACAATAATCACAACCTACAATGAAGATCAAACAGTTAATGCTGCTGTTATGGGAATATCATTAACACTTTCTGGTGAATGGGTAATTAAACCATTTAGAGGAACTGACACACAAAAAAACATACAAAGAAATAACGAATGCGTGGTTAATTTTACTCTTAATCCAGAGATATTTGTACTATGTGCTTTGTTCCAAGAAGAATTAACTGATGATTTATTTCTCTCATCTCCTCATGTTCATGCACCTATTTTAAAAGAATGTATAAAAGATCATGAAGCCTTGAAAGTAGTTTCAATTGATGAAAAAACTGATCCTCTTAAAGTGATATACTATTGTAGACAGGTTTATAGCATGGATGTAACCGATAAACCAGAAATATTTACTAGAGCTTTTTCATCATTAATCGAGATATTAATTCACACAACTCGAATATTAGCTTTTAAAAATCAACCGGAAAAAGCAGAAGAGATTAAACAACTAAAAGAACTTATTAAACATCATTCAAACATAATAACTAAAGTTACACAAAACGATAGTTACTATCGAAAATTGCTTGATAAAGTTATTAATAAAATAGAATCAGAAGAGTGAATATTAAAAAATATTTTAATGTGATTTGTATGGAGAAAATAATTTCTACACCTATTGAAGGATTCTTCATACATTCGAAAGA
>DATKZI010000054.1:0-3435 GCA_035528035.1 Bathyarchaeia archaeon
ATTCTCACTCAGATGACTCATAGAGGTTTGCTCGTTAAAGAGAAAATAAAAAACAACTGCTATTATCGTTTTAATCTCGAGAATAAAGCAAATCATGAACTACTCTATTCCTTAGGATTAATTCCTTGTGAGAATATAGAACAACAGCAAACATTACATGGTAATTCAAAAAACATTCTAAAGAGAATAACAGATCAAGTTTCTTTACATAAGAGAATTGAAGGATTACAAAATCAACATTCTAGTTTTTGGATAAACTGGACACCTTCTATTTATTACCAACATGTTTTGTCTTGGCTAAAAGAACACGTCAATTTTTGTGAGAAATATTTAGGAGTGACAAAGCTAGATGGCGTTACTTGAAAGAAAATCTAAGCGAGTTACTCGAGAAAAGGAATTCCCATTAGAAACAAATCAACCTCGAACATGGATTTCTATACTAACTTTACCTCCATCTAATCCAAGAATAAGCACCGACCTAGAATGGTTAGATTTGCTTCCAGTGGATTCGGGAGGTTTAGCAAATGTGCTGAGAGAGATTACCCAGAACAATCATCCCTATGAACACCAAGAACAAGCTATTAACCATTTATCGAATACCTCAACTAATGATGTTGTTTCCGACCTTATTATCAATGGGGGTACATACTCTGGAAAATCACTTTCATTTACAGTTCCAGGAATAGTAAAAATACTAACAGGAAAAATGGACTTTTTTGTTGTATTCTATCCTTCGAAGCAACTTTTGCTCGATCAATTCGATAGGATGAAAGAATTAGTAATAAAATTAGAAGAAGAAACGGGAATACGATTAACCGTTAAAATGTATAGTGGGGATATAAATGATAAAACAATAACAACTCATTCTTTTTCCACTCAGAAAAGAGAATTATATGAAACTGAACAACACCCACCAAATATCCTTCTAGCAACATTCGATAAAGTTTGGTATCAATTAATCAGTGGAAAAATGAACCCCCTTCTTGAGAAAATTCAAGCTTGTCAATATTTAGTTTTTGATGAAATTCATGCATTTGAAGGGTTTGCAGCAGCAATCATCAAGGGATTTGTTCAAATCCATAAAAAAATTAATCCTAAAAGTCAAATTATTCTATCATCTGCTACTATAGATAACGTAAGTAATTTTAGAGATGATTTCTTACCGAATGCAGAGATTATCACCTGTCCACCTGTTCGTGGGGAACAAGAGTTCTTAGGTACAACAAAGGACCAAACAATACCATTACTAGCAGAACTGTGGTATGGGTTAGAATCTTTACCAGGTAAATTCTGTTTGGTATTTCTTGATTCCAAAGAAGACATAGAGTTGCTTACAGAAAGGTTGTGTATAAAACTCAAAGAGAATCAGCCATTCTTTGATACTGAAACAGTAGCAATGATCCATGCAGACTTGCCCTATATACAAAGAAAGAAGGTTTTAGATGAGATCAGGAAAGAACAGAAGAATAAAATCCGTATACTCCTGTCTTCATCAGTTCTTGAGCTAGGGGTAAATTTACCAAATGTGCAAACGGTGATCAATATTGGTATTCCAATAACTCAAAAAGATGGGATTGTACAAAGGATTGCTCGAAACCGTTCAAAACCAAATGAAAGAAGGGTGAATGTTTTTATTTTTGATTTAACTAATCCTCGCGATAATTTTTATTGGGAACATAAAGAAATCATACAAAATATCCTGAAAACAAATGCCTGTAATCCTATTCTTTATCCGAAACAAAACGCAAAAATTCTTGCAGGATTGATCATTTTACATTTACATTATGGAATAAATGATTTTCAGGAAATAATGAACTTCTTTTTGAAAGAAGGAATAGATACCCATGAAATAGCTCGACAACAATACACTAAACTGATTTGCTTTAAAGTTCTAAAGAAATTAAATGGAAAGATCTTTTTTACTGGTGAAGGTCAAAACATATTAGTACAGCAGCTAAAAAGAAATAATGTATTAGTTCCTTTTTCCATACGAGCAATAAGCTCAGATTGGAAAATCCAGATAGTAAATGGATTTGATGTTAATTATCGAGAAAGAATTAAGCAATTAGGAAAGATTTCCTCAAGTGATATCTTGAAAAAAGGTTTACCTGGAAATATTATCACTAGAAATAAACAGAGATACTTGGTGGCTGATATTGACCATTTACAAAGAAACATTATTGTAAAAAACCATTTTACAAAAATGGAGGAAGATAAAATTGGATTATTTTCCGGAAATCAATTATTTGACCCAACTATTACTGTAGGAATCTTTCCAAGGAAAATATATGGAATAAAAACAATAAATATTGATTTTGGTCAGCTAATAATTTCAAGAAAACCAAAAGCAATAGCGATAGTAAATTCCAAGTTAGAAAGAACAGATAGAGAGAAACAAGGAAAAACTGAAAATTATACTTGGAAAGAATTAACGAATGAAGAATCTGAAGAACTAGCGATAATAGAAAAAGTTGAAGGTGTAAATATTAGTATACAATCTAATACTTTAGAAGTTAAAGAGCAAACTAACAAGAAATTGCTTGAAATATTCGGAAAAGTATTGTTAATAGAAACAGAGACTGTTTTATCTATACCTACGACAGAATTTACTTTGGTGTGTAATACCAATCAATTAGCGATCTATGACAAGGGAGAACCAAATGGGAATACTGAATATTTATTCCGATATTTACATAAAGTTGCTGAACAAACAGTAAAAAGATTAACCGAATGTTCTTGCGAACGTGGGTGTAAACAATGTTATGGCGAAATTTTGGGATTATTACCGAAGGGATCGAAAGAATCATTGCAAATGCTAGCATATAATTTGTTAAAGATAACTGAAAAAAACAACCTTGAAGGAAACAACGAAACAAGGATTGGAATACAAGATAATTATCAAGAAGGGAGGATAATTGCTCTTTCAGATATTCATCTCACTAGCGAATATTGCTATCAAGAAGAATTCTTTGGAGCGATAAGTACATTGAGCAAAGAAGCAGACATTTTGGTAATCAATGGTGATCTATTAGATAAACCATCAGAGGAGGGAAAAGGAGTATTTGGAAGATTGTATGAATTAGCACTTAAAGAAGGATTTTGGTCAAAATTAGTTTTTATTAGGAGTTCCACCATTCATGATGCAAATATCGAACAATGTACTAATGCACTCTATTTGGATTATGTTTTAGTAGAAATTCCTGCTGGGGATGTGTTATTTGTACATGGAAATAAAATTGGCATAGATCCAGGTAAAGTGAAGGCTTCGAGCGCTGAGCAAGCTGCCATAGAAGCTAAAAATAGATTAATTCAATCAGGACGAGATTGGTTACCACCGATCAACAAAGAAACACACTTAGTGATAGGGCACCTTCATGAACGATTCTATAATGAACGTTGGCGGGTGTATGGATTGGGTCATTGGACAAGGAAAGG
>DATKZI010000055.1:0-35635 GCA_035528035.1 Bathyarchaeia archaeon
GAGACAATAATACTCCCTAATGTGATCTTATCAAAATTAGTTACTCATGCAAATAACTCGAAACCATATGAATCAGTTGCTCTTATTGCCGGTAAAATCCAAGGTTCAATAGCTTTTGCTGAGAAGGCTTATACTCCAAGAAATATTGAACAATCTACTGTCTCTTTTTCTGTTGAACCTCTCGAGTTACTAGAAATTTATACTGATATTGAAAACGAAAAGCTGGAGCTTGTAGCAATTTTTCATACTCATCCTGCTCCACCTACTCCATCAGGCACTGATCTTTACTATATGGAGGTTAATACTTGTATTTGGTTAATTAGTAATACCGCTGAACCAGAGAAACCTCATGGTTTTCTTCTCCTTGAAGATGGCAGCCTAAAGAAAATTAAAATTGAAATAACTAACAATAAACCTAATTTGGTTTAGTTATTCATCTTAAAGAGATAAAATGTTACAAAAACACTTTTTATAGTGCTTTGTAAACTCTTGTATAAGCAGTTCTTTCATGGAAAGCAATTTTTCCAGAGGTTTCTAATTCCTTGATAATTGCTTTTGCAACATGCATTCTTACTTGATATCTTTGACAAATTGAGGTTGGGGTAATTACCCTTTGTTTTGGTACCTCTTTAAGCATTCTGTCTTTAAGATCATCATCAATGATTAGCGCACGTTCAATAGATTCGAATTCTTTAACTCTACCCCATTTACCTTTGCGCTTGTTTATACTTTGTCGTAGAGCCATTTTTCACATCACATGACATTTTGGTTATAGCTAAGCTATTTAAATTCTTCTAAAGATAGCAAAAGTAGTTTAACAATAACGGTAATTTTAACCTAAAAGGCCCTTGGATTTGAAAACCTTCAAATTTGAGAATGTGCAATCTGATTATGAATATTTAAAATATTGTTCTATACTATATATACTTGTGAGAAAAATGTCTGAAAACCAATATTTGTTAGAAAGAGCCAAAAGAGCTGCTACAAAAGCAATAGAAGCTGAAAGAACTGGCGATAAAAAAGTAGCCTTCGATAGTTTTTTGAAAGCGGCTGAATTTCTAAATCAATTAATTGCAATTGAACGTTCACAGAAATTACGTGACGGTTATTATGAAAAAGCTAAGGAATATATTAGACATGCCAAAGAAATAAAAGCATTAACGAATGGTCCTAAGAAATCGGAAGTTTCAAAAGACCTTGAAGATGATTTTCCAGATGTGCCAGCTAAATCTCTACCATCATCCCCTAAATCTTCACCAACTCCTCCTCCCCCTCCTTCTGATGATGATGATAGACCTTTACCACCCCCTCCAAGACAAACTCCTCCGTCCCCTCCATCAGAAGATCAAACATCGAAAATGATGAGGGGAGATGATGATGATGACATACCTCCTCCACCTCCACGAATAAATCCTCCTCCATCTTCTACTCGATCAACATCCCCCCCGCCAAAAATTGAATTACCAACTAGAACTACATTTGAAATCCTATTCGATGAAGGTAAATATCGTGAATGTGTTTATGAATGTGGTAAAAGTGTAGAAGCAGAATTACGTGTACGTTTAGGTTTATTCGATGATCATTTAACTTTAGGAATGCTTATTGAGAGTGGATTGAAAAAAGGTTTGGAAGTTCTTAGGGAATTTAAATATGTTAATATTCTCCTTAATCGAATTGAACATGAAAATTATCGTCCAAAATCAGAAGAAGCTCAAAAAGCTGTAGAAATAACAACAAAAATAGTAATGAGCTAAAGAAAAAAATCAAAAGTGGAATTTTTCTTAATTTCTTTTTTCATTTTTTTTAAAAAATGAAGAGGAGAATAGGTGGAATCAGCAAAGAAGTAATGGTAGGGATAGTGCTGAAAGGGAATAACCACCTATTCATAGGGTCGTTTGTTTTTCTGCTCATATTAAGCTTTCAGAAATTGGGATTCTTTCTGAATGAGAGTTGTTGAAGCATGTATTGAAGAGTCATGTTCTGCTTTAACATAGAAACCAATAAGCATGAGAACAGGTCCCATAACCCAGGCGATAAGTGCAAAGGTTGGGAATAAATAAGGCGTTATTGAAACGAACATATCAATTAACGAATCAAAGATAAACATAAGCATACCAATGAGTATCGTTGAATACCCAACAATAAAGAATCCTACCCGTTTCTTTGCCTGGGGGTTCTTGGAAGAGCGATAAGTAAGAATAAGAAAAATATCTGCAACAATAACAAAAAGTGAGCTAATAATTTGAATACAGATTTTTCCTACCAAATTATCTGTTGTTTTATATCCTCCGAGGCCATCTGATGTAACCCAATCATTTGCTGCACCAAAACCTGAGAGCACTCCAGAAATAACAATTAAAATTGAATAGAGTATCCAATTTAATGATTCTGCACCAAAGTAAATACCAAATGCTGCTGCAAAGAGTATGAATCCACTTATTACACCACAAACAACTGAAAGGTCTCTAAAGATATTTGCTGCTAATAAAGATCTATAAGCTACTGCGAAATTAATCCCATTGAAAAGCATCGAAAGCGACCAAGCAATAAACCCAGCAGCGAAAAGTTGATTTAATCTCCTTTTGGGGTTCTTACTTAAAAATAGCACACTAAGTGTAGCAGAAATAAACCCTGTTATTATCCATGAAATTGATGTAAATAGGTTAAATGTTGTAACCACTTTAATCCACTCAAAGTAGAGATTCTAATTGGAGTATATAAAACCCCGAAAAACAAAAAATTATCATTGAAAGAATTAATGCTTTGAAAAAATCTATAATTAAAAGAGAATAAAAGAAATTTATAATTAAAGAATAACCATTATCTAAACTATTTATTTACACTCATTTTATCAAAAGAAATTTTTGTAATGATTAAAAGGATAGGAAAAGGTGAATAGGAAAGAAAATTATTCTATCCACCTGTAGGTGTTAATTCTTCTCCTACTGAACCGCCAGGTGGGGCGATTGCATGTCTAATTCCGATGCCGCCTGCAGCAACGAATGAAAGGATCATTATAGCCAAGGTCACGATTTTGGGGGAAAGTTTTTTCATGAATTGTTAATCTCCTATAGATTATCTTAATAAGAAATAGTTGAATTGCCTATTAAAGGAATGAAAAAATAACAAAAAGTCACTAAATACATCATTTCTCGATAAAAATATTGGATTAGCTATAATTATCTCAAAAAATAATATTCTGAAGACTAAGCTTAAAATCAGTGAAGCTTTATATTATAAATAATATATTGGAGAATTAATAATGACTATTAAAAAGGATTTTCGCTTATTATTTTTATTATCAGTAATTATTGTTAGTATTTTCACTCAAGTAAATTTTATTACAACCAATTTTGCCTTAGAAAATCCAATAGTAGATAATTCTCTTATAATAGCTAATTTTAATCTTCGAAAAATTGGTCAGTTTACTGGAGCAAATGAAATTGTTGATGTAGAAATTATAGGTAATTTAGCATTACTAGCTGATCAAGCACAAGGATTACTCATAGCTAATATTTCTAATTATAATTCAATAACTTTGTTAGATTCATATATTGATAACGATAATAGCGTTTATGATATTACCATTCAAGATCATTTTGCTTATTTAGCTCATGGGTATTCAGGTCTTAAAATTATTGATTTTTCCAACCCCGAAAATTTAGTTGAGATTGGTGGATTTAATGATGGTGGATTAGCTTGGAAAATCTTTCTTAAAGAAAATATTGTCTTTGTTGTAGATAGGTTACAAGGGATAGAAATTTTAAATGTTACAAACAAAAATGATCCCATTAAAATAGGATTATATGAGGGACAACCTTATGATGTTTATGTGAGAGATGATTTAGCTTTTGTTGCAGCAGGGATAAATAAGGGATTAGAAATTGTTGATATTTCCAATCTTGCAACCCCCAAAAAGATTGGTGAAACTGAAGTCTATTTTGAGGATACAGTGGGAGTTTTTGCTCAAGATGATTATGTGTTTACTGCTAATAGAGAAAAAGGTATGAAAATTATAAAAGTAAATCGTGTGAGACATCCAAAAGTAGTTGCTGAATATAATGTTGAAGAAGGCAGCAAAATATGGACTATTAAAATTGATAATGGCTTTGCTTATCTTGCTTGTGAATCTAAAGGTGTTTTAGTTCTTGACATCACAGATAAAACTAATCCATATAGAGTTGGGCAATATTTCAATGAAAATTCAGGTAAAGCATTTAATCTTGCAGTTATTAATGACTTAATTTTCCTAGCAAATTTCGATGCTGGATTAGAAGTTATTACTTGGAGAATAGGAAAGCCTATACCTACTGCTGATGATTATAAAATAGTAGATAGTGCTATATTAAATTTTAACAAATCTGTTGGTCCTTTTGCTATTGATGCTATTTTAGGAAACGAATCTCTTGGCTTAGACTTACACTTATACTTGGATGTGGGATTAATGTCCCCAATAAACATAACAGTAGAAGCCCCCTCAAAAATTAATGCTGATGATCTAATAAATTTAGTAATAGGGATAACTGGTGAAAATAGTTATTTTTGGGGACGCTTTGAAGGAACAATTGAATTCACAACTCCATTAGGTTCATCTGAATTATTCTCATTAGAAGAGGTTGGAATACCTGAACATATTAAATTAAATGCTTTTAATACATTCATCGGGGAAAATATTACAATGAAGGATGTTGTATATCCAGTTACTCTCTGGTCGCAAGATATACTTAACTATTCACTCTCATTAGTAATGGTTCCAACTTTCAATGTTACAGGTAGTGCTATTATCACTGCAGAAATAAACAACTCTGTGAATTTATACGAATTGGATTGGATACAAGATAATGATAGGGTAATTGTTCCTATAAAAATCCCGGAAGAAGCTGAAGACTTCTATGCATTACCTTTAGAAAATCTACAATTTAATATCGATGAGCTATTGCTTGATCTTTATAATATACGATTTGATGTATTATTATATGATGTAATCCCCCTCTATAGCTGGGAGATAAATATAAGTAATTTTAATTTGAATCCTTCCACAGAGATAAAATCTGCATTATGGATGCCTAATCAAATAAATAATAATACTCTCTTCTTCTTAGATGGAGTTTATCCTTTAGGTGATTTTCTTATAGTAATTAATTTCACCGGAAAAATACAGTTACCAACTTGGGCGATATTACTAACCCTTCTTGGAATTATTACATTGATAATCTTACCTTTTGCTTTAATCATTTTCTCTTCAAGAAAGAATAGAAGGGAAACAATTTCACAAAATAGAACGGAGGAATGATTAAGAATCATTCAGATAAAATGAAATTTTTAACAGAAGGTTCATAGAGACAATCTAAGACTTCTTGATCTATTTTAATACCTGTAAGGAGGCTTGCAATTTTAATTTTTTCCACATCTGATTTTTCTGATGATAATAACCATCGAATCATATCAGAACGTTCGTGTTGAATTCGCACTATACGACAAATTAGACAATTGTCTTCATTTTTCGCTGGTATTTCTTGGTCAGCAAGTTTGATCATAGGTGTTGATTTGTCACTTTTTAGTATACTCAAGAGATTGTGCTCCTTTATTATTACACTTCAAAAGTATCCTTTTAAACCACTAAAATTCAAACAATTAATCACAATATAGAACAAGTATCTAAAAATACCGTGGAATATCTATATAATACTGGAAAAAATAAATAGTATCAAAAATTATTAGAACTTACATAAATGAGAAAAAACTTTTAACGTGATATGAAAACACATTAGAATAATGGCCGGGTAGTCTAGATTGGCATGATACTACCTTGGGGTGGTAGTGGTCCGGGGTTCGAATCCCCGCTCGGTCACCATTTTCTTCTTAATTTCTAAATTTACATTAAAGATTAAATTTCGATAGAAATTTCTCAGCTAAAATATAATTCATATTTTAAAGAAAAAAGGGGATTAACATAAATAATTACTTTATCTATGTTATTGTCCCACTTCACGGAGAATTTTATTTACTAATTGTTTAAAATCTTCAGATTCGAGTAATCCATTATTTGGATCACCTCTACTAACAATATTAAGTATAGCAACATCTGCACCATTGAAGAAAGCTCTTCGAACATTAGTTTGATCTAAACCGCCTGCAACAGAAATAAAGGATTCATATTTTGATCTAATTTTAGCTATATCTTTAAATCTAATAATACTTCGAGCGTTTGATTCTTCATCTCGACCTTTGTGAATTACTACGAAATCTGGTTTATATTTTAATGGTTGTATCTTTCGCATTGGATCAATTACACCAAGCATATCAATCATTGAATAAATAGCTTGTTTTGTGCAATATTGATTGAAAAAATCAAGTGTTTCAACAGGAGCTGATCCTATTGCTGTTACAGCATTTGCACCAGATCTCTTTGCCAATTGTATTTCTCCAACTGCCCCATCACTTACTTTCAGATCAGCTACAATTATACCTCGCCAGTATTTTCTAATTAAGCTTATACCAGCCATACCATATTGTTTTATATAAGGTGTTCCTGCTTCAATGAATATTCTTTTATCATAAGCTATCTGAGGAAGTACTCTTTTAACTTGATCGATTGATCCATTAAACGCAAATTGGACATATCGCACATTGCGTTGTAAAATCACCTAGATAACCTCTTTCATTTTTTATCTGATCGTTTAATAAATTCAGAAGCTACACTTGTAACATCATTTGGTAATAAAATGACTATTTTTTCACTAGGGTCTTGAGCGATATCGCGAATTGTTTGTAAAGTTCTAAGTTGCATGCCTCCAGGTACACGCCCTAATACTGTCGCTGCTTCAGCAAATTTCTTAGCTGCAATTTGTTCCCCTTCAGATTTAATAATAATAGCGCGTTTTTCTCTTTCAGCTTCAGCTTGCATCGCAAATGCACGTTTCATCTCTGCTGGTAATTCAATTTCTTGAATCTTAATTGACTGAACATCTATGCCCCAATCGCTTGTTTCTTTATCAACGATTTCACGTATTTCTAAAGCAATTTGTTCACGTTCAGAAAGGACTTGATCTAATTCCATCGTACCTATTGTATCTCGAAGTGCTGCTTGAGTATATTGTCCTACAGCATAAACGTAATTTTCAATCTTTATAACCGCATCTTCTGGACGTTCAACTTTAAAGTAAACAACAGTATTAGCAAGAACTGGTATATTATCACGTGTCATAACTTCTTGTCGTGGTATATCTTGAGTTATTATTCGTAGATCAACTTTTCTGAATGATTCAAGAACTGGTATGATATATACTAGACCTGGACCTCTAGTACGTTTATATCTACCTAAACGAAAAACGACCAAGCGTTCATATTCCAAAACGACTTTTATTCCCATTAAGAAAGCAACGATAATGAGAAATAAAATAATTCCTAAACCAATTAATACATACATTAGCCATTCAATCATATAGAATCTCCTCAACAAAAGAAGAGTATACTCAAATGAGTATTCAGTTATCTAATTGAATAAGTATCATACATCTATTTAAAGTGAGTGTAATTCTTTAGAGATAAGAAATAACTACAGCTATTTATTAGGAAGATTAAAATTAATAATTGGTTACTTTTAATTAAAATAGGTGTTGAATAAAATTGAGCAATAAAAAGATCATTAAAACAGAAAAAGCACCAAAAGCTGTAGGACCATATTCACAAGGAGTAATTGCCGGTAATTTTATTTTTGTATCAGGACAGATTCCTTTTGATCCTATTGCTGAAAAGATGGTCACCGGTCCCATTAAAGATCAAACAGAACAATGCTTGAAAAATGTCAAAGCAGTATTAGAATCTGCGGGTGTAACACTTGAAGAGGTAGTAAAATGTACAGTTTTTCTAAAAGATATGAATACCTTCAGTGAAATGAATGAAAAATACAAGGACTATTTCAAAGAAAATCCCCCTGCTCGTGCAGCTGTTGAAGTAGCTCGTCTACCTTTAGATGTAGGAGTGGAAATAGAAGCAATAGCATATAAGAAATAAAACATCTGTATTTTTTCTATTTCAATTCTTTTTTTCTTTTCCTAAAAACAAATTAAGGGTATAACTTAATAGATAAAAAAGACAAATAATACTTAGTATTTCAGAGGTTTCCCCTATGGCATTCAAAGAAAATTTCAAACCATTTATGAGCAGCTTATTGGAGACTATGGTAAATCAAGCAATGGATGATGGTATTATAACTCCAGAAGAATCATTAATGTTATCTCAAATTGAAGTAGATATAAGATCATTTGAGAAGGAAGTAGCTAGATGCATAGAGGAAGAGGGAGGAATATCTGAAGCATTAACTAAAAATTGTTTTAAAGATAAATTACTCATGAGTGTGAAACAATTAGCACTTGAAGATGGCATAATATCGAAAGATGAGGAAGCACTAATCAGTAAATTAGAAGATTACTTCAAGGATTAATTAGCTTCTTTAAAAAAATCAAAGGTAATACCCGGGTACTACCCTATGATTACTTCCATTTTAATAAAGATAATACAATAATCTATATCTAGAGATTTCCTAAGGAATATAAAAGGTCTCCGAGGGTCAATACTATCATTGGTTCAATAAACAGAGACCAGAACAAGGTTATCTCGTGCCGAGGTGGAAAAAAAATGATGAGACTATTAACAGTACATGTACCAGAAGGATATTTGGAAGGACTTGAAGAACTAATTAAACAAAAGAAATACCCAAACAAAAGTGAAATCATCAGGGTAGCAATTCGCGATTTGCTAAGAGAAGAAGTCTGGTCAAAATACGAAGGTCAAGGAAGTTAACTCTCGTAGTGGAGACCTGTGTGAGCGGTGGTTTATTGATGAAAGGTCAAGAGGCGACCTTTCATCATAAATTATTTTTTTTTAATAATTCATTTTCTAAGAATCCTTATAATGTTTGATTTCTTCCACTTATATGAGTAAAAATGAACAAAGTAAAAGATATGTCCCTTGCAGACGATGGTTTAAAAGAATTAGAATGGGCAGAAAAAAACATGCCTATTTTGAAAGCTATTAAAGAACGATTTGAAAAAGAACTACCATTGAAAGGTTTGAAAGTAAGTGTTGCTCTTCATCTCGAGAAAAAAACAGGTCAATTAATACGCACATTACAAGCTGGGGGAGCATCTGTTCGAGTTGCTAGTTGTAATCCGTTAACGACTGATGATCGTGTAGCTGCAGCATTAACGAAATTCGAAGGAATTGAAGTATTTGCTTGGGCTAATCAAAGTAATGATGAATATTATTCCAATCTTAATAGTGTGTTGGATTCACAACCAAATCTCCTCATAGATGATGGAGCAGATTTGATAAATATTATTCATTTCAAGCGACCTGAATTACTTGAAAATATCGTAGGTGCAAGTGAGGAAACTACTACAGGTATTATTAGGCTTAAAGCGATGGAAAAAGAAGGTGCGCTAAAATTCCCTATAATGAATGCAAATGGTGCATATTCGAAGCATCTATTCGACAATAGATTTGGTACCGGTCAATCTGCTTTAAATGCAATAATGACAATTACTAATAAATTGATTGCTGGAAAAAATGTTGTCATTGTAGGTTATGGGTGGTGTGGTAGAGGTTTAGCTATTCGAGCTCGTGGTATGGGGGCGAGAACAATTATCGTTGAAGCCGGTGATCGTATGCCTTATGCGGAGGAATCTGAACCTTCAGGATGGCATAAAGGTTTAGAAGCTTTATATGAAGGCTTTGAGGTTTTAAATATGGATCAAGCTGCTCAAATAGGCGATTTGTTCATTACTGCAACTGGTGATAAGAAAGTAATCGATGCAAAACACTTATCTCAAATGAAAGATGGTGCTATGTTGGCAAATGCAGGTCATTTTGATCTTGAAATAGACATTCAAGGTTTAATTAAGATAGCACAAAAAATTACTGAGATGAATCCTAATTGTGATGAATATTTACTAAATAATGGAAGAAGAATATACCTGTTATCGAAGGGACGATTAGTAAATCTTGCACGACCTGCAGGACAAGGACACCCTCTTGAGATAATGGATGGTTCGTTTGCGATACAAGCTTTAGCTTTGGAATATATAGCAAAAAATAAGGGGAATTTACCTATCAAAGTAATAAATATTCCACCTAAGTTAGATGATTATGTTGCCAGAATGGCTCTTGAATCTCATAATATCCTACTTCAACCATTGACCTCAGAACAAAGAGAATATCTCACAGGTTTCAAAGAAGGAACATAAACAATTCTATTCTACAGACAAAAATGATTATAACCTTTCTTTAATAGGAAAAATAATATCTTCAATTATCCTATTAAAGAAATCCATTATCCGATTAAGAAAATATATTGAACATCTTCCAATTTATTTTTTTTATAATTTAAAAAGAGGTGGAAGGTAGGTATACATGATGAAATATGAATTTATAGAAAATATAGAACTACAAAATACTATTGTTGGTAAGACTGCTCACGCAAAGGAAATAATCTCAAATGCCATAAAAAAATATGGCGACAAATTAGCTGTTGCTTGTTCTTTTGGTAAAGATAGTATGGTTGTTGTTCATTTAGCGTTAAGTGTAAAACTTGATGTTCCAATATTTACAGTAATGACCTCAATTAAACCAATTATAGAAGTAAAAAATTCTGAAATAGTTCTTACTAAAATAGAAGAAATACTCTGTCAACAAATTTCTTAGGAATTTAGATTTAATCCAACTAAATGTGCTAACAAAGCAGATAATTGAATTTCAGGATTAGAACCTTCAGTTAATCTAAAGTCAATTTCACCTATCATTTTAATAATTTCAACTTTAGTTTTATCGTCTATATCTGACATTTGAATTGCTTCACGATGAATTTGCTTAATAATATCCTGTGCAGCTAGTCCTTGTTTAATAAGTAACTCAAGAAGTAGCTTTCGGGATTCTTTGAATTCACCTGTAGTAGCAAATTTGATCATTTTACGAATCTCTTGTGGTTGTGCTTTACCAGTTGCTTTGTATACTTCATCCTCAGTAATTTCTTTGCCAATGATTGCTGAAGATTGTAAGATATTAGTTGCACGTCGTAAATCACCTTCTGAAACATAGATAATTGCATCTAGACCATCAGATGTAATAGAAATATTTTCTTTTTGGATTATATGTTGAAGGTATTTCTTAGCATCTTTTTCACTTAGGGGAGTAAAACGGAAAACAGCACAACGAGATTGGATTGGTTCAATAATTTTTGAGCTATAATTACATATAAGGATGAATCTACATGTAGAACTATATTTTTCCATGGTTCTACGTAAAGCGTGTTGAGCATCAGAAGTCATAGAGTCAGCTTCATCTAAAATGATAACTCGAAAAGGTGCATTAATGGCCATAAGATGAGCAAAATTTTTGATGCGTTCTCGAACAATGTTAATACCACGCTCATCAGAAGCATTTAATTCTAAATAGGGAACATTCGTTTGAATTTGATCCTCTTTGCGACCGAAGACATCAAAATTGCCAAGAATTTCATTGATTAAAACCAATGCAGTGGTAGTTTTTCCGGTTCCAGGAGGACCTGCAAAAAGTAAGTGCGGCATGGTACCTGCTTTAATAAACCCTTCAAGACGACTTTTAATCTCTTGTTGATTGATGATATCCTTAAGTAAATGTGGTCGATATTTTTCCGCCCAAAGTGACATATTTGTTTACCTACTAGCTTATTCTTTTATATTGTCAGAAAAGTTCTGGTAACTTTTATTCTTTTCTATTACCTTTACTCTAAAGAATTCATAGAATATAAAGATTAAAAACTTACCAATATTTTAATTTATTTTGACTCAAAAAAAGAGATGTAGATGGGGTGGGTGATTAACACCCCATCATTGTTAGCTTTGTCTAGAGAAGACAAAAAGGGGATTAAAGTTCCATTTAAAATTTATATGGATCTCTAACATATACTGGTGTCGCAGCAGCCCCTCTTTTAACCGTAACTTTACCAATCTCCAAGAGAGCAACCAATTCTTTGAATCGATTTCTTAGAGTAACTGGAGTTGTTTTTGCTGCTTCAGCAACTTGCTGCTGAGTGCGTCTTTCACCAGTTTGTATACCTGCTACATATAATACTGCAGCAGCAATGGACATTGGATTTTTACCAACATCTAATTTACATTCTCTTACTGTTTTCAAAATTTCAATAGCACGATTTTGTGTTTGCATGGTTAGGTTCAATTCAGCGCCTAATCTTGAAACTAATTGAGCTGGATCGATAGGTGTTGGCTTGATATTTAACTCAACAATATAGACTCTAACACATCTAGCTAATTCTTTTCTATCAACTTTACCTGTAGTACAAATGTCTTTCAACGTTTTAGGAACGTTATGTGTTCTACAAGCAATATAAATAGCTGAAGCAGTCATTGAATCTATACTTCTACCACGAATTAATTTAGCCTTTAAAGCACGACGATAATAAATAGCTGCAGTCTCAGTAATATCTTCGGATATACCTAATTGACTGGCAACACGTTTTAACTCGAAGATTGCATCTCTAAGATTTCGAGCTTCTGATCGACCGGTTCTTCTATTTAACCATCTTAATCTATTCATACGAGCAATCGTTGAAGGACTAAGATTCTTACCTGTTATGTCTTTGTAACCTGTACCTATTTGAGTAGGCAAACCTTTATCAATTTTTAAATTTGAAGTAGGTGCACCTACCCTTTCGCGAGCATCTTGTTCGCTTTTTGTAAAAGCTCTCCATTCTGGACCTGAGCTGATAATTATATCTTGGACTGCACCACAATTGGTGCAAATTCTCTCCCCGCGAGATTCATCATTAATAAGTGCATCGGATCCACAGATTTTACAAATATTTTGTGAATCGTCCTGCTCTTCTTGTGCGACACTTTTATTCAACAATTCTTTCTACACCATTCAGTTTTTTAGTACTTATACAAGGAGTATTCTATACTCTCCTTCTCGGTATGAGAGTAGGACTACCGTAGTAGTATATCTGTATTTCTACTTATATAAACCTTTCCTAGGTTTTCTCAAGCTAATAATTCTCTCTAAAATAATATAGAACATTCTGAAATAACAATTCTTTGATAGGTCTAACAATAATGCTATTGTCAGTATATAGAAAAAAATAATGTTTAGTCCCTTAATGAATAACATTAAAATCAGGACTTACATTACCACGACATTTACCATAAAAGAAATCACGTGCACACCAGGTGTTTTTTCCACCTTCGAAATTAAATTCAATTTCACCAGAGTCGTATATTACTCTGTTATTAATTTCAACAATAAGTCTACTTAGAATCCAATTATCACCATGTATACTTCGATCTTTCTTCAAGCACAAATACTGAAACCAATCTGACGTTAACCCTTTTGGGATGTTAAGTTTAAATTCATCAGTACGACCTTTTTCAAAGTCATCACAGAAAGGATGATCTAAATCCCAAGCATATTCTCCAATATATAATTTAATAGGATTATTAGTACCGCTTCCGCGTTTATTTGAGGTTGTAATTATTACTTTCATCTCATTAACAATTTCACACATATCTGTATCTTCGGACATATTAGTTACCTCTTTAGATTAAGTAAAGCAAATTTATATTTATAATTTTACTATATTTTTCCTTTTAAAAAAGGATATTAGTATATTTTCTTAATTAAAACTACTAAATTGATTGATATTCTAATTTCCTAAAGAAAAATTATTATGAAATAGGGTTTAATTAATCGGTTTCCCTACTCCATATGCGATGAAACCACTCTCACGAAATTCGGTGAGATTAAGTAGATCTCGACCATCAATAACAATAAAATGTTTCATTTTTTCTTTTAGCCATTGAGGTTTAATTGAAGAGTATTCTTTATGTTTTACAAATACTACTAGAATATCTGCATTCTGAACGACATCATCTAGATTTTTAGAAACGGGATAAGGAAATTCTTGAGGTCGTACATAAGGATCGTGTATTGACCATTTTATACCCTTTTCTTCAAGAAGTTTAACAAAAGTTTCAGTTGGTGAGTTTCTAGTATCTTCTGAATTCTCGATAAATGAAGCACCTAAAATTGCTATCTTAGTAGATAAAATATCAAGTTGTAATTCTTTTGTTGCCTTTTCTGAAAGTTCCAGCATATGATTAGGCATCATCTCGTTACGCATTCTAGCTTTTACTATAACATCAAAAGGAACCTTCGTTTTGCCATAGGTATCAACACCAAATTTAAGTAACCAAGGATCTTTGGGAAGGCAATGACCACCTACTCCTGCACCTGGTAGATGCAAGTCTCTATAAGCATTTGAATTAAAAGGTAAGCTATTAACGCATTTTCTAACATCATTGAAGTTAACATTAAGTGATTCACAAGCCAAGGCAACTTCATTTGCAAAAGCAATTTGTACATCACGATAAGTATTTTCAACAACTTTAGCAACTTCTGCTGTAGTAGCTGAAACAGGAATTAGCTCTTCTTTAACAATATGCTTGTATAACCACAATCCCTTTTGTATACATTCTTCAGTTATTCCACCAATAATTCTTGGATAATTTACTATATTATGAATGAGACGACCTACCATTACTCGTTCATAGGCAAATACAAGATTGAAGTCTTTACCAACTTTCTTACCTGAATTCTCTTCTAAAATAGGTTTAACAATAAATTCAGTTGTACCAGGAGCTACAGTTGATTCAACAATAACAACTGCTCCTTGTTTCATCTTTTTAGCTACAGTCGCAGAAACTTCACGAAGGGATTTGTAAAGAGGTTCATGTGTTTTAGGGTCTGTTGGTGTTTGAACATCTATCAAAATATAATCCATATCTTTTAGGACATCTGTATTATCTGTTACACTAAATGATTTCTTTTCCAAAACAACTCTCTTAATTAGATCTGGTAAAACAGGTTCATTTAAGATTGGGCATTCACCTTTATTCAAGGCGTCGATTTTCCATCCTGAACGTTCAGATTGTCTTTGAATACCAATTACTTCAAAATCATCAACATCTGCAAGTAGAGCAGCTGCAGGAATACCAACATACCCCATACCTATAACAGCTATTTTAGTTGTCAAATAATACCAACTCATTATTTTTTTTTATTAATTTATTAATAAATAGATGATAAATAGATTATTTGTACAATTAATCTTCTATCAAGAAGTGTGATTTATTATTTTTTCTTTAATTTTTTATTTTATATTTAATAATTCTAACATCTTACTGATATCATTTGTTGGAAATTTACAGAATTTATTAATACAAACATGAGCTGTAGCTCTCTCATCAATACTAGATTTGAATTTTACAAAGTCAGTAACATTGGATATTTCAGGATGAGTTTCATTCATAGGAAGGAATAATACAATTTTATTTGGGATAAATTCTTTTCTTAAAGCAGAAATCATAACAAGGGAATCTTTTGATTCAGCATTACCAACTATTACTACTTCAAAAGAAGAACCATAAACGTATTCTAATGAAGTGAGAAACATAGCATGTGCAAATAAAGATTGTTCAACTATTGTTGAAAATGCTTTATTAATTTGCGATACTTTATCCTCGAGTGCAATGTCCGAAGTAATTCGGGATATTTTCAATAAATTTAACGCTGCAATAGAATTACCAGAAGGAATAGCACCATCATAAATTTCTTTTTTACGAATTAAAAATTGTTCACTATCATCAGGTGTGAAGAAAAAACCACCGTTTATCTCATCCCAAAAATGTTTTACTAAAACATCATTAAATTGAATAGCTTTTTTCAAATATTCTACATTAAATGTTGATTCGTATAATTCTAGTAAAGCCCAAATAACAAAGGCATAATCATCGATCAATCCTTTAATAGCAACTTGCCCTTCTCTAAAACGATGCATTAAACGTCCTTCAGATGTTTGCATTTTTGTTAAAATAAAATCAATTGCTTTTTCAGCTTTTGAAATATACTCTTCATTACCAAGATGTCTACCAGCAATTGAAAGAGCAGCAATCATTAAACCATTCCAGTCAGTAAGAATTTTATCATCCTTGTGAGGATGACCTCGCTTATCTCGAGTAAGAAATAGACTTTTACGAATAGTTTCCAATCTTATTCTTAGTTGTTCTTCTGAGATTTTCATATCATCAGCAATACTACTTATAGGCTTTACTAAATAAGGAATATTTTTTCCCGTTTTTGTTCTTGTTGCTTCTTCAAAAAAATTCCCTTCATCCTTAAAATTAAACATTTTGAGAAAAAGATTAGCATCATCATCGCTCAATATTTTTTTGATTTCATTTTGATCCCAAATATAAAATTTCCCTTCTTCCCCTTCACTATCAGCATCTTCAGCAGAATAGAAACCACCTTCAGGTGAAAGCATATCGCGAAAAACATAGGAAATGATTTCTTCAACAACGATTCTATATTCATCCTTCTTTGTTGCTAGATATGTTTCACTATACGCAATTATCAACATCGCTTGATCATAAAGCATTTTTTCAAAATGTGGTAGTAACCAATCAGAATCAGTTGAATATCTATGAAAACCAAAACCAATTTGGTCATAGATTCCACCTTTACGCATTTCTTGAAGTGTTTTTTCAACCATCATTAGTGCTGTTTTATTGCCAGTACGATACCAATAGCGCAATAAAAATAACCATTTATGTGGTGTAGGAAACTTTGGTCGTCCTCTAGTTCCTCCCTTAACCTCATCAAAAAGTAAAGTTGCTTCCTTGAAAGCTTCCTCCAAAATTTCTTCGTTTAATCCTTCTCCATGTGTTATAAGAGTACTTTGTAATTGTTCTATTACATCACTAGATGCTAATTCCAATTCCTCTCTATTGTTTTCCCAATAATCCTTGATTTTTGGTATTAATTCTAGCAGACCAATACGACCAAAACGACTTTCTTTTGGAAAATAAGTACCAGCAGTAAAAGGTTTCTTCTCAGCATCCATAATTATGGTTAAAGGCCATCCACCACTACCAGTGATCATTTGACATACAGTCATATAGATATTATCTATCTCAGGTCGTTCCTCACGATCAACCTTAATGTTGATAAAAGTTTCATTCATTAATTTAGCAACATCTGGATCCTCGAATGATTCATGAGCCATCACATGGCACCAATGACAAGTTGAATATCCAATTGAAAGAAAAATAGGTTTGTTTTCTTTCTTAGCAGTTTCAAATGCTTCTTCCCCCCATGGATACCAATCAACAGGATTTGTAGAATGTTGTAATAAATAAGGACTCTTTTCATGAATTAATCGATTATACTTTTGATCTTTTTTAGAATGATCATTTTCCTTCACAGCTATCACTTCAAAATAAAAAAGGTTGTTAGACAAATAATGTCTAACTTTGTAATTCCTTAAGTTTCTGTTTAACAGATTCTACGTGATCAGCTACCTTTACTTTTTCCCAAATTTCAGATATCTTCCCATTGGGATCAATTAAAATGGTGCTTCTCACAACACCCATATATGATTTACCATACATGCTTTTTTCTTGCCAAACACCATATTTTTCTAATGTCTTCTGATTTTCATCACTAAGTAATTGTACTTTTAGTTCATGTTTATCAACAAATTTCTGATGACTTTTGCTGGAATCAGGACTTACGCCTAATACAACAGCATTGAGCTTTTGAAATTCCGGTAAACTTTTAGTAAAATCAATTGCCTCTAAAGTACATCCTGAAGTATTATCTTTAGGATAGAAATAAAGAATGACCCATTTACCTTTGAAATTTTCTAAACAAATTTCGTTATCATCTTTATCTGGTAAGCAGAAATCAGGTGCTTGACTACCGATTTTTACATTTAACATATTTTTTCCTCCAATCTATTTTTCTAAAAATTGTAAGATCTCTTCAATATCTGGTAGTTCAGGAATATCGTATATCTTGATGAATACCACTTTTTGATTTTCATCAATAATTATGTTAACTCTACCTGAAGTACCTTCTTTTTCTCGAAAAATTCCTAAACTCTGAGCTAATTTACCATGTGGCCAAAAATCAGAGAGTAAACTGATTTTAGTAATTTTAAGATAATCAGCCCAAGCTTTTTTTGTGGGAACAGAATCAATACTTATACCTAGAGGTATTGTATTCGATTTTTGAAACCTTTCATAGTTTGCTTCTAAGGATTGCATTTGTTTTGCGCAAACACCTGTCCAAGCAAGTGGATGAAAAGAGAGTAAAATTTTTTTACCTTTAAACTTAGCTAGAGAAATTTCATTTCTATTTTGATCATAAAGGACAAAATCTGGTGCTTTTGTACCAACTTTAATTATAGTAGTTTCTTCCAAAATATTACACCCCATAAATAACAATAATAGCAGACTAGTATTATAATTGATGCTTCATAATCTAAGAAAAAAGAGTTCTCAATATAAAGAAATATGGCAATAATTGAAAGATAAAAGAAAGAATGATAATTATTTACCATAAAGCTGTTTGAGAAGTATTTCTCGTGCAATTGATTGAAAAGCTCTTTTAATACCGATTCCTTTAGTAGCAATTGTTTCATACACGGGAAAACCTTCCAATCCTAAACTTTGAAGCATTTCAGGTCTGCTTAAAGCACTAGGAACATCACGTTTGTTTAAAGTAATAACAATTGGAACCTCGGTGTTAAATTTATCACCTAAAAACTCACGAAGTTCTTCTACTGATTCGACATTATAAGGTTGCATTTCGGGAGTAGAATCTAACATTAGGATGATTCCATCAACCCCACGTAAGATAACTTTTCGTTGACTTTTGTGACGTGTTTGACCTGCAACTGTGTAAGCATCAAGAATGACACGACCAGAAGCTGAGAACGGTGTAAAATCAAAATAAAGTGTTCTACCAGTAGGATCAGCAATGGAAGTGAAACCACCTTTTGTTAATCCCTCAACTTGGTCATAGAGCCAACGCAGTCCTGTAGTTTTACCACTAAGAGAAGGTCCATAGAATACTATTTTTAAGTGAATTCGACCTTGACTATCCTTTCGCAATGTTTTGAAACCTCATGAGATGTTAAATATAAGGGAAATGAATGTTATTATAATTCTTTCTACTGTAGAATATTCATTTGAAATGTTTAAAAATAATACCTTATAGGTAATTATCTTAGCATTTTTTTAGTTGAAATTTATAATATTTTATTTGATATTTTCTAGATTTAAGTTATTCTGTTAAGGTAGATATTACTCAATTCATTCATTTTGTTATCTATCTTCGAGTGTAATTTCCTGGTTGATTACCTCCTGAATAATATCTGAATAAATCAATTAACCTACCTTGATCATTGTTAGTTTTTTTCGCATCATCAAGTTCTTCTTCTAAAGCAAGAATTCTTTGTTTGGTCTTTTCTCGACGAGCAAAATAAACTTCAGGACTAATACTTCGATCGTTAAAGGCTTTTATGAGCTCTCTTAAAGTATCACGAGCAGCTTGCAATTCAATTCTTAGTGTCCTCATCTCTTCGGTTTCTTTAGGAACTGGTGGAGATGGATTGGTAAAAATACTACCTAAATGAGGTTGAGCTATATTTCGATAAGGTGCTTGTTTTAGATCGTTAATTCTTTGCTCAATTCTATCTTGAAGCAAATTATAATTTAAATTAACAGGAAAACTTTCCATCATATACGGATCATTTATGATATAACCTTCACGTTCGTCGAAAAGATTATTGAAAATCGAGCTAATTCTTTCAAGAACATTATTAGATGCTTTAACCTTGATTTTGTTTTTCTCAGGTAAATTGAGCATCATCTTATCGCTTAAAAGCCTTCTATTCTTTATCTCAACATCGCGAATAGTTGATATATCAACAGTTTTAACTCGTCCTAGAAACTTAAAAATAAATTTAATTTCAGATAAGAAATATAATTTTCTATTAGATATAAATAGAGTGCCATTTTTTGATTTTTTCTCACCTGGAAAGTGAATTTTAATATTTGGAAAAGCAGCAATTTTTAGTTCATAAGCTTCTGGTTCAAATTTCTCTGAAGCATCATCAAAAAGAAAAGTATAATTTTTCAATTCAGCGACTTTTTCTTCTATTGTTAACATTTCTTTATTAGGTTTATCAAGAAAGTCATCAATTAAATTAGAATAGCTCATAGCATGAGTTTCTATAAGGTTAATAGTTTTATCAGTACGGGAAAGTTGATTTATTGAAAGATTTCTGCCAAAGATGATCGTTTTAGCATCTCGTAAAATATGATCATATACTTTCTCTAAAAGATCATTTGCTCTTTGGTGAGTTTCAAAAAATAATTTTTGAAGACGCATTAATCCTGATTCTATAGAAGGGTAAAGACCATAACGTTCTCTACGTAATTGTTTAGCACTAATTACAATTTTAGTATATTTATTAGCAAAAGTATTAATAGATTCTAACCCCAAACTTAATTTTTCAATTGCTTCATAGAACTCGGTTGGTAATCCACTTATTTTCTTATTAATGTCTTTTAAGCGAATTGATGCACACATAGGACATTTACTTATTCTACGGGAAACGGGCATATCATTTTCTTTACCGCATTTTTCACATTTTGTACCTACACTTATATGAGAACAATAATTGCAATAGGTACAGTCAGTTTTCTCAGTAACTAAACAATCAGTACAAAATGTTCCACTGCAATCTTCACAATAATGTACATATCTGGGTCTTTGGAAGCACTTTAAACATTTAAGATCAGGGTCATATCCCAACGTTTATCTCACACTCGATTCTATTCTTGTGGTTCTGCTATCAAAGCTAAAGCTGTGAGTACAAACCATAGTAATTCTACGTTCATTACAACAATAATATGTCTTTATTGAAAATAAGGGAATGTAATATTCGAATGTTTTCCTCATTATGTACTTTTCAGAAAAAAATAAACGAAAAATAGATTCCAATTTAATTTTTTTAGGAATTTCCAAATTTCTTTGAAACAGATTCCAAATTACTATGAAATAAAAGGTTTTTTTAACGAAAAAGTAAAGAATATCGAGGATAATAAAATAAATATCAGAATTTATTAACTAAATAAATTACAGTATTAACTAGCTGAATTTGCTTGATAAAAAAAGGGTGGAAAAAATTAGAATGGATGATAAAAAATCATCAGATTTCCTTTGGAAAATAGTACTTTGCGGAGATAGTTTTGTTGGAAAAACAACAATTAGAAAACGCGCTATGGGAGAGCATTTCGCAGAGGAATATATTTCAACTGTTGGAGCTGATTTTTCTTCATATAAATTAAAATTTGGGGATTTGACAATTGGATTCCAGGTTTGGGATTTAGCTGGGCAAGATAAATACAAATATATTCGATCAAGTTTTTATGGTGGCGCGACAGGTTGTTTCTTAGTTTTTGATACTACAAATCCTACTACAATGAAAAATCTATCAACATGGGTTGATGAAGCAATAAGATATTCAAACGGTACAATTGAAATATTTGTTATTTGTGCCAATAAAGTTGATTTAAAAAATCAGCGAGAGATATCTAGAGAAACTGGATTAAAATATACTCAAGCATTAAGAGAGAGTTCAGGTTTACAATGTGAATACATCGAAACTTCGGCTTTGACGGGTGAGAATATTGATATTGCATTTGATAAAATGGCTAGATGTCTTTTGGAAAGAGAGGGAGTAAGTCCGATAAAATCAAAAGAAGTGTCTGTAACAGAAGAAACTATTGAATTAATAACTCATGATGAAAAAATCCAAAAAACATCAGAATTAGAGACAATGGAAAAAGCAGTTGAACAACCAATAAGTAAAATAATTGATACAATACCTTCAACACGAAAATCAATAATTGCTGAAGAGGATGCTGAAGAAGAAACTGAAAAGCTAATTGCTGAGGTAATGGCTGTATTAGATGAAACAGATGAAATAATTATCGGGCGTAAAACAACTAAAGATGGTGAAAAAGCTATAACTGTTTCTAGGGATTCAATTGAGTCTATATTACCCAAGAAAGAAAAAGAACCAAAAATAAGCAATGAGTTAGAGCGAGTATTAAAGCAAATTAATATGAAGCTAGATAGTCTGACTGAAAGACTAAAGGATTTAGAAGAAGAAATTTCTTACACAAAGGATTCCAATATTTTTTCTTCAGAAGTAGTTGAAGATGAAAGTATAGAAAAGGAACTAATAGAGGATGAAACAATCGATGAAATTTCTCCAGAAAATTTGAGAGATGAGTTAGATTTATTATCACAATTACCCCCACCAATAAATGCAATTGAAGAAAAGGTAGAAACAGATGAATCATTAGAAGATGAATTTGAAGAAGACAAGATTGAAGAGCAAGAAATTCAAGAAGAAACAGATGATTCCTATTTAACATTACCTACAATAGAAGATACTAAACCTTGGTCTGTTAAAGAAGATGCTTTTGATGAAGATCAGAAAGTTCTGGAAAGTTTATTAGAAACAGCTCCTTTTGAATCAAAAATTGATTATAAGAATGAGTTATCATCAAGTAAAGAAACAGAAGAAGAGGTAGTAGAAACAGAAAGGAAAAGTTCAACAACAATTCAAGGTTTACAAGAAATTCCAGATAATGGTTTTGTAGAGATACCAAATCAAGAACCACTTCTAAATATTGAAGATGAGGAATATGATGAAGATACAGAAGTAATAGGTACAGAGCTCTCTAGTGCAATGATTTCAGAATTAAAAGATATGTCAGAAGAAGCAGATGAAGCTGAAATCCCTACGTTAGCACCACTTTTACAGCTTGATACTCAAGAAAAGAAAAATCTGTGTCCCATTTGTGGAGAAGAGATGAAATATATTAGACAATATCAAAAATATTATTGTGTTAAATGTGGACGTTATTTAATTTAGTTTCCGAGTTATTTTCATAAAAGAAAATAATAACAATTGAGGAAATAATTTTCTTTTAAAAAACTTTGAAAATAGCGATATTATTTTAGCTGAATTTTTCTTATAAATTGATAATGTCTTAAAGACAAACAATAAAAGTAAATTCTCTACTAGAAATAGAGGCATTTCCGAACTCCATAAAAGATAAAAAAGAAGCGTCTAATGGAAATAGTGGTAAGTAAATTGAATGCAGAATCTTTCGGTAAAACGGACCTCTTCTTGTGGGAGAATGCAACACCTGAAGAGACAATAAAATTTCTAAAAAATGCTTATGACTTCTTTGGTAAGCATTCTGTAAAAGAGGCATACAAAGTTTTCGCATTAAAAATAGCAGCTAAATATATAACAAAAGCTGGTTTTCCACAAGATCAACAAGCATTTAATGCATCTGCACTTTATGTTGTAGATAGATTACCTGCATCATATCCTAATCAGAACTCAAAAAAGGAATTTGCTGATAGATTGAATGTACCAGAAACGAGTTTAGATTGGTATGTAAGCTCTATAATAGAAAATCTTGGTTTTTTCACCTTAAGAGATAGAAAGAATTTCCCCTATTACGTTGAACGAGATGGGATAACATTTGCTGTTATTTCATCTGTGGTAAAGGTATTTGTTGAGGAATCGATCGTACAAGGATTAGCAGAAATAAAACCTTTTGATATAAAAAACGTGGTGGATCAAATATTAGATATGCTAATAACTAAACTTAGAATTATTCCACCAGTATTCAGAAGGGATTTGGCAACAAAAATAGAAGCTGATCTACACGAAGAATTAGCAAATGTTGCAATTTGAATTATTTTCAGAAAGAATTTCTTTCGATTGGAAGTGTATTGCTAGATGACTCAAAGATATGCAGTAAAAATAGCCTACATTGGAAAGAATTACCGGGGATTCCAAAGACAAGAAACTTCTATTAGAACTATCGAAGGTGAAATAGAAACTGCGTTATCAAGTTTAGGAATAATCAAAGATTTTTCATCTGCTAGGTACACAGCTGCAGGGAGAACAGATAAAGGGGTTCATGCTTTATCTCAAGTGATAAGTTTTGATTCATTAAGAGAGACTATTTATCTTGAAGAGATAAATCAAAAATTACCCGATGATGTGTATGCTTGGGGAATAGCAAAAGTAGACAATGATTTCCATGCAAGAAGGGCAGTTAAAAAACGAACATATAGGTATTATATAAATTATTCAAACGAGAAACTAGCTCTTATGAGAAAAGCATTAAAAAAATTAATCGGAACACATGATTTTGTAAAATTATGTAAAAAACCAGATGATTTATCAGATGGGAGACCTAAATCAACGGTTCTAACTTTAGTAACAGCAAAAGTACATTTACTAAGAAAAAAAGATATATTGGAATTTGAATTTAGTTCACAAAGCTTCTTGTGGCATCAAGTAAGAAAAATGGTTTCATTAGTATTAGCAATCGGGAAGAGAGAGTTCCCAGTAAAAGCAATAGATCAAGCTCTTGATCCAACTAGTGAGAGATTGAAAAGAAACTCTGTTTTAGCTCCAGCAGAAGGATTAGTCTTATATAAAATTGAATATTCAGGAATCCAATTCGAATCTTCAACAAAGAAAATTTTTTATAAGGAAAAAATTTTAGGAGAACTGAATAGGTATAATTCCACACTAGCTGTTGCACAATTGATGAAGAAATTTTTACTCTAAAAGAAAAAATAGTTACTCATTTTTTGAATATTAGCAAAGTATCATTAAATAATAAAAAATCAGTTTTAATTATATATTAATGGTTGTTTTTCTAATGACTACTAAACCAAGTGAAAATAAAGCTTTAAATGATGCTATAGAAAATCACTTGGTAAAGAATGTTGAAGATGATTGGTTTAGATTAGATAATGCTGCAACATTGTTTTCACTAGTTACATCATCAAGAATAACTTGCTTGTTTAGAGTATCCTTTAGTTTAAAGGAACCAATTAATATTGCTAAACTTCAAAAGGTTCTTGATAAAATAATAGATCGTTTCCCATATTATAAAGTTGAATTAAGAAAGGGTTTATTTTGGTATTATTGGGAGACTAATCCCGAAAATCCAAAAGTTATCTTGGACACAAAATATCCATGCCAGAAAATGCCTATTACAAAACGAGGGATTTTTCCTTTTAGAGTGAGAGCATACAAAAATCGAATTGCTGTAGAATTTCATCATAGTATAACTGATGGAGCAGGAGCTATGACATTTTTAAAAACATTGGTTATAGAGTATTTAAGAAAAGATGATCAAAAATTCACTGAGGTAAAAGAGGTTTTCAATATAAATGAAAAACCTCACTATGAGGAATATGAGGATGCTTTTAAAAGAAATTACCAAAAAAAAATACCAAATCCGAAAAGTCCATCAAGAGCATTTCAATTACCATACAAACTAGAGCCAAAAGGCGTATATCATATAACTACTGGAATAATCTCGATTGATGAAATATTAAAGAAAACAAGAGAATTGAACGTTACACTAACAGAATATTTGATAGCAGTATATTTAGATGCGTTACAAGAAATATTATTTGATCTTCCAGAGAAAGAGCAAAAGAGATTACTGAAACCTATTAGATTACAAGTACCGGTTAATCTAAGACGGATGTATCCTTCAAAAACTATGAGAAATTTTTCATTGTATGTTACTCCAAGCATTGACCCACGTCTAGGAAGACATACCTTCAATGAAATATTACAACAAGTCTATCATTATATGCGAGTAGAGGTATCGGATAAATTCATTAATCAATGGATAGCCCGAAATGTACGAGGGGAACTAAATCCCTTACTAAGAATAACACCATTACTTTTGAAGAAAACGTTCGGGAAATTAATCTATAATAATCTAGGAGAATACCTCTATTCAGGAGTAATCACCAATCTAGGGTTAGTAAATTTCCCTGAAGAAATCAAAGATGAAATTATTGAGCTACAATTTGTTCCTGCTCAAAGTCCAGTAACAAAAGTAGGTTGTGCAGTAGCTAGTCTCCATGATAAATTATACATAACTTTTGGTCGAACCATTAAAGAAGCAAAAGTAGAAAGAATGTTCTTTACTAGATTAGTTAAAGAAGGAATAAAAGTACGTATTGAAACAAATTAGGTGAAAAAATCATGCCATATTGTAGTCGTTGTGGTGTAGAAGTAGAAGCTGACAAAACCCATTGTCCTTTATGTCAAACAACCATCCAAGAACTTGATGTCAGTCCATTAGAATCAAAAAGAAAATATCCCGATGAGCAAGTTATTCCAACAAAAAAAGTAAGAAGTGGGAAACAGAAAAGACTCTTAGCTTGGGAAATAACGAGTGTCTCTTTCCTCATTCCTCTCCTCATAACGTTATTTATCGACTTAATTGTGAATAGAACCGTCAGTTGGTCGCTCTATCCAATTAGCTCATTACTTTTTGCTTGGATACTTTTAACCCTACCACTTCTATTCCCTAGAAAGGTAGCAGTATTATTAGTAGGTGAAACACTCCCTTTGTTGATCTATCTTTTTGTGATAGATATAATAGATAATGGGCATTTAGATTGGTATCTAAGGATGGGACTGCCAATAATTGCAATACTAATAACAGTTAGTATAGGGGTAGCAATAGGGAGTATATATGTCAAGAATAAAGGAGCAAATATAGCCGCATTAATTTTGTTTGGTGTAGGAATAACTTGTCTAGGAATTGATTTTACAATTACAAGCTATTTACAAGGGAAATTTACAGTAAGTTGGTCCCTCTATGTTTTAGTAACAACTATTGTAATAGGAGGATTTCTATTATACATTCACTTTAGAATTATTAGAGGGTCACAATTAAAAAGAAAATTACAGATGTGAAAAGAAAAAGGAGAATAGACAAAAAATAGGTCATAATTAGTTTTATAATCACAATATAGTATTTATAGGTATGAAACAAAGAAGTAAAATTTTACTTGGAATTTTCATACCAATAATCATTATTGGTTCAAGTTTAGGTGTTTTTGCTCTATGGGCTTATCTACCTGCTGAATGGTCCAGAGAAGCACCAGTTTTGGAATTTCCGGTAGCTTTGGTAGAAGTGATACATATCATTGGTGGATATGGGTATGTTCCTTGGGGGGGATTTCATAACGGTATTGATTTTGGATGTAATACTTCTGTCAATATTCTGGCTCCATGTAATGTGCGAGTAGTCGGAATTAGAACTTGGATGTATTCAACGGATCCTCCAGACAGATGGCAGACTAGCGTACAATTCATAACCACTTGGGGATACGAACTAAGCATTGCTTTTGAATCTTGGGCGCTAAATGAAACATTCGCTGATATCCAGCAAGAAGCTGTTCCTTTGTCATTGAATCAGAAAATTTCCCAAGGAGAAGTGTTAGGACAATTGCTTTATCATGGCAATGGTTGTCATATCCATTTTATGATCAGACATAACGGAGTGGATATTTGCCCTTACCAGTTATTCAGCGCAACAGCCAAAGCAATTTTCGATCCATTATTTGCTGTTTGTGGTGTTGGTGGAGTACCATGTAATGAGACAGTAATCTAGAGCTAGTAATAATCCACCTGTTGGTTTAAGTTCTTCAGAAAACAATCATAATTCTAACTTCATTCCATTAGATAAAAAAGAAAAAACAAAAGCAGATTCTTACAATAATTTGAACAATAATACGGAGATAAATTAAACTCAAGGGTAACTGTTAATAACCGCAGCAATAGAATTGTTTAGGGTATCATAAAGATTATTTGTTAATCTTCGAAATAGATCATAATCATCAACATTTACCACATCACTCCAAGATCCCATACCACCAAAAACCCAAGCTTGATCACAGGCAGCAAGTATTTGTTTTGCTTCCAAGCTATAACAATCAGCAGGTAAATAATCATCGCTGAGAAGATCAGAAGGATTGTTGATTTCAAATTTATTAAGAGCTGTTTGAAAAACATTAGTCCAATTATCTAGTTTATTTCTGGAAGTGAAATCAATTAATTCTTGTAAAGTTATTTTCATAAAACGAATGGTTGTTTCCAAAGATAGAGAACTAATTTTTTCAAGTTCCATTCCTTCCACTAAAAGGTAATAGTAAGAGATTGTTTCACCATATTCAGCTTGCCATTTTTGCTTCCAAACATCAAATTTTGAATTTTTTTCAGCAAAGATATACCAAGAACTACCCATTCCTCCGAAGAATTGTTTGTATTCAGGTTTTAATTTAATTTTCACTTCAGGATTGAAAATTAGATGTAGTTTGGTGAAATTCTTTTCATTTAAATATTTGAACCAGATATTAGGATCTTTTGCAATAATGTCTTTGGTCATTAATTGCTCAGTAGAGGGTTCTTTTGCAACAAATCTCATGTTTCGAAAATTATAAGCTCCAGGATGATTCTTATAGAAAGGGATATTTTTGCCAGCTAAATTAGCTTTCCCAAAAGCAGTTAAAAAAGCTATTTCGATAACATCATTATTCATAATTGATAAATAACTGATTAATAATTAATACTTTTTCTTATGTTAGCTCAAGATAAGGAAATTAAGTAAGAATAGTAGAATCAATAATCTATGGGAAAATTTTTTTTGTACCAAACAGATTTATTTAGAAAATAATTATTGGAATTAATTTTTAACTCATTTAGAAAAGAAATAAATTCTTTAGTAAAATTTAGATTTGTACTAGTTAATGTTATATTATTTCGACCATAGCTACCATCTGCATCCATTACTCCTGACCAATAAAGCGAACGTAAAGGTTGATTAAAGAACAGTAAGGGTTCACGTAATGACTCATACTTTTTCCCACCAATAGGTTGATCAGTTAAAAACGAAAACAATCGTGCAACCCAGAGATTTGTAATGATTAAAGTAGGACTATTTTCAGATTGTAATTGTATCCTACCGGATTGCTGAAATAAGCATTCAAAACGCTCTTTTAATTGGCGAATGTTCTCTAACGAATAATCGACGATATTAACAACATATTTAGTTAGATTACCATCACCGTTAACGATTCCACAAAGATAAGCAAGTTCTTCAGTGAGGTGTAAGGGTAATTTGAACTTCTCCCCTCGTGCAGAGGAAAGGATACGATCGTGAAGATTGAATGGTAGCTCTTCGGGGAAGCAGCGAAGGAAAGGCAAGGGAACTATCCCTCGTTCAAGGTCTTTCCGTAAAACATCCCGCCATTCAAGGATCTTACGGTTGTCAGATTTGTAAAAATAATCGCGCAATTTCTCGGCAATGGAGAGTTCCTGACGAATAATAACAGACTTCTCTTCAGTGGTTAACTGGAGATAAGGAAAACGGGCAAGGATACGATCAGTAGGACTTTCACGAACAAAATCTGCTCGACGAACAAGAATAGGGAAAAGGTTCAAAGTATCAGTGCCATTAAGAAAAATTTCATCCTTTCTATTAGTTTCAATAAGCTCGTTGGCATTGATCCAAACATTTACCGGTTTGGGTTCCGCATCAAAATAGATAGGATCATTTAACCAAGAAAGAAATGACACTTTTCGTTTCCTCAGTAGCTTTGAGGAATAAAAACATAAATACTCTTCTCCTCTCGTATTGTTTTTTATAAAAAATTAATTTATTTCTTATATCTCACTCGTTCTCGATAATTAGATTCAGCTGTAAAATATTTATCATCAGGAATATATTCTGTCTTCACCCATATGGTTTTTGTTTCAAAATCCGGGTAACAGGAAATATGTACAATTCTTTTATCTTCTAATATTCCCCATAATAAATAACTTCCATCAACATCTGTTTCTATAATATCCCATTGTTGTATAATTGTTTGTAGTTCATCTGGGGGAATACAACGTTGAATATAACGAATCATTGTATGATCTTCATCGAATCGAATTGTATATCCTTTTATTTTTTCTTTAATGTTTTTCATAATCTATATTAAATCAAATAACTATTTAAGGTTTGTGTATTCAATATATACACTAGTGTCCTATATCTATATATATGTGTAATATACAGTATACTACACACATACAGTATACACAGTATAATGTGCTAGTATGGTATACTACTACCTATAGAATGACCTTCTATAGGGAATAGTGTCCTATACATACTAGACTTTTAATATAAAGAAGAAAAAGTGAGAAAAATGACTCAAATATATATAGAAAAAGAAGAAGAAAAATTCAGAGAACTTGTAGAAAAAGCATTTGATAATGATTTTATCACCGAAATCCAAAAAGACGCATTAATAGCAAAATATGAAAGGAAATTGGATGGGGAACCGTTAACAATACAAGATAGAAATGCTTTGAGACTTCTTAGAAATACAATTGCTCATAATCAAGATACAATGACTGATCATGCAAAATTTTCTCTTAAACTGGATATGATCATTAGATTATTGTCTTATGTAGATAATCAGACAGGAATTTATTGTCATGTATGTAAAGAGGGATTATTAATAAAAAGAACCGTAAGTTCTTGGATTCAAGGAACAAATTATGAATTAATTTTAGAACAAAAGCCAGCACAAATATGTAGTAACAATACTTGTCAAAGTACCTCATTTAGTCTTCAGGTTGAGGTGCAAGAAGCAGAAATTCTTAAGGAAATAGAAAAGCAATTACGAGTAATAAGAACAACTACTCCTGAAGAATTAGAAAATAAGAAGTGTCCTCAATGTAGATCAGAAGCATTAGAAGAAAAAAATAAGGGTGAAGTGTATAAGTATCAACAAGGATTGTATCATATAAAAATTAAAGAGGTACCATTGCAAGCATATTGCACTTTATGTAATTATCAAAAAATAGGGAAAAATGTCGGAAAAGAAATAATGAAATTAGAACAACTTCTTAATTCTAAAGTAATAACTTTACTTGATTATGAAGGCTAAGTAATTAAATTTCTATATTCCATTATTTTTTTCTCTTCAATATAAAATTTTGATAATAAATTAAACGGTTATTCTTTAAATTAATTAACTATTACTTTCGGTATACTCTTTAAATAATAGCTATATAAGTTAGTGAATAAGTAATTATACGAATTAAAATGAAAGAGAAAAAAGAGCTAATTTTTGAAGGTGAAAAAACAAATAGAAAAACATCCTATAGAATTTTTAATAATGGACAAATTGAAATTGAAGGACCAATTACTAAACCAGGATTACATATTTCAAATAGACTCTATAAATGGTTGAATCTTCCTAAAATAAATGAAGATGAGATAATAAAGTGTAAAGCAGACCTAAAAATTGAATCTCTTGAAGAAAAAGTAATCATGATTGAAAATACAATAATAATGATTTTTTGTAATAATTATGGCGTATATATAAAACCTGTAGATGATAAGGTTCTATCTCTTTTCAAAGAAAAAATTTCAGCAAAATGCTCTTTTCAATTAGAATCAAAATATCAAACTAATTTATACTTACAACTTAATGAAAAATTGAAAATAAAGATTAAAAATATTGATAAAAGAAAACCAATTCTAAAAGGTGGTGATAACAAAACTACTTTTGAAATTTATCAAATTAAAGATCAGATTTTGGTTAAACACAAAGGCATAATGGATTCTTATGGTAGATTTCTTTTATCTTCTGAATTAAGACGTTATTTTGAAGATTGGTTTGAAGATGAATTTTTCATTATTCAATCCGAAAATAAAAAAATGATAATAAAATCAAAAACTACAAAAAGAGTCAATTCTAAAAAAATTACTAAGGTACTAAAGTTTCAATACTTTGGATTACAAAAAGAATTGGAAATTATATTTAGTAATCCTTCATTAAAATTTAATGAGAATACGTTAAAAGACCTAGATCTCAAAAGAAAATTAGTTAAATCGGGATTTATGATCGATGATTTAGTTTCAAATTATCGTTCAGATGAGGAACATAAAAATGTCTTTTTTGAAAAAAGTGTTAAAAAATTATTCCAGGAAGTTTTCAATAATTATAACAAATCTATTATTTTAAATGAAGTAAGACTCAAACCAAAAATGCAGGCTAATTTAAAACTTTTACAAGAGTATATGTGTATTGATATCCTAATCGCAATTTTTAATAAAAAACAAAATAAGACTTCTTTAATATTAATAGAAATAAAAACTGGCAATATAAAAGATAAAAAAATCATCAATACAGAATATGATATTGCCAGATTATATTTTCTAAAGGAAAATTTAGGTAATCAAAATATCATTCCAATTGTTATTTTTGATAGTGATATAAAAGGAAATAACATGATAACAACAAAACAGTTTGGCTTATTTGTACATACTATTTTAATAGGATTAGCAGAATTTCAAGTAATTAAAAATAATCCTTCTCTGTTATTGGAAAGAATTTCTGAATATGAAAATACAAATCCTATTGAAGGAAAATATAATTTCTTTAAAAATCCAAACATTGAAATTTTAGGTCGCAGACAATCAAACCATCAAGGTTCACATTTTGAAAGGTATATTGAAAATCTTCTCATAAAAGAAAATTTTCAAGTTTCTTCTAATATACTAGTTAGATGTTGTGGTAAAGAATTCGAACTTGATCACTTAGCAACTAAGAATAACAAGCTGGAAATTATAAGTTGTAAAGATAGAACCAATTGGAAAAGTTCCTCTATAGACGAGGAGATGAAGAAATATCTTATAAAACTAAATTTTCGGAGAAAAATTTTTGGAATTGATAAAGGGAGATTATTTATAAAAACAAATAATAAATTGATCGTTCAAAACATATAAAATTAAATTTCGGATTCTATTATCAAATAAGAGACTAGATTGTTTGAGAAATATTACACATGATTTTGAATTAGCTTAAACTAATCTTAAATTTATTGAGATTTATTTCTAAAAAATATAGATACTCCAAAGCAAATAGAGAAACGAATAGCTATTTGTTTAGGCTAAATTTATCAATCATAGATTTATTTTGAGAAAATCAAAGGCAAAACTATTGCTAATATGTTGGCTACAGTTGTTAAAGCAGCTATAAATATTACTGCTCCATTTTTTGACAACCAACTTTCTTTTGCTTTTCGTGCTTTTTCAATTTCAATTAAAGAGTTTGTAACTGAGGTCATTTTACTCAATGAATCAAGTTTATCTACTGAAGGAGGTGATTCCTCAAATTGTTTTATGGTCTTTTTTAGAAAATTGGAAGCAATATCTAAATCTGATATATTTTCAGTGTACCCCAAAAAGGAATCAGTAAATTTCGTTAATTTTAGTTTAATATTATCAATTAAATTGATTATTTCTTTTTCACCAATTTTATCTTTATTTTGATTAGATAGTGATATAATTTCATTTAATTCATTATAAAGCTCTTTCACCTGAAGATAATTAGTAAAATCATTAAAAGTTCTTAAATGAACTAATTCCAATTCTCCAAGATCCCTCATTTTCTTCAAAATATCATAACCTTCACCTTTCTTTTCCTCTAATCTTGATAATGTATAAGCTAATGTGAATTTTGTTTTATTATCATTATCTTTTCCTAAGCATTGTTTAATTGCATCTATAGCTTCGATAGCTTTTAATTCACCTAAAACAATAGCAGTTATTCTACGTATTGCATATATTCGATTATATTGTAATAATGTAATTAACGCATATCTTGATTCTGTAGAATTTATAGTCCCTAAAGCTATAATGGAGTCAAAAAAACTAATATCTTTTTTTGCTAATTTTGTTAGTTTATTGATATCCTTATTTTCTTTTAATTTATTGATTTTTCTTTTCCTATATACACTTGTTATTTTCACAACAATTAAAAATACACTAGAAAATATTAGAAAAAATTCAATGATTAATATAGATATAGCATATGCCAATTCTCCCACTATAAAAGAGTCTATTGTTATATAAACCATAAATGATAATAATAATGATATAAATCCCAAAATTAAGCATAAAAAAATACCGGGTAATATATCACAATTTTCTAAAAAAAATAACCATCTATCTTTTCGTTTGTTTTTTCTATGATTTTGATTCATTTCCTTTTCCTCAAATATCTAGTTTCTTATATTAATTATTTAGAATTTAATTTTTATTATTACAAAAAGTAGTTTTAGATGTATGAATGGCGCCCCGATCGGGATTTGAACCCGATAATGGTGAATGAACTTTACTTTTCATTCATGTCCATCGGGTTCTGTAAGCCAGAACCGTCGGTTTTTCCTCGTTCTGCTTTTGACAGCCGAAGATGATGGGCCGAACTACACTATCGGGGCACTGTGTTCTTTTTTTCTTCTTTTTTCCTTTTTAATCTTTTCTAAGAATATGTTTTAAGTTTTATTTCCATACTTTTTTCTTTTACAAATTCCTTATCGATTATTTTTAAAAAAAATCTTTTTATAAAAAAAGTAAAAAGGAGAAAATTTTATGAAATTGGTAATGTTGATGATAAACCTCTGAGTAAATTTAGATTATAATCATTGGCATTATAATCGCCAGTTATCTCATAAGCAGGCGCCCATAAAGGCCCAGAAACATATTGTTCCCATAATGTTGATATTCCTGATTCAGTATTATCACCAAGTATTACTTCAAAAGTAATTTTTCCTATTTGAGTATGCCAAAAGCCAAACATTCTATGATATACATCAAATTCATATACTATTTTATATTGAATGTTTGATCCACATTGATATAGACTAAATAATTCACCAGGATTTTCACCATTGTTTATTCCAATTTCCCAATTTGTTGATAAGATTTTTTCCATATTATTATAGTCATCTGAGTAATCCATTTTTATTATTCCTAATTTAGTCCAATCATCACCAATTGATTTTGTAGTATTTGTAGAAACACCTACTCCTTCTGCTGGATTAAATGTTGTAGCTAATTGAATTTGCCCAGTAATTGGGCTACTTAATCCACTATATCCCAATGAAGCTTGAATAGTCCAATCAAACGTGCTCGCACTATATTGGGAAGTTGCATCATAATGAATTCTAGCTAAATTTAGAAAATCTGTATTATGTGACCAAATATTTCTTGTATAAATACTAACTTTTGCACCACGTATATTAAACATTTCAGCCACACCATCCCATCCTACTGTTCTAAAGTAGGTAGATATCCAAGTAAATGTTTCTTCTGCTCCTGTAGGTTGATATGTAATTGTTGGTGGGCACTGATTTTGAATATAAAATGCAATAGGCCATTCATTACGTGGGTCAGCAATCATTAGTGTAAAGTTGTTTAGGTCTTCGTATAATCCTATTCCAGTACTAGTTCCATAAACCCAAACATCTCCTAAATTACGTTGCATTTTGAAGTTCTTTTCCTCTATTGTTGATGTTAAAAACTCATCAATGTAGTTGATTGTTTTGTATTTTTTTGGTGCTGTAGTCCATATTTCTATTTTGATATTTCCTGCTGGTGCTTCAAAGGAACCGGTATCATAATAACCAGTTGCTTGATTACATGATACACATTTCAAAAAGTTATTACTTTTATCATAGACATAAACATAAACAACTTTATCTGTTATTATATTTGAATAACCTGAAACATCTTTTGAGATATTTAGTGATATCAGTGGAGCATTGACAACATTTATATCATTTATTATATTATCTTCCAAAATGGTTCCATAGAATCGTAGTGTAATATCTTTTGCATTCAAGTAAAGGGTACTAACAATGTTTCCATCATAGGATACATAACCGGTTTTTATTGTTCTCATTCTATTGATATAGACTGTACCACTTGGTAGATAAATATGATAATAACCTGAACCGTATGTATAA
>DATKZI010000056.1:0-16434 GCA_035528035.1 Bathyarchaeia archaeon
TAAAAAGGAAAAAACCACTAAAGATTTGTAAAGTTTTAAAAAGAAGAATATCTATCTTCTTTTTATTGGTGGATTAATTATATGGTGATTAATGATTATGCAATAATAATTGATCATTTAGTAAAAGAGTATGATGATGTTATAGCAGTAAATGATATCTCATTCAAAATAAAAAAAGGAGATATTTTTAGTTTTCTTGGACCAAATGGTGCAGGAAAGACTACAACAGTGGAAATTCTCGAAGGTATACGTAAAAAAACAAGTGGTAAAGCCTATGTTTTAGGTAAGGATATAGATCACAGAAAGGAACTCGAGAAAATTAAGATTGTTATTGGAACCCTCCCACAAGAATTTAGTACTCATGACAATTTAACTGTTTACGAAAATCTTAAGTTTTGGAGTAGAATGTATCCAAAATCTCTACCAATTGATGATTTAATAAAATTAGTGAAATTAGAAGATAAACGTAAAACAAAATATAAGAATCTCTCTGGTGGATTAAAACGTCGGTTAGGAATAGCAATAGCTTTAGTAAATGACCCGGAATTAGTATTTTTAGATGAACCAACTACAGGTTTAGACCCTCGAGCACGAAGAGAAACTTGGGAAGTTATTGAAAATCTTAAACAACAAGGCAAAACTGTCTTTTTAACAACTCATTTTATGGAAGAAGCTCAAATACTTTCGGATAATGTAGCTATTATACATAAAGGAAAAATCTGTGATTTAGGAACTCCTTCTGAATTGATTGATAAATATGGTGGAGATAATAAAATAATTGTCCGTTGTAGCGATCAAGTTGTGAGTGATCAGATACATGATTTATTATTTAATATGGGTCCAATGGTTAACAAAGATGGTGACGTAGTTGTATCTGGTAAAAAGGGTAGTATTTCCAAAGTTGTGGATTTACTAGATGATAATAAGATTCCTTATACAGATATTGTTACCCAAAGACCTACATTAGAAGATGTCTTTCTTTCATTAACTGGAGAAGCACTTGTAATAGAAAAAGAAGCTAATGATAAGGAAAAGAAGTGAGGAATGAAAATTGAAAGAAAAATCTTTCTTCAAAAGCATAAAACTTAGTTTTAAACGAATGTATAGTATAATCTCAGGAACAGCTCTAGATTGGTTAAGAACAGGTCCTGCAGTATTTTTCACTTTCATTTATCCAATTATAATGATTCTTTTATTTGGCTATATTTTTGGTGCAGCTCCTTCTGATAGTTATTATTCCTTATATTATTTTAATGAAGATACTTATGTTATAGGTGATCAAGAGTTTTCTTATAATCCTACTAATCTTTTACTTCATAATTTAGGATTAGATAATGAGTCAATTAGAGATGAATTAAATTTAAAATTAGTAAATGCTGAATATAATTCATCTGCTTTATCTATTGAAAACTGGATGAAATCGAAAGAAATTCCTTATATGATTGTCATACCGTCTGGATGGTCAGCAGCTGTTAATGAGTCAAAATTAAATGCTACAGCACCTGTGGCAAATATTCATTACTATTTTGACCCCTCGTATACAAGTTCCTTCGAGGTTCAAAGTATTGTTCAAAATGTGTTAGCTGAAATGAATTTAGTAGAATTTGGGATTCCCACACTAATACAAATTGATACTATAACAACTCCAGAAAGAGAATCACTTGACTATATTGACTTTTATGTTCCAGGAATTATTATGGTCACAATTTCAACTTCAGGTATGATGGGAATGGTTAGTATAATTACTACTGAACGTCAAAGTGGTATGATATTCAAAATTTCTTCTACTCCCATAAAGAAATGGGAATGGGCGTTAGCTCATGAAACTTGGCAAGCAATTATTGGTATTGTAGTAGCTTTCCTCACAATTATAACTGGTTGGATAGCATTCGGTTTTAATCTTAAAACAATTCATCCTTTAATGATCCCAATACTTATATTTGGAACAATGACTTTTGCTGGAATGGCATTAATCATTGCACGCTTTGTAAAAAGACCTGAAGCAGCAATGGCTGCCACTATGTCAATTGTTTTTCCACAAATGTTTCTATCTGGAGCATTATTTCCTGCAGAAATGATGCCAAATTATCTAAATATCATAGCCAAATTCTTCCCATTACATTATATTGCAGAGTCAATGCGAGCAACTATGTTAGAATCAACATTTCATAATGTTTGGTTACCTTTTGGAATAACAATTGCTATGGGAATTGGATTCTTTGTAATCGGATCGCTAATAACAGTTTGGAGGAAGGAATAAGGAGGAAATGTTATGAGCAAAGATAAAACAATCCCAAATAAAATTAAAGACTCCAAATTTTACTTAGCGTTAAAACGCATCGGGGCATATATAACAGCATCATTTATTGATTTTAAAAGATCACCTCTTACAATTTTCTTTACAGTAGCATATCCAGTGATACTTATTCTATTATTTGGGGCGATTTTTTCCGAATCAAATATTTCATCAGCAACATATACACTATATTATCAAAGTGGTGGTGATGAAGGATTCTATACAAGTCCAACAGAATTTTTGAACATGACTGATAATCTTATCAATATATTAGATTCTCTCAAGCGTAATGATAGCACTCCACTATTCAATCTTATTCACATACCGCATCAAGATGAAAGTAGTAATATAATTGATCCTGGAACATATCTTGAAGAAGTTGAAGGAAATATAGCTTTAATTATCCCAAAGAATTTTACCCAACAAGTAATATTTAATCCACCAGTCAATCTCACTATAATATTGGATGAAAACTCGGGTAGTGCTGGTATAGTTCTGGAAATTGTTAATAGTATTGTTTATTCTTTAAATTATCAAACTGCTGGATACAATGAAACTAAAATTGGTATGGATACAACGAATATCTATCTTGAGGAAGGAATTGATTATTTTGACTTTCTGATTCCAGGAATTATAGGTATAGCAATTATGAACAATGGAATCATTGGAACAATTAATAGATATACTTACTTTGACAAGAAAGGCTTTTTCAGAAAACTCTCATCATCTCCAATGAAGAAAAATCAAGTGGTTATAGGTGAAGCTACTTGGGTCCTCTTACAAGGTTTCATTTCTATAATAGTGATTTTATTAATTGGCTATTTAGTATTCAAAGTAGGTAAAGGAGATTATATGTGGATCATCAATGTGCTTGATTGGAAAATTATTCCTATAACAATTGCAACAGTTCTTACTTTTACAGGATTTGGAATGATTGCAGCACGAATTGTCAAAAATCCTAGCGCAGCAACAGCGGTAGGTAATTTTCTTGCATTTCCAATGATGTTCCTTAGTGGTGCATTCTTTGAGGTAGCACATATACCTGCGCTTAATATAATTTCAAAAATGTTGCCTTTAACCTATATAATAAATGCATTACGGTCATCAATGATAACACCAAATATAGCTTTAGCTTGGATAAATATTGGAATTAGTTTTGCCTTTGGTATTGTTATTTTTACCATAGGAATACTTGTTACTAAGCTATCTGAACGATGAAAAAACTAATCTATATCAGTTTTTTTCACCTTTTTTTTAGAAAAAATCCTTTCTTTTTCTTTTTTTTATTTTATTTACCTTAAACAAAAAAAATTCTATAGACTTCTTCTTCATTCTATATATTGCTATAGTAAAAATTCCTCTTCTATATAACGATGACTTTAAATAGCATGTTGTTAACTACATCGTTGCTCATGAGAGAGAATCCGCTGAGCATGTAAAATAATTCAACTAGAACTCGTTTTTGAGTTTAATCAGTAAAAGTTGATTGTGAGATTACGAAATTGAACAAACGACTTTGAGATTCGTGTGGTGATTTGTATGAACAAAAATATCGTCCCAAAGAAATTTGAGTATAAGAAAGTGCTTGAAGCTCCAAAAATGGAAATCCTCCAAAGAGTGGATGTTTAAACAAGTGAACTCTTTTGGGATAATTTCCATCTTTAAAACTATGCCTGGTATTATCAGAATAAGATAATATTAAGCTGAACTTCGATAGAAGTTTGAAAAAACATTTCAGAAAGGTATGCAAAATGACCAATAATAAGAAATCCTATAAAAATAAATTAAATACAAAATTAGAACTAATGAATGCTGAATTTGTATATAGTACATTGATCCGTATTAACAAATGATGTATTGGTTAATCCATAATTACCTTTAAACTGCATAAGTGGTTATTTAATCACTTCATACATCGTCTCTAAAAGTGCTTGAATACTGAGGAAACTCAGTGATCGAGAATGATACTGCTCGTGCGGTATCTACTTGATTCTTTTAATAATTAATTAAAAAAAGAGAGGGAAAGGAGATGAAAGATTTCTCCTATCGATAAATTCTTACTTCTTTTTCAGGGAATCCTTCAGCTCCTAATCTTATTATTTTACCAAATTCTGATAGAAGCGTCAATGCGATAACCCCTACAACAACATAAACAGTAATTGTTATAGATCGTTGAGCTATAAGTTCACTCATCACTAAACCCATTTTTGATATAATTATATCTAATAGGTTTATTATATCGTTGTAGATAAGATCGCTATGATATACGCCTTTTCCAAGTACTGCTAGATAAAGTGGTATTGTAGCTGCTGTTGGGATCATTCCAAGGAACATTAATCCTTGTTGTAATGGTACTATTCTTCCCACTATTCCTCTAAGGAATTTTATAAAACCGCCAACAATTATTATTCCACCAAATATTGCTATCCAATATCTAAAGTATGTACCAATGAAAGCGAGTACCGGAAGGAAAGCAATAATAACAAAGGCTGCACCAAAAACCATACCTGTGATGCCTTCAGAAAGAACATTTCTGATCGAATATTGATACTTGACTACTCGTTTAGGTTGAGGAGTACTTTCAGTTATGCTTTGGGGTTCCTTAACAATTATTGTTTCTTTAATGAATTGTGGTTTCGTTTGTTTAAGTGTTTCTTGTTCAGAAATTATCTTTACCTTAGGTTCATCAATAGCTATACCTTTTGAAGCCATTGTTTCAGTCTGCACAAAAGGTTCCTCAGTACTAAGAGTCCTTTTATATACGCTTGCTTCTTCAGTAGCAAAACTAGCATTACTAGAGTATTCTTTATAGGTTGGTTCATTTTTCTTTGAATCAAAATATTTACGAATTCTTATAGGCAATCTTGATGTAATTCGATCAAAGTTATCAGGTAGATAACCTTCCTTTGAAAGTATCACAAATTGAATTGTAACAAGTATTATTGCTACTGCGAGACCTATAAAAAGTCCCCTAAAGAATCCTGCTGCTAATTCACTGGCTGTACTATTTCCAGCAATGGCTATCAATGTTCCAAGTAAGTTAAATCCAAATATTACCCCTGCAATGATAATCAATACTTTAGTATACATAGGGAATAGTTCTTCAGTTATGAATAATTTTGGTTTTCCTCTATGTTTATACTCACTAGCAATTTTACTTGGGGAACCCATATGATCGATAACTTGCTGTATATGATTAAGAGTTGGTTCTTCATCACCAGCTAATTCTGTAGCACCATCCCAAATATGAGTTTCTAGCTCATCAAGAACTTCTTTGAGTTCTTCTTTTTCACTCTTTAACCAAAAAGGAAGTTTTTTCTCTACTTCTTCAAGAAAAGTATCAATAGTTTCTTTTTTAGTTCTGTTATCACTACTAATAGTATTCATGCACTCACATCCTTATTTTCTAGATCCTCAACATAAAGACCACAGACTTCACAGAATTTAGTCATTTCGTCTAATTTAATTTTATTAGCACAATTTGGGCAATACATATATTGGTCCTCAGGAAGCTTTATTTCAAAATCCATTAAGGGGGACATTGCATCAAGCAATTTACCAAAAAAACCTGACATATGATTTAACAATTTCTTTCCATCTTCTGTTAGTAAGTAGTATTTTCTTGGACGACCACTAATTTCTCTTTTGATTGAACGAAGTACTCCATCCTTTTCCATATTTCTTAATAATGGATAAACGGTTCCTTCTTCTACAACAAGTAAATTTTGGGTTTCTGTTTCTAGGGCTTTTAATAACTGGTACCCATAGATGCCATTTTCGGGATAGCGTTTGATGATTTGAAGTATCGCTACAGTAGAAATTCCACGCAACAATTCTGATTCAAACCCTTCAACATACGTCCTAAAATGGTCGTCTGCAATGAGAGCTTCTGGTCGAAATGTCTTTATTTTCTTTAACATTTTTAGCTATCACCATTCATTTTTTTAGTATTCTACCCACACTAGTAAGAGAATACTATACGTAGTATAGTATACCAAGTATATAAAACTATACAATACACTTGGAAATCACAAAAAAGATTTTAATTAATTAAAAACTAAAAAAGATTATGCGCTTTTTAGCTATATCTGATACACATTTGGGTTATGAAGCAGGCTCAACCTCTAAGGTTAGGAAATTTGTTTTTGAACATATGTTTAATGCTTTTGAAAATGTTTTAGATATAGCAAGATATGAAAAGGTAGATTATGTTTTACATGGTGGTGATTTATTTAATAGAAGTAATCCACCAAAAAAAGTAATTGCTAGAACCTATCAAATTCTGGAGGATCTCTTGAAGGATGATATTGGTTTTATGATCGCTCCAGGTAATCATGAACGTTCTGCACTACCTGTTACATTATTAAATTATCACCCAAAAAGTCATTTCTTTACAAAATTGACATTACTTGATTTAGAAGATTGTTTTTTAATTGGATTTCCTTTTCAAAAAGAAATAACAAAATCATTCTTGGATGAGTTAAATCGATTATGCAAACAAAATATTAGGAAACCTTTGATTATTCTCTGTCATCAATTGTTTGATGGTGTGATGTTTAGTCCGAAGAAATTTCGATTTGGTTTACAACATGGCGCAATAGATCCATTACCATTACCGAATAATATAGAATTGATCATTTCCGGACACATTCATCGATCACAGAAACTGCTTAATGATTTGATACTTTATCCTGGTTCAATTGAGCGAACAAGTTTTATTGAAATCATTGAACCAAAAGGATGTTCGTTAATAGAAATCAACTCAGAAAAAATTTCTGCACAATTTCATATTCTGGAAGCTTTACAGATGAACGTTATTGAAATTAATTTACTAAAAGAAGAATTTGATATTAATCATATTAAAAATTCAGTCTTTAAAGGTTATACTAGAACGTTATTGCGTTTTACAGGTAGAAATTTTACCCCTATAGAATTTAAGTTATTGAGAGAAACTTTCCCAACTGCCGATTATCCCTTACTTACAATAAATCCAAAATTTGACAACCAAATTTTGCAACCATTATATGAAAACAATCTTCTTCCTTTTGAAACTCCTAATATTGTTAAAATTTTAAAACACTAATAATATTACTTGAACTTCAAATATTTAAAGATAAACTCTATTCTACGTAAATGAGAAATATTTATATATTATTGTGAGAATATCTTCTTAATATGTTAAGAAACTTGTCTGGAAGATTCTTTACAATGTGGTTGGCCAGAACTCGGTTTTTAGAGTTATATTAAATTTGAGAGTGAATTTATTCAGAAAAATAATTACTAGCTCTCAGAGTAAATGCTGTAAATCGGCATTTGTGTAACTATAAGATTTGAGCATAGGTTAGACATAGAAGAATAAACAGCAAAGAAACCTTAGCATATGATTACACTATAAAGGTGAAAAAATTTGACTCGAAGAAAACAAATCAAACAACAAATAAGAAAAGAATCAATAAAACAGATTAATGATCGTTTGAGCCATTTGAAGTCCAGACCTTTAGAATGGCGTTAAAATGATAAAAAAATAATTGGTGATAAAAATGGAAAGTAGTAAAATATTAATGAAAAATCAGATAAAAAAACAACTAAAACATACTGTTGAAAATAAACGATTAAAATTAATGACAATAAATGGACGATAAAATAGACTAACACGAGTGGAAAACTAATGGAAGCAAGAAATGAATTTCAACGATTAATTCAAGTCTTTATCAATCAAATTGATGGTATACAATTACACAAAAATAAAAAGGATCAGCAATTCGTAGCGAAAAATATGTTGTCAGAGGTGGGATCTAAATCTAATAAAATCAAAGGTAAAAAATCCATTCAGGTCTCTAATATAAAACAGATTATTTTAGAGAATATATGGACAAATACCTCATTTCACCCACCACCTTCTTTCTCTAAAAGAAAACATTCTCCTAATACTGATAATTATACTTGAGATTGATTACTTTACTAATTTGTATTTAATTATATAAAAATCCTCACAGGCTGTAATTTTAGAACACCCAGCACATTTTGAGGTTGTGCAATAATCTAATTTTACTTTTGATTTTGTTTCTACTTCCTCTATATAACCCATCTTTACTAATTGATCAAAAAGCATAACAACTGTTCCTTCTTCAATATCTAATTTTCTAGAAACTGTTGCTATATTTGCATCACCACCAGCTCTTAGATAGGCTAATAATTTCGATAACATTTCAAATCACAACTTGGTTATAATTAATTTATTATTTTATTTCTTTTCCCAATCTCTCCATTTTCTACCGCGAAATCTTCTTCCTCTTTCATGTTGATGTTTGTAGTAATTCATTCTTCTATTTCTCATTAAATGATTTCTATAATGATAATGCTTTCCAGTATCTATTTCACCATCTTCAATTAATAAATCAGGTAAAACAATTATGTGTCTAATAACCAATACCCTGAATAAAGGAAAAATCAGTATCGCTAAAATTATTGGTAAGTAAAAATAGGTAGTTATTTTTAACGGATTATTATTAGAAACACTTTCAACAATAGCTGAGATTATATCTGCAAAAATTATTAATAGATAAATAATTCCAAATAGCAAACTAATACCTGAGCTAATTACGAGATATGAATCAGCTTGTTGTGTTTTATTTAAGAAATAATATGGAACGGACCAAAGCATAATTACTCCTATAATGATTAAAATAAAACCTGTTATCTTCAATTGCTCCCATCCTAGTATTACCATTTTATCGAATATTTTCCATGAATTTTCTTCTTTAAGACCAAAAATTGCTAATATACCAAAAATTCCAAATGTGATATTTGTTATGCCAAAAAATACTGCTACACCAAATATGATATGGGTATAAATTGGCTGATTTAATTTTTCAACATATGATTTTGGAATTTTCTGAAAGATATGTAATCGCTTATCTTTCTTTTCCGTTTTTATTGATCTGGTTATTTCAGGATGATCTGTAAGATTTTCTTCAATTTTTGCTTCTTTTACATCTGTATTAGATGATTTATTTTCCGCTGATTCTTTTTCATTTTTCATCTTTACTTCACCTGATTTTACCTCAAATAAATGCATCAATTAAGAAATATACTCCTGCTGACATAGCATATCCTATTACAGTTGTAAAAATCAATGAAAATAACATCCATTTTATTTTTCCAGTCTCCTTCTTTATCATCGCCAAAGTAGTTACACAAGGAATATATAATAAAATGAAAACCAAAAGAGCATAACCAGCAGCAGGTCCAAGTGCTGCAATTGTTGATCCAAGTGACGCATCAAATAACGTCCCTAAAGTCCCTATAATAACTTCTTTAGCAATTAAACCTGATAACAATGCCGCACCAAATTGCCATCCAATAGGTGAACCGTTTGTAGTCTTCATCCACCAAAACATGTACGAAATAGCTTTTCCTAGATAGACTAGAATACCTGAAGCATCTAAAAGATAGAAAATAATAACAGAAGCTAATATTATACTTGTTGCTTTTTTGAAGAATTCCCTAGTTTGATGCCACATTTTAATAAAAACACTTCTTGGTGTTGGTTTTGTAAAGGGTTGCAATTCAATAATTAATTGTTGGTTTTCTCCTCTAAATATAGTCTTTCTAAAAAGCCAAGCTGAAGACATACCAATCATTATTCCTAAAGCATAGAGACTAAGTGTGACTAAACCTGCATAGGTTTGAAATATTGCTCCTGCTATTAAAACATAAACAGGCAATCTCGCAGAACAAGACATAAAACTATTAACCAAAATTGCTGTTTTACGATCCCGTTCATTTTTAATTGCTCGAGTAGCCATAATGGCAGGGACGTTACATCCAAATCCTAAAAGCATAGGTATAATAGCTTGTCCATCTAAGCCAATTCGACTCATGAATTTATCCATGATGAAAGCAACGCGGGATAAGTAACCTGTATCTTCTAAAATTGCTAATGCAACAAAAAGTATTACTAAATAAGGCAAAAAAGACATAACAGAACCTAAACCATTTACTAGTGCTCCAACAATAAAATTTGATATAGGATTAATACCATTACCCGTGCCATCCATTAAATTTGCTAAATAATAGATCAATTCACCTAATTTTTCAAATCCAAAACCTAGTAAATCAACAAGAGGTTGTCCAACTGTAAATGTCAATTGAAAAACAGCCCACATAATTGCTAAGAAAATCGGTATCCCTAAAAATCTATTAGTAAGAACTTCATCAAGCATATCCGATAAAACCCATTTCTTGCCACGAAAGTCCTTTTGCACTCCTTTTAGAAAATCTCCTACAATATCATATCGTGCATCTACAACCGAGACTACAGAATCACTTGCAAAATCATTTTTTATAATATCTTTTACTTTTTCCTTTAATTCTTCTTTACTAAACTTAATGTCTGAGAGGACTTTCCAAGCAAATTCATCGTTTTCTAAAAGAGAGATGGCTATCCAATTTATCGGATATTTTTTTTCAATTCGTGACGAATATGGAGCTATATCATTTAGAATCAATTGAACGCTTTTGCCTATTTTCCCAATCCAAATAATGGCGTTAGGTATAATTGGAGTTTCCAATTGTTGACAAATAGTTCTTTTTAATTTTTTAATCCCTATTCCTTTTGATGCGATAGTCTCAATAACAGGCACGCCCAAATTTTCCGAGAGCTTTTCAGCATCAATCGTTATTCCTTTGCCTTTAGCTAGATCCAACATATTAAGTACTAATAGCAGATTCACACCTAATTCCATCAATTGAATTGTTAAATAGAGATTTCTTTCTAAATTAGATGCATCAAGCACTACTACTACTAAATCGGGATTTTCTTCAATAATAAATTCACGTGAAACTTGTTCATCGATAGAATGAGGAGTAAGAGAATAAATACCCGGTAAATCTATGACTTGAATTTCGTTACCCTCAAATCTCATCTCCCCTTCCTTTTTCTCCACAGTGCATCCAGGAAAATTAGCAATAGTTTGGTTTAATCCCGTTAGTTCGTTGAAAATTACACTTTTTCCTACATTGGGATTACCAATTAATGCTATTTTAGCCATTTTTTCCAAACCTGTTTTTATTATTACTATCTTGAAAAATCAATTCAATAAAGTTAGGTAATCCAAACTTTTTAAAAACTTTTAGATAACATTATTTTATAAGAAAATGAGATAATTTCAAAAGGAAAAACAGCTAAAAATAATCTATGAAGGAATACAAGCTAATATCTTGGAATGTAAATGGCATAAGAGCAATGTTAAACAAAAAAATATTTCAAGAAAAGGATTTTTCTAAATGGATGAAAGCTGAGTCACCAGATGTATTATGTTTACAAGAGACAAAAGCTCAACCTGAACAATTATCAGAGGAAATATTAAATTTAGAAGGCTATCATTCTTTTTGGAATTCAGCAGAGACAAAGGGATATAGTGGAGTGGTAATCTTCACAAAAGAGAAACCTATCGAGGTCAGCACACAATTGGGCAAGGATCATTTGGATTCAGAAGGAAGACATATAATTGCTGAATATTCGAAATTCGTTATTATAAATTCCTATTTTCCAAATGGAAAAAAAGATGATGAACGCTTGCGATATAAAATGGAATATTATGAAGTTTTTCTAAATTTTATCAATAAACTTAGAGAAAAAGGTAAATCAATTATCTTTTGTGGTGATGTTAATACAGCTCATAAACCAATTGATCTAACTCATCCTAAAGCAAATGAAACCATTTCTGGATTTTTACCTATAGAACGTGAATGGTTAGATAAAGTAATTGAACAAGGATATATTGATTCTTTTAGATATTTTTATCCTGATGTCCCTGAGAAGTATACTTGGTGGTCAGTTAGAAGTATCGGCGCTCGAGAGAAAAATGTTGGTTGGAGATTAGATTATTTCTTTGTGAGTAAAGACTTAGTAAAAAATCTCTCTCAAGCATACATATTAAATGATGTTTATGGTTCAGATCATTGTCCAGTGGGATTAAGAATTAATATATGATAATTATAATAAAATTAAGGAGATTTTGAATGAAAGATATTTTTGTTGCTGCATACCAAATGGATATTTTAACTGGTGATAAAACAGGAAATATAACCAAAGTTGAATTAATGCTACAGAAATATCATTCGCAAGAATTGGATCTTCTAGTACTACCCGAATTATTTTCAACAGGTTTTGCTTATCCTATATTCCCAAAATTAGCTGAAGATTTCGAATCAAGTAATACATTGAAAACTTTGAATGAATTAAGTGAAGAGTATCATACAGGATTAGCGGGATCAATTTTATGTAAAGACAAAGATGAAAAGTACCAAAATATTGGTTTTATTATCAGTCCCTCTAAAGGTCTTGTTTACAAATATCAAAAAATACATTTATGGGGAACAGAAAAAAATTATTTTAGTCCAGGGAAAGACATTACATCGCCGGTAAATTTTGAAAATAAAGCTTGGATTGGTCTAGCGATTTGTTACGATTTAAGGTTTCCTGAAGTATATCGACGATTAGCAATACAAGGAGCTGAAATACTGTTAACTCCTGCAGCATGGCCTGCTCAAAGATGGGAGCATTTTATTCTTTTAACAAAAGCACGTGCACTTGAAAATACTTGCTATCATATAAGTTGTAATAGGATAGGCAAAGAAGAAAGCCCTGATTATGTTGAGTATAACGGTAATTCACAAATAATTTCTCCAATGGCAAATGAAATTATAGGCCCATTAAACATCGAAAATGAAATAGTTGCAAAGTTAACAGCTGAAGAATTAACAAAAACTAGAAAATATATTCCCGTTTTAAAAGATAGACAATTGGAAATATAGTAGAAATCTACATTATTCCCAATAATTCTTTTACTAGTTTTGCAGCTGCAAAAGCTGAAATACCAGAGAAATCAAATTTAGGATTTAATTCAACAATATCGAAGCCTTGTAATTTGATTCCTTGCAAACCTTGAATGAATTCGATCAACTCTCGTGTATTTAAACCTCCAGGTTCTGGATTTCCCACACCAGGAGCATAAGCAGGATCAAGTACATCTAAATCAACTGATAGATAAACTCCATTAAGATATTTAGGTAAAGATTGCTTGATTGTATCTGCAATAGATGTTGATCCTTTTTGATGAATATCTTTAGTAGTAATAGTTTTTATGCCAATTGAATTAGCATACTCTTGTTGTTCTGGGGTGGTGGCTCTAATACCTACTTGGAAAATTGATTCTGGCTCAATATTTGTATCATCGATTATACGTTTAACTACACAAGCATGGGAAAAAGGATTACCTTCATAATGTTCATATAAATCTGGATGAGCATCAATATAGATCAAACCCATTCGTAAATCTTTTATCTTTTTCAAAGCTGTAAAAGTAAAATAAGTTGTTAAATGATCGCCACCTAAAAAGAAAAACCGCATGTCATATTTATTATGTCTAGAAATGAGTGCTTCGATTTTAGCTTTTGCCTCCATTTCAGAAGAATTTTCAAGTGGAGCATCACCGATATCAAAAATCTGCCAAATATCACATAGATTCTTTCCAGTCTCACTATAAGGATTATATAATTTACCTGAAGTAGCATGACGAATATATTCAGGACCTTGAATTGCACCATAACGGAATGAGGATGATTTGTCCCAAGGAATACCTAGGGTACAAATATTAGCATAATTAATATTATCTGTTGTTGCACCAAAAAATGGTTGTAAGGGATTTGAAGTACTATTCATACATTGACATTACACTTTTTTATCTAAAATTTTGTGCTAGAATATATGATTTTAAGTAAAAAACATCAAAAATTATTGTTGAAAACGAGAAATTACTTTATTGAAGTTAAAATTATCTTTAAATAGTATGAAGACCATAATTTAATTGAGACAAGAGAGATAAAGGGGTCAATATTTTTTAATGGTGAGTTGTGCATACTAGGAGTAAGCAGATGACCATAGGAAGATTAGAAAAATGGCAAGACACCGAAGGAACTGAAGTCGATTACTATAAGAAAATCCTTCGGATAACACCAACAAAATATTCGCTACTTAACTTCCTAGCTGATGCTTTATATAAACAGGCTGAATATGAAGAAGCAATTCATTGTTGGAAAAAACTCCTAAGAAAATTAGATCTTAAACAGAAATATCAATTTTTCATGAAAATTGGACAAGCGTATGAAGCGTTGGGTGAGATAGAGTTCGCCTATCATTATTTTGGTGAAGCGATGAAGGAAAATAAAAACGGATTAGAAGCAATAGGAAAATTCGGTCAAATGGCTTATCTATTAGATAATTATGAAGATGCTTTAAAAGCTTTCAAAATAATAGCTAAATTTGAACCTGAAAATGATGTTGCTTGGCACAATCTAGGGTTAGCTTATTATAATTTAGGACTACATGATGAAGCGATTGATAAACTTGAATTATCATTATCATTAAATGAAGAATCTGCAGATACTTGGTATACCATTGCTACAATTTATGCAGAGAATTTTTTGCTGGATGATGCTTTATATACTCTTGAGAAAGCACTTTCAATTGATCTATCATTGCAAGAAAATGCTCGACAAGAACAATCATTCTATAGCTTGATGGAATCAAATTTATTCAAGTACTTAATCTATAGCAAATGAACAATCAATAGTAAATTTTCTAATAATAACCTAAAGATATGCTAACACAGCAAGTTTTAAAACTAAGAAAAGTTATCCTTAAAGTACTTCATAATTTTTAGAAGGAGAAATAAAAATGAGTAAAATAGAAATAGGAAAGCAAATGAAATCGATATATACTTGGATATGGCTTTCAGTTTTCTTCTTTTGGCTATTATTTATTCCTTTAATCATTTTACTAGTAAAATGGTTTGGATTAGCAAGTATACTAAAAGCTAATGGATTAAATAACGAAGGATCAAGACTATCTTTAGCATTAATAATGACATTAATACCGTTTGGTATAACTCAATTGATAGGTGTTATTATGATGTTCCTATGGTATGGAGACATGCAAACCTGGGCAGCTAGTCAAAGATTAACTGAAGCTTCAAGCGGATTTGGTCAATGTAAAACAGCTATGATACTTGATTTTATTCCATTAGGTATAACTCAATTAATTGGGTTGTTCATGTTTATATTTGGTTTTCCAAAAGCCTATAATGGTTTAATGTAAAAAGAAAATTTATTTACTTTCTTTTTTTTCTTTTTTTTTAATTTTAAGATAATTTTCACTAAAGTTACTATTTAGTAAATAACCAATTTAGATTGAAACTAAAAAAAAGAAATAAAAAAGGAGAATGCTTCTCCTATAATTCATTAAAAATTTTTAAGGACCAAATGGCCACCAAACGCCTGCCCAAAGTACATAGACAAGAATTATCCATACTATAACAGCGATAATAGGTAGACAAAGCATTATCCAACCTAATATTCGTCCAATGCGACCATTTTTCTCGCCAGCTGTTCCTTTAGCCATATAACCTGTTATAATAGCTATAAGACTACCCCAGCAAGCACCTACACCAAAACAACCTAGTATTCCAAAAACCAGGGAAATTGTTCCAGTTGTTGTATCACTTTTATCAGGCATTTAAATTTACTCCAAACTAAAATGATGTATAAAATAATATCTTGTATTTATTAAACTTTATCTATACTAATTTCTGAAAGAAATAAAATTGTGATTAGAAGAAAAGAGATAAACAAGTTAAAGCTCCATCACATTTCGCGAATTCAGAATTATCAATAGATATAACTTCAAAACCTGCCTCTCGAACAAGCACTTGTGATTTAGGATAATTATGTGGCATGAGAATAGCTTTGTTTACTGCTAAAGAATTTGCTGCATAAGTCTCTGTTCTTGGAATGATGATCTTATGATAAGAAGCTAATAAAGGATGTTCAGCATATCTTTCGGCAACAATAATGGTATTTCTTCCCAAGTAATTAATATAACTTTTAAGATGCATAATATCTTGAGCTATAAAAGTTACAACAGGCACACCTATAAAATCTTCAAGTTGTTTTGCTCCAGATGCATTGGTTCTCTTAGATAATCCACAAATTAGCTTATTCTCAAAATGAATAACATCACCACCTTCAATAGTGGCTGGTTCAGAAGCTACTTTCAAATCAAATTTATTTTTTAA
>DATKZI010000057.1:0-62709 GCA_035528035.1 Bathyarchaeia archaeon
TTCAAAATTATATTTTGAAAAACCTTTTTCTATTTTAGAACTAAATTTTTTTGTGAATGAATCTGCTACAATCAAAATTCGTTTTTCATCATCATACAATGATTTTTCAAGATATCGAGCAGCATTGGCAATACCATTTTCGCCAGAATAAATTAGATTGGACTTAAATCCTGCCATGATACTGCGCATTGACCTTGCGCCCATAAGACCCATCATTTCTTGAATAAAAGGATCCTCATACCATGGTTTCTCAGCCATTTCAGTCATTAACAATTCATAACTCCTAATTATTTTTTTAATCTATCTCTCTTTGATTTTGTAACCTAAATACATTCCGTATTTTTACGTAGAATTTTCATTCCAAAATAACAAATAGAAATACTTAGTCATACACTAAAAGTAAATACGAAAGATCGAAAATTGATTGATGATAGATTTATAGTAATTCATTTAACATTAAGATGTTTTTTATGAAAAAGAGTAGTTTTTTGAAGAATCAATTGAGATAATTTACTTTTAAGATTAGTCTAATTGAAATAAAAACCAAAAAATTAAAATTAAAAAAAGTGTATAGTAAAGTAACTCATTTTTTTATTGAATAAGGGGATAAGAAATGAATGAAACAAAAACTAAAATTTCTATTTTAGTAATAGTTATAATAATAAGTAGTAGTTTTTTAGCAATAGTAAATACAGGAAAAAATGTTAGAGCAGTTAATCCAGATCCATTCTTCACGATTACCCTATTAGGTCCTAATACAAACGCAGCAAGAAATCAATGGATGATGCTAATATTAGAGGAATTGCCAAAAATAGGTATAGGGGTAAATTTTGACCACACCGGTTGGGCTCAAATTACTCCAAGAACTTGGAGTTATCCAGGGCCTTATCCAATTCCAACATATGCAGAAGGCGGGTTTGACGTTCTTTTCGTTGGTTGGTCATGGGGTCTAGACTGGGATCCAACAGGTCTCTATGATAGTCCCTCTATCACTCCTTATGGTGATAATTTCTATCAGTATTCAAATCCCAATATGGATTTAGCAATTAGTAATTATATGAGCTCATATATTGCTGGTGATCGAATTGCTTGGTGTGAAGAAATCCAAGCTCTATTGTATGAGGACTTGCCTCAAACAACGATCATTTACCCTTTAAATCTCTATCCACATGCAACCGACTTTGAAGGATGGGATGGACTCTTATGGTCACAAGATTATCAAAATGTGGACAATTGGAGTGTCGGTGCACAAACCGAGTTCCATTATGCTACCCCCGCTTCTTTTTGTGATTTCCATCCATATACTTACGAGTCTGTTTATGACGGTCAATGGTTAAGCCAAATTTATGATGGATTAGTTGAACGTGATCCACTTAACGGTCGAACATACGGTCCAAAGATCGCTTCTTCAATAAGCAGTGTCAATGGATTAACCTATAACATAGAACTTGCTTCAGGTGTTAAATGGGCGGATGGCGTGTCATTAAATACCAGTGATGTTAAATTCTCATACGACCTTATGATCGATCCAGACTTTAATAATCCTAGATTAGCTTACTGGCAACAATATTTAGATGATACTTCTATCAATATTATCAGTGCTACTGAAATGGTAATCACATTCTTACGAGAATTTGCCTTCCAAGAAGGTAACTTAGCGCTTGACATCATACCCAAACACATTTGGGATCCAATTGCGCCACAAGATATGGAATCTCAAGCTATTACCTGGGTAACCGTTGACCCAACCAAAATAATGGGTTCAGGTCCATACTACTTGTTTAATTATGATGGTACAAACGGTATCATTCACTTAAAAGTTAACCCATACTATGACGACTGGACTGGTATCACACCAAACTTTGATGACATCTATTTTGAATTCTATTCCAGCAAAGAAGGTGCACTTTCTGACTTAGCTTCAGGAACAATCGATATGGTTGATGCTCAATTTGCTCCACAAATCGATGAAGTTCCAGCTGGTGAAACCTATACTTTAGTAGATGACCCTGGAGTACAAGAAATGGCTTTTAACTGCTTACACCCATACATCGGCACTGGCGAATACTGCCCCATCAGTAGTCCCGAATCAGGTAAAAATATCAGAAAAGCAATTAGCTGCATGATCCCGAGAGATTTTATTGTAGAAGAAATTCTAAGTGGACTTGGTAGACCAGGTGTTACTGGTTGTCCATCAGTTGCTATAGGATTTGATGAAACTTTAGAACCTTATGAGTACAATATTACTTTAGCTAAACAATATATGGAGGCTGCTGGTTTTAGTTATTCGACTTCAATCCCAACACCAACTCCAACTCCGACCCCAACACCGACCCCGACGCCAACTCCAACTTCAACTACACCGATATTTGGATATCAATTAACTTATTTTATTGGTATAATACTAATAACAGCTTCAATTAGTATAATAAATAAAATCAGAAAAAGTAGGAAAAGGTAATCTTTTCTTACAATTTTTTTATATAATGAATTAAACCTTATTATCAAAAAACTACCTTCTCAGAGATATAAAGATTAAAGTTAGTTTTTTACTATAATAATATGGAAAAAGTTTACTTAAACATAGAAGAAGAGCAATAACATCAAAAAATCATCCTATTAAGCTTTGATAGATGATAGAAAAATTAAAAACTGATAGTTCTTTTTTTGACATAACAATTGATGAAGATATCATTTCCAAAATGGTTTCTTTGCTTTGCAGGATATTTGGGGATTAGAAATTGAAGATTCTCTATGGAATAAACTCAAATGGATTGGGTCATATAAATCGGTCCAGTATATTCATAAATGAATTACAGAATATGGGCCATGAAATCCACATTCTATTTGCCGGGAGACCTCCACCAGATTTTGCATTAAAATTAGCACCAAATACTATGTTTAGAGAAGGACCAAAAGACATCTGTGAAAAACATAAAGCGAAAATTTTCAAAAGTGCTATTATTTTTCTATTTAAAATACCTAAAATTGCTTGGACAAGAAGAGAAATAGTAAATATAGCAAAAAAAGAAAATTATGATATCTACTTTACTGATATGGAACAGTATGCTGCTTTTGCAGCTAAAAAAACCAAGAAACCATGCTTTAATATAAATCATCATAGTTCCATTTTTTTCCCTACAGCAGAACAATTACCTGGCAATCATTTAGATAAGTTTCTACTTAGATTTTTGGTTAATAATATGTCACATTACTTCACACGATGTTATGCAATAGATTATTGTGATAAAATTGAAAAAAGTGGTAATTTGTATCGCTATCCACTAATTAACAAACCAGAGTTAGAGAATTACCAAATAACTCAAGATGATCATATTGTTGCATATTTAGCTAATGAAGATTATAAAAGAATCATTAAGGTCTTTTCTAAATTTACAAATGAAACATTTTATGTTTATGGATTTGATGAAGATAAAAAAATCAATAATATGATTTTTAAAAAAACTAGTCGTGTAGAATTTTTAAAAGATTTAACTTCAGCTAAAGCTGTGATAGGTAATGCTGGATTTTCTCTAACTTGGGAGGTTTGTTTAATTAATAAATTAATGTGGGTGATTCCCTATAAACGACATTATGAACAATTAGTTAATGCTCATAGATTAACGAAACTAAATATAGCTTATTCATCAAAAGAAATCACTACAGGGGATTTTGAAAATTTCAGTAAATGGCTTGAAGAAAAGAATTATGAATCTTCAGTAAAACTACCCGTAATAGAAGCTAAGATTATACTTGATGATATTTTTTCTTGTTTAGATGATTATAAACAATAATTCTTTACAATTGTGAACCTATGATTTAAAATTTAATATGAAAAAAATTACCTTTATTTTACGAAAACAGTCTTATTCGCTTTTGGCACAAAATAATCAATGAAAAAATTAGAGGATCATTAAGATACAGAGCTTAATTATAGAAGGGTTATTTTTCCCAGAATTTCAGATAATTATAAGATATAAAACGTTAAGTAATTTCTAATCATAGACTCTTAAAGGGATTAATTTTATTGAAGGATTAAATGATTCTAAATTTAGCAATAAATCTATTAAATAATTATAAGATTATTTTAATGATAAAAAAGGATGAATAAAAAATGAATGTTGATGGTTTTAGAAAATTTGGCAAAGAAAGAAATTATAGTGAAGAAACGATAGAAGATGCTGTTAAAATTATAAGTGATTTTAACGATTTTCTAAGTGAAGAGGAAAGAGATATTGATTCAGCCAATAAAGATGATGTTCACCTATATGCTGAGTATTTAGTGGATACTGGTAGGAATAAGAAAACAATCTTTTATGCTTTGATAAGGTATTGTTACTTTTCAGGCAACAATGAAATGATCATTGCTTTATATGAATTATTGGATGGAAGTGATGTTCTCGAGAATCTAGCTAAAGAACTCATAGAAGTTGTAGGAGAAGAAAAGAGTAAACAAATCTTAAATGGAATCGAATTTCCTGTTTTAGGTACCCTTTCAGTAGAAAAACCAATTATTACGAAATAAGTTATAGAACGTTTATCTGGGAATCTCGATGAAAAAACATGCCATAAAATTCTAGTAAGCAACCTTCATGGCATTCCAAAAGATAGTTATAAAGGTCAAAGGGAAAAATTCCTCAATGCAAAGAATGTTGACGATTATCTTATGGTAAGACATGAAAATTTTATTAAAACTTTAGAAAAACATCGAGATGACCAAACATTATTTTACACTCAAGAAGTGGATGATGAAGTTGTTGAACATATAAGAAAAAATGCCCAAATAGAAGGCGGAGCAAGAAAGGGAAATATTGTATATGCTGAAAAAATACCCTATATGACTAAAAAATTCCTCCATGAAACCGATGAAAAAATGAAACAATACTATTATTGCCACTGTGGATGGGTACGAGAAGCATTAAAAACAGGTGAGGTAAAGGTACCATCCAAATTCTGTGATTGTAGTGCTGGTTACTATAAAAATCAATGGGATGTCATTCTCGATCAACCTGTTGAGGTAGAAGTTATAGAAACAATCCTTAATGGGGATTCAAGATGTCTATTTGCTATTCATCTACCAAATGATGTTGTGAAGATAGCAGATAAGGAATAATAAAAGTTCTTTATCTTTTTACTTATTTTTTCACAACTATTTTTCTTTTTATCATAAATATCTATTGTGATAGCATTAATGATGATTTCTTATTTTATATTAGCAAGTAAATTTTCAAAAACTTCTTTAGTTATAGAGTATTTTTGGATGTCATCAGTTAAATGGATTGGATATATGCCATTTTGTTGAAATTCTTTCGGTAAATTTGCTATTTTGATAGGACCTTTTTTTAGAAAACGTATTTTACGACAATAAGTATGATCATTATTGCTGGTTAAACCATTTTCTTTATATTCAAAGATACTAAGAATTCCAAAATCAAGAATTATTTCTTGATCAACAAGCAGCACAACATCACCATCTTCCATTGCCTCAACGCCAAATAATAAACCAATGAAGGTATGAAGTATATTGAATATATAGTCTGAAGTTTGTGAAAATGAAGAATTATTTACCAATTTACTTTTTATTTCTTCAATAGAAGAATTAGCAATATTTCCAATATTCCAATCAATGGAAATAACATGCTCCTTTTTCCATAATGTCCATAAATCGCTTTTACTATCAACTTTAAATAACCAATAATTTATCAAATGCTAACCTTTTCCTTTGTAGTTACTTATTATCAATATATTATTTTCTTATATTGTTTAATTCTGGTATATATTCTATTTAAAATAATTAAAGATTTCTTGATTAAAATATTCTATAAATTCTTTTGAGTTAATTAACTTCTAATATTGATTAAAAAAAGGGAAGGGAATAAATCCCTTTCAAAGTTATTTCTTTCGTTTAACAATTAGAACTATTGCAGCTGTAGCGAATAAACCACCCAATAATGGTAATAGGTAGAGAGGAGCAACATTTGATTGAGCTAAATCGATAACACCAATTGTTGGGTCATGAACCATCTTATTATCATCACCATAGTTGGGATAAGTAAGATAGACATGAGCTAAACCTTCAGCAAAACCAGGAACATCTTCTGGTGGAATACAAGAATCATCGTCGAAAAAGACTGTTCCAACATCAATGGTATCAATCAAAATATCAGCGTTATTGTATACACTAGCATATTCTAACCATTCATAATAGGCAACTACATCATAATCGTATTGGAAGCTTTCAAAGAACATAGTTCTTTTTAATTCACCATTTTCAGCTAGGGTACCGTTTCTAATCCTAACTTCGTTATGATGTTCGACTTCTGTAAGATAACTTTGTATTGCATATCCTTGAGCACCTTCAGAAAAGACCCAATCATTAATTATGATATCGAATTTCATTTCAGAAAGAGCATCAACAACTTCAGCAGTTTCAGGGATAGGAGTATCATAATTGTAGATATGCATTACAACATACATATCAGCACCATTAAGGAAGTCAATTAGACTTAAAGTAATAGTAAGTTCTGTTTCAGTTAAATCAATTGAATATTGCCAATCATTTCTGATTAAATTATAAGATAAACCACCAAATTCTGATCGATTATCAAGTATAGTATCAGCACCAGCGAATTCTCTTATTTTAACTAATTGAAGTTTGAAGACTTCATCCGTACTAGCTCGAACACCATACCACCACATTAGATGAGCTTGATTTGGTATAATCTTTATGGTCATCTTTTCAGTAGTAACTGTAATAACATCTCCATTATTCACAGTAACGTCGATTTGATCATTTTCACCTGCAGCAATTTTAGCACTTACTGGAACAAGGAATATGGCGATGAGAGTTAAGCCAATTATTAATTTTTTAGTATTCATTTTTACTAATTCTCCATTTTATTAGAGAATGAGCCCCGCAGTGAGTTGATTTTTTGCACCACACTTACTCATTTGTCTCTGTGAATGTATGTATATCTATGTAAGTTATTAAGTGTCTCTTGCGATGGTTTAGGGAAGGTATAGTGATGGTTTTAAAACCATCAACAAAATAATTTTGAGAATTAATTTTAGAAAAAAAGCAATTAATACTGTTTATTTAATTGGTAGGTACATATTTTATCAAGCTCATAGATTCAATAAAATGGTTGATGAAAAACAGGAGTGCATGTTAGTGTCAAACTTAGATAAGCATACAAATAAAGCACAAAATGAATTAGAAAAACAACCAATCGTGGAGCAAACATCTGAAATCATTGAAATTAGCTTGTTATTACGACCTAAAGTTAAACGAATTATTCGTAAAAATTGGATTTTGATTATTATCTTGTATATTCTATTCTTTATTATGAGAGGAATTGGTTGCTTGGGACCTGAAAATTTGAGGATATTAATTTTAATTAGTTTTGGTTTAATGTGGCCTTTACCATTCATCTTCTACTCGAGAATGGGATGGAAAGCCATTGGAATAAGAAAAATCCAAAAACCTCTTTGGTTTTTATGGGGATTCTTATTGGGAGTTGGAGCGGCATTCCTAGTATACTTTATTGGTTGGGAGATTTTTGGTAACACAAATGACCATTGGTATATGGCAATACTTGATCAAGTTATCTCTGAAGAAAATCGGATGTATATAGATACTACAACTCTCTTTTTCATTGCAACAGGTCCTGCAATTGTATTTAGTCCCATTGGAGAAGAAATACTCTTTCGAGGTATGATACATGAAACAGCAAAAAACTCAAAAAAGATTTGGCAAGGAACAATAATCAATAGCTTAGCATTTGGTTTAATCCATATTTTTCACTATGGTATTGCATATGACGCATCAGAAGGATTGACAGTTCACCTATGGACTGGTCTATTGTGGTTTGTTTTAATGGTAGGAGTAAGTATTATTTTCACTTTATGCCGAGAAAGAAGTAAATCAATCTTTCCTGCAATAGTTGCACATTCAGCTTTCAATTTAGCTATGAATGTAACGATTTTTCTTTTTCTTGTATAGTTTTATTATTATTTCCTTATTTTATCATGACTGTTTCTTTGGGGATTTAGTGAAAAAAGAATAGCTAGAGTATAATTATGTTAAACTGACTCTTCAAAGTTTATACAGTTTGCTTTCTTGTTTGTGTTTCTGATAAATTTTGTATTGTCTATAAATTATATAGATTTTCTAAGACAATATCATCAAGTGTAAATATGAAAAAATAGTAGAAACATTAGCATTAGCTTTGTTTTCTGTCTATAACTATATCATCAACTGTGAAGTTTTCAAATGGCTCACGTTCTTTCCAAAGATTATAATTAACATTAAGAATCCAAGCTAGATAGTAGTATTCTGATTCACTTTTTAACAAACGATTCCCAAGGATAGTATCATCTAATGTTATCAGAGCCATTTTTATCTCCCAGCCTGTTCGATTGGATCTTTCTCGCATATAGGTTCGTAGTCTTTTAAATAGAATCTCAGGAGTATCATCACTTTCAGGACCATTAAAATCAGTTATGAGAATTGCACAAGCCCTAGCTAACCTTTGAAGATCCACTTCAGTTGTCAATTGAAATCTTTTTCTAAATTCATCATTTAAAGTATAACTAGGTTCACCTAATCTTCTAACTGAATATGGTTTTGTTAATATTTCTTTTTCCTTGTTTTCAAAAAACGAACCTGGAGCAAATGAAAGCCTACCAAATGATGATTGAATGAACAAATTTAATCCGGTTCGTTGTAAATACTCAAGACCAATTTTAAATCTTTTTTGTCTTTCTTTTTGTTTCATTACAGGAAATCAGCTCACTTAGATTTAATCTGTTTTCGTGCTAAGAATGTATCAAACGATTTTACTTGTTCATCAAATGGTTGAGGCCAAGTATAACAAGAAGCTCTCACTATCAGAATATTCAGTTTTGCAGGCAACATACCAAAGCCTATTACTGTTGCAAATATCCAGAACAACCACAAATTGACATTTTGATCTGTAGCGACTAATGTTGATAACGCATCTACTAAATAGTGGGCTATGATACATGGAATAAGACTATTCGCTTTAATAAATAAATAAGCTAAGAAGAAACCAAAGAACATTGTATAGACTATTTGGAAGAGCGTACCAACCATTGCTACACGATCTGGTTCTACTTCAAAGAAAATAGCATTTAGAAGCATAAAGAGTAAATTTACAGCATGAAATAACCCAAACAATACACCATTAACTATAATGGCTGTTTTCTTGCTATATTTTCTAAGTAAAAGGACAAGTATGATCCCCCTAAAAGCAACTTCTTCCCAGATGCCTGGTTTCAATGAAGTGTAGATATTTGTAGTGAGAGGATTCACAAGTAAGCTTGGGTCGAATAACATTGCACCCTCTTGTCCGATCACCACAGCTAAATACGATGATAATAACATGCAAGCTGTTAAAACAATCGCTGAGAGTATTCCTAAAACAATTGTTCGATAGATTGGTTTGAAATGAAATACTCGAGAGCTTTCACAATTATCTTTATACCCTCTATTTGTTGGTAAACCAAATATTAATGGCACTACTAGCAGAAAATAAAAGGCGACTCCAAAAAAGTCAATGATATGGTAAATTCTAAATGTGGGTGAGGAAGCAAATAATTGGTAAAGCATTGTTGGTACATACAAGAAGATAATATAGAAAAATATGAGAGTGAATATTCCCATCCACGGATGGTCACTTAACCAAGTAAGGCTTTCTTGTTTTATCGGATCTTTTTTCTGAATTTTCTTCTGTCCTTCTTTTGTTTTAGTTGATCCCATTATCTTCAAATCCTCAATTTTTTCGTCAAAGATATTTCCCATAAAGTGAGAAATAAAGCTAGTATTCTTATGATTCTTTCTACTATTAAAATTCTTATGAAAAAATAGGTTAGTTTTACCTTTTTTGTATTAAATCAGATTGGTAATGATATAAGTGGTTAATTACTATCAATTTCATGTTTTAGATCAGTATTGACTTGGTTTGTTTTTCTAAAATTAAAATAAAGGATTAAACCTAACAAAACATAGATTATCAATGTTAAGAAATTAAATAGATTGGTTCCTAAACGATTTGTAACATAATGGATCATTCCACCTATTCCAGAAACAATTCCTACTAGAATTGAAAATAGAATTGATACTATAGCAAGAACAAGAAGTGAATATTGGGCTGTTTTGGGAAATCGTCTATCGATAAGAAATACTATTGAGTAAAGAATCACAGTGAGATATTGTAAAAGTGGAGCAATTACCACTAGAAACATATGGAATTCAAAGCTTGAGTGGAGGAAAAATATCAAAATATAGAAAGGTGTTTGAAGTACTGCAAATAATGATCCTATAATACTAAGGTATTTAGTTGATCGTCTCTTCTGAAAGAATAAACTCAAAACCACAAAAAAGATCATAGATGCAAAAGCGAATATGATAATTCCTATTTTTAACATTATACTTGTTGCTAGATTAGGTTCACCATTAATAGCTGTTGGATCTCGAATATCACATAAACCATTATATAATAGACTATAGCCTTCCTGATAAGAATTTAAGAAATTACCTCCAGGATAAAAAATCATTGCAAATATAATTAAAAGAGATGAAACTAAACCAATAGCTGGAAAAATAAAACTAATGGAAAAAACATAAATTTGAGGCAAGCAGTTTTGACTGTTCATTGTAATCTTTCTTTCACACGAAAATAAAACGATAAACCAAATTAATAGAATGAGAAGAGTAAGAGTAGAAAGTAAAATGAACTATTGAGTAATTCTGGCAATAATAAAAATACCATGTCTAATTCGATATTGTTACCAGAAAACTAAAATTACTAAAATTGATAAATTAAATAACTAGAATTCTATTATCACTGATAAAAGGGAATAAAATGAAGCATGTAAAGATCAAAATCTTTTTTTTAATGTCGATTATACTTTCTAGTGGTCTTTTAACAAAGCTTTATTCTGGAGATAGTATTCTAGCAGTTAATCCTAATCCTTTTTTTACAATAACTCTTTTGGGTACATATGGTAGCCCAGCGCATCCAAATCGGGTAATTTTAATAGCTGAAGAATTACCAAAAATTGGTATTGAGGTAGAAACTGTCTTAACAGGTTGGGCTCAAATTACTCCTAGAACATGGAGTTATCCAGGTCCATATCCAATTCCAACATACGCAGAAGGTGGTTTTGACCTTTTCTTCGTTGGTTGGTCATGGGGTCTAGACTGGGATCCAACAGGTCTCTATGACAGTCCATCTATTACACCAAATGGTGATAACTTCTATCAGTATTCAAACCCTGAAATGGATTGGGCAATAAACAACTATACAACGTCATTTGTTATTGATGACCGCATTTATTGGTGTAAACAAATCCAAGCTATATTATATGAGGACTTGCCTCAAACAACAATCATTTATCCGTTATCTCTTTATCCACATGCAACAGATTTTGAAGGGTGGGATGGCCTCTTATGGGCGTTAGATTATCAAAATATGGAAAACTGGAGCATTGGTACACAAACTGAATTTCACTATGCTGCCCCAGTAGACTTTATAGATTTCAATCCTTATACATACGAATCCACCTATGATGCACAATGGTTAGAACAAATCTATAATGGATTAGTTGAACGTGATCCACTTAATGGCCGAGCTTATAGTCCAAAAATAGCTTCATCAATAAGCAGCACTGATGGTTTAACCTATGAGATAGAACTTGCTCCAGGTGTTAAATGGGCAGATGGTGTTCCATTAAATACCAGTGATATAGAATTCTCTTATAAACTAATGATCGATCCAGATTTTGATCATTCATCCTTAGCTTATTGGCAGCTTTATTTAGATAATAATTCTGTTAAAATTATTAGTTCTACTGAATTAGAAATCACATTTTTACGAGAATATGTTTTCCAAGACAATAACTTAGCTCTTGACATTCTACCCAAACACATTTGGGATTCAATTGCTCCAGAGGATATGGAAGTACAAGCAATCACCTGGGCAACAAGCGATCCACATAAGCTTATGGGTTCAGGACCTTACTACCTAGAAGAATATGATGGAACTAACGGTGTTATCCACTTAACTGTCAATCCTTACTATGATAATTGGACTGGTATCACTCCAAACTTGGATGATATCTACTTTGAATTCTATTCCAATAAAGAAGGTGCTCTCTTGGCATTAGCCAATGGTCTTGTTGATATGGTTGATGCCCAATATTTGACGCAAATTGATGAAGTTCCAGCTGGAGTATCTTATACTCTAGTAGATGACCCAGTAGTACATGAAATGGCATTCAACTGCTTACACCCATACCTTGGTACTGGAGAGTTTTGTCCAATTAGTAGTCCAGAATCAGGTAAGAATATTAGAAAAGCAATCAGTCATATAATTCCAAGAGAAATCATTGCTGAAGAAAGCTATGGAATAAATAAACCAGGTGTTACTGGTTGTCCTAGTACTGCTATTGGTTTCGATGAAACATTGAAACCATACGAATATAATATCACTCTTGCAAAACAATATATGGAAAAAGCTGGTTTCGAATTTACTTACCCGACCATAACGCCTAGTCCTTTATCAACACCCAATCCAATTTTGGAAATCCAAATTGGTTTTTATATAGGAATTGTTTTCTTTGTTTTTAATTTCTCAATTATAGTTTATCTTAGGAAAAAGAAGTTATAGAGAAGGAGATATGATTACATATTATGATTCTTGAGGCTGATTCCTTTATACGATTTTTCTTTGGTTGTAAAAGAAGATTCCATCGTTATAATGAGGTTAAAATCAATCAATATCAATTATTAAGAGGCAAAGAAATTGTTGAGTATGCCTATAATAATGCGCCATTTTTCAAGAAATATTATCAAAAATCAAATTTGGATGATATTTGGAATCTTCCTATTATAACAAAACAACTCATGATGGAAAACTTCAGTGATTATAATACACTTGGATTTACAATGGAAGAATTACTAGATTTTACTACAAGAATTGAAAGAGAAGAAAATTATAGTGAAAGATTTCGAGGATACAATGTTGCTATGTCATCTGGAACAAGCGGAAACAAAGGAATTGTTATTACCAGTCCAGCTGAAGAAAAATATTTGCAAGCAGCTTTTTTTGCTAGATTTAGTTTCCCATGTATTTTGAGAATAAAATGGGCTTTTATGCTTAGAATAACCACGCCAGCTTTTCAAGTTAGCAAATTTGGTCAAAGATTAACTCATATAAATTTACTATTAACCCTCGATAAGATACGGGAAAAACTTCAGAAATTTCAACCAAATATTTTATCAGCACCACCTTCGATGCTAAAAATTCTTGCTAAAGAAATTAATGAAAGTAGATTAGACATAAAGCCAAAAAGAGTTGTTTCTTACGCTGAAGTTCTTGAACCTGATATAAAGCAAGAGCTTGAGGAAGTATTTAGAACACCTATCCATCAAATATATCAGGGGAGTGAAGGATCCATTGGCTTAACCTGCAAAAAAGGTTCCTTACATGTTAACGAGGATTTGGTTAATCTTCAGCTATACAATAAGGATGGTTCTCTAACTGAACCAGGTACCCCTTGTTTTCAATCAATTGTAACTGATCTACATAAAAAGTCTCAACCGATAATTAGATTCAAATTGAACGACATCATAACTATTTCACCTGAAAAATGTCAATGTGGGTCATCTTTTAGAGTAATCGAGCAAATTATGGGGAGAGCTGATGACCTTTTCTGGGGAGAAAGAATAGATACTAATGAATTGCAATATATTTTCCCAGATTATATTCGACGAGCAATAATCTCGAGTTCAGAGGACATAGAGGAATATCAAGCAATTCAAAAGAATTTTACTCGAGTTCTAGTAAGGATACTAACTAAAAAAGGGGCAAATAAAGAGATCATTGCTAAAAATATTCAAGATAATATTAAAACAGTCTTCTCAAAATATTCTTGTAAAGAACCCACTATTGAGATTAGATTTGAACCACCTATGAAAAATCCTAATTCAAATAAACTGATACGAATTCAAAGAGATTTTAAAGTATAAAAAAATTGAAAAATAATTCTTATAGATAATACAAAATTTGAGGAAAAATTACTTTAACGCTTTCTTTTTCAACCATTTCTTATCAAACTTACCAATCCAACCCAAACCAAAACAACCAGGTCCAACTTGTGTTCCTAAGGCAGCACCTAAACGAGTAAGTATAATTTCTTTTTGAGTAGCTTTTTCCTGAAAATAACTAGCCAATTCTTTTGCAGCTTCTGGAAGAGTAGTGTATCCAACCATTAATGTTCCAACAGTAGGATCCTTGAGAGCTTTCATTCCTACGAATTTTAAGGTAGCCATTGCTGTTTCCAATCCTCGAGTTTTACCAAAACCTGTAACAACACCATCTTCTAAACCAATAAATGGTTTGAATCCCAACAATGAGCCAACTAACCATTGAGCTTTACCTATACGTCCTCCTTTTTGTAGCCAATCAAGAGTGCCTGCCATAGCGAGTGTTCGAACGTCTGGTATTATTTTCTGTAGATAAGCTACTATCTCTTGAGCTGATGATCCTTTTTCTGCTAGCTTTGCAGCTTCGATTGCCATCAATCCCAAACCCAAAGTAGAATTACGTGAATCAACTATGTGTATCTTACTAGGATCCAACATTTTACTACTCACCATTGCACTATTATAGGTGCCACTAAATGCCCCTGAGATTGTTAGGCAAACTATTTCTCGTCCTTCTTTTAGGAATTTTTCAAAAACCTCAAAGAATTCCTTGGGTTGTGGTAGTCCCGTTTTTGGGTGATCTTTGGATGTTTGAATCATTTGGTAAAATTCTTCTTTAGTAATGGTAACATTCTCTTTATACAATTTATCACCAAAAATAACGGAAAAAGGGACTAAAGCAATGTCATATTTTTCCACTAGATCATAATCCAAATCACAAGTTGAATCAACGACTATCTTGATTTTCTTCATAATTAAAGTTTTTTTTCTATGAATAAAACAATTTCCTATAATTGATGCTTTTCAATGGATTTCCTAATGAAATGTTAAAGAAAAAAAGAATTTTAAAAAAATCACTCTTACCTAGACTCTATCTAGTTCATCTAGGTAAAGAGTTTCACCCATCATTTTAGATAACTGAGAAATAAATCTTGTAGCAGGAGCACCATCAACAATATCGTGATCTATTAAGAAGGTAACACAGAGTAATTTTCTTTCTTCTGCTCTACCATATCGAATTACAGCAATTTCCTTAATTGCTCCAAGAGCAATATTCAAGGTTTTGTCTGCAAAAGGAATGGCCCAACCACCTTGCCCTTTAAGGAACATACCAAGTGAAGTTACTCCAACAGTGCCAATCAATTTTTTCAATTTAAACGGATTAACTAATTGTTGTCTAATAACAAATCTTCTAAACCATTTTGGAAGATAACTAAAGAAACCCATGTACCTACTAGAACCACTTCTGGTTAATTGATCAAGTTCATTTATCTTCTTATCTTGATACGAACGAATCTCATCTGTAATTTCCCTTACACTTTTTGTTTGAGCTTTCCGAATAACGTAATTATAAGGGACTTTTTTGCCTTCTTTCGTAGTGATTTCTATGACAATACTGATATCTACATCATCAAAAACAACCAATTTTCTTCTCCAGCGATAAGAATTCAGATGAGGGTTCTCCTTAACAGCTTGACTGACACATTTGGTAGCCCAAGCAGTCATAGATACTTTATAATTATCTTGTTTCTCGATATCTTCAATTTTTTCTAAAGGTTCAGTAATATCAATTTCAATAAGCCCAGTTACCCTGTGGAATGAAGCTGCTACACGGTTAAAATCGGCAAGGATCATTCTTGTAGGGGAAAATTTTCTTTTGTAATAAGATTTTTCTTTGGTCATAAAGAAATCATTATATTTTGCTCATATATAAATTTCGCTAATAGAAAAAAAGAATAAAAATTGAAAAAAGAAAAAGAAATCATATAATTTTTGAAGTATTTCGAAAAGCCTTTTGATTGAACACAAAATAATCTATAGATAATCACGGGGTAAAATATCAATATTATTCAGGAATTTATCTATATAAGAAGATTTAAGACAGACAACATATCAAAACACTTACTTTTAAATTAACAATGAGGTAGTTTTATACGTGTCAGACAATATACCATCAAATGTCAATATCTATATTCCATCTCTAAAGGAGAAAAAAAGTCCTCTAGATTGGTATCAACTTGACAACGCAGCTACCATTTTTAGTTTAATAAATTCCAAACGATCAACTAATGTTTTTAGAGTTTCTTGTACATTAAAAAATCCAATAAATCATGATGAAATGCAATTTTCACTTACACGTGTTATTGAGCGATTCCCTTATTTTGATGTTAGTCTTAGAGATGGATTCTTTTGGTCATATTGGATAAGAAATAATGATTGGCCAAAAATAGAGCCTGAGACACAATTTCCTTGTCAGCAAATTAACATTTGGTCAAAAGGAACCTTTCCATTTAGAGTAAAAATTTATGAAAATCGCGTTGCTATTGAATTTCATCATAGTATCACTGATGGATATGGTGGAATTACTTTCTTAAAAGCTTTAATTGCAGATTATCTTTCCATTAAAGGTATAAAACCTTCAAATTGGGGGGATGTTTTCCATTATGAACAAACCCCAAATCCTCGTGAATATGAATATTCTTACAGAAGTAATTATCTTAAAGGATTACCAATGCCCCGAATTAATAAACGAGGATTCAAACCACCTTTAACAAAGGTTAAGAAAGGGGAATTTCATTTAATTTCAAGCACAATATCTGTTAAAGAAATACTCGAGGTTGCTCGAGATAAAAAAGTATCAATTACAGAGCTACTTACAGCTGTATATCTTGAAGCTCTACAAGAAGTAGCATTTACTATTCCTGAACATAAAAGAAAAAGATACTTCAAGGAAATACGAATTGCTGTTCCAGTTGATCTTAGAAATTTATACCAATCAAAAACAATGAGGAATTTTGCTTTTATGCTAAACCCTGAAATTGATCCAAGATTGGGCAAATATTCTTTTGATGAAATATTAAGTAGCGTTCATCATTCTCTTCGACATGATAATTCGAAAAGATATCTTAATCAATATATCTCGAGAAATGTTAGTGGAGAACTCTATCCTATTGTTCGATTTATTCCATTATTTTTGAAAAGAATTTTTGGCCAATTTATTTACAAGAGAATGGGTGAAGCACAGAATTCTGGCAAGCTGAGTAACCTAGGTAAAATCACTATGCCTAATGAATTTGCCAATGAGATCGAAAACTTTGAATTTATTCTTGCACCAAGTGACACAATTACTACAGGATGTGCTGTGATTAGTTTTCAAGATAAATTCACTATTAATTTCAGTAGAACTGTAGAAGAACCTTTAGTAGAAAAATACTTCTTTGAAAGATTACTAAAACTTGGTATTCAAGTTAAAAATTAATTTCAATGTATTTGCCTTTTGAGCTTCTATAAATGTGTTTGTTCAATGTCTTTAGTTATTTTTTTTCTTGTTATATCAGATGAATTGTTTTCTCTAACCATTTTACTCCACATTATCTAATATTTGATTCAATTATACTTAGAAAACTAGTTTATTCAAAAAAAATATCTTATCAAAAAATAGTGGATTATTTTTTAAAAATCTCAGTAGGATAAGGTTTATCACCCAATGAATGTACCAAATTATTGAAGTCCAATCCTGCTTTTTTTGCTGCTCGTTTCAACATATCTATCTGGCCTTGATGATAGGGTATTCCTTCTTTCATTGAATATTCAAGTGCTTTTTGCGCACGTTCACCAGGCCATCTACTTGCAGAACCAAAATAATTCTCTTCATAATCTTGCATTAATTCCTTTACACGTTGGAGAGCTTCATTTTTAGTATAATGAAAATCTATTATTTGAGCTTGGAACATTAATGAAATTCTGGGACTTGTAGGACTAGGTGATACTTTACTAATAGGTCCTCCACCAATCGAATGGTCAATTTCGATCATACGTAAAAGAGCATCTCCTTTATATCCTGCCAATGTTGAACCAAGTGGAAAAATGCTTCCACTTATAACTTGTTTGCCATCTATTATTTCAATAAAATCTTTGGGATTTAGTGTTGATTGATAATTTTTATCAGCAACATATTCAGGTATAGTTAACATTTCACCTGTTTTGTAAGCTTTAATACAATAATTAGCGGCCATTCTAGTGCAAGCCATATCAAGTGTTAAAATGCCTTTTGTATAAGGAATACTAATAGCAATAGGATTTGTTCCTAAACGTAATTCTTTTCCTGCACCTTTCGTATAATCCAAACCTATGGGATCATCGCCCATAACTTTTGCTAAAGCAGACGTTGTGCAAGTAACAATACCAATTAAATCTAGTTCTTGTGCGATCATTTCACTCCATACACCTGCTGCTCCAAAGTGGTTAGCTTCTTTTACAATAACTTTAGCAAAACCACTTTGTCTTGCTAATTTCTTAACTAATTCCACTGCTTTTATTGAAGTGATATGACCAGGTGCACTATGAGCATCAATGACAGCTAATGTAGGATACTTTTGAGGTAAAATTTCAGGTGTCGCTTTTGGATTCACTGTTGAAAACAAGCCTGAAATATTTGCTGCTTCTTCTAGACCCGCTCCCCCTGCTAAACCATGAGAGAAAATCCCTCTCTTATCTGCTTCCAGTAAAGCATGAGCGGTAGCTTTTGCTGACTCCTCTGGATAACCTCTAATTTGAAGTACTCTAAACGCTAGATTCACAATTTCATTAATTTTATAATGATTACGATATTGACTCATAATAAAACTATCCTTTAACAAACTAGATGACTGGTATTCAATCTCAATTTTTATTTCAGAGAGTTTCAATTTTGTAAATTACTTAGTAACATTCATTTTTTACTTATTAGTAAATATTATTATCTAATTAATACCAAAAACTTTTGTGATGTTTCTCGACAGCGAGAAATATTGGAATATGAATAAATAACACTATATCAAGCATCTAGAATCATACCTAAAATCTAAAATTAAGGAATTTATTAAAAGATTTTAAATATTTTTCTAAGTAATAATTCTGTTGTTATACTTGTTAGCGACCATCCCTCTAATAAGTATAAGGAACATTTTATAGCCAGTATTTGAGCTCTTTACTAGAGCTGCTTTTTGATATATTTGTATAAAAAAAAATAGTCATTTGCTTTTTTCTAAAAATAGCTTAATTTTATTTCTTGTTCTAAAAACTTGATAATACCATTTTTATTTAGTAACATTTAATTATCAATATTTTTGAATTAAATCAAATTCAAATAAAATACAAAAGTAATATGTTATAAATTATTACCAAGTTGATATTATGATTTGGTAAAAAATGTATAAAAAGTATTAAATTTAGCATTTTCCATATATGAAATTAGATTAATTATTGTAACACCAAGCTTTTTTATAATGGAATCATTAGATATCACTACTGGAAGAATAGTAATGAGTGGAACATATAACAATTTATTTCGCATTAATCTTGCAGAATATTACCTCGTTAATGAGGATGGTTTATACAAACGTATTCTTCCTCGACCGAAAATACTCTTTGATACTTCAACATTGATCATTGTTTCAAAGCTTGATCAAAAAGTCTATAATTTTACTGGTAGCAAGGCTTCTGAAAGGCAACAATCCGAATCCAGTAAATTAGCTAATAATTTCGGTGTAAAATATGGGTTTACTGTCGAACGAATTATCTATCCTACTGAAACTATTCCACCGGAACATCTTCAATTCATAGAATATTTTACTGATGATTATTATCATTCTAAAGAATCGAATTTTTCGAAGTATTATCATTGCTATTTCTGTGAACAATTATTAGTTAGAAAAGGCAATGCTTGTTCCTCATGTGGGAAAGAAATTATCCTTTGTTTTGTTTGTGATTTTCCTATATTATTTGGTGATCTCGTTGGAAAATGCAGCCTATGTGGTGCAACTGCTCATCTCGTTCATTTTTATGAGTGGATAAAATCTTTAGGAATATGCCCAAAATGCAATGAGAAGCTTTACCCGGAAGGAATCATCCCTATAACTGAAGAGAATAAAGATACCTTCTTCCAATAGAGGTATTTTTTACTCTCTAACATCTTTTTGTTTGATATAATAAACTAAATTACAATTTACGTCGGCACTCAAAATGTGATTAGTAAAGAAATAATTATAATTAACTTATGAAAGTTACCCGTCAGAGGAAAATAAGGATGTCTGGGATCACTCAATTATACAAAAAGAAAAAACGTGTAGGCATCCCTCGTGCACTCTTATTTTATAAATTTGAAGCAATGTGGACAACTTTTTTTGAGAGGCTTGGTGCGGAAGTGGTTATTTCTCCTTCTACTACCAAACAAATGAAAGCTGATGGCATTCTATCAACTCTTGATGATGATTGTTATTCATCTAAGCTGTTTTATGGGCACGTGCATGCATTAAAAGACAAGGTTGATTACTTATTTGTCCCAAGGTTTGCTAGCAGGAAGAAAAGAGAAGTAGGTTGTCCGAAATTTATTGCTCTTGCAGATGTTTTAAAGGCAACAATAGAAGACTTACCACCAATTATTGGTCCATATTATTCAACCTCTCGAGAGAATCATGGAATATTTCGTTTACTTAAAATTGTCTTCCAGATAGGATTTCTTTTTACAAAAAATCCGTTTCGAATTCTTAAAGCTACATTAAAAGCATTGCAAGCTGATAAGGAGTATTTGAAAAATCTCATTATCAGTGAAGAGGATTTAATAAAATGGGAGCGTTCAGAATTATCATTAAATGACCCTCCCATAATCCCTGATGACGAGGATATCTTAAAAATAGCTATTGTTAGTCACCCGTATGTTGTTAATGATGAATTTGCTTGTTTAGAAATTAGAGCTAAACTCAGAGATTTAGGTGCAGATATTATCACAGCTCAACAAATGCCACGTTCTTTGATTTCTAGGCAAATCGCTAGATTATCTTATGATGATTATGGGTTGAAGATAAAAGATATTAACAATATAACTAAAGAAGAGAAGAAAAAATATTACTTGGGAGAAAATGATTATCTCTATTTTGAATTCGAACATGAACTTGTTGGCACAGTTATGCATTATCTCGAGAATAAAAAGATAGATGGAATACTAATGCTGGTCAATTTTATTTGTGGACCAGTATCAGTATCCTTGGAATATGTCAAACTTTTTGCAAAGAGAATAGGCTCACGGACACCCTTGATGGTGATAACCTTAGATGCTCACACAGGACAAGCTGGCTTTCAAACACGTTTAGAAGCTTTTACAGATATTCTCCGTTTAAAGAAACAAAAAGGAGAAGGTATTCTTCCAAGGATAATGGAAGATGCTCCTATGATCTTCGTTTAGAGGAGTGTTTAACATGAAAGTTACTTGCCCTCATTTTGGTTCTTTAACACTATTATTCAAAGCTGTTTTTCAAGAGTTACAAATACCAGAAGAAGACATCATTGAACCTACTCCACTTAATAAGGAAATGATTACCCGAGGTTCAAGACATTCACCAGAATGGATGTGCACACCATTTAAATTATGTCTTGGTTCTTTACTAGACAGCATCGAACGTGGAGCTGATCGAGTTTTTCAAATAGGCGGTATTGGAACTTGCAGAGCAAGTAGTTATGGTCCAATTCAAAAAATTATTTGTGATGATTTGGGTTATAAAGTCAAATTCACCAATATTGATTATCATAAACCATTAGATATGTTACGAGATTTTAAAGAAGTAAGTAATGGCTTTAGTTTCTTACGAACAATTCATGCAATCCGAAAAATCTGGATAAAAAATTATTCAATAGACCTTATTGAGAATTTGATAAACTTTTATCGAGCTGTTGAAGCAGTAGAGGATACTACTGAAAAGGTTGCTAAGAATGTTCATGAAAAGCTCTTTGAATTAAGAAAGATTAGAGAAATTAAGGAATTCCACAAAAAAATTCCTTCTATATTCAAGAAGGAAGTGGAAATTGATGATTCGATTATCCCATTGAAAGTTGGTGTTATTGGGGAAATTTATGGAGTATTAGAACCAACACTTAATTTGAATATTTATCGACGTTTAAATAAATTAGGAGTAGCTGCTCGTTGTGGTGTTTCGTTAAAAAAATTCACTGATGTACCAGCTAAAATCAATCCTTTCAAAAAAGAATATTATAAAGTCTATCGAAAAGAAGCAAAACCATACATGCAGGAATATATTGGTGGAGATGGACAAGAAAGCATTGGCACAACCATTTTCTTAAAAAAGAAAGGCTGGGATGGGATGGTGCACATTTGGCCTTTTTCATGCATCCCTGAACTCAATGCCCAAAATATTCTGCCGATCATTACAAAACACTATGATATGCCAGTTTTACCAATGATTGTTGACGAACAAACAGGAGAAGCTGGTTATCAAACAAGATTGGAAGCCTTTGTTGATATGTTATATATGAAACGAGAAGAGAGATTAGGTGGAAAGGAACCAGAGAAAGTAACTTGGGAGACATTCAATTATGATTAATGATAATAGTACAGATTGTAAAGTTGATTGCGTAAGTGAGCAAAAAAAGAATGCTTCAAACATTCAAATTAAAGCAGAGATATTGAGAGAAACTAAAGATGGAATATTAACAGACTCTTTAGCAGATCACTTTTTCCTTGGTGTGGATGTAGGTTCAATTAGTACCAATCTTGCAGTAATAGATGAAAACAAACAACTCGTCGGATCAATTTATATTAGAACTGAAGGAAGACCGATTCAATCAGTGCAACGAGGAGTAGCTTTGCTGAAAGAGAAGCTAGGGAAAGATTTCCGAATATCAGGTGTTGGAGCAACTGGCAGTGCTCGACAATTAACCGGATTAATTGTAGGTGCTGATATCGTAAAAAATGAAATTACTGCTCACTCAATAGCATCACTCAATGAAAGAAATGATATTCAGACTATCATTGAAATCGGTGGACAAGACAGTAAAATCATTCTAATTAGAAATGGTGTTGCAGTCGATTTTGCCATGAATACAGTCTGTGCAGCAGGTACAGGTTCATTTTTAGACCAGCAAGCAAATAGACTTGAGATTCCTATAGAACAATTTGGAGATTTAGCACTAAAATCTGATACTGCAGTTGCAATTGCTGGTCGTTGTACAGTTTTTGCTGAAAGCGATATGATCCACAAGCAGCAATTAGGACATCCTGTTGAAGATATTATCAAGGGACTTTCAGAGGCACTTGTTAGAAATTATTTGAATAATGTAGGTAAGGGAAAAGAAATTCTAGGTCCTATTATGTTCCAGGGGGGAGTTGCAGCAAATATCGGTATTCGTGATGCTTTCCAACGTGCATTGAATCAAGAAATAATTGTTCCTGATAATTTTGCTGTTATGGGTGCAATTGGTGCAGCAATGCTTGCCTTGAATAAAATGGTCAAGAAGTCTTATACTACTAATTTTATAGGATGGAATATTCCTGATTTACAATATGACACTAAGGGATTCGAGTGTAAGGATTGCCCAAATATTTGCGAAGTGATCAAAGTTATTCGTGATGGTAAAACTATTGCTTGTTGGGGAAGCAAATGTAAAAAATGGGAAGTTTAATTTTTCCCATCTTTATTAATTATAATTTGATATCACGATTTGTCTCATTGAATGATGACAATCATAAAAAATATTTACTAGAAAGTCAATATTCTTTCAATTGCCTTTATCCCAATCATTAATTTCTTCTATGGCTTTCTCAAGTATAACATCTTTATTCTCAGAAATGTCGTTTTGAGTAAGTTTTACTTGTATATCTGGTTGTATTCCAAACCCAACAAACTCAGTACCATCTGGAAATTCATCTCTTTTTGAACAAATACGAAAGATGTATCCACCTGGGAGTATGATTGTTACTGGATTTCCGGTACTTCCCCCTGTTATCTCACCAATGATTTTTGCTCTTTTTGAAAACTTCAATGGAACTACGAAATCTTCAGCTGAACTAAAGGTAGTATTTCCTGTAAGAAGAATCAATGGACCTAAATAGGTTTTTTCCGTAGATGGTTGGATCATCCCCATACTATCTTCAAACCATTCCTCAGGATTTCCCCAGGACCTATAAGCTGGTAAATATTTTCGAGTCTTCCATTTTGCTGCTTCTATTGGTTTATCAATAAGGCGGGAAATTATATTAAAACCATTATCACTATTACCGCCCATATTAGATCGTATATCTAAAATCATCCCCTTAATTTTATTTAAATCTAACAAATCCAATTCTTTGTTGAAATCCTCTACAATTTGTTCGCTCATAAAAGTCGATAGTTTAAAGTAAATTATTTCTTCATCAATTATTTTTTTCTCGACAAGTGGATAGTAATTAAAAATATTATACTTGAAATTTTCACCATTTTTCATTTCTGAATTTCTGGTTAATTTGACAGTTCTTATCTTTCCATCTAAATCTTTTAGCTTGATTGTCATTTTGCTATTCTTTGGTCCCTCAAGAAACCTAAATAGTCCAAATGCTTCTCCCCAGTGTTTTGTTCCACCTGAATAATATCGCAAAATGTTATTATTCAAATAATCTTTTGCAGAAACATTGTTTATCTCGATAATCTCGAGACCGGGTATAATCTTGTTGCCCATTATTTCTTCGGAGTCACCTATTCGAGTAATAATGATTTTATTCTCAATCATCTGTAATTCTAATGCTGGTCGATCTAATGTGTCCATTTCTTCTTTTGATGGTAAAATTAACGTATGCCCATCATTTAAAAGCGCTACAAGTTCTTGTAGAATTTGATAATATTCCCCAATATTTTTTGTTGCTAGAATTTTAGGGATAGCACTCCTAGTCTCTTTTTCCCAATTTAGTTCTGGCACTTGATCAAAAAAAGCGAAATTAAACTTAACTTCAGCCCAAACCTGCATTAGTATCCACATTTTTTGTTCGATTGAATTATCCCATGCTTCAAGTTCCTGATTATTGCTCATCAATATATCCCACAGATATTGAAATAATAGATGAAATGAGGTGATAATTATTAAACATAAATATTAGCATAGAATGAATTAAGGAGCTTAAAAATTAGAAATAAAAATTAAGGATTATACAACAATTTTTTTGAAAAAATAGCTGTTCATTCAATGAGATTTATTATTATTTCACAAAAAAAAAGAGAAAAAAGGACTTTTTATTAAGAACATCTAAAGCTTTTATAATAGATTTGTAAGCTTTTGCTACCAACCAATATAATCTCTTATGGAAGTTTTCCCTTGCTTTATAGCCAATACTTCAAGGATTACTTTAACATCATCTTTTTTAAATCCATCATTAATACAAGCTCGATAGAATTGCATAGCAAGGAGGGTGCTATTTGAATCATTTAAATCGATAAAAGCAGCAACACTAAAGAGACTTTGGAGAAAATTTTTTGTGAGAATATTAGCATTGTCATCTTTTAATCTTAGGTTTAATAGGTGCTTAAGTGCTTCTAAATCCTTTTTTTTATACAAAGACTTCACTTTATTGTAGGAAGTAATTGCTCCAGAGCGAGTAATGGAAATAAAAGACCAAAGACCTGGAATAAGAAGTAAAGGCACCGGCAATATAGCTAGTACCCCTATAAGACCAACGGTCGAAAGTAGGATAATACTACCTATAAGAAGCAAAAAACCAGTTATGGATAAAAACAATCCAAGAAAATTTTGACGCCTAAATCGCTTAGTTATAAATCCCAATGCAGAAAAAGTTTCAGGATTAATTTTTAAATTTTCAATTGTATTTTGGCTCAATTAATTCTTTCACCTTTATTTTAATCAAAGTATGGTTAAAAATAAACCACTCTATCAAATAGGTTCAGACTTATTAAATTTTAGTTATCAATTTTAATAGGAACAATCATCTGTTGTTGAGCTCTTCTTTTTTTAATCCATGAAACTATTATTATAATTACTGAAAAAGCGATAATAAAACCTAAAACACCACCAATTAAAGGCAGATAGGCAATCCAATCAACAGGCATGATATTCTGTAGGGAAATATTAGAAATTAGTTCAATCAATTATTTCACTCCCAATTTTATATTAGTTAATTTGATTCATAAAAATTCTTATGTATTAGTATTAATTATAGAGTATTTAAGATGGTTAGTTAGTATCTATTCATTGGGGATCTAATAGAATTGGTTGAAGAAGGGATGTATTCAGAAATGGAGCAAAATTTGCAGAAGTCAAGGGGATTTCTTATTTCGATTATTCTAAATAGCATTGGTGTTTCATTACTTGTGCTTTTAATTTCATTTATTCCAGTGGTAAAAGATGTATTTTGGAACAGTGAACAACAACCATTAAATTATTCTAACTTTTTCTTCAAATGGGAGTATTCTCAATGGCATGATTCATATAATTTAGTTTCGTTCAAACCTTCTATAGGGTATTATATTTTCACACCTATTATAGGTTTATTTTTGTTAATTTCAAATAGTTGTATTTTAATTCAAAGTGAGAAAAAAACTAGACAGTCAATTTTTATAAATTGGGGATTTTTTATTTTACCAATAATTGTTTTTATTATAAAAATAAGTTTAATAGCGGTTTCTAATGAAATAGCCATGCCTTATTATGTTATACCAATTTTAATTACTTTAGGATTTTATGCTTTAATTTATCTTCCATTACAAATTCTGTTATTAATAGAAAAGAAAACAACTAGAGAATTCTTTGCATTACAGAAAAAAGAACAAATGCAAGATAGAAAGGATATTATTAGGAGGAGAATTAACGCTCTCTTTGTGGGAATGATTTATCTATATGCTTCTGGATTATTATTCCATTCCGTATATGGCGAATTGCAACTTTTTACTTTGAGAAATATCTTTGCAGTAGTAATATTGTTGATTACATGGTTCATTTCAAACATAGCTGTATATCGATACAAATATTTTACTCGTAAAAAGAAGAATCTATTTAGTTTATTTACAGGAATTCTTACTCTTTGCATTATGTATTTTATAATTTATATAACAGATCCATTAATTGCAATGGATATCATGAGTTTTAATGTTTATGATTTACAATTCCCTAGAACAATGATAATTGCCATATTTTACATAACAGCAATTTTTCTTGTGAGTATGCCAATAGGCTTTTTTGGTTCTAATAAAAAAGATATAGCCTTGATCGTTTCATTATTTTCGTTACCATTTATTGTATTAGGGATTTTTCTTACTTTTTCATTGTTCAGATATAATTACTACAGTCAAAATACTGAGATATTTTATATTTTTATTCGATTAGTCTATTTATTAGTGCTATTTGCTGGAGCGTATTGGGGGAATTTCTTAGGAAAGAAAGTATATCAAGAGACTAAAAAAAATCTATCACTGCTTGAAAATCAAGAAAAACTTGTAAAGGATTTGTCCTAGACTTTTACTACTGTATGATGATTTCCGTGAAACAAACTGGACATGTTTTGTTATTTATTAACCATTCAATAAAATGCTTATCATGGAAAAGAGAGGCACAATTAGGACATTGGAGAATGGTATCAGCTCCTTTTAACGCTAATTTACAAATAGGACATTTTTCATCTAGGAGCTTCTCTTTGTAAATCATTGGAGCGATTTTTTCCCAATCAACGAGATGTTCTAAGGATTGATGTGTTTTGTGAACAATCTCTTGATCCTTTTGGGTGTAAGATAATGAAGTTGTATCGTAAACACCACTATATGAGGATTGATAAGGAGCTACAAAAGGTTGAATTTCAGGAATTTCTGCTTGCTGTTTTTTATATCTTACTTGAATGACTATACCACTAACAAACATTGCAATTGCAATAATACCAAATGCTAGTGGCCCAATAAATGGACCAAATCCAAATACCTCATAAAAACCAAATTTAATTAGAAAAATAGTAGCTATTGCTCCTCCAAAGATTGCAAAACCGCTCATAAAGAAACAACCAATAGCAGGTGATGTTCTAAAACCTCGTTTTTCCATTGTCATAATTTAATCCAACCATTAACAACTAAAATAATTTCAGAATAGCTTTTCCTTAGATAATTTATTCTTCATATTATTTTAAGTTTCATGCTATAAAAATTGTTGGAATCAATGATGATTTATTTGAATAGTCTATTTACTTTTTTATTTCTAATTCTCCTTTAGGTTTGGGAATTGTATTTTCATGAGTTGTATAAAATCACTCTTCTTTTTTTCTCCAATGAAAAATAGTATTGGAAATCCCTCATGGAAAAAGTAAAAAGTCGGATGAGCTTTAACCTGTAATGCTTCAGCTATGGCACGTTCTTCTTTAGTATGTACTTTGGCAAAAGCAATTTTTCCTTTAAACTCTTCTGCTAATTCATTTAGCACTGGTTTCATTCTATGACATGGAGGGCAAGTATCAGAGTAGAAATCTATTACTACGCACACATGTTTTGAAAGAAAATCATTAATATTTTCTTTTGTTAATTTTATAATTCTTCCATCATCTTCTGTTTGTTCTACTTTGTTTTCATTTTGTAGATCATTATTTATTAGCTCTTTGAGTTTATTCTCTGTCACTCTTTATTCCTCAGATTGTATTTAATTCTACACTATCTATTTTATATAAAAGGTAAATTCACATTTTGAGGACACAAATTGTTACTACCAATATTTGATTGTAAACTTTATAGAGAATATATTCATTATAACCACAAATCCATGTATATAGAAGCTGATAATGAATAGACTGTTAGATTAATAGAATGCTTTATTTAGTCGTTCGACGAATAAAAAATTATGAACTATCAGGAGGATGTCGTGAAGTTATGAATGTGCAAATTATCATTATTCACATAAAACATCAACTAGACCTCTTGGTAGATGCAAAAAGATAGAATAAATATTTGATTTCTGTTATTTTCTTCTGCGAAAAGAGTGATAGTAGGTTTTATTCGAATTAGTAGATTTCTTGAGTATTTTTCACATACTCAAATAATTTGTTTCATTTTTTTTAAAATAATAATAGAAATGGTGTATGAAAAATTGACAGAATCAAAAAAAGAAGTTATGATATTAAATGAAGAAATAGTTGATGAAATCTTTGATGAGGACCTAGAGCAGAATCTCGTCAAAGTAAAAGATGATTTTCAAATCCTTAGAGTAGAGGATATTGAGAATACTGATAGAGTAGAATTAAAGCAAAAAGTAAAAGGGATTACAAGAGTTACTAGAGCAATTGAGCAACCAGAAAGAGAAACGATATCAAGAAGTGATAATAAATATTACTTTGCGGGGAATTTTGATCCTACTTTTATGCAAAGACAGACAAGTGAAATTAGTTATCAGAAATTGCTAAAAGAACTCGTTCAATATGGAGTAATTACTGATCTTGTAGCGGAAATAAATTCAGGAAAAGAAGCATCGATCTACTTAGCTCATCTACAAGGAGCACCTTTAATTGTGAAAATGTTTCGACTGCAACTGACAAGTCATAACAAACAGAAGAAAAGACAAACAGGCAATCCTTTAACAAGAGCAACAGCTTATGCAACAGCTGAATACTATAGATTAGCAATGGCTTTTCGTGCAAAGTTAAATTCCCCTACACCTGCCAAGATATTGAATAATATCATTTTAATGCAGTTTATTGGTAAAGATTGGAAACCAGCACCACAGTTACGTAATGTCATTCTTGAGGATCCTCTCGAGATGTTTGATAAAATTATTGAGCAGCTCAAGATAATGTATCAAGAGGCAAAGTTAATTCATGGAGATTTTTCTGAATATAATATACTTGTACATGAAAATGAACCATTCATTATTGATTTCCCTCAAGCAATTGATATGAGTCTATTAGCAAATCGAACTGAGGCACGATTCAAACAAAATATAGATGTGCTTATGAAAGACATTCAAACTATAATTGACTACTTCAAGAAAGAATACTACATTGAATCGGATTTTGAAAAAATCTTACAATATATTCTCGGAAAAGATAAAGATAGAGAACAAATTACTTCAAAAATGAATGATCTTGAAGAATTGATTATACAACAGCAAATGCTTGTGTCGAAAGCAAAATTAAGAGATAAAGATTTACTAGGAAAATGAAATTTGAGTTTGAAAATGAAGATACAAATTCTTCATTTGCATTTTCATTTGCATTTTCATTTGAAATGAACCTCAGCATTCTTAGCTATCTATATACTTCGGGGAACATTTTTATTTATTCGGGTAAGCTTTGTACAAAATTGAATAATTTATTCTTTTCATAGGTAAAGTCCTCTTTAGCCTCAGTCATTAGTTGAGATAGAAAAACTTCTTTGATTTCAATTGTGGATATTAGTAGAGATTGGGTAACTAATTCAAGTAATTTATTTATTTCATCAAGCTTTGTTTCAATGAAGATATCATAAATTTTCATTAATTGATTTGTAGCGATGCTATTATTTTCTACTGAGTCAGTTTTAACAATTTCAAGTAATTCGAATAATAACTCAAGTAGAATTGTTAAACTAGGTTGTGGCACTTTAGGGAAAAGATGATGTAATATTTTAATTAAAGTAAACTGCCCTTCCCTACCATAATTGACTGCAAATTCCGTCAGTAGAGGTATATCTAGTTGTTCAAGTTCTAATTCAGCATAAAATAAGATTATTTTATTGACCAGAGATTCAGTATTATAATTGCTAATTATTTCCAGCACTACTATTGGATCTACTATTTCAACAAATTCTAGTAGGTTATTGATGATAATGATAGATGGTTCCTGTACAATCCTTTCAACTAATATATCAGTAATTTTTCTAAGAAGTGTTATTGTCAAATTAGTATCGATTTCATTTAATAATTTTAACAATTTTACAATTGTTGTTAGTTGTTTTTCATCCTTTATTTTCGAGTAAATATTGTCAAGTGATATTTTGTTGATGAAATTCATTCTGTCTTTTTCATTTGATAATTGTTCAAGACAAGTAATTATAAGAGCTAGTTCACTTAATGTGTGGTGGATCTCTTTTTTAGCAGCTTCTTTTTTAGAAAACTCACCGATTTCTATTGAAGCTTTTAACGACTCTTTTTCATCGATTTTTTCCTTCCCATTCTTTTCTTCATGAATGACTTTAAGAGCTAATTCACGAATTCTGATGGGAACGTTTTCGATTATTTCAATAGTTTGGTCTTTATTAGATGAGAATAGTATTGCTAGAATAGTACCTATTTCATTCAACGTTTCTGCTATTTTTCGCTTTTGTTCAGTTTCTGAAACATATCTAATAATTTCTGTGGATATAGAAGTAGCACCATCAACAGTTTGCACTAGCTCTACAATTGTTGAATGAGTCCCTTCAGCAATTATAGCAACTTCTATCCAAACTTGTGATATCTTAGTCGTCAATAGATTACTAGTAATTGTTTGTAGGAATTTTTTCCATAATTTTGAATCGATTATCTTATATACGCTGAACAAAAGTATAATTTCAGTTAGTGTTTTCTCTTGTTTTATTTTCTTAACCAAGTTCTCAAAAGGGAGTTCTTTTAGGAGCTTTTTAGAAAATAAACTATCAATATAATTAAGCGTGATTAACACTTTAGGAATATCTGTCAAATGTTCCTGTTTCAGTATAAATTCACTAAAGAATGCAATAGTTAGAGAGTAAACTAACTTCTGAGCAGAAGCAACATTATTCTTATAGATATATGCCAGTATGTGGTAAATCTTGAAAATGTTGGTTTCATGTGTAATTAAATCCGTTAGATTCTTTATAGTTCCATCTTGTAATGCAGATAGTGTAGGATTATTCACGCGGTCAAACATTGTATTGTATAGATTATCTATCACTTTTTTAACAACAGAACTAGTATCAATAACGTTAATATTTAGAATCGACAAATTCCAAGAATCTTGTTTATCCATAACTAATGCTTTGATATCAGTAACATTTTTTTCTAGTTTATTCTCTTGATAATTCTTACCCAGTAACAGTATTGGTATATTTCCACAAACAAGTATTGTTTCAAGAATCCATTTCTCAAGCTGCAAAATAATATCAAGCTGGGTATAATCGTAAATGATAATGCAACCTGATCCTCCAAGCATACTTGAATTCAATGTTTTATCAAATTCTGGTGCAGTGTTGATATCATAAATCAAAAACTGGAATTCAATTTTTTCACTACTTTGTTTCCATTCAGTTGAGTAGATATCAATACCAATTAAATTTCTGTTGCTTTGAGTAAACGGCTTTATTATTAATTTGTTATTTAAAAAGAAATCACGAGTGACAGATGGATCACTGAGAATAATCAGCTTCGGACGGAATTTCTTAACCATAGTAATTTGCTTCCCCACACCAATATAGACAAACAAGTAGTTATCAATTAATCCATTTGGCATTCTTGCTACTACTTTTTATTGGTTAACTAACTTAAAAATTATCTGGGATGTTAACAAGTGTTGTAAATTTACAATCATTTTTGGTAGTTTAATATTAAGCTAAAGAAATGAGCACTTAGATTAGATGCTGCCATCTAGAAGGTCTTTACTGCTGTTGCATGCTTCAACAATTCAAAAAAAATTCTGGAAATCTAATCAATAATACTCTAATTGCATACTGCTTCTTGAAGATTGTATAGGCTAGTTCAAATGAACAATACAATTTGTGGTACGAAAGGAATGTTGGTAAATTTTTATTGCCATTTGAAGGATTGGCTACAAAACATCTTTAATTGAATGATAATAATCTAATTATGAGAAAAGTTACTAACTGATAAAGATGATTCCTATAGTTGTTACCCCAAATCAATTATATGACTTGATGATGCACCCAAAGTTTGATGTCTTTTGTTCATATCTATTAAACCAATCTGTTATTAGACTGTTTGCTCCATCCCAGATCTATCGAGAACTTGAAGGTATGTACGCAACTTATGGTACTAGAGGAGCTTTTAGTCATAAACCTAAACCTCAAGCTAAACATTTACAGCTTATGGAAAACCTGAAGAGGATCATAACACTCGAACCAGTAATAGACAACAACGAAAAATACAAGAAATATCAAGAAATGGCTTCTTATGTTGAATTATGTGATAAAATGCAAGCGTTTGGAATTTGGAATGAGAGTCTATTTAGATATAAATTTGATATAATGTATAATTCTACCAAAGTATATGGTATACCATATCTTCCAACAGCAGAAATTATACAATTTCTTGGAAAAGATATGGACTACTTGATCAATAGAAGTTAAGTTGAATAGTTTTTTTAACATCTGAAAAATAAAAAAATTGATGTAAGAAATTGTATTGTTGTAGGAAGTTACTTTACTAACTAAAAAGAGGAAAGGTATAGAATCAAAAATAAATAATGTATTAATCAAATTTCATTTGATATTCCTTTTCACAGTAGACTTTTAGTTTTCTAAGGAGTGCTGCTCGAACATCTGGTTTTTGAGCCATTGAGGTGAGTTCAGAGTTAGATTTTATATCAGCTACACCAAATTTAGTTAGGTTATTAAGCAAATCCATTGCGTATATAGGGTGCTTTATCATCTCGAGAAGTGTCTCATCTGTAAGATAACAATAATGCATCTTGAATGATTGTTTTATAGAAGCTATGTTATCCTTTTGCTGTTCGTCAAACCAAATATTAATCTTCTTGATTAGTTCTGTTCTTGCTCTGGAATCAGTTATTAGTGGAAGTAATTCTTCAGCAGAGTCTATATCGGTTATGTTGTAATATCTTAAACGTTCGAATAATAATACTCGAGTTTGATCTGTTTGAAGAAATGTCATCAATTTTTTATGAATATCCATAAAGAAGATTAATGCTAACCCTAGCTTTTCTTCACTATTATAGAGATTGAATTTTGCGTTTAAGATTCGAGCAAATGATATATAATCGCTTTTCGAAAGTGTTGAGTGACATTGAGCTCTTTTACCTAAGGATTGCTCATAAACATAGAGAGCTTTTAGTATCATATCTTCTTGGTAACCTGGATAACTAAGTCTTAATATGATTCTCAAGGTATTAATATGACCCTTATATGAATCAGATTCTTTTGGACCTTTAAAATCAGTTAAAATAATTCTGACAACACGTATATATCGTACTAAATCAATCTCTTTCTCTAAACCATACACATCCATAAAAGTCTCAGATAGAACATCCTTACCTATTTTATAGGGTACAGGTAAATCATATGCTCCTTCTCTTAAACCATCAAAAAGATTATCGATATTTGATGCACTCATATCCATTTTCCATTCGCTAGATGGTTTTTCTTTAAAGTCGAAACCGGTTTCTGTTAGATAATCTAGAGATTTACGATAAAGACTCATTATTCTATCTTCAAGTAAACCATTCTTTTCAAGAGGCATAACTAAACAATAGTTCCTCTTTTATTAAACCTTTTTTAAATCAAAAACTGATGCTCAGGCCACTCACTACTTTAATTCTACAAATAATACTTCAAGAGCAGATTGCTAGGATATACTTCTCATTTTGATTAAGTGATACATTCAATTGTTTCGTCTGATTTTTTATTTGCCGTTTTTGTTTGGTAGGCAACTTTAAGGAGCTAATTTGAAAACCGATGTTATTTTCTCTAAAGGAGTGTATTGAGATATCCTTAAAATCAAGCTTTACTTTTGCACCAAGAAAATTAAGCACTGCCTGCTTAGCAATGAATACCTGTGTTTGAATTGCATTAGTATTAATCAATTTTCTCTCTTCAAACCAAATCAGCTCATCTGAACTAAACAGTGCATCAGTCATTGGTTTGATCTTTTCTTCCTTGTTGTAAAAATAAAGACCATATTTTCTTTTACGACTTGCTAACACTAGAAGATATGTTGATCCTTTTGCCACTGTAAGATAGATATATTTACCTTTGTAAGAGCAGTAATAGTCTCCAGAGTCATCCTTTTCTACTTTAAATTCTAACATTTTTCTTGAGAGAAGTACCACTCTAAGAGCTCGTTTTACTGCAAATAACTCGAGTAAGGTTTCGTTTTTATCTCTAGCAGTCAATTTCTCTACTTTATCAAGTTCATCCGGACATAGAAACGTAGTAACGAACTCAGGTTCATGAGATAACTTATCTAGAAACAATTGCTTATCAATTACCTCTAACCAGGATTTTTTTGGCATGGGCACAAGCTGTCTTATTCTATGCGAACGCAATTTTTCAAGTATACTAGATGTTTCACCTAGATTAGTTTCCACCATTTGATGGTCAAACACTTTTAGTATAACCTCACCCTTTCTTGAAAGAATTCTGAAATCAAACAAGCCACTTTGTTCAACAGTCTCTTTTCCAATAATGAAATAAGGCTTAGCTGCTGACTCATAGAACATAATTTGTTTAATCTTTGAGGGAAGACCCGCACGACCACTCAAAATAAAATCCATTAAACCAATTGCTTGAAATCCCGCTTCAATAGCATAAGGATCAATTAGTAATTCTTTAACATTCCAACCAAAAAGCTGTTTCTTGCTAATTTTACTGATAGCAACCATCTCGTTTTCGATACTATTTATTTCCTCCAATACTTGAAAAGATGGGCCATGAGGTAATATTTGATAAATAAAATCGTGAGTGAGTAAGGGCATGGCCTTTATTGTAGGTGTCTTTTGTAATTCCTTTTCTTTCTTGCCAAAAATTAGTTTAGCTTTGAAATGAAGCTTAACCTCTGATGTATTCCCTGATGAATCTGTGGTAGTTGTGGTAATTACTGCATCAGCATATTCGTCCTTGGAAGTTATAGTTGTAGTAATTGTGGAAGGTTTATCGCCCTTTAATCTAATTGCCTTATAAAAATGAACTTCCTCGAATCGCTGTATTGTTTTCTGAGGAAAGAGGATTTTAGCTAATTCAGTAAAGAGCTCCAAACCCATTACTCCTGGAAGAAACGGTGTGTTGTTGAATCGATGATCATCCAGATACCAGTCATTTTCTAGAGACAAAGCTCTCTCACATGTTATACTGCTATCATCTTTTTGAGTTATTTTTCCGACCATTGGGAATGTATCTCGAGCAATCAGTATATTTTCTTCCATAGAAAACAAATCCATCAACAAAGATTTCGTAAGAATACTTTTCAATTTGTTCTGAGAATTATTGTTGTTGAGCTTTTAATTAGATTTCGGATTTTTACTTGGGATTGAAAAAAATAAATTAGCTGAAAGAGTATTGTACTTTTGAAAATATGAAGAGGATTTAAGATGACTAAAGGGTATACAAAAAAGGGTTTAGTATTAATTATCATTACTTTGTTTGCTTTTTATATTACAAAAACGAATACTAGTCAAAGTGCTTATGATATCAATAATAATGCTGAAATTGGCTGGCATCTAACAAAAATAAATATCCAGGATGCATGGGCTATAACGAACGGTTCAGAATCAATTGTCGTAGCAGTAATTGATTCTGGTATTGATTTTAGTCACCCAGAATTGAACAACGCTCAATGGATAAATGTCGATGAAATTGCTGACAATGCTATCGATGATGATGGTAATGGTTATATTGATGATATTAGTGGGTGGGATTTCGTGAGTGATAACAATGAACCTGATAACATTCCAGGTCCTGAACCTTTGGACCCGATTCACTGCCATGCGACTTTTATCTCAGGAATAATAACAGCGGATATTAATAATGAAGGAATAGCTGGGATTGCTCCAAATGTCAAAATAATGGATTTGCGTGTGTTAAAGGCTGATAATTATGCAGGAACAACCTATGAGAAATTTGGCGAAGCGATAAAATATGCAGTTGATAATGGAGCGGATGTCATCAGTCTAAGTCTACAATATTACAGTGATAGTATAAGCTACCATGATGATATTATTTATGCTGTGGAAAATAATGTGCCTGTAGTATCAATAACTGGGAACACCACTCTGCCTACGGGGGGAAGATAGTATCGTTCTTATCCCGGTGGATATGACGAAGTGATCTGTGTAGGAGCGACAAATTACTATGACCAAAAAGCTGACTATAGTAATTATGGAGAATGGACAGATTTGGTAGCTCCTGTAGGGGATCAAAATTATGATGATTTATATCATTTAATAAACAGTACTTACCCTGGTAATACCTATGAGTATGGAATTGGTACCTCTTTCGCATGTCCACAAGTAGCTGCTAATATTGCTTTAATGAAATCAGTTTACGAAAATATTACTGTTAGCAAAATAAAGAATATACTTTACAATACAACTATTGATCTTGGTACACCCGGGAAAGACGACTATTTTGGGTATGGACAATTAGATGCTGGAAAAGCAGTTGAAGAGGTCTATAAGCAATTTGTTAGTACGAAGAAAGTAAGTTTAGCTCTATGGGTAGTATTTGCAGACATTTGTTTACTTGTTATTGTTAGAAAAGGGAAAAAACAAAAGGAATAATTAGACTATCATTCCCTTTTTTATTTCATAGAATTTAATTAAGTAGACTATCTATGTCCTTTAAAAGGTTCATAGATTATAGGCTTGACTTCTAGTATCCTTATAGCTTAATCGAATTTTATGTCGTCTGGCATAACAGTTTTTCTTTTCGCTTTTTCTGTACTTGTTTTGGCATTTTCACAAATAACTTTAGCTAGCTTTACTAACACTTTATCAAATTCAATTTTCGCTTCACGACTAATTTTTTTAGAAGGAAGATTTTCTCTCATAATTCTGTCAATGACAGCGAGAGGGATTGTAGTTTTGATAGATTCTTTACTCATGAGAATTTTATCTCCTATTTATACTATCTAAGATTACTATACTATTATCAAATAAAAACTAATAGTACTTCAGAAGTAATTCTTGAAATAAAAACATAAAAAGGGATTTTATTGCTAGTACTTTATCCATAAGGACAGACAGCGATACAGATACCACAAATTGTTTCGCCAACTCTTTTTTTCTGAATCTTAAGGTGGTCAAGGCATTTATAGGCGTTGAAAATTTCTTCTCTAGCCATACCATAAGTCCAAAGTTTGCCTGTTATTGCTTTTGGTGGACAAGCATCAACACAATTAGTACAATCACCACACTGACTTATTTTCTGGAGAGTATCAGCTTCCAAGTCAGCATTTGTTAAAACTGTTACCAATCGAATTCTTGGTCCATGCTCAAAACTAATTAATAAAGCACTTTTACCAATCCATCCTAGACCACTTAGGATTGCTGCAGTTTTATGTGGAAAAATTGCTGCTAGCTTCGTTTGATCATATCGTTTAGATGCTGGAATTACCAGCGTTTCAAAACCTTTCTCAATTAATTCCCTTGCTAAATTACCAGCTATTTCATCAAGTTTGGAATTAATTTCTCTATAATGATCTGCATAGACCATTGTTGGACCACTAATTATGCCATTAATAATTTCATCTGATAATCCTATACCAATTGAAATTGCTCGAGTGTATTTTTGAAATTCTTCTATATCACAGCCAATTTTTTCATCAATATTTTCTAAATTTGCTATGCCAACTATTGAAGCACCATTAGCCAGTAAGAAAGCTTTTATTTTTTTCGAAGTCAATTTTTCTGTGACCATTTATTTTTCCCACACAATAAATATCAAAACACTATCTATACAGATAATAGGAATATATAGTTACTTGAAAAAATATTTATTATTCAAAAATTTTCTTTTTAGCAATTTTGTAAGAAAAAAATTAGAAATAAAAAAAGTCAAATCAACTCACTTCTAGGCAACTTTTTTAATTGAAAATGATTTAATTTTACGTGGAATTTTTAGCCAATCAGGAGCTATTAAAATGAGATTAAAAAACAAATTAATTGTAATGATTATTTTTGCTAGTTTCTTAATTCCAATTGGTCCAACAATTGTTCTACAAACATCAATACAACCTGTTGTAGCGATACCTTCAATGGAACTGTTTCAAAAATGGAATTATACAACTAGTGGAACATATGTAAGCGGTACTCCCACATTGTTTGATTTGTATCAAGATGGAACAATGGAGATAATATATGGAACAGGCAATCAAGGACTTATTTGTCTTGATGAAGATGGAAATCTCAATTGGACATACTATATTAATAGTCCAATTAAAGAATCACCAGCTATAGTAGATGTTGATGGTGATTATAAACCGAATATAGTAGTAGGCGTAAGTGACAGATTGCGATTTCTAGACTATGATGGTTCTTATATGAGATATACAGGTACAGGTTATATCCAAGGAGCACCAACAATAGTTGACTTTGAAGGAGATGGTGAATGGGAATTCTTAACACCTAGTTATTCATTTTATGATGGGATTTATTGTATCAATAGCAATGGAACCATCAGATGGTCCTATACAGATATTTCAACACCAGGAACACCCGATAGAGTATATAGCTCACCAACAGCATGCGATCTTGATGGCGATGGTGAATATGAAGTCCTCTTTGGTTCATGGGATGGTAAAATTTACTGTCTTGATGAAACAGGCCAATTTAAATGGAACGCTATAACTGGTGGGCAAGTATGGTCAACCCCATCGATTGGTGATGTGGATGGTGACGGATATTATGAAGTAATTGCCGGATCATTAGCAGGTATTGTTTATTGTTATGGTTATGATGGTAGTATTCGATGGTTATATGATGTTGCACATCCAATATACTCCTCTGCAGTACTAGGTGATCTAGACGATAATGGTCAATTAGAAGTTTATATAGGAATTAACGGGGAAAGTGGTGTAAGCACTCCTGCCCTACATAGATTTGATGGTGCCTCAGGTACTTTAGACTGGTTTTATAATGTCACAGATGGATTCTATCATTCTCCTGCAATAGCTGATGTTGATGGTGATGGAGAAGAGGAGATTATTGTGGTTTCGGATGACGGAGTGGTTAGAGTGATAACAGAAGCTGGAGCATTAGATGATAATATGATATTCTCAATGGATGGAACAGCTTGTAATTCTCCTGTAATTGCTGATGTGGATGGAGACGGATATATGGATATTTTCGTGGGAGATTATGACGGAGTGATGTATTGTTTAAATGTTGAATATGCAAGCGCTAATTATGCATTGACTCGATGGCATACATTAGGTGGGTCAATGTTCAGAACGGGGCATGCCGATAAAGATGGTGATTATATAGATAACCAAAAAGAAGATGAGTTAGGTTTAACACCTACAAACGTTGATACAGACAATGACCAATTAGATGAAGGACGTGAATTACTTATCTATCGAACAAATCCATTAGTAAGCGATACGGATGGTGATCAATTAGGAGATGGTGATGAAGTAGATACTTACAATACAGATCCTCATGATATAGACACAGACGATGATGATGTTACAGATGGAGATGAAATCATCGAGGGAACAAATCCAACAGAACCTGACAGCGATTTTGATGGATTAAACGATAGATGGGAACTGGATTTAGGAACAGATCCTTGGGATCCGGATACAGATGCAGACGGACTCACAGATGGTGACGAATGGTTTCTAATAGGATCGAACCCGAAAAATAATGACACAGATTCGGATGGTCTTGACGATTGGGAAGAAGTTAATCCAGGTGGGGATGGAGTAGTAACAGCTGTTGATGACCCTGATACAGACGACGACGGTATAATAGATGGCGATGAATCGATCTTTGGTACCGATGTTCTCGATGGTGACAGCGACGATGATGGAATTTTAGACGGAGAAGAAGTTACTTTAGGAGCAGATGGTTTTGTGACCAATCCCCTTCTCGCAGATACTGACGACGATGGTTACGATGATCTTGATGAAATACTTGCTGGAACGGATCCTACTGATCCCGAAGATTTCCCAGTAGAAGAAACACCAACACCAACATCTACAACACCTACAAATTCAGCTGGATTTTCGCTGATTATTTCCTTAACAGTAATATTTTCTTCTTTAGGTACAGCTGTTGTAATTAGAAAGAAAAGAATTAGATAATATCTTTTCTTTTTACTTTTTATTTTAACTATAGGGTTAAAAGTATACTAAAGAAATTCTGAAATTGATATTAGGTAAAACAAGTTAAAGTGATTAAAAAGGTTAAAAAACAGTTAGTGAAATAACCTATGTAAATAATACTATACTGACCAAGTAAATAGTATGATTTTATTGGAATGTTTCATTATGGGGATCTCAAAATCTGATATTAAAAAGTATTCAAATCCAGATTTCTCACTTTTGGATGAAGAATGGTGTAAAATTAAAACAAAATGGACAATAGGGACGACTTTTCTAACTATCCTATGTTTTCCTTTTGGTTTGTTGGGTCTTATTCCTCTCTTAATTGGTAAAGGATCATATAAACATGTCAAAATGCTTAAGAAACGTAAAAGGATAGATAAACTTCTAGAATTAGCAAAATTGCGTATGGGTGATTACAAAGACCGGTTAAGTCTTTATGCACTTGTTGATTTGAAAGTCAAAGATGTTGTCTTTTTACTTAATGATTTATATGAAGAAGGAGCTTATCTCTATTCAAATTTTAATAAACATATTCAGAAATTATTAGAAATTCTTGCTGTAAAATTTGATTATACTTCCGTTGAAGAAATGCTTAGATTACTTGAAAAACCAACCCAAGGGTATCATATCGTCCCCAATATTAAGATCACAAGTGTTTATTATCTTGATGAGATACCGCTTAAGGCAAAATGTATGATCTCTTCTCTACTTCTTGATTTTAATGAAGATACAGTTGTTGCTTGTCCAAACTGCGGGAATCTAGCTAAAAAAGAATTATTAGCTGAATGGCTCGAGGAAAATGACACCTGCCGAGTTTGTGATAGGAAAATATCTATTGCTGATTGCCCAATTGTCAAGATAAGGGAATAACACTTGGAAAAAATTTTGCTAATAATTATCTTATTGGATTTCTCTCTCCTAACATTCCTAATAGGTTATACCCTTGGATTGTCTTTTATGGGTCATAATAGAAGGAGCTACTACCATCTTAGACTTCAGGATAAAATAAATAATGATACTATAGAACAACTTGCTACAAGATTTAAACCCATTATTTTTCAGAAGGATGAACATGCTCCAACGCCTTACAAGATTGCTTATGAAATAATTGAAAAACCTTCAAAAATTATCCTTATCTATAGGATCTTCTGGAAAAATGAAATTCTTCCTAATCGTTTCTTGCACTATTTGTATGCCTTCTTCAGATTTTTCTATTATGGCTCTATAGAAGATATTGAATTCCTAGAAATTATTCTTAACAAAGATAATCTTACTATAGAAGAAATTCATTTTGAAACATTAAAAGAAAATAGTGATCCAAGGATTCCTTTTCACGAATACGTTTCATTAGTAAAGTCCCAAGATAATTTCGTTTACAAAACCGAGAGTTCTACAAGACAAATTGATTTTCCCTTTATCGTAAATCAACAAATTCAACTTCAAGTTGCTTCTTGGAATCATCTATTAATGATTTCTAAATCTCTTGAAGGTAAGAAATATGATTTACCTTTGGAGTATCTTTATGATAATGTGTATCAAAGATATAAAATGTGTCGTCGATCTTCGGGTGTAATATCTTCTCAATATTCCCGATTTGCAAGTCAATTTGTTTCAATTTTGTTTGCCCTACTATTTAGTGCTTTGCCTATATTGTTTTACTTGTTGATTTTAGCATTCTGATTTCAATAATCAGAAAATAAATTCTTTCAGAAGAAGATTTCTTTAAACCTAGTTTTCATTAAGCAAGCAATAGATAAATGAGTTATGAATCAGGATCTCTCTTTGATGGAATTGTAAGTCTGATTTCAATTCTAACATTAGGATTTATAGTAATCATTTTTATTAGCCGAAAGAGGAAACTTATGAAATAGCATTAATTTCTCTCTTTCCATTTTTTTTTCATATTTTAATTTAGTTTTCCCATTCTAATCAAAGTTTTTAATCTATTATTATATGTTAAAAGAGAATACTTACAAAGTAAAAAGAAAAAAATTAAGAAATATAAAAAGTTACTTTAGTATGTACGTTTAAAGTAATATCAAACCCAATTACTTCTAGTTATCGATTGTTATTCTTTATTGAAGGTTGCAGAATTGTCTTTCTTCTTTAATTTTGAGAAGAAATATTGTTTGAAAAATATTCTTACTTGAGATTTGCTTTTACTTTTCCTGTATACATCTCTTACTCCTTTGAAAAATTCGTGCACATGGTATTGCCAAGTTCTGGTATCGATTAATTGTTTCCCGTTAAGAGCAATATATTTCCGTGCTTTTTCATCTCGGACCAAATAAAGAATAGCTTCTTTTATTGCATTGGGATTTCTCAATTGTTTGACTAAAACAGCATTTTCTTTATGGATGATATCCTTATCATGACGATATTCTGAAGTAATAACAGGTAATTGACAGGACATAGCTTCAAAGATAGTAAAACAGCTAGATTCATGTAAAGATGGCGAAACAAAAATATCTACAGAGCAATAGTAACTTGGAAGTTCTTCTTCAGGAACGAAACCGGTAAAGATCATTCTATCAGCATGCTTTAAATCTGGAGGAATCAGATCATGATGGGTTTTTTTGCCAACGAAAAGTGAATATAATTTTGGTTCTTCATCCATTGCATCATCCAATGCTGTAATTAAGTTAGTAATATTTTTCTCAATAGAAATTCGTCCAACAAAAATTGTTACAATAGCATCTTGTGGGATATTGTGACGCTCACGGATGTTCACAGTAATATTACCAGGACGATAAGTTTTGGAATCAATAGCAAATGGTGTAAAGAAAATTTTCTTTTCAGGAACTTTGTAATCTAGTAATTTTCCTTTGAAACGTTCCGTAGCACAGAAGAAAACATCCACAAAATAGGGATAGAAGATTTCACTAATAAGGGATATAGTAAAATTCACAATCCAATTTGGACGATGGAGCATCTCAGATAAAACGATTCGTTCATCTTGATGTGCAAAGAGACCTATCTTTTTACGATAAAAACGTGCAACAAAACCACCTATAACACCTAATGTTGCTAAAGAATGAATAAGAACAAAATCAGCTTCACGAACTGATTTGATAAGATTATAATCAGGTAAACCAATATAATACCCTTCATCATAGAAACCAGGATTGAAACAACGGACAACTTTCAAACCTTTATGTGGATACTCAATTTTCTTTGTTCCAGGTATGTGCGGACAAACTAGTACCACTTCATGCCCTTCTGCAACTAATGCTGGAATAAAGGAATCAAAGTATCTCACTACACCATCATAGATAGGTTTATACGAATCCACTAGGAAGCAAATTTTCATACCCAATATCTCCTTTCCGAAGAGATTATTTCCAAACGAAATATTCAGTTTGGTTACCAATAGCACTTTAGATATTCTTCAGTTTTATTTGTATCTAAACACTACCAAGATTGAGTAAGGATTATAAAAAAAATTAACTTGTTAATCAAGAAAATCAGAGTTGGTTTTTATCTGAAGACGTTATAGTCTTTTTCTTGCCAATTATTTTGTGTGATGATTAAAATACAATGATGCTCAAGTTCTATCATTTTCTATCTCGTTGTTCTAATCCAAGTAATTGTTGTTTTATATTTTATTGTTAAATGTAGATCAATTTCTAATGATAATTCTTTTTAGGAAGTCTATGAATTACTATATAGTTTTATTTGGTTGCGAGTAAGATGGATGAAGAAAAAATCAAAAAACAGATAACCTTCCTTATGAAATGTGTTGATTTAATTGCTATTGATCAAGATATAAATGCTTTACAACAATCTATGGAAGAACTTTATTTATCATTATATGATTTAAGGAAACAATTGATTGAAATTATAGTTTATCTTCCAAAACCTCATTTAGCAAAATTCGCAGAAGCTTTGGATATGCTATGGTTTAATAAAGACAGCCTATCTGAAGATATTCAAGAAGAACTTGATGTAATTTTCTTCTATGAAAATATCAAAGAATCAATTAGTGAAATTAGAAAAATCTCCTGGGATGATTTGTTGAAAATTAACTTATGAATCAAAGATTTTTTATTGAGTCCAAATTTAAATAAATATAAGATCAAAGAAAATTAGGGATCTATTGATAGCATTTGCTATTAAACAAACAATATTAATGCGACCCTCACAAATTTCTTCTTTCGTTCATATACAATATTGTTTAGATTGGGAAAATTACTAATTTCATTCCACTTTACTTTGAATGGAAGAATATACCATGTTAATTTCATCTTTAAGGTTTTGAAATCCAGTTTTGTAAATAGACGTATTGTTAATAATAATATAGGCAAAATTAAATAGAGTATGAAATCAGAAAATCAATACTTATTTAAATAATGTTGGTTATCAAAATTTATTAACTTATTAAATTAGGAGTGTTATTTTTTTTTGAGAAAAACAATAACAATGGTTTTGTTAAGTTTCTTTATATTTAATACTATATTTATCCTAAATTCAAATGCTGTTTTATATAATCAACCTGATACTACTCTTGAACCAAATGCAATATCCATTAGTAAAAGTTGGTATTATACTACAGACTTCTATAGCGTACAATCATCAGCAAAGGCTGCTGACATTGATTGTGATGGTGATATAGAAGTAATAATTGGTGGTTCTGATGATTACCTATACTGCTTAAATAGTACAGGCGATCTTGAATGGCGATATAATTGTGGAGATGATATTTATATTGTTACACCTTGCATTGCTGATTTAGACAAAGATGGTTTCTATGAGATATTAGTAGGCAGTTTGTCTTATTACTTAGTTTGTATTAACCATACAGGAGGGCTTGAATGGCAATTTAATACTAATAACGATATCATGGCATCTCCTGTGGTAGCAGATTTGGATGTTGATGGAACATTAGAGATACTAATAGCAAGTACAGGATTAAATAATGGTCTTTACTGTTTGAATCATACTGGTGGACAAGAATGGTTCTATCAAAATGATGCTAGTGGTTCTTCTCAAACAGTTACTATAGCTGATTTAGACAATGATGGAACTTTAGAAGTTATTCTATGCGATCAATTTAATATATATGCCATTAGTCATTTGGGTACTAGCGAATGGATAACAACTGATCCTAGTGTCAACCAATTCCAAGATCCAATCACTGGCGACTTGGATGATGATGGAACTATTGAAATAGTAGTAAGCGATTATGGCAATAAGTTACTTTTATGTTATGATCACACAGGAGCACAAGAGTGGAGCTATTCTACATATGATAGTATAACTTCAACACCAGCATTAGCTGATTTGAATGGTGATAATCAATTGGAAGTAATAGCTAGGGATTATTCTGATAATGGTACAGTCTATTGTATTAATTCCGCTGGTAGTTTAATTTGGTACTCAAATATTGGTAGTGAAGGAGGATATGCTTCCCCAGTAATCTGTGATTTGGAGAATGATGGAACCTATGAAATTATAATAATATCATTTGATGATCAAATAACTTTCTTAAGCCATACTGGAGAAATAGAATTACAAAGTACTATTGGTGATGTAAATTTTGGATGGTCAACACCTTGTATATTTGATATAGACAAAGATGGTATTTTTGAAATAATTATAGCAAATGATCATGATATTGAATGTTATGAGCTTTCAGGAGTAACAAAATCAGGAAATAGTCCTTGGAGCAGTAAATATTGTTCAGTCTTTAATACAGGACATCCAGATTTAGATGCTGATTTCTTGGATGATATCTCAGAAATTTATTTTGGTACAGCAGTTACCAATGATGATACAGATAGCGATTTATTAATTGACGGACTAGAAATTCTTGTGTATCATACTAATCCCTTAGTTGATGATTCCGATATAGATGGACTTTTGGATGGTGATGAAGTATATCTTTATGGTACCAATCCAAACGATGGTGATACCGATGCAGATGGTATGCCTGATAATTATGAAGTAACCAACGACCTCAATCCATTAATTGATGATACACTATTAGATAAAGACTCAGATTCTCTGTTAAACATAGATGAATATTTACATGGAGCTGATCCAAATCTTCCAGATACGGACGGAGATGGAGTATGGGATTATAATGAAGTCTACACTTATTTTAGCAATCCAAATGATACAGATAGTGATGATGACGGACTATTAGATGGTGATGAAGTCAATTATGGTTCAGACCTTAATGATCCTGATTCTGACGATGATACCATACTAGACAGTGAAGAAGTTGTTCTAGGCGCTGATGGCTGGATAACTAATCCTATTAGTAATGATACTGATTTAGATGGTTTGCGAGATGATTATGAAATCGATATTAGCCTAACTAATCCTACTGACAACGATACAGATGGGGATGGTATCAGCGATGGTGAAGAAATCACTAATGGTTGGGATCCACTTGATCCAGATGATCCTTATCAACAAACCTATCCAAGTCCTACACCGAGTCCCTCTCCTACTGAAACTGGATCACTCTTTGAAGGAATTGTATCTCTGGTTTCAATTCTGATTTCTGGATTCATGGTTATAATTTTCATTAATAGAAAGAGAAAATTATGAAAGAGCTTTAACCACTCTTTCTTTTATTCTCAAATAATCCTTACTAGTTTGTTTTCAAAATATTTTAATAAAATACATGTTAATCATCTTGTAAAAATACGATTTGATAGGATGAAAAACCTCAATAATAATTATTCCATTTATCAGTCAAGAAAGGATACCTCAAGTTATAGGAGATATTCTTTTAGTAGCAATTAATTATTTTAGAATAACATAAATAATGATAAGAAACAACCAGTGAGTATTATGACAGAAAAAGCTAACTTTATGACAAAGATGCAAAAAAGAGTGTTTGGTACAACGGATCATATTAAAAGTGATACTAATGCAATCAAAGCAACAGAATCAGCTCCGGAAATGGGATTTGATAAAAAATTCAAAGAAATCGACAATCCATCTGAGATGATTGAAAGCAGAAAGAAAATGTTCAACATTAAAACTATTTTCTCATTAATGAAAGAAATGAAAAAAACTAGAAAAACTATAAAGAAAAATCCACCTAAAAGAGAAGATATTGCTCAAAGTAACTTTTTCATAAAATTGAGAGATTACGCTGATACTCTAGATGTAAAAATTGGTTATGCTAAACTACCACGAGAATTAATTTTCAAGAATCATGCTGTCTTGTATGACAATGCAATTGTTTTATCTATGGAAATGGATAAAGAAAAAATTGATATGTCGCCGTCTTTAGAGACTGGTAAGATGGTTATAAATACATACGATGAGCTAGGTATACGTACAAATAAGCTAGCTAATTTTATACAAAAAAATGGTTTTGCTGCTCAAGCTTGTCATCCACTAGGTGGACCTATTAGTTATACTCCTTTAGGTATGTTAGCTGGTTTGGGGTGGCCTGGTCGTCATGGGTTGCTTATTACTCCTGACTATGGCCCTCGCCATAGATTATCAGCAATATTAACTAATATTACTAATTTACCAATTCCAGAAACAAATGCTCACAAATGGATAAAAGACTATTGTGTAACTTGTGGTCGTTGTATCACGAAATGTCCATCAAAAGCTATTTTTGAAATACCCATTGAACATGAAGACGGGAGGATAACCCATATAGATGTGGATAAATGTTTTCCAATCTTTGGTCGAGATTATGGGTGTTCTGTTTGTGTCAAAGAATGTATGTTTAATAGGGTTGGTTATACTAAGCTGAAAGAGCAAATAAATAAGAAAAAGTCAAATTTGTAGATATAACATAATTTGAGACTCTAATCATTTGGGAATTCAAACATATGTTATAAAAATAAAAGTAAAATAGATTAAGGAAAGTTGATTTTATTGAACGAATAACTAATCATTATTCAACCACACCTTCTTCTAGAAGAACTAGAAGTCCGTTTCGGAGAAGCATATATATGAGATAAGATTGAGTTTTTACTGAAATAAAAGAATTTTAAAGCTTAAACAAATAGTACTTTCGGGATGGGAGCTAAATGAAAAATTCAAGTAAGATGAGTACATACATAGAAATCTGGTATATATATGGAGTGATTATTTTTGACTAGTATACGAAAAAAAATTCGGAAGAAGCGTGGATATCCAGTAGCTATTTTAATTGGGTTTGAACCTAAAAAAGCAGTTCTTTGGGAAATTTTCAGTGAAAAGGTTAAACCCCTTGAAACCATTATTCTAAAGAAACGTAGAGAAAAACTAGCTGAAAATGAACTCTATAATTTCCATGAAGAAATTATTAATTCGATTAGATCCCACTTAAAAGATGGTCTTAGGAGTTTAATAATTGCTAACCCAAGAAATAGTCTTTTTTCTGAACAATTCCAACAGCATATCCAAAAGCATCATAAATGGTTATCGCAAGAGAAAAGCACCAATCTACTCATGATTGGTACAATAGAAGGGGCTGCAAGTAATGCTGAAGACGTCTCTGAATTGTTCCAAGCTGAAGCATTCAAAACAATCATTGCGAAAACTACAGCTAAAGAAGCAAATAATATCATTGAGGAGTTAGAGGAACGGCTTCAAATGGTTTCCCAAGGAGAAGTTGTATTATATTCCCTTCAAGAGATTGAAGAATTAATTTACAGCCAATGGAAGTATGGAAAACGACAACCTGAGTACGTTATGCTTACTAATACCTACCTCGAAAAGCATAAGCAAAAACAGCGTTTGCATCGTCTCTTACAAATACTTGAAAATAAAAAAGTAAAGACAAAAGTTATTGATGTTGACACAGTTGCAGGAGAACGCATTACCCAATTTGGAGGGTTAATTTGCTTTACGAAGTTTGTTGAAAATTAACTTATGAATCAAAGATTTTTTATTTAGTTTCATAATATTTCTTTATGAGTATCTTCTTAAAATCTTATTGCAGCTAATAAACGAGTCTCTTACATATCTTCTACTAATTTTATTAAATGCTTTAGAAAATTACCCTTCTTCTTGAAGTTATAGATGGACTGCTTCTACTAGAGTTATATAATTTCTTTTAAAAGAAGTTTCAATTATTTAATTATGAAACACATTAGATCAAAATGGAAATTTTTCTCTTTATTTTAGTTATTAATATTATACCAGTTAATAGTGCTACAAATGAAGTTATAATTAGTTTTGAAAAATTAAGTGAAATTAATACTGGAAATACCCCTTTTGATGTACAATTATCTGGTAATCTAGCATTTGTTTCTGACTATTTAGGTGGTTTAAGTGCTTTTGATATAACCAATGCTTCTGAACCTATACTATTAGATAATCTTCCCCTTTCTCTGGCTCATTATTTTCATGTTGTTGATGATTTTGCTTTTGTTCCTTGCTGGAATAATGGTTTAAAAATCATCAATATTTCTGATCCTACTAACATGACTGAAGTTGGTTCATACAATGACGGTATTGAAGTTGGAGGTACTTTTGTATCAAATGATGTAGCAATAGTTACTAAAACAGATGGTGGGGTCTTAGTTCTCAATGTTTCTAACCCGACTGATCCTCAGAAAATTTCTCAGTATAATGCAACAGGTATTCCAAATGTTTGCTCTATTCGAGATAACATTGCTTTTGTAGCTTATTGGGAACAATCTGGTTCGAGGATAGTTTTTCTTGATATTACTGATCCCTTAACACCGGTTTTCATTGGTCAATATGCTGATACAGCAGACACTTATGATTTTCATTTAAAAGGTGATCTTTTAATTATAGCAAATGATGCTTCAGGTGTTTACTTTGTTAATATTTCCAACCTTACCAATCCTACAAAAATAACTCAAATTGATACCGCAAATTTAGCTGTAGGGGTTGATACTATAGATAATTATGCTTTCATAGGAGATTCAAATACTCTTGAAGTTATTGATTTTAGTGATTTAGCCAATTTACAAGTTGTTGGATCATTCGATGATACTGGAGCAACCCAAAAATTACAAATCGCTAATGATTTAATTTTTACCTGTAATAATCCAAAAGGCTTGGTTATTTTTAGATATACAATTGAAGATGTAACCACTTCTAGTAGTAATCTATTCATCTTTCCAATGCTCCTTAGTTTGATGATTACAACATTTTTGCTCAAGTCTAAATGTAAGAAATAATAACCGATGCTTAAGACTTACATCCTTCTTTAAGAGCTAGAAAGCTAATTTAACAAAGAGAATTTAATAAAATAATATTAATAAACAGTATTAACAAGTGTATTTAGTTAAAAAAACGGAATAGATTGGTATTATTTTATTAGATTTGATTGTATATTTGAGGTAGAATTTAGATGGAAAAGTTTGTTAAAATTCTATTTACAGTTATACTAACTAGTCAATTTATAGGATTAACTTTTATTAATGCAGATTATTCAGTTACAGTAGGTACTGTAAATACTTACGATGTAATTGAATCTGAATGGGAATATATTTCTGGTTTATCTGCAAGTGAAGGAACAGGTTTTAGATTTCAAGATACAGCGTTTTCTTGTGACGAACAAATATCAGTTACTATTGATGGAGTAGCAATAGGATTTATTGAATTTACAGTTGATGTAGATTCAGAATCAGCTGTTTTTACAGTAACACCACTTCTCCTACTTGTGATTGTATTACTTCTAGATTATCCATTTTTATTTGCTGAAGGAGGAGAGAATTTTATTCAAACTGATGCATATTTAGGTATAAAGTTACAGGGATTATATTTTATTGAACCTGATACCGCTAATGATTTCTTCTCTCAGTTAACTGATGACACATTTGTTGCATCTGAATATATGAATGACGAACATTTCACATATTATAATGTTGGAGGAGAATTCGATACTGACAATAATATTGCTGTTTTCACTTGGACATTAGATGCTCGATATGAAAAAACAACGGATGATACAGATTATGCAGGAGCCTATAGTTTCACTCTTGAATATGATCAAACTACAGGAGAATTGAAAAGATACCGATTTGATTTTCATTACGAAGGTATTTTTGGTTACTCTACTGTAGATTTTGAGCACCACCAAGAAATTTCTTTACCTGGTTATACTCAACAAGCTGGCACGCCAGGTTTATCATGGATTATTCCTCTTCATGGTTTAGCAGCTGTCGTATTGTTCTATACATCAATCAGTAAGAGGAAAAGTAAGGGAAATTGACTATATAATCAAACAGCTTGTATAAAATAATTGCTAAATATAAAGATGTAACAATCACAATCTATCAATTTTAAAAATAATAATTCATATTGTTTATTTTTTTTTATTTATTTATAGCTATTTTTATTTAATTATAATGACCAAAAATTCTCATTGGAATTAGAACATCTTGTAATAATTTCAAGAAATCTCCAAATGTATAAAAATACATAGAACCTATTTTTGTGTTATATTAATAGTATAAGGTGTTTTAGTGAATTCCAATATAGATAATCAAGTAAAATTAGTGGAACAAAAGAATCTAACGATCAAAGGTATAAAAATTAATTATGGTATTATTTCCATAGAACATTTTCCCGAGTTACAACGAGATATACAACAATTAGATGAAGAAGGAAAAATTAGCACCAATAGTCAATTTAGAGAATATATTGAAAACATGAAATTTGAAGTTCCCGATAATTTTCCAACAGCAAAATATGTAGTAATTCTAGCAAGAGAAGATAAGCTAGCATTAGTTAATTTTATTTTTAAAGGTAAAAAGCATGAGGTTATGATTTCACCAGGATACTATCAATCGGGTTTAAAAAATGAAGATTTGATAGATCTCATTCAAACTCAGATAATAAAAGAAAAAGGATTTAAAGTTGAAAATGCTCAAGAACTTCATTTAAAATTACTCGCAGTTAGAAGTGGTCTTACCAGATATGGTAGAAATAACATTAGCTATACAAATGATCTTGGTAGTTTTTTAGCATTAAGTGCTTATTTTACTGATTTCGATTTTAAAAACGATGTTTTACATGAAAAGAAAATGTTAGATGAATGTGGGAATTGTAAAATATGTATGAAAGCTTGTCCCAATAATTGTATTTCAGAAGATAATTTCGTAATCAATGTAGATAAATGCATTACATTATATAATGAAGTAGAAGGCGAGTTTCCAAATTGGATCAAACCTGATACTCATAATGCACTATTCGGTTGTATGAAATGTCAAATGTTCTGTGTAGCGAATAAACAAGTTATGAAGAACCCAATAAGATTTGATGATATAACAGAGGAAGAAACAAATGCCCTACTTAATGGAGATAAAGACATAACAATATTAGAATCTATTAGTAAGAAACTTCGTATCTCAATCGCATCTAATGCTGATTATTATCTTCCATTAATTAAAAGAAACTTGGGAGTATTATTGATTTAATCTTCTCTTTCAACCTTATTTTTCTATTTATATTTGTGAATCGATTATACATATTGGAATAAATCCAATCTTCTTTTTTTCTGATGCTTATTATGTATGTAAATTTAAAAAATCATTAAGGTGAAAAATTAGTATAATTATTATTATATTTCTTTTTTAAAAGAAGAAAATAATTCAGATATTTCTTCGATATTTTTTACTTTTTGATAAATTAGCACTCCCTTTTTATTATCAAGACTTAAAGTTTGGTATAGAAAAATGATATATTGAAGATTTCACCATTTTATTTAATATTAATGAATTCATATTTAAAATTAGATTAACAAAAATTAGTTTTGTAGAAATTAACCTCTAAATTTAAATCAAAATGAAACGTCAAATAATGGTGCTGAAGTTTGGAAGAAGTAGATCTAGAAGACAGTTCAACTATGATTCTTGACAAGAATCATGATGAATTGCCAAAATTAATTAAAAATCCTTTTTTAATAATAGTTTTTTTAGGCACCCTAACATTATTGACAGTTTCATCAAATTCTATTTTACATTCAAATGAAATTGAATTCATCTTAGACCGATTTGTAGGTATAAGTTCCTTTGAGTTTTCACTATATGACACAGTACTTTACATTGCGTATTTTATAACAGGTATTGGGATTGGGATTTTATCCGATAAATTTACAAAAAGAAAGATTTTCATCTTAATTGGAAGTGCTAGCACAGCAGTACTATATTTTCTAATGACATTAACAGAAAACTATTGTTTGCTATTATTTCTTCGATTTTTACAAGGATGTTTTTCTATAATGGCCTGGCAGATGTTTTTAACTATGGTCTTAGATTTTTCAACCCAAGAAAATCGTGGTAGAAATATGGGTATTTATGGTATCTTGATGGCAATTGCTATGGGATTAGGACCAATGGTTGGAGGTTTTATTGCAAAATTGGGTGTATTTGTTCCATATTATTTTGCTATTGGATTTATGGTACTAGTATTCTTTTTATCTTTCTTACTCAAAGAAGCTGTTACTTTGAAGCAACGGTCTTCTCTTAAGGAAAGTTTGTTAATATTAAAAAGTGATCCAAAATTACTGGTTCCTAGTCTATTCAATTTTATAGACCGTTTGCATATGGGCATGATTGTCTTTGTTTTACCATTAATAATTGGTTTAGAAATTAGTGAAGGAGGATTAGGTCTTGACACAAATTATAGAGGAATTGCTTTTGGCGTCTTTGCTTTACCATTCATATTGTTACAATATCCCGTTGGTCGTATCTCAGATAAAATAGGACGATATCTCCCTCTGATTTTAGGTAGTTGTTTTTATGGAATAGTTATAAGTTTGACTGGTTATTTTGGTAGTACATCATTTAGTACACTGTTAATCTTATTGGTTCTCCTTGGATTCTTCTCAGCTATAACTTCACCAACATCAATGGCTTTAATTGGTGATACAATTGAAGATAATAAAAAAAATGCCGCAGGTACAGGTGTTTTCACATTATTTGGTAATATTGGTATAGCATTCGGTCCTGTTATTGCGGGTTTTCTCATAAATTATGGATTTGGTTTGACCTTTCTTATTGCTGGAGTTTTGGAATTATTTAGTTTGCTAACAAATATCATACTTATTCGATTTGTATTCAAAGATAGATTATTACAATCTAAAAAAATAAAAAAACTAAATAATACTCAACCTCTTCTTGAAGAATTAAATAATCTCAGCTCAGAAAGATCAAATGAAGAAAAAAATTAATGGAGATAAAAAATAGAAAATTAGTGCTATTTATTTTTCTTATTCCATGATTGCAGTAGCTAATTTTTGTTTTCGAAGTAAATTAATACTTGGTAGTGTTGATAGGATTACGCAAACTAATGCAAAACCAACAATCATTAAATAATCACCCCAGAAATACGTCGAATCCAATTCAAAGAATAACTTGCTGATGAAAAATTGAATCAATCGACCCAATCCTTCTCCACCGACTGCTAATCCAACAATGACTGCTAATGAGATTAACGCACTCATTTCCAAGATGATTTGAAAGAAAATTTGAACCTTTCTAAATCCGAATGTTCTCTGTAATGCTATCTCTCGAGTTCGTTCAATTATCGAAATAAAGGCTGTCACAAAGATGATTAGAAATGAAATTATCAATGCTAAAATAATCATTACTTGTACAATGAATAACTGAGTGTTCACCATGTGAACCATTCGATCTTTGTATGTATCTTTCATTATAGCATATTGAATTTCTGGATCTTCATTTAATTCTAAAAGTAAGGAATCAATAGTTTCTGAATTCATTGTCCCTATGTTATCTAGTTTAATAAAAGCGTTATTTATTGCAGAAAATCCTAGTGTTTCTTCGATCGCAGGTATTAACATGAAACATGAATTTGGTACATCTAAATCTCGAACAATACCTACAATGTTAATTTGGAATTCGACATCTAATAATGTAAAATTAAAATTATCTCCAACTTCAAGTCCAAGAGGTTTCGCTGAATAACTCGAGATTATTCCTTCTTGAGCTGTTTCATTTGAAAACATTGAACCTTTTCTGAGATTGATAGTATATAATGTTGAATTGGTTTGTAAGCCTCTCATTTCCAGTCCATATTCAGGTTTGTCTTTAATTTCAATATTTCCATGGAAATATAGCTCATAATTGTTAATTAACTCATAATCATCGAGAATGTTTTGGACCTCTGCTTCTGTTTTATAGGAATTAAATCGAGTTTGTACATCCCAATGGATTTGATCAGCAAAGTAGGTATCAAATGTTTGATTTATGGCTGTCTGGGTTTGAATTAAGGCAAAGGAAATAGCAATAGCACTTATAAAAGCACTAGTAATTAAAATGCCCCTCACACGGTTTCGAGAAATATTTCTAAGAGGATATTTGAATGAAATTGAAAGTGGTGATTTAGCATTATTTGATGATCTTTTCATCCTTTTCTTTATTTTATACTCGGACTTTCCTCGAATAGCCTCATATGGAGACATTTTTACATTACTTCTGCAAGCAAAGTAGGTGAAGATTTGAGAAGAAAGAATGACAAGAGCTGGTACTATAATTAATCCTAAGGTTGAGAAACGAGTCAATATCGTAGGTATTCCCCATCTGGAAATTAAGATACGAACCATAAGCTGCAATAATCCATAGGATCCGAGTATCCCTATAACAATAGAAATTAACGAGATAATTAGCGTTCGGAGCATGAATACTCGTAAGATAATTTTAGGCGAATAACCAAAAGCATACAACATACCAGTCTGCTTTCTCTGCTCGACCGCATAACGCTTGGTGATTAGATATATCACAATCCCAGCTCCTAGTATAATTGCGCAAGCCATAACGAAAAGTACTTGAGAGGTTAGATTGAGCACATCTTGGAATAGAGAGCTAATACTGAATTCTCGAACATACCAAGCATAGAGAATTTGTGCTTCAAGGGGATTGACTTCTTCAGTTAAATCTTCTGAAAAAGCTTTTGTGAAATCAAGGTCGGGATTATTTGGGAAATAAAATGCTATACTATTGAATTGAATTTCCTCCCAGCCATTAAATTCTTGGAAGGTTTCATAATTAAGATAGATAGCTCCTTCTAGGGATAAATCATAACTTAAAAATTCAATAGATTTTACTAAACCAACTATTTCTACTTCTTTCACACCAGCCAATGAATAAAGGGTAATCGTACTACCAATCCCAACATCTAATTCTTTGGCAAATGATTCTAATATAAAAGCGGTATCATTTCGCAATTCGGATAATTCTCTTTCTGTAATTATCTGATTAACAGCTGGAGGAGCTGATGTATTTATTCCAATAATACTTGTAAAATACCAGTTTGATTCATGATACAATTGAAGACTGCAAGAAGGTCGAATATCATATGATATATCACTATAATCTGGATTTGTATTTGCTAAATTTTCAATACTAGCACGAATTTCCGATACATTTCCCTGAAAGCCCATATCTACGTACGCTAATTTATATGATTGGTTACTTTCTATTACAGAAGCATTTATGCTGGGATCAATTGAGAACATGGCTAGTGGGAATGAGACAATAACAAAGAAAACTAGAAATAACAAGAATGTACGTTTCTTTTGAAAGCGGAATTCTCGAAAAATGGTTTTATATATTTGCTGCATTTATAGCTCTTCCCTCATCGTTTCCAGTTGTCAGTAATTTCGATTCATCAGTTAAAATTTTACCAGAACGTAGGGAAATAACACGATCAGCATAAATTTCTAGGTCTTGATCATGTGTAACCAATAGAACTGTTTTGTTTTTTTCCTTAGCAATATCTCGAATTAATCTAACAATATTATCGCCTGTTTTCTGATCTAATTGTCCAGTAGGTTCATCAACTAACAAGATATCAGGGCTTTTAGCCAAAGCTCGTGCAATAGCAACACGTTGACGTTCGCCACCAGAAAGTTGAAAGGGAAAATTATCCATCCGATTTTCCAATCCAACCATTGCAAGATGGTCTTCAGCGATTTTGCTAATATCCTTCCGTTTACGCAGGGTTAGTTCCAATGTGAGTTCAACATTTTCACGGGCTGTAAGTGTTGGAATTAAAGAATAAAATTGAAATACAAATGATAATCTTTTTTTGCGAAAGAGAGTTAGCTCCTTATCAGAGTACTTGGCTATATCTTCACCAAGAATTTCAATAGACCCACCAGTAGGATGATCGATTCCTCCAATGAGATTTACAAGAGTTGTTTTTCCTGAACCAGAAGGACCCATTATAAATACAATCTCGCCGGAATCAACTGAAAAGGAAACATTGTTCAAAGCACTAATAGACACATCTCCTAACTTGTAAGATTTTGATAAATTTGAAATTTTAATTATTGAATTTAATTCGTTCTGGTGAGGCATCATTTGTTAAGATGAATGCCTTATCTATAAAAAGTAGATGATTACTGCATAATTGTTTTGATATCAGCATAATCAATTCAACTAATCCAGTAGATCTAATCTTGCTTAGAGTATTTATTATGTCCTTACTTATTTTGAAATCTCTTCGTAAAGCAAAAAGCAATTCTTTTATGATCACATTATCGAAATTAATAATCATTTGATTTTCTTTAAACAATTAAAGATTTCCTCAGTTAGTTAGCAAAATATATTTTGGTGATTTAACAGATAGCCATTTTTCGAAAACTCTAAAATACCTGATTGATAAAAACGAGCTTAAAGTAAGTTCGTTTTTCTAAATCGGGTGATTTCTTTATCGAATTATTGTTTAGGCATTATTTTCTCTAAATTTTATCTAGATCGTCTAGATAGTCGGTACCGCCCATTAATTCTGATACCCTGTGAATGAACCTTACACCAGGAGCTCCATCTATAATATCATGATCTATCAGAAAAGTAGTACAAAGAAGTTTTCGTTTCTCTATTTTCCCATTTTGCTCAATAGCGTTTTCCTTAATTCCTCCAGTCGCAATATTCAAAGTTTTATCACGAAATGGTACAAGCCACCCACCTTGTCCTTTAATGAACATCCCCATTGTGGTAATTCCTACTGTGCCATTCACTTTTTTCAAACTGAAAGGATTTTTTAGTATTCTTCTAATGATAAATCTTCTGAGAAATTTCGGTATAAAGGTGTATAGTGATGTAAAACGGTTTGATTCACGTTTTAGTTGATCTTTTTCAGAGATTACTTTATCTTGATAGGAGCGTATTTCATCTGTAATTGTTCTGACACTTTTAGTTTCAACATTTCGAATAACATAATTGTATGGAACTTTTTTACCTTCTTTAGTGGTAATTTCAATAATGATACTTATATCCACTTCATCAAAAACAATTAGTTTTCGTCCTCTTCGATATGTGTTCAGCTCTTTATTTTCCATAACAGTTTGAGCAACACATTTAGCTACCCAAGCAGTCAAAGATACATTATAATTTTGTTTTTCTTTAATTTCCGCTATTTTTGCTAAAGGGTCTGTTATATCAACTTCCATTAACCCAAACACTTGCGGTAAAGTATAAGCTACGTGATTGTAATCTGAAAGGATCAGACGATTAGCTGAAAATTTTCGTTTGTGATAATTCTTTTTTTTGGTCATATTCAAATGATTAGTTCTAGCTCATTTATAAATTTCGTAATTATACAGTAAAAGTGTAATACTATTGTCCATAAATCACACATACTTCTTGGAGAGAACTATCATTTTTAATCTAGATAGTCTTTTATTTCTGACTAGAGTAACTATTATCATATACATATTTTGAGGATAAAAAATGATTTTTAAAAAGAAGAGAATATTACTTACACTAATGGTTTTGAGTTTATTCTCATTATCAATTATTTCTGTCCCAGTAGCTTTTGGGATGCAAGATGATCTTTACAACAATTTTCTAACTACAAAAGGTTTAGGAACCTACACTGATAGTTTTGAAGATAATGTTTACAGAAATGGATCAATTACATCTGCTTATGGCTGGGGATCAGGAACAATATCAAATGCTAGGAATATGACTTGGGAATTTCTAGATCATTTTATTACAACAGATCCGGTTGTTGATCTTCAAGTACAAGGAAGAAAAGTTTATGCTGGAGTGAATACTCCCGATTTAGGAGGAATAGATGTCTATGTATTGGATATTAATAATCCCAATAATATTCGAGTGCTAGGAACATCTTCTGATCATGAGTCATTAACTGCTCTTGCTGTTGATGGTGATATAATGTTTGCCAGTCTAGATTCAATAGTTCAAAGAGCAATTATCAGTTATAATGTAACAAATCCATTTAATCCTGCATGGCAAGTTGGGATAGGTAATGACAACTATGCAACGGATATTGAAATAGATGGTCATTTAATCTATTATACAGTCTATAATGCTGCGGATGGTAAATCACTAAGAATATTACCTATAACCGGTCTTTGGACTTCATTTTCAGATATAATCCATTGTAATTGGGAAAGCAGTAAAGCTCAAGGTTTAGATGTTAAAGGGCAGTTAGCTTATATTGCTGCTGGTGAAGAAGGATTCTATATTCTCAACGTCACCAACAAATATGCACCAGTAGAAATAGGTTATACTAATACTCCAGGAAATGCTACGGATGTTATAGTTGATGGACACTTTGCTTATTTAGCTGATGGTCCAGCAGGTATTCAAATTATAGATGTTTCTAACCCACAAGATCCAACAATAATTGGTGATTTCAATACAGGTGGTTATGCTCAAAACTTGGTGAAAAAAGGTGATACCTTATTTGTTGCAGATAGTGCTATGGGTGTATCAATTTTCGATGTAGCAAATCCAAGTAATCCATTATTTATTGCTAATATTGACTACGGGTTTGTCTCGGATGTTGACCTATTTGGAGGATTCTTAGTTGTAGGAGCTAATGACGGTATTTACACCTTTGCTATTGGTTACCAAGGAAACTTTGGTTCTGATTGGTATGAAAACCACTTTGACCTATATCAAGCATGGGATGTACGAATAGTAGGTGATGTAGCATATGTCGCTGCAGGTCCAGATGGTTTTTATACATTAAATGTTCGCAATCCCGCTGATCCAATTCTACTAGATCATTTTCCAATAGCTAGTGCTGTGATAAAAACACTAGAAGTAAGAGGAGAATTTGCTTACTGTATTGATAATTTTGGTATGTATACTTTAGATGTCTCTGATCCAGCCAATATTAGACAGACTAGATTTGAAATAGGAACAGATATAGAAGATATTGCTTTTGCAGGACCAATTGCTTATGTTGCTTATGGTGATCCACTTTCATCAGGATTTGCTTCTCTGAATTATACTTATAATTATAATGATGGTTTTATGGACAATATCAATTTTGGTGTTAATATAACTACATTATGCGTTCAAGGCAATCTAATTTATTCTGGTGAAAACAATGGTGGTACCTCAACGAGCCCATATATTCATAATACTTTTGCAGGTATTTTCGATCCGGAACAAATAGGTAGCTATGACTTTGTAACTGAAAAATCACAAGATATTTTTGTCGATGGAGATTTATTATATCTTGCAGATAATACTTGGCTTGTGTTATTCAATGTCAGTGATCCCTTTGCACCCAATAGGTTAGGTGATCTTAGATATGAAGCTGTTTTTATCCCAGCAAATGGTGTTTGGGCTGATGGTCCATTATTAATAACTACAGGAAGTAATGGAGCCTATCTAACAAATACCATCGATTATCTAGCAACATACAACCTACCCGGATCCCATTACTCCCATGCAACTGGAGGTATGAAAGTTACCTGTCATGGGGACTTTACTTATGTGGCTAATAAGAGCAATTTAATCATTCTAAGACATTTTAAGAGTTTAGCGTCAACTTACAAACCAGGAATGACAGTAGCACAGTCATTAGAAGTGGATACAAAAAATAGTAATATTGAGAGTGCAACACTTTTTGCTGTAGATTCCGTAGCATTTGGAACTGAAATTATTTATTATATATCAGCAGATGGTGGAGCAAATTGGCATCTAGTTACCCCTGGAGTAGAATTCCTCTTTACAGAGAAAGGAAAAGACTTACGCTGGAAAGCAGAAATCTTCGGACCTGACTATAGAAGCGCCTATATCTATGAAATTTCTATCGAATATGTCAGTGGATTGGATTTTACTTCACCATTAATGATTGGGATCTACATTGGTGCAGGTGTAGCACTTTTACTTTTGCTTATTATTATAGTAGCTGTTAGTGCTCGAAAGAAAAAGAAAACACCAACAAGATGAATAATTAAGGGACGTATTAGCGTCTCTTACTCTTTTTTCTATTTTAAAGTTAATTAACAAAAGAAATCTCAATCAATTAAATCAATATTGGTCAAATATTATGTATCTACTGCTTACTAGCTTCAATAAATCAATAAAGTTTATTTTGAAAAAAGATTATATAATTTATTTACTAGGTTAGAATACGCAGAATTGTTAATTAAACCTCATTTCTTCTTTAAGGTTATTATGTTCAATTAAGAAAGATTCTTTTGAATTACTGAAACAAAAAAGTTATTGGTATAAAGAAATGATTTTAGTAATGAGGAAAAATGGTTTCAATACTTGTACTCTATCATTCTCAAGAATATGGTAACACCGAAGCGATGGCTGAAGCAGTAGCTGATGGGGCGATCACAGCAGGAGCTAAGGTTATATTGATCAATACTAATGAGAAGCGAATTGACATTGAACAATTCCGGCAGTTTGATGCTGTAGCTTTCGGATCGCCAGATTACTGGGGTTATATAGCTGGGGGATTGAAGGTTTTTGTAGATGATTTCTATATTATACGAAAAAATAATCGTCAAGGAT
>DATKZI010000058.1:0-81748 GCA_035528035.1 Bathyarchaeia archaeon
AAAAAAACAATATTTTTACTAATTATTTTAGCTAATTGTTTAATGCTTCCATCTTTTGATGGAAATGGCTTAAATTTTGAAAATGAAAATCCTACAATTGAACCCAATGCTATTACTATTTTTCAGAAATGGTCTTACAATACATCTCAAGACCTTCGAGTTTCTCCTGTTACAGCTGATATAAATGCTGATGGTTATCTTGAAACTTTGTTTGGTAGTGTTGGTTCAGAGGATGAAGCTTTATACTGTTTGGATCATAATGGCGATGTGTTATGGACATATAACTCTACAGGTGATATTGTGACTTGCCCAATTGTTGCTGATCTTGATAAGGATAATAATTTTGAAATCATATTTGGCACCATGAAGGGTGATGATTATCTTGTCTGTTTAGATTCACAAGGAAATAAATTATGGAATCAAACACTAAATGGCTTGGTTGCTTCAACTCCTGCAGTGGCAGACATAGATATGGATGGTTATCAAGAAATTCTAGTTTGTGGTACAAATTGGTGGGTCTATTGTTTTGATTATACTGGTACCCAGGTGTGGAATTACACGAACCCAGATATTACCAATTTGTCTGGCAGTCCAGCAATTGGTAATCTTAAGATCGATTATGGTTTAGAGATTGTCTTTGGCACTAACTATGATTATCTCTTTTGCTTAAACAGTACTGGAAAACTCATTTACACCTATGATCATACTGAAAATACTAGGAGTTCACCAATAATAGCTGATTTGGAAAATAATGGCGCAAATGAAATTCTGTTTTATGCTAATGATTCTATCAATTGTCTTGATAATAATTTTAATCTTAAATGGAAATATGATTGTGTTGATTTGGATTTTACGTCAGTTGATCCATCAATTGCTGATGTCAACAATGATGGCGAACTTGAGATACTAATAACTTTTTCAGATTGGAATACTTTAGCTCCGTTTATCATCTGCCTAAATTCAACTGGTGATGAATTGTGGAATTACGATATTATTGGTTCCTATGCTTCTCCTTCTGTTATAGGTGATTTAGATAATGATAATTCAGTAGATATTATACTTCTTGATAGCGATGGACATGTCTATTCCTTAGATGGGGATGGTTCAATTAATTGGATCTATAATATAACCGTTGGTGCACTAACACCTGGTGGTCATATTATTCCATCTCCAGCACTTGGAGACATTGATTCAGATAATGTAACAGAAGTTATTGTTGATATATTCAATGAAGGATTAGCAATCTGCTTAGATTTTAATGGAATAAGTTCTTCAGGTATAACACAATGGAATTCCTTAAGGGGTACAATGTTTCATACCGGACAAATGGATAGAGATGGTGATTTCCTAGATGATGTTAATGAGCAATTCTATGGCACATTAAAAGCTGATTGGGATACTGATAATGATCTTTTCAGTGACGGTAGAGAAGTCTTTTTAGGAACTGATCCAACTGATCCAAACGATTATCCTGGAGCTCAAACTCCAACAGCTACCCCAACTGAAACAAGTCCATTATTTGGAAGTTTAGTTAGTATGCTATCACTAATCAGTTTATTATTCACTATTAGTGTTTTAGTGCAACGTAAGAAGAAGAGCTGATTTTTCATCTCTTTCTTTTTTTTATTTTTATGATAATCATATATGCTCTAGAATTAGCATTTTAATCATGCCAAGCTACTCCCCTCCAATTTTATCTCCTTTGGATATTTATATGTTCATCTAATCTAGTAATATATCACTTGTAAATGAAATAAACTAAGAATACTAAATATTCATCCATTTTTAGCTAACTTTCTTTGAAAAAAATGAAGCATATTCCTGTTCTAAATTCATTCCTTCCTTGGTAAGAATTTCTTTCGCTAAATAATATCCTCCTGCAACAGCTCCAGGAATTCCTCCGCCAGGGAAGGTCCAATGCCCAACCAAATAAAGATTAGATATTGTTGTTTTATGAGGTAGGAATTTACCATAATTTTTAGCATCATACTGCCATCCCATAATAGCCCCTTTTTCATTATAGGTGTATCTCTCAAAAGTTAATGGTGTAGCGGCATTTGTATATAGGATAGCTGATTTGAACTCCTCGCCTAATTTGTTAGTAATTCGATTTAGGATAATTTTCTCTACTTCTTTCTTACATTTTCGATAATTCTCATCTCGAGTCTTAGTATTCCCCGTTTGCCAATTATTACTATATTCATATGGTAAAAATGCTCCTACTATAACTGAGGTGTTTTCCTGTTCTTCTGTTTTAGGTAGAGGGATGAAAAGTATCGGACAATTTTGAGGTGCCAATTGTTTAGTGGATCTTTTCAAAGTATCTTCATCTAAGATAGTAATAAAATTCTGTTTTGAAAAATCATATTTTTTATCTATACCTAAGAAAAGAAACATCACTGATGTAAATAGGTCCTTCTTCTTTATTTCTTTTCGAAGTTTATTCAATGAATCATCATTTTTCAATAGAGTATTAATTGTATGATGTATTGGAGCATTTGAAATAACTATTTTGCTGCTGAATTGTTTACCATCTTTACATTTAATTCCAATAGCTTCTCCATTTTCAATCATTATCTTGGCAACCTCAGTAGAAAGGAGTATTTTTCCACCATTTGTTTGCAAAGTCTCTACAAAAGTATTGGGTATCAATTGCATGCCTCCTTTTGGGTAATAATTTTCATTTTTTAGAAGATTCAACCATCCAAAAGCATGTCCCATAAAGAGAAGTTCAGGAATAGGGTAATAGCTATAAATTAGACTGGCAAGTTTTTCGTTCGGTAAAAAATCAGTAATAATTTTGATGCCATTTTTCCTCCCATATTTTAAGAAATTAGGCATTGTTTTTAGAGAGGAAAAACCGAAGCGTAATTTCTCTAAGAGAGACATTTCATAAGGAGCTTTTGGTGGACCTCGAGAAGTCATTTCAGTAATCATTTTTTCACTCATATTAAAAAATCGTTCAAGTGCTTCTTTTTGATTTGGAAACAATCTCTTTAGATCATTTATTATTGATAAGCTTGAAAAGGAATATTCTTCATTCCCAATAAAAACACGAAAATTATATTTAACCTTTTCAACTTCAATTTTTCCACCAAAATATTCCAAAAAACTACTAATTGTTTGGTTTTCTCCTATATCATTTAAATGAAATACTGCACTATCAAAAAGGAATTCTTTCCGTATGAAAGATGTTAAGTAACCACCTGGCTTATCATGTTTTTCTACCACTAAAACCTTCTTTCCATGTTTAGCAAGAAAATTAGCTGCACTTAATCCTCCCATTCCCGCACCAATTATTATTACATCATAATTTTGCAAATTACCACCATCAGTTACATACATTTGAACTCAATAATTCTGTATTGTTTTCATTCTTTTTAATATTCACTCAAAAAACTCTTAATATTCAGAAATAATATTTATTTTGCAAGTATTTTTTTTGGATGCACTCCTTTGTCAAATTTCTTATGGGCAGAAAAGATATTCACTGCAATGCTAATTAATAGAAATAATCCAGCAAAAGTTCCTAAATAAGCTAATTATATCACTATAGCAATTACAATAAAATTCCTTGAAAATAACTCATCAAAATCAAAAACCCAACTAAGATCAGCCATTCTTAGAAAGGAATGCAATATGACCATCAAGAATATTGCTAAACCTCTAAGGAAATCGAGTGATAATAATCTTTTAGCACCCTCTTCCTGTTTATCATTTTCCTCTGGTAAACTATCTCCATAGAGCAGTTGTTCTACTCTTGTTTCAGCGGTTGACATAATGATGTTTTCTCTTTTTTCCGCTTAAAAAAATTATGCTGAATAATTCATTTTATGTTCCCTTTTTTGTATGAATAATTATCTAAGGATAGTTAAAGTAAGGAAACCACCAATAATGATTAACGATACAAGCAATGTCCAAATACACCATTTGACGTACTTGTATTTTCTCTGATTAACTTTTGAAATCGAATAAATTTGGTCGGAAAATTCTTTTTGTAACAATGAAAAGTCATCTAACACTTTGGTAAGCCCTTTGTTATATTCTTCTTTAGTTTCATGTTCTAAGATATTAACATAATAGAAAATATGTCTCTTATCAGGTATACCTGTTTTCTGAAAAGGTGATATTGTTAGAATACTAAAAATAATACTTACCAAACAAGATAGCACGTATAAACCAAAAAGTACTATGACAGCAACATCTAATTTATTTTCTATTATAAAGAATCCTCCGAGCAAGCCAACCATTGCTAGAACTACCGTTAGTAGTATCCCATTAACAGTAAGTATTGCAGTTGCTTTATTGTCAGCTAAACTTATTAATTGATAATTTTGATCAAAGATAGTCTTCATAGCTTCGAATTTTAAATCATTAGTCATAGTATCTTTTTGAGACATCATTATCACATAGCACTAAATTTACATTAAGCACTATTTCTTTTTTGGTCAGTTTATTAAAGAATGGTAAAACCAGTGAGTGAAAATCTTATAGTTCATAATCGAATTCATAATAAGAAGGAGAAGAAGAAACATGGTCGAAAACAAAGCTGTGCATGAATGGTTGATAGGAACAAATCCTTGGACAGAATATAATACTCGAATTAACTTGTTAGGTCAGAAAAAAGATGAACCGGAAGTGCTTGAAGCAAAAAGGGAAATGCTTGCTCACCCACTAGTAATAAACTTGCTACAAGATATCAACAAATGGCCATGGTGTGGCTTGAAAAGACATAATGACGCCAATCACCCGTTGCACAAATTAGTCTTTCTAGCTGATTTGGGTTTAACAAGAGAGGAGAAAGCGATAGCTACAGTGGGGGAGAAAATATTCCGATGTCAATCAGATGAGGGAGCTTTCCAATTACCCATTCAGATACCAAAAGCCTTTGGAGGGAACGACCAAGAGCAATTGACCTGGATGCTTTGTGATACCCCCTCGCTATTATATACACTAATTAAGTTTGGTTGGGAGAAAGACTCACGAGTGAAAAAAGCGTTGAGGCATCTTGCTGGGTTACAGCAAGAAAATGGTTGGTTATGTACAGTTTCACCAACATTGGGAAAATTCAGAGGACCTGGAAGAAAAGATGATCCTTGTCCTTATGCTACCCTTATCTCTTTGAAAGCTCTTATTACTCATCCAGAATATTATAAAAGTAAAATTAGTATTAAAGGAGCAGAAGTGTTACTCACTCTCTGGGAACAAAGAAAAGAACGAAAACCTTACCTTTTTGGCATGGGAACAGATTTTTGCAAATTGAAAGCACCTTACATTTGGTATGACATTTTACATATTGCTTCAGTACTCACTCAATTAGATTGGTTGAAAAAAGATGAACGTGTAAACGATATGATGGATATCATACGAGTAAAAGCAAATGAACAAAAATTATTTACTGCTGAATCAATTTGGAATGCATGGAAAGAGTGGGATTTTGGTCAGAAAAAGATACCTTCACCTTGGATTACTTACTTATTTTATCTGACAGAAAAAGGAATTATATAAAATATCTATAAAATTTTTTGAAATAAAAAAAGAAAAGATAAGACGTTGCTTACAACGTCATAATTATCTTGTTGGTACCTTCTTTTTACGACGAGCTGAGACAACAACTGCAATAATAATGATAATCAGTATTAAAGCACCGCCACCAGCAAAAATTCCTATCCACAATGGATCAGAAAAGTCAATAAGTCGTTGTTTATACTCAAAATCATAAGTGATTTCGACAAAGTATAGATGAACACTTCTATCTCTTTCACCATCAAGCATAGCTCGCCATTGAAGGGTTTTTCCTGGATTGGCAAAAGTATGAAGAACACCTGGGGTAACTACTTCCCAATTAATTCCATCAGCAGTCATAAAGAATTCCATATTAGTTCCATCTGGTACCTTTGCACCAAAATTTAAAGTTGCGTTGTATATTGTCCCATTTGGCATTGTGAAAAAGGGTGTTGATTGAACTAAATTGTTTTCATTGTGATAAGTATCAGCTACACTTTCGAAGTGTCTTAGAATAACTAAAGATGAACTATTAGCTACATACGTGTAATCGCCAGCAGTAGTTATTTGAATAGCCCCTGTAGCATAAGTATACTGACTCTGCATTGTTGGGTTCGTTAAATCTGACACATCATATAAAACAACACCATTTGTTCTTTCTGCACTTACAACATATCTACCAAAACTCCAGACACCCCATGATGGAGTAACCTCATATCCTGGGTACAACAAATTAGTTGGGTCTGAGACATCATATACTGCAAACCATCCTCCTGCGCCAAGATAACAAACATCACCATCAACAAGAATATCGTACATAGGAGTTGTTCTTGTTCTACTATCAGCTAAGACAGGACTATTGAAATTGCTAATATCATAACAGCTTAATGTATTAGTTCCAGGTGAATCACCTTCCACCATATAGACGTGTGTTCCTTGCACCCAAATAGCTGTATTGTTTGAATGTATTCCTGGAATAAAATTGGTTATAATTGACTCAAAGTAATTATTTGAAACATTCAAAATAGCGAAACCTGTTGTAAACGCTATATAGAGCAGTTCACCATTGATAAAAACATCCTGTAATCCCATACCAGAAACTGAGTTTACCAGTTTAATATTCATTGGTTCAGCAACATTGAAAATTAATATCCCATTAGAACAAACAGCATATAGAAACTTACCATTGATGTCTATTTTTCTAATGTCATAACTTAAACCTGTTGTATAATTATCGAGTAAAATTGGTTGTTGAGGATTGCTAACATCAACAACATAAACACCATCTGTCCCACCTGCGATATAAGCTATGTCATTAATTACTCTTACATCCCATACTTTTGGAAACATAATTGGATTTGGATACCAAGAGTTGGCAAAATTTGTTATATAACCTATACTAATTGTGTAAACACCATCTTGAGTACCCACAACTAGATTTTCATCAAAAAGTGCTACATCATAAGTGTAAGGTATAGCAGTGACATCAGCAACAAAAGTAATATGGTTAGGATCATAGACATCAAATATCTGCACTCCTCCATCTCCATCAGCAACAAAGAGTGTTCTTCCTTGTTTTACGAGCTTTCTTGCATAACCTGGTGTATCAATTGAGCTGAGTATGGTTGGATTTGAAGGATCTCTTACATCTATAACATGAACTCCACCAAAGCCATCAGCTAAATAAGCAAATCCTCCATCAACAATGACATCAGTTGCATTTCCAGGAGTATTTACATAACCAACCTCCATAGGTACAAATTTGCTTGTAATATTTAAAACATAAAAACCTTCAGTGCTAGCTGCTACATAAGCAAATCCACCGACAACATCTAAACCTAATGATAAGTTACAATCCCAAGCACATTTTTCAAACCCAGTTAGAGTAAATGGATCTTCTAAATCAAAAAATCGCAAAGAACGATTATAAATCGTATTATAAGATGTATAAAATACTAAATGCCCATAAAATTCAATATCGGTAACAAAATTATCGGTTCCATAAGCAACTTGCCAACTAGGATTAAATGGATCAGTGATATCACTCACTACTAATGATTCTTGAACAACTGTGTGCTGTCCAGCTACAAGAATGTCTCCTTCTACAGCAATTGCCTTTGTCTCAAAATGATTACCATCTATTCCTTGTAATATCATATCTGTTGGATCATTAATATTTAGAATAGTGATTGCGTCTGTAGATGAAGTATTATACAAAGCTAAGTAAGCTTTCCTTCCTTGAACTTCTACATCAACAACGGGTGATTCAGTATAATAATGGTCAAGAATTTGCAATGAAAAATCTCTAGCATTTGTAACTGTCCCCGTCCCCCAACCAAAAGCGGTGGTATCACCATCTTGATAGGTTGTGGTCGTAAAATCTTCAATAAAGACATCACTTTCTATTGCAGAAAGCTTCAGATCATTATTAGCATTTTGTGTTCCAATCGTCGTTGGAATCATCATGCTTGTTAGCGAAAATAAACTTAACACAAACAAGGTAAGTAAAATTCTTTTTTTAGATAAATTCATTATTTACCCTCTAAAATAATTATAATTAAAAATCAGCTCGAACATAATTAAAGGTATCTTATGAGCAATCCATTAACTTCTTTAAGAATACCTTATTCTCAAATTTGTTGATTATCAATTATGTTTATCTTTTCATGGAAGATTTTTTATTATTATCTAACCTTTTTCATAATTTTCTTATCTTATCAATTGGAAATAAAGTAAAATATTTGATTATACAAATTAGTTAGTGTGAAAAATTAATGGTTGATGAAACATTAGAAAAAATGGCTGAAGGATTAGATGCCAAATTAATGGAATTAATTGAAATAAATAGCCGGGAAGTTCCTTATTTCTATGAAGAAGGTGTTTGTAGTATATTATACATTCCTGTAGAGGGTGGTGAACTTAGAATTTTTCATCATAAACCAGAAAACCAAATTACCAAAAGACCAATACTTTTTGCTCCAGGATTGGGTACATCACCTTGGACCTGGAGATATTTCAGTTTGCCATTAATTGGACAAGGAGAGTTTTATTTTTTAGAAACAAGAGATAAAAAATCAAGCAAATTTAGAAATCGATTAAAAGCAAAAATGACCATTGACAAATCAGCTGAGGATATAGCTAAAGTAATTAATCATCTAAAGTTGAATAAAAAAGATTTTGTAATTTTAGGAACAAGTTATTGTTGTGGGGTGATTTTAAAAGGATTGATTGACAAAAAATTCACTGCCCCTACTATTGCTTTATTTGATCCTTTTGTAAAAGTACAGTATTATAGAAAACTAATTTCGATATTACGGTGTACCCCTCCTTTTATTATTAGTATATTGCGTTTCATTCTTGGCGGAATAGCATTAAGAGGTGAAAAGAATAAAACACAATTGGAAAGAGGACAGGATATGGTTAAAGAAGCTGTTACATGGAAATGGCGAAAGGTTGGTGCGAACATTTTGAATATTGATATTTTTAAACAATTGTCAATGATAGATGAAGAAGTATTGGTTTTTCATGGAACAAAGGATAAGCATCATCCCCATGTTCTCTATGAAAAGATAGCTAAAGAAATTCCTAAAGGGCGATATTTCTTTTTATTGTCTCCAGAGGAAAAACGAGAACTAGTTGTTGGTATTATTGGTTTAGAATTAGGTAAAATTTTATCTCAAGAAGGAATTCCAGACACTCTTAAACCATTTGAAAAAAAGAAGAGTTTTTCACTATAATTAAATACCTTTAATCAAAAAATAAGATTCATACATTTTATAGACTCTTTATTTAATCTCGCTTTAATGTTGGAAGAATCTTTTCAATCGTGATATTTTTAATTATTGAAAATCACTAATATATTTACGAGAAATGAATAATGACAATTCCAAAATATTTCAAAGCAAAAATAGCGGTAGATAAAAATGGACGAAAATTTGGATATATTACCGAAGTTAGAGTTTCATATCCAGAAACTGAAGTAACAATAAGTGTTTCTAAAAAACCTCCAACAAAGAAATATCCTTCTATGGGATTTTCTCCTGATTCTATGATCAAATATACTGAAAAGAAAATTTGGTTTGATATTACTAAAATGGAAGCTCATAAAATTCTCAATGACTTGTATGATAAACTCCAGCTAAATATTAAAAACACAGACTAATCACTTTACAAAGAACTATTTAATTTTATATAGTAGATTGCTCCTTTATTTCTAGGTTAAAATGGGACAGGAATTATCTGAACAAGAATTAGCTGTTCAACAATTTGTTACAAAAGAACATAAAGTTAAAATCAACTGGATTCTCACAATTACACTTCTATCCATTGATGATTTAGTTACTATAGCGAATAAATTAGGCTATATCATTAAAGGTGATTATATAGCCTTACCATCTGAAGAAGAGAAATTACGCAAACCTCAACCATGGAAACCGATCGACCAAGAACCTCTTCGAAGACGAATCATTCGACCAAGACCAATTAAGCGACCTGCACCGAAAATAAATTTAGATTATCGCTTCTGTATCAGTTGTGGCATAGCTTTAAAGGAATCAGGTAAAGTCTATTACTTGGATGGTTTCTGCCAAAACTGTGGGGAAGATTTAGATAAAATCTTTGATGAGGATAAATCCATCAATCCTTATCACAAAAAGCATTGTGCTAACTGTGGTACTATTAACCCTACAAAAGGTAGTTTTTGTTATTATTGTGGTTCAGTTAATTTAAGCTCAATTTTATAATAAGCTCTTACTTTCACCTTTCATTTTTTTCGTTGTGATTGATGTTTTAAATTTTTTAAATTTTCTAATAACTAATTCAGCGATATCTTCTATTGAACCTAACCCATCAATTATTAAATCAGCATTTTTCCGAACGTAATTATTTACAATAATATAATTCTCTCTGGACCAATATTGTCCATTAAGATGTTTTTCAAAAACAGTAATTTTCTCTTTTGGATCAGCTTTCTCTTGGGCTATAAGTTCTCTTGTTCCTTCTTTCATGAAATACTTCCCACCAAAAACTCTCATCAAAACCCTTGCCAAACATATTTCCAAAGGAGTATCCTCTAAAACAACATAATCATATAAATGTCCAATATCATGTCTTTCCCTTCCATGTGGGTCTTCTACAATGATATATTTACGTGGTCGTATTTCCTCACCTGTTAATGGTTCAATAATTGTTTCTCCTGCCAATAGTAATTTCAAATCCTCTGCCAAACGTGAAAGAATGTAGTGTTTCTGGTTCATTTGACTCTCGAGATTATCTGAATCGTCGACCAATGGTTTATTTTTTAATAAATGTGAATAATTATCATAAAACAAAGCAGTACCACGAATATTTTCAGCTATTTTTTTCACAAGAGCTGTTTTTCCGCATCCTGATGCTCCAGCAATTACTATAGCATATCTCTTTCTTATCATTTCTCCCCCTCCAACGATTCTATATTTTGTTCTTTTAAGAATTGTAGTACTTCTTGAACCAATACTTTTGGTTCCTTTAATCCATCAATGATCAAATCAGCCTTTTTCTTTACTTTATCACAAACGATTACATACATATCTCGATAAGATTCAAGATATAATCCTACAAATTCCATCATATTTTTTAGTAATTCTTCCGGGTCTTCATCACGTTTCTTCACTCGTTTACCATCTTTTTTTACTTTTTCACTATTCAACCAGCGAGTTAAACTTCGGATGAGAGATATTTCGTTTGGTATTTCTATAAAAATGAGATAATCAATTAGTTCTACCATTTCACTTCTTTCTCTACCGGAAGGATCTTCGACCAGTATTATTGGGCTTGGATTTATGTTTTTTTTCGTTGTAGGATTGAGTATACTTGTACCATTTATTAAACTAACAATATCTCGTGTTAATCGAAAATTTTTCCATTCGTCAATCTCAGCACCTTCATTGACCCATGTACGCATATCGTTTGGCCATCCTTGAAGGGAATCAAAGTAATCATCAAATTTCAGAACTGCTAATCCCCCAAGTTCCTCTGAAAGATGTTCAGCTAGTGTTGATTTTCCAGAAGCAGGATTACCCGTTAAAACTACTACAATACTTTTCATTTCCACAACATTATTTGGGTCACCCATTTATTTTACTCTTTGCTATATTCTTTATTCACTTCTTTCTTTAATCAAAATTAAATTATGAAGAAAATAATTATAAAATGTCTTGCTATTTGTTAGTCTATTCCTATCTATTGTATCTATTGGAGACTCATAATTATGAATAAAGTTGCTATAGTAACAGATGGTGTCTGTGATCTATCTAAAGAGATCATAGAAGAATATGGTATTTTCACCATTCCTTATCGAGTGATTTTTGGTGAAGATATTTATCGTGTATGGCATAATGGCAAATACACAATTAGCATCAGTGAATTTTGTGATAAATTAGCAAAAACAACCAAGGAAAGTCTTCCAAGAACATCAATCCCTTCCCCAGGAGAATTCAAAGAAGCTTTTGATGAAGCTTTTGAAAATGCTGATTCTGTTATTGCTGTAATTTTAACTTCAAAAATGTCCGGAGCAGTTCAAACTGCTCAAACTGTTATTAATAACTTTTTCAAAGACAAAGATATTACTGTTTTTGATTCCCTTCAAACTATGACAGGAACAGGTATCATAGCCTTAGAAGCTGCAAAGCTTGCTAAAGCAGGCAAAACGAAACAAGAAATTTTAACTAGGCTGGAATCTATTAACCCTCGAGTTCGCACAATCTTAGCTATGAATGATCTTGACTATCTTGAAAAACAAGGTCGACTTGGACCTATTCAAAATATTCGTGAAAAAAATCCTGAGGTAATCCCGGTAATTCATTTGAAGGATGGGATTTTACAACCATTAACCATTTTCCAAAATGAAACTGATATGATCGCTCGTTTGAAAGTCTTTGCTGAAAAGATATTAGAACAAAACGAGACTGGTGAAATTTTTATAACTAACATTAATCATGGCAAAGCCTCAAAAGTAATGTATGATGTTTTAACCAAAGAGAATGTACTTGGTCTTAGAATACATTATTATGAAGCGAATGCTATTTTAGGTGTTTATTCAGGTCCACACACTATATGTATTAGCTATATCGGTAATTTTGATAATAATTGGGTGTAGGTTTTTCTCCTACACATCTGTCTTTTTTTTCAAATTTATTTGGTATTAGGATTCATCAGAACTATATTTTTGTTCCACATTTTCACCAATACGCCAAGTAGCAGATTTGCTATGCTTCAATTTGCTTTGGACCATCCTTACTAGCATTGTCATGCCCATTGTAAACAACAACAATCCTAGTTTTACAGCTATAAAGTCTGGTTCCCATGGAAAAGCATGAAATGGCATAAGACTCCAGGGAGGATTAATAGGAATGAACATAATCAGAACTGATTGCAGTAGGATAGCAAGTAAAGTTCCTACTCGAACATTGACCTTTTTAGTAAGCATAATGACAATAATGAAAATATTGTAAAAACCAAAGACTATGGGATTGATATAGATTACAATACCAGTATAGACTCCTAGTCCTTGACCACCATCGAATTTTAACCAAATAGAATAATTATGGCCGAGAATACAGCAAATTGATCCCAGAAAACAAGCTAGCGAATGCCAAATATTGGTTCCTTCTGTGGAAACAAAATAATCTAAGGAAAAAATGTGATCTATCAAAGCAATTGTTACAGTTCCCTTAAGGAAGTCTAAAAACAATATTGGTATTCCAACTGCAGGTCCTAATGTTAGTACAGCATTCATACCCCCAGCATTTCTAACATTATAATTTCTAACATCCTTCCCAAAAGCAATTTTTCCTATCCAAACGGAAAAAGGAATTGATCCTAACAAATATCCTCCTATACAGCTTAAGATAAGCCAAAGGATTTTCAGTCCAGTCATTTTTATCAAATCAGTGGTAATAGTTGAAATAATTGGTTGTACTATTCTTTTAACGATTATAGATTTTATTCTTTTTAACTCATATTGAGTGATTTTACAAAATAAATCATTCAACCATTTCTACTAAAGTTAGAGATTTTCTCAAAGAAAATAATGGTTAGTCGTCGCTATAAAAATTGGATCCTTTTTCAAATATCTGGATGTCAAGCATATCAAAATTTAATGTTTGTAAACACTTAGGGCAATGACCATATTTCTCTATATGGTTAAGAAGATGATCCAAATGATGTAAACTATTACATTTTGGGCACACAACAACTAACTGAGATGGTTCTATTGGCATATTACAGGTAGAACATATAGCTACCTCAAAATCACATTTAGTACACATAATGTCTGTAGTGTTTATTTTATTACCACAATAGTAACATAAAACCTCATTATTCGGGTAATCATATGCTGATTTTCTATGAAAGATAGATTTTTCCTTATTGTATTGTCCTAAAAATTGCAGTATGCCACTCTTTTCCCATTCAGTAAGATAATCGATAATCATGTATTCTTTAATTGAGGTTTGTAATGATAGTTCATTAAGAGTCTTTTCAGTTTCATGTGGAATTAAAGCCAAGGCAATAAATAAGGACAAATTATTCGACTTCTGAGTAATTTCTTTTCTTTTAGAATTAATTTTTTTGCGATGTTTTACTAGTTGAATCGAAACAACATATGAAAGAACAGCAATTATTAGAATAGAGAATATTGCCGCTAAAGAAATAATTGTTTTTCTGACTAAAAGTTTTGGATAATCGTTTGCATTCAATGGATCTGTGTGATATTTTAGAACTTCATCACCGTCTGAAAAACCATCGCCATCTGTGTCTGGATTGAGTGGATCTGTAAAATAAATTTTTAATTCATCAAAATCGGAGAGAGAATCAAAATCTGTATCAGCATTGTTTGGATCAGTAAAAGTTTGAAACCATTCTTCAAAATCTGATAACCCATCTTCATCCGAATCTGGATTATAAGGATTAGTTTTAGTTTCTTCATACTCTATATAATCATCTAGTCCATCTGAGTCAATATCTGTTGTTAAAAGCAATGTGCCTAAAATATTATCCACCAAAACAGTTATTCCATTAGACCACTTTATTCGGAAGGAAAATTCAATTAGATAATTATCATAAGTATTTTCGTAATCTGGTTCATATAAATATTCAGAAAGTAGAATAATATCATAATCAGTTTCTATTTCATAAACAATAATTCCATTAGCTGTTAAACAATAAACGATCTGGTTCCTTAGATATAACTGCAAAATAAATCCTGTTACTTTATTTTTTATTAGAATAGGATTGAACGGATCTGAAAAATCATAGATTTCAAGTAAACTTGAACCTATGTATAAATAGTTACCATCTGATTCTACACCAGTTATTTTTCTACTAATTGATCTGATAAAAGTGACATCTGTTGTGTCTAAGCAATTATAAATATAAGCAATATTTCCTGCATCACAGACAAATAATAGCTCATCTTCGATAAAAACATGAGCAATATAGGAATATCTCAAAGATATAATAGTTATTAATTTAGGATTATATTTATCCGAAATATCAACAAGAATTGTTCCATTTGTTCCAGCAGCAATTGCTAATAGATTTTCCTGGATATCAAAATCGTATAATTCTATTGTTGGATAAGGAAATTCTCCTATTAAGATTGGATTTGTTAAATCGCTAATATCAAAAATCTTCACTCCAAAGAATTGAGTTAAAATAAAAAGATAATTATCTTGAATCAGTAATCGATGATAAATACCTGTGTCGTCATAGTTACTAAGCTCTTCAAATGTCCATGTATCAGTGATATTTAATATTGTTAAACCATTACAACCTCGTGCAAGGAATATTGTTCTGTTCTGTAAAATTATATCATCGAACATTCCATTTGCTTGCAAATGAATTTTATTTTCAACTGTAGGATCGTCTAAATTATATATTTCTAATCCGTCCCATATTTCAGCTGTAAATAAACATGTATCAGTCAAAAAAAGATCATGTATTAAACCACCATCATTAATTGCAGCGATTTGATGAACTGCCATACTATTTGAGTAATTTATCAATCGAATACCAATAAGCTCGTATCCTAAGGATATAATCCCATTTTTGCTTGTTCCGCAAGTGGGAATGCTATAGTAATTGTGGTAATAACTGTGTAGTAAGTTTGGTGCAAAAAGATTAGAAATATCATATTTATCTATTACTTCTCGACCTACATAATACAGATAATTACCTTCAACAGTAATAAATCCCGCCAAACCAACATGGAATGATCCAGTTTCAGTAATATTCGTAGGATCAGTAACATTAACAAAATGGATAAAGCCTTGATCTAAGATGAAAAGATAATTATTGTTATAGCAAATGTAAAATGTCCAATAATTACGAAAAACATCCAATCTTTCAATTGACCAATAACTTGTGATATTATAGACTTCTATTCCTTGAGTCATTTTTGAAAAATAAATTAACGTTCCATTAACATAAACATCGTTAAATTCCCCTTCTGTGGAACAACTATATACATACTCCGGATTATAAGGATCACTAGCATTAAAGATCTCAAAAGTACCGTAATTTGATACTAGATAAACAATACTATCTTGAACATGTAGAGCACAATAATTACTACCCCAAGAAGTTGAGCTTAACAAAATAGGTGCTTCCTCATTTGATATATCATAAATATAAAGACCGTTAGGAGCTATCGCATAACAAGTTGTATTTTCAACAAAAACATCAACAATGATAGTTATCTCCTCACTCCAGTCTCCTAATTCGTCAAAAGAAAAACTATTAAATTTTGATGTAATTGGTGAGATTTCAGTTATTGTGGTGTTTTCAGAAAAGTTTGTTTGATGAAAGATCAATGGTAAAATAAGAATTAATATTTGGATAAAAAAAAGTAATTTTTTAGAATTTAATTTTCTTTTTACTTTCAATTATTTCTTCCCCGAATTTATAATGATTAGACATGACATTAAAACATTATCATTTCATTATTTGATTTCATAATGAGCAAACCAGATATTCCCTCCCTCATTTTCATCTGTGATGCATCCTGAAAGGTAAATGGTTTTCCCTATTCCTTTGATTATTCCATATCCGGTATCATATTCGTCATTATATCCTTTTACTGTTTGGTAGGTTTTAAGCTCTAATTGAGTTGTGAATCTTGCTAAAAATATGTTGCTTCCTCCAATTGATTCAGTATAAACACCTGCTAAGTAGAAATACCCATCTTCAGCTAATATCATAGTATATGCTACATCTTCACCATTTACTGGCCCATCATAAGTAACGTTTTTCAATAATGTTAAATCATTGGTATATTTTGCAAGCCAAAGATTATATCCCTCACCTACTTCTGTCATCGTTCCAACTATATAGATCGATCCAAAATTATCTATCAGTAATCCATAACCTTTATCCTCACCAGTTGTTGGTCCTGCTACAGATTGGTTAGCAATAAGGTTCAAATCAGTGTCTAATTTTCCCAACCAAATATCATAATTTGTTCCAAAATTATTGATCGATCCGCTAACATAAAGATATCCTGAATCATCAAGAGCAAGAAATCTTGCTTTATCAGTATTATTTGAAGGACCATTCAAAACAAAATAATCAACTATGTCTAGACTTTTATCTAATTTCCCTATAAAGATATCATGACCAGTTGTTGTAGTAATGGTTCCTGCAATATAGATATATGTGGAACCATCATAGAGTATTCCATATCCTTCATCTATATCAGAAGTCATTTGTCCATCGATTGTTAACTCATTTTTTTGGGAAAGCTCACTATCATATTTCGCGACCCATATACTCCTTCCATAATCATTAGTAATATACCCTATCACATAAAGAAAGCCTTCTTCATCAAGAACAAGGGTGTAACCCATATCGTCTCCGTTGGTAGATCCATTGAGAGTAATATTTTTTATTTGAATGAGATTATCAGTAAATTTTGCTAACCAAATATCTGTTCCTTGACTACTTGTACTTACAAAACCTGCTGCATAAAGAATATTATTTATTGGATCATATACTATTCCAATACTACCATCTAAACCATTATTTCCTCCATCGATACTCACACTTTCTAATAAAATAAACGGTTCTTTTCCATCAAAAATATACCTTCGCAATAATACTCCAGTTATAGTACTAACAGCTATTAAAACAATTAAAATTAGAATAACCAAACCGGGTTTAATTTTTCCCAGGGTTTTTCTCTTGAATATCTTCAAGATTGTTTCCTCCCTATTAGTAATATTGTGCTTTTTCCCCTATTAAGATTCTTTGAAAAAATAGCTATAATCTATTCCTCTTCTTTCTTTTCATCCATTAATCGATCAAACATTTTTCTGATGGGTAATAATCCTAAAAGAAATACATGAGAACGTTCTGCTAAAGGATTCTTTTGTTCTTCCACCATGAGTTTAGGAACAAGGTTCTGCATGAATTTAGTAAATTCCTCCATGAAGAGTTGATATTGTATTTTTGAAAGATAATTCAAAGTAAGATGGAAATCTAATTTATCAAAAGTTTCTTGTAATTCAGTATCAGGGTAAGGTTTCAATATAGCTAAATATTCTTTCATTTTTTCCAAGATATTATTCATAAAATCGATCGTTGGATTAAGTGCATCTCTAATAATATTATAAAGCTCATTTCTTTCTTTAATCGACATTTTCTCTACTTGTTCCTGAGAATAATGCGGAAGAATATCCATAAAATCAGGAACTATTTCGTAGATTTTTGCTTTTATGTGCCCTCGAACCTTTTCTTCTCGTGTTTCTTGAATTATCCCTGCTTCCAATAAATTTTGTATATGACGATAAACAGTTGGACGACTTTTGTGGGAAATAATTTTTTCTAATTGTGAAAGTGATAATTCACGGTACATTATGAAATACATCATTATTTCAAAATCTACTTGATTTTGTAAACATGACATTATTTTCTCAATATTCACTTTTGTTTTCTCTGTATTCTTGCTCGTCACATTTATCACTCGTCATAAATTCATTTTTCTTTTTTGGTTTTTTAGATATATTTATTAATGTTTCATAATATATTATTAAATGATATATTTCATAAACATATCTATTATGAAATATTTATAATTATTTCGTTATATTTTACCTAAATTAACAAATTATTATGAGAGGAACAACTAAAATGTCCGTAGACACAAAAACACAAGAACCAATTATTCAATTTACTAATGTCTCTAAAAAATACAAGGATGTTCAAGCATTATATGATGTATCCTTCGCTATCAAACGAGGAGATATTTTTGGATATATTGGGCCAAACGGTGCCGGTAAGACGACGACATTGAAAATCTTGGTTGGCCTTATTCGTGATTATTCTGGAGAAATTAAAATTAATAATGAATCACTTCATACTTTAATTAATCCTGGTAATCTTATCGGTTATTTGCCTCAGGATGTCGGTTTTCAAGATTGGCGAACTGTAAATCATGCTTTAACCACTTTTGGTTTACTTTCAGGAATGAAAAAAACAGATTTACAGCAGCGAATTCCTGAAATATTGGAATTGGTTGGTTTAACAGAAGCCCGTAATCGCAAAATAAAATACCTTTCTGGTGGTATGGAGCAAAAATTAAAGCTTGCTCAAGCATTACTTCATAAACCACAAATTCTAATTCTAGATGAACCAATGAGTGGTCTTGACCCCACAAGTCGTTGGCAAATGAAGAACATCATCCGACAATTAGCTGAAAGTGATATAACAATCATTTTTTCATCTCATATATTAAGTGATGTTGAGGATATAGCTACAACAATTGGGATATTGAAAGATGGGAATATTGTAAAAATTGGCAGTCCTCAAGATTTGGAACAAGAATTAATTCAGGGTGATACCGTTGAAGTCATTGGAGAAGCTTTAATGGAAAAAATCGTTTTGATTAGAGATCTACCATATGTTGTAAAGGTAGATGGTGAGGAAAATAACCCTAATCGATTAACTATTTTGTTTAATCCAAACAGTGACTTAAATGAGTCAATAGTTAGTTTATTACACTTTTTAAGTGAGAATCGAATAGTTGTAAAACATTTCAACTATATGAAACCTTCACTGGAAGAAGTTTATTTGAAATATGTTACCGGAGGTTCTGCTTAACAATGAGTTTTGGTATCTTATTCTGGGATGAAATTCGTGGTTTCATCAAATCTAAAATTATGATAACTCTTTGGGTTGGCATGCCAGTTTTATCTATTATTCTTCATTTCATACAACCAAATGCAGAAGGAATGCCTGTAACCATATTAACAAGTCTCTTATTAGCTAGCATTGGTGGTTTATTAGCAGCAGTTATGCTTAGTACCACCATAGTAAATGAACGAAATGCAAAAGTCTATGACCTCTTCTTAATTCGTCCTGTTAAACGATGGCATTTGTTATTAACAAAATATCTTGCAGTCTTCCTCTGTCTCTTAATTGCTTCAATCTTGAGTATTGTTTTAGGAATAATTATTGATTATGCTACTATTGGTTTATCCGCTACTGCAATAATTCTTGAAGCATTAAAATCATTAGCCATAGCTTTGGCTGCGATGTCTATTTCATGTGCCATAGGAATACTCATTGGAATTCTTGTAAATTCTGTTGCTTTAGCAGCTATTCTTTCAATTTATCTTGGTGAACAATTATCAGTGCTAGCAGTTTTACCTTCAGTTTTATTAGAAAATATTAATCCAGCATTATTTTCGATTGGAATTGGGTTAGGAATAACAGTTATTGTTATTATTATTGAAATTGCTATTTTTAACAGAAAACAATTCTAATCTCTTTCATTTTTTCTTCTTTTTTTCGACAATATTTTTTGAATCTCTTAGTAAAAGAAAAATATCTAGAAGTATAATAATAATAAATTGAAGATGATAACTAATGAAAGACCCAATGTATTGGAGTAAATCATTAACTATTTTTTTGAAGGAAAACTATGCTTTTTTGAACAATTATGATTTCGAATGGTCAATTATCGGTTCCATTGCATCCGTGCTTCAAGGTTGCCAGCTGATACCTAACGATATAGATATCATTATTGACAATTCGAAAACAATTCAATTATTAGGTGAACGGATGAAAAAATATTCTAAAAAGGAAAAATCAGAAGGAGATATCTTTACCTCTAATTGGCTCTCGTCTCAAGAGCAACCTGTTTTTGAAGGAACAGATCAATGGGGTTTCCACTGGGATTATGTTGCTTGGAAAATAGCTCGCTCTGAAGTTCAAGTAGCACATATCACTGCACCAAAGGAATTTCATGAGAAATTCAAAGGCATTTGGGAAGCTGGACCAAAAATATATCCTCATTTAAAACAAGTTCACTTTGACAAATATATCATTCCTGTCGTTCCACTTGAAATACAGCTAGAAACTAATATGACAAGGGGATTAACAGAGCGGGTACAAGAAATTGTGCGAGTTTTTAGAGAAAATGGTTATGATCATCAATTGCTTACTATAGCATTAGATCAAAATCATTTAGAGCAATTTGAGGATCTTATGAAGAAAGGTTAAAGACCATTCAAGTCTTTTTCCATTCTTTTTATTATACTTCTATATAATCCATAACCTTTGAATTAAATTCAAGCACTTTGATTTGGTCATAGGTTACATTAGAAAATCTTTTGGTAAAATTCCAATAAGCGGTATCAGTAGAAATCATTGCGGTAAAATTAGTCTTATTGTAAGCAATTCGAACAATTTGTTTTATTGCTTGTTTTTCCTCTAAGGTTTTATGGAAAAATCGCAAGTCATTGAGATTATCTTCATTAGAAAATGTTATGATGTTAGTTAATCCTCGTTCGACCATATCAAGAAACATAAGATGCATTGGATTTAGTGAAGGATCCAAATTTTTAAATTGAAAGTTTGATAAGTCCAATGAATTTGTTACATATTTTCCTAAAGGACTTAAAAAGAACGGTCCAGAACTTCTATCGAAATTAATTAATCCAAGATATTCGCCGATATTTGCTAAGACCTTCCCAATAACCATCTCATTAAAAGGCATATAAGCTCCTCTGCGAATTTTATCTGGACCAATATATTCTTTTACGTCACTTGTATGTTTTAATATTTGGGTTCCAAGTTGATTTCGTATTTGGTTTAAATCACATCCAGAGTTCTGAAGGAGATATTTTAAAAAGATTTTAAATGGAAGCCAAGAGAGGAAAAAGGAAGTTAATGGTTGAGCGAAACCCTGAGCTTCTTTTTTATTTTCCAAAACATATCGACTATAATTTGTTAAAGTAAAGCTTTCAACAGTATTTTCTTGATGTGCCTTCATTCGAATTATCCCTATGTGTTGAAATAGATTGAAAATTGTTTTAGCTACATCAGATTTATGTCCTAATAGTTCCCTGCCTTCGTCTATAGTTATTTCTGTATTCTTAAGTAAATGTTCTAATAACGGTTCGACATACTGTAAATCAGCGAAAGCTGTTCCTGTGGATTCAAGATATGCTTGAACTGCAACATATTTAGGTAAAATCATTTCTTTTTTCCTTCATTCATACGCGCTATATCAGATATGTTTTATTTAATTATAATTTTTGCGACGAAAAATCCCTAAAGAGATATTTATAACACAAGATTCTCAACAGTGATTTGTTAAAATAGCTCTTTATGTGTGATCTTATCATATACTAATGGTTTAGGAAATAAAATCTAATTGAAATTAAGAATAATATTTTTTTTATTTATTTTCGTCTACCAATAACTTAAAAGAATCTTGGGTGATTAAGATTAATAGAAAATTTTAGGAAGTAAAAATTGATGTCTGATTGTCCAAATTGTGGAGCAAGTAATTCTCCTAATGATACTTTTTGTAGATTTTGTGGAGCAGATCTTAAATCAGCTCCATCTGAACAACAACCAACTGAACCAGCTCAGCCTTCTTATCAACCACAACAAGCAAGTTCATCAAATAAACAATGTCCTTTTTGTGGATCAACTAATCCTTCTAACTATATTCATTGTGGAAACTGTGGGAGCCCATTAACTCAACAAGCTTATCCCACAACTCAACCTGGTTATCCACCTCAACCAGGAATTCAACAACCTCCATATCAATCACCTGATTACCAACAACCTCCTCAGAAACGTGGATTCTTTTATTATCTCTGTGCTTGGCCATTTATATGTCTTGGTTATATGTGTAATCCTTGTAATACTAGAGGAAGAAGAGGTAGTGGTTGCGATTGTGACTGTAGTGGTTCCGATTGCAGTGGCTGTGATTGTGGTGGTTGTGATGGTTGTGATTGTACGTAGCAAATAATCACTAATAAATCACTTTTTTTTGCTTTTTTATTAATTATTAAAATTTTTTTTATTATATTATACCTTTCTTCCATTTCTAAACCAATTTTTAACGTTCCCTAAACCATTGTTAACACTAATTTAACCATTGTTGGAGATTATTAAATATCATCTCGAGAGAATAGGTATTTCATCGAACATTGAGTTCGATCAAACACAAATTTGTGGTTGATTCATAACTCAATAGCACAATAGACGTTTGCGCTTAAGGTTTGAAAAAAAGTAAAGTAAAAAATCGTTTGATAAACTCGGAGGAAAAAAATATGAATTCAAAAAGATTCATTATCGGATTTGCTCTCATCAGTTTATTCCTAATCCCAGCAGCTTCACAATTCGTTTCTAGCGAAACAAGTGAAATTACTGTTAGTGATAATATGGGTGCTATAACTGTTCAAACAAAAGATTTGACAGTAAAGATCATACCAGGTCAAGCTCATTTAGTTTGGTGGTATGGTAATGCTACAACTGCTGATGAGATGTACAAAGTACAATTAGTAAAAATCACCGAATTTATGGGTGATGATGAAATTCTTGACGACCACACAGAATTAGGTGGCGTAACCTATAATTTAATTACAAGTAGTTGGACCTATGATATTGTCGAAGGTACTGATGAAGTAACAATTACTTTAAGTCTTCTCGGATTACCTAATGGAGCTGATATGTACTTAATTATGCACATTTATACAGTTGATACTCCAATTGAAGGATCCGATCAAGTAGTTGATGCATTGACAGAGTTGAAATTCGACATTATTGTTGAAAATTGGGATTTCTCAGCAATGGCTGCAGGATATGCAATACAAACCTATTTAACAGAAGTACAACACAGACATAGAGTACAATTAAGAAATGGCACTCTCGCAGAAAATGGAAATACAACTAGAACCATGCAATTCACCAGTGAGTCATATGGAGAAGATGCAGTAGCTTATATGGAATGGACCGACTTCGCTAACATCTACGATTCAGGGGATGAATTAATAGATACTATTGATGTAGGAACTGCTTATTTTGATGATCTAATTAGTCCACCAACAGAAGCACCTGGATTCGCAGAAGGATTGGCTCATTTATTTCTGACCTATGCAAATTATGGTGATGGCAATAAAATGGTTCATGACCCAATCATAGGTGTAAATGCTGATGCATTCACCGCAGGATTATCGCTCTACTTAATACCAGTCTTTAGTGGTTTAGCAGCTATTGCTGCAGTAGTATCGATCATTAGAAGAAGAAAGAACTAAGGTTATTAGTTTTTTTTTTCTATTTTTTTTTTGAAAATTAATTTTATGATATAAGTATAGACTGTTTTCATTTTATTTGCTGAAGTTTTATTCTTTTAATACACAAAATTACAATTTATCATCAAAGAAATTAGATTTTTTTAATTAAATTGCTCTTTTAATAAATAATTAATTAGGTTGTTATTTAGATGAATACTTTCGGCGTACAGTTTATATATTTAATCAGAAATTAATATATGATTAGCTTGACTAATCACCCAAAGCAAGAACTCCCAATAAAAAGGGAGGTGGGTAATAAATGGCAGACAAGAAACCACAACCAAAGAAACCAACACCACAAAAAGCTCCAAAGAAGAAATAATACTTTTTGGTTGGTTAATATCGTTTTGTAAATCGATCATCTTGCCTCTGTTGGTTGGATGAGTTTTCTTTCAAAGGAGAAGTAACGATTACCGTGGTTGAGGACCTTTGACCTCAATCACACATAACTTAAGTTTTAAAGATAGTTTTTATCAAGCAATTTTAATTCTAGGTCATTTTTAATTTGATAACTTCATTCAAAATCCATCAATCCCCAATAATAAGCTAGGGTTGTATGAGCAACGGTTTCTGGACCTTCACCCTTATCAAGTTCTAGTATTTTATTGAATAATGTTTTATATTCATCTTTTATTTGTTCAAGTTTTTCTCTATTACAAAACCACATCCCCACATAACTAACAGGATATTTTTTACGCTGATAATCTTCCTTTGACATACTCTGAATTCGATTAAGTTCTCTTTGAATGAAACTATTAACTACAAGTAAATTGAAGATATCTAAATCTCTTTGATTTTCAAGGTAAACCTCTTTTGCTGTAGTGAACAATTCAAAGAAATTCTTTAGAATATGGTAATGTTTTTCTTTTTTATCTACAACTGCTTCAATAATGCTCTTTTCTTCCAATAAATTTAGATGATAGTACATAGCAGTTTTTTTAATATTGATCTTTGTCATCAATTCATTAGCAGTTATTTCGGGTTTACGAAGTATTTCAAACCAAATCGCTACTCTTGTTGAATCTAACATAATTGTTTGTAATAATCTTGCTGTTTCTTGTATAGCTTTTTGATCAATTGTTTTATCTACCATTTCAATTCACTTTTTGCCATCTTTTAATAACCTTTTTATATTCCTATTGATAGGAATATTCCTATACATAGGAACAAATTTCTTCTTCAAATAAAAAGGTAATGTTGAGTTAGAAGAAATGAATTCTATGTAAAAAAAGATGTGATTGAAATGGCAAGACATAGAGTAAAAATAACTGTGTTAAAGCGAGTTGAACCATCCTATATTTTTGATGGTAAGGTACCAATCAGTCCTGGCGGAAAAGAATATAGTATTTGTACCGCTTTTGAAGACGGGCAAGAATTCATTGTAGATAAGAATGTTAGATGCCCCGAAGGATTCTGTTCTTATGCATGGAAGGATATCTTTTCTGATCTTAGAGTGCTAGCACTTGGAGGAGATCACGAACCTTGGGTGGAGAAACCAAAAATGATCTCATGTTGCACAGATGGGATTAGACCAGTATCTTTTGTACTAGAACGCTTAGATGATTAACAAACTGAGGTAGTTGGTAATGCCTGAATACAATATAAAAATCACTGTTGTGAAAAACTTTAGTCCAGAAGAGGTATTTGGCGAGAAATTCTATCGCCCAAGTGGAAAAGAAATTGTAAAATGCCGTTTCAAAGAGGGTGAGGAATATCTTGTAACAAATGGTAATATGCCTGAAGGATTTTGTCATCATGCGTGGTTTAACATGTATCCCAAAGTAACCTTTCTAAGATATGGTGGAAGTTTTGACGACTGGGCAGGTTTAGGTACAGATTATGTTTGCTGTGCGGATGGTATTCGTCCAGTGGTCTTTAAACTTGAGAGAATTGAAAGATAACCACACAAATAGAGCTCAGGAGTTATGAAATTGACTAAAGTAAAAATTACTGTCATGAAATTATTTGGTCCGGAGGATGTCTTCGGATCCAATCATGATATAAGAAACCTTTCTGGAAAACTTATGACTAAGTGTGATCTCTTTAAGGAAGGAGATGAATTTATTGTAGAGACCGTTATGCAAATGCCTGATGGTTTCTGTGGTTGGGCTTGGAGAGATATCTATAAAGATCTGTCTGTGCTTTATTTTGATGGTCATTTCCATCGAGTTGAAAAGGATATGGCTTATGTTTCTTGCACTGATGGGAGAAAACCTGTCGTCTTTAAGCTTGAGCGCATAAAAGAGCAAATGCCTCGAAAAGGTTAGGGGAAAGAATTGATTATCGATTCACATTTTCATACTAATGTTTACTACAATTACGAAGGTACCTTGGAAAAAGCTTTACAAATAGCTACTGAAAAGAAGATATTACTTTTATCAAATTCAGTTGATTTAGATTCTTATTATCAAACGATAGACATTACTAAAAAATCCAAATTTATTATTCCTTGTTTTGGCATTCATCCACAAGTAGCTCATGAATATGTAGATCGAATAAATTCCTTAGAGATACTATTCAATGAAGCAGTTGCTTTTGGCGAGATTGGATTAGATCATTATTATATAAAAGATGAATCACAATATCCTTCTCAATATACCATTCTTGAGCATTTTTTCAAAGCTGCTCTTGAATATGAGAAATTGGTTATCCTCCATTTAGATGGTGCGGAAAAACAAGGGATGAAATTAATTAAAAAATACTCATTACCCAAGGTCATAATACATGGATTTAAGGGTTCGATTGAAACTCTAAACGATTTATTAGATTTAGGTTGTTATTTTTCAGTGGGAGGAAATATGATCATGGAACAATTCAAAGATTATATTCCCCCTATAGAATGGACTAGACGTATGAAAACAATTCAAAAAATACCAAAAGAACGATTGTTATTAGAAACAGATGGTCCATGTAGAATTGAACCAAATGCAAAAGCAGACACTCCAAGAAGTATGCCTGATTATATTTTCAATATCCTCCAACGTATAGCACAATTAAGAGGCGTTACACAAAAATCGTTGCAAAAATCTTGTTTAACAAATTTTAAATCAATTATAAAAAAAGATCCTAACTTATTTTCAAATTTCAAATCTCTTTATTAAATAATCTTTTATTAGGATAGTATTATATTCCTTAAAATCCAAATATTATTAATAACGGGAAAAAAAGAGATCCTATGTGAAGGTTGGGTAGCCATGAGGAAATTAGGCAAATCAAGCTTTTTTATTAGTTTAACAATATTACTTTTGGTATTAACGACTGTTAATCAAGCACAAAATTCACTTATAACAGCATTTATTTCTGAAAAATCACAAGAATCAGCTAAAATTGATTATGATGTTGAAACGCCGATTAATTTTGATATTTATAATGAACAATCATTATCACCTTTAACTCCTAAAAGTACTTCAGGATATAATTATAGTCTTATCTCAGAATTTACAAATATACAAATAACTAATATTTATGATCTAGCTATTCAAAATAATCTTTTATTTATTGCTTCTTATACAGGATTATTTATCTGTAACTTTACTATTCAGTCAGCTCCTATATTAAACAATCAGCCATATACTAATTATCAAGTTAGGAAAATCTTAATTGAAAATGATTTGCTCTATTATTTAGATGGGAGTTATAATATAATTACTTTAAATATTAGTAATGTAAACAAACCTATTTTACTTTCACAATTATATATTGGCCAAATAGAAAATTGGTTAGTTTCCAATTCTATAATAATAGTTACTACAAGTATTTCCCCATACCAAATAAAGATATATGATTATCAAGATCCAGCTAATCCTTGTTTAATTAGTTCATTAGTTGTATCTTATTCTGTTTATGATTTAGTATTGTGGGGTAGTTACTTAATTTGCTCAACTTATACTACAGATCTATATATTATCGATATCTTAGATATCAATAATCCCTTTGTTTGTTACACAAAAACTACTAATAGAGCATATTTTAAAATGCAATTAGAAAATAATTTACTTTATTTGTTTGAAACATTTTATTTTTCAATTTATTATATCAATTCTTTTAATAATCTTTCATTAATAGATTCAATTAATGTTGGAATTAGCGACTCTTTTTTTGTTGATAATAATCTCGTATTCATTACTAATCATGATGATGATAAAAATTCACTTGACATTTATAACATAACAAATCCTTCAAATATTGAATTACTTATAAAATATGATAATATTCTTCCCCCTACGAATTTTAACGATCCAATGCTTACAAAAGATAATCTATTTGTAATAGGAATAGATAATTTTGGAATATTATTTTATGACTTTACTAACGTTACACAAATCGTTAAAGTCAATCATATTTTTACAGGATTAATTACTGGATTGCATTATTTGAATAATTATCTGATTGTAGAGATATCTTCTTTAGGATTCATTGTTTTAGATTTGAGTAATTTAACAAGACTAGAAATAGTTTATTATTGTTATATAAACAACATGATTAAACATATGACTTTTTCAAATAATCTTGGTTATATAGCATCATCTAATAATTATGAAATCTTTGTTTTCAATTTTACAATCCCTAGTGAACCAAAATTAGTTGCTAGTTATATTGGTTCTTTATATCCGATCAAAATACTTGCTAAAGATCAATATTTAATTATACATGATAATTTTGAGATGAATATTATTGATTTTTCCAATATTACTAATCCAATAATTGTAAGTCAATATTCTTCACCCCACCAAATTATCGATTTTGTTTTAGGTGAAGATGTCATTTATTTAATCACATATTACAATCAATATGAATTGATTTTCATTAATGTAACAGATATAATAAATCCAGCAACTTTTAGAGATATAATAATTATAAATAATATTCCAAAAGATATGGAATATAGTAATGGTTCTCTATGTGTACTTTGTGATCCATATTATTACTCATCCCATTGTATCTATATTTATAATGTAACAGCCATTCTCGAACCGCTTTCAGTTGTAAATAAAATATCTTATTATCATAATCACGCAATTACCGATTTAGGGATAAAAGACAATTACTTATTTGTTTCTGACGATTATGTAGGTTTAACAGTTTTTTATTTGGATAAGGAAGGGATAATAACAATTTCTGGAAAACTACTAAATTATGAAAGTGTAGCTTATAGTCAGATACAAAATATCGATTTTATTTATTCATCAAATATAACATTCTTACTGACAGCTAACTTAATTGTTATTGTAGGTTCAGATAAAGACAATGACTTTTTAGCTGATTATCTTGAAATTAATGTTTATCATACTGATCCAAATTCAGCTGATACTGATATGGATTTGATGCTTGATTGGTATGAGATAAAATATAATCTAGATCCATTAAATGCTACTGACGCAATGTTAGATTTAGATTTTGATAATTTACTAAATTATGAAGAAGCAGCAATAAATACTAATCCTAATTTAGCTGATACAGATCAAGATAATCTAAGAGACGATTTAGAGATTTATTATGGAACAAATCCTTTAGATGCAGATACCGATGATGACGGATTATATGATAGTAATGAGCTTTTTACCTATTATACTGACCCTCTAGACTCAGACTCTGACAATGACCTTTTATCGGATGGTAATGAAGTAAATATTTATCACACTAATCCTTTATCAACAGATACAGATTCTGATTTAATGGATGATCGTTATGAAGTTATCTATGATTTAAATCCTTTAATTGATGATCGTTATTTAGATTTAGATGTTGATGGTTTGACAAATTATGAGGAGTACCTCCTTGGAACTGCACCAAATAGAAGTGATACTGATTATGATGGTTATACTGATTTTGAAGAAATACAAGCGGGAACTGACCCACTCGACAGGACAGACTATCCTGATTCTCCTTTAGTTTTAACTGAATCAGCTTATTTACCATTTATTTCAATAGTTGTTGTTGGTTTATTTGCAAGCCTGATTCTTTCTCGTAAACAATTATTAAAATCTTCCAGGAGGTTACGTTAATGGTTCTTCATAGTTTTAAAAATCGTAAGCTTTCAAAGAATTATTTATATTTCTTCATTCTGATAATTTCTTTGATAAATCAAATACCTATATCCATAAAAGGGGTTTCTGAGCAAATATTAATACCTGAATCTACAAATTCTGATATTGAATATACTCCTTATATTAGTGAGAATTGTACAAAACTAGGCGAAAGTGCAACAAATTTTGGCAATCCAATTGATTTTTGCATTGTAGACTATTCGAATATTAAAATAGCTTTCGTTGCTACTAATGGACCATTACTAGCAATAGATATTACAAAATCATCCAAACCTAAATTGCTTTATCATTTTGATGAGATTTGCGACATTAAATTTATTTGTGAAAATAACTATCTTCTTTTTCTTTCAAATCAAATAAGTCAAAGCTTGTTTATACTCGATATTTCTAATCCATTGAGCCCAATTATACTCTTTTCAAGCATTTTAACTCCTTTTCCATATAGATTATTCAACATTAATGTAAATAATAGTTTGCTTTTTGCTCATGATGATTATCAATTCATGATCTTTGATATTAGCAATCCACAAGAACCTGTATTAGAGACTATTTTTAGTCCTCTTCATAGCATCTATGGGTTAAAAATCGAAAATGATTTAGCATATCTATTTGGTATTAATATTATTACTATAATTGACTTTTCTGATATTTCTAATCCTTTTGTAGTTGATAGTCGTCAACACAATGGAGTTTTCTTTTTCTATGTGAATTCTTTTATTGTAAATGACTATATCTATATTTCATCGTTTTATAAAATGATGATATTTGACATCTCAAATAAATCATCAATACAACTAATAAATACTCTAACTGATTCATACTGTAATTTTAGGTCGATTGCTATCAAGAATAATAATTGTTATCTTTTAGATTATAGCAATGGATTACGTGTAATTGATATAACAAATCCTCATAATCTTACTTACATTTCAAGATTACCAGATACTGGCAGTCATCTCAAATTGCTACAAAATGATGATTATCTCTATGTTCTTGACAATCTACAAGGATTAGAGATATTTAAACTGGATAAGGAAGGTAAACCAGCTTTTATTGCTAGATTCTTTCTAGGAGGGAATTCAAATGATGTGAAAATAAAAGGTAACTTTGCCTATGTTAATAATTACCTTAATGGTATAGAGATTTATCGTATGAGGAATTCTCAGACACCTATTTTTAAAAATCGTTTTTTAGTAGGCATCCAGTTAATAGAAATACTTATTCAAGGGAATTATCTTTATGCTCTAACCTATAAATCTGAATTATATATTTTTGATATTTCCCATGAAATCAATCCTAGACTTATTCATAAACAGTCCATAGCCTATTTTGATGGCACCACAACTTTATCGGTGTATAGTTTTTATGTTTATAAGACATGTTTATTAGTTAATTTCCGTTATGGTGGCTTTTATAGATTAGGAATATATAATTTTACAAACTTCCAAAATAATATTACTTTTGTTAAAATGTTTGATTTTTATTCATTATCGACAGATTTTATTATTTCAAATGATGTATTATATTATGTTGATAGTACAGATATTCAAGTTATAACGTTAACAACATATTCTATAGATACGCTGAACTATACACTCTCACTCCTAGGTTCATTAGAAATTTCAGAGAAATGTTATGATCTCTTTCTTTATAATAAGATTATTTTTTATGTTGCTTATTATGATATTTTCTTTATCAATGTTGAAGATCCAAATAATCCTTCCCTTTTTAATACCTATAATCTTCATGGAGATTTTGATGATAATTATTGTTTAAAGAAACTGATTGTTGAATCAGATATAATCTATCTTAATACAGAAATAGGGATCGATGAATATGGATTGTATATGATCAACATAGAAGATCAGACTAATCCTTATATTGAAGGTTATTATCTATCTAATGAAACCATTAATGGTGTTACAGTTGAAAATAACATTGTTTACTTAGCGAATGGGTTACTAAATCTAGTAATTTTAAGGTTAGATCGGTTCTTTATTCCAATGAATTATACTTCCCTTGCTATTGGTTTAGGTTCTGTAGGAATAATCGCTATACCAGTTACAACTCTTATTCTTATTAATCGTCGTAGAACGAAAAAGAAAGCAATTATTGCAGAAGAAAAAGCTCTTGAACAACCTTTAGTTCATTTAGATCCTGATGAAATAATAATTGATGTCAAGAAAGATGAATTCGATTCAAAGGAATTGTTTGAATATGCACAAGAGATTTTCAATGATTACGATGAAGAATAAATAGTATTATATTTAATCCTATTATCAATGTATTTTAATAAAACTCTTGGTGCGATACTAATTTGAAAAATCAAAGAACCTTAAGGATTGAATGGCTTGCTCTCCTTACTGCTCTTTGTTGGGGCTCAGGGTCTTTTTTTGGGAAAAGAGCTATGAAAATTGGCTACCTTTCTCCTTTGGTTGGCATACTTTTACGGACCACTTTATCACTTATTCTATTTCTTTTTCTTCTCCTTATTTTCGGTAAAAAATTAGGTGCAAACTTACGAAAAGAAGTTTCAAATGCTTGGAGAACATCTAAATGGGGATTATTCCAAATAATTATTTTTGAAGGTATTCTAGCTGGGGGGATTGGTATGTTCCTTTACTATCTAGCAATTTCCGGAGGAGAACTTTCTCTTGTGATGCCTCTTGCGTTTCTTTCACCTTTTTGGGGTACTCTACTTGCTTTACTTTTCAAAGATGAACGTCCAACCTATCAAAGAATTTCAGGACTTCTACTAACATTCATTGGTATTTTAATTATCTCGAGTAGAGTTCTCTCTTTCCAAGAAATTTTCACTTGGCGTATTGAATATGTTGCCCTTTTAACAGGCATTTGTTGGGGGATAGGGTCATTTTTTGGCAAACGAGGGATGAAAAAGGCATCTATTACTCCCTTTGTCGGAATAACGTTGCGAACAGCAACATCATCAATCATTTTACTTGTAACAATATTTTCATTTGGACCAAGTCTTTTGGATTCTCATCTATTAACCGAATTACATTGGATTCTTACAAATAAATTAGAGCAATTCTTTCTCATTTTATTATTTGAGGGTATTCTTGCGGGTTTTCTTGGCATGCTCCTTTATTATATTGCTATTAAAAAAGGTGAGCTTTCTCTTGTTATGCCTTTGGCTTTCACATCACCTTTTTGGGGGACTTTCCTTTCACTTGTTTGGGGAATTGAAATCTTTACCATACAACGATTAGTTGGAATGTTCTTCATTCTTACAGGTATAATTTTTACTACTGCACCTGCACTAACACAATTGGTAAGAATGGAAAATTCATTCAAACTTGTAACTCCAATTCTGCGAAAAAACAGCACCAAAAAAGAATAATTTATTTTAAGGATTTTCTTAGGGATTTTATCAATCACCCAGAAATCATCAAGTTTTAACTAAGCTTCATCTTATAAATGACGAATGAAATTAGTGAATGCTTCAAACAATCCTTGATCTGTTTTTGCTGATGTTTCATAACAAGACCAGAGTATTTTTGCCTGAATATCCAAGAGACCAAATCGGTAGACAAATTCCGCTCGAGTCATTCTTCTTGAAATATCAACTTTATTCAGAAGAACTAAAACAGGAATATTATCATCAATTTACGTATTAATTATTTCGCGATAGATATTCTTAGTTTTTTCAAAACGTTCGTAATCTGTATTATCAATAATATAGACTAAAGCATTCGATCTCTCATTGATATATGACCAAAGCAGCTGGAAGCTATCTTAACCACCAAGGTCATGTATCACTAAATCGAGTTTTGGTAAATTGTTCGTATCAAGATTTATTCCTATAGTTGGGATTGTTGTTTTAGATTCTCCGTAAATCAGATAATTAAGAACTGAGTTTTTTCCAGCTTTTTCCAACCCACAAATAGTAATATTTGCTTGTTTCTTCTTTTTGAATAATCTTTGTAGTAATGACATCGTTTTCACCTTTACATTGAATCTTCTAATTGCATATGTTCAGCTGTTTAATCAAACTCAAATAGTCTATTAATAGTCAGCTATCTCATTTTACCTTTAGATCATCTTTATGGTTAGCTATTAATGCTCTCCTACTAAGAATAAGACCTAGAATATTTTTAATCATTCATAAATAAAAGCTTTCTAGAAGTTCTCTCAGTATAAATAGTAAAAACATCAAGTAATTGATATATGATTTAAATAAAATTCAAGGAATTATTATTAACAATTTTTTTGTTTAAATAATCAATTTACGATTAATTTAGTTCTTTTTTTTTAGAATATCATATCACATAGATTAGAGAAAATATAATATACTCATTAAATTAAATAATCATTCCATCCTCAAGAAGGAATGATTTATCTCTCAGCTCTAGGGATAAATTTTCGGAGTTATTTACAAAGGAAGTCATAAAATGGATTTACTTATGGAATTCAGTTGGATATTAATATTAGTAGGTTTTTTAGCTCTGATATGTGAATTTATGGACTCATCATTAGGTATGGGATACGGCACAACATTAACTCCAATATTACTTTTTATGGGGTTTGAAGCATCCCAAATTGTTCCCGCTGTTTTAGTATCAGAATTTTTCACAGGGTTTATCTCTGCAGGTTTTCATGCTTTATTCAAGAATATGTCTCTCGGGCGCACTAAAGCAATAGCAAAAGACATACCATTGACTCAAAGTAGAGTGAGCACTGAACCAAATGTAGAACTAGTTGCTAGTACAGGAAGTGGAGTATTTATACCTGTAAAAGAAACTTTTATGGATAAACTAAAATCATTTACTATTGATAGTAAAGTTGTTTTTGTTTTGACATTGTTTGGTATATTAGGAACAATAATATCCTCATCCATTTCCGTAGTGTTTGGATTCAATAGCATTTTTAAATTCGGTGTTAAGGTCTACATTGGTGTAATGGTTTTCTTTATGGGTGTTTTGATTCTCGCATTTCGCAAGAAAAACATGAAATTTTCATTTAAACGTGTTACTGCTATAGGAGCTCTTGCAGGATTCAATAAAGGTATTTCTGGTGGCGGTTATGGTCCACTAACTGTTTCAGGTCAAATCTTATCTGGTCGTGAAGGGAGAAATGCTATTGCTTCTACTTCGCTTTCAGAGGGGATTATCTGTTTTGTTGGTGTTCTAACGTATATAATAACCAATCTTGTAACCACTCACATAAATGGTGAACCATTAGATATTGGAAGTTTTGGCTTAGCTCCCTATCTAATTATCGGAGGAATACTTTCTACACCACTAGCTGCTTTCACAACAAAAGCAGTTAATAATAGGTGGCTAAAAATGTCGGTAGGTGTAATGACTGTAATCATGGGCTTATTTAGTCTGCTATATACTATACTAACCTTTACAGGAATTTGGTAATAGTAACATTTAGATGTTAATTAACGCAAGTATTTAATGCGATAGAAGAATAAAATTAAAAACGGAAGGTTTTGTTTAGCACACAAAACTTGAAGTGATCCAAAACCAGAAATAAAAACGACAGAAAAAATCAAAAAGTCGTATAAGACTGGTTTTGGTACTTTATTTATTTGTATTTAACAAGCTTAATACTAATTGAAAATCACTCTGAGTGTGAATAAAAATTGGTTGGAGAAAATATAACTGATATCCGATTCCACGGTCGTGGTGGACAAGGAGTAGTAACTGCTTCACGAATAGCTGCAGAAGCTGCACTTGTCGAAGATAAATATGTCCATGCGTTTCCAGCTTTTGGTCCGGAAAGAGCTGGTGCTCCAATTGAAGGTTATACTCGAATTTCCCCTAAAGAATTTACTTTGAAGACAGAGATTCACAATCCTGACATAATAGTAATTCTTGATCCTACCCTAATAGGCACAGTCGATTTAGGGAAAGGATTGAAAGAAGGAGGAACAGTAATAGCAAACTTTCCTGGTACGATGGACGAGCTAAAGAGCAAGATTGGTATCAAACAAAAAGCAAAATACTACAAAGTAGATGCTACCAAGATTGCTAATGAAGAATTAGGTAGACCGATTACAAATACAGTAATGCTTGGCGCATTGGTAAAAGTATCAAAAATAGTTGACCTTGCTAATGTATGTGAAGCAACAGCGGAAAGATTTCCAGGTGCAGTCGGTGAGAAAAACGTAAAAGCAATAAAAAGAGCCTATGAAGAGGTTGAGTCAGAATGACCAAACAAAATACCCTTTCAGAAAAAGAAATGAAGGAATGGATAGCCGAAAAATGGGGCTATGAAAAACTACCCATAGGAGGTAGTGTTCCTTATGCTGGATCGTCAGAATTTTTCAAAACAGGTGACTGGAGTGCATTCAAAGCGGTAGTAGATAGAGAGAAATGCACAAAATGTACAACATGTTTCTTCCTATGTCCAGATTCAGCAATTGAAATGGATGAAGAAGAAATACCAGTGATGAATTTTGACTATTGTAAAGGCTGCGGTATCTGTGCACAAGAGTGCCCATCTGATGCTATTGAAATGAAGGACATGAGTCAATAGGTGATCAATCATGACTAAAACTACTACTAAACCCGGTAAACGTATTGGTATGACGGGCGATGAAGCTGTTGCTAATGCTGCTGCAGTTATCAATCCTGATGTTGTTGCTGCTTATCCTATCACCCCTCAAACTATCATTGTCGAACATTTCAGTGATTTCGTTGCTAATGGTGAAGTTGATACTGAATATGTTTGTGTCGAATCCGAGCATAGTGCTATGAGTGCTTGCGTTGGTGCTAGTGTCACTGGTGCAAGAGTTTTTACTGCTTCTGCTAGTCAAGGTGTTGCTTTAATGTATGAAATCCTTTTCATAGCTGCTGCATCAAGATTGCCTATTGTTATGGCTGTTGCTAACAGAGCTCTAAGTGGTCCTATTAACATCCATGGTGAACTTACTGACCAAACTGTTTGTAGAGACACTGGTTGGATTTCTATGTTTTCTGAATCCGCTCAGGAAGCTTATGACACTACATTCTTGTCTTTCAAAATAGGTGAAACTCCAGAAGTCTCCCTTCCTGTAATGTTTGGCTTGGATGGCTTTATTTTAACCCATGCTCTTGAAGGAGTTCATCCTTTGGATAGAGATTTCGTTAAAGCGTTCTTACCAGATCGTGTAATGAAATATCCAACAATACCAGGAAATCCCGTTTCCTCTGGTTTATTAGCTCTTCCTGATTATTATATGGAAGTTAAATATCAACAAGAATTAGCTATGACTGCTGCTCGAAAGGTTATGCCCAAAGTTTTCAAAGAATTTGGTGAGATTACTGGTCGAAACTACAAGATGGTTGAAGAATATAAAATGGATGGAGCTGAAACTGCCTTTGTTACTATGGGCGCTTTAGCTGGTTCCACAAAATATGTTGTTGATAAACTTCGAAGTGAAGGTCAAAAAGTTGGCATGCTAAAAGTGAAAACCTTCCGACCTTTCCCAGATGAAGAAATAGCTAAAGCATTAAAGAATGTTGAAGCTGTAGGAGTAATTGATCGAGACCTTACTTTCGGTTCCCCTGGACCAGCACTTTACTCTGATCTTAAGGCATCATTATATGATTACAAAGATCGACCACAAGTATTTGGTTTTGTAGCTGGAATTGGTGGAAGAGATGTTGATGTAAAAGAATACGAATACGTCTACAAACAAGTTCTCAAACACAAAGGAGCAGAAAAGGCTGTTCCCATTGAGTGGATAGGTTTACGTAAGTAGGAGGACGATGAAAAATGGTTTCTACTGAAGAATTAAAAAATGTTAAGATTCCAAAAGCAAAAGATCTTATTAGAGAGAAAAATCGTTTAGCACCAGGCCATAGACTCTGTCCTGGCTGTACTGCTGGAACAATTGCTCGTTGTGCTACTCTCGTAACAGATCCTGAAAATGTGACTGTTTTCCATGCTACTGGTTGTATGGAAGTTGCTACTACAATTTATCCCTTTACCGCTTGGCGAGTTCCTTGGTTCCATAATGCTTTTGAAAATGTTGCTGCAACTGCTAGTGGTGCGGAAGCAGCTTACAGAGCAATGGTTCGTAAGGGTAAATTAGAAAAAATGCCTGATATTATTGCCTTTGCTGGTGATGGTGGTACCTATGATATTGGTCTCCAATCACTCAGTGGTGCTCTCGAACGAGGTCATGACTTCGTTTACATCTGTTACACAAATGGTGCCTACATGAATACAGGTATCCAACGTTCAGGTGGCACTCCAATGTATGCTGCAACAACAACCTCACCCGCAGGTTCAGTTATACCAGGTAAAATGCAATGGCGAAAGGATTTGGTTGCAATTGCAGCAGCCCACAAAGTTCAATATGTAGCTACTGCTTCCCCCGCAGCTCATCGTGATATGATGACCAAAGTACGCAAAGCTCTTGACGTAGACGGCCCAGCATTCATTTTGGTAGACATGCCCTGCCCAAGAGGATGGCGTTTCCCTGAAGAACTTTCAGTTCAAGTTGCTCAACAAGGCATTGATACCTGTTACTTCCCCCTCTACGAAATTTACGATGGCCGTGAGTATGTTCTTAGTGCTAAGAGTAAGGCTATCGCCAATAAACCTGAAAGAAAACTACCAATTGAAGAGTACCTTAAAGGTCAAGGTCGATTTAGACACTTATTCAAACCTCAAAAACGAGATGATCTTATCGCTCAATTCCAAGCAGCAGTCGATCAAGAATGGGATTACTTGCAAAAATTGTGCAATCTATAATTAATTAATTGATTAGACCAACCGTTCTCTTCTTGAGAACTGGTTGTATTATTTTTTTATCATTTTTTTCTTTCTGAAACTCAATTTAGACCTTTTTAAACAAAATTACTTGTAGGTTACTTCGAGAAACATGATTTCTCCTCGCGGAGGTCTAAGAATAAAATGATAAAACTCTGGAAAAATCAACGATTGGGTTTAATCTTGCTTTTTGGAGCATTGATTTTACTTTGGGTGACTGCTACATTAACTATTGGCCCACCTGAAGAAGCGCCACCATTCTTTACACCAGGTCCTTAATTTTTATTATATTAAAAGCCGAGGATAACCTGAAAAAAGTCCTTGTAAAAGGGCGCTTCTTTACTTATTTTTCTTTTCTTTCTCTAGCATTGAACCTTCTGCTTGTAAAACCATTGTTTTAATTAATGTATCAAAAACCTTCTTTATTGTCTCACCAGTTTTTGCAGAAGTTTCAAGATAAGGTATTTTATACCCTACCTTTTTGGATTTACTTAATGCATAGCTTCTTGCTTCTTTAGCAGTAACAACTCTATTTTCTAAATCAATTTTATTTCCTACAATAATTAATGGGATATCTTTACAATTTGTTAATGCTTCACCTAACCATTTATCCAAATTTTCAAAAGAATCTCTTTTGGTGACATCGAAAACTACCAATCCACCAAGTGAACCTCGATAATATAATGGTCGGATTTTTGAGAATCGTTCCTGTCCTCCGGTATCCCAAATTTGACATTTAATTCGTTTATCGTTAATGATTAATTGTTTAATTGTAAAATCGACACCAATAGTCATTTTATAATTTTCTTGGAACTTATCAGTAGCATATCGATAAGTAATTGCTGTTTTTCCAACTGCTCCGTCACCTACAACTATCGTTTTGAATAGGTAATCAAATCCTGATCGTGGAGCTACTTCTGCCAACTGTTAAGCCTTCCTGTACTATTCTAATGTCTCTCAAACTTAGAATGATTTCTCCTTTTCGTGCAAGCAATAAAAAACCTTTGCTTTGAGGATTTTTTTTGCATGAAAGATATTTGTTTATGAGGTAAATATATTTGCTAGTATTGTCATTAATTTACAACTACTAAAAGTTAAAGAACGTTCATATAAATCAGTAATTAAGGAGATCTAAAACAAAATATGACACTAGATAGTATTGATTTAGACGCAGGCTTATTTGGCGGTCCAGGTGACAAAATACTGCTGCCTTTAATGGGATATCCCTCTGAACGGGATGCTGTTTTTGTAGCACTTACTACCGCAGAATATTTTGGAATTCATTTATACATTTTGCATATAGTAAGCAAATCTACAAAAGTAGAAGATTATTTTCAAAAAAAAATTGAGAGAATAAAAGAACGTGCTCAGAAATTAAAGGTAAATCTAGAAGTCAATATTATTGAAGCATCTAAATGGTCTACTCCTGATTCTATCATTCTCAAGGAAATTAACGATCTATCCCCAAAATTAACCATAATGATGAGTAGACGAAAGGGATTATTCCAGCGCTTGTCTGGTAGTATTGCTGAAAAGGTTGCTCGAAAAAGCCCTCATTCTGTTATGATCATTAGGTCACCAATAAAAGATTGGGTAACTTATGGATCAAATATTTCACCTAGGAAAATAGTTGTTCCTATTGGAGCACAAAACAATTGTGAAATTTCAGCAGTTCAATTAGCAATTGCTATAGCAAATACTGGAGAATCTCGAGATGCTGATATAACTCTCCTTCATAGCATTATTATTCCTGAAACAGTTCCAATATTGAATAGTGATAATAAGATCTTCCAACAAGAAGAAAAGAAATTCGTAAAGCAAGCTGGAATGTACACTACCATGCTTATGTTTCCAATGAAAACTAAGGTAATAGTAGGTCGAGACGTTGGTCGATCTATTAGTCAATTTCTTAATAAGGAACAAGCTGATTTAGCTATCATGGGTGTTCCTTATGTTCCAAGAAAGTTCTTTGGATTATTTGGTACAGATACCAATGAAATCTATAATAAAAGTGAATGCCCAGTAATGGTGATTTTTCATAAGGAAATATGTTAGAGTAGAAATTTCAGATACCTAAGTACATTCTGAATGAAGCGTAAGTTTTTAAGATGAATCTAGGAAATCATAAAAAGGATACAAAATATAAAATTAGTTTTCATGAAGGTTATAGTAATGGATGAAATCAAAGGTGTGAATAAAGAAGAAATTCAACTTGTAAAGAAGTCGATCGATAAAGTTGACAACAATAACCATTCACACGAATCAGTTACTATAGGAATTATTACCGAAAGAGAACTTTCACGAGAATTAGGATTTAAGGAAGCTCTAAGTATAGGTCTTGGAGGAACTATAGGGGGCGGTGTTTTTAGTGTTTTGGGTATAGTTATCGGTTTTGCTGGTCCTGCAGCAATTCTTTCCTTTCTTTTTGGAGGTATTTTAGGGATTTTATTTGGTTATTCTTATGCAAAATTATCTGTAAAATATCAATCAGCTGGTGGTAGTTATACCTTTGCTAAAGCCGCTTATGGTGATAAATTTGGGGGTATATTTGGATGGTTGTTATGGATCGGTTATTTAGCTTCATGTTCACTTTATGCTTATACTTTTGGGATTTATTTTGCCCATTTGATAGATATTATCACACCTAGTGATCTTGTAGAAAATGGTTGGATTAGATTAATCTTTTCAATTTTTTCAACATTAATAATAGGTCTTTCCACATTGGTTAATTTGAAAGGAGTAAAGGAAACAGGGAAATCTCAGAATATTATTGTCTTAGCAAAATTGATTATACTTTTGACTTTTATAGCTATAACAATACCTGCTGCTATAAGGGGTGCTAAAGAGAATCTAAGTGATTTTTTTATTGGTTTTGATGGAGAACCAACTGATAATATTATACAGGGATTAGCTTTAGCTGTGGTAGGTACTTCTATCCTTTTTGTTGCCTTTGAAGGTATGGAACTTATTCCTAATGCTTCAGAGGAAATTCAAAATCCCGAGAAAAATATTCCCCGTTCTATTTACACCACTATAATCATTGCTTCAATTATCTATTTGTTAGTAGCATTTACAACTTTGGGAGGAACATCCTATAAAGTATTTGTTGACGATCCCAGTAAAGCTGAATATGCTTTAGCGTATGCTGCTCAACCTATTCTAGGCATTGCAGGTTTTATTCTTATTACTATAGGGGCTCTCTTTTCAACTGCAAGTGCATTTAATGCTTCATTATACGGTTCATCAAGATTAGCTTATGTTATGGCTCGAGAAAAAGTTTTCCCAACATTCTTCAGCAAAGTTTCCAAAAAAGGTCGTGTACCCTATATTAGTATTCTCTTAATAAGTGGTATAATATTAGTTATGACATTAACATTAAACTTGGAACAAATAGCAAAATTAGCTAGTTCCATATTTCTATTATTATTTTCTTTAATGACTTTATCAAGTTTGATTCTAAGGAAAAATATCAAAGCAAAATTCATTATACCTTTCTTTGGTTTCATATTGTCAACAAGCCTTTTTGGTATTTTTATTTGGAATTTAATTAAAGAAGTTATTAATAAAGAGGAAGGCGCTTTAATAACAATAATATTATTACCAATCCTAATAATTCTAGTAGGGATTGGCAGCTATTTTACAATGAGAATTCAAACGAAACAAAAAAAGCAAAATCCGATACAAAATGAAGAATAATTTGCTCTATGGTGTTGTTTCAATTTGTTCAAAAAATCCAATAAGAAAAGTTCCCCAAAAGATATCCCTCATGTGAAATTAGTTTTAACACCAAAGATAGAGAAAATTCTTAATGATTGTCAAACACATATAGAGGAATCTTTTCCTCTATCAGAAGAATGTTTTGATAAATTAATGATTTACATTTCAACAGCTTGTTCTGGATATGAAGTTAAAATAAATTACTTGAAAGAACAGCAGACCACTGAAAATAGACAATTACAGCTAACAGAAACTAAGGAAGTGGTTTATAGTTTAAGGGAAACGGATTCTACAACAGGGGATGCTTTAAGCTTTCTGAGAGAAAAGCTCGACCTTCTGATAGAAGAGCGTGAAAATCTGGTGTTCAAATTTCTAAGCTTTAAGGAGGAAATAGAAACAACACCTCTTTTTGAATTATCATCAAAAATCAAAAGTTTTGTAGAATCAATAACATTCATTGAAACAGAAAGTTGGGAAGAACAATTAGATTATTACAGAACTAGATTTCTGCTGCAAAGGGAACAAGAAACTGATCAAAACTTAAAAGATAATTTTTTACCTGAAGATGAGAAACAAAAATCATTTCGAGATCCTTTAGCAAAAATCAAAACTCAAGTAGATATCCCAAGCAAACCTGTAAAAATAATTAATTTAACAAAAAATCATCATCAAATAATTATACCTTATACTACAAAATTTAATAAATTATTACTTGATGCTTCTAATTCTTTTAATGAAGAAATTCTTGAATGGTCAGAAGAAACAATCACTGAAAAATTAAACCAGCAAGAAATAATAAGTCAAGAAGTAGGAAAAGAGCTTTATGCATTAAAAAGAGAGCAAGGTATACTTACTATGAAGACATATGAAATTATTCAAACCATTCGTTCAAGATTACTTAATATTACAGGTTCTATTGCTTCAAGGATTTTTTTCAAAGATGGATTTAAAGATCTTCTTCAATTATCAAAAAATGAATCCCTAACAGATGACGACAGAAAAGAATCAATTAAAAAAATCATTACCCGATTTCTCCGAATTTTAGGTGAAATAAAACCAGGCTTATAATTCATCTAAAAGAATTTTCACTAAAAATATTCTTTTCTCAAACAAATTCCAATTTACATAGCTTTATATTTGTGAAAATCGCTAAACTGTCTCGTGACATAAAATGACACATGGTATGAAATTCTCAACAGGCGATAAAATACCCGCCACCGAGAAGCTCTTAGAAGATATTCCCTTAATCGGTGAGTTATCTTTCAGTGAATTTGAAGATACTAAACCAGATATTAAGGGGAAACCAATAATATGCTCTAATTGTGGAGCTATTATCACTGACATTCAAACAATTCAGACGAACGCAAAAATTGGCACTTTTTTTAACTGCCTTTTCTGTGGATCACTTAATGTAATAGATCCAAAAGATTTACCAACAAATATCAATGCTTATTTGGGTTGGCTTATTCCCCCTGATAAAATTAAACCCGCTTTTGGAGAAGGAATTCAGAAAGGTAATTCCCTAATAGCTGCACTTGATATTTCTGGTTCGATGGCTGGAGCTAAACTAGAGGGTGTTAAGCAAAGTCTTATTTCAACTGTTAAGGCTTATTCAAAATCAAAAGCAGATGCTATCTTTGGCGTAGTTGCTTTTGAAAGTAATCTCTATATTTACTCTCCAGAAGGGGAAGTAGTTGAAACATTGAGCGGTGATATTCTCTATGATGTTAAAGAAATAGAGAAGAAAGTCGCTGATAATAGTTGGGTTAGAAAACAATTACCCAATATGACAATCAAAACAACAGCAAAAGATTGGCAAAAAACCATCCAAAAAATGCGTGATATGAATTCTACCGCTCTAGGTCCTGCTGTAGTAGCTGCTAGAATTATGTCTATAGCAACAGGAACAGGAAGAATATTGCTTTTAACTGATGGGATGGCTAATGTAGGTATTGGTAGTCTATCAGGAGCAAGTCCTGAAGGGAAGCAATTCTACCGAATGATTGCTGAAGAACTTAAAAAGAACGGTATTGTATTAGACATAGTAGGCATAGCTGGAGAAGGTTCTCTTGAATTGAAATCTCTTGCTCAGCTTCCAGAAATAACTGGTGGTGATCTTTTCTATGTCGATCTTTCAGAATTACAGGATAGTTTCTCATTGATTTCTGGAGACGAAATTATTGGTCGAAATGCTCGAATCAAAGTAGTCGTTCCCAAGGGAATTGAATTATCAAACCTTAGTGGTGCTGGAGCAAGAGCAGACAACATTAAATCAGGAGAAGATATCTCACTTGGAGGATTAACAAAATCACGATCGATTTCTTTTGAATTCAAACCAAAGAAAGAAATGAAGGATCGTGAAAAAGTTCCTGTTCAAGTACAAGTTCGCTATAAAGATGAAAATGATAATGAGCGAATTCGTGTTATTGAGAAAGAGCTTACAGTTTCTGAAATAAAAGAAGAAATAGAGAAGGACCTTGACGCAGATCTTATTGCTGGATATACTGTTCAACGTGCAGCACAAGTGATGCAAGAAGATCGTAAGAAAAGCAAAGAAATGATGAAGGATATGCAATCAACACTAGCAAGAGTAGCACCAAAAGCAGCAGATGCTCAAGCCTATCTCGCAGAAGAGATGGAAGAAATTGATGATGTTATAAAAGAAGAAGCATCGGGTGCATCTCGTGCAGGTGATCGTATACAAGCCAATGCTTATAGAATGGTTAAAAAGAGGAAGAAATAATTCTTCTCCTCTTATTTTTTATTTTTTTTTACCCATGAATATCTTTGGGGAAAAAGTCTTCAAGGGTTCGCTGAGTTTTAATTAATTTGTAAGTATTACTTCTAGCAAGATATTTTTCTAATGGATATTTTACTATCTTTTTGAGTTCCTCAAATCCTTTCTCCATTGTTGGTGCGATAATTGGTCTTTGCTTTAAGGCTTCTTTCGCTATTTCTCTAAATCGCCATACGCCACATGGAATCCATTCTTTATCAACTTCCATAAATAGAAAACAGCCTGCTTGACGTTGTATATAATCAAGGTATTCCAAAACTTGAAGTTTCGTACAGTAATAAGCACCTGCAACATCACTTGCATAAGTTTTTCTTCCTTTCCAGGTTTCCCAATCAATAGCCATATCGTCTCCAGAACCAATGAACCAATATTCAAATGCTTCAAACATCCAAGCTGAGGGATAAAGAAAAATGGCAACCAAATTTCCTAATGCTTTATAACTGAAAATACGAACTTCATTGATCCATTGATTGCTCAAAATGCCTTTCCAATAATTCTTGCCAAGAATATCATCAACAGCAGTAATTGACCAAGTTGTGGGAACTAAACGACGATTTTTCTTTACTCCAAATAAACCTGCAGAAAGTAACCGCGTAATATGTCTTTGATTTATCTTATCATCATGAAGTTTGAGAACACCATCTATTGCTTTTAGATCACTATCACTAACAATTTTATCCACCACTCGAGGAATTTTTGGATTTTCTGTTAATTTTGCTTGTTTGATTATACCTGATGGTCCTGATGGAGCTACTCGAGGTGAGAAATTAATATCTAATTTAGGACGCTTAATAAATGACATTTCGGTATCTACCGGTTTACTAGCCATAACCAATTCTTGAGTAGTCTCAAGCAGAATATCGCCAGGTTCTTTGGCTTTTTTGACACTGATTTCTTTTTTACCTCTGACAAGCGAGGTTCTATAACCAATGATTTCATCCATTGATTTAAAGATCCACATTTCTTCAGCGTCATAAATAGAAGTATCTTCTGAAGAAATTGGTGGTACCAAAGGACCAATCGTTACTTTTGGATACCCAAATTCACCCACAAAGAATCCTGGTGGAGAAGCACCAAAGAAATCTGTTTTTAGAAATGTTTTTTGTATTTCAGCAATTGATTTAGCTTTAATAAGTATAGGACAAGCTAAATGGCCGCATAATTTTCTAAAACCTTGACATCGTTGACAAAGATTACGATTGATCTCGGAAGGAGAGCTAGCCATATTTAGATTGCTGGACACTATTTATTCACTTAGATTATTACTAGGTTTTAATTATCAATATATTCTTCGTTCGCTTCTTCTAATGAACCTAATCCTTCAAGTTCTTTCTTTTTAATTTGAGATTGATCTCTTATAATCATCGCCAATTCTTTTTCAGGGGAAAGTTTTCTATCTTTGAATATTTTAATAATAAAAATAGTCATACCAACAATGGTGAAAAAACCGAAAAAGCTATATAAAATAATATCAAGTAGCTTTCCTTCAATGACATCGATATCCCAACTAAATGTTAAAGGTAGTAGACTTGTACCTGCAAATAAAACCAAATGCCATAAGCCAGTCTTTGGTACTTTTACATTAATATTTGCACTACGATAATTATCTCCTATAATATCATCTATTCTAAAATAAGGATCATAAAGATAAAGAATTTCACTTGAAGGTATGCGATTAATTGCTTGTGTAAGATTAGTACTTGATTCCCAGATAGCTAAATTATTACTATCAACAATAAAAACAAGAAAAGGTGGAGAAAATATATCTGCAGGTGAGACTTCCCAAAAACCACTGAGAGCTTCTCCTTCTGTAGCATTAATTGTAACTACATGATATTCAAGAGTATTTAATACAACAGTATTTTCATTTATTTGAACTTCAACATTTACTTTGAAATCTACAATTGACTTAATTGTTTGACCATTTGATAGGATAATTACGACCAAAAAAAGAATGAAGAACTTATAATGATAATTTTTTGATAACATAATAAATACCTTCTAATGAAGTTCATTATTTACAATCAGCTAGCTGAACATCTATTAAAATTAACTGGAAAAAGATTAAAAATAGCTGGAAATTATCCAGCTTTAATTTCATTGTTTCTTCCTTTCATAATTGATTGTTATTATTGCAGCAATAAAAGTTAAGGAGATTATAGATATTATTGAAGTTAAACCTGGTATTGTTGAGCAACAATCTGGATAATTATATTCCATATATTCTCTAGCTTTATCAATATCAAAATCATATCTAATGATATTGGGGTTACACCAAATACTCATTTTATGATAAATAGGCCAATAGACAACATCGCATCCATCACCATTGATAATCCTATTGACTTCATTTTTATTTATTGCATAACAAATAGCTTTCCTAACTCTTAGTCCTTTAGACATTGAATGATCATTATAATATGGTTCTCTATTACCTATCACAGGTCTTGTTTCACGCATATTGAATGCATAAAAGCCTAAAGCATAGGTGCTATCATTTTGAACAGCAAAATCTGGATTAGTTGAATATTCTTGAACAACAACAGGTGAATTACTAATAGCTCTGAGGTCAACATAACCAGCTTTTAATTCACTTAAAGCTTCTTCTTCAATAGGGATTATACTTACACGTAATTGATCCAGATAATTTGTAAAGTCTCCAAAACGTCTTTCCCAATCTAAATCAGGATCAGAGGTGATACTATCGTTTACCCACCAGCTGTCAGGTCGAACCTCTAATATTGTTTCTTCTCCCAAAGAGAAACTATCAATTTGGAATAATCCTGTACCAAAACAATGAGTAGCAAAGATATTCCATGATGGGTGACCAATGTCAGGAGTAACTCCATTAATTTCTTGAGTTTGGTTCAAATAATGTTCTGGCGAAATTTTCATAGCTAATGATTCTAAACATGGCGTATAAGGTTCATTTTCGGGTGTTGTATCGTCTCCGTCAATATAAAACCTCATTGTCATATCATCAATAATCTCCATATCTTCAATCCAATCCAATGTTTGGGTATCACCATGTGTATACAGCCAACCATAGATTGTAAAATAAACATCCCTGATATCGAAATATTCGTTAGTGAAATTTCCCTCAAAATCGTCAGCCCATTTTATACCTTCTCGTGCTACAATTTCAAGAGTAGTATCATTAATGAAGGTAAAACTCTTAGCTAAATGAGGCCAAACACTACCATCAGAATCATACCATAATAATGGATCCATACATGCACTGCTAATAAAAGCTGAAGCGGTGTCGTCTTGAAATAGGGGATTTAAATCCATCCAAGCATTGTCAGCCAAAACTAATTCATTAGTGTCATGCTGGCCCTTATGTGAATCAGTCCAGTACATATCCCCCCAAGATTGTAAAACTCCTTTTGAGCAATTATATCCTTCTAGCTCACTCCATATTGCGTAGTAATCTCTGGGAGAAACCATAGGTAACATTGGACAGATTTTGTCCATTAGATATTGCTCCCAATTCCAATAATGTTGAATGCGTTCTTGGGAATTAGGAGGCATGATTTGTGTACCTTGCTTCATGTACCACTCATTGATACCTGTATTAAGTTCATCATCCCAGTCCATGCTTGTATCATACCCAAACAAGTTGAGTGAACCGTTTTCATCATAAACACCAGTAAAGTCCGGGTCCGCACCGCCTCCTGAGAATCCGACATAACAAATGTCAAAATCTCTAAAGGCGATCAATTCTCCAATAAATGTGGGCCAGTCTTGAATGATAACATTAACATCTATACCAATTCTTGCCAAATATTGTTTGAGCATATTACCATAATCAGGTCTTTGACCTCCACCATTTGTTTTAAAAACTAAGGTAAATAATGGATCTATACCATTAGTCTCTAAAGGTTGAATTGATACAATATTTACTATAAAAACTGTTAAAATAACTCCAAAAATAACCATTTTTTTATTATTAGTTATTTTAATAATAACTCTCACATCCTATCCTAATTGTTAATAGAAAGTTTTCTCTAAAAAACAATAAATCATTGAATATTAAAAAGATTTCATTTTTTTTAATTTTAGGTTTATAAAAAAGAAGAGAAAAAGCAGGGAATGATCCCCGCTATTAATTAAATTTAACAGTTTGATTACTTATTTCTTCTTTTTGATGATTAAGCCTGCTACAGTAGCAACTAACATAATTGAAGAGAGGGTAACCAATAATGTGAATCCAGGAACTGGAGGAGTATATGATCCAAATCCAGCTATTGCCATGAATTCTCGTGCTTTGTCGAGATTGAAGTTGTATCTAATGATGTTAGGATTACACCAAATACCCATCTTTGGATAAATAGGCCAGTCGGTCAATGTCCATTCACCTTTGTGTACAACATCATTAATTTCTTGTCTATCTACTGCATATGACATAGCTTTTCTGAGGGCTAAACCGTTGGTATATGTTGGATCGATTGTGCTAAGGGTTCTATCACCAACTTGTGGTCTAGATTCTCGCATGTTGTAACCATAGAAACCATATGCGAATGTTGTATCAGATTGGATTGTGAAGTCTGGATCAGTCAACATTTCATCTCTTGTGTCTGGGAAGTCAGTTACTATTTCAATATCAGTTTTACCTGCTTTAAATTCGAGAATAGCTGTTTGTCTATCAGGAATAATTCTGATTCTGTATTGGGTTAAACCACCTGAAAAATCACCAAATCGTCTTTCAAAATCTAAAGCTTCATCACTGGTGATTGCAGTATCTAGTTTCCAACATTCAGTATTAACTGTAAGAGATGTTTCAACACCATCTGTAAAGTCAGCGATTTCAAACAAACCTGTACCAAAAGCGTTGGTTGTAAAGGTATTCCAGGATGGATGATTTACATCTGGGGTAACACCATCACCTTCTTGAGTTTGGTTCAAGTAATGTTCTGGTAAAATGTTGGTAGATAATTGTGGTAATGAAGGAGCAAACGCTTGATTACCTGGAGTGGAACTATCTGCATCAACATAGATCTTCATGGTATATTGATCGACAATTTCCATATCTTCGACCCAGTCCCAAATGTGGACATCATTTGAAACAGTCTTCCATGCATAAAGGGTAAAGTAAACATCTTTGATGTCTAATTCATAACCGGTCATTGCATCTGGACCTGGAGCCCATTTAATGCCTTCACGAACTTTAATTTCGATCGTTGTATCATTTAAATAGGTATAACTTTTAGCCAAATGTGGCCAAGCAGTTAAATCAGCATCATACCAGATAAGTGGATCTAAAACAGCATTACTAATTCTTGATGATGAAGTATCATCTTGGAACAAGGGGTTCAAATCAGACCAGGCTGCATCAGTTATGACTAATTCATTTGTGCTTAATTGTCCTGTGTGAGAACCATCATAGTACATTTTACCCCAAGATTGGAGGATTCCGTCAGTATAGTTATAACCTTTAAGGTTTGACCATTGAGAACTATAACCTTTTGGAGCAAAAGTTGGTAAGAGTGGATTAATTTTATCCATCATATATTGTTCCCAATCCCAGTAGTGTTGTACACGTTCTTCTGAGTCAGGAGGCATAATAAGAGTACCTTGCTTCATGTACCATTCATTAAGTCCGGTATTAAGGTCATCATCCCAGTCCATGCTGGTATCGTACCCGAACAAGTTGAGTGAGCCGTTTTCGTCATAGACACCAGTAAAGTCTGGGTCCGCACCGCCTCCTTGGAGACCGACATAACAAATATCGAAATCTCTAAAGGCGATCAATTCTCCAACAAATGTGGGCCAGTCTTGAATGATAACATTAACCTCTATACCAATTCTTGCTAAATGTTGTCTTAAGAAGTTAAGGTAATCAGGTCTTGTACCTCCACCATTTGTTTTAGCTACTAATGTAAAGAAGGGGTCAATTGAATCAGTACTTGCTGGTTGGACTGCGAAGCTGCCTACAACAAATAATGAAACTATTATCCCTACAAGAGCTATTGATTTTATCTTAATAGTTTACACCACCTAATTTAATTTAGGTTAAATCATAATCCAGAGCATTTTAGCTCATAATATATATTGATATATATCAACTTAAAAAGTTTACATAAGGTTGTAATTATTTTAAGACTGAGACTGTAATTTTTGTGCGAAAAGGCTTAAAATCTATGAAAATTCATTATTTTAGTCAAGTTTTTAATTATAGAGTGATGTAGATACCGTTGTAACAAATGGAAATAATCAAAGTAATTGTTAGTCTTTAAAAGAAAAATCGGTTATATATTTATGTAAGAATTAGTAGATATAGAAAGATGTTCTTTACATATGGAAAATTTCCGTTTAATCAATTAAACTATATTTGCTGAGAGATTAATATGAGCGACAGTAAAGCAAAAAAATTTGGCACCAAAGCAGATGAGATGGAACCATTAATTGATGTTAACATTAAAACAACTGCTGAAATACCTGTACCCACAAGACTTATTGACCAAGTACTAGGACAAAAGAGAGCTGTTGATTTAGTTAAGAAAGCTGCAATTCAAAGAAGGAATGTACTTCTCATAGGTGAGCCTGGCACTGGTAAAAGCATGTTAGGTGCAGCTATGGCTGAACTTCTCCCAAGAGAAGATTTAGAGGATATTCTTTGTGTTCCAAATCGAAAGGATCCAAATACCCCAAAGATCGTTACTATTGGATCAGGTGAAGGTAGAAGGATCATCGATAGATATATGGAAAAATCAGCAAAAGGACAAAACTTACGAATGATTTTCAGTTTGATCATTCCTCTAGCAATAATGCTCTATGTTATTTTTGCTAAATTGGATAATGCTGATTTTCGACCAATATTAATACTTCTTGGTACTTTTGTATCATTCTTTTCGTTTTTAGTTATGGGCCAACTTCGGAGTCGCTCTGAAAATCTTGTACCGAAGTTACTAGTTGATACTAGTCAACAAACCCATGCACCATTCAATGATGCAACAGGTGCACATGCAGGTGCATTATTGGGCGATGTTCGTCATGATCCTTTCCAATCTGGTGGGTTAGGAACACCTGCCCATGAACGTGTGGAATCAGGATTAATTCATAAATCACACAAAGGAGTACTCTTTTGTGATGAAATTGGTACTTTAGCAATGCGAACACAACAACAATTATTAACTGCTATGCAAGAAAAAGAATTCCAAATTACCGGTCAAAGTGAGCTCAGTAGTGGTGCTATGGTTCGAACAGAACCTGTTCCTTGTGATTTTATTCTCATTGCTGCAGGAAATCTTCCAACAATGGAGAATATGCATCCTGCTTTACGTTCAAGGATTCGTGGATATGGGTATGAAATTTACATGGATTTAGTAATGCCTGATACACTTGAAAACAGAAATAAAATCGTTCGATTTGTTGCTCAAGAAGTATCAAAGGATGGACGCATACCACACTTTTCAAAAGAAGCTGTAGAAGAGATCATACGAGAATTTCGTCGACGTGCAAGTAAGAAAAATAGTCTTACACTAATGTTTAGAGAAATGGGTGGTTTAATCCGAGCTGCTGGTGATATCGCTCGAGAATTAGGTTCATCTGTAACTAAAATGGAACATGTTATTAATGCAAAATCACTCGCAGGTCCATTAGAACAGCAAATAGCTGAAAAATACATTGAAAATAGACGTGCTTATCAAATCATCCTAAATGAAGGGGCATTAGTTGGTAGAGTTAATGCTTTAGCTGTTCTTGGTGAACGAAGCGGTATTGTTATGAATGTAGAAGCAGAAGTAACTCCCGCACTTAGTAACCAAGAAGGAAAGATCATTGCTACTGGTAAATTGGGTGATATTGCTCAAGAATCCGTATTAAATGTTAGTGCAATCATCAAGAAGTATACAGGTATTGATATCTCACGACACGATGTTCATGTGCAATTTTTACAATCATATGAAGGTGTTGAAGGCGATAGTGCAAGTGTATCAATTGCTACTGCTGTTGTTTCTGCTCTAACAAATATCCCAATTCGACAAGATGTTGCTATGACTGGTTCATTATCTGTTCGAGGAGAAGTTTTACCAATAGGCGGTGCAACTTTCAAAGTAGAAGCAGCAATAGAAGCTGGCATAAAAACAGTTATTGTTCCTTTAGGAAACTTTAGTGATATTGTTTTAGACGATGAGCAACTTGGAAAAGTAAACATAATTCCTGTTGCACGATTCTGGGAAGTTCTTGAATCAGCCCTAGTAAAAGATGAAACTGGAATAATAGAGAAATTCAAATCAGGAATAACATCTTACGAAATGGAACTTGAAGAAAAATTAAAGTCAGAAGCAAAAAGATTTCTTAAACCAAGGAATGAGAAGCAATCACCTTCAAAGTAAGTTCGGAAGATAGAATAATTACTTTTTTTTCTTTTCTTTCTTCTTTTACTATTTTTCTTTTTGACCGTTTAACTAATTAATACAAAAGTAGCTTTGATATAATGAGGAGTACAAATTATGCAAAAGCTGCAAGAAGCGAAATACTATCAACCACTTGAAGCTTCCAGTTTAAAATGTATATTATGTCCAAATCTTTGCAAAATAAAATCTGGAGAAAAAGGACGTTGTAATGTAAGAATAAATGTTAATGGGAAACTGTATAGCTTAAATTATGGTTTAGCAACTTCAGGTTCAAGAGATCCTATAGAGAAAAAACCTCTATATCATTTTAAACCTAGGTCATATGCTTATAGTTTTGGTACAATTGGTTGTAATCTTTTTTGTCAATTCTGTCAGAATTGGCATATCTCACGAGCAGAACCTGAAGAGACCTATGGCTTGAAAAAATTAACTCCCGAACAGGCAACTCAAGAAGCAGTACATTCAAGTTGTGCTAGTGTAGCATATACTTATAACGAACCATTTGTTTGGTATGAATGGGTTTATGATACTGCGAAATTAGTGAAAGCAAAAGGGATAAAGAATATCTTGGTTACTAATGGTTATATTGAGGAAGAACCATTAAGAGAACTACTCCCATATATTGATGCCGCAAATGTTGATCTTAAGGGTGATAAGGCGTTCTATAAGGACTTGTGTAAGGTTTCACATCAAGAAGCTGTTTTACGAACATGTAAAATGATGCACGAAAAAAAGGTTCATCTAGAATTGACTACACTACTAATACCCGGAAAAAATGATTCTGATAAACAATTACTTGAAATAATCAATTTTGTTCTGAATGAATTAGGACCAGAGATACCATTACATTTCTCAAGATATTTTCCCAATTATAAATTAGATATTCCTCCAACACCAGTGAAGACCCTTCTTAAAGCCTACGAAATGGCTCAAAAAGCTGGCTTATATTATGTTTATTTAGGAAATATTCATGATGATATAGGTAGTGATACCCATTGCAAAAAATGCAATGAACTTTTAGTTCGACGTAGTGGTTACCATACCTCAATTGTTGGTTTAACTCCGCAATATACTTGTAAAACATGTCAAACTTTTGCTGATTTTATTTGAACTATCCTTCTCTTTACTATTCTTTTTCAATATAACTGTTTAAATAGTCAAATGAACCTATTATATTTACCACTACGGTGGTAACTAAATAACTATGGGTGATAAAATTTGGTAAAACAATATTGTGAAAGTTGCGGAGCAGAAGTAACAAACGATGGTAGCTTCTGTATATCTTGTGGTGCGAAAATAGAACAAAAGAAATTATATAGTGAACCTTTAAGATCCTCTTATTCAGAAGATATGCAAGGGGAAACGAAGGTATATAGTAGACCAAAAGAAAAAGAAGTAAAAACAAGACCCAAAAGAAAGGGACTTATAGCTATCCCAATAATTCTAGCAATAATAATTATTCCCGTTATTACATTAACAACTATCTCATCAATTAAAACCGAATTAGGGACATTTACTTATGAGGTACCAATGACTGTGGGTACAGCAGTTGATTTGAATGTAAATAACGATATAGGCTCAATTTCTATTTATTATGATGATACTCTAACTAATCTATTTGAATCAGTAATAACAGTTAAAGGCGGATTGAGAGCCTCACTTGATAATGCTGTTAATTTTAATCATGAAATAGTAGGAAATACTACTGTTATAACATTTAACTTCCAGAATCCTTCAAGTAGTTTCTTGAATATGAAATCAATTAGTCATGAAATTGAAATTTATATTAATCCCCAAGCAATTGTTGATTTTAATGTTGAAAGCGATACAGGAAGCATTGACTGTTATGCAGAAAATTATGATAATGTAGTAATAGCCAATTTAGAATTCGCCTCCTCAACAGGTTCAATTGATTTTATAGCTGAAGATATGTTCAATCTAACAATAGGAGATGTAATCCTAGAAACAAGCACGGGTTCAATAGATTTTGATTTAAGTAGTTCAACAAATTCAAGCTTAACTGCATTAGAATTAGCAACATCTACAGGATCAATTGATGTCGACCTAGGTACTTTTACATATTTGAACTGTTCAATAATAGACATTTATACTTCTACAGGTTCTATTGATATTGAATATACAAACATCATGTATTCAAATGATATTGAGTGGGAAGTCTCAACATCAACAGGTTCAATCTATCTTACTTTTGAACAAACAGTCATTCCTATAAAAAATATTACAATGGACTTTACATTGGAGACATCTACTGGAAGCATTGGAGTCGATTGTCATATTACAGCATCAATAGGTATTGAAATGGAAGGAGCAACAAGTACCGGTAGTGTTGACCTACCAAATGGACACGATTATTATATATCACCAGATTTTGCTCTTAAAAGCAGTCAGTATTCATTCCATATGAGTACTTCTACCGGAAGTATAACTGGGAATGTGCAATATTGAAGTGGTTTGAAGGAACCTTCCCTATTCCTTCAAATCACTCAAATTCATTTTTTAAAAGTTCATTTCTTCTCAAGAATACCAAAAATAGTATTCATTGCTTCATAAGCTTCTTTTTTACGTTCAGGTAAAGGTGCCCACCCACGGGGATCGCTGTTCTCCATAATCCTCAAAAAGGGTTCAAGTTTTGTTAGTAATTCCTTTGACCAACCTCGAATACGAAGTTGTGCATAGATTTCATCAGCTCTTCTTAGGAATTCCTTATTATCCTCGCTATCAGTCCAAATTCGGAATGATTTGTCAGGCGACCAAGCACCAGTGCAAATATATTTTGGTTCAACATGCCAATCTTCATTAGGTATTTGTGTTGGAGAAGTAGTTGCAATGTTATTTTCTTTTAATTTCTGAAGAAAATCAATCAATGTTTTAGGAGCAGCTGGCGTAGGTCCCATACCTCTATAACCAAAAAATTCTATATCGCTAGCATATAAAGGTAGAATTTTCGTTTTGACCTTAAGAATAGATTTCAAATGAGTTTTAGCATTATAGATAGGCACATTACCACCAACAGCAAATTGGGTAGAATATGTCCAACTTACTGCAGAAAGATAAATCTTCATTGTTTCAGTATCACTTAGAATCGCTCTTTGCAACGGGTCGATTTGTTCAGCATTAGCTATTTCCATAGATTTTTTTGCATGAAGATAACTGAATAATTTTCTCAATCCTTTAGCCCAAAAGGCATCCACTACTTCTTCAGTGAGTGTTTGATTTCGACACTCGAAAGGATTCCTATCGTTGCCAAAGTGTTGGGCTAATGAAAAGTGTTCATAATCAACTGCAGCCCATTCGATACCTAGATTTTTTATTTGAGATAATACAGAAGGACTTACAGCTAATTCTGGAGGCCATATACCTTTAGGTTTTTTACCAAATATCTTATTGATATAATTTATATGGTCCTCTAGCTGGATTTTTACTCGCTCACGAGGAAGCAGAGGGAGAATTGGGTGACTATAACCACACCCAAGCATCTCAACAATATTATCTTTCACAAGAGCTTTAATTCTATCAATTAGCTCAGGATTATTTTTTATTAAATATTCGATCGTATGACCTGTGATATTGAAACAAATAGTTCCATTACGCCAATTCTCGATTGCACTAACCATTGGTTCGTAGGAGAGTTTGACAACAGTAGGAAGTTCTTTTCTTGGTATTTCTGCATAATCAGTATTCCAATGAAGAATTATACTAACATTTTCTGTCAAGTAATTAACCTCCTTTTATTTCGTCAGAGTCATCTTCTAATTTTCCAGAATTTGTAATATCAGCTGTTGTTTCCTTTTTATGAATCTTTGACAATCTATCAAGCATTTTTTGTTTAGCTATTTCTCTGTCTTTTGGATAGGTTAAGTAAACAAAAGTATAACAAATAAGACAAATAGTCCAAGGTACAACAGTAGCAATCAGCATGGCATAACCTAATGCTTGAACGTTATTTACCACACCAGCAGGAGTAATATTTAGCGCTTTATCATAACCAAAAACATGGTCAGCCAGTAATCCTACAATTAGTGTTCCCGTTGCAGCAATACTTCCTTCAAATAAACGATCCACAGAAAAAGCAGTTCCTCGAATTTCAGGTTCAAATAATTCACTAAAGATAGGATTATTAGTTGCTGGTGCACTCCAGCTGATCATAAATCCTGTGAGAATACCTACTCCTATAAATAGAAAAAGTAGCTTATTAGGTAAGCCTAAATCTAGTGCAAGATAATTGGGGATGATAAGATAATTAGGTATTATCAAGAAAAGGATGAACATCATTGGTATACCTGAAAAGACAGATATTTGCGCCATTAGAATTCTTCCTTTATTTGAATTCCACTTCGCTGCTCTATCACCGATGAATCCACCAAAAAGATTTCCAAAAGCAGCACCAATAGCAACCACAGCAAAAGCTATACCCGCCATAAAGGCATCCACACCCATTGTTTGTAACCATAAGATCATAAAGAGTATGGAATTCCAAGGAATAGACCCAGCAACACCTTGAGCAACAATTAGCATAAAGGTTTTATTTGAGAGAATTCGTCCATAATCAGCAAATTTTACTGTTCGCTTTTCTTCCAATTTTTCTTTCTTAAGTGCTTCATATTCTTTTTCAGATTGACCACGTGCGGGATCCTTGCCAAAGATAACCACAGCAATACCTAAAAGAATACTAAAAATACCAAGAGAAACAAACACAAATCTCCAACCTTCATAACCAAGGATTGTTTTATCACCAAGAAGTGTTGCATATAATGTTCCAACTATAGCTCCTAAAACTGTTGTCAAACCCAATACACCAAAAGCTTTACCTCGTTTTGCTTGTGGGAAATAATCAGCAATCAATGATTGTGTTGTGGGAACAATTACTGCTAAACCTAACCCAGTAAAAGCTCGAACAAATAACATTCCCCAAAAAGTGTTGAGAAAAGCTAAAATTATTGTAAATGCTCCCCATACAAAGCAACCAATAGAGAGGATTAATTTTCTGGAGAACTTGTCAGATAACCAACCCCATAATGGACTGCTCACAGCTTGCAATAATGCTCTTGCTGTAGTAATCGCTCCTAAACTTGAAGCATCAGTTAAACTTAATGAAACAGCAATGGGATCGTACATTGAGGAAAGAACTTGAGCATCAGCTTGATCGATTATATTTGCAGTATTGATTAATGCTTGAGTTGAAGTACGTTCACGTCTAAACTCTTTATCTTCTTCAAAAGCAAAGTCATCTTCTTTTTCATCATCGATTTCTTTTGTCACGATAAACACCAAGAGATGAGTAATTTAATAATTAATCTGGAATAATTTAACTACAAACTATTTAAGCTCTCTGCTAAATTTAAAGCTATTTTCAAACGTTTTAGAAATGAATATATTAGATAAGCAATCAGAATATTGTATGTGGTAAATATATGAGAAAAATCGCCATAAAACAAGTCTTGCTATTCGCATTTATACTATGTCTTACAACAAACCTATTTTTACTAAATGCAAAAGCGCTAAGTAATAATACAAATGTTACTCTGGCAACCCAGTCAACACAACAGCTAAAGGTATATGATTTTCCTCAATATGGTAAACCAATTTATGCTAATTACACTATTTTAAATATCACAGTACAATTACTCGGTTCTCAAGCAGATCTCTCACAAGTTAACTCCTATTATTCAGTTGATCTTATAAATTGGACCAGAATTGAATTTACTAAGATTTTAACAATAACAGATGAGAATGTCTTGTTCAGTGGAGCATTGGGACCTTTTGCCTACGATGGTGAATATTATCTGAAAATAAATGCTTCCCGGATTGTTGAGACAGCTAAACTTACTTTTCGATTTACTGTTCAGCCAGTTAATGGTATCGTTTTTATTGATTTTTCATACAGATTTAAAACATTAAGTGATACAAATCAATATGCTGATGTTTTTATTAATGTCTTGGGATTAGATATCAAACTCGGTTCTGTTTATGTTTCCTCTGACCAACAGGTAGAAGGGGAAAACCCTTACAAGATGAATCTAATTGCTGATTCAAACCTAACCTATAGAACTTCTATAGGACCAACAAACAGATGGAATAAATTCTTCATTATCACATTTTCAGCAAATACTTCTTCAAATGTAAAATTCAGTAGTAATGATTTCTATTTATTAAAAGAAACAACAAATTATGTTCCGGAGAAATTCTGGACTGGAAAATTTCCAGCAATAGTTGTGAGTGTAGTAATTTTTGGTTCTATGACAACAGCATTTATAATGTCAAAACGAAAACCGCCTAGAAAGTTTCAGAGTTTAGATAATGACCTGAAGAAAAAAAATACCAAAAAAGAAGATAAAGAAGAGGAAGAGAAATTATAATTTCTACTTCTTAATAACAATTAGAGCTTCAGCTTCTGGTCCCGTACCAATCAATGTTACTGGAACACCTGTCTCTTTTTCAATATTGGCAATAAATTCGAGAGCTCCTTTTGAGAGTTTATCTTTGGAATTAGCACCTTTGATTTCGGGGAAGAGGATATCCAATTTTGTTAAAGCTATTTGTGTAGCACCATTTAATCGAATCGCTTTTCTTGCAATATCAAAATCAATGGGTGCTGATCTTCGTGCTCGTCCGGTTACAGTGCCAAATTCAGCCCACCCTCTTTTCATCGTTTCCTCTTCAGAAAGAGTTCCAGGCATAGGTCCCTCGCCAACACGAGTCATGAAAGCTTTGAAAACAACAATTACTTCATCAACTTTTGTAGGTCCAATTCCAACATCAGAGCAAATTTGAGGAGCTGAAACATCTTTACTAGTTACATACGGGTAAGTTCCATGGAAGAGTGATAGCATTGTTCCTTGAGTTCCTTCAAGAACAACATTCTTTCCAGCATTTATTGCTTCATTGATTTCTTTTGAGACATCAGTGAGATAGGATTGTAATTCGGGAATATCTTTTGCTAACTTTAGCGACCTACGAGCACGATCTTCATTTGCTGGACCACATCCTGAACCTGTGCTACCGATTTTTTCGCTCAAATGTTTGTCTTTCTTATCCAATTCCCTATGCTGTTTCTCTATAATCCCCGCTTGAAAATCAATACCAATTCGGTCCTTGCAACCTGTTTCTTCAATTTCTTTGAGGAAAACATCAGGATCAACAAGAACACCTGCACCAATCAATAAACGAGATTTCTTGCTAATGAAACCACTTGGAATCATCCGCAAACCAAATTTCTTCCCTTCGAAGATAACTGTGTGACCAGCATTGGTTCCCACACCACCACGGGCAATAATAGCAGGATCCTCTGAATAAGCAATATAGCTAATAATTTTGCCTTTTCCTTCGTCTCCCCAAAAGCCTCCTACAATAATTGTTGTTGTCATTGTTATCGAGTGATTGTCTAGTCTTAATTATTAAAGTCCTATTGTTAACATGATAATGATAATTACATGAATTATGATTAACAGAATGCAGTTGTCTTTTCTTTATAAAGAATTTAGGCAAACGAAAGATTAATAATCCACTCATGAACGAAAGAATAATCTAAGGTTTAAGTGAGTCTGTTACCGGTCTTTCCGAATGACGATTCTTTGAGTTTCCTCACTAAAAATCAAAAAGAAAAATTACCAATAAAGATGATTAAAATGTCACCGATTGTTCCTAAGAAAATTGCTGAGAATATCTATGAAATTCCTAAAAATGAGAAAAGTTACATGAAAGTACCTGCAAGAATTTTCGCAGATGATAAACTAATAAAAGGAATGGAAGAGAAAATGTTCATTCAAGCGACCCATGTTGCTTGGCTACCTGGTATTTATAAGAATTCTTTAGTCTTACCTGATGGTCACATGGGGTATGGTTTCCCAATTGGTGGTGTAGCTGCTACTGATTATCAGGATGGTGTTGTTAGCCCAGGTGGCGTAGGTTATGATATTAATTGTGGTGTGCGTTTAGTAAGAACCAATCTAAAAAAGAATGAAGTAGTACCTCACGCTAAGAAATTGTCTGAAGAATTATATGATAATGTTCCCGCAGGAGTAGGATCCAAAGCTAAAATTCATCTCTCTCGCAAGGAACTAAATGAACTGCTTATTGAAGGAGCAAAATATTGTGTAAAGCGAGGTCTTGGCTGGGAAGAGGATATTGAATATTGTGAAGAAAATGGTGCAATGGCTAATGCTGATCCTTCAGCTGTTTCAGAGCGAGCTATTTCTCGAGGAATGCCTCAAGCAGGCAGTCTTGGAAGTGGAAACCATTTCTTAGAGATTCAATATGTTGATCAAATCTATGATGAGGCATTAGCAAAAGCTATGGGAATAATTGAAAAAGACCAAATTTTGGTTATGATCCATACAGGCAGCAGAGGATTAGGTCATGAAATTTGTGGAGATTATCTAAGACAAGTAGAACAGAAAATGCCTCAATATAATCTAAATCCACCTGATCGTGAATTAGCATGCGTGCCAACTCAAAGTGAAGATGGACAAAATTACCTGAAAGCAATGGCATGTGGAGCAAACTTTGCTTGGGGAAACAGACAGATGATCCTACATTGGGTTAGAGAAACATTCGAGAAACGATTTGGACGATCAGCTGAAGAGCTAGACATGCATTTGATCTATGATGTAGCACATAATATCGCCAAAAAAGAAGAGCATACGATCGATGGTAAAAAACGAACAGTAATAACCCATCGAAAAGGAGCTACTCGAGCGTTTCCTGCAGGTCATTCAGAAGTTCCACAGAAATATCGTTCAATTGGTCAACCAGTTATTTTACCAGGTAGTATGGGAACATCCTCTTATGTTTTAATAGGTCAACCAAAAGGAATGGAAATTAGCTTTGGTAGCACTGCACATGGAGCTGGTCGAGTACTAAGTAGAAGTGGTGCTTTGAAAAAATTCTGGGGTGCTACAGTAACTGATGAGCTCAAAAGTAAAGGTATTTACATTAAAGCAACAAATCCTAAAATTATTGCTGAGGAAGCCCCCGGGGTTTACAAAGACATTGATGCTGTTGCAACTGTTAGTCACAATTTAGGTATTGGTAAGAAAGTCGTTCGTCTAAAACCAATAGCAGTAGTTAAAGGTTAGACCTTTCTTTCCTTCTTTTTTTTATTTTAGAGTAATGCAAACTCTTTTTCTTTTAAACTAAAATTGTTCATTATAATTCTAGGAGTTATTCATTTTGCCTACAATAATTCATCATACACCACTCTATAATTTTATGTGGTTTATAGATAGATATGGGTCTCATTTTGAGAAGAAGGTATTAGACTGTGGTGCTGGAGGAAATTTACCACCATTAATAACGTTTCATGAATTTGGATTCGAGACTTATGGAATAGATATATCAAAAGAGCAAATAAACAAGGCAAACAATTATTTCCGAAGTAAAAATGTTAATTTAACAATCATCAATGGAGATATGCGAGAAATACCATTTGAAAATGATTCTTTTAGTTTTGCTTATAGTTATAATACAATCTTTCATCTAACCAAAAAGGAAATGAAGCTTTCAATAAATGAAATGAGACGAGTATTGAAAATAGGGGGATTTCTGTATGTTAATTTTATGTCTATTGAAGATGATTTAAGCAAGGAAGGGGAAGAACAAGCACCAGGTGAAATTTTACTCTTAGAAAATGGCGAATCTATACTACATACATTCTTACAAGATGAGGAAGTTGCCTACTTTCTAGAAGGTTTTGAAATTCTTTCACAAGAAAAAAGATATGTTAAACGACCTGTTCATTGGAAAGATTACACTGCTTGTTATTTTGATATCATCGCACGTAAAATTTAATCAAAGATAGATTCCTAAACTAAAACAATTTCCGATTTATAAATATTTAAATTGAGATAACGCATTAGCATTTTAGGAATTATCTTTTTAGGAGTAAAAATAACTTGTATGATACTCAAAATAGATTTTGTAAATTTTGTGGAGAACAAGTACAGTATTTGCCAGAATTCAATGATTATTATTGCCAAGGATGTCACTCATATCAAACACATGCAGACGCGATAGAAGCAAGTGGAAAGAAAGCACCTGCCTATCAAATTGATCCTAATCCACCACCATTAGCACCACCAATGCTTCCCCCCGCTTGGAAAAATAACATACCAATGTTTCGACATAGGGAATATCTTGTTATACAAGCAATATTTAGTTGGGGAGCAAAATATACTATCTATAATGTTACTGGGCAGAAAATGGGTGAAATACGAGGAAAGATCATTAGTTGGGGTGGTGAATGGGATTATTTCGACGTTCACGGAACCCAAGTAGCTAAAGTTAAAGGTAATCCAACTTTAGTAGGCTTCCAAGATAAGACCTTTGATATTTACGATCACGCTGGTGCCTTTAGAGGTGCCATTAAAGGTAAATATGGTTTTATGAGACGACGTTGGGAATTATACAATCATCAAGGACAGCTTATAGGATTGCCTAATGAACAAATATGGCTAAAAACGAATTTCCAAGCTTTAGATCCTCACGGACGATTACTTTTAACTGTGGACAAGAAATGGTTCACCTTTAGAGATCAATTCAGAGTAATTGTAAGCGAATTAATTGATCCATTAATTGCCTTGGCTTATGCGGTAGCAATAGACTATATGTATTTCCAGAAGAAAGGTTAGAATTTTTCTAACCATTTTTTTATTTAGAATAATCAAATCATTCAATTTTATTTTATTAGTCAAAATATTTTTAATAAATAATTAAATTTGAGTGCTGATGATTAGTCTATGTTACAAAAAGAGCATTTTAAATTATTAATGCCATTAAATCTATTTCACACTATGGCTCACATTTATCCTTATTTTCTGCCTATCTTATGTCAAATTATCCGTGAAGATGTAGATTTCTTATCTTATACTCAAATTGGTATAATCTCTATGACCATTCTATTGGTAACAATTCCTTTAACAATAGCTTTAGGTTTTATAGGTGATATTATACGAAAATGGCGTTTTGAATTAATAGCTCTTGGTTTTATTTTGATTGTTTCTCATACATTCGTTATATATGTGGCAAATTCATTTGCTGTCTTATTAGTTGCTGGAGTAGTAGTAGGAATAGGTTCATCAGTTTTTCACCCTATTGCCCTGCCACTTTTATCACAGGAATTTGGAGCTAATAGAAATCTTGCTCATAGCTTTAATCTCATCTTTGGCACAGTAGGTTCCATTGCTACTCCTATTGCTACCTTGGGATTGTCTAATTGGTTAGGTTGGAGGAACACAGCATTAATTTTTGGTATCTTTGGCTCGATTTGTGTTCCACTCTTGATAACTTTCCTTCTCTTGAGTAAGAAGTATTTACATTTTATACCTCAACATACTGCAGTCGTAGGAGAAAGAGTTTATACATCGAAATCCAGAAAAAACAATAAAGTGCAACTAAAATATCTTTTGGGATTTGTTTCTTTACCATTTATTGCTCTTATATCTGCGCAAGTTATACGAACAGGAATTTTCAGGTTAATGAACACATTCACATCCTTCATTTTTGAAGATCGATTTGGTTTCTCAAGAATGAGTTCAGCCTTAATTATGTCATTAGTTTTAGGCGCCGGAGGAATAGCTGCTCTTATCAGTGGTTTCGTTTCTATAAAAGCAGGTAGTTTGAAGACTTTCTTATGGTCAAAGGTTGCGAATACTATTGCAGCAGTTGGGGTAGTTTTATTCATAGGCGGTATAGTGATTACTAATACACCAAATAGCCAAGGATTAGGTATTGTAGCAATAATTCTTTTTGTTCTATTATCTTCCTCATTTTACTTTGGGAATCCATCCTCAAATTCAATTTTAGCTGAAATAATCCCTCTTGAAATACTTAGTTCAGTTTATGGTATCATTACTGCAATTATGACTGCCTTCTCTGCAACTGTTCCAGTAATTTTTGGTGCTATTGTGGATCAAGGATATTCATTTCCTTACGAATATCTCTTATTGATATTTCTATCTCTCATACCACTCTTACTTTTAATCTATGTAAAGTCAAAATTAGGCTTTAAAACTCCACAACAAATAGAAGATGAACGAGCTCTAAAAAATAATGGAGAGCTCAATTCAACAGTTGAAGATTCCACCAAAGTATCATAATATTTTGAATAAAATCAAACTAGTAGCCATAATAATCATTCCAGTTACTACACCAGCCATAACTACATCACCCTTTCCATACTCTCGAGCAACAGGAATAAGTTCATCGATTGAAATATAAACCATTATTCCAGCAATGACTGCTAAGCTTATACCTATCACTAGATTATTTGACAAAAGATCACTTACGAATATTTTGAGAATTCCAAAAGCAACTAAAGCCCCCACAGGTTCTGCTATACCTGAAGCAAAAGATAAACCAAAGCTTTTCCATTTACTTTTTGTTGCATAATAAATTGGTATAGAAACGCTAATTCCTTCTGGAATATTGTGTATTGATATAGCAACTGCAATACTAACACCTAATGTGGGATTGCTTAAAGTTGTGGCAAATGTAGCAATACCTTCCGGGAAATTATGAATTGCTATAGCCAAAGCAGTAAGTATACCAGTCCTCTTAAGTGCTTGATCAGGGTTTATTTCTTTTTTAGGTTCTATTTGTTCTACACGAGTATTTAATATTGGTTCATCCTCACATACAATACCATCTTTACATTCTTTTTGAATAGCAGTAACAATATCTTCTTCTCGAGTCATATGATGGGGATTTTTCTCTTTTGGAATCAGGAAATCAAGTAAAACAACTACAACCATTCCACCAAAGAAAGCAATGTAAGTCCAATAGATTTTACCAGGATCTAGACTAGTTATTGATAAAGGTAAAAGCTCCATAAACGAAACTAAAATCATTACTCCACCTGATAAACCAAGGAAAAACGCTAGATAGGATTTCTTAAATCCCCTAAAGAAAAATGGTATGGCACTACCAATTCCAGTTGATAATCCTGCAAAACTAGTTAATAGAAAAGCCAATAAAATAGGATTCATATCATTCTCCTCTAAGATTAGTACTTATTCTAATAATTTCTAATGTTATCATTATTTATAATGTTATTTTGTTAATAACTAAGCTTTAGTATTTTTATTGTTAATAATTAACTATGAACGTTTTCAAGACAGTTGAGGAAAGCTATGATAAAATCGGTGAAGAATATCATAACTTCCGAGATAAAAATAAATTCAATAGTGAATTAGAAAAATTCACATCATATCTTCCTTCTAGTGGAAGGATCTTAGATGCTGGTTCGGGGAGTGGTATACCAGTTGCACAATTTTTGGCTCAAAGAGGATTTGATGTTACTGGAATAGATATATCAGAAAAAATGGTCGAATTAGCACAAAAAAATGTACCACAAGCAATTTTTATGAAGAAAAATATGCTAACTTTAGATTTTCCAGATGAATTTTTTGATGGAATAATTTGTGTTTATTCTCTCTGGCATATACCACGAAACAATCACTTATTTATATTCCAAAATTTCAATCGAATGCTAAAAAAAGAGGGAATATTAGTAATCAATACTGGTGTAAATGAGTCAGAAGGATTAACGGATTTTTTTGGCGAACCAATGTTTTGGAGTAATAATTCAACGGAAAAAACATTAGAGCTTGTAAAAAAAGCAAATCTCGAAGTATTATTTGAGGGGACATTGATCCGAGGTAATGAAAAACAATATTGGATTTTTGCTAAAAAGAGGGATTAAATTTATTTTTTAACCAAGAAAAAATATAAGGCAAGTCATCAAAGTAAAATTATGAATCAAAAAATGGATAACACAAAACTAATTGGTTTGATTTGCGCAGTCATTGCTACTATATTTAGTTTCATTGCCGCTATGATGGTTCTTTTTGCAGATTTTGGTGGTATGTATATTGGATCACCTTCGTATTATGCCTATTTCTGTCTATTTTGTTCTTATCTTGATGGTTGGTCAAAAATCTTCATTATTCTACTGGGATTGATATTTTTAGCTTTGTTAGCAATTTCAATAATGATACTTTTATCTTATTTTGGCAAGGTATCAGCTGGCTTAGTAAAACAAATGCAATTATTTGGGCTTATAGGTTCTATTGTAGCCTTTGTTTTTACCTTTTTAGTACTCATTATTTTTGCAATCCAAGCAGATTTTGCTTTGGAATGGTGGGTCTCTACAGGATTCTATGGCGGTTTAATTGGTTCAATAATCGTTGGTGCAAGCTTAGGGGTTCATTTTTACATATCTAAAAAAGCATCTACAGAATAATGGAAGTCATCTAATGACTTTCAATTCCTTTTTTTTCCATTAACTTGTTTGATAAAATAAAGTAACAAGTGAAATAAGTAACAAAGCTGAATAGTAAGTGGACATAATCAATAAAACAGAATATTTTTGCTTGTGATGAAATTCTCTAATTGAAATCATAAAATCCGAAAAGAGAAAAATCAAACAACCAATAAAAACTACAATTATTCCTGGATTAATTCTGAGGTAATTATAAGTGATAATGAATGATGTAATAACATGGAGAAATAAAATACTAAGATAAGAAAATAAAGCTAATTTTATTTTCCAGGGTTTTGATTGATTTTTCATTATTGTAGGATTCAAATATAGACTAATTAAAATACCAATAACAACTAAAATAACTACTAGAATTGCCAGAGCTATAAAAGTTCCATTTGTTACTAATTGATGAAAACTGAATGTAATTATTTGTGTTAGGTAAGTTACAAAGAAGAAAACATGAGCCATGAAGAATAAACCTAAACCAAGAAACACGTTGAGAATTATTCCAAAATCTCCTAATAAACAGAAGAAAAATGCTATAGCTAGTAGAATGTAAAATTTATTCAATTCAGGGGCAGAGAAAATTACAAAAAATAAAGCGAAAATAGTCGGGATAATTTTTAACAATCGAATAATTGTAATAGGTATTTTTTGAATTTTTTCAGCAGAAGAAAAGAATTCTTGCCTTTTAATACTATAAAGTAGTATGTAACTACTACTAACAAGTATGAAAGCAACAGTATATATAATAACATAGAGCAAACTCACGAATCCCCCTAGTTAATATATAACTAGTTGCTTTGAGAATTACTAAATTTTTCCTACAGGAGCGACATAAAGAGCTATTTCATCGTTTCCATCTACACCAATAAATTCGTCTAGTTGGTCTTGTTGATAAGCCACTACTGCGCAAGTTCCAGCATTAATTGCTTCACAAGCAAGGTATAGATTTTGACAGATATGTCCAACACTCATTAATATATCTTTTAAGGAATCATCTGCGTAGCGCCATTCAGTTCGATAGGGACGAGTACTCCAGATAAATACAACTGCACCTTTACCAACAAACGTTTGACCATTATTAACCTCTCCAAGTTTTTCAGCTAAAGAAGGATCATTTGTTTTTAATGGAAGTAATTTATGACCAACAGCAATATATCTATACAAACCTGGTGGAATGCTTTCAACACGATTGATAAGTAAATAGGTTTCAAAAGGATGCATACAACCGCCAGAAGGAACAGTGCGTTTCGTTAACAAATCTTGACGAACTAATTCCTTAACACCTTGAGTACTCCAAAGTAAAAATGATAATTCCTCTAAGGTTAAAGCTTCATCAGTATATTTTCGACGACTTTCACGGTTATTAATTGCTTTCAGTAATGGAATATTACCAATGGTAAATTCGTTAGGAGAAATTAAATCTATCAATGAAGCATCATCAGGATAAGGTTTCTGTATAGGTGGTAATGGTAAACCTTTCACTTGATCAGATTCAACTATAACTGAGATGTTTTTCAAGTATCTTCTGTATTCCATGATTTTCAACTCTAATAATATAATATACTAAGATTTAATCAGTAGTATTAAACATATAGAAAAAATTTGACCAAGAAGTGACCAGTAACAAGCTAAATCTATGATTAGAGACGAATTTATGGAATAAAATAAGTAATAAAAAAAATCGTTAAAATAAGCTACACTATTTGAAATAGTTAGCTTATTTATCATTTTAATTTAGCTATCATGTGGTTCAATTCAGACTCAGAATCAGCAATGCCTTCTAGTACAGTATTAGTTTGTGTTTGGCAAACAGAACATGGTTCAGCTTTACGAGATCGGGAACGTTTCATACGAAAGATGGTAATAAGTGAATCTTTATTGGCAACACATTTATCGCAAATATGAATTTCATATTTTATTTTGTCTTTATAATTTTCGATTTTCATACAGAATATATAGTTCTTTGAGAATAAAAAAGTATTTTTTCTAAACCAATAAACTCTATAAAGGGTTCACAAATTAGTGACAAAGCAAATACCGTTTTTTTAGGTGATTTAATTGAAAGAAGAAAGAAATTAGGAATTTAACAAGTAACCTACTCAAGAATCTATTAAAGAAAAAATAAGATGAGTAGGTGAAAAATAAGCTTATTATTTCATCCACTCAATTAAATCTGCACCTTTAGCAGTGATTGTTTCAAGAACACCTTCGCTAAGGGGGCCTTCTGGTTTAGCAACTCGACCAGATAACCATTCAGGATAAACATTGGTAATAACATTACCCCTTTGAAGGGTTTTATTGAATCTTTTTCCCCAACCACTTGCCATATTATCAGGCATAGCATGGGTCAAAAAAGTAGCTCCATATTTAATTGCCTTATTGGATTTCTTCAAAGAAGACTTCAAGTTACGAACCCATCTTTTAGAAGCACCACTGAGCATGAAGGCTCTAATAAAAGCTCCAACAATGATCGCATCGGGAGCGTCCTTTACAACCTCCTCTGGAGAGACATTTTTGATATGTTCAATTTTAACATCATTTTTCTTACCAAGAACATCTCCAAGAGTTTCAGCGACTTTCTTACCATTACCATAAGTAGTATTATGTAGAATCCATATTTTCATTAGTATCACTCTTTGTATGCAATTTATCTTTGATTCATATGAAATATAAATATTAACTATCAAAGACACCAAAAAAAATGGTGGAAATAAAATATTTGTAAACCTAAATCTTTGATTTAGCATAAACAATTGATTTGACTTCATTTCATTATTTAAAGCTCTAATTAATGTTATTTTCAATAAGAAAACATAAGATACTCCAACCATTGGATTAATATAATTAAAAGATTTACAATTAAAAGTCTTATATCTATTTGGTGATAAAATGAGAGTTATAAAAAATATAGCATTTTTTCTAGTTTTATCAGTAATTCTTGGTAATATGTCTTCTTTGATAAGTGCAACAAACCAAGAAATAACTGTAGCTGAAAAAACACCTATTTTGAATGATAAGTATCGACTTGAATCAGCAGATTCTGAAGAATCAATTAAAGTTATAGATAGTAATATTGATTTAACAAATGATTTTTCAGTAAATGTAGAACCACGTACAGGGACTCAGAGATTTGCGGTAATTTGTGTAAAGTTCAAAGACCTTGACACAACCAGATTCACACCAGCTGGTATTAGTGGATTGATGAGTTACACGGACATCTTTTGGCAAAATGTCAGTTATGGTATGATTGATGTTAGTTATCAAATAAGCGGTTGGCATACATTAAGTAAGAATAAAGCTGATTATGGTAAATTAAAAGATGCTTTCTATGAGATAGTCGGTGAAGCAATTGAATTTGCTGATGATGAGTTTGACTGGGATCAATTTGATGGTATATTGGTTTGGATAAACACCAAATATAGTGGTTTAAGTACTGTTGGTAAAACACATTCCTTTCCAGATTTGATTGGTAATACAAAGTATAGTGTTTCAATGGTTGGTGAAAATCCAGATGATAGCATTTCAGCAGTTTGGGGTCGAGTAGCCCACGAAATGGGGCATGCTTTTGGCTTATATCACACTCATGGAGATGGAGAAGAACAATCGGACCAATATTATGCTAGCTATTATAGCCTAATGGCTCGAGGATATCCTTCAGGATTGAATATCTACAGCCAATTATTTGATAAGAAATCTGGGTGGTTTAATCCTGAAACAAATCAAATTATAGTGAATCCAGGTGATGCTGGAAACTATACTGTTTACCCACGGCATCTTGATACGATTGGAATTACTCAAGCTTTGAAAGTTAAGATAACTGACAGTTACTATTATAGAGTAGAGGTAATTAGAAAAACAGGAGAAGATGGTTGGGTTCCTCTTGAAGGAGTACTAATCTATCGCGTAGATGAAGGCATGTATAAGAATGACCAATGTTTTGACCAGGATGATTCATTCAATTCAGCTGTTCCGGATTATTATGATTGTCTATGGGATGTAGGGGATAGCTTTGATGATGAAAATAATGACATTTATATTGAAATTAAGGAAAAAATAGGCAATAATTACAAAATCCTTGTTCAAAATTATGCTGCTGGTTTTGTAGACCTAAAATTAGCCTATTGGGGAAGTCCAGAAGGAAATACTCCACCATATGAATCTCAAGACATCTGGATCGATAGTCCAATAAACGGTTGGGGAAAACTAAGGTATCATGATGCTTATAATAATCCGATAGGCAATGGTGACGAACCGTGGCTTGATCATGAGAACAGATTATATGCAATGGTTCACAATATTGGTGATGCAGATGCAGTAGATTTTGATGTTTATTTCTACAATAATTATCCTTTAGGGGCAGGGGGTGATAATGATTGGGTTCTTGTAGGTATGAAGACCATTCCATTACTACCAAAGGGTGAATCATTACCAGTATTCGTTCCATGGACACCAGATGTAGGTTTACACTCAGGAAATGATTTCATATTCAAATATCACAGCTGTGTAAAAGTCAAAATACTAGCTGATGAGTTTGAGCTAGTAAAAGGAAACAATGAAGCACAAGAGAATATAGATTATTTTGAAGTAACAGCGGGGGATAAAGGGTTAGTGAAACTAGCTAGCTCGATATTTGAACCAATAACTACCACAGTGAAAATAAGCAATCCATTGAACGAACCAAAGAAAATTTATGTTAATATCTTGGATGAAGGAGCTAATTGGAATGTTACAGGAGAAGGTATAGGTTACTGGCACGATTTTAGTGCATTAGAGACAAAGGAATTTGATATCACAGTAACACCACTGGATGAAGTTCGTATAACAGATAAAACCTCCCCCTCTTTATTTGTAGGATATATTGAATCTTATGAAAATGAATCAGATTTCTATCCAGATGACAATTTCATATCATTACAAAGTTTGACCATAGTAGCGACAGCAATGTATAGATCTCAATTAGAAATTGATGCAGCAGTAAGAACAGGTAATATCGGAATTTTCGGCGATGTTATCTATCTAGATGATATTATCACTGGTCATAAACCAACAAGTGACTATAGGAACATTTTGTTAGTGATAACTAATACCGATACACATGAGGAAGAATGCTTTGTCGCACCGTATAACGAAGATGGTTCATTTGATTACGACTATTCAGTAACTACTCAAGGAAATTACTCAGTAATTGCTTATTTCAGTGGAACAGATATTATAGCAAAATCATTTTCGGTTACTTTATTGATCGATACAATAACCGGTGAAGTCTCGACAAGTAACACAAATCTTTTCCCAGGGTTTGAAGTAACAATTCTCTTAGGAGTAATAATTACCATTTATTTTGGTAGTAAAATAAAAAGAAGGAATTATTATAGCTAATTCTTTCTTTTTCCCTTTTTATCTGTTCCAGTATAATTAAACTAAACTTGTTAAATAAATCTCATTAGTATACTCTTCAACATATCAATTAAAAACTTACTAGTTTCTTATTGAAATATAATTCTTTAAGATTATCACAATACTTCTGAGTAACAATTGTATCACTAGCAATTTTATTATTTTCAATATGAATTACTCTACTATTTGGTAAAATACTAAGTAAATCGTGTGTAACAGCAAGAACTGATGCTTTAGTTTTCATAACATGTTCAGCTAAAAGATTAAGTACTCTATTTTTATTTATTTCATCCAAATTTGCAGTAGGTTCATCTACAAGCATAATTTCAGGTGAAAGTAATAATCCCAAAAGTATAGACGCTCTTTTCTTTTCCCCTTGTGAATAATTTTCCACAAGTTGATTTTTAATATTATCTAATAAAAGATATTGCAATAAATAATCCAATTCATAATTATTTTGCTGTTCTTTTTTATTGAATGTAAAATAGTTTATGTTTTCAATAAGACTCATTGAGGGATATAGATTGATATATTGAGAGGAATAATACATTTTCTGCGATCGAATTTTATCTATGATTGACCTATTGGTAGAAGTAATTTCTTCATCGAAAACAGTAATAGAACCATCAAAATCCGAATCTATACCAGAGATAAGATTCAAAAGAGTAGATTTACCTGTACCAGAAGGACCAATTAGAAAAACTAATTCTCCAGGATATAATTGAAAGTTTAAATCTTTTAGAATAAGTTCTTTTTGAGGTGAATAATAGTATTTTGTTAAACCTTTGCAATTTAGAATAGATTTCTCACTTTTATCTCGTTTCCTTAGTTCAAAATGGATTTTTTCTAAATGTTGGGATTCTTTTAATTCAAAAACATTAGAGGAATCAGGATTTTCCAGATAAATTTTTTTCATTTCATGATCAACAATAAACTTCACTTTTTTATCCAATGATAATAGCTTCTTAATTTCATTTGGCAAATATAAGTAAGAATAACTATCAATATGAGAGACAAATGTTTCAGAAGTAAGAGGTTTATTCTCCTCCTCTTCTTCAGGTAAATCCTCTTGAGAATAAATAGCCCCTAATCTACCATTGAAAATAAGAAAGGATTCAGATACTACAGAAAAGTAAATTGGATCATGACTTACAACAATAATTGTTGTTTTTTCTTCCTGATTAATTTTTTTAAGAAGATCTAAGATAACTTTAGTGTTCTTTTTATCTAGTTGACCAGTAGGTTCATCCGCTAACAAAATCGGGGGAGAGTTAACAAGGGAAACAGCTAAACTAACACGCATACTTTCTCCCATTGAAAGATGTTTAGCTCTTCTAAGTGAAAGATGTTTAATTTCCATTTTTTCTAGTATTTCATCAATTTGTTTTTTTGATTCTTCTAATCCCACGCCTAAAAGCCTGGATGGTACCATGAGATTTTGCTCAACAGTAAGCTCAGGAAAGAGATTATATTGTGGTATTTGATTAAGGAATCCAATATTCTGTAAACGGAAATTGTATAATCCCATTTTAGACATTAAATCAATATCTCGCGATAAAATATTCACTTTACCACTGGTTGGTTGTTCTAAACCACTAAGCATTCTCATGAGTGTAGATTTACCGGCGCCACTAGGTCCGATAATTGAAACAAAGCTACCTTCTTTAATATCTAAATCGCAACCATTTAAGGCTACTATAGAACGACCTAATTTGGGATTTGGGTAAATTTTAGTTACAGCTTCAAGGTTAATCATCATGTGCCCTCCATAATTGATGGTTGAAATCCAAAGAATTTTTTATGATAAAAATGTCTGATAAGGATATCTAAACCTATTATTGCCAATAAAATAATTGATAAGTAGATTGAATACAAGAAGTAATAAGGAACATTGAGGACCCAATTTTCTGCCTTAATTAGAACTCTGAGAAGAAAAATAAGTGAACCAATACCAGCACCACAGCTAATTGGTAAAATTAAGAGTAACACAAATAAATACTCGATAATGAAATTTTTTGAAATCGTTCTCAGAGAAAAACCACGATAACGTAAAACCAAGATTCCTTCCCTGCGAGTATTGAGCATATCTTGAACTAAAACACCACTAGCAATGAAAAAGGAAAGAGCTGCAAAACTACCTGAAATTATTGATATAGCAATAATGCTTGTAGCAAAAGTTGGCAAATAACTTGGATAAACATCCGTCCAGGTTGAATATATCATTGAGTAAGGTGTTGATTCCAATGCTTGTAAAAATGATCGTATTTCAGATTGTTTATTGAGTTTAATGATGATAGCTTCTTTCAAATAAACGATGGAAATATCTTCTTTATACTCAAGGATTTTTTGGAAAGATGATTCAGTCATAGCAATAAAAGGAATAGAATTTTGTTCGGAAAAAATGGTTGAGAGTTGATAATCATTTAACAGGATTGGAAAGAGATTATATTTACTATAAACTGTAAATTCCTCTTTTATGAACTGATCATCAGCTGAAATATTATTGAAACTTAATTTGATGGTATTGTTTTCTAAACCATAGTTAATTTTACTATTAAGAAAAATATCTTGTGATTGAGTAAGGATGGCATTGGCAGTATTGCTGAAGAGTACTAAATCATCTTTTGAAATTCCTATATTAATATCATTAGAATAAAAAACTGTCGAACCAAAGGTTTGCGAGACAACTAATACGTGGTAATCAATATCAAAAATCGATACTTGAACAAGAGAGTAATTAGAAACTGCTAAGACAGAAGGAATTAAAGAGATATCCGAAAGTAGAGGTGACGTATTAGTAGAATTTTCTAATTGAATAGAAACATCAGAACCAAGCTCAAATTTAGCAGAATTAGTAGCATGTTGTGACAAATAAGCAGGAATTAGAAATGATTGGATGAAGATCAGAAATGAAAGAGCGATGAAAAAGGATTGTTTCTTGTGATGTTGAAATGCAAGAGAAAGATTGTGCATAATAATTGAGATTTTTTTAGATGATTTCTTCCAAATTGAATGAGACAATCTAACTAACTGTTTCAATAAAGAATTGATTAAGATAAACAGGAAACAGAGAATTGTTATTGAAATAAAAATGTACAGGAAGACATCCAAAACGAACATTATTTCAGAACTCAATACATCTTGTAAATTGAGGAAATACCTAATAATCAATAAAGATGACATGCTCAAAAGAGAGAATAAACCAGACAATCCAGTAACAAGTACTTGAGTTTTGGTTGAACTAGTAGTTCTCACCGTGAAGGAGCTAAGGCGTTGTGGGAAGAATTTTTCAACTCTTTTAATAAGAATTCTCAAATTAACAAGTGAAAAAATAAACAAGAAAATAAAGAACAATAATGAAGGAATAAAAACAGTGCTAAATGAAATTAAATTCAAAGTAAGCGAACTTACTTTTACTAAATTTGAAATAATTGCGAGATTCAAATAAGTTAGCGGGATAGCTAAAATAAGAGCACAAAAACATGAAATGCTTATTTCTATAAAACGAGAAATAGCAAAAATATTGAGAATGGTTTTACGAGAATAACCTCGAGTTAAGAAATTGGCATAGATGTCAGATAATTTGAGAATATTTGAAGAAAAACTTAACCAAATTATAAACAAGGAAAAAACTAATGAGGCTAATCCAATGGCAAAAAGACGGAACCATTGTAATCGAATTTCATTTCTAAACAAAGCGAGAAAATCAGCTAATTCTGAGGAAACAAGAGCTGAAAGATCATGATAATAAGAGAAACCTGATAAATTGGGTAAATCTTCAGCTAATCTATAAATTTCTTTTAAATCAGTTACCTTAGCTGAAGAAAAATCATAAAGAAATTGTATATTGATACGTATTTCCGAGTAAAAGAGTTTGGGGAAAAAATGGAAGAAATCAGTGAAATAATCAATATTAAATAAAAGCAAAGGATGTGAGCTTATTTGACCAATATAATTAATCAAAGCATAATAAAAAAAGGGATTTTCAGCTTTAATAATATCTTCAAAGAGAAAATCATTAATATTGAATATATTCGAAACACTTGCATTTAAAGGATTTATAATAAAAGAACCATTGACTATCAAACCATTTTCTTCATAAGAAGGTAGAATAGAAATTTTGTCACCAATAGAGTAGGAGTATTCTTGAGGAGTATAGCTAGAAAGATCAGTTTTTTGTACTAAAATACATTCATCGTAAGAATTGGGAAAAGCACCAGAAAGGGTAAAATACTTGGCAATTTGTTGAAAAGTTTCATTATGAAGAAATATCACATTTGAGGGAGAGAGCATCTCATTTGAATAATATTGTAGTTGAGCATCACAGAAAGAAAGATAACCATTAATATACTCTCCTAAATTAGAATAATAAAAAATGTCACTGATATCTCTATCAATTTCATCCCAAAGATTAGTAGGAATTTCAGACGTGTTACTAAGATAAGATTGGGAGAAATAATAACCTACTGAATATTGTTCATCTTGTTCAAGGGGATGTAAAGATTGGTATTCAATTAAAAAAGACGATTGTACACTTAAACCAATGAAAAGTATTGGGAAAAACAACAGAAAAGGAAGTAGAAAACTTAGAAGAGAAAAGATGAGCTGTTTTCGATCACTAAAAGTAAAAATAAGTGCACTGGAAATTAATCCTTTTATTTTTTGATGAGCGTTTTGTTTAGTCAAGAAAATATCTCCTAGCCATTAATTCTTCTTATTTATTAATTGTAATTTCTCCTGCTTGATTTTTTTATGCTTCCTAATAAAATGAATCCCAAAAACACTTGTAAATAATAAAGCACTAGCAGTGATAATAATTAATAACCAGAAATTGGTTGATTTCATAGCACCAATTAGATATGGTTTTGTATTACCAAATAAAGTTCCATATATACCTATTGAAGTTATTACATTATTAGAAGATATTGTGTGATAACCATCTTTTTTAATATAGCCAATGATATATGAATCAAGATATTTGCTTGAAGTGATATTAAATAAAAAGTCATTATAAATAGAGTAATCAAAAATATCTGATTGATATGATGTGTGAGACCAATTATATCCATCTACTAAATTGCATTCACAAAGAGTTGCTTCCACCAAATCAGAATGAGGGGTTAATGAGCAAGTAAACAAATACAATTTGCTATCTTGAATGGCGGTCCTGTAAAGTTTATTGTTGGAGCAAAAATAATATTCTTCATTAACACCATAGTAAGCATGAATGTCTTCAATTGAAGAAACAAGATTAAAACTAAAATCGGTGGAATTTAATTTAAAGAGGGAGAAATCAAAATATCCTTCCTTTACCATTGGACATAAATAATAAATAGATTCGTTATTTTCATCATAGATTAATTTACTAAGACCAAAACTAGGATTTGAACTTGGTGAAAAATCAAAAGAACAATTTGCGATATTGGTAAGTTGTAGGGTTGTATAATTAAATTGATATAATGGATAATTTGTCTCATTATTTTGAAATAGGAAATAAGAAACATCTTTATTTTTCAAATAACAAGAAGTTGGAAAATGCAATTCAAGAGGTATTGATAGTTCACTTATAGTAAAATTATTATTTTGTGTTAATGTAATTATCTTAAAAATGGTATTAGTACTAGAACTATAATAAATTAGGAATACTCCTCCTTCCTTATCACTATCAACACCAATTATCCGGCTAGATTGAGTTTCTTCAGTAACATCCATTAGTGTAAATTTATTCCATAAATCACTGGAAGGATTAAAGGTATAGCAATAGTATTTATGATTGATAAGCTGAGTAGATTCATTATAATTAGAACCCTCATAAACAAAAAAAACGTCCTGATTTGCTGATGCTAAGGTTAAATAATTGTCATTATCAACATAAAACCTATCGACCGCAATTTGATTATAAATGGAAACATCATTTTCAGTAGCAATGTAGTGATTTAAGTAAGTGTGATCCTTGGTTTTAGACGCAAATAGAAAATGAAACTCATCTTCACTAATAAAACTGCCATAAAAACCGTTTCTATAAACACTAGAAATTATTATATTATTTGTTTTTATAGGAGATGTTTCGCTTAAAACAGTCGCAAAATTTGATGAAATAACCATATAAATTAATAAAATAAAAAATAAAGTCTTTAATTTTCTCATTGGTATAATCACTTACTTCCCTTTCATATTGCTTATTGTTTTTTAAATTAATAAATTATTTTTCTTCATATCTCATATTATTCATTGTTTCCTGAATGTCTTTTCTTTCCTATATGTCTTCGAATGAAATAATATCCTACTCCTCCAAGAATAACTGGTATTATGGTTGCACTAGCAATTATCAACCAGAATGAGGTAGAATAAAGTGCTCTAATAAAATAAGGATTCTTAATCCCTACAACATAGGGACCATAGACACCTATAGCAGATATTATGCTAGTAAGACCACCAAAATTATGATAGGGGGAATCATTGCTATAAATATACCCTACTAGATAGGAGTCAAGATAATCATTAGCAGTGGAATTATAAATGAAACTTGCATGGAATACATTAACATTATCACCAAGAGAAAGGTCAGTATATTCCCACTCAGCACTTTCATCTAAGGAGAACGAAGCAAAAGCTAATTGTGTAGCTCCTGAATGAGCAATTTTTTTACAATAAAGTATTGCTAACTGGGAGTTATCGATAATAGTATCATAATGCTCAGGTATTGATTCATAAGTTAATTCTCCACTGCTATCAGGATAAAGGAATGAAGCATAAGCATTAGTTGTTGTGCTTGTTAAGTTAAAGGAAGAAGTTGTTGAATTATATTCAAATAACACAAAATCAGTGGAACTGCTAAGAGAGCTTAATGGACAAACAAAGAACATATTATCACTTGCTGGGTCACAAAGAAGTCTACCCTTCCCCAAGGAATAGCTTGGGTGAGAAAAGGAACAATTAGCATAATCGGAAAAAGTGTGTGAGGTGAAATTATACTCAAAAAATTGATAATTTCCCAGCAAATTATAATAAAGAAAATATGCACAATTAGTTAAATCATTAAAGCAAGATAATGAAGGGGTAAATTTCCCATCTATGTTATATTTTTGAATTGTTTTAGTCGCTTGCTTTAGGTTAATAACATAAATATCAGTTGTATTTAGCATGGTATTATAGCTTGAGAGAAGGAAGACAACTTCATCATTTAAAATATTTACACCAAGTAGCTCAGGATTTGCATAATGATTTTCTAAAATGAAATATTCATTAACATTTATAAGAAGAATTTTTTCAGCTTCATTGGATAAATCATCATAATAATAAGTGTATAAATTATGATCGTATAGTCGGGTGCTCTCATTTTCCTCAGAAGCTAGATAAATAAGATAAAAGGATTGATCTTTTAGGACTGATAAATATATTTCACGGTTTATATAGAATCCATCCTTTTGAATAATGTTCTTTTCCATAACCTTGCCATTTTCAACAGAGTAATGAATTAGCTCCCCTTTGTCATTATAATTTGAGAGATAAATAAAATGGCGATTATTACCAATTGCAACACCATTATAAAAACCAAATTCATCATTACAAGTAACCAAAATATCTGAAAAATTCTCTGTTCCAATACTATTTGATGATTTAAAAAACCAAGAATTAGCTATTATACAAAAAAACATTATAATAATTATCATATATGCTTTCCTTTTCATAAGATTCACCCTTTTATTTAATTAAATATAATCATTTTATAATCCACAGCTAAATTTTATAAATTTTCTATCATAATCATTTATTGTTTAAATCATAAATAAAAAGGGATCTCCAAACTTTACGATTAATTTTACTCATAACAATCCCCAAGAAATAGTAATCTTATAAATATTTAAAGAATTACTTTTGCAAGAAACAACTTAATTTTCTCCTCGCTGTATGTATTTAGACTGAAAAAAAGAAAATAGGATTAATTAATCCTAAACACAACTAGCACAATCACCACAGAAACTACAGCACTCAACGCAAGCGTCACAACCTTGACAACAAGCCTTATGTTCCTCAGTTTTTGGACCGCCGCATTGGCAACAATTTTCACTTTTTGAAGCACAGCAATCAAAAGCACAAGTATCACTACATCGGCATTCAGTTCGACTTTTACGCTTTGGTTTCTCATAATCTTCTAATGAACTAGTATTTAGTAGACTATTAGTAGCTTGAAGAATAGCATGAGGTTGTAATTGCGATTTACAGATTCCATAAGGATTACTTGCAGCAGCAGCAAAGATACTAATGCCATTGAAAAGAGTAGTTTTGAT
>DATKZI010000059.1:0-3300 GCA_035528035.1 Bathyarchaeia archaeon
ACTCCCTCTGGAGTAAATTCTGCATATGCATGGCTTTGATTTGCTTTCCCCGTTACCCAATCTACTACTTTAACATATTTCTGCCCTTTAAATTGATATTTATACCCAAGTAAGATACCTATTGCTTCTTTGGGATCAGCCCTTTTGCAATGATTTAGCGTTTCAATGACCACTCTATGCAAAATATATGCTTTGAATATTTCATCATCTACCATTTCATTTTCTTCAATAACATCTGGATCCTGACTGCTGCTTTCTTTCTTCTCTTCTTGGCGATTGATTTTTGGATTATCCTCTTTTGATTCACCTAGAATATCGCCCAAGTATGGTTTGTTATTCTTTTGTGATTTATTTTTATCATCAGTCATTTATCAAATCTCCATTGTTGGTTAATTTTAACCAATCTTCTCCCAAGTGATAAATTTCCCACGTCTTCTTTTAGTCATAACAAATCCAAATGAAGACCACATTTCTTCTTGTATTTTTGCAGGATCGAGATTTAATTCATCATCTTCACTTACTAATTCCTTTTCAACCGCAGCATAAAAAGGCATAAAACCCATTTGTTCATCTTCAAAAAATAATGCTTCTAATAACCCAGCTGTAATTCCTTCGGATTTATTTTGCTCAACAAACAATATGACTTCTTCAACAGGGATTGGGCCTGGACTAAGTTGATGACTTTCTATTCCAAAAATAAATGATGGACAAATTCCATTCATCTTGAAATCAAATTCTTGGATACATTTTGGACAAATGAAAGAACGGCATACCCTACACATTCTCCAGCCTTCAGCTACAGCTTCTTTTAGTGTTGCTCTTCCATTGTGTCCAGCACAACGAACAGATACTGTTGAAGTTGTTATGACAGCCATTTAATTAGCTCCTTATTGGTTTTTCTTTAAACTAAAGTAACATTCCTTCTGTTCTATCAGCTATCTCCGCTCTTCTCTCAGCTGAAATTTCAATTTTCGTTCTAGACCCATACTTAATCTTATTTCCTCCCCTTCGTATGTAACCGGTAGTATCAAGAGTCCGTAAAATCCTAGTTAGTGTATATTCAGTATAATATCCTCTTTTTACTAATCGTTCAAACAAATCTGCTGATGAAATTGGTTCTTCCTCTCTTCTTCTACGATCAGATTTTCGTTCAACCATAAAAATAATCGTTCCTAAAACTGCTTGTTCATCCAAGGTCAACTCATTCGGTACAACATAAATCGATCGTAAGCAATACCATTCTTCATTTTCATTAATATATGAAATTAATTCCAAACCCAAATGTTTTACTTTTCTGCCAAAATCCTCGAGAGTGGTTTCTAATTCAAGTAAAGTTAAACCTGTTTTATTGCGCAATTGATTTTTCGATACACCAATTGCTAATGAGCCATTCTCTCTTCTCCATCTTGAAGTTAAAGCAATGAATAATTGAGGATTTACTTCTCCAAACTCCTCTTCTAATTTATCTTTAGCTGAATTATTTTGAGTACTGGTTTCTTCATCACTTTTTTTTATTTCTTCATTAAATTCATCGATCAATTTTCTTCACCGTTCTTCTAACTCATTTCAACCCTTTTTTGGGAGAAATGACAATTGATTGACTTGTATAATAACTATCATCATCTTCATCACTATTTTCTGAGCGATTTAGAATTTCAACTTGATTACTGGTAATTTTTCGAAGTATGATTCTCTTTTCTCTAATTAATAGAGATAATAAATCAGCATTTACATTATCTAGTGTTTCTTCTAATTCTTTAATAGAGTATTTTTTCCCAGAAAAGTTTCTAACAAATTCATCCTTCAATTTTGTTTTCTGCTCTGCTGTTAATTTTCTTAAAGGCAATGATTCCAAAATAGCTATTCCTTTGTCCTCAATAATTATGTCTTCAACGGAAATTTCTCTTTCTTCTCCATCAAGAATTCTTACACTATTACCATCATGCATCCGGAAAATATCCATTTCTAGAGTACTATCACCAGGCAAAGAAATGATTGCTTGTGTTCTTATTTTTACTTCCCAAGCTATCATTCTTAATCTATCACGTTCTGTTGTTCCCTCAAGAGCTATTTTTGTATCACGAGTTTTTTGCATTTTTGATAATGAACCATACACACGAGCATCTAATTGCCTATGTCTCTTAGTAGTTAGTTCTAAATAGGCATTTGCTACTTGCTTTCGATCTTCTTCACTTTCTTTTACTTGTGGTACAGTTTCTTTATCCTCAAAGGTCTTGTATTTCTTAGCAACATTCCAAAGAGTTTTTTCTATGGTTTCAGCTGCTTTTTTCTTCTCGCTTTTATCAATTCTTTTCACATCTGAAGTTGATGATTCATTTTCCTCGTCTGATAGTACATCTGAGATAATTTCGATTTCTATATCAGTATCTTCATCTAATGGCTTCAGCTTTAATCACCTTCAATTCAGAGACAACTAAATGATTGATATCTTTTGTAATTTCTACATTTAATGCATCTGGACATAACAAAATAAATTGAGGAATAAATCGTGAGTTTTCACTAGCTAATTTTTGAGTTCTTATTGCAATACTAAAAGCTAATGCTTTGTTTTTATCATCTAATCTTTGAGTAAATTCATCAATAGCATGTATTGGAGAGTCAGTTAAAGTATGCATTGCGAGAATAAGTCCTTCTATAGCTAAAACTTTTTCCCCACCACTTAATTCACGGAAATCTCGGTAGGCTTTCCCTTTAGTGATAGCTTCAATAAAAAGACCTGCTTCATCAGGATTAGTAATATTGGTTACCTTTAATTTAATTTTCTCAAAAATACCACCAAGAAGAAGCTTCATTGATCTTGTTATGTTGGTTATTATTTCTTGTAATTCACCATTCCAAAAAGCCAACCGCGCTTCTAGATCTGCTCGGAGATTTGTTATATGCTCCTCCCGTTCTTTCATATAAGTCTGAAGTGATTCAACCTTTGCTTTTTGAGTTTCTATTTTATCTTCATCTACATTACTTATACCTATTGATTCGAGATGTCCCTCAATGCGACTTAATTCATCTCTTATTTCAGTATAGGCCCTTATTTCTTCTGGTCTTTCACCCTTACGTTCAGCTAGTATCACTTTCTCTTTCTTTTCTTCATAAAAGGTTTCATATTCAGCATCAAGATTAATTTCAATGGTTAAAAGCCTTGATGATTTCTCTCTTAAACTATGGAGCTCTAATTTCAAAAGCTCCTTTGTTTCTTCGATTTCATCACTTCTTTTCTTTATTTCAGCTCGTTTTATAGTATATGATCCAAAATCATCTGATGCTTCATCAAGCTTTAAT
>DATKZI010000060.1:0-99773 GCA_035528035.1 Bathyarchaeia archaeon
GAAAATGGTATTGCCAATGCTGCTCGATATCTTGAAAAATCATTGTATGATGATGAAAAACGAATTTTGATTGTAGCAGATTCATTCACAAAAAAATTTAGTTCTAAAATAGAAAAAGGTTTTTCAAAATATAATTTTGAATTTAGAATTTGGGATGGTGCTAAACCAGAAGTACCTTATCCAACTATAGAAGAAGGGGTCAAAATTTGTGAAGAATTCAAACCAGCAGTTATCATGGCAATTGGCGGTGGCAGTGTTATGGATACTGCTAAAGTGGTCAATATAAAATATGAACGACCCGAATTAAACCTACTTCAAATTGATCTTGTTTCAGGAGCAATTGGTTTGCATCGAAAAATCAAACATTTGGTGGCAATACCAACAACAATAGGAACAGGTTCTGAAGCAACGACTGCTGCGATTGTAAATGATACAAGAAGAGAACCTCATAAAAAAATAGGGGTAACTTGTGATGACATCCTACCAACAATTGTTATTTTGCATCCGGATTTTGTTAAAAATCTCCCACCTTTCCTTATAACAGGTACTGGGTTGGATACTTTTGCTCATGCTATAGGTGCGTATGTATCAAATTGGAATAATCCCTATACTTCAGCAATTGCTATAGTATCTATAAAAGAAACATTGCATTTTTTGCCACGGTTAGTAAAATATGGTTCCAAGGATCTAGAAGCTTGGGAACATATGCAATGGGCTGCACTTATGGCTGGTTTAAGTTTTTCTAATGCTATGCCAGGCATTGAACATGCTTTAGGTCATAGTTTTGGTGCTATAACAAATACTCATCATGGTTTATCTGTTGGATTGTTTACTCCACAGTCAGTTGCGTGGCAAGCGAAAGTAACTGAAAGGTGGAAAGATCTCTGTCCTTTATTTGATTTGGATATCACAGATATGCCTCGTCAAAAAGCATTAGAAACATTGGTACAGAAAATACAACAATTCATTCGAGATGTAAATGGTGCTACTTCAGTAAGTGAGATTCAGCAACCAGTGATCAAAAAAGAAGATTACATAAAAGCAATCCCGTTGATGTCTGAATTTGCTTTGAATGATATTGCTCATCTAGCATCTTATAGACCATTAAAATACGACATCTATAAAAAAATGTTCGAAGCAGCTTGGGATTCTAAAAAATTAGTGTATTAATGGAGGAGAACAAAAGATGAGTGAAATTATTAGTTATAATGGTAAAATTGCTTATGTTGATTTAACAACTCAAACAATAAAGATTGAACCGCTTAAGGAGAAACTCGCTCGAGATTATATTGGTGGAGCTGGATTGAGTGCTAAATTAATCTATGATCTTCTTGATAAGTCAGCGTATAAAACCCTAAAAGAAGATCCTTTTGCAGCGATCAATCCCTTAGTATTTGCAACTGGACCAATTACTGGAACTGAAAGACCTGCATCAGGAAGATACTCTGTATGTGCTATATCTCCACTTACGAATATTTGGGGTGAGTCAACCTCTGGAGGTCATTTTTGTATTTCCTTGCGAGAATCCGGTTTTGATGCAATAATAATTACAGGCAAAGCTGCAAAACCAACTTATCTATACTTAGCTGATGGAAAATTCGTCTTCAAAGATGCCTCAAAATTATGGGGAATGGACACCTATAAAACCCAAGAATTAATCCTTAAAGAAATAAATAATAAAGATGCAAAAGTAGCTTGTATAGGTCCTGCAGGAGAAAAGCTTGTCCGATTTGCTTGTATAATGAATGATGAAGGGAGAGCTGCTGGTCGATGTGGCATGGGTGCAATTATGGGTTCAAAAAATCTCAAAGCCTTCGCAATTGTTGGCTCTAAAGATAACATCCCAGAAACACCAAATAGACAAGCAATTAGAGATCTTCGAAAACAAATTAATTTTATCCTTGAAGATGACCTTGTAGGTGGAATAGTACCCAAAGTGATGAATATTTTTGGTACAAATACCTATATGGATATGGGCTCATTTGCTGGAGATGTTCCTGCTTATTATTTTACTGAAACAGAATTCCCAGCTGAATTACTAACCTCAAAAACTTTGAAAGAACAATTTCCGATGTTAATTTCGGGTTGTGCACGGTGCTCACTTCAATGTGCTAAGCAAACTATGCTTACAGATAATGGTAGTGAAATTTGTGTTGATGGACCTGAATTTGAATCAATGGCTGCATATGGTCCATTATCTGGTTCGTTCGATGCTAAGAAAGTCATTTTGGCTCATCATTATGGTAATGTCTACGGTCTTGATACTATTTCTAGTGGAGTTGTAATAGCATTCTTGATCTACCTTGTTGAAAAGAATTTAGCTACAAAAACTATCAAACAATATCTAAAACATATTAAAATTGAAGATATTCGTTGGGGAAATGGTGATACTATACTAAAATTAATGCACCTTATGAGTGAACGCAAAGGTATTGGTGCTGTATTAGCTGAAGGCGTTAAACGTATGGCTGAGAAATTAGGTGTTGATCCTGAATTAGCTGCTCATGTCAAAGGCTTAGAAATACCAATGCATGATCCTAGAGCTTATGCCGGACAAGCGTTATCTTATATGACTGCTTGTTGTGGTGCACATCATCAAAAATGTGATTGGTTCCAAGTTGAATCTCAATCCATTTCCTTCCCTGAATATGGTGTCAATCCTGCAGGAAATCGCTTTGATATTTCTGGAAGAGAACATGGAGTTATAGCATTCCAAGATATTCGTGCAATAGATGATTCCGCTGTTAGTTGCGATTTTGAAACTCCACCAAAATTCAGTGATGTCGCTAAATATCTCTCATTAGCAACTGATTTCAAGTACACACCTAAAATTCTTCTAGAAGCTGGTGAAAGAATGACTAATATCAAACGATTGATTTCATGTAATCTTGGAATCACTCGAGAAGATGATCGATTGCCAGGTATCGTAAAACAAGTGCTAGCTAGCGGTCCCACAGAAGGAGTAAAAATTGATTTAGAAGAAAATCTCAAAACCTATTATAAAATAAGAGGTTGGGATTGGGTTACAGGCAGACCAACAAAAGCAAAGCTTGAAGAATTACGAATTATCGGTGATGATAGCGCCACTGTAGTTAAAAAAGAAGAACATAAGGTTTCAAAAGAAACAATAGAAGAAATGGAGAAGCTAAAAGCGAAATATATTCCTCTACTTATAGCTCATAGCATACCTACTGAAGATATGGAAGAATATCTGCATTTCATAACGACTTTTGCGACATGTGAAGAAGATTACCAAGATGAATTTGGTGGAATAGATGCAAGTATCCAACTTGAGATTAGGAATTTACCTGAAGCTCAATGGCATTGGTTACGGTTGGATAAAGGAAACTTTTACTCTGGAAGAGGCAAACTTGATAATGCTACATTAACCTTAGCTTTCAGAGATCAAAAAGCCTATGATGGCGTTATGAATATGACCTTAAATCCTGTTACAGCAGTGCTTTCAAATCGCTTAAAAGTCAAACCAATGGGTAAAGTGAAAATCTTTCAGAATTTTATCGGTTTATATCTTAATAAATTCAACTTGAAGTTCTGAAGAGATAATCACTTTTTTTATTTTTTTTCTATAAAATTCATTTTTTAGTTTGGAAAAAACTTCGAAGAAAATCACCATAACTACTTGATAATTTTAGAACAAGAGGGCAAATATTTCTGGGGTGAAATATTGGATTTTTATTATGTTATTGCAGAAAGAGTAACTGACCCTGTAAAAATCGGTTGTATATATAAATTTAGTAAAGAGAATGTAACAGAAATACCTTTGATGTGGTATAAACATCTAGCTAAGCTTGAGAAATATAAAAACAGAGAAAATTATGGTTATTTAATAACTGGTTAAAGGGGTCATGATAATTATTTTGATTTAGAGGAATTCAAATAGTTGTGAAAATTATTGTCAATAAATATTAATAAACAATGATCAATTAGAAATTATAATTAAATGTGGGATAGTCTTGAAAATTGATACTAGTAAATTAGAGGATTTCTTAAAAAAGAAACTTGAAGATGATGTGGAACTAGAAATGGATGACTTTATGTCTCTTACTCCTTCCGGTCCACCGACTTGTAAAATAGAATCACACAACATGGATAAATGGCTTGGTATTAAAGCATTGGTCAATTATAATGGTAGAACCATGGATCCAAGTACTGATAGAGTTTCTGGTGATCCTGAAGATGCACATGCTTGGTATGACTGGATAGGTTTAGCTGCCACTGCTCCAAAATCAGTAAAACATCCTGATGAACTCAATACTTGGGCTCATCTTGCTACTTATTATCGAATAACTTTTCGAGATGTGCAATATCCTGGTCCCTTTGGGTTCCATTCAGGTCGTTTATTAAAAGATTTTACTAAATCAGGTATCGCTGAAGTGTATGTTGTTACAGAAGAAAGATTCCAAGATGAAGCACCAGTATCAAAAACAAAAGAGATTAAAATTGACCTTAATAAAGGAAAAGAGAATGAACAGAATAAATGAATTATTATAATTTTATTTCTTTTTGGAAAAGAGATTAGCTATTTAGTTAAGCTATCAATATTTACTGTTGGATTATTTTTTCTTTCTTATTTCTTTATCCCTTTTTCTACTAACGCCATTTTCAAAATTTAAATAACCTTTTAATTCAGAAAAAGACTATTATATTTGGGATTTGATTTGATTGAAAAGAGAGTACGAAAAAAATTAATTATTATTATAGTGTTATTCCTTTCACTAAATTTGAATGCTTATATAAGTTCAAGATTTTTTGATAGTATTTCATCACAAGTAATCTCAGATGAAACGCATATGGAAATTAACAATCCTATTGGTCAAAGATATAGCTATTATGATTTCCATAGGGATGAAGATTTTTTGTATTGTTTAGATTATAACTCAATAGATATGTATAACTATAGCGAACCATCAAACACAAAATTAGTATCTGAAGTGAGTTATCCTGTACCCGCATACAATGATTATTATAATAATACTAAATATTTGTTGAAAAAGGATGAGTATTTTATTTTCCTTAATTATAATTCAAATCCAGATAATTACGAAAATAATTTACCTTTGGATTTTACATTTTATTTTTATCAAATCGAAAATTATCAATTGAAGCATGTAGCCTCAAAGATATTTTATTTTGAATTTTGCTATAGTCTGCATATTAGTTTTATCTTTGATAAAAATTATCTTTATTTAATGGCTTGTGATACCATCAGAAATAGCACAACTAGTGAGCTTGTTGATAGAGTATTTCTAAATGTATTTGATTTTTCAATTACAATTAACCCCACCTTAATCAGTTCATATCTAATTGATTTATATGATAACTTGGTAATATTTTACAAACCTAATATCATAAAGAATGCATTATTTTATATCATTTATCTAGATGCTATGAATCCACATTTTTTCCTAAATATCTTAAATATTAGTGATTCAACAAATATTGAAAAAATAAACTGTTATGATTTAGGAAAATTATATTCCGACACAGCTATCATAATAGGTGATATTTTCATATTATATAATGGAACCAGTAAACTTACATGTTTTGATTTTACTGATATACAGAATCCTTATACTTTTTATGTAAATGTAACAGATTATCATTACTGTTACTCTGTGATCATACAAAATAATATACTCTATTCTCTGACTGGTAGTAGTTTATATGGAACCATATATATTTATAATATAGTGAATTTCACTAATTGGCAATTGCTTAGTAAATTCCAAGCTGATAATCTTGGACAAGGTACGTATTTAAAAGGAGAGATATTTGGTGATTTATTAATAACCATAAAGTCTTCTGAATATCAAAATGAAAGATTGTTCATTTTTAATTGCTCAAATCCTAGCAATCTAGTTTTATTGTTTTCGAATGCTTCCAATAGTACAATAGATTTTACACTATTTAATACTATAATGATCATTATTCCTACTCTTGGAATATCAGTCATTTTAATTAAAAGGAAATCTAAAAATATGATTTGAAAAAAAGAAAAATGGAAAAATTGGTTAGTCTATTACATTTCTACGAAATAATTAGCTCCAATAATTCCAGCTTCTTCTGTAGGTAATTTTATAAGAGTACCAAATGAGGAACTGAAATAGATCATTGCCAGTACTAATATTATTAATCCTACGATCAAACTAATTCTTCTAAAATTGATTTTATCAAATGAGATAGCAAATCCCATGAGTACACCTGCTAATGCCAATGTTATAAGGGTATTATTTAGATCTTGTATTAGTTCATCCACTTTCTCGTTAAGAGAAAAATACCTATCAATATAAATGGTCAATTGATCAAGAGAAAGATTGACTAAAGATAATCCTAAATTATCCATATATACGTCAATATAATTAATTGATTTACTACTTCCTACAAATTCTAGAATTGATAAATTATTGTACAAATGATAGGTCCATCTTTCAAAATTAATCTTCGGAAGTTGTATAATGTCTCCTGACAAAGCAAATGAAGCACTAACAAAATTTCTAATATCATTATGTATCGTCAAATATGATTCAATTGAAACGTTCCACTGATTGACGATAAAATAATACTCAAATCCACTATAAGTGTAATTATTAGCAACATTTGCACCTAGTTGATTTGCGCTGTAATCAAAGACTGATGTGCTGTTAACTATAGAAATCAATGTTCTCATTTTTGAAGTGAATTCCATCATTAGTTCATCAAAATCTTGTTGAGTATAATTGAAAGGATGAGTTTGGTTGTATTCTATCATTGTTTTATATTTATCATTTAAATAGTACAGATCATTCAAATATGAATAAGCTATTTCGTATTTGGCTGAATCCTCTTCAAGAATTATCTGTATGTCTGCTGTTGCTAGATTACCAAAATTGTTTAGGATTTCAGCTGTTTCAGTATATTCATTATTACTAGTCCGTATCCAGCTGCTCATAATAACCATAACACCAACTGACATTAATGTGATAATTATAATTGAAATTAAGACAATAACAGTATAAGGTTTAGATTTTTCATTTGACATTTTCAAGAACCCTCTAAAAATAGCTATTAGATATATTTCATAGGTATTAATTAAAATTTTGTCAGAAAGAACAGTAAAGAATAATATCTAATCTTAACAATAAGCTCATGAAATCAAAGTTAAAACTTGAACCTTTCAAATTAAGTTTTATTAATTCCTTTATCTACTAATTTTTCAACAATATTTTAATTAAGCTAATAACGTTTAGCATCTAGTTGAAAAAGATGGTTAAATCCAAGAAGAGTGATGAAGTATCTAATTTGGTTGATAAAGCAGAAGAATTTTACAGCAAAGGTGATTTGGAAAACGCTCTGAAATTTTACGAAGAAGCAGTTGCAATTGAACCAAAAAATAATACTCTTTATAGAGGAATAGCAAATATTAGCTTAGATTTAGGCAATTTTGAGAAGGCTATTTTCGCTTGTGAAGAAGCATTGAAAATTAATCCAAAGGATATTATTTCACTTCTAATAACAGGAAATCTTTACCTAAAAAAATTAGATTATAAAAAAGCGTTGAAGTATTATCAAGAAGCAGTAAAAATCGATTCAAAAAATATCGATTGTTGGTTTAATCTCGGAGAATTTTATAGAATACAAGAGAAATATGAAGAAGCAATTAAGAATTTTAAAGAAGCCGAGAATATAGATCCTAAAGATGTCGAAATTTTATTTAAAATAGCTGAACTAGCTGATATTCTATCAGATTTTGATTTAGCGATGATTTACTATACTAAAATAATTAAAATTTGGCCAGAAGCAAGTATGATTTGGGCAAGATTGTCCGATTTGTATTATGAAAGAGGAGATTATAATAAATCCAAAAATTGTTTGTTAAAATTACTAAAACTAGAACCAGAAAATCTTCAAACATTGAATAATTTGGGATTTCTTCATATAAAATTGAGGGAATATGAAAAAGCTAAGGAATATCTCGAGAAAGCTATTACGATTAATCCTGAAGAGGACATAGCTTGGTGTACTATGGCTGAATTATATGAAGCACAAGATGATTTAGAAACTGCTAAAAAACATTTTGAAAAGACTCTTAGTTTAAACCCAAATAACAAAACAGCAAATGATGGTTTGAGTAGAATAAAAAAGAAAATCAATTAAATGAATTAAATTCATTTATTTCGATTCCATGTATAATTTGTTTGTACCCAATCTTCTCTAAAACCATGCTTTTCATAAAGCCTAATTGCAGGAATGTTAGTAATATCTACATTTAGACTACAGGTTTTGAAATCATTTTTTATTAATTGTTTTTTCACATGGTTTACAAGAGTAAATCCGATACCTTGGTTTCGATAATTCGGATGAACACCCATAATCCATAGATGACCATTAGCTTGTCCATGTGATTCACGAACAATTGAAAAAGTGATTATTTGCTTATCATGTTTAATTGCAATAGAAGCATCATTGATTAATTGAAAAGGACTCTTAATGACAGTATTCTCAAAATAATCTTCTAACTCCTCATCTGATCTATCAAGCAACCATCTATCTTCTGATTGCCTAAAGGTTGTTTTAAAACAACGTAATAATTCCTCAAAGTTAGCTTTATCGATTGGTATAATATCATACTCATCAGATATTCTTCCATCAACACTATCCTCTGTAGCTAAATTAAGTTGCATATGACAATTCTGTTCTAGAAGTTTGAATCCTGATTTAGAATAAATATCTCTAGGATTGATATTATATTCAACATTATTCTTGAAATTAATTTCCAATCTAGTTATTTGGGATTCGGAGATAATCTCTTTTGCTTTCTATATTAGCAATCTTGAAATTTCATCACCATTATTATAATCTTGCTTACAGATGGGATGGCCATTAAGTAACCAAGGATTTATCTCAGCTTCTATATCAGAGTGGTAAACTAAAAGTAACCAACCTACCATTCCATCCTCAGTAAAAGTTTGAACGCAAATAGGAGGAAAATCTAGATTTAATCTTTGAAACCAATTTTGTAGTTGTTCAATAGTTAGGTTAGAACCTTTTTTCTTCCATTCATTGATGGTAAAATCTACTGTCTCTAGTTGATTTACTTCTACCCATTTTTTAGTTAATACATCTAGTGTTTTCATAGTATTATACACCTCGAGAGATTTATAGAAGATTGAACAGTATGAAAATATTATTGACTAGCAAGAATTTTATTGAAACAACCTTTTTTTCAGAAGAATTAGCTTAATTAACAAATCCTTTGGAGATATGTAAAAGTTGAATGGTAATGTGGCTTAAATAATTTTCATAATTCATCATTTTCTACAAACCTCCATTATTTGTTAAACTATGGATATAATAACATAATATTAAAAATATTTGTATAAAATACTAGAAGAAAAATAATCTATGATAAAAAAAAAGAAGATAAAATCATTTTATTTTTCACTAAAATGAAAAAATTTCTAATGAACAAAATATATTTTCATAATGGAATATTAGGTTAGAGTTAATGGAAATACTTATTTAAATCGGAAAGCCAATTCTATAGTGTAAAAAGAATGAGTGAAGTTTCGATTAACAAATATGAAAATTCTCTAACATCAAAGAATCAAAGAATTCTGAAAATAATTAGCTTAATTATGGTAATTACTAGTACAATTGCTTCCATATTAGTTTTCATCTTTCCTTTTGGCAGCTATCCTTCTTTAGGCGGATCTGATGTTGTTGTAGATATTGGTTTATGGGGTTATAATATAGGATCTACAAGAATTATTTCAATTTTAATATGTATAACCTTTCTCTCTAATATTATATTTTCCATTCTATTATTATTACAAAACTTTGAAAAAATCTCTTCTACAAAACTACTTACTTTTATTGCAATATTCGGTAATATTATTCTTTCTTCTCTATCCATAGCTCTTACAATAACATTAGCTGTTATTATCCCTCCTTTGTCTACAGCTCCAACTGGTTCATGGCTTTTCTCTGTAAGTTTATACTCTTCCCTAATAAGTTCCATTCTTCTTTTAGCATTCTCCTTCGTTAGTTTCAAATATAGTGATTTTTCAAGAATTTACAGTAAAACAAGTCTTCTCTAATTTCTTTCTTATCCCCAACTTCAATATTGATTTATGTTATTTATTTATGGAAATAAATGTATTATAATAATAAAGAGACTAAATGAATATCTACTTAAAATGCTTAAATATAAATAAGAGACACTAACTGACAAGTCTTAAACCATTTGATTTTCAAAATAAGGCAATTTATAACCTGCTCTTATAGATTACCAATCTGATATTCTTATGTAGAATAGTAAATCAGTTTTCGTTAATTTTAATATAAAAACCACTACTTTGATAGTACTTCTTTTAGATTATATATGAAAGTTGCAATAAGAATTATTATCTTATTGCCAAGTCATACATACTCTCTTTTTGGTTGTTTCATAACTTGCTTTCCTATGATACCTTCTGCAATCCTTACTAATCCAATAATTACTATTGCAGTTCCTAAAATTAAAATCTTGAATTTATCTTGTAATGAATCATATCCAAGGCTAAGTATAGTTAATCCTATCAATATATATCCAGCAATTATTATGGCTAGTCTATAGATAGTTTTTCTAGTATGACTTATATAACCACGAACAATACTCTGAATTCCGATGAATATAATAGCTAAAGCAAGTAATACAAGAATAATTCCAATGCTTATTGTAAAATAACCTGCAATTGCTATAATAGCTAGTGGGAGTAATACTATGCCTATTACTATATTACTGATTTTTACTTCTTTATTCAATTTTTTATCGAAGTTTCCAATAATAAATCTATTAATACTGTTCACTAGTAAAACTATACCCAATAGAAGAACTAGAATTGTTTCGTCGAATACATTTATCATTACTATAAATCCAAAAACAACTGTTATTGAACCAATAATTATATAGAAGATTTGTAACCATTTGGGAATATTGTCACTAATATTTTCAGACATAAATAACAAACCTATTCTTTATTAATAAATATTTTATATTAATTAGATGATTTTCTTAATATAATATCACAGTGATAATTTTTTTTTATCAAATACTAATTTTAAATTATAAAAATCAAAAGAAAGATAAATATCGGTAAAAAAAATAAAGCAATGGATCTTATCAGTTTGAATGAATTTCTTTAAGGAGAAGGTTGTGGATTAGCTGATTCAATAGCTTTCTTAGGGTTTTTAATGAAATTAGCTCGGAATTTTGTATCATCGATTATATTATGAACTATTATGCTAATTCTATCTTTTTTTAGTAAACCGGAATTAACAACTTCAACTAAATTGTGAACTACTATACTAATCTCATTTTGGGGTATTTTACCAGAACGTTTCAACGCAGCAGATAAAGCCTGCTCATCAATCTTACCGTCTCTTCCAGTATAAGTTTCTGATGATCTACTCATATTTTATAATCACTAGATTGACTACTGTAGTTTTATCTATTAAAGAAATTGGTTGGAATTTATGTCTTTATGATTCATTAACGAAAACATCGTAAACTAATAGTTCCTCTTGTTCCATCTGTTCTTTCTTTCGTTTTGATGTAATTAAATAGAACATAGCTGCTCCAAAGAAAATTATTATCGGTAAGATACTTAAAGCTAGTAAACCCAATGGAATTAAGGTATCCCTAAATTCATAATTATCTGGCATTACATAATTGTAAAGAAGAAACTCAACAAATGCAATAATAATTACTGCAATAATTGCTAATATTACCCAAACAGCAAACCTTTTCGGGTTCATTTAATCCTACCCAAAATATTATATCTGTTTTATAAGAAAAAGTTTCTTCTAATAGCTGCTAATGAAAGAATAGTAAACCTGAAGGAATGTTTGATGGTTATTCAAGTTCGTCCATTCAATTGGAAAAATGATTATTATTTAATTCAACAATTCTTAATAGAAACCTTTCATATGTCTAAAGACTATGAAAATTGGTTACCTACAAGATTTGAAAATAGGAAAGTAGGTCCATGTGGAAGTGAATATCGAGAAGAAGAAGATGATCTTGTTACCATTTGGGAAGAGATTATTGAATCGGGAAGCAAAATAGTTGCTGTTGTTATTCTTGAAAATGATTCATTTTATACGATAAATATACATCCAGAGTATAAATCTCTTGAGAAGGAAATCATTCTTTGGATTGAATCGAAATTTCAAAATGAAATCAAATCATCAATTGAAAAAAAATTACATATTTTTGCTTATGGAACTGATAAAGATCGAATCACTACTCTCAAAAAATTGGATTACACTGATCAAGGTTTTGATGAATATGATCGGAAGTTTTCATTAAACAATGGAATAGCAAATTACACATTACCACAAGGATATTCAATTAAACATGTAGATACAAAGAGAGATTTTCTAAAGTATAGGGATGTTATGGGTGCTGTGTTTCCTCATTGTAAAAAAATGACTGAAAGGACATTTAAGGTTTTTACAAAAGCTTCATTTTACCATCCTGAATTGGATATTATTAGTGTTGCACCCGATGGTAGTTTTGCTGCTTTTTGTACTATAAGATTGGATCCAATAGGCAAAATAGCTGAATTAGAACCTGTAGGAACACATCCAAACCATCGTCGATTAGGTCTAGGTAAAGCAGTAATTTTAGAAGGTCTTAAACGTCTTGAGAAATTTGAACCAAAAGCTATTTGTATACCAGGAGCTGCTGCTAATGAAGCAGCCAATAGGTTATATGATTCATTAGGTTTTACAGATAAAACAGAAGTTCACTTATGGCAAAAGGAACTGTAAAAATCAATAATCGGATTAAATTTGGTTTTCTAGAATTTAATTAAATCAAGCAAAAGCTTATCATTGATAACAACCTATTATTATTTAATAATATAATACCATGTAAAATAAAATAATCTCTTATTTTAGATATAAGATACTATTTCCTTATAGTTTTTCTATAATACTTTTGCATGTAAACATTGATGAAATTTAAAATGAGATGATAATATGTCAATAACAGAAGCAACAAAAAAACTAGTAGTAAAGCTTGAAAGTGAGAACGCACAAGAAAGATATACAGCTGTAGATGTTCTTTCTAAAAAACACGATTCGCAAATTATACAACTTTTAATTTCCCTCCTGGAAACTGATACCAGTATATATTTTCGAGAGGGAGCTTGTAAGATACTTGGAAAACTTAAAGCTAAAGAAGCTTTAGATGAATTAGTTTCTTGTCTTAGTGATCCAGACGAAGGTGTCAATTTCCATGCAGCAGTAGCATTAAGTAATATTAATGAATCCAAAGCTGTAAAACCAATATTAGAAATATTGAATCAAAAAACCATTGATCCCGTATTCAAATCTGAGCTCATAATAGCTTTAGGTAACTTTGGTGATAATTTAGCTGTTGATCCATTGATTAGTATTTTACGTTATGACAAGGATATATTTGTAAGACATGAAGCAGCTCGAGCCTTAGGAAAGATTGGCAATCAAAAAGCTATTGGTGCTCTTTCAGAGGTAGCTAAAAAAGATAAGGATAATCAATTGCATTATTTAGCCTTAAATGCTATAAATACTATTTTCGAAAAAGAAAATTAAATCATTATTATATTTTTTGACTTTTCGATTATTGCTTCTTTTATTTCCCTTATTTTTATTTGAAAAAGGTGTAATAATAAGACCAATGCATTTGATTAAGACATTTTGTTATAATATTTCATAGGTGAATAAATAATGTCAAAATTACAAGAAAAGATGATTAGTTATTGTGGATACAATTGCCATTTATGTGCAGCAAGATCGGATGATATAGAAATCCGTCAGAAATTAGTTGATGCATGGATAAAATACTTAGGTCATCAAGATTATACTGCAGAGAATGTTCATTGTGAAGGTTGTAAAAGCAAGGGGGACAATATTGCTGATAAACAATGTCCTGTACGACCATGTGTTAGAGAAAAAGGATTAGACAGTTGTGCACTCTGCGAGGAATTCCCATGTGAAAAATTAAGAAAATTATTAGGATCAAATGTTGGCTTAGTAACATTTCTAGCACCAAAACTTAAGGGTATTACTGAAGAAGAATTCAATTTTTGTATTCAGCAATGGAATAGTATGCCCAATCTAGTAGAAATTCTAGTAAAAGAAGGTAGATTACCAGAATTTATTTTAAACCGAATCTAAGAATAAATCCACAATAACATTTCAAAATAAATTCATTATAAATATGCTACTACTGCAATTTAGCAGAATTCACTAATTGAAGTAAAATTGTTTTTTCAAACAATTAGAGTAATCTTTATTCAGTAGAAAGAATTATAACAAGTAGTTATTTGAAATATTAGAGGAGTTATTAATCTTGGTAATTGGTATGATTAATGCGATGTTTAAGAATGCTAAATTAAACAAAGTTCACAAACAAGCAGCTGAATTTTATGATAAAAAAGAATATGAAAAAGCTATTGCTAATTTTCTTAAAATACTTGAGGAAGTACCGGAACATGCAACAACTTGGATGAATCTAGGTTTGGCCTATTTTCAAATTAAAAATTATCAACAAGCTATTGATAGTTTTAGTAAAGCCTACTTGCATGATTCTACTTTAGTTAATGCCAGATTAGATCAAGCTAGTGCATTAATTGCTCTTAAGAAATATTCTGAGGCTATTGCCATTTTTGAAGAAGTATTAAAAGTAAAGCCTGATGAACACAAAGCAAGGATTGAACTAGCAAAATTATACTGGAATCAAGGAGAACACCAAAAAGCATTAAATAATTTCCATCAAGTTTTGCTCAAAGATTATCTTAATATTGATGCTATACGAGGAGCAGCAGAAGCTTATCTTCGAACAAATCAAATTGATAAAGCAATAGAGTATTACGAGCGATTATTAACTAGGGTACCAGAAGATGTTAATGCTTATTACCAATTGGGTTATTTATATGGTAATAAACAGCAATATGATCTTGCCCGTGAAAGATTAGAAAAAGCATTGAAATTGAATCCTGGTTTTCTTGAGTCTTTATTTATGCTTGCTAAAATTGATATTACTACAGGAAAATACCCTGAAGCTATTAAAAATCTTGAACAATTGAATAAAAGTTATCCCAATAATTATGACGTTTTATTACATTTAGGATTGGCATTAGGAAATAGTAATAATTTTGAGAGAGCAATAACAGTTTTCGATCAAGTGATAAAACTTCAACCAAATTCAATTGATGCTTGGAAATTCCTAGCGATTTGTCATAATAAATTAGGAAATAAAGAAAAAGCTATAGAGTGTGAAACGAAGTACAAAGCATTGGTAAAATAACGATCTAATAGTTCAAAAAAGTAAGAGTAGTATATACGACAGAGGTTTAGGAAAAACCTCTCTTTTATAAATTATTAAAATGTTTACTCATTAGTTTATATTCGCCTAAAAATTCTTAAAGTAAAACAATATTATTAATGAGGTTTGGCAAATAAATTCTTTTAAGGGATAGAAAAATGAGTGCGGAATTACATGTAAGTGACTCTACAAAGAGTCAATCAAAACGTTTTGTATCACTTGATTTTGCTCGAGGAATAGCTATTTTTCTAATGTTATTTCTACATATTGTTCAAAGGACTCTTGATAGGGACACATTATTAGCTAATATTAATGATGTTCCGATGCTGAATCTATTAGCATTAATATTGATCCCCTTTTTTGGTGGACTCGCTGGATTCTTTTTAATAGTTTCAGCTGCAAGCAATATGGTGAGTTTCTACCGCGACTTGGAAAAAGGTAAATCTGTTCGTGGTTTGGTTTTAAAGCAAATTGTTAGTGGTATTTTATTATTGATTTTTGCCTTTTTGAATGAAGGGATAATCGGGTATAATGGTCTCTTTGGTAGCTTCTTTTGGAATTTAAATAATCCCGCAAACACTAATTGGCAATTAATTCTTTATAGATGGAATTTCTTTGAAACAATTCACACAATCGCCTGGTGCCTAATAATCAATGGTTGTATTCAAGGTTTAATGTCCCTCAGGGGCAATTGGAAAAATTACAAAAGAATGATTATTTCATATATCATTTTAGCTTTCGTTGTTGTGGGACTAACTCAACCAATATGGAATTTAGTAAATCATATCGTACCAGGTTATCCTTTTGGTGAATATGCGAGTGGAAATCCATTGTATTTACCTGAAATTGGTACAGAAACCTTTTGGCAAATATTTAGAGCACCGTTCCTGAATGCTCTAGCAGGACCCAACGAACCGATTATTCCATATCTTGCAATATCGTTTATTGGCAGTATCATTGGGATTGTTATCTCAAAACCAAAAGATCAGATTTCTAAGAAATTCCCTCGTAATGTGCTAATAGTTGGGACTATCATGTTTGTTGGCGGACTAATTGGAATTTTTATTGTAGTTTACAAAGTTTTCACTTATAATTATACTACTGCAGATGGTTTTGATGCATTCATTGAATTATATATGCAATTTCCTAATCATCGAGCTTGGGATCCCGATTTTATCAAAGAAATTGGTTCAACAGGAGAAAATATTCCAATACCGATGTTTGCTTGGTTAGGACAATTCTTTGCTGTTAATGGTTTTAGCTTAATGCTGTTTATGTTATTATTTAGACTTGTCGAATTTCGTGGAAAAAGCAAGACATTTGCTAAGCATACAAAAATAATTAGACGATTTGGTACAGTCGCTTTTACTAACTATAATAATCAATGGATTTTCTTCATCATGTTCTTCTTTACTTCACTGATGGTTTGGCAAACGCCTTATAAGTTACTGCCATGGTATGGTGTTTTAATTAATATGATACTAACTTATTCAATCTACAGCTTAATTCTGTATGGTTGGGAGAAAATTAAGTACACTGGTTCACTGGAATGGGTAATTCGAACTGTAACCAATAATGTAGTTCCTACTAGAAGAGAATCTTTTGATCCATCAGTTAAATGGTGGCAAAAAGGTCAGATCGATGTAGATAGAACATTCTATAATGCTAACTGGATTGATTTTGTAGAGCCAATTGAAAAGAAAGAACTGGTAGAAGATAGTACTGAAGAAAAATCAAAATCCGAATCAAAGTTTGTTTTAACACTATCAATTATAGGACTAGCTTCCATAATATTCATTTTACTAAATATAGTCTCTCTAGTTATAGCAATAAAAACAAGAAAAATTGAAGGTAAAAACAAGCAAAATACTGCTGCTTTAATTATTTCAATTATTGGTGTAGTATTTCTAGCTGCTTTTCTTATTATCTCATTAATACTTCCAATAGGAATTTTAGGCTTATTCTAAGCCTTTTCCTTTTTCTTTATTTCAAGTTTTAATGGTACTAATTAATAATTTACATTATAGATAAAAAAATAAAATTGAACAAAACAATACTATTTTATTATAGAATTTAATTCTCTAGTTGAGGATAATATTTTGATTACCTTTGATGAAGAAAAATTTAAAGAAAAGCTAGCTCCTATCTTATCAACGCCTATAGTTTTTTCACTGAAAGGGCACCCTAAAAGAAAGGATTTCTTATATGTATCAACTGAAAAGAATGGGATACCTATTCCATTTTGGTGGAAAGGAGAAAATGATATAAAGCAATTATCTGAGGAATCCATGACCGGACTCTTAGCTTTACATGCTGAAAAACCATTAGTGATTATAAAGAAAGATATTGGCGGATCTGAAAATTATTCAATTTATTTATTTGATTTCTCTGGAGAAGGAGCACTAAAACAAATTACCAAAAATCCAATAGGTAGTATATCAGATGCTTTTTGGATTGATGATGAGCATTTTCTAATTATTGGTTTTAATGAAGTATCTTATTTTGTTAAAAAAATAAATTTAGATGGTCAAATGGTTGATATCTTTACAACAAATGAGCAAGTTTTGAATTCAGATTATGATACTGAAAGAAAATTATTAGCAATGGCTATTGGAAGAAGATATACTAAAATTGCCATTATTGATATAAAAGATTCTAAAGTAAAATCTTGGATTAAATTAAGTGATAATTCATCATGTAATTTTCCAGCATTCTCAAGTAAAGGTCAATTAGCTTATGCTTCTGATTTAAATAGTGTTTATGATGAAATCGTTATACAATCTGAAGCAAATCCTAACGAACATAAGAAATTCAAAGTGCCAGGTTTTGTAGGTTTTTGGCCTTTTGATAAAGGAGCAATTCAATGGATAGATGAAGAAAATCTTTCAGTTTACGTAGGAAAAAATGGTCGAATGTCCTTGTACCTCTTAGATATCAAAAATAATCTTTGGACTGAAATTGTTCCCAGTGATCTTTCATTGGGTAAAGCTATTGTTACTTCTGATGGTATTGTATGGTATGGTAGTTCATTCAAACAACCGGAAATATTCTATAGATTTAGAGATAGTCAAAATAATAGATTTCTTGATTGGAGTAAAGAACAGCTCAAGCTATCAATAGAAAATCATTGGTATGAATCCTTTGATGGAAGAAAAGTCCAAGCGTGGTTAGTAAAGAATCCAAATCCCGAAGCTCCTCTATTGGTTTATTGTCATGGTGGACCCACATATGCAAATATAGATGAATGGGATATTTATCTTACTTCTTTTGTTATAGCAGGTTTCAATGTTTTCGCACCAAACTTTCGTGGTAGCACTACTTTTGGTACAGAATTCAAAAATTTAACTATAGGCGAATCTAATGGAGATGATTTGAAGGACGTTCTTTTTGGAGCAAAATATGCTCAAAAGATTTTAAATTCGGATAGACTTCCTTTAATCTTTGGTGCTTCTCATGGGGGATATCTAACATTACGAGCATTAACAACTCAACCTGATGATTGGCTTGGTGGTGTAGCTTGGGTACCCATGGCTGATTTGAAAGAAGCATATGGATTAGCAAATAGTCATTATAGATTATTTTTAGAACACTTCCTTGGTGGTTCACCATATGAAAAACCAGATCTTTACAAAGAACTTTCACCAATTACTTTTGTAGCTAATCTGAAAGCACCGTTATTCATTTATCATGGCGCAAATGATTCTAGATGTCCTGTTATTTCAGTAAGAAGATTTTATGAAGAAGCTAAAAAGAGGAATTTGCCTGTCGAATTAATCGTAGCAGGTGATGAGGGTCATGGTTCAGTTGATGTTGGAGGATTTTTCGAGATTCTTAAATTATCTGTCAAACATCTACTTTCATTATTGTAATTATTTGTTAAAACATGATTATTATTGGAATAGTTTTATTAATTCCTCATCACTTTTTTTACTATGAAAACAGCAATTTGACAGATGGGAGATAAAATGAGTTATCTTAACCCAAAAAAGCTACATGTAAAATTCGTTGATATAGAAGAGGAAGTTTTCAGTTTACCTCGTAGATATACTTTGACTCATTCAGATAAAACTGGTGATATGTTTTTAACAATAGCAAAAGACTATGATAAACAACAAATCTCTAATTGGTATACAAAATTTATGAGGGATGAAGTTTTAGGAGAGTGGAAAATAAATGGTGAAACAAAAGAACTACATTTATATTTTCATATATGTGGAGGATTCATTTTCGGTTGGGCAAAACTTAGAGATACTATAATACGACATCATATGAAGCTTGTATTTCAATCTATTAGATATGGTGAAAAGAACTTGATATACAAAAATGAAGAAATAGATTCTTCTCCAATATTTGCACATTTTTATTCAAAACGTAAAAAATTCAATACTATTGAACAACACGGTTGTTTGAACGATTATCGATTGTGAGAAATACTATTTGTTTTGATTAATAAATTTACTATTTTTTCTTTCTATAACGAATAATGATTAAACTCACACCAATTATTACTATTCCACTACTTATCCCAACCAGCCACCATTTCTGTGGAAAATTATTAATTGAAAATTGAAGATTAGGTAAATTGTAATCCGTTAATTCTATTTGTGACTCAAAATTATAATTCACAGATTTATTCATGTATAAACCAGAACCTTCTGAGATAACACGTGATCCTTGAAGAAGCCCGATTGAAATATTATAAACTGCTTGGTAGTGATGTGAAAATGAAATATCATATGTTGGTGAAGTGAAATTTTGTTTTAACTTTCCTGTAATTAATGATTCAAAAATAACTAATTGTCCATTTTCTTCATAATAAGTTTCAAATTTCGGTTGATCAACTTTAGTAATAAAAAAGGAGTAAATGAATTGTGTTTTATTATTTAAAGCTTTAAAGAATTCCATTGTTCGAATAGTCCCTAAAAATGGATAAAAAATTAAACCCAAGCCATCATTTGCTAACAATGGATTAATTAAAAAATCATCAATTATACTAATAGGATTTAAAATAGTATATGATAAACTTGATTCATCAACTAAATTCCAATCAGCAAGTTTTGATTCTGATTCACCACCACAAGATAGTGTCCATAGCACATTATCTCCACCTAAACTAACTACATGTGCCTGAATAATTGATCTTTGATTGAATTTAATTTCATTTACTTTAAATCCTTTACCAGAATAAGAATCCCCACATAATTTGATAGATAGTATTGCTTTCTTCACATCATATTCATAAGTTTGATTGGGAGCAACATTATATGGACTTAATACTGGATAAATATTTACTAACAAAAAGAAAATTATTGATAAGATTAGTATTTTTTTCAATTTTTATATCCCTCATAATTGAATATTACTTTTTATGACCTAATTTTAACTAGAAATATAAAATCAAATATGTAATAATAAATGAAGAATCTTCAAAGAAGTTTCACTAATATTTCTAACAAATAAACAATAGTAATAGCAAATAAAAAATAAACTGTTAACTTAGTGATAAAATTCCTTAAAATACTCTTATTTTTTTTACAAATTAATAATGCTAATTCATCTAATATCAATTTGATTAATTGTTCTGTGCATTAAACAGTAAAACTGTTTTTAACTTTGTTTTTTAACAAGTAATTTTTTAATTTTCAATATCGACCTATCTATAAACATTCTCAGGTGGATTAAGTTCATAGATTGTATGATTATTTGAGCCCCATGAGTAAATTTTTCCTGACCATGTAGGATGAAAAGAATTTCTAGGTCGTATATATAGCGAAACCCAATCATAAGGCATGATCATAACATGTTTTGCGAGTTCTAGCTCCCAATTATCAGTACGAAATAGATAGTGTTCTACAATTAAAATTTGAGGAATATTTCCTAGAAATTCCAAATTACTATTTTCAGCTTGAGAGAAGTCAGTATTATTAGCGATTAAATAATCAGTAAATCGGTTTAGAGCTTGCTCGACTTCAAAAGGTAGATTATATGACCAATCAATTACTGAGACAATAACAGATTTCTGTATCTTGATGTTTTGGCAAGTTATTGAGAGGGTCACTAGAATGTTGGAATCTAGGTGTATAGCTACAGGATGAAGGAAAATTTCCACGATATAGCTATTTTCATGATTTAACCAAATATCATAGTCAAAATTAATTGATTGATTTGTTTGAATGGAAATACCATCAAGAATATCGGAACAATGATAATTCATGTTAATTTCCGCTAAAAGCCAAGTTGTTTGGCCTGGATAGCTTATAATTTTATCATGGGAAAAATTAATTTCTATGTTATTAGTTTTCCAAGGTTGATAAATCCCAAGAAAAATGCTTGAAAGAAAGAGAAAACCAAGTAAACCAACTGTTAGAGTAATAAATTTTCTATTCATAGGTTATCGTCTTCTGATTCTTCTTCTTTCAATAAATCCTCAAAATTTTCAATTAAGTCTTGAGCAGATTCTTGCACACACTGATACTTATCTTCACGAGCTATTTTTTTAAGAATAGGTAAAATGGAGGTAATTTTGCTTCTAGATGTTTTTTGGTGAATAAGAAGATCAGCTGATTCAAGAGCAGACATCCTTACTTGCAACCACTTATCTTTGACAATTATCTCTAATATATCTTCTATTATATTCCATCCACCAGACATAATGAGTGGTATTAATACTGTAATTCGCATAGGAGTATAAGGATCATTATCTAATATATCAAGAAGGAAGGGTATATGCTCATTAATTGATTTTGGTTTATCCATAGCTATTTCTACAAAAGCATTAGCTGCTTCAACACGAAATTCACCTGAGAGTCTAAAGAAGGGATAATTTTTGCGATCCATTGACTTTATTAGTTCCATAATAACTAATTTTCCTTTTATCTCACCTAATGCTTCTCCCGCTGCACGTCGAACTAGAAAATCCCTCTCTGTTCTTAATACAACACCAAGTAATTCGACGATACTTTGTTGATTGCTGTATTTTAAAGCAAGTTTTTTAATAATAGATATAGCATTAAGGCGAACTTGACTGTTAATATCATACCTAACGAGTGGTTTGATTAAAAGTAAAACTTCATTGATAACTTTTTTATCCATTAAAGCAATTTCACCAAGTAAACCGAGACCTTTCAAACGTTTTTTCTTTGATACAGCTTTCAATAATTTTTTCAAAGCAGGAATTGCTGGTTCACCAATTTTCACAACTGCTTCTTCAGCTAAACTCTGAATAGAAAAATCATCCTTTTTACTAATTATATTCATTAGCTCAGGAAGAGCTGCTTCAGCACTAAAACCTAGGGCATTAAGTTCTTTAACAGCAGCTTTTCTTTCTTTAGTGGATTTATTATTTTGAAGAATTTTTATACATTGATCAACTCTATCTTTAATATTACTCATAATCAAATAACCACCTTTTATCAAAATTAAATGATTTTCTTTAAAAGTTAAAATATTCAATAAAAAAATAAAAATCCCTTATTTTATTTAGATTTCTATTAATTAAGAAGTTATTTTTTTGAAGAAATATTTGTTATTTATTTCCAAAATTGGTATAAATAATTTTAATTTCTGTCAATTTATTATTTGTTTAAGAGTTTTAGATTTCTTTAAATTTTAAATTACATTTTATTGTTTGAATAAAATATTTCTTTTGGGAACAAGGAGGAATACACAACTTGTTTTGTAAAGTTAAAGATGTTGATATTTATTATGAAGTAATTGGACAAGGAAAACCAGTATTAATGTTGCATGGTTTTCCATTAGACCATCGAATGATGAAAGGAGCTTTAGAACCAATTTTTTCTAAAAGAAAAGGTTGGATGAGAATCTATGTGGATTATCCTGGTATGGGTAAATCATCTAGTGCTGATTGGATAAAAGGATCTGATGTGTTTGTAGAGATTTTATTAAATTTTATAGATCAAATTATTGGCACTAAACGTTTTCTTATTATTGGTGAGTCTTTTGGTGGTGCAATGGCAAGAGCTATTCTCTATCATCGAAAATCACAAATTGATGGTTTATTTTTATTCGCTCCTACGATAAGGACTGATGGAAAACACAAGAATTTACCTATTAGAAATATTATTGAAATTGATGAAGAATTCATGAAAACTTTACCTATTGTTGAAAAAGAATTTCTTGAATCCTTTGCTGTTAAACAAAACGAATATACTTGGAAACGGGTAAAAGATGAAACGTATTCAGGTTATTTATCTAGAAACCAAAGTTTCATAGTTTATTTTGAAAAAGGTAGAGCATTAACATATGATATTGATGATTTACAAGAGCCTTTTGATAAACCAACTTTGATTATTACAGGAAGACAAGACCATTGGATTGGTTATAGAGATGCTTGGGATGTTCAAGAAAAAAATTATCCATGTTGTACTTTTGCCGTTTTAGATGTTGCAGGTCATGGTTTGCAATATGAACAAGTTGATATTTTCAATGTTATGACTCATGAATGGTTAGATAGAGTTGAAAGTGATTTACTTAGAAAGTAAATTCTAACAAACTTCCCCTATTATAGGGGATTCAGTTATTTTTCTTCTACGATTAATTATAACCTTCCGTAATTCATCAATTATAAAAATTGGAACAGCAGTTGAGATGATCATTAACCAATTCATTGCAGGTAATGGTTCAGTTTTAACCAATTTTCCCATAAATGGTACATAAATTGCTACTATTAATAATCCAATACTTACAGCTAAAGCTAAAAACATCTTTGTATGTTTAAAAATATCCTTTGAAAATACAATCTTTGATTGACTAATTGAGAGTGAATGAAGAAGCTGATAAATTACTAGAGAAGCAAAGACTGTTGTTTCTGCCAATCTCTTATGTTCTTCATCTATTGGAATTGTATTAAAATCTAATGACCAAAAATATACAATCATTGTACCAACAGCATATAATATTCCTGAAAGAAATATCATAATGATCATTTCCTTATCCAAAAGTGGTTCTGTTGGATCGCGTGGTCTTCTCTTCATAACATCTTTTTCTGGTGGACTAACACCCAAAGCTAGGGCTGGAAAAGTATCTGTTAGAATATTAATGAATAATAGTTGTATAGCAAGAACGGGAATTATTACATCCTTTGTTAAAATCAATCCCAAAATTACACCAAATAATACAGTGAAAACCTCACCAGTGTTAGCTGATAAAAGGTAACCAATAAATTTCTTAATATTAGTATAAATTGTACGACCTTCAGAAATAGCATCGATAATATTTGAAAAATTATCATCAACAAGTACCATTTCACTAGCTTCTTTTGCAACATCAGTACCTGTGATACCCATAGCTACACCAATGTCAGCTCTCTTTAAAGCTGGAGCATCATTGACACCATCACCAGTCATAACCACAATTTGACCATTTTTCTTCAGAGCATTTACGATACGTAATTTATGAGCGGGATTTACTCGAGCAAAAATGTGTGTGTTTTGAACTGCTTGTTCTAATTCTTCATCTGTCATTCGTTCTAATAATTTACCTGTAATTGGTTCATCTGTTGAACACAAAGAGATTTCTTTTCCCACAGCTTTAGCTGTTTCAATATGATCCCCTGTTATCATAATTACGTCTAGACCTGCTTGTTTAGCTTCCAAGATTGCTGGACGAGTTTCTTTTCTAGGTGGATCTATCATACCAATAAAACCAACGAAAATCAAATGATCTTCTACTAATTCGTAATTTTCACTAAGAATGAGTTTCTCTGCTAGTTCTCTGTTAATATCTCTATATGCTATGCCTAATATTCGATATGCATAATTAGCTGAATAATTTTCCACATTAGTGATAATTCTTTTTTTATCATCATCAGTTAAAGCTGTAACAATATTATCTTTGAGTTGATTATTACAAAGATTAATTAAAACATCAGTTGCTCCTTTTACCATTATTTGATATTGATTTGTCAATTTGTTTTTCGCAATAACACTCATTCTCTTTCTATCACTATCAAACGGAAAAATATATTCAATAGACCAAAGCTTCTTTATTTCATCTACGGATTGCCCTTTTTCAGCTAAAATTAGTAAGGCAACTTCAGTAGGATCACCAAATATCTTGTAAGGTTCTTCTGGTCCTTGTGATTGTATTGATGCTTCATTAGCTAATGTAACAATTTCAAGGCTTTTTAGTAAGTCGTTATTCTTGAGTGGTTCTTGCTTCTCAGCAGAAGGCAATGTAATAATTGCTCCATCCTGATAATAACCATTACCTGTAACATTATATTGAGTATTATTTAACCAAACTAATTTTACTGTTTGTTCATTTAAAGTTAAAGTACCAGTTTTATCTGTACATATAACTGTTGTAGAACCCAGAACTTCAACCGCTGGTAATTTTCTAATTAAAGCTTTCTTCTTTGCCATCCTGGTTATGCCTATTGCTAGTGCAAGTGTTAATACAACAGGTAAACTTTCAGGTACAGCTGCTACAGCTAAACCAATAGTAAATACTAAAAGATATGTCCATTGTTCCCAACCTAAAGAAAATCCACCAATAATGAACAATATAACTGATAAAACACCAATAAATATTGTTAATTGTTTTGCTAATTTTTTCAATTTCATTTGTATAGGAGTGTCTTCACGTTCTATCTTTACAATTGAAGTAGCTATCTTACCTAATTCAGTGGTTGAACCAGTATGAATTACAATACCTACACCAGTTCCATTAACAATTGTTGTACCTTTAAATAACATATTTGCCCGATCAGCTAATGCTGTATCTCTAGGGAGAATTTGAGTTTTCTTACGTAAAGGAACAGACTCACCTGTAAGTATTGATTCATTAACACGAATTTCGTAGCTTTGAATTATTCGAATATCCGCTGCGATTATATCCCCTGATTCTAAGAAAATAATGTCACCTGGAACTAATTGTTCTGTATTTAATTCCATTTTTTTCCCATCTCGAGCAACAATAACTTTACCAACAGAATATTTCCTTAAAGCATCGATCGCTTTTTCTGCAGAATACTCTTGATAAAATCCCAATCCAGCATTAACGATTATAACAACAGATATCGCAACAATATCTATTATTGTATCAAGCTTTGATGATTCCCCATCTTTAAAAATGCTAATAACTCCCGTTGTAATAGCTGCGAAAATTAGAATAATAACTAGGAGATTCTTAAATTGATTAATTAGGATTTGAAAAGGCTTTATTTTTTTAGCAGTAGAAACAATATTTGCTCCGTATCTCAAAAATTTCTCTTCTGCTACCTTTGAGCTTAATCCCTCAAATTTTGAATCAAGTATTTTGTATAAATCCTCTATTGTTTGGCTATGTCCATCGAGCATATATTATTATTTTAAATGATTGTTTATATATATGATTATAAAATTATTAAAAACAATTTTTTATTTTTTCTTAGATTATAAACTACTTTTTATGTTCTTATGTTTCTTTATAACATACTTTCTATTCAGAAGAACAAGTTTTATATTAGAAATGCTTTTTTTATAAAATAATAATTTTTTAAATTGATTTAAAAGAGTTTTTTGTTGGAAGTGTTTTAACAATGACTGAACAAAATGAAGAAATTAAAGTTATAATTGATGCTGCAAAAAGATTAGGCGTAGAAATTGATGAAGAAAAGGCCATTCAGTGGATGAAAGATATGAAAGAGATCCAAGAAACTGGTACTGATTATCAGATTAATGAAACAGAAGGTGTTTTTGGTCATAAAATGTCCATGATTGACTTTGATTCGGAGGATTTAGAAAAATATCGAAGAATTGGTAATATTGTTGGTTTGCCTGATACGGAAGGTGTTGTAGAAACAGCTATATCACTTTCTGGTTCAGCTGCTCAAGGCAAAATTCAACGATTTCCAGGAGATTTAGATTTTTTTGAACGCGTAAATATCATTGCCAACACTAAAGAAGATGCATGTAGAATTATAGGTGAAGTTATGAGAAAGAAAGCTCTTGAGAGATTGCATTCTCCTTCTTATACTCTTATAGAAGTTAAATGGGGTACATGGAAATCTAATTATGAACAAAAAGGGAAAGTACTCAAGAAAGGATCACCAATGTCATGGACAGCTGAGGAAGTAAAAGACGGCTTTAAGAAAGTAAAAAATGAAGAGGGAAAAGAGGAACTCATTTCATGGGAGTATGGTGAAAAAGATCCTGGTTGGTGCAAACTTGATTGGATTATTGCTGATCATGAAAAAGGTAAAGTCTTTAATGTTTCAAATATGCTAGATGTGACTTGGGAAAGCCCTGATGGGACTATTATTCCTTTGGATGGACAAATAGATCCATATTATCAAGAAGTATACTTGGAAGCTGAATCAATCCCTATCTTCACCAAATTACGAAACCAGTTAACACCAGATAAATTGGATGATTATGTCGAACAGTTAAAGAAAGAAGTTCAAAAGTACATTAAAGTAGGTCACGAGAACTATGGAAAGGTAGCAAAGCGATTGTATAATATATTCCGTTTAACAGGAGCACATATTGAAGCTATGTTTATACGTGAATTATTTGATGAATCAGCTGCGGCACTCTATCAAGTCTGGGCGTTAATTGATACACTCGATGATGCAGGAAAATCAGATAAAGAATTTGATAGACAAGCAGTAGCAAAACAAGCTAGTGATTTAATCAAACTTGTGATTAAGAGTTGTGAAGGAGAAGAAGAAGAACTCATTGTTGATGCATTAATGAAATTACGTGATGATATTACAGGCGTCACAGATATTTCAGACGAAGAATGGGATACAGTTGTTTCCGAATCGAGATTTTTAGTCGTCAAGCTAGTGAATGAATACTTCCAGAGTAGATTAGCAGTTCTCCCCAAAGTTGTTGAATATTTAGAAGGATTAAATAAACAATAATAAACACCTAAAAGAGATAAATGCTTTATTCACTATTTTATCTCTTTTATTTTTTATTAACAAGAATTATGAGATTCAGATATAAACCATCTATCATTTATATTTTGATTGTCAAATCAAAATTAGTTTTTTAGTTTGTTTATTTGATTTAATTTTGAGGTAAATGACTATACCAAGAAATATATTAATTGAAAAATTATCATAATTAAGAAAAAACTTTGGAGAATAATTAATGTCTTCACTTGAGATTTGGCCAAAAGAACTTCTATTTCATTATAATCGTATAGAAGAAAATCTTCGTGAAACATTCTTAGAGCAGGTGATTAATACAACCTCCAATAAAGAAGACAATTTAAGACGTTTTTTAACAATTATTCATTCTTATGAAGAGCAGCTAAATAATTATTTGGATAATCCAGAATTTGTTTATTTTATCCTCCAAGGTTTGTTTTATGAAGGAAAAAATGAGAAAGTAATAGCAATTAGTTCGAATTACCATGATCATCCAGGATTGTTAAATTTAAAAGCTCAAGCTCTTCTCACTAGCAAGCAATTTGATCAAATTCCTGAGCTTATTACAAAAGTTAAGGAATTATCAAAAACCTCTGAACCTGTGATTTTGGTTTCTATATTAGCTCTTGATGTACTCTTTAGTTATTATAGTCAGTTTTTTAATGAAATCCCGCAAAAATTAGTTGAGTTAGAAAATGTTTATACTTATCAAAATAATCTTGCATCTTCTGATTCACTTCAACAGGAATTCCTACTTCAAGAATATCTTAATGGATTATCAGTTAAAATAGCATTCAATCGTAGGAATAGTGATTTATTACAAGGTTCTGAAATTGGCAAAGAACTAATTACTCGAGCACGAGATTTCAACAATAGATTTCTCCTAAATAAATTACTAAATAATACTGCTTTATGTTTGATTGAGATAGGTCATTTGAAAGAAGGTTTAGCTTTTCTTGAAGAAGCATTTGATTTTTCCAGAATATTAGCAAATGAGATTCGTATTGCTTCATTCGCAAATAATATTGGTTTTATCTACCGACATATGGGGTATCTTGATTTTGCTTTAAGATATTTTGAAATTGCTTTGGAATACGCAAAGCATTCTAAAAATTCTTCACATATTATAGTTGCTGCTGAAACAAATATCGCTCATATTTTACTTGCCTTAGGTCGAACTGAAGAAGCACTAGCAAAATCCGAAGCAGCACTTGAAGCATTACATGAAAGCCAAACGACAATTGCTCCTAGAATTAGTATTGATGTAAAATACTGTCGTGCTGATATCTTTGAAACATTAGATAGATTTGATGATGCTTTAGATGAATTGAATATTGCTTTGATCGAAATTGCGGAAGCTCAACTTACAGCTGAAGTAGCAAAAGTAAATTTAAGGAAAGCTCATATTTCAGCTAGACAATCAAATTTAGGAGATGCTTCAAGACTACTCGAACAAACACTAGAAATAGCTTTAGCAAAAAATCTATTTGAAATAATTCTTAACACAAAATTACAACTTGCTGAAATTGATTTAATTAATCATAGAATTACAGGTCAAGAGCAATTTCTAAATTCTGCATATGCAAAAATTGAAGACACAAAACAATTATGTTCAGAACAAGAATATATGATAGTTTTAATAGATGTTTATATTTTACAAGGATTAATTTTATCTTTAGCGAAAAAACAAAAATCAGCTGTTAAAGTGCTCGAGCAAGCAATTGATTTGTCCAAACAAATAAATCTCCCTGAAAAAGAAGAAGAAGCTAAAAAACAATTAAAAGAGATTAAAGGTGAAGAGAAAAATCTGCTAGTAAAAATTTTCACTAGAATGACAAAATCGATTCGCACTACTTTTACCTTTGAAAGTGTGGCAAAACCAAAAATAATCGCTACCGAGTTAAAAGCTCTTTATATCATTGCTAAAAAAAGCAGCCTCCCTGTCTATGAAAAATATTTTGAAATGGATAAAAAAATCGATTTTATCTTGCTTTCAGGCTTATTGTCAGCTATAAGAACTATGGGTGAAACAATTTTAGATGCAAAAGAGGATGGTTTGAAACTAATTGACCATGGTAATGTAGCAATTATGTTAGAGACATATGAAGATAATATTTTTGCCCTTGTTTTAACACAAGAGACCTATTTTGCAAGAGAAAAATTAAGAGTTTTTGTTGAAACCTATACTCATAGTCAATATGTTCATCATGATACAGATGGTTATGTTTTCAAGGATGACCAACAAATAAGCGCATTAGATGAAATGGTTTCGAAATGCTTTCAAGATATTATTATGAAATAAACTTGCTATTTATATCATCTATTTCAAGTTATTTTACAGGAAATCAAATTTTTCTTCTCTTAAGAAATTTAGCTGTAATGAGAGCAATTATAATTATACCAATAAGTGGAGAAATTATATACCCTAAAATAATTTTTGTTAACCATACCATACGTTCTCCAGTGTCTATAACTAAAGGATAAATTTCAGTTGGATTGCTTAAATCAGAACAGTCAAAGATAAATAATGGTAGATTAACATTTGCTCCTGAACGAACAGCAAAGACATAATCGTCTTTTACTGCAAAATCTCGAAATGCACCACCGCCTTTGAATTTTGGTTCTTCTTTTCCTAAAAATTGAATTTCATTAATATTGCTGATATCAAAAATCATTATTCCATTAATGTTTAATAAAAATAGTATATCATTTATTATCATTAATTTACTTGTAAAAACATCATACTTATTACTATAAATACTTGAAAGAATTGTCCCTTCTATACTAAAAATTTCAAAGCCACCTTCTTTGTATCCAATAAATAAATTATCATTATAGAGGAAAATTGAGGTAGGACTTTGGGTTAAGGATTTTGTAAATAACTTTTCAGGATTAGCTTTGTCTGTTACATTAATTATCTCAAGTAAATTATTTCCTACCCAAATGAATTCTTCTGTTTCATGGTCCCACACGAATACTTTTTGCTGAACCAAATATATTAGATTATTATAGTAGTAAATATCAGTTACAGTTCCTGAATCAGTAAAAAAACCAATTTCTTGAATGTCTGAAGCATTAGAAAAGTCAAAGATTGATATTGAGTAGTTCAAATATTTATAATTTTGAAGTTTCTCCCAATTTAAAGAAATAAAAGCATAATTCTCAGCTATTAACATTTGAGGTATTATATATGATTCACTTATACGAGGCCTATCAAAACCGAATTCAAGATTTTTTTCACATTGAATTGTTACATTATTTAAATTTGAAGTATTTACTGATTCAATCAAACTATTATAGTAATCAAAAAATAGTAAATAAGCTATATCATTTATGACTCCTATTTGGCTTGCACCTGTATTGAAATCTGTGAATATCGCTTCAAATAAAGTAATAGGTTCTGATGGATCCGAAATATTTAGAATTGAAATAAGATCATTTATACCAACCATAAAAGCTAAATCCTCTTTTATGAAAATATCTTCATAACCATTAATCATTATTGGGTTATTAATAGACATTTCTTCGTCATTTTGGTCAATAAACGAATTTACTCGAGTAAAATTAAAATTAGTAGTTTCAATATATAATATTGAACTCATTAGAATAAAAATTGTTGAACTTAATAATTTCCTTTTATTAATATACCTCTTTGCCTTTTCTACTCTTAGCATAATAACCTCTTCTCCTTCTAATTTAATGCTTATATAAATAAAGGTCAATAATACTAAAAAACATATGTAATTTAATGATGTCTTATTTTCCAATAGAATTTTGACCACAAATATTCAAATGATAAAGGTTTAAATTACTAGTAAATTATAAATCAGTAGGAAAATTGGTAGAAATGTCAGAAATTAATTGGAAAGAAAAAATAGAGGCACTAATTGATCAATTAAAATCATCTAATGTGGAAGTTCGTCAGGATGCAGCTTGGAACTTAAATCAATTTGCTGAAGATAAAATTAAGGAAGTTGAATTAGCTATTCCTGCATTGAAATCAACAATAGATGATGATGATTGGGTTGTTAGAAAAATGTCCATTTTAGCATTAGGAGAACTTAACGTTAAAGAAGAAATACCTAGGATTATTAACTTTTTAAGAACGGATATCGATCCAGAGGTTCGTGTAGGTGCAGCTTTAGCATTAGGTCAACTAAATGCTGAAGAAGCTATTTCTGATTTAATCAAAGCTTTAGATAGCTCGTATGATATGCTTAGACAAGTATCAATACATGCTTTAGGGAAATTTGGGATAAAAGCTAAAGCAGCTGTCCCAAAGATAATAGAGATTCTATTCGAACCTGAAGATACCAATATTGTTCAAATCAATGATTTAGCTGCATGGGTTCTAGAAGAGATTGGTGACAAATCAGCTATCGAACCACTCAAGAAAGCATTAAATGAAGCTGCTTACCACGAAAGGAAATTCACAATTGCTTGCGCTTTAGCTACACTTGAGGGAAAAGAAGGTGTCGGTTTTGCTGAACTCCAAAGAATGAAAGATAGTTATGAACTTGAAGATTACGAACTAGAAACATTCGAAAAAATACTTGAAAAACTTTCATAAAAGAAACATTAAGTAAGGCATTAGAACAAACCTAATGCTCCTACTGTTACGATTAATGTTGTTATTATCATTCCAACAAGGAGAACACAACCAATAATTGATAGAATGAAGGCTGCAGTATTTATTTTATTTTTATTTTCCGTTTTTCTAGCATTTATTGAAACACCTAAGCCAAAGATGCTTGCAGGCATAAAGAGTATCGAACATACTCCTACTAGAGATAATATTAATGCAAACTTGGAATCTCTTTTTTCAGTTCTTACTTCGTTCATTTCTGTCTCTTGTTGCATTTTACCAACATTGTCAAGATTAATCCATTCAGCATTATAGAATGTCTTATCAGCATCTATCAGTCCTTTTTGCCACCATTTCACAGAAGGAGCAAAAGATTTTCTCCGAACAGGAGTAATGTTATTAGAAACTGTTTTAATAAACCATTCCAGTGAACCGATGTATTTTATTTTCTCCCAATAATAGAGGATCACAGAATAAAGAAGATAAGTTAGGAGAATTATTAAGAAGACACCGCACCATAAAGGTTTTTGATAAGCATTAAAAGTTAATACTGAAGTAACAAAATAAAAAGCATAGAAATATAACCATTGATTATTATAATTAGAAAAGGCCACTATACCAAAACGTCTAAAATTCTTTGTTTTATCAGCATAAGTTTTGCTTTTACCTCGAAATTCTATAAATCTGAACAAGAACATAAAGAACATTAAACTTAAACCATTTACAGCAACAAATTGAGCAATCCAAGAGAATGGAGGAATATGCACAACTTCTCCAGGATAAATAACATTCATTGCATCTGAACCCCAATGTCTATGAAAAGAAATATACCGATAAAATTCTATTGTTACGAATAAAGGGTCAGTTCCAGAATTATAGGTTCCACTATAAATTTGAAGTAAAATAAAAACAATACCAATCAACCCACTAACAAACATAACAGTTCCCACAAGGAACATTTTTCTTGGAAAATTCTTGCTAATCTTTTCTTTAGGTTGAGAGAGAACAATTCCAATTATGCTACCTATAAAGGACACAGCTAGATAAGGGAATAATGGTTCCATTGGTGCAGCGAGTGCAGTAAGAAATGGTGCCCGAATAATGTCCCAAAAAGGTTCATACCCGATCCATGGAGTAGCTATTGAATGGCCATTTGGATAGGTAGCAAAGGGATATCCGGGAACTATTTTAGCAACCAAGTTCCAAATTGGTTGAGTTAAACCAACAACAGCAATCGCTAGAATGATATAGCTAATGATCATTCGTTTGGTATTTTTCCAATTACCTTTGAGAGATAATAATCCCTGAACACAACCGTTGATAATTAGTGCCCAGGCAATCGTGTGGATCGTTTCAAAAATATTCCAACCAAAGCGGAAATTTTGCCAAGGAGCTTGAGAAGGATTATCTAAATGCCTGAAAAATTCTCCAAAACTTCCATGATAACCGATCAATCCCTCTGTAAGCATTGCGAAAATTAAAAGTAAGACTCCGCTAATTATTTGCTTTAAAACAATCCCTTTAATCGAGTGACCTTTGTTTAGCTCTCTGTACATACTGATCATATTTCCTGTTGCTGAGACTATTAAGAAGAATCCTGCAAGACCTCCTAAAAAAGGAAGTATAATCAATGCAAGGAGATTGATCACTGGTAAACTATTAAAATCTGATAATAGCTTATCAATATTCAGAGTATCACCTGTTATATGAAGAATTAGCATTACAACAATAGCTAATCCTCGAGAAATATCTAATGTTAAAAATCGTTTTGAACCAGCTTTTGAATTGATATCTTGAGAAATATTAGCAGTCATATTGTTCACTAAATAAAATTTCATCCGAGCTATCCTTTGATGTTATTAAAATTTAATAAACTTTATTCACACATTTCAAATCGTTGTAGCTAATTTTCTTTGTAAAATAAATCCATAGGATCAATTATTTTAAAAGTAATTTTTGAACCAACATTAGCTAGATTTAATAAATTCATAATATTTTCTAATGAATTCATCCCAGCGATCCATGCGAACAATAAGTTCTCCTTGTTGTTGAGTGATTTTTTCTGCCAATCTCAATAATCCTTCCTCATCTGCCATATTACGAGCTTCTAATAACAGATCTTTTGTTTTTTGAATATCAATATTCACAATAGAAAATTGAGTTTTTAACCAAAGTGTTAGTAACCGAATGTTGTTTGCTTCTAATCTTAGATTGTATGAATTTTGTTTTTTAGCAATAATTTCTAGCGATTCAGTGTATTTTTCAAGTTCTAGCAATACATCCATTTCACCTGAGATGCTGAATTCGTTAATAAGAAGTTCACATAAATTAATCATCGCATAAACTACAAATGAATGATTGGTTATTTTATCAGCAATTATTTTTTCTAATAGTTCAATTGCTTTAAACCAATTCTTAGGTCTTGTACTTGCTTTAAGAATTAATGCATGACCTAATGCATAGGATTGTTTGATATACTTACTTCCTTCTTTTTTGACAATTTTATCTAATTTTTCTAAGTAATTATTCGCTAAATCAAATTCTCCTTTATCAATTGAAATGCTTATAAGAAGAAGGATTGTCTCCACTAAATGATGAGTAACTTCCATCTTTTGTTGAATTGCGAAGCTTTTTTGTGCATGATCCAATGCAAGATTAAATTCACCCTTTATCTGGTAGATTTTACCTAAAAGCTGTTGAGCTAAACCAATAGAGTAATTTTGACTTTTCGATGGAAGATTCTCAAGAGCTTTTAATGTTAAATCTAATGCTAGATTAATTTCCCCTTTATCAAAATATATCGATGCTAAGAAAATAGAATTAAGATTGGTATGATATACATCACCAACAGCTTTTGATACATCCAAACATCTATTCATATGATCTATAGCAGCATCCAAATCACCTTTTTTCCAAGAAAACAAACCTTCGCCCCAAAAAAAATTTTGTCTGTGTATATAACTTGTACTCTTAGGATTAACTTTATCAGTTGATTTACTAAACATTTCAATTGCTTTATCTAAATTACCAATAAAGAAATGGTTTAATCCTAATCTGTAAATAAATTGTGAGTATTTTTTATTGTCTTCTTTTGCAAGTTCTATACCTTCATCAAAGAATTGTTTGGCTAAACTATATTTCCCCGTCCATTGATAATAAGTTCCAATTATTTCAATACATTCTATTTCACAAGCTTTATGCTCAATTTCTTTAGCTATTTTTTTAGCCTTAAAACCAAATTCTAAACCTAAGATATAATTTTCAGCATGTCCGCGATTGATTGCCTCCCAAATATAGATTTCAATTAACAATCTTTTTTCCAAGAATTTTTCAGCTAAATCTTCACTCTCATTTAAAATTTCATAAGCTAAATCAATTTTACCAGTTCTATCCAAATTGATACCTTGATATAGTAAAATCGTTATTTTCATTTTGATAAGATCTCTTTCGTTCTCATGATCAAATGATTTTAACAAAACCATTGCTTCTCCGAGAACATCCAAGCTTTCCTTGAATAAAGCTAATTCATATTTACATTGAGCAATAGCAATTAATATTTCAAGAAGTAGTTTTTTATCATTTAATTCATTGCCAATTTTTAGACCGTCATTAGCGAATTGTAATCTTAACTCAGGTTCATATAGTTCTAGATTTCTACATTTCAAAAGATTAATTTTTACGAGTGCTTCTTTTGTTAATCCATCTAGAGGTATTTTTTCTAATCTTTCATAAGCAGACCTAAATCTATGCCAATTAATATCCCTTTCAATCTCAGATAATTCTTTGATTAATTGATTGACCAATAGAATTCCCCTGTATTTATAATTTGATTAGTAAAAGCTATTAGAAATTCCACTAATAGATTTTCAACTATCGTAAATTAACATAATAACCTTTTTTTAAATAAATCTTATCAACAAAAATAGATTATTTTTTCAAAAATTATCATTGTTCAACCTTTTTCTCTATCTTAACCTTATCTTTTTTTACTTCTTTTTCTAATTCATCAATTTTAGCTTCAAAAAGATCGAGCTTCGTTTTTCGACTATCTAATCTCTCGCGATTAGCTAATTCTGCTTCCATAAGATAGAGCAACGTTTGTTGTTGCATTCTTTCCTCTAGGTTTTTGATGTTTCTATTTATTTCACGATTAATTTGTTCTATTTTCTCTAAAGATGGATCATTTTTAGATGCAAGATAATTTTTACTTATTATTCCTAAAGTAATATTTTCAAGTGAGATGTCGAAAGATGCATGCTCATGAATTCGCTCTTGAAATTCCTCTATTAAAGATTCCAAATCCTGAGCTCCCATGAGGGCTATTTCACTTGGAGTAAATTTCTTCCAATTAAAACTTGGTATATCCTTAAATTCAACATCTTCAAAAACTTCTATCTTATCATCTGACGAGAAGAGCTTCTCTTTTTCCAATACCTTGATTTTTTCTTCTAATTTTTCCATTTTTTGTTTCTTTCGTTCATGATAAGCCTTTTGTCGCTCAGATTGTGTTTCATATTTTCTTGGTCGTCCAACATTCCTCTTCTCTTTAGACATGATAACCACTCATTTTACAATAGTATTTATAAAATAAAAATTTTTTTGTCAAACTACAAAATATTTATATATGCTACAAAATATATTTTGTAGTAATACGAAATTATTCGGGAGGAGAATAAAAATTCGTCTAAAACATAAACAACAAGCATTTTTTATTATATTACTATGTTTGCCTTTGATTTCATTCGTACAAGTGAATGCTGATGAAAATCCAGTTATCGATTTTTTGATTTATAATAATCCTGACGTACAAGTAATTGTTGATGAAATAATCGCAAGTGCAGAAGACGTTGGATTAACAGTAAATCCGATATATATTGATGATTGGAACTATTATCTCTACCTTGTTATATATACTACAAATTGGGATATGTACTATGGTGGAACATTGGGAAATAATATACCTGATACAATATTCCAGTTAGCTTATGGTAATATGGGCTTACATTATTACTATTTAAAGCATGATGATGCAAAATATGCTAAATTTTCCTTACAATTATATCAATGGTTTTTACAAGCTCAAGCAGATCCTAGCGTAGTCGATGATGATTACATCAATGATATGATTGACAAATTCCACGATGCAGAAGAACGACTTTGGGAAAAACAACTTATAATCACATTAGCAGAATTTGTTAATCCTATAGGTGATGTTAGAAATGATGTTCTAATGCCTAATTGTTTACCAGGTCATGCTTTCGCTGATAAAGGTTTGCGATTAGCTTTTTCACATGCTATTGATAGAACTATAATTGTAAACACTCGTATAGGTCAGGGTTTTACAGATGTGAATATTCTCTATCAACTCTATAGTTGCTCTATGTATCATGATACAACACTACCAAATAATTTGCCTACTTAATCTTTTTTTTTGACCGGATACTTTTTCCGGTCTGATTTTTTATTTTTTTGTATTACTACAAAATACTTAAATATAACATAAACCTTATTTTGTCATACTACGAAATTATTGGGAGGCGTTAATAATAAAACTAAATAAAATAATCGTAATGGTGCTTATTTTAACATTAAGTATACCATTTCCAATATTAGCATCAAATGCTAGCAATGAAAAAGAATTAATTGAGGTTAACTATATTTGGGAAGGATTTTTCCCACATCCTGTTGTTGCAGAAATGCAAGTACAATTATTTGAGGAAGCTTTTGCAGAAGCATTAGAACTAGGTATTAAATTTACTTTAAGACCGGAAGCAGATATAGATGCAATCTTAGCCAGTGGAGACTACGATATAGTTAATTATTATCGACCAAGAATGCCAGGCGATGATTTTGAAATGTTACTCTTTACCTTGGAGGACATGTTTTTGGATGGATTAATTCACCATCGTTGCTTACAACTTGAAAGGAAAATCATCAATCTTCAGAGGATCTATGATAATTATGTTGTTTCTGAGGGAGAAAAAAGAGATCATTTTGAAGGAAAATTCCTTGACTTGTTCCATACAATAGAAAAAATTCTCTACGAAAAACAATTAATTTTCGACTATTGCTATTTCCCACCACCTGAAGCTCCAATGATTTTTTGCGATAAAATGAGTGTAATAAATTCCGCGAAAGGTCATGTCTTTTCTAACAATCATTTACGATTGGAAATTGCAAAGGTCTTTGATCGCGACTTTGTTTATGAAATTGTTCAAGCTGCACTAGTTCTATTTGGACTTGAAGCAACTCAATCCTATCATCTCTTTGGTTGGTCCCAATATCATGATATGAGTCTACCTGAGGATGTTCCCAATTAATCTGAGGAGGTGAAAAATCAAAATGCCAAAATTCCTAGTAGTACACCCAGTACCTATCCCAGCAACGATAGAAGAAGCAACTCCAATAGGAAAAGCTTTCAAATCCTTTAACACGAAAGATGCTTATTGGGTAAATAGTTGGGCTATCTTTAATTCTGAAGGTAAGGTTACTAAAATTCTCTGCCAGTGGGATGCCAAAGATATCGATTTAGTAAAGAAGATTACTGAAAAGGTTGAATTAATTCCTACTGAAGGGATCTATCCAATGGGTATTTTCCATAGTGAAGATTTTAGAGAGTAACTCCCTTGCAGATAAGGTAGTTTTTCATAACGGGGATCATATGGACTAACCACTTGGTTAGTCCTTTTTTTTTGCTACAAGTAATTCATTAATTATTTACTTAGCTTTAGCTCTTCACCTAATAAGTAGTGCTTGAACCATTGATAATTAAGCATCATACAAGCAAAGTTCTCTTTTGGAGTATCCAATCCATGACCTTTACCTTTGAAAATAAAAAGCTCTGTTGGTACCCCTTTTTCTTTAAGAGCACGATAAAGTTCCATAGCACTGGTTAATCCAATTCGTTGATCGTTCTCACCATGTAATAATAACATTGGAGTATTGGCTTCAGCTATTCCACTTATTGGGGCTGTTTTTTGATAGATTTCCATTTTTCCTGGCTCAAAAGGATGTCCAGAGATATTTAGTGAATTACGTAAATCTGAGGTTATAAAATATGTATACCAACTACTTACTCCTGCTCCAACACTTACAGCTGTAAATCTCTTTGAATGCATTCCCAAAAAAGCTGAGATGAATCCCCCCTGACTCCATCCTAATGAACCTATCTTTGTTTCGTCAATAAATCCTTGTGAAACAAGGTTATCTATGCATGATTCAATATCCCATAGATCACCTATTCCAACATTATCCACGCCAATTTCATGAAATTTCTGTCCTTTTCCCATTGATCCTCGATAATTAACCTTGGCGATGATTACTCCTTTATTACATAATTGAATTGTTGGAAAATAATATAATTCATCATCCTCAACCATAGCTAATGAAGAAAATCCACTAGGACCTCCATGATTTAAGAATAATAAAGGGTATTTTTTCTTAGTGTCGAAATCACTTGGTTTTCTTATTATTCCTTGTATTTCTAATCCATCTCTACTTTTCCATTTTATAGATTCGACAGAACCAAAATCCCAATTGTTTGTATACTCAGTATGATTAGTTAATTGAGTTAACTGATAGTGAGTATTGTTAATTGGTTTTCCTAAATAAATTTCCCTAAGCGATTTAGATGATAAACCATTGAAAGTAATCCTGCCATTATCAGCAACTGAAAAATAGTATCTTGGAAAAACTTCTCCAAAATCTAATTTATCTACTTCGCCTGTTTCACTTATTTTGGCTATTTCATAGATGCTTTCATTTGCATAGCTAACGAATATGCCTGCTTGTGACCAAACAATATGATTGGGTTTTCTATCAAAATTCCTAGTTATACAAATAAGCTGTTTCCTAATTTGTGCATGATCCCATTTTTCCTTCATTTTTGTTAAATCCAGTAAAAAGAGATCTGATAAGATGTATTGTTTTAATTCACGTTCCTTAAATGAAATAAGCAATTTCTCGCCATTAGGAGAGACTTCTTCTATTACTGCTCCTTTGGGTAGATTCAATGGAGTTATGGTAGCATAATTGTTTAAATTAAAATTACTAGTAGATGTAAGAATTTCTTCTATCATTGCTTCTACATCAATGTCAATCTTGGAGCAAAATGTATCGTTCTCATAATAGAGATCATCTTTGCTACTGCAATTCAAAAAGATTGAACTAGTCTTCTCAGAAACCTTGAAAGATTGTATGTTATAGGGTTTATCTAATAGCTCAGTTAAATTAATAATTGGTCTAATAAAATTGCTTTCTTTTTCAAAAGATTCAGTATTTGATTCTTTAAAATGTTCTTTCGCTTTATTATAATCAATATAATATATAGCAGACGTGCTTTGTTCTTCTTCAAAATGAATATAATTACCAAATTTCATTTCTTCATATTTTTTTGCTCTTATATTATCTCTTGCTTGGAAAATAAATCCATCCTTGAATTTCAAGAAATTGCCAATACCACCCGGATGATCTGTAATTTGAATTCCTTCACCCTTAAGATTTTCATAAACATAAATTTGAAATCCATTTTTACTTGAAGGTAATAATCTTCGAAGAGCTATATCATGATTATTAACCCAAATTGGATTAAGAGCCATGCCCGTCTCTGTTAATCGAAAATTTTGTTTAGTTATTATATCAATAATATGACATTTAACTTTCATATCATTTTTTTCTAAATCATCACATACTAAAAGATAAACAATTTTCTCTCCATCAGGACTTAATTTGCTGCTAGCAACTTTTGGTAAATTAATAAAATCATTTATTGATGGTTTATATTTTTCAACAGAAGTATTATTCAAATTAAATCACATAAATAAATCCATAATTATTTATAAAAAAGAAACTCACAATTTGAGACCTCGATTTGGGTTATCAATAAACTAATAATTCTTATAATCAAATCTTTAAGGTGAACGTCTTCTTCCTATATGATAGTTTAATTTAATTAATTCTTTAATTAAATTACCAAGTCATTTTTAAAGATTTTTATTTTTTATTTAAGGTATCTTCTAATAGTTCAACTATTTCCATATGTCCTTTTTTTATTGCTATTGTAATAGGTGTTTCAAAACTTTCATCATCAAAGCTTGAAGTGTCAACTACTACTGATGGGTCTGCACCATTTTTTAACAGTAGTTTTACAATATCTAAATATCCTTCATAAGCTGCAAAATAAAGAGCTGTTGCATTAACAGTTGTTTTGATGTTCACATCAGCCCCATTTGCTATCAATAATTTTACCAAAATATTGATTCCCCCCATACACGCTTCCATTAATGCTGTCCACCCCATATTGCTTACAGCATTTATTTCTACATTCTTTTCTAAAAGTAATTTTACAATATCTTCATGATTCCTTCTAACAGCCCATCTTAGTATAGAAAGATCTCTATCATCTTTTGAGTTAATATTTGCACCTTTTTCCAAAGCATTTTCTATCCCTTTTATATCACCTTTGAAAACTGCTTCAAAGAGTAATTTATCCTCCTGTTTGTGATTTTCCACAGATGGTTCCAGTTGTTTAATTCTTTGACGTCTAATCATATCTGAAACAATTGGATTGCTGGTAACTGACATTGAAGCAACTGCACCAACATCAGCTAAAATTCTATCAGTATAAGTTCCACCTTTTTCTAAAAGTAATTGAACAATTTTTACTTGTCCGTCTCGAGCAGCAAGATGCAGTGGAGTAAAATCAACTTTATCTAAAATAGTTGAATCAGCTTTTGCTTCAAGCAAAAAACTCACTATTTCTATAAATCCTTTTGACGATGCAATGTGTAATGCTGTACCTTCCCATTCACTTTGAGCATCAATATATGCTCCTAACTCAATAGCTTCTTTTACTCCTTCTAAGTCATTCTTTCTTGTGGATTCAAATAGCTGTTCATTGGTTTCTTCTGACATAGAGAACCGTTATTTTATTACCATTATAAATTTTTATTTAGAAACTTACTTGAATGTTTTCTTATTTGAATGATGTTCACAAATGGTAAAATATCATTTTTTATTTATTAAAAACTAACCAAAAAACCAATTAAATTGTTTCCTATAGATAAATTGGGGATTTAAATGAATAAATCTCAGAATGAATATACTAAATTGATTGAAGAGATAACTAATTTTATTATAGAATCACTTCACAAAAGAGAAGATACAATTGGATTGTCAATAGCTATAGTTGATGATAAAGAAATTATTTGGGCAGAAGGATTTGGATTTACAGATAATACAAGGGAAGAACAAGTTACTGCTAAAACATTATTCAGCACTCAATCAATGGGCAAGTGTTTTACTGCTACTGCCTTTATGATAATGGCAAGCAAGGGATTAGTTAATCTTGATGATCCTATACAGAAATATTATCCTAAATTTAAAATTAACACCATCTTTGGTGATCCAAAAGAAGAAATTGCAAAAATTACTTTTCGAAGAGTGTTATCTCATACTGCAGGTTTTACTCATGAAGCCTTAGTAGGAAACAATTATGATTATTCACCTTGCACTTTCGAAGAACATATTCAAAGTATTAGTAAGGGGTGGTTAAAATCACTCGTTGGTTCAGAGTTGTCTTACTCAAATCTTGGATATGATCTAACAGGATTTGTTATGGGTCTTATTAAAAATAAAAGCTATCAAGAAGTAATGGATGAGGAACTGTTTAAACCACTAAAGATAACGGGAGCTACATATGATGTTGTAGAAGCTCAAAAGAAATCATTCGCTAAGGGATATGAAGGGGATTATGCTTATCCAGTAGTTCCAATACCAATGCTTTGTGCAGGAGGATTATTTATTTCTGCTTTAGAAGTAGGAAAAATAATTTCTTTTCACTTAAATAAAGGAAAAATAGGCAATAAACAATATATAAATCCCGATTTATTCGAAGAAATGTACAATCCTCAATTTAATGAAACTAAGGAATTTGGGTATGGATTAGGATTGTATTCTACTGAAAAAATATACAACGCTAAAGTTTATGGTCACGCAGGAGGAGGATATGGTTTTCAAACAAATATGATGTGGATTCCAGAATATAATATCGGTGTTGTTGTTTTATCTAATAACATGAAAGAAAGCTGTGTTCGTAGTATTGCACGAAAAGCTCTTGAGTTAATGATAGTAAATAATGAAAAAATTGAGTCAAAATCAAATGTTCCGAAATTATTGAAACGATTGGTTGGAACATATTGTTCCAATGGAAATCTTGCTCCACAATTGTTAAGATTCTCTTATGAAGAAAAGAATTTATTTCTATATTTAATGAATGGTACCCGAATTGAACTTAAATCACAAAATCAAACTGAATTTTTATCAAAAAATGGTATTAGGTTCTTATTTGAATTAAATGATGAAAAATTACCAATAGCAGTAAATGTAGATGATCCTGTATTTCCATATAAAGCTAAATTAAATGATAGTCCAATGGATGAATATGGACCAAATCAACCAGTATGGCAAAATTATACAGGAATATATCAATTTGAAGATGAATCAAGACCAAATTATTTAGCTCTCACAGTAATTAATGGTTATCTATACTTAATTTTCCGTGACAATTTAAAATTGCTTTATCATCAAAATAATCTCTATTTTACCGTTGATGGAGAAGCTCTTATCTTAAAGGAAGGGGAGTTAAATTACAAAGGTATTTCTGCTACAAAAATAGATTTTAAGATGATTCAGTTTGTCAAAGAAATTTCACAAAATGAAATTAAGTTCGATTTTTATTATATGGCGGTTTCAAATTTAGTTAGGATTTTACACAATCTTCGAGGATTAAAGCAAACTTTAGATTTCATGGAGAAAATAATACTAATAGATAAAAAATTCATTAATAATTTTGTAAGTTTTGGCAAACAGCTTTACGCTATTGGAGAATTACAAAACGCAAAGATTTATTTAATTAAGCTACTCGAATTCGATTCAGAAAATACTGAAATAAAAGAAATATTAGAATTAATCAAATAATAAGTCATAAAATGATTAATGATTCAAATTTGATTTATTTCTAAAAATATGAAAATTCAATAAATGGTTTTGAAATAAGCGAAAAGCAATATAAAAGTCGCTGATACTCTAATATTTTTTCATCTATTTCTAATTCATTAAAATTCACAGTTTTTGTTAAAAACCAATATTTCTCTTGTTGCCATACTGATTTTTTCTCAAGTAATGATTCTAGGAATATATTCTGATAATTTAATGCCCTTTCAAATAAGGGAATTAATAATTCATAATTTTCTTTTCCAAAAGTAATTTTCTTTTCAGAATGGTCCAGATAATTAGTTTCAGTTTCCAATAATGAATGAAATCTCTTGGTAAACAAAATTCCATAAAGCATCAAATTTACTTCTGATGTATTAAATAATTTCCCGATCAAGTTTACTGCTTGGTTTGGATAATAAAAAGAATAATTATACATTAACTCAGCTATTTCAGTTCTAATGAGATATTTTTTGTCCTTTAAACAACTATAAATTATTTTATAAAATCTCTCTTGGTCTTCTATTCCTGTTATTGCATAATTAGTTAAAGCTTTAATACCAAGCCATTTTTGTTCTTGTATTGGTGATTCCAAATAGCTTTTAACCACATCAAAAAAATCTTCTTCATATTTTCTATCAATGTTTTTACAATTATCAATTGCTTTTGATCTACTTTTCGCTTCAGTTTCTTGTTTTTGGAAAATCTTAATAAAATTTTTATCCCCATAATCTGGTTCAGAAAAATAAGGTTCTTTTTCTAAAGTTAACAATTCGTTGATTTTCTCGAGAGGATAATTTTCTAATCTCAATGTTTTTTTTAAAATGACATCTTCAAATGCTTTCTTAGGTGTTCTAATGAAATGTTCTGGATAAAATCCTTCCTTTACTAAATATTGCCAGTTTTTAATAAAATATTCGTATTCATTATAATCTACAAAATCAGGATTTTCTGTTAATTCTTTTTTTATCCTATTTTTTATTACTTCTATTTCATCAAATGGATATATCCATGCAAAGTGATATGGTTTATTTGTTCCTCCATAAAACCGGAACATTTTATGTTTTGCTTCTTGACAAACATTAAATCTACTTTCTCCTATTGAATCACTTGACCACGTCACAGCAAAATATAATTCATGATTTAAGCAAAGTGTTGTTACTAAAGTCATATTTCAAAAATCCTTCTGTATAAAATACTTTTTTTACTTTCTTTTTAGCTATTTTTTTTTAATTCATTTTGCGCATCAATCATATTTGCACGTGCAGTATCAAAATTGGGATTGAAATTCAAAGCTTTCTCATAATATTCAATTGCTTTCTTATAGTTTCCTTGTTGTTGATATATCCAACCAAGATTATTTAGAGCTATATAATATGTAGGTTCTATAGAGAGAGCTCTTTCTTGTAGTTCGATAGCTTTAGCAATATCTCCCTTACCGAAATACGCTAATCCTAAATTAGCTAAAACAATGAAATCCCAAGGTTTAATCTCGAGGATTTCATCTGAAATAGCAATTGCTTTATCAAATTCTTTTTTATTAGTATAAATCCCTGCAATAGTGTTTTTTGCTTCTGTATACATTGGGTTTAATTCAATTGCTTTATTACAATACTCAAGAGCAGTGTCATACTCCTCCATATCAAAATAAATTAATCCGATAGATGCCCAAACTTCATGATTTTCAGGGGTTTGTTTTAATAATTTTTCACATAGAACAAGTGCTTCTTCATATCTTCCTAAACGACTATATATTGATGCCAAGTTACTTTGAGCAGCTATTAACTGATCATCTATTACTAAAGCTTTGAGAAAATATTCAATTGCTTTTTCAGTATTCCCTTGAAAATCATTAGCTAAACCTATATTACTTAGAGCATTGGCATTTAATGGATCTATTTCAAGTATTCGCTCAAAAACAGCAATAGCTTCATCATATAATCCCTGTGAACCATAACTTATACCCAATTCATTTAGTTCATTTGTATCATCAATATTAGCTATCTCTATATTGATTTTCTTATTTTCATCAGTCATAAAAATCAATCATTTTAATTGTAAACTTGTAAATTCTAAAGACATATAATATCACTAAAATTGATTTTTAATAGTTTTCTATGAAAAAAACTGCAATATTGAATAGTTGAATTTTTATTTAGCTTTTTTATTTAACACTTTTATAAGGATTATTTTTTAATAATCCGCTAGTTTGAATTAAAAAATTAATCAATCCACAACCAATAACTACTTCTTGGCAAATAGCTCTCATTGTAAGATGTTCTAGAAATACCTCAAAGAATTGATAATTTATTAGAATGAAAAAACTGACTAAAATAATCATAAAGGATAAAAAAACCCAACCAAAAAAATTGGGATAGCTAGGTTGGTAGATTATTACTATTGAATATAAAGCAGTAGACATTATTAGTAAACTGAATAGCACGATAATCAGTATGAGATGGGTTCCCTCATATTTATCAATAGGAACAAATGCTAAAGAAGCAATAATCAGAGAATCTAAAATTCCAAATATCGATCCTGCTAGACTAAATCTTCTAGTTATTTTTTGTTCATAAAAATTAGGCAACAAAACAAGAAAGAATATTATTCCTGCTATACCAATAACTATCATTGCGGTTGAAAAAAGAGCACTGGAAATAATATTCGAAGTTCCCAGAAAAGTTGTTCTACGACTAAGATCACTAAAAAGATTATTAGAAAAGCTATATCTCTGTGAGTTATAATCAATCCATGTCCCTCCTGCATAAAAGAACATTGAAAGGCCTATAAAAACTATAAATAAAAAAATACATAATATTATTGCGAAATGACTCCATCTTAGGATTTTTTGTTTTTTCATTCTGCTTTCCATAGCATAATTGTTTGAACTCTTAAATAATCTTGCTGAATTATTAATAATCTGTAATTGGTTTTTCAGCTTGAGCTTCGATTTGTTCCTCTATCATTCCTTTCCTTTTTCCTCGTTTTACAATTACAGCTAAAAGTATGCTGAAAAGTATTGTTAATAATGCTCCTGGAATGAAATAAATAAATCCTAATCCACAACCTTGTAAAAGCGCTGTTAATCCCATAATAGTGAAAATCAAGCTAGCAGCTAATAAAACACTTAAAATTACTACAGCAGGAATATTTACCTTTCCCATGAAATCATCTCGAAATATTATTCTTATGTAAAATTATAAAGTTTGTTCAATGTTTTTTCTTCATTACTTATAACTTAAAAAATCCTATGCCCCTCTTTTTACACCAATTAATAATCCTCTATCATCAAATAATCCTTGTGGCAATAGCGTTGGATACATATCGTACTTTTCAAACCAAGAAATAAAATCTGACATAGGAAACATTGCTAACTCATGCAAATCAACAAAATGCTTTACCTTTTTACCTCTTTCAGCAACTAGGATGTGTTGTTCAAAGTGGCTAATATTGTCATTCTTTAACTCTAAGGTATATAATCTAGCGATTTTAATATCATCACCATTATAGATATTCATAACTGGGTCATCAACATTATACATTTCCTTAGTTAACCAAGGTTCTACTATCAAGATTCCACCAGGTTTAAGATGTTTGGAAAAAGCTCTAATGGCACTTTCCACTCTATCTTTTTTTGTTATATAACCAATTGAACTATAGAGACAAGTAATGACATCAAATTTTCTATTTAAATTCAAATCGGACATATCTGCTTCAATAAATTCGATAGTCGGTAATTTTTCTCGAGCGATTTCTAAAACTGCTGGGTTTAGATCAGTTCCGATGCAATTGAAATCATCTATAAAATACTGTAAATGGTTTCCTGTTCCACAAGCACAATCAAGCAAATCATTACCTTTCGATTTTTTATATTTTGTAATGATCTTCTTTATTTGCTGACTTTCTTTTTTGTATTCTTTTCCACTATACAATAAATCATAGTATATTGCTTGGGAAGTATAAAGTGCTTGTATTTTCATAGTTAAACATATCTTTGTTTTGTTTATAAAATTTCAAGTTTATTATGATATTATATTGATTATTTATCTAATTAGAATAAAAAAGAATTAAAAGAATCTTTAGAAAAACTCATAGAGTATTTTTCTTATAATAAATTGAGAGTGAATAAAAATTACTATAACAAATGATGGCACCATAAATTATCGAGTAGCAGGTGTTATTATTAAAAATAATAGAATACTTTTACATAGGTCAGAAATTGATGATTTTTGGGCATTACCTGGTGGCAGTATTAAATTCATGGAAACCTATGAAAAAGCGATTAAGAGGGAATTTAAGGAAGAATTGAACATAAAAATAGAAGTAGGAAGATTACTATGGGTTCTTGAGAATTATTTCGAATACCAAAATGAAAAAATTCATTCTATAGAATTTTACTTTTTGATAACTCCATTAGATTCAGAAGAAAAATTAAGTTCTGAAGAATTTTTTGGGAAAGAAGAGCATTTTTATCATGAAAAATATGGTCAGTTAAAATTAATCTTTAAATGGTTTTCATTAAACGAGTTGGCTGAAATTGATTTAAGGCCAAAAATCCTCAAACAAGAATTAAAATCTATACAACCTTATCCAAAACTAATTCGTAATAAAGATCTTTAAAATTTCTTAATGAATTATTTAATTTTAAACTATGGACTACAAACAATCAATATTGGGTATATCTATAGGTGTGTAAAATGGAAAAAACCGAAGATGTTTATAATTTTATCCTGAAGAAAATATCTGAAATTGGTAAATATTTGATTACTAATAATTATACACCAGTAGATATTTATGTTCAAGAATTACAAGCTTATTTTGAAGGTGATGCTCCATCTGGTGATAGCATAACACTCGATATGGTTCTTCAAAAAAAATGGCTACTTGTTCATGAAATAATTGAGCTATCTGAATTAAAGAAACAAAGTTTTACTATTAATTCCAATTTATTATTCACTCAACCTGCTGAGGTTTTTAATGCTCATTTAATAGCTACAGAATGGGAATTAGCTTTAGCTTTAAAAGAAAATGATCGACAATGGATACAAAAGCGATTGAAAGATATTCAAAGTTGGTTAGCTGATACCTCACTAAATAATGAATTAAAAGCTAGATGCAAAAAGCTATATCAGATGTATTATGAACTGAGATGAAAAGATGTAGATTGTTATTTTTTTATTACTAAAAATGCTATAATGAAGACATCTATGATTCATTTATAGGGATATCAAAATTAATTACCTGTCTTTAGTCTTTAAGATTTATAGGGAAAAAAAGAAAAAACAGCGGAGGAAAATCCTCCAATTTTTTGATTTAATTAGTTCTTTTCTTTTTGGCACGACTTGCTACTGAGGCAATTATTATGATTAAAACTATTAATACTAATCCACCTGCCATAGCATACCAAGCCCAATCTGGTAAACCTAATCCAAAGAATCCTGAAGCTTCATCCAGCATAAATACTAATTCATTCTTCCAGAGCTCATAGTTGTCTTTATATGCAGAATCATCTGAATCTCCATTGAACATATCAATTAAGTAACCATTGTAAAGGGTTTTCTTGTTCTTGGAAAGAACTATTATTGCTTCACCAGCTTCTTCATTTAGAGTTAAACCAGCTACAGCTGTCGCACCATTTATTAAAGTAAAAGTATCACCTTCATCAGCAGCTGATTCAGTGTTGTCAAAGTAATCCGAGTTAAACGCATGTGGATTATTGAATATTTTATGTTCTGTATCCCAGATATATAAGGGAGGTTCAGTAGTGAAATCGCCAGAATATTCCATGCCTAGCTTGCCCCAAAGTGTATGATTTTGATGACTATCAATGTCGAAATACGACATAATTAATCGACCACCAGAATCAACATATGCTTCTATATCATCAAAATAAGCATCTAGACCAAAATAGCTAGGATTGTCAATAATTACCAATTTCCAATCATAAAGATGAAGTGATTGGTTGAATGCTACCATTCCACCGGATCCACCAGAAGTTATATGGAATTTAACTCCAAGATCCTTTAATGCAAGAGATAGTGCATTTCTATAATAATTAACAGCCCAAGGATTATCGGTATAGATTAATACATCCGCATTTTTAGATGTTAACCAATTAGCAATATTGCGAAGGAATTGTCTATTATTATCATGATTAATTAGGTCACCAACCGACTGGAACCAATTAATATCGGATGTAACAACAACTCTTCCTTCACCAAATTCATTTGCAGCAGCAACGATGTTCAAATTAGGTCCATCATACCATATTGGAAACGCACTACCTGAAATATTGATATATCCATAGAATGATGCTTCAAAGGCAACACAACTTTCTAAAATTGGGTGTGGAAAGTTATCTACAATACTAGTTGCAGAAGATAATCCATCAATAACATTCATACCAAAAGGAGCTAATAATTTATTTTGTTGATCAGTTGGTTGTTCAAATGTCATAAAAGGATTGTCAACAGCAGCGAAAAGTGATCCTCCTTCTGAAATCCATTCTTCCAAAGTAGTAAGTTCACTACTCGTATAATTATAATCTGGAGAAACAGATATTAATATATCATATTTTTCTAGTATTTCAGTAGTTATATTATCACCACTTAAACTTGGGTAGAGTTTATCTACAGTGTAGCCAAGACTAACAAGGTAATCCCTCATCCCTATATAATATCCTGGAAATATTGTTAATAAATCCCAATCATCAATTCCAAGTCTTGGTTGATGTGATAAATCATAAAGTATTCTTCCTTTTGGTTGTGGTGCTAACCAATCAACTGAATCAATAATTAATTCTTCCAATTCAGGAATTGGCTCATGAGCAAGATCCCATCCTACAGAAACAACTTTTCCACCACGATAACTTGGATCAAAAGCTATTATAGTTTTCATATTAGAATTAGCAATACTTTGAGCAATAGGTATTATATCACCAAAGATTGTTGTTCCTGATAGAGCTATCCAGTCCCAACTACAGTATCCATATCCTCCATCTGCTGCAATTTCTGTTGTTAAACTATATTCTTTTGAGATGGGATGACGTGATTCAAAATCGAAGCCATCAGATCCGTAAGTCCAATAAATAGGATAACCATCATCTCCTGCTGATTCAGCAGGAAGGATTCCAAAATATGCTAGGAATGAAGCTGAACCATCAAAAGTCATTATGCCTCCACCAGCAAGCCAGAAATCCATTATTTCATTGGTTATCTTTTCTCTTGGATAATTGTCTGGTAATATTAGAACATCATAATTTACTGTGGTAAGCACTTTAGTGTCAATATCATCAGCTGTGAGCAGAGTTGTTGTTATCTTTTCATTTGCAGCAAAAATATCTACTAGATATGATACATTATTATTAGTCTCACCTATATTTGTAACATATGATGGAATTGTCGTATTATCTTCATCATATATAGCTACACGAATTTCATGCCCTAAAGTATAAGGTTTAGCTTGTATGGTAACCCCTGAATTATAATCTGGTTGTTTAGCTAAACCAACACTTGGAATTGTAACAAATAGAATTGAGAAAATGATGAAAAAACTAAGAATTCTTTTGCTCATTCCAAAGTTTTTTGATACATAATTATTTTTTAATCTATTATCATCTTTTAACATAAATTAAAACACCAATAATAATTATAATAAAAAGATGAATAATACCTCTTTTAACATTTTTGCACAAATTAAGGTATAATCTGTAAATTTCACATAAACCACTACCAACATTTTGTGAAACTAAAAAAACTAAATATTATAAGAAAACATAACAGCAGTAGATGCTAATTTTTATTATAATAAAAAAGTGTTTTTAACAATTAATTTTTAAAAAACCATTACATAGGATAATTTTTTTGAATTCGTAAAATTCAAGGAAAGAATCTATTAGTTCATTAATTTCTTTTTGCATTTATTGTTAAAATATCATTTTTACCACTCGAAAATCCTTAATTATAGGTATATCTATGATATACAAATTATAAAATTGCAATTCTTGGTGCTAATATGTTAAAGAAAGTTACTTGTCTACTAAAGATATACTCAATATTTTTTATTCTATTTACACTTATAACCATTAGTATCTCTACAGATTCAATGAAAAGCTCAAAAAACTCTGAATACTTAACTTCTCAAGTATTGGATAACAGAAACAGCTTTAAAACTCCCCTATTTGAGGTTAAAGCTCCTAACATTATTGTTTCTCAAATTTACGAAATTAATGATGATGAAATTGGTAGTAGTGATGGGGATGGTGATCATTTTGTAGATGCTGGTGAAACGATAGAGTTACGATTGCAATTAGAAAATAATGGTGACCAAGCTGTTACAAATGTCTATGGTTATTTATCCTCTATTAACACATATGTGACAATAAGTTCTGCTAATCAATCTTATCTTGAAATAGATATTGGTTCAACAAGACTCTCTACTTCATATTATATAATTGAATTTAATAGTAAATTCAATACCAGTGATAGTATTAGTTTTAATTTGGAAATAACTACTACTGAAGGTACTTGGTATGACACTTTTGAATTAACTATTGTTGGCGTTCCGGAACCTGTTTATTATGGCCATATCGTAACAAATGAAATTAATGGAGATCTTAATGCTGATGATGATGGGATTATTGATCCAGGGGAAATCATTACCTTTCAATTATATATTGAAAATATCGGTGAAAGTAATTTCTTTGATGTAGATGGTTATTTGTCAACTACAGACCCTTTTGTTACTGTTACAGATCCTACAGGATATATTGGTACGATTTATGGTGGTGATTTTGATTATGGTTATTTTGCCATGGAAATTAGTGGAGCTTGTTCTGAATTACATAATATACCACTAAATTTCTCTCTAACGGATAAATTTAGCAATATCTGGAATATTAGTTTTGAAATAATTGTAAGTGGTTTTCCCATATATCAAATCTCAAATCTTACATTCTTTGAATATTATGGAGATGAAGATGGTATAATGGATGCTGGGGAGTCTTGGTCTACTCAATTAACAATTCAAAATATAGGTGGAGCGATTGGAAAGAATGTTGATGTCTATCTTGGATCTAGCGAAGACGTTGTTGAATTTTATTATTATGATGATCACAATATTACAATAGGTGATTTACAAGCTGGTTTTTCTGAATTCGTTGTAAGTTACTACTATTGGCGATTTATCATTTCTGATCGTGCAGCAGAAGGTCAACAACTACAATTCTTTATCTCAATTACTGATGATAATGGTCTACCTGCTACTATCTTCAATACTTCAGCTCAAGTTATTGGTGTTGCTGATTATGAGTTGTATGATTTTAATATAGTGGAATATTGTTATTATGATGATGATTGTAATGGAAGAATAGATGCTGGAGATACTTATATCGTTAATATTTCTGTTATAAATATCGGAAAAACCACTGGCAATGCAATCACAGTCTATTTATATTCAAGTGATACCTATATTGAATTCTATTATGAAAATGGTTCTTACTATAATTTTGGCTCCTTAGATGAAGGAGATTATTATTGGTATTATGGTTATTATTACTGGGAGTTTACTATTTCAGAAAAAGCAAAGACTGGACAACTAATAAATTTCACAGTAGTTATTAAAGATGCATCTAATAGAGAATGGTTTTTCCCAATCACTATTACTATTGAACATGGACCAACTACATTCTTTTATACTGCACGGGGTATTGCTTGGACAGTTGGAGGTACAGCTGCATTCCTAATTTTCTTTGTGTACCCAATAATTCGCAATAAAAAATCAAAGAATAAGGGATCAACTTTGAAAAGCCAATTTAAGAAATGGCGAGATGATCAAAAAGAAAAGAGAAAAGAGAAGCGTATACAACACGAAAAAGAACACTCCCAAAAACAAAAAGCAAAAGAAGCAGTACGACAGGAACAAGAAAGAGAAAGAATTGCACGAATCAATGCAAATGAGAGGCAATTGCTAGAAAAATTTGAGAATATTTTAGAGATGTCGGAAAGTGTTGATATTTCTCTTGTTGCTAAAAGTCTAGGATTATCAGAATCGCAGCTTTTTGAAAAACTAATCCAGTGGCAAGATGTGCTTCCATTCAAAATTGATGGTCAATTTATAGAAGTAGATGACTCAGAGGATTTCACACAATCTATACATGAAAAGATAGCTGAAATTTCAAAGTATTATTCATGCTACAATTGTGGTTTTCCCATAGAAAGAACTACTAAAGAATGTCCTGATTGTAAAAGCGAGATTATTCTGTGCTCAGTATGCAAATTACCTATTTCCTTTGGTGATGATATTGCTACCTGTACTCTGTGTGAAGCAAAAGGACATCTAACACATATGCAAGAATGGGTAAAAACACAAGGGAAGTGTCCTATCTGCCTTCAAAAATTATCATTAAGAGGATTAGTACAAAGTATAACAGAAGATAAAAAGTAGAAATTTAAGTTTAAAGATAATCTTAATTCTACTTTTTTTTCCTAGAGATTCTACAAATTTGGAAATTTAACTTTTCTTTATTGAAAAATTGGTTAGCTAGCGTGAACAATAAATAGCAAAGGTATATTTAACCCATACTGAATAAATAAAATGATGATGGTAATATGGTAAAAGCAATAGTACTCTATAATTCTCATACTGGGAATACTAGAAAAGTAGCAATGAAAATTGCTGAAGGATTAGAAGCTGACTGCAGAAGTAATAGAAAAATACCTGATCTCAAGAATTATGATTTGATTGTTGTTGGTTCTTGGGTCATTATGGGTATGCTTAGTTTTGCTGGTAAAAGATACTTGAAAAGATTAAAACGAAAGAATATCGCAGGTAAAAAAGTAGCTCTATTCTTTACTAGTGGTGCACCAGATGCAATTAATCCCATGACAGAGAAAAGTGGTGAGCCAAAAATAATAAAAGATTCAATGTTTGCTGCTATGGAAAAAGCAGTTAATAAAAATAATCAAGTAACGATTCTTCCTGAGCGATTCTACTGCATCGGTTCCGCTAAAATGTTTGGTAAAAATATGGAAAAGGATGCTATTGACCATCCCATAGACGAAGAATTAGCTCAAGCTAAAGTTTTTGGAGAACAATTGAAAAAGCAGCTAAAAACTCAATAAACTTGATGTTACTAGCTTATTTCTTTTTTTTTAAAAATTATTTTTCATATATACTTTTGAAAAGATAAATATAAGATAAAAATAAGATATTCTAATTATTTATTAGAGGAATTTAAATGCCAAGATTAAGAGTACATATTAAATTCGACAAATTGCTAAAAGAAAAGGGTATAATTTCTGAAGAAGCCAATGGTCGGTCAGTTCACACAAGAATCGATAAAGACACTAACTATTTTGGACCAAATAAGAGTGTAGCTGATCCTGATAAAACAATTAAGCTAATTAGAGGGTGGATAAGTAGTTGGGCTCATTTTGGTCGTAAAGGAACAAAAACAGATTGTGTTAGAATTGCTCTAGGTCATATGGTTGTTGACGATATTCGATCTCGAAAAGAATATACTAGTGAAAGTGATTTGCTTACTCGAGCATTAATTAGTTATAAGAAAAAGGGATTCCATAAAACCTTTTATCGCGAAAAATAATTTTTTTGTTTCAAATTATATTCTCCGATAAAAGATTTCTAAAATTAACTTATTAGATAATTTACTAGTAATTTTATGTTAGGATTGGTGAAATCATGGTCTTGCAATTGGTAATATTTTTTGGTTACATAATCACGATATTCTTCTTTTATTAATACGTTATTTAATCCGAGAGTTTTTAAAATTATAATCAATCCAGCCATAGCAGATTCAGGTAAATCGATTGATTTTAAATTCTCATAAAGATCATTTAGTAGTTGATTTTGTAAAAGTGGATTTTTCAAGCGATAGTGCTTAGGGACAATTATATTGGCATAATATACTATTGCTAGAATAAACATTGGTAAAACCAAAAGTATAGAGAAACAAATCAAGTAACGAGCAATTTGAAATCTCTTTGGTTCTTCAATAAGAATCTCTCTTCTTATTAAGGAATCAAATTGATTATTTTCAAATACTCTATAAGTGTCAATAAAACGATTTAACCATTCAGCAATGGTATATTCTTTTGGACAATCACGTATTATTAGGTAGATTTCATCTAATAAATCAAATCCCGTTAACTCGTTTTCAATGGTTCTAACACAGAGGTCTTTTTCATCTCGCAATTTAAAAGTTAATCTATCTAGATTTATTAGATCAATAATTGCTGCAGCAAAGAGTCCTAATTGATAATTGCCGTCTTTTTTAAGCTGACCTCTTTTATTAAGTCTTAATATTTGAAGTAAATCAACTACACATAGTCCCTTCATTTTTCTCAACATGAAATCTTTTATTATATTTAATCAACATTCATGCTTTTTGAACATTATTAATTGAATTCATCAGATTATAATAATATTAATTGTAATTGATTGTATTCAAAAGAAGATGATATAATGATGGATTTATAATTTAATCCATCCTTTTTTTTCATTATTATTTAGTCTTATTTTATTATCAATGTGAAATTATGATTAAAGTTCGAAGTAAAAGAATTACCAAATTTAGTTTCAATAAAGGCTGTTACTCTAAATGTATAATCTAAACCTAAAGTTACATCCTCTAAATCTGCCCATACTCCAGTTGTTACAGTTTTTAATCCCTCGAAATTATATACTATTGTCCAATTATTCGAACCTAATACTTCTTCAGATGTTGAATTAATTAATTCTATAGTAAATGATCGTAATTTAAATCGCCAGTGTCCAGGGTTATTTATTGTTACATCAGCATAAATAAACATAAAATTACCATCTTTTACTTGATAAGTCAATGCTCCATCATCTACAACATTAATAACACCAATTTCTGAATCCCAATCAGCTGCTAATGTATCGATAATTGGTATGAAAACTACAATTGTAAGTATTAAAGACGGAATAATAATTCGCTTATTCTTCATCGCTTTTTTATAAAATAACTTGAATTTTTGTTTTATTGATTTACCTTGGGAATCATTAATTTGCTTTCTTGAATCTTTTTCATTGTTTTCTTCAAAGATTTCTTCATTTTTTTTCTTGATATTACTGAACAGAAATACTAAAACTAGAATTGCTGCTACAGATATTGCTAGGATAGATAATCCTTGTGGTGTTTTAAAGTAAAATAAAATACCACCAAAATAAGGAATTCTACCAATAATTATACCTATAACTCTATCTTGATGTATTTGTAGCTCTATAACAGTAGGTAAATCAATGTACAGATCATTTGTATTCGGATTATCACCTTTTGTAGTAAACCAATATTCTCCAGTCTCATTATCTTGGTAAATGCGATTTACCCGGTGAACAATTGGCACATAATTAGGATCATCAATAATATTTTCTTGTGTCGAAGCATTGATTTGGTAGAAAACAATACAATCACCAATTTTAATTTTTGAAGGGTCAATACCTTTGACTATTAACATATCCTTTCTAATATCATTATCATGTCTATTCGAACCATAATAGGTAGGTTCCATAGATCTTGAGGTAACAATCACTAGCGGAGTATCTGTATGCAAGGCTGCTTTAAGAATCCAATTAAAGCTAAATATTAATAGAATAGCAAGTCCTAAAAAAACGATAATTTCTATAAATTCCTTTACAGCTTTTCTTTTTAACCATTTCTTCTTAGATTTTTGTTTCCTATCCTCAACATTGTTTTGAGACATCCCTATAACCTCATTTATAATCTAAATTATAAAAAATCGAATTAAAATACGTTTTCAATTGAAGTTATTTCATTCATCTATAACTCTTAAAATAAATAGCTATTAACAAAATAATTTAGTTGTATTTCATTCATTTTTTCATGAAAAGAATTCCTCATTAATAGCTATGAAATTACTTATACCATATCTTTTTCTTAAAATAATTCCTTTTGCTTCTAAGCGACTAATTGCACGAGAAACTGTTGATTTTGATAAATCAGTTAATCGACACAAATCTGTTTGAGTAAGTTCTTTATGTTGCAAAATCATTTCAAATATGGCATATTCTTTTTCAGTAAGTATTTCCTTCCATTTTTGCTGATTGATTCGATCTGATATATTTCTTTCCTCAACTAAAACACTCATAGTTTCTTCCATACCCGAAACCACCTCAATTTCATTCTTCTTTTTCTTTTGAAGTAATTTTACTGTTATAAAACCAGTTAATGTTATAATGGGAACTAATACACTTGGGAGTATAACCCCTAGAAGATTATTTTCTCTTATTTCACCAATAAGATGAATATTAACTGGCAAATAAGTATAATAACATTGTAATGAAACATTAGCATATATATTCCTTACTTCTGAAATATCAATAACAACTTTAAGATACATTGTTTCACCTACACTCAATTCCCAATTGGAGATGTTTGTTATAATCCAATAAGGTGTGATTATTACCCCTGTTAATTGTGTACTCTCATTATTGAAAACAGTAAAGATTTTCTCAATTGGTTTGTTGCTTGTTCGTATATTTCCTATATTCCAATCAATTGGTGTTATTATTAAATTATGCAAAGTTAATCTTCGAGTGTAATTTATGCTTGCATAGAAATCGTTCGAATTAACCTCCAACCATGCTAATGTGAGTTGCCCTGTAATAGAGGTAATTGTATGTGATTCTGGCTCAACATTCAACAACGATATTTCTGTATCACATATAAAGAAAACATTTTGAGATCCTAAAGTTCTATTCCAATTTATACCCAATTGGTAATTATAGTTAGATTCCAAATTAGTTGTATCTTGAACAAAAGATATTTTAATATTCCTTTTCAAGCCAATAGGAATGATTGAGGAAAGATCGTATTCAATTATAGTTCCATTTTCCCAGACGGTTAGTTGATGTGATAATGTGATACTCCCCTCTTCTATAACTAGAACATTTCTTACAGTTCCCAAAACTGTAATGCTTTCATTTATAATTCCCTTTGGTGTAAATGATTTTAATCCTTCTATTCCCACATAATTTATATCTAATAGGACTTGTGCTGTTTTTAAATGTAGAAAACAAGTTACTTTTACCGATTCAATTGCATTCAACTCAGAGTTTTGTATATACATACCTTTACCAAATGTTGTTTTTGTAGTTGGTGAATCAATATTTTTTATTTGTTCATTATTAGTAAGAGTTCTTTCTATAGATGAATAATCGAGTAATTGAAAAGATATTATAGTAAAGATTAATATCGCAATGTAAACACTTTTTCTCATTATTATTCACTCGTTTAGTTTTCTTTTTGTTAGTTTGATAAAATGAGAGAGATGATAACAAACATTTCTAATTTTCAAAATTTCAATGCTGTTTTCATCCATATGCTCATTTCACCTTAGATTTTTACTTTTTAATCAAATTCATCTATCAATATCTCTTCAGTTCCATCTCCTAACCATCTGACCATATATACAATTTCTTGAGTATTATCATCAAATTGAACGTCATACCTAATAATATCATCAGGTTCAAAGGTTATATTAGTAGTATTTTGATATGTATCTACACCGATGATGAAGTACCATAATTCCATCTCATAATCTTCATTGTTATAATAAAACAAGGTGTAAACATACTCAAAACCAAATGTTAACCATTCAATTACTTCAGATATACTAAAAGCATAATCATATGCTTCAGTAAAGGTCATGTCGGGAAATGTCACATTATAAAACTCTATTGAATTAATTGTTCCATAATTATCATCAATCACCACTTCCAAACAAACGCCTTTAATATATTCATGATAGAAATGGATACCCCAATATCCAGAATCACTCCATTCGGCATCTATAGTGTAATTGTATGTAGACAGATAAGAAACAACTTCCAGATTAGCCAATGCAATATCTATTGCTTCTTGTTCTGTATGGTTCGATTCCCACATTCGATATTTTATTAAGTATACATCAAGAGTTGTGTCATTAACTAATGAATAGAGCCAATCAGATGTTCCTTCAATGATATTATAGTCACTCACGTAATTAATTCGCCAACGATTTTGAGTGAAAATACCACTCATACGATACTCTGGATTATTTTCTTTCCAAGCTATTACATTAGATTGTTTTTCAGTTAAACTATATATTTCTTGAAGTGAATGAGTTGCACCTGGAAAACGGCAATAGATTTCTACATGGATTATACTTTGATTTAAGTCTGAAATTACTACTATTGCAGAAGAATCAGTTTCATTGTGAAGATAATTTACATACCAATATTCAAAACCGTCATACCATACTGTTGGATAAATAAATCTGTAAAGGTTTCGCCAAAAAACTATTTCCGGATCCAATTGAGCAATATCAATAATTTCTTGTTCAGTGTAATTTGGTTCATTTGGATTTCTAACTAGGTAGTAAAGAATTTTGCCTGTTTCAGCATCAATTTCGACATAAGCATATTTCATCCAACTGTATTCATCTTCAATATAATTAAGAAGATCAATAGAAAACTCAAAAGTCCAAATTCCATCAATTAATTTTCCATTAATATTTACATTATCATTTTCATCTAAAAAGAGGGCTACTTCGGGAATAGATTCAGCTATTTCAAGTGCTTCGTCATAGCTTAATTCCCCTTTTTGATTTTTTAATGATAATAAACCTCCAAAAACACTAGAAACCATCAATAAGGTGATTATTGCGGTAAGTATCAGTGTAGGAGACAATCCTTTTCGAGATTTTAGGTTAATTTTCATTTTCATACCCCATTATTTTTTTGATTTTAACCTATCATTGTTTGCAACAATTTAAAACAGTAGATGTTTATCTGGTTCACTTATATTGGACTATATATAAAGAAGTATTTTTCATCATTTTTTTAATTTTTTAAGAATAAATTAGTGAAAATTTCTGTCATTTTAAAAATTTTTAAGTTAAAAATAAAAAAAATTGAAATAAATAATAAAAAATCTAGTTCTCACATAATCAATTTATCAGTTAATTCCAATTTAGGTAATAATGATTTTCTTAATTTAGCGATTTTAGGACTTATCATAACTCTACAATATCCTTGATTAGGATTTTTCTTATAGTATTGCTGATGGTAATCCTCAGCTTCATAAAATTCCTTTAAAGGTTGAACTTCTGTTACTATTGGTCTATTCCAATGTTCTTCTGCTTTCTTCATATTAGCATTTATAACTTTGACATCTTTCGGATCATTATAGAATATTATTGAACGATATTGGGTTCCAATGTCGTTTCCTTGTCTATTTTTAGTGGTAGGATCATGTATGTCAAAGAATATTTCAAGAATGTCATTTAACGATATTTCTTTGGGATTATAGATTACTTTCACAACTTCTGCATGACCTGTTCTTCCTGAACATACTTCTTCATAAGTAGGATTCTTGGTAGTTCCGCCAGCATAACCAGAAATAACTTCTAGTCCTTTAATTTGATGATAAACTGCTTCCAAGCACCAGAAACATCCTCCTCCTAAAACAATTGTATTAAAATTATTATTAGTAATTATTTTCACCTAGATGAACATATTCAACAAAAGTCTTAAAGCTCTTTAATTATAATCTTTAGTTTCCAGTAACTTCTTCTTTTGAAAATGAATTTTGATTTAAGCTGATTTTTTCATTAGTAAAATCTATTAGTTTTATTATGCTAGCTAATTTATGATTAAAACAAATTTTACTGCAATAAAAGATCATATAATTGGAATTGGTGGAATTTTTTTCAAATCAAAAAATCCTGACAAATTAACTGATTGGTACAAGTCAACATTAGGTTTTAGTGTACAAGTTCCATATAGTGAGGATGATACTGCTATAACTTTTAAATGGAAAACATTCGAAGGTGAAAATCATAATACCGTTTGGGCACCATTTAAAGAAGATACAGATTATTTTGCACCAAGCCATAAAAACTTCATGATAAACTATATTGTCAAAGATATTGAAGGACTAATCCTAAAATTGGAACAAAAAGGAGTAAAACTTATTGATCACTTAAAAGAATATCCCTATGGAAAATTTGCATCTATATTAGACATTGAAGAAAATAAAATTGAATTTTGGGAACCAAATATGGATTTCTTTAAAGATAAATATTAGATGCCAAATTTAATATCTTTCCCCTAACCAACTTCAAGAGCTATTGATATTTTTATAATTGCAGTCAGATAATGGTATAAACGGAGTTATTTCTATTATGACAGTAAATCCAAATGATAATTCTTTAAATGAAGAAGCTATTTTGGGCATTCTATTTAGTATTGAACTAAATCCAAAAGATGAAGCAACAAATGAGTATATTATTGAAAATACTCGAAGAATAAAAACAGATGTAGAAACTCTCGAGACAGTTGGCAAGCGCCGTCTTGGTGAACAGATAAGTTCGTTACCTCAAATTCTAAAATCATTACAAGAAAACAAATTTGTTAAACTGGAAAATAATTGTTATTCATTGACTGAACTGGGCAAAAAAATAGGTAAAAAAGTACGCATTCGTTGGTTAAGTGAAGGATATGGTGAAATCTTCATAAAATGTGCTAATAGTCAAGCTTATGGTCAATTTTGTGAACGTGCTTATGGTAAAAATCTAATTCAATTTAATGTTGTAAATATGTATCAACTTGATCTCCTTCAAAAAAGATTGACGCTAAAACCATCAGATGTAGTTCTTGATTTAGGTTGTGGTCTTGGTAAAATAACTGAATATCTAGCAAATGAGACCAAAGCAAAAATGCTAGGTATTGATTTTTCAGTTAAAGCAATTGATTGGGCTAAACAAAATACCAAATTAAATGAGAAATTATCTTTCGAAGTAATGGATATTAACGAATTAGATTTTCCTGCAAATACTTTTGATGCAATAATTGCTCTTGATGTTCTTTACTGGGTTGATGATTTAGAATCTGCTATGAAAAAAATAAAAGAAATACTAAAACCAAATGGTCGAATGGGTGTTTTTTATGTTCAATTTAAATCACCAACAGATACTACTGATACCCTTTCCGTTGATGACACTCGAATTGTTAAACTCTTAAAACAACTTGATTTTAAATACGATTTTCTTGATATTAGCGATATTGCTCTTGAGATGTGGAAAGATCAATTAATAATTGGTCAAGAATTACGCCCTCAATTTGAACAAGAAGGAAATGTGGATATAATCGATGAAAGACTTACTGACGGGAAAAGAGTACTTGAACGATTTGAAAAGAATGAGCAAAAAAGATATTTCATTTATGTTCAAAAGAAGTAAATCTTTCTAGACTTTCTTACTTGTCTAGAAAGTTCGTTTTTTTGATCTATTTGTTTTTTAGGATCTTTTTTATTTCTTCAGATTTTTAAATTTAAAATCAGATATTTTATAATGAATCCTACATGATTTTGGTCTCAATTTTTGACGAACAATTATGCTTATCACAACTACTGGTATAATACCACCAATTGCTATTATACTAGCAATCGACATGTTGCCAAAAGTTCCTTCTGCAACTGACCATAAGTCATTTAATGTTGAATTCAATCCAAAATCAATTCCCAATAAACTGATTATTTTTGGTACAAAACTAGTAAGTATACCATAATAAGCAACAGCTCTTGCATATTTTGGGTCAACAACTTTGGCAGTAAATTCAGTTGTGTGAATGATATTCCCTTCATTGATGAATTGAATTTGACCTACTATTTTTCCTTTTACTACTGGTGTAACATAGAAGGTCACTTCATCTTCTTCTTTATCAAAATCTGTTTCAATTTCATTAGGTACAACATTACAACCTGGTATAGTTGGTCGTATCTTTACTAATGGATTCTCTAATTTAGTACTCAATTGAGAACGTTGTTGAGTTTGTCTTTCTCCTGTAATAGGATTTTGTATTGTAACAATTTTTTCTTGTTTGACATCTGAGATATTTATAATAAATGGATAGTAATTTTGTGGATTCATTCTATCAAAATAATTCATAGAAATATGCTTCAGATAATCTTTCTCCTCAGACTCCTCTGGTTGTACTAAATGAGAAGCAATAGATTGCTTTTCCATTGAAAGTCCTTTCTTTCTCTTTAAAGCTGATGTAGGAGCTTGTGGCGCAGGAAAGGGTGGTGGGAGAGGTTCTACACTAATTTTCTTTTCTATTTCTTCTTCCTCCTCTTCTTCAGCTAGTTCTAATTCTTCAAAGATTTCTTTTGCGGATGGTTCATCTTCTTTCATTAATCCCATTGGTTGGCTTCTAACATCTATACCCATTTCCATTCGAGGGATTGTGCTTGGGAAACCTTCTTTTTCAATATCTTCCATAGCTCTTTTTACTGAATGATCAAGTTCAGTTAATTCTCTAAAAACAATAATGTATTGTTCTTCTCCTTCAAAATCTATTATTCCAGACTCGATAAATTCAATTAGAGCTTCTTCATCATTTTCAGATTTTTCTTGAAGATTCCGAATTTCATTATTCCAAGCATTTTCCACTTCTTCTATACTTGTGAATTTTTCATTAGCAAAAATAATCATCATTACTTTTTTATTATTTGATATTTGATTTGCTTCAAATAACAAATATTCATCTGTTTCAGTAAGAAGATTTGTTATAGTATATTGGTTATTTAGTATAACATTATCTCCTTCTTTGTAAGGAATCTCAGCCATTTTTATCACTATTGAATTCTTATTTTTTTAATATCACTATAAGATATCTCAATAACAACATTTTATCCAAATAAAAATTATTGGAAATGAGAAAAAAGATCAAATTTGATAGTCAAAATGAGATTTTAAATGTTATTTTTATTTTCCAAAATATAATTTTTATAAATGTCATATGGTTGTCTATTTCTAGTTTGATAAGTCCAGATAGCATCTGCAGGGCATAGATTTACACATTCATTACAACCAGAACAATTGATTTCGATAAATTTTGGTGTATTATTTTCAGATAGTTTAATAGCTTTACTCGGACATATCTGTGTTGCACACAATCCGCATTTTGTACATTTCTTTTTATCTATTCGTTTAAATCCTACTGTTAGTAACATCTCCCAACTCCAAGTAAAAATTGCTGCCCAAAATATTAATAAAATATTTACAGGAGGAATCCATTTTCGATTTTGTTTTTGCAAAGGATTTTTTTTTATCATATTAAATCTTTCAACTATTTTCTTACCGAATTCTTTTGCTTGCTTTTTGACTTCTTCTGTCATTTCTTTCATTTTTTTACCGGAATTCTTCTTTGCTTTCCAAGCTCGGATATTTACTGTAACACTTCCTTTAATATATCCTAAGCAATGTCCTGCTGATTGTTGTACAGCTCGATAAACATTCCATAATGTGTTTCCTACCATGGTGTTATACGTGGCAAAAACAAAGAATGCTTTCTTTTGGAAATCTATTTTCCGTAACAATCTTGTAGCTAATCTTGGAGCTCTTAAAGAATACGATGGTGCACCAACACCTATCAAGTCATTATTTTCAAGAGTTACTTTTTCTCCTTTCTTCAATCTGATATAATCGAAAGTGCTTTTTTCCGAATCATTTATCCCTTTAGCAATTACAGAAGCAAATTTAGGAGTGATACCCGTGCTAGAAAAATAAACGAACGCACATTTCATATTCTTTCAAGGTTTAATATTCTCTCTTAAGATTTTTGGTTTAATATTATTAAAATATCTTATAATTCATTTAGGAAAAATCTCTTGTATTATATTCAAATAAAATACTTTAGTTATTTGAATCCCCAACAAAAAATAATATTTCAACGAGTTAATGCATGATTCAATGGTCATTATTTATGCATAGTAAGCTTTTAAGTAAACTAAACTAGAGTTTAAATTGTAAATATTTATTAGATAATATGGAATTTATTTTAATGTGTACATTAAGTAAAATTACAAAGCCAATGTTATTTGAAATTAGAACTAAGTTCTTTATTTTAACAAAATAACCTTAATGTGCAAATTATAAAAGAGATAAATTCGGAGGGAAATGTTATTCAAAAAACATGGCGATTAATAAATATATTATTGAGCTTGTGGTTTGTAATCATTTTATCATCATTGTTAACTTTTAGTCTAATTTCATACACCAAACAAAGTGATTTGAATAATCCATATAATATCTCGGGGGATTTAGAAGTTGTACCTCAAATTGGCCTCTCTTCTAATTATACTAATAACGTTTTGATATTATTTTCAGATGGATTAAGATATGATAAATTACTAGAGGCTAATACTCCTAATATTGATCAATTGCGAACAAATGGTGTGACGCTTTCTAATTATCGAGCTAATATACCCAGTTATAGTCATGTGAATTATGTGGCTATAACAACAGGTTCAACACCAAATATTACTGAAGCTTTTACAAATGATTATCATTCAATGGTAACTTTACCAAATCTCTATAGTTTAGCTCAAGATAATGGTTATTCTACTGGAATCGTTACTGTCAGTCATTCATGGTTTGAGCTTTTTGGAGATTATTGGGATAATTATATTTACATGCCCCAGTATTTTCATGAATTAGATGCTAATTATTATGTTGCTAATGCATCATTAGTTGAACTTCCTACAATGTTTAGCAATATTCAATTCATTGCTTTGGATGATACAGACACTGCAGGGCATGAATTTGGAGCTGATTCAACTGAATATATTGACACAATAGAATTAGTGGATCAATATGTAGGTCAAATTATAGCAATGTATGATTCATTGGGCAAACTTGATGATACTACTATTGTTTTTATGAGCGATCATGGTATGCATGACTTAGGTCAACATGGAGGTATAACTGAACAAGAAACTCATGCTACGTTGGTCTTAAGCGGAAAAGGCATACAAAATGATAGTGTCCTGATAACGGATCAATATAGAACAAACTCACTTATCCCAACGCTACTAACCATATTAGGAATTCCGTTAGCTCCTCATATGAATGGTAAAATAATTTATGATGCCATTGATTTGCCTACTGAAGTAAAAGCAAAATATGCTATTCAATCAAGTGAAATAATAACTCAACAAATAGAAGTGTATTTGGAAAAAATACCTTTGATAACTAAAGCAAGACGTAATTATTATACTAATATAATTTCTACACTAACAGATTCTATTGGTGAAAGTAAAACAACTTATGCTACAAATGATTTTATTACTGCTTTTCAAGATGCTAGAGAAAATGAACATAATGCTCGTGAAAATCTGAGTCAATTAGTTAACGAATTTGATAATAAGCTAAGTTATCTTAGAATAGGTATTATCGGTTCGATATTTGTCCTTATTATAGTCACTCTCATCGTTGTCAATATACGTTTCAAAGAAAATTTCAACATTTACAGAATTCTAAACAAAAAACTGATAATTGGTCAAATAAGCGGATTTGCTGCTTTCATTATGATTCACTTTGCATTCACACAATATCACTTTGCTGCTAGATTTTTAGGTTCAATTATGCAACTTTTACTACCCAATCTTTATGGTTTAATCGTAGGAATTATTGTGGCAACATTTCTACCCTGGTTAATCACTTTTCTTGTCAATCGTAAGAAATTTAGTGATTATAAATCATTTAAGGATTGGAAGATTGATTTTCTACAATCGTCTATTGGTTCACTTATTTTAATAACAATTGTTGGTCTTGGTTATGCTATTTTTTATATTTATAACTTTGGCCTCTTTCCAGGAGTTGAAGTACCGATTATAGGTTATTTTTTTGCCTATATGATTATTGGTATTTTGACTGCTTTTGTCGCGCTGGTAGGTTTAATTCTCACAATAATTCTTTGGATTAGCTATTCTAAAATGATGAAACAACAATGGTTAAAAGAACAAGCTGCAAAAATTTATACAAGTTAATAATTTTCTGAGAGCTTAATAGCTCTCAAATTTCTTTCATAATGAAATGAATCTTAAACTGTACTGATAAAAAAATACTTTGATTTTAAAAGAATTAATTTTCAAAATATGACTCATTACTTTCATTTACAGTAATTCTGGTAGGAAAATTTCTTTTGAAATAAGATAAGTTTTATTCTCTTTTGCTTCTTTTTCTCTTTTTTTCTCTATCTATTTGAATTAAAAACAGTTTACTTAAATATTAATCTATTTATAAATCAATTTTAGAATTTAATAACCAAATGATTATAAAAAACAAACAAATAGTTTAAATATTAGAACATCACATTAATAGATGATTAGAAGAAAATTCTAGTCGATTCTACATAGGATTGCCTCCTCACATTAGAGGTGAACTATAATGGCCGCACCACCAAAGAAACAAGCACCAAAGAAACCAGAACCTCAAAAAAAGAAATAATGAGTTGTTCGATTACGCTTAATTTCAATCGTTTTACCATGATTTGCAGGTAAGATAGTTGAATGCCTTAAATGAAAATTTAAGGGAGTTATGTATTGGATTAATATCTCGAATATTAACCCAATACAGATTTTCAACCAATTTTTTTTATTTTAAAAGGTATATAATTCTTCATTTTTCATACTTTATGAATATTTTTTGCATATTTTCAATCTTCTCAAAATATGGTCTATCCTCAATATCTAATAATTGTAGAAACCATCTTTTTTTATCTAATGAGCAATATAAAGCACCGTCCTCATCCTCTATAAAATAAATTCTATTATTGGGTTCGTAATAGATAAACGGGATTAATGGTTTTGAGTAATACTCTCTTTCCTTACCATGGTCAAAATCTTTTTCATATTCGTAGAGTGAATGATATAAAACAGCTACCCATTCACCTTCTTCCAAGTAATAAACTACTTCAACGTGTTCTTCATAAGCTTTAATAGTAGCATAAAATTTTACAATATCTTCTTTTATAATTTTAAATGTACCAATTTTATCTCTTTCATCGATATTAATTTCAGGTATTTTGTAGCTAGATAATGGCTTATTTTTGTAAGCTGTAGGATTTTCATTATCAACTATTACTCTCTCTATAATATCAATCAAATTTTTTGACATAAATTATCTCTTCCAATCATTCATTTAAATTTAACTCAACAAAATTATTCAAAATAACTTAAAATTGAATTTAAAAAGATAAAAAGAGATTAAAGGAGTATCTGTTATGCAACAAATACTTCTTCTATTATTTTTAAAGCCCAATCGATATTTTCTTTTGTTATAACTAATGGAGGAGCAAATCGAATGATATTATCATGAGTTTCTTTTGCTAAGATTCCCTTATCTTTCATTCCAACAGTAAATGGTCTTGCTTTACCATCAAGTTCTATAGCAATTAGTAATCCTTTACCTCTGACTTCAATAATTGGTACCTTTGTTTTCTTAGCAGCAATTTTCTTTAAACCATCCATAAAGTACTTACCCATTACATCTGCATGATCAGCAAGTTTTTCACCTATGAGAATATCTAATGATTTCATTGCTACAGCTGAACCAAGTGGATTACCACCAAAAGTCGAACCATGGATTCCTGGAGTAATAACATCGGGTCCCATAACTTCAGCGGTAGTAATAACAGCGGAAACAGGATAAACTCCACCACCTAGGGCTTTTCCTAAAAGGAACATATCAGGTTTAACATTTTCATGATCACAAGCAAATAATTTGCCAGTTCTACATAATCCTGTTTGGATTTCATCAGCGATCATTAACACATTATATTTCGTACAAATTTCTCGCACTTTTGTAAGATAGCCTTTTGGAGGAACTTTTACTCCAGCTTCACCTTGAATAGGTTCTACAAGAAAACCAGCAACATTTTCTGGACCAAGTTCAATGATAGTATTTTCTAGTTCTTCTGCATCACCATAAGTAACTACCACAAATCCTGGAGTATAGGGACCAAAATTACCAAAATATCTTCCATGACTGATATCTGTACTAAATCCAACAATAGTAATTGTTCTACCATGAAAATTATCTTTACAGACAATTATTTTTGCTTGATCTTTAGGGATTTTCTTCTTAAGATAACCCCAAGCTCGAGTTACTTTCAGGCCAGTTTCTACAGCTTCTGCACCAGTATTCATAGGTAAAGCCATAATTCCAGATTTCTTTGGGTCGTTTATGTGTGGTTTCATGATGTCACATAATTGTTTCAAAAAGGGACCCATTTTATCATTATAAAATGCTCGAGATGTCAAAGTAACTAGATCAGCTTGTTCTTTAAGTGCCTTAATAATCTCGGGATGTCTGTGTCCAGTATTATGACTCGAATAAGCTGATAAACAGTCCAAATATTTCTTACCTTCTGGGTCATACACCCAAACACCTTCAGCTTTGCAAATAACTACAGGTATTGGATGATAATTATGAGCACCATAAGTTGTATCCATTTCCATTAATTCTTTTGAACTTGGCATAATAATCAGACTCATATTAATTTAATAACCACTATCAAAGTAGTTATTGCAGAAAAATCCTTCTAACATATTAATAAAATTGTTGGAGATACTGAATAAGTAATATTGAATGTAATTTCAACGTAAATAAATATTTCAAGGAATAAAGAAAATAACATCATTTGATTATTTTTTCCACTTTTTAATCATTTAATATATAACAAAGCAATTTTCTAATCTTACCTAACTTTTATTTGTATTACCTAGCTTTTTATTTCTTGTTTTGAAATCTTAAGTACTACTATTTATGGATGAGATTACCTTTGAAGGAGATTATAAGTGAAATTCCCGATAAACCAGGAGTTTATTTCTTCTTAGATAATAATGGACTCATCCAATATATTGGTAAATCAGTTAATCTAAAGAAGAGAATCACGGACCACTTTAGAAAAGGTTCAGAGCAGATTTTCAAAAAAGTCATTTCAAAAGATAGGGATGAATGGCATACACCTATGTATACTTGGGATTATACTGCCAAATATCTCGAGAATATGCCATCACTTCTCTATAATAAGGAACGAAAGAAAAAAGAAAAAATCATTTCTAACACAAAAACTATCAAATATATCGTAACTGAAACTGAAGAGGAAGCATTAACTCTTGAAGGGAGTCTTATCTCAATTTTTCGACCTGAAATAAATCGTTTGGCTTGGAAATATCCTTTTATAGAAATTACTCTGGGGGAGAAGATTCCCCGAATACTAACTTCTTATCAACCTCTTGCTGAAGAGAGTTACATTTATGGTCCCTTCAATATTGCTTCAAATATTGATTTAGCTATGGAGGGATTCTTTATGATCATTCCAGTTTGTAATTCTGAGAATCCTGTTGAACCTAATGGTCGCTATCCACATTCTTGTTTTCGACATCAAGTTAATCGTTGTCTTGCACCATGTAAAAATACTGATTGGAATCCTATAGAATATATACAGCAGATTGACTTATTTATTAGTGAATTGGAAAATAATGGTCAAGGGGTTCTCAAAGAATTAAATCTTCAAATGCTTGAAGCTATAAAGGTAGAAAATTATGAAGGAGCAGCAATAATTCGCGATCGAATGCAAGCTATTAAAGAACTCTTTACTTACAAAGCAATGCCTACATTACTAAGAAAGTATTATAAGGAAATTGGAGAAATAACTACCCAAAAGACTAGCTATATTAAAATGGTTGATAAATTATTAGAAAACAATAAACAAACAAGATAACGAAGTATAACGAAATTTTTATAACAAGTATAGAAAAGAACCATCAATAAAAATATAAACTCTTTTAATGCGATTCCAACCAAAACATAAGAGAGATTTATATATAAACAAAGAATCTCAGAAGAACAAGGAGAAATACTAATTGGCTAAATTCCAACTAAATATTGGCAATCCAGAATCTGGCAAGACCTTCAAAACAATTATTGAAGGTGGAAAAGCTACCAACCTAATTGGCAAAAGAATTAGTGAAGAGATTGATGGAGGCCCAATTGGATTCCCAGGCTATTTATTCAAGATTACTGGTGGAAGCGACAAAGATGGTTTCCCAATGAAGTCTAATCTTGAAGGACCCATTCGAAAACGCATTTTAGCAACACACGGACCCGGATTCAATATTAAGGAAAGAGGGTTGAAAAAACGTAAACTTGTAAGAGGAAATGCTGTTAGTGATGATATTTATCAAATAAATATGAAAATCACTAAAATGGGCACAAAGAAAATTGAAGAATTAATAACTGGAGAATAGATTTGTTTTGAGTAAAGAGACCACTTCCGAAAAATCAACAATAGAAGAAGAAATTAAACCTGAGACTGAAAAAAGCAGTACAGAAGAAGTAAGTACAGTAAAAAGTACTAAAAAACAAACTGCAAATAAATCTTCGAAAAAGAAGGAAGTGGTAAAATCCACGCTAGATAATTATTCCGAAGGAAAGCAAGCTGAAATAAACATTGGCACCATAGGTCATGTTGATCATGGAAAGTCAACCCTTGTAAAAGCCTTAACAGGAACTTTTCCTGACACTCATTCTGAAGAACTTAAACGTGGTATTACAATTCGACTAGGTTACGCTGATACGGATATTCGCTATTGTCCTAAATGTCCTGATGATAAAAAATGGACTACAAGTGCAAGCTGTCCAGTTTGTGGTGAAGAAACAATTATTAAACGTAGGATTTCTTTTGTGGACGCACCTGGCCACGAAGTTTTAATGGCTACTCTTCTTACTGGTGCAGCGATTTTTGATGGCGCAATTCTAGTTATCGCTGCAAATGAAATTTGTCCACAAGCACAAACTCGTGAACACCTTGCAGCAATGGATGCTGTAGGAATTCAAAATATCATTATTGTTCAAAATAAAGTTGAACTTGTGACTGAAGAAGAAGCATTAGAAAATTATGAAGCTATTAAAAAATTTGTAAAAGGAACTGTTGCTGAAGGCGCACCAATCATTCCTATGAGTGCTGTTCATGGAGCAAATCTTGATATTTTAATTAAAACAATTGAAGATGTCATTAAAACACCAAAACGAGATGAAAAAGTAGAAGCTCGAATGTTTGTTGCTCGTTCTTTTGAAATTAATAAACCAGGTACTTATCCTGAGGAACTTTTAGGTGGAGTTTTAGGTGGCTCGATAATAAGAGGCGTTCTAAAAGAAGGGGATGAAATTGAAATTGTTCCAGGTATTCGTCAAGGCAGAAAATATACTCCCATCAAAACTACTATCACTAGCATTTATGCAGGAACATTAGGTCGAGTAAAAGAAGCAAAACCAGGTGGGTTAATGTCTATTCGAACTAATATTGATCCGGCTTTTACACGTTCTGATAATTTAGTAGGAAATATTATCGGTCTTCCTGGTAAATTACCTCCTGTTTTAGATGAATTAACTATTAAAATGAATTTAATGGATTTTGTCGTAGGAATGGCCGAACAAACTAAAGTGAAAAATCTAGCTATAGGAGAGCAATTAATGCTTAATGTTTGGACAGCTATTACTCTTGGAGCGATAACAAATATTGCAAAAGGCAATCTTGTAACAGTAAAGCTTGTTCGACCTGTTGCTGCTTCATCAGGAACTCGAGTGGCAGTTTCAAGAAGAATACAAGAACGATTCAGGTTAATTGGTTTTGGTAATATTGCATAAGTAATTTTCTGGGGGAGCATTTTTATGACAGTGGAAGTTATTTTAGATACCAATATTCTCATTTTTATTTCAGAAGGTAAATTTAATCTTCAAAGAGAGATAGAACGAATTCTTCCCCAAAAGCACGAAATCGTTATACTTTCAGCATGTTTAAAGGAAATGGAGTATTTAACTAAGAAACAACCTAAAATGGTTCAACATAAAAAATTCATAGAGAAGTTAATTCCTACCTTAAAATTAATTGATTTTAATCCTGAGAATATAATTGAAACTGATAAGAAAATTATAGCCTATGCTGAAAAACATAAAGATACAACAATTGTTGTTACAAATGATATAAAATTAAAAAATCTTTTAAGAGATCTAAATCTTCCTGTTATTTTTGTTCGTACCTATAATCATTTAGAGCTCGTTGGATTTGTAAAATAGCCATTATTCTCTTTGCCAAGATTCCTTTAGTTTTATAACTTTATCTAATGTCACTTTAGCATTAATATCCAAGATGGTCACTTGTACACCTGCTTGTTCTAAGAGTGAAATACCTTCTGTATCAGAATAATTACCGGAAATTACTACTCTGTTTATCATAGCATTAATTATCATTTTTGCACAAATTTTGCATGGATAACCAGTAACATACAAGGTAGCATCTTTTGTTGATTCACCATGAATCGCACATTGTATGATAGCATTCTGTTCACTGTGAACTCCTCGACAAACTTCATGTTTAGTACCACTTGGTATACTTAATTCATCTCGTAAGCAACCAATTTCTATACAATGAGGCATATCCTTTGGTGCACCATTGTAACCTGTGGAAATAACATGATTGTTTTGGACAATTACTGTACCAAATTGTCTCCGTAAACAAGTAGATCTAGTAGAAACTAATTCAGCCATTGCAGTAAAATATTCATCAACTGTTGGTCTTGTTCTCAAGATTTTAGTGTTTTTTTGGTCTGTTTTTTTGGACACCAGCGATACCTCTTTTAATAAAAAAATGGTAAATTAGATTTAAGTGTAATATTATATGTTTAATAATATTCTTCTGGAGGGATAAAAATAGCTTTTAGTAAAGATAGCCTAAAAAAATTCATCGAAAAACGCAGTGACGCTGATTGGTATCTAAATTTTATTAGAAGCTCAATTGGAGCCATTCATTATGATATTCTCAAGGATTATATTTTGAAATATTTGCCTCCTGAAGGTAGTTTGATTTTAGATATAGGAATAGATCCAGCTATTTTTTCCGAGAAAATAATCCAATTGAATCGTAAAATAACCATAGGCGATATTTCAGAGGAACAACTACAAATAACTCGAGAGAAATTCACTAATTCAAAATTAGCTTCGCAAGTTGAAGAATTTTCTTTATTAGATTCTTTTTGTGAATTAACCCAATTTGAAGATGAAACATTCGATATGGCGATCAGTCTTTTTGGGACTTTATCGTATACATGTGAACTTAAGTATAAAATGTTCACAGAGCTAGTTCGAGTTGTGAAAAAAGGTGCACCAATAATTATTACGGTTAAAAATAAACTTAATTATTTACGACAATTAGTTCTAAACGAACAGGTTGAAAAATTACAAGAACCTAATAAATCTGGGATTTTGGATTTTATTACCACTAATATCAAACAGTTTGATGAATATCCCGAAGAACCACTTTATTTTGCTTTTAATAGTAATGAATTAATGGAAATGATTACTTCTAATTCATGTGAAATTTTAGAATTAAGTGCTATTAATCTTCTTTCACCCTTTCCTAATAACACCTTAAATAAACTTATAGAAAACGAAGAAACATGGCAAACTTACATCGATATAGAAAAGAAAATCGCTACTAATAGATTTCTTTTAGATTCAGGTGATGAAATTTTAGCTATAGCTAGAAAGTCTATTATTTAAGACAAAATTTTTCTTTCATATGAGCCAATATTGAATAAGGAATTTTCATACTTCCAATGAACGGTCCCTCATTTAATGAACCATGACAATCACTTCCACCAGATTCCAATAAATTATATTTTTTCGCTAATTCCTTGAACAACTTAATATTTTCTTCTGTATGGGAAGGATAATACACTTCAATTCCAGCTAATCCTTCCGATGCTAAATCTCCTATGAATTCATCAAGAAGAATTTCTGAAGAAATATGCCCTGGATGAGCTAAAATGGGGATTGCCTTTATTTTACAAAGAAATTTTATTGCTTCCTTTGGTGTTAATTTAAATCGAGGAACATATGCTGGACCATTTCTTCTAAGAAAATTAGTGAATACAAGATTTAATGATTTAGCATATCCTTTTTTAACCATGATTTCTCCAATATGTGGTCTACCAATTACTCCATTTGAAATCTCTTTTATTTCTTCTATAGTGATTTTTGGACCAATATTCAATTCGTTTACTTTTTCGATAATTTTTTTCGCTCGAATTTCACGAGCATTCAAAATTTCATAAGTGAGTTTCTTTAATTCAGAATTTGTATGATCTACAAATAATCCTACAATATGAATGCTCTCATCATAGATTTCAGTACTAAATTCAATACCAGGTATAATTTCAATGTTTTCAGATTTAGCTGCTTCTATTGCTTCCTCAATTCCATCTACTGTATCATGATCAGTAATGGCTATTGCTCTTAATTTTAATTGTGAAGCAATTTTAACAACTTGATTAGGACTAAAAGTTCCATCTGAAGCAGTAGTATGTATGTGTAAATCAATAGTTGCTTTAGTTGTATCAATACTCTCAGTAGTTGTCGAAGGTTCCATAACAATTTGCCTTCAATAAATTTAATCGAGAATATCTTCCACAATTGCTGCTGCAATAACACGACCTTTTTTCCTCAAAATTACACGACCTAATTTAGGAATATCAGTTTGCTTTTCTGCAACAATTGGCGAATTCACTTTAAGAATTATACTAGCTACTTCATCGGTAAAAATCATAATTGTTTTACCATCAATTTCTCGAGGAGTTGCTTTATAACGGTTGTTTGTTCTGTAGACTTTTATGATCGATTCAACTTCAGCTTCAACATGATCAGAACCAATATGGAGAATAGCAATATTGCCTAAGACCAAAGGTTGTAACCCTAAGTATAGGAGTCTTACTTGTATTCTTGGTTTTGAAGTGGGCATTTTATTTGTTAAACCAATAACCGCTCCTCTTCGCAAATCATCTTCCCCATCACCTTTTAGTAAGAAATTAATATCCATACCAGAACTTGCTTCAGTAATCTCATCTTCTTCGTCCCAGATTGTTCGAACAATGGCAGTTCTTATTCCTGGAGCAACTACTATCTTATCATTAACTTTAATTTTTCCACTAATAATTCGTCCATAACCTATAAGTCCGATTCCTGGTTCTTGATAAGCGTCATAAACAACCAAACGTAATTCTCTATCTGATAGGTCGTCAGGCATAGATATCTTGCTTATAGCTTCTTTTAATGTTGGACCTTTGTACCAAGGCATGTTTTCACTTGGAGTAACTAAATTCTCTCCTGTGAGACCACTTAAAGGAATGAAGGGTATATTATCTACAGTTTTAACCCAAGGACTTTGAATTCGATCAAGAAAATCAATTAAGATTTTTTTGCATTCCTTGAATCGTTCTTCTGAATAATTTGCATTATCCATTTTATTAATTACAACAATAACATCTTTAATTCCTAAAACAGAAGCAATAAGAGTATGTTCTAAAGTTTGTCCTGATGGGGTAATCTCATCGCCATTTTCTAATCCAGCTTCAATTTCTCCACGACTTGCACTGATAACAAGTACACAAGCATCAGCAGTACTCAAGCCTGCTATTGTATTCTTAGTAAAATCTCTATGACCAGGATTATCAACTATAACGAAATTTCTATTATCAATATCAAAACGTCGAAATGCAATATCCATAGTTTTGCCTTTTTCTTTTTCTTCTTGAAAAGCATCTAAAACATAAGCCCATTTCCATGAAGACATTCCAAAACCGTTAGCATCAGATTCGTTTTTCTTCATGACTCTAGGATCAACTGCACCAATATCATAAAGAAAATGTCCCATTAGAGTAGACTTTCCATGATCTACATGACCTATGACTGCTATACTTGTCAAGATTTTCTTTTCTGCCATACAAACATCTTCTTAGTGTTTATTTTTCGTGCCATAAATAATTTATTATTTAATGATTCTTTTTTCTTAGAAGAAAGTGGGTTTCTCAGCAAGTTCTATTATTGGTAGATAGCTCCATTTCATTGTAGTTGGAGTTGCTTCACAAAATGACCATTTCTCTCCTTCAGTAGATTCATATTTAATAAATTTACTTTTTTCAGGTTTTCCATCCATTTCAACATAGAAAAACATTGGAAGACCTCTCAAATCAAAATAACCTGCAACGCCTGTTAGGAAACCAATAAAATATTTTCCTTTATCCTTAAAGAATAGGAAATTTAAACCATGATTTCTTGCTGCACTAAAGAAAGCCATTCTCACTAAGTCATCGATTGTAGCTAACTTCATTTTTAGTGCAACAGGTAATGAGTCTTCTTTTATCATTTTACTTATCCTCTTTGTGTTGAACAATTATAATTGATTTAATTGTTTTTCTATGTGTTTCCTTTATAAGGAGTTGTCGCTTAGATTTATTTCATGAGAAAGATTAGTTGATTTGTATCTTACTCATCAAAAAAGACCTTTCGTAATCTCTCATCAGATCTATAAATCATATCACCAAAACTTTTGGTTATAGCATTTTCAAATTTCTTATAATTATCCAAACAACCTAAATCAACATTAGAAAATTGAGTAGCAAATTTATCAGCTATTGATTTCATAATTTCTTTAACAATATTTGTTTTATCAGCACTATCACAGATGCAATATATTGTAACAATTTGGTTACTTGTAAGTTTAATTTTATAAAGATAAATTGAATATTTTTTCATTCGGAAAATTTCCGTTTCATCATTAAAAACTTCAATAGCGAATGATTGAATAGCCTCTAGCAATCCAGTAGTTAAAATTGTGCTTGTGGATCTTTCATCATAGTAACTTTTCTTCACTATGGGAATTCCACCAAACATTACACCAGATTCTAAAACTGCCAAATAGCTACAACCTTTGAATTTTTTTTGATAAAATATTGTAGTCTCCTTATTACTTAAGGATATATAGTTTTCTTAAACAAAAATATTTCTCGAAAAGAATTGTATTTTATGATTAGTTGAATTATTCTTGTATTTGTTTTTGGAATTTTCTTAAAATCCATGGCTTTTCAATCATTTTTATGGTATTAAGAGCTAATTTCATAGTAGCGCGTTCATCAAATACTAATGCTAATTTTGCTACTGCTCGTAAGTGATGGATCAACGTATCAAACCAACGATAAACATCTCCTGGATAAGCATATAGATTATATCGACTTGTTAATTCACTGGAAATCTTTCGTAGATTATTATTCTCCAACCGCAAATCAACAAGTATTCTTGAAAGAGCTTTTTCCCCACAACCACACCAAGGATTATCTACACAAGCGCAATTAAATATCTCCATATTCCATTTCCCAAATGTATTTATTATCAACCTGGGAAGGCTCGATCTCTTTTCAAGTGAAGATTCCATATACTCTAAAACAGAACCAGAGAATAAATTAGAACCGATATGACCGCTTCGAATTGTTTTTTCAATCTCTGCATGTATTTTTGCATCAAGAAATATTGAAGTGAAAGGTTCAAAAGCAATTGCAATTTCTAAAGGACTTGATACACTTAATTTAAGTTTTATTTCACCCGCTTGTTTTGGTGGCAAAAATGTTCTTGCTGTTGCTTTTCCTAATTTTGTAGCTCTAGGTCCTTCTTCGTAGATATTTATCATGTTGATATCTTTTAAAGCAGTCAATGATTCCTTTAATGTCTCAGCAGGACCAATTAAATGATTATAATAACGAACTAATTTCTTTAATGAAGCATCTTCTAAAGCAACAATTCCAGATAAGATTTGTTCGAGCTGCCTATCCCCTTCCATTAATGGCTCAACAGGTTCAATTGGCAATGTTAATAGCTCGAAAGCAACAGAATCCTCTGTTTTTTGCATAGAACTATGATATTTCTTATTTGGTTCAACTAATAGAACTGCCTTACCTTTATCATGATACCCTAACCTACCAGCTCTTCCTATCATTTGATGAAATTCAGCTACAGAAACCCAATTAATACCCATTGCTAGTGATTCAAAAATTACTTGACTAGCTGGAAAATCAACTCCTGCACCTAGTGCTGCTGTTGTAATTATTGCTGCATAATCACCTTTAGCAAATCCAAGTTCAGCCTTTTTTCTTTCTTTGTAGGTCAAACCAGAATGATAAACTATTGATTTCAATCCACTTCTACTCAATTTAACAGCAAGCTCAAAACAATGCCTTCTTGAATTAGTAAAAATAATTGATTGACCAAAATAACCATAACTTGATTTTTTATTATATTCTACACGAACTAAATCCCGTAAGAATATCTCCTTTTCATCTTGATCTTTTGCCATAACAATATGGCGCTCTAAAGGAATTGGTCTCGCATAATGAATAAGTAAATCTAGCCCCAACTGCTCAGCTAATACTTCGGGATTACCTATAGTTGCTGATAAACCAATAATTTGGGCTTGAGGAAATAATGATTTGATTCTAGCGATAATACCATCAATTTCAGGTCCCCTTTCAGCATCATTGAGCATTTGTATTTCATCAACAATAACTGTTCCAATATTTTGTAAAACATCTTTCTTATTATTTCGCAAAAGGAGATCAAAAGCTTCATATGTTGCAGTTATGATATCAGCATTTCGATAATCCGTATCAATAATATATTCTGCTTCATCACCTACATCAATCCTACTCATCCCTACACGGATTGCTACCCTCAATCCTTCTTTAGTGTATTTTAATTTGAAATCTTCATATTTTTGGTTTGTAAGTGCTACAAGAGGACTCAAATAAACCATTGATTTACCATGTAAGGCTTTATTTATACCTGATAGCTCACCTATGAGTGTTTTTCCACTACTTGTTCCCGCTACAATGAGTAGATTCCTATTATTCATCAATCCTGCATCAATAGCTTTTACTTGAATGGGTAAAAGTTTCTTAATTCCTGCATCCTTGAGTATTTGTTTCATTTTACCAGGTAATGGTAAATTGCTAATTGATTTTGATTCCTTTAAGTCATCTATGTCACCAATAGTATCAAATATCGTTAATTCAGGATTATTTGCTGGACGAAAATTATAATCAAAAACTTCGAGTACTTTATCGACATCTCTAATATTATTAAGTATTTTATGAAAATGTTTTTTACCACTTGTTGTCAAATTAATTTCTTTTGTTGAGATATCCTTATCTAATTCATCTCGAGCACATTGTTGACAAGCTTTTCTACCTGATACAAAAAATTCACGTTCATCGGTTAAAAGAGTCACTCTTTGATGATCAATCATACACAGACGACAAATCTTTCTAATAGTAGGTTCATTTATGTTAAAGGTTTTAAAATATTCTTTAAATAAATCATAATTTTTTGGTTGATCATCCAATGAGAAAATTATTCCCTTGGCTTTTCGTAAAACATCAGTAATATCTTCTGGATGTTTATATTCACTTCCTGCCTTACTAAAAACCAAATATTTGTAAGGACGTAAACGACCATTCTCTATGGTAAATTGTATTTTTGCTCTTTCTAAAGGTTTAATTCTAGCTGATTTAGCTTTCGCTGGAAGGATGAGCATATTAGTTTGTTGTGTTTCTTCCTCAAATTCCAAAAGAAATACATAGTATTGGAAAGCACGACCAGACATAGCATCAATTCCATAGATTGTAAAGATAGAAGATATTCTATTGTTCTTAAATCTGTGTAAAAATAAGTAATTAATCGTTATTAAGGATAATAGCTAGCAACAATATATTTTTTATTAATTTTCTTTTGCTCGATCTCAAAATTGTGTTTTGAAAGAGCAACATTATAGAAGTCAAAATTTCGATAATGATCTATAGAATCAAAACACATAGCTAACCATTCAGCTAGGAGAGTATTGTTTGGTTGATTAACAAAAGGAACATATAAGAGAAGTCTAGTTCCCTTTTTTGCTGTTTGAGAAGCTAATGTAAGGTAACGATCTAAATCATTCATATTAAAACCAAAAGGATTAAACAGGTAAATCAAATCAACTTTTTCATTCATTAATTGATTTACTAATTCAGAAGGATATTTGCTTTTAGAGGTCAAGTTTGAACAAGCATATCTTTGAATAGTATATTCATAAGCTTCCCATAAAGCAGAATTTAATTGAATAGAAAAGATATTATTTTTAGGAAAAAGAGTGGATAGTTGATATGCTGAATGCCCCAATCCAAAATCAATATTTAAGATATTCTTTGATGTGCTATTTGATTCCATTAATGAAATAGCTTCTGAGCGAATTGCTTGCAATCCTTTTGAACTGTCAATTGTATCTAAATAGTAGATAAATTTGGAAATGTCCAATTTTTGTATATCATTATGAACAATGTCAAGGAAATATTTGGCTAAATGTTCCTCAAAAAGAAATACTTGATAGGCTCCTAATGATTTAAGATTCTCTAGGGATGTTGTTTTAGAAGATAATGAACGACGCCATTGTTCTACTAGTGAGTATATTTCACCATTACGTTCAAGATAACCATTCTCCGAAAGATGAAAGACCATTTTACTGATAAAATCCTTTTTCACGTAATGTTTATCATGACAGACAATAGCAATATCTAGCGGGGATTTTAACATTATATCAATACCTTCATCCTCAACAATTTTTTTAGCAATATGAGCTGAAAGAATTGATTTATGTTCAAATATTTCATTGGTCAATAGAGTCACACCTATTACCTAGTTTCATTAAGCATAATGCATGTAAACTAATTACTTAAATATTAAATAAATATCTTGGTAGGCAACAAAACTAATTTTTAACAAAAAATAATCTAAGGGAAAGACTTTTTTTATATAGTTAAATACAAAAACATAGATATAAAATCTAAAACAAGAAAAAAATTGATATAATAGAGAGAATGCGTAAAACGTGAAGTTTTTATTTATTATATTGAATAATTTTCTAGAAACATAGAAGGTACTTACAGTGTCTAAAAAAGTATTGAGAAGTGTCGGTATAGACCTTGGTACTAGTACTATCAAGATGTCTTCCAACAATGGTGAATCATTGATTAAAATCCCATCCATAATTGGAGATCCAAATCCTGGATGGACGGGTATGACTTTAGATAAAACGTTGGAAACAAACCTAGTACTAGAAGAAGGAGGACAAACATTTTTTGTAGGAGAATTAGCTCGGTTACAGAGTGAAATTAAACGTGCCTTAGCTTCTGAAGGTAAAATGAAGAGCATAAAAGATGCTGTTATGGCTATTAAAGCAGCTCTTTCATTGTTTATCAAAGGAGATGGGGAACATATACTCGTCGCTACAGGGGTTCCCGTTGCAACCTCACAAGAAGAAATGTCTACTCTCTCTAAAGGTCTCTCTGAAGAGATGCAAATAAATGTCAAAAATGATGCTACTGGTGAAACTTTCAGTTATGATGTCACAGTTGAAAAATGTTTAGTGCTACCAGAGCCTTACGGTTCTTATTATCAAATACTTAAAACTTCAGGAGAAAGTAGAGCAGTAGATGCAATCATTGTTGATATTGGTCACGGTTCGACTGATATTCTAACAGTCTATCAGGGACGATTAATGAGAACAGCAAGTGGAAGCTTAGAAGAAGCAGTTGATACTCTTACCACTCGAATGGCTAGATCTTTACAAGAACAAACTGGTAAAATTATTAGACCATTTGATTTAATGAGAACGATTGAGAAAAATCTAAAAGCAGTAATGGTTGGTGGTCAACAATTTGATGTATCAGAAGTAAAGAATTACTATATTGAAAATATTTCTGAACTAATTATAGATGAAACTACCAGACTATTAGGTACTCTACCTCCCGACGCTTGGATTGAGCGCGTTATCCTAACTGGTGGTGGTGCTTATGTCTTTGGTGACGTTCTCAAACAAAAAATGTGGGAAAGCAATATAGTGAAATCCCCTGAAGAAGTAGTTGTTCCAAGTAATCCTGTTATGTGCAACGCTATGGGTTTCGAACTCATAGCTCAATCTCGTATGAAATCAGAACAACAATCTACTAAAAATAAGTAAAAAAGAAGCAATCAAATCAGTTTGATTAGCTTCATTTATTTCTTTTTTAGCTTTTTTTCTTTTAGCTTAATTAACAAGCTAGTTTGGTGTTTTAATGTAGTAGGTTATCCTCATTGAAATAGTTGGTCGCTCTACTCGTTCGTTTACATGATAATTAGTATTAACTATTTTTTCCGAAAAAATTTCCTTAAGAGATTTTTTCATTTGTTCTGCATCAATTGAGGGATAAGAATCAGTAAAGAAATGAATGCTATTATTTACTGTTCTAAAACGAATAATATCTATTGCAATTAATTCATTTTTATCTAATTCTTTAGTTAATTTTTCTCGCATGTAAATTTCTTGAATATCATCCCATGGTAAAGCTTTCCAATTCAGAACATTTCTCACAAAGACATTTTTGCCTTCAAGTTTCAAGTTTGAATTTATTGTTCGTAAAAATACCATTGGGAATTGAATTAGTAAAAATCCACCAAATAAAACAAGAAAAATACCAAAAATTCTCCAATACATGGTATTTTCTTCAGGGGGATTAACAAAATAATAAATAGCTAAAGCTGTCATCATTCCACCAATAACGAAATTTATCATAACTGCAATGATGATTTTTATTCGTTTGATTTTTCTAGGAATGGAATAATTATATCTTAATGGTAAATCCTCGAAATCTTCATTTTCCTCTTTCTTTTCATTCAATATAACCACTTCTTCGGTATTTACCTCTTCAGTTGAAACATCTTCTTTATTCAATCTAGTCACCGTAGTATACTATTTAGTATAATAACAATAGAAATATTTTAACATTATTTTAAATCTTGAACAATCTATCTAAGAAAAACTGATTATTACGAAAATACTAATAAAATACCTATCTTCAAAATAACGAAGAATATCAAAATAATTATTAATCAAAAGAAAACTCAATCTTTTGTCCCTAAATCATTTTAGGACTATAATTGACTTCATCAATTAAGCAGAGGTTTCAAAAAAAAAAATGGGTGCATAAAATGTTCAAACGACAGAAACCACCAAAACACATTTTATTTCTTGGAGAGAAAAATGAAACTCGAGATTACATCATTGATATTATAAAAGAATCAGTTTTGGATCCAAAAGAAAAGACAACAAAATATACTTTTAGTGCAGAAGAACCTGACTTTGATAATGCGTTGAGATCTGCTCTGCTTAAAAAAACAGATGGAGCAATATTCATAGTTAATTCTGCAGACACAAAAGATTTGTCAAAGATTAAAGAATATCTATGGGAAATGTTTGTTTGGAATGAAGAAGCAAGAAATATTCCAGTTGAAATTCTTGGTTATAATGCAGAACGAGATATAGCTTTAACCACATCTGAAATTATTGAAGCTTATTCATTGATCAGACTAACTGATCGTTTGTGGAATGTAATGGAAATTCATGAAAATAAAAAAGAAGATATTAATGCCAGTTTCAAATGGATGGATGATTATATCGAAGTCTTGGGCATTAAACCTAAAATATTGAAGAAAAAATCACCTCCATCAGAAGGAAAAAAAATTGGTGAAAAAACAGAAACAAAAAAAACTGAAAAATAATTTGTGAGAGTATAAAAAATGACTGAAACAATTGCTTCATTAGCTAAAAAAGGGTATAAAGGGTGCTCTGTTAGGAGATTACTAAACGAACCTGAACTCAGAAAAGAGATTAATGATGATCCTGCAGTTCGAGGTAACGAACATTCCAAGGGAATTGTCATGGATAAAATAGCTGTATCAGGCAAGGTCCTATTAATTGGTCCTACAGGTGAAGCTAAGACACTCTTTGCTAGAACAATTCTAAAACATCTAACAAAGGCTATCAATCAAAGAAAGTGGCATATATCTGGTTGTCCATTCAATGAAGATGCTGGGTATTTGGTTATATTAATTGAAACCTTTAAGCAAGACCCACAAGGTTCTGCTGAAGTTTTACAAAACTTGTGTCCTTTCTGTAAAAAAACTATTGAAGAATCAATTAAAAAAGTAATTTCACAAGATGTTAATCTTAATAGAACAGCTGAAATTGTTGGCTTAAATACAGATGATGTTATTAAAGCATTACAAGCTGTAAAAGCTGATAAGACTATTGTAAATGTTGCACAAATTGATCCTAGAAATGATCCTGAAGGACTGTATATGTTGCTTGCTGGTGTAGAAAACCTCGAACAACTCTTTGGCAGTCAAACCTCAACAACTTTCTCACCTATGGCTCATAAAGTCGGTGTTCTCTCTCAAGGTTTTGTTGTTGTTAACGAAATTCAACGTTTACCACTTAATTTCCTTGAAGCTTTAATGGGTTTCCTAGAAGATCCAAGTGGTATAAAATATGCTATTCAAGGAAGACCAGTTTTTGTAGATGGTGCTATGATCTTCACTTCCAACGCTCCTCTAAGTGTTTTTGGTGAAGAAGCTCAACCTATTATCAACCGTATTCCTGAAGTTCTCTGGCCTGCTAGAACAAAACTCGAGCGTATAGAAATTGTTGAAGATATGTTCAAAGAACATTTAACTTTAAACCTCTATGAGATGACTGCTAATCCATCACTAATTAAATTACTTGAAAATGTCAAAGCTTTTGGTAGTAAAGGTGTGAGCAAATTAGCCATTCAATTTATTGCCTTAATGGCTGACCTCTCAATACCCAATGCATTAAAAGCTGGTGAATCAGAAGCATATGCTCGTAAAAAGGTTACTCGAGATATGTTCTTCAAGTCCTTAATTGACATTCACGATCCCGAAAGAACTCCTCATGTTGACTTACGTACTCTCTATAGTCTAATTGGTGAGACCGTCTTACGTAAAGACGAATTCTATCACCAAGATGAGATTGCTATGTTAACTTTGGATGATGCAAAAAGACTTGTTGAATTGTTTGACATTCCAAGAAACCTCATTAATGATTCGTTACAAGAAGTAAAAGCTATGTTGAGACGATCCATTAAATCAGAGGGTGAACTCACTACAGTGGAATCTATTTCTGAAGATATTGATAAAATGAAAGCTCTTACTGATGAAGAAATATCTCAAATCATTATCAAATATGAAGGAATGGAGAAACAACCAAAGAAGGTTCAAGAAAAAGTCATTGAGCAACTAAAAGCAAGTTATGAACAGTTGCTATTAGTCGATCATATATAAAATATCAGATAAAAAAACGAGCAAAATAAAAAATGGAGAGCAGATGATATGCCTCATAGAATACACATGATCACTCGCGAAAGGTTTTCGGACCCATTCACCATGTGGCGCGATCCTGATTTTGTGTTTGATTTTGCCGATGCTGCAAGTGTATTACAAAAATGGCGTGACCCTAGGAAAGGTCAAAGCTCTCGTGAAGCTCTAGTATTAGGCATGGCTTTAGAAAATGCCGTTGCAGTGAAAAATATTCAAAGACGATTATTGATCACTCCCTTAACCCCCCTAGAAGAAGAGGATCTAATTCGTGAATTAGATATTCTCGAATATCTTGGTAATAATGCACTACCTGATGCTTTATTGAAAGTTAATATGGGTGAATTACAAACTAAAGAGGAAATAGAAGAATTCATTCAGAAACATCTCAAAGGGTTTGAAGGGTCTGCAGAATACAAAAAGCAATTGAGTGAATCGCTCCGAACACTTGAAGAACTAACTGATATTGAGATTACTGATCGGTTTGGTCATAAAATGCGTATAAAACGAGAAGAAGTAATGGATTTCTTAGGCAATCAACTAGGTAGTTGGTTAACAAGACAACTTCCTGCCAGACCAATAACTGATACTATTGTTCGTCCTCGAGGTAAAATCCATAAAAAGAAAACCTTCCAACATTCCATTCTAACTTCTCAACATATACCTCCTAAATCAATCGATATCGATGATATTGTTGTTATGAAGAAAGATAGAAATGCTCAGATATACTTGATTGTTGATACCTCTCAATCTATGAGGAATGCAGTTCAAAATACTCATTTCTCCAGATTAGAAGGAGCACTATTAACATCCCTAGCTATTTTCTATTACTTCAAAAAACAAGGAAGAACACGACGCTCAAATCAGAAAGCATTCAGAACAGCAGTTGTGCCTATCTCGAAAGCACGAAGAATTGTTTCTACTGATATGGAATTAGAAAGGTTCCTTTTAACAGCTACTGCTAAAGGAAGAACCCCAATGAGCGCTTCAATAAAAGCAGCAATCGAGCATGCTAGAATAAAGAAGAATACTCAAGATAGAGACATTCATCTAATAATTGTTACTGATGGACGTCCAAATGAGCTTATACCTGGTTATGAACCAAAACCATCTGCAAGTCTTCAAAATTATTTTGAGGATGAACGAGATGATATTGACCCTGTGAGCAGAAATTGTTACATTGAACTTAATAGTCTTCTAAGAGAAGCTACAAGAGATCAAAGTAGAACTTGGAAAGTTTCTTACTTCTTAATTGGCTCAGAAAGAATGAAATTCACTGATATTTGGCAAGATACTCGTAGAGCATTAAGAGGTATAACCTATCCAGTAATTATTGATCCATCAAGGATGGATGAATTAGCAAAAACAATTGTTATGGAGAGTATGCGACTTGGACAATCCACGAGTAGTTGAAATATATAAACAAGCGAGAAAAGACTTCGAAGAATTTGTTGGTGAATGTCCAGAGGATTATAAAGTACTGGTCTTCATTGATCCTGAGTTGCATGCAAGTCTATATCAAGTAATGGAATTGGGTGGAAGTCCACATGCGGTCTTATCACAAGAGATGATCGAAACACTACGAAAATCTCGAACGAAGAATTATCTTGCTGATGAATGTATTTCCGTTTTCCCAAGTAAACCAACGATGATCTATATGAGCCTCCCATTTGAACTCAAAGATACTCCTGAAAGGGATTTTACATTACGAATGATGTTTATACATGCTTTTGCTCATGCTTATTTCGCTGATAAAAGTGCTTCCAATGATAGTTACGTTCAAACACAAGTTTATCGTATGGACTTGATCATAAAAGAACTAATAATGAATAATGCCCATGGCTTAAAAGATAGCAGAAATATAACTTGGGGTTTACCTTATTTCCAAGATATGGTCGCTGTAATTCGTTTATTATCAACATTTGGTGTACAAGAATTCTATGTTCCTCCTGAATCTTCAAGAAAAGTATCACTCTTCCAAAATTTCATGCTAGAGATAATTAATTTCCTAAACAAGCGAGCTGATTTGATTAAGAAGAAAAATCTTACAGGAATCATTTCAGAAGCATTTGCAAATTACATTCATTTCTCTATAGGCGAAAAAATACTCGATAAAGGAGACTATCCATTTAGCAGTCTACCAAAACTACTCAAACCTATCTACGGTCCACCTATTAACAGATTATCTTATGAGTTAATAATGAAAGCTTTTGAGCAAATCAAAGATAACCCAAGAGATATTCTTAAAGCTATACTTGAGATGCATAGCGATTTAGATTTGATAAATAAAATCGGTGCAGGATCTGATGTAAGAAGAATCATAAAAGATCTCCGTGAAACAACTCAATCAACCAACGTTTATTGGCATGCTGACAGTTCAGGGTATTGGCGAAAGACTTGGAATATCTACGAAAATATTTGGGATCAATTAGATGACTACATCAAATTCCTAAACAAGAACCAAAGTGTTAATGTTGGTCAATGGCTCGAAGGAAGTAAAGCATTCCAATATTATGGTTATGTTACAGTAGACTTTAAACCAATATACATTTTCGAGATAGATGATGAATCCATCAGTTTAGAACAATTGCTTATCTTACACAACCATAGTTTGCTTTACCGTGAGAGTTTCATAATGCCAACACCTGGTTTTCCAGACATCATTATGTTCAAAAAATTGGATAGAATGGTAGTAGGTACATTATTAACAGTGGGTGCTTTAGATGAAAATCCAATCTCTCCTTGGGACGTACCAATCTACACTCGAGCAATTGATGTTTCTAAAGAACTCCTTGATTTTGTAGCATCACAAAAAACAGTAGAAGAAGTTGATGAAGAAACTGGCAGAGCACCTGATACGTTATACGGTTCTTCAGGTGTCAAGAAAAATATTGATTATACTCACCTCCAAAAAATGAGTCAATCAAAACTAGCTTCTGTAAGAGTTCTTATAGAAGAAATAGTTACCAAACAGGAGGTTACATAAAATGGCTTTTATTAAGAGAGCATTCCAACGAGGAATAGCAAAACGAAGACTTGGTTCTGAAAAAGAAATAGATCGAGTAAAAGGAGCATTAAAGCTACTAGAAGTTGGTGGACAACAATCTATAGATGCCCTAATAACCAGTCTTGAAGATCCTTCATGGAATGTTCGAAATGCTTGTTCAATGGCCATTGCTAATGTCTATGAACGTAAACCAAATAATGATTTGGTTAAAATATTACATAAAGAACTTAAGGAAGCCACATTAGCTAAAAAATTAGCTCTTATAGAATCAATAGGTAAGATCGGACATGATTCATCTCTACCAATTCTATTGGATATCTTAAAGAAAAGTAAAGCAGACCTTCAATATGCAGTGATAATAGCACTTGCTAATTGGGCTGATCTAAATCTTTTACCTGCTTTAATAGAAGTAGGGGATTCTAAAGATTATCTTACAAGAAGAGCAGCTCTAATGACTTCCTATAATATTATCATCGAAGCAATAGAAAACACTACACTTAAAGAACTTATGAAATTTTTCCATTGGATAGTTCAAATTTATGTTGAAACAGGATACCTTGGACCATTAATTATTAGATTCCTAGAAATACCAAAAGAAGAAATTGACAAACAGATATTTCCAATAGCATTGAATGAATACGAGTATAATTATATCAATGAATTACTCTTTGAAATTGATTTTGATCGTAAAAAATATGAAACGCTTCATGAGCTAGCTTATCCATTACTTTTCTGAGTAAAGCAAGGAAAAGTAAATGTTTTTTTTTACCAAACCAGAATTAATGTTAATATCAGAATATCTTTATAGGATTACAGCGATTTTCATAATGGCAAAAAAGGTTTTTGTAATTATGAATCTTTCAACGTTTAGAAACCTGTCCGAGACAGGAGATTTGCTATGGAAGAAGAATCGATAAATGTAACTGCAGAAAAAATCCTCCGGGACTTGATGGAACGATCAAGTGCATCGGATATAGTACTTACTACTGAAGAAGGATTGCCATGTTGCAGTGTACATGAGCATAAAGGTTCTATTAACGTTGAAGGAACTGCTGCATTATTAATTGATACCATAAAAAGTATCAGTACGTTATTAGCGCTTCAAAGTCTTGAAGATGAAGAGGATAATTTCAGACATATGAATATCCGAACCGAACAAGGAAGTCTGCTCATAGCACGTTCAGAACATTTTACTATGGCTATGAAATTTAAAGGACAAGCTGCTAGAAGAGCTGGTTTAGCTGTACAGCCAGCTAAGCGTACCCTTGAACAAATGGAGGACCTTTTTCGAATTTTTTTTTGAAAAATAAAAATCTGATAGATAAGGAATAGCTATTCGAAAAAAAATCTGTAAAAATTTTTTTTTATGTTTTAATCTCTAGATTTAATCTATGTAAATACGATTTTAGTATCATTATTCAAGATATATATGATTGTTTTTTAAAATAAAGGTTATTAATTTTGTGGGATGAAAGAGTTTGTCAGCTGAAATAAAAAAAAGCGGATCAAAAAAGAGTTTTTTTATTAGACAAATATTCGGTATATATTTAAAAGCAGGAAGAAAGAGGGTTATTTTATCTACATTATATGGTTCATTATTCTTCCTTCTTCTTATAGGCTTGTCTTTGATAGTATATGTTCACCGTTATCAAACATTTAACCAATTTTATAGTGAAGAAGTTAATTGGTTAAATGATGGTCAGATTAGTGTTATCACAAATGAAGAAAGATATACAAAAAGACAATTTTCCAATACTACCATGGAAGATATGATAAATGAATTTAGTTCACTAGTTGAAAGTTACATTCCTGGTATAAATTTTTACAACTATTCTGCTGCGATTAGTGCAGAAGTTTATATTCATACTAATAATCCGGATGAGCCTTGGTTAAACCAAGAACTTATGGCTGTTGATATTGAAACCTATAGTAATTTAAATCAATGTATTATTCAAGGACGAATGCCAGAACAAGCTAATGAAATTCTTTGTTTTAGAAGTCCTCAAAGTTATGTTAATTTGTATGATGTTGTTGCATTATATTCAAGCATGTTTAATGCTTATGAAACTGAAAATTACACAGTAGTAGGTTTAGTTGACTTCAGTGATCCAACAATCCTTCAAGCTCTTAATATATCAAATGATATTTTTTCATGGCATATTGATAATATACAGTTTTCTAATTTTGATAATTATTATAAGAATAATGTCTTCATATTACCTTATGCAAATTTGAAAAGCTATATGGAAAAAGCTGTTTCATATGATGGTATTCTTACATATTTAATGGATTTCAATTATGATGTTTCTACATTGAAAATTTATAAAATGAGTCATATTATTAATAACATCCCTACCTCAAGTAACCTGATAAATTCCCAAATTCTTGATTTAAAGATTATTTTAGGCATTGATTTTAAACTAAATATAATTGAATATTCTAATTTCTGGATGAATGAAATAGCAATAATACTTGCATTGAATGCTCCTATCTTTTTCATAATAGGTCTTTTAGCTGTGGTTATAATAACCATAGGAACAAAAGAACTTGAAAATATTTTTCGAAAGCTGAAACTCTTCGGATTGAGTTATAATTCAATTCGTAAATTGATAATTCTTGAAAACATCTTTTTTTCATTAACAAGTGGTTTCATAGCATATGTAATCGGTAATTTAATCAGTTATTTTATTATTATAAAAACTATAAGTGAGAATGCAAGCAATTTTTGGCTCTTTTTAATTGATCCTCTTTTATTGTTTAATCTATTTACTTTCATAGGTACATTTTTCTTTTTTAGCTTCTTTATTCAAAATAATATTGCAAAAAAAGCTGTAGGAACAGTTTCAGAAAGTTACAGACATAATAGAGGAAAAATAAGACAATTATTTTCTACGAATGAATTTAGACTCTTCGCAATTAGTATTGTTTTTTCTGTCATTTCTCTAAGTTTGTTTTTAATTTACAAATATACCAGTTTCATCTATGTAACGAATTTGATCTTTGTTACATTTTTTTGGTATATAATAGCTATAAGTGCAGCATTATTATTTGCCTTTATTTTTCTTCTGATAACTCGATTGATTTTATTGATTTGGTCTACAATCAACAAATATCTTTGGAAAAATCGTATATCATCTTTTTCAATGGGAATAAAACACCTTATTATGAGCAAACAAAAATATCAACCAATAATTTTCAGTTTGCTTAGTTTTGGATTTTTGTTTGCGCCTATATTAAATATGGAGCAGTCTATTAATAACCACGTACTTGTTGATGCCGAATTTAATGTCGGATTAACAGATCTTGTTATTTTTGATTGGTTAGACCCAGAAGATGAGCTAGATGCTGTATTAGATAGTATCGATGAAATAGCTAACTATACTGAAGTTGCTGTCTATAAATTCACAAACTCGAATCTTGGAAAGATATATCCTAATGCTTTTGAGATCAATCTATTGGGAATAGAATGATCCTAATGGATTTTTAAAAACAATTGATACATCTATTCTTAATAATTCAAATCCAAACCTTTTTTCCAATATTTTGGAATTAGAAAACGAATCCAAATTAATGTTAAATGAAAAATACGCCCAAAATAATAAATTCGAAATTGGAAACTACTTTTCTACTAAAGATTTTGTTCGTTATTATTACGCCAAGAATTATACTTATATTGGCTCATTTGAAGCTTTTCCCTTATTACCACTTCCTAGAACAATGTACATTAGTCAAAATTTTGTGAGTTTTAATCTTGTAGCAAATAGAGAATTAATCAAGGATATTGATAATCGATTAGATTATGAGACCAGCATTTCTTATAACTCAATTAAATTACTTAAATCAATTAATAATTGTTTTATTCCATTAATTAAAGCGAAGCTGAAACAATTTGATTTGAAAGCTATATCATTTGATGATATTAATCTAATAAGAAGAGCTAATATCAATTCATTAATGTTCGATTTTTTATATTTAATTGCAGGATTATCGGTATTAACTCTTATAGTGATAAGTAGTTACACTGCTAGAGAAATTTATCAAGATAGAACTATGGTTATTGAATCCTTTTATCGAGTTGGAGCAGTAAGAAAACAAATAATTAGAGCTTTCACCATAGAATTTCTTCTAATTATTATACTTCCATTAATATTAACAATCTTTACTTCGTTTACTTTAATCCCTACAATTGCAACTAGGCTCATTAATGTGGAATCTTTTTATACATCGTTTAAAATAGCTATACCCTTTTGGTTACTTATTTCAACTTTAATTGGAGGAATATTATTTTCACTGTTTGGTTGGTTACCAATCTTAATTACACAAATTTATCGTTATCAACCAGTTAAACAGGAGTAGGTAAAAATGATAGAATGTATCGATGTAATTAAAATTTATGAAGATCCCGTAACAAATACCCGTACTACTGCTCTTAGAGGTTTAGATTTCAAAATCAGAAAAGGTGAATTTGTTTCGATTATAGGACCGAGTGGATCGGGAAAAACATCTCTCATCAATATCCTTGCAGGTATAGAACCTATTTCTGGTGGAAAACTTAAGGTTGGGGATTATGAATTAGAAAATTTGAGTGCTGAAGAATTACTTAGTTATCGCATGAGAACAGTTGGCCTAATTCATCAATTCCCAGAGCGTTCACTTATCTTTAATTGTTCAGTTTTAGATAACATGCTTTTCACTGCAAGTTTCAATTTAAAAGAAAAGATTGCTAAAAGAACATTAGTTAATGAAATTTTAACCAATTTAAACATAAAACACTTACAAAAACAACGAATAAATAATCTCTCAGGTGGTGAATTAACTCGAACAGCAATAGCTTCTATGTTAGCTAAAAATGCTCCTTTATTACTTTGTGATGAACCAACTGGACAATTAGATAGTGAAAATGCAGAGAATGTAAAGACACTCCTTAGGCAAGTATCTAATGATTATGGCACAACAGTCGTTGTGGTAAGTCATGATCAAAGATTTCTGAAAGATGTTGATAAAACCTGTGAAATAGTTAGTGGTAGAGTAGGGATGCTTGTCCATGCAGATGATCAAACTAGTTTTGAAAATATTAAATTTCCAATGCGATGGAAAAGCTCCATAGATGCTTCTCAAAGTGTTAGAATTCCTAACGAAATTTTTGAGGTATTAAATTTGAGAGATGGATTGGAATTTATTCTAAATGAAGATTCTAAAGCTGAAATTAAACATCCCATGGGTATCGCTCCTAAAAATGCTAAATTACAAGAAAGAATTATAACCAGAAAATTAGATATACAACCTTTGCCCGATAATTACTATAATGGTAAAACACCTGTAATTACCATTAATGATGCTTCTAAAATCTATTTGAAAAGTACTCTTAAAATTATCGGAATTAAAAAAGTCACTTTGACAGTTTATAAAGGAGAGATAATCTATATTGTCGGTCCTAGTGGTTCGGGAAAAACAACACTATTAAAATTAATTACTGGAATCGAACCATGTACAGAAGGGTCAATCAATGTAGCTAATAATAATATCCATGAATTTTCTGATAAAAAACGAGCAATATTTCGAAGAGAAAATATCGGTATTGTTGCACAACAAGGTAATTTACATCCATTTTTAACAATAAGAGAGAACCTTTTTGTTAAAGATATTCTATCTAATAAGGTTATTAAAGTGAAGCAGATAAACCAAAGTGAAATCAATGAGGTATTATCCCATTTTAATATTGATCAAAGAAAAGAGCATTATCCCTTAGAAATCTCTGGTGGAGAACTTCAACGAGCTTCATTAGCAATTGCTCAATATAAAAATCCAAGTTTAATTATTCTTGATGAACCAACTGCTAATTTAGATAAAGAATTAGCAACATTAACAATAAACGAAATTAACAAATTTCACAAACAATATCAAATGACAACTATAATTAGCACTCATGATTTAAACATTGTAAAAGAGGGTGCTCGAGTTATCACTCTAAAAGATGGTGAGGTAGTTAATAATGGCCTAGCTCATTTATATGAAGGTTGAAAAAAAAAATCTAGGAATCATTTTGCTTCATTTTGATAAGTTCCATTATACCCAGAATTCACTTTTTTGGAAAGTATAAAAACTATTTGAGCTACGCGAGCATTTTTATAAATTTTCAAAGGACGACCAACAATTAACAATCCTTGACCACGACCAGAATATCCTGAATCCCACCAAGCACCAATTATTGTTGAACCCATTCGCATTAGTGTACTTCTTGGTTGAATAATTCCAACAGCATTCATTGGTACAGAGACTACTTCATTATAACGAACAATATAACTTCCAGGAGACAAAGACCAATATTCACCATTAGCTAATTTAACAGGCAAATTTTCAGGGAGAGACCTATTTGCATTATCAAAATCAATTACTCCTTCACCTTCTAGGGAAAAGATTTCTTTGACTGATAGATCAAAACCATTGACTTGTGATTGTGTCTTCATATCAATGGCATCTTTGATAATTTCTGAAAAATCACCCATCCAAATCGCTGTAAAATTACTGTCAGATTTTGCTGATTCTTTAGTCATAAAAACTTACTCCACTTGAATTACATTATCCTCTAATTAAAAATTTGGTGCTTCATTTAGAAATTAATTAAAAAATGAAAAATTTGGTCTAAAAAATAGTTTTTAACAGAAAATTACAAATAACGGTGTGTTATTCCTTTAGTTAATATATCAACTTTCAAATGTTGGTGTGATAAACTATGGAATTTATTAAAGTAAAAGATATCGAACCTGTTAAACAACCAGGGATAAATATCCGAGTAAGAATTATCGCCAAAGGTGAACCAAGAACTGTTAATACTAAATTTGGCAAATCAAGAGTTTGTGATTTCAAAGTTGGTGATGAAACAGGAACTGTAACATTCAGTTTGTGGGGAAGCAAAATCAATGAAGCAAACTTTGGTGATTTATTAGAGATTACTAATGGTTATACAAATGTCTGGCAAGGTAATCCTCAATTATCCTTAGGACGTGAAGGAACCATGAATAAAATTGAGGACCCAAGTTTTCCTGATGCTCAAACAATTTTAAACAAATTTCTCGAAGAAAGTATTGATGAAGATTAAGTTGATTATTACTAACTTCATTAGTTTCATTTCCATTATTTTTTCAGGTGCAATTAGATGACACAAGAAATTTTAACTTTACAACAGATACTTGCTCATTTAGAGGAGAATAGTGATCCAGATTCACTTATTGGTATGGCTAGAGTGGGAATAACTCCTGCTGATGCTTTTGGAACAAAAATACCCATCTTGCGTTCTTTAGCAAAAAAACTTGGTAAGAATCATTCCTTAGCACAAGAATTATGGTCTATTAATAAACGCGAAACAAGGATTCTTGCATGTATGATCGATGATCCAAAGTTGGTTACTGAAGAGCAATTAGAATCTTGGGTAGTGGAATTCTCCTACTGGGAAATCTGTGATCAGTGCATACTCAATCTTTTTGAAAAAACAAGATTTGCTTATCAAAAGAGCTATGAATGGTCAGAACGAGACGAGGAATATGTTAAACGAGCTGGGTTTGTTCTAATGGCAAGATTAGCTTTTAGCGATAGAATTTCTAAGGATGAGAAACTAGTAACATTCATACCAATCATAAAACGACAGATTTCTGACGAAAGAACAACTGTAAAAAAAGCTATTAGTTGGGCTTTACGAGAAATGGGAAAAAGATCATTGCAGTTAAATAAATACATCATAGAATTAGCTACTGAATTGCTAAAAAGTGAATCAAAAGCAACTAGATGGGTAGCAAATGATGTATTAAATGACATAACCAGAGAATCAGTTTTACAAAAATTAAATATCAATAAATTTTAAAGATAATGAAACATTAATGAGAAATGGATGTGTAAATTATATGGTAGAACCTCCACGATTACGAGTTCAATTTGACGCCCGAGAAAAGATCATACCTTTAATAATTGAGCAACATTGTAAGGGGAATTATAAATTAAATATAGTAAAACCTGAAAAAGAAATAGATCCAAAACCAGGTCCTATTAGAAGACCCACTTTTCAAGTATTGGATACTACAGGTGAATTAGTAGCATTTTTTAATCCTTGGGGTGGTGCTGAATGTTATAAGACTGAATTCAAGCACTTCTTTGAAAAAATGGTTGCTGAAATTGAAAAAGCAGCAAAAGATGCATTAGCAGAATTTGAAGGGATTTAATTAAATTTAATGAATGATTCTAATCTAAATTCAATCAAGATGATTTTTCCTTTTAATTAGAATGACACTCATCTAAAAAAACAAAAATTAAGAGAAAAAGAAACAAAAAAAATAAAAGAAAAAAGGTTGTTTTTTAAAAAACATATACAATTATTTCTGCTGGTAATAATAAAGTAAAGGTTATTTCAATATCATTTTTTATTTGTAAATTACTATAATATTCTCTACCATCACCAAAAATCATTATGTTTAATTGGCTTTTTTCATTAACATGGAAAGTAATGATTTGAATAAGATTTTCAGAAGCCTCTGGAGAGAAATAAATCTTCATATACTCAAGATTAGCTTTATCATCTATATAATCAACTTCTCCGCCTGAGTTTTCAAAAGTATTAGTGCTATTATAAATGTACGAGTACTCAGTTACTACATCTACAGTTGAAGAATTATAAACACTAATATCAAAACTGCTAATAATACTGCTTAGATATTTAGTAGTACTAGCCAAATCTTTTCTAGGGGCATTTTCTTTAGCATTTAAAGAAATACCTACTATACCACAACCAAATGAGAAAGCAATTAAAAATACTATAGAATAGCTTAGTATCTTTCGATTTCTATCACTAAGTTTTCTACTACTTTTATAACTAGTTTCTTCTTCTTCTTTTTCATAATCCAAATCTTCGTCGTTACTCATAATCATCACCGAATTAAATATTAATAAAAAGAATTTCTTCTTAACTAATAGTACTATTAACAACTTAATAATAATATGGTATAAATAATAAGTAGTTA
>DATKZI010000061.1:0-189321 GCA_035528035.1 Bathyarchaeia archaeon
TTGTAGAAATAAATACCTATTTCATTGTAAAGGCAAGTATTATTTGTTATTGTTTGAATTGACATATAAACATCATGTTCTATTCCACTCAGAAACCAAGTTTCACTATCAATCATTATTCCAATCAAACATTCTATACAATAATTTTGAGAAATAACTATGTTAGTAGACTCACTCCAACATTGAATACCATAAGTAATATTTTCACAATAATTATTAGTAATTGATGCATATGAAGACTCGAAAACCGTTATACCATAACCTGAATTATCTCGATTTGCGCATTTGATAATATTCATAGTCACAACAGAATGAGGTGTTTGATCGATTGCTATGCCAGTATTATCTCCGCTTCTTAACAATAAAGTGTTATTAATAATTGTACAGGTGCCAGTTGCTACGGAATTAATATAAATTGTAACATAAGAACTTAAAGTACAATTCTTAATGACAAAATGGTTAGTAGTTTCTGCTATCCAAATACAATAAAAACGTTCGGTCACAATAACTCTATTTTCAATTCGATAAGGATCAATCTCTGTTCCTGTACCTGGTAGGTTGTATTCCTCTTTTGTAAAATCATCGTCTTTTAAGATCACAATTTCTCCATTAGAATAATCATTTGATGAAAATCGCGAAAAAAGATAAATTCCTATAACCGTTCCACCAATAATAATCGCTCCAACTATTATGATAAGAGTTCTTCTGCTTAGTTTTCCTGATTTATTTCTAAAGACCATTTTGTCTTCACCTTATTACTGTAGTATTTAAATTATTAAAATTAAATAAAATTGCGTTACCTTCGAAGTTATCTAACAAAAAATTAATGGGCCACTGTTATTATTTGGTTCTTATCGAATACTTAGGTTAACATTCAAGCAAGTAGAAAAAAGGAGGAAAAGAAGAATGGAAACATAAAGTTCTTCTTTTTTTCTGATTTATTAAAGGGATAAATTATTCTTCAGTAATCTTCCTCAAAGGTATGTGCAATACCATTACTTTTGATTTTACCATCCATTAATTCAATGACTCTGGTACCATCTCTAACCAAATTAATATCATGTGTAGTAATTAACAATGTGTTATGGATTTTACCTTGTAAACTATACAATAATTCCATAACATTAGCTGCTAATTCTGAATCCATGTTAGCTGTAGGTTCATCCAAAATTATCAATCCGGGATTACCATATTGAGAGATTGCTAAAGAGGCACGTTGCAATTCACCTCCAGAGATTTCAAGAGGATATGCATTTTTTCTGTGCTCGATTTGAAAAGTATCAAAGAGAGAATCAATAGTATCAAGTGGGAACTTAGTAAGGTTAATAGTTGCACCAGATAAAATATCCTTAATAAAGAGATTTTCTTTAACAGTAATGAATGGATGAAGATCGCCTTGTTGTGAAACAATGCCTATATTTCTACGTCTGAATTTTGCTCGTTCATTATCAGTTAGATTTTGTAATTTATTATCAAGAATATTAATTTCACCACTTGTGCAATTCTCAATGCCTGTGAGTAATTTAATTAATGTAGTTTTACCAGAACCACTAGGACCAAGCACAAAAGCAAATTCACCTTTATAGAAATCTAGGGAAACATCTGATAAAGCATGTACATCTATACCTTTACTAGAGTAAACCTTTGAAACATTTTTTAAATCAATTTCAATCACTTTATCTTTGAAATAATCAGCTTGTAAAGGTTCAACAGTAAGATGTTTTTGTTTTTTCTTCTCTTCAATAATAGCAGGTTTAGGTGGAATGCCATCAGGATGAACAATTTCTACTCTTGAATCCTCAAAAACCTTGAATTCCATATTCACGCCTAATTGTAATAGATTGTGTATTTGATTAGGAATCCTAACGTTATGTGAGGAATCAATTTGACTTTTGAAAATCAAGGGGAATTGACGATCTTGGAATTTGATATCTTCATCAGCATTAAATAAAGCACTAACGCGACCACTGTGAATTTCACATGTGCGGTCAACACCATTGAGAAAGCGTAAATCATGTGTAACAACTAGCACAGTAGTGTTAAATTCACGAGAAATATCTTTTAAAAGACTTTTGACCTTCTCAGTGTTTTCACTATCTAATTGACCAGTAGGTTCGTCACAGATAAGAATTGGTGCGTTTTTAGCTAACATACAACCAATTGCGCATCGAATCATTTCCCCACCTGATAAGAAGCTAACTTTTCTATGCTCAACTTTTAAGATGTCTAATTTCTCGAGAATATCTTTACTTCGTCTGTAATTTTCTTTTTTATCTTTGGAATATAGCGCTGAAGCAAAAATCATATTGTCCATAACTGTTCCTGAAAGGAATAATGTTCTTTCAGGGAATTGATGTACTAATCCTATTGTCTTTAATCGGTAATTTAGTAACTCTGTAGGATTTAGATTTGCTACTTCGTAATTGTTTACCTTTAATTCTCCACTTGAGATAGTTTCTGTACCAGCAATGATTTTTACAAGAGTAGATTTACCAGATCCGCTAGGACCAATGATTGAAACAATTTCACCTTTGTTTATATGTAAATCGATTCCTCGTAATGCTGCTACACGAGTATTAGTATTTTGATCTGTATAGATTTTTATTACGTCATTACATTCAATCATCTATATCTTACTCCTGTTTAACTAGTCTATATTTGTAAATTGATGGAATTAAGGCAAATAACCATCCTATTGTTGTTACTAATAATCCTCCTAGGATTACAACCAGTATTATCCAACCTGGGACATTTGGTTTGTACGGCGAATAATATTCATTATATCCTAAGAAATATTTAGCAACAAACCTAAGCAAAGGTAGTGTTAAGAGAATCATTATTGTCATTGGTAAAAGATTAATCAGAATGTACTCTAAAGTAAAGAATCTTAATATTTGTCCTCTAATAGCTCCTACTCTATAGAGGGATTCGATTATCTTACCTCTTTCCTCAAAGATTCTTAATCCAGTGAAATACCCTACGAAAAATAATGTGAGAATTGATAGAACGGCATAAAACAATAAATTATTCTGTGAAAATACATCTATATTCAGATTCATTTGATCAAAAAGTTCACTAAATGAAATTGCTTTAATATTTTGTTGTTGAAGCTTTGTTTGAATAATAGGTATAGATGATTCGTTCACAGCTTTAATCAGCTTGATATTTTGAACTTTAATATCTGTTGAGAAATCTAAATCACCTATAAATTGAGTAATAGTATATTTATTGCCTACCATAGAAAATGCATCCATCTGGAAAGCAAATAATGGTTTAGTTGGTATAGGTAATAATGGAAAATTATCATATGAATTCACAAATGTGAGATTTGTTGGGAAACGAGCAATATCTGATGTATCAAATAAATCACCAGGATATAGATGATTTGCTTTAGCATATTTTTTATTCATCAAAATACTCCAATCATTTTCTAATCCTTGGATATCTTCTAATGGACATGATTGATTCAATACTTTTCTATTAGCTACTAACGTGAAATTTTCTGGACTTTCAAGCGCTAAAACATATGCGTTAAAAGCTTTTGGATAATTAAATTCAAGATTTTCTTCAGTAATTTCGTAGACAGTTACTTCAGTAAAATAACTTATTTCAGAAATATTAGTAAAGATGCCATCTCTTTCATTATCGGGATCCACCCATCTCATTATCGCTAGATTTGATGTTCCCATCGCCATAAAAGCCTTATTACTAGTATTTTCCCTTATTGATAAAGGCATAGTAAATCCTGGAAGAATTACTAAACCAAATATTAGCGCTCCTAAGATTGCTATTTGATATGAGCTTTTGCTGACAGATAAATGTCTTATAGATAATGTATACATATTAAGGCGCTTTATCCAAGTCTGATTACTGATAAAGGTCCAAAATAGTGTAGTTAATCTAGCAATAGCTAAGAAAATAAATGACATAACTACTGTTGCACTGCAGGAAAGCATGAAATAAAAGAACGTTAAATAATTTATACCTGTAGCAACATTTGTGGTAGATTTTGAGAAATAATAAAGCAAATACAGTCCTACAGAAAGCATCACAAAAATAAGTGATAAAACTAACATTCTAAATTCATTCGTTGAAAAGAGTGTGAGAATAGGCCTTCTTTTTTGAGCATATTCTTCTATTGTAGTTTTAGCTGTTTTTTTGGCAATTGAATTTTGAATAAAGAAACTCAAGCTAAAAAATCCTAGAACAGATGCAATTATTACAATAAATAGCAAAGGTTCAGTAACAAAATTTAGATAATAATTATGAGGTCGATCATCTATATTAATAGTTAAAACATAACTTAATAAAAATCCAAATAATGTCCCACCAATAAAGCTAACTATGGTGAATATAAAGTTTTCAAGTAAAACCATACTTCGAATATTTCGATAGCTTAATCCATAAATTTTCATTCTTCTAAAAGTTGATCCTAATTCTTTAGATCCTATATTCAAGGTGACAACACTTACCAAACCAATAATGAAGAATAATGGAGCATTAATTGTAAGAATTTGTGATGTTGCTAAAATCCAATATGAACTAAAATCAGCAATAAAAACCTTCAAATCAGGGCATAATAAAACTTCATCTCCCAAGAATTCAGATTCAGCTGGATAAGTTTCCGTTGGGAATAATTTTATATAATTTGTAAGTCCATTTAATTTCAATTCTGTTAGATCATACTTAGCATCTAAAAGATAAGTCATGATACCATTATAGCTTGTAAGATTATTGATTAATTCTTGATATAGTGTTAAGCTTGTAAAGAAACGATTATTTCCTCTATAATTAGCAAAATCCAAAATATCAGTCCAGTCAAGAATATCCGTAGAAATATTTGATTGACGAAAAGCAGGTCTAACTTGATTGATGATACCAACAATAGTATAGTTATAAGAAGGACTATTTCTTTGACTATTCCCTCGTAACTCTATTGTATCATTTAGAGCTAAACCAGTTACATTATTATTATACCATAAAAGCTCATGTTTTTCTGTTGGTAAGCGACCTTCAACTAAACAATTTGAAAGCACGTTATATACATTATCTTCAAAAGTAATAATTTCTTGTGAAAGAGATTCAGGCAGTTCTACTTCAAACGAATGAAATTGCGCACTAATAGCTGTTGTATAATTTGTTAATTTTACATTTGGGATAAGTCCAGATGCTAAATTTACAAAATCTTGAGTTACATTACCAATATAATTACTACTAATGGTCATTGTACTAGTTTGATCATGCAAACAACTCACGCTCAAAAAACCATCATTATACCAATCAACTTTTTCTTCCTGATAGGCTTGAAAAGCTTGAAATCTGTGGGTATAGACGATCATAACAAGTCCCGTAAGAACCAAGAAAATAATTGTTCCAGAGATTATTGATAAAGTAACTCTTCGTCGACCAGTTTTAAGAAAAATATGGAATAATTGACGTTTTGATATATTTCTAACTTCTGATGATTCTTCAGACACAATACTTACCTCATTCTCATATTAATGAGAATAATGTCTTGATATATTTAAAGTATTCATATATTCTTAAAATAAAGATCAAATAACACTTAACTAAATTTATTTAGGATAATAAAATGAATTTTCTTGATAATAATTTCCTAAAAACCAAATGAGTGATAAAGTTGGTGTTTATTTCTTATTGATATTGTTTGGAATTACACTAATTCCTATAATTATATTCGATTATCTTAATTTACTCCAGTTTAACTGGTTTAAATTTGTATATCGCTGGCATTAAAGCAAATAACCATCCTATTGTAGTAATTAGTAATCCTCCTATAATTACAATTAATATAATCCAACCTGGAACATTTGCTCTATATTGAGAATAATAATTATTATATTCTAAGAAATATTTTGCAAAAAACTTGATCATTGGTAGTGATAGAAGAATCATTAATACCATAGGTAAAAGATTGATAAGAATAAATTCAAAAGTAAAGGATTTTAATATTTGCCCTCGAACTGCACCTACTCTATAAAGAGCTTCAATTATCTTACCTCTTTCTTCAAAGATTCTTAATCCAGTGAAATATCCAGTGAAAATTAATACCAAAAAAGTTAGAACTGCAAATATTAATAGAGTACTTTGTGAAAATACATCTATTTTCAACATCATTTGATGGTAGATTTCATCATATGTTTTTGCATAAATATCTTGTTTTTGTAATTTCTTTTTAATAATAGGTATATCAGATTCACTCATGGGTTTTATAATCTTAACGTTATAGCTTTTTTTAATTGTAGAGTAATCTAAATTGTGTAGAAATTGATTAATAGTATAGCTATTCCCTACTATTGAAAAGGCATCCATCTGGAATGTAAATAATGGTTTGGTTGGTAGAGGTAATAATGGGAAGTTTTCATATGAATTTATAAAAGTGAAATCTGTTGGGAAACGAGCAATATTTTGTGTATTAAATAATTCACCAGGTTTCAAATGATTTTTTCTAGCATATTTTTTATTTATTAAGAGACTATTATCTTCTTCTAATGCTAGTATGTCTTCTATTGAAGATATTTGATTTAATGATTCTCTATCAGCTACTAATGTTAAATTTTTTGGACTTTCTAACGCTAAAACAGTTGCATTAAAAGCTTTTGGATAATCAAATTCAAGATTTTTTTCAGTAATTTCGTAGACAGTTACTTCAGTAAAATAACTTATTTCAGAAATATTAGTAAAGATGCCATCTCTTTCATTATCGGGATCTTCCCATTGTAAGATTGCTAGACTTGAGGCGCCTATTGCGATTAAGGCTTCATTTTTAATATTTTCCCTTATTGATGATGGCATAATAAATCCTGGAAGAATTACTAAACCAAAAATTAATGACCCAAAGATTACCTGTTTATACGAATTTTTACTTGCTGATATGTGTTTAATTGATAAGGTGTGAATATTAAGATGCTTTTTCCATCTATGAATGCCAATAAACGACCAAAATTGGATTGTTAATTTAGCAATAAACAGGAAAATAAATGTCATAATTAATGATATACTACAAGTGATCATGAAATAAAAAAACGTTAAATAGGTTATACCAGTAGCCAGATTTCTAGTATTGCTTGAGAAATGATAGAGTAAAAAAAGTCCAACAGAAAAGATTGCAAATATAAGTGTTAATACTAATAATCTAAATTCATTTGTTGAAAAGAGTGTTAAAATAGGTTTTCTTTTTTTAGTATATTCTTCTGAAGTATTTATAGTAGTCTTTTTAGCAATAGAATTTTGAGTAATGAAACTTAAACCAAAAAATCCTAAGATAAATGTAAATATAACTATTAACAATAATGGCTCTGTCAGAAAATTAAGGTAATAATTTGATGGTCTATTGTCTAAATTCATAGTAGATAAATAGCACAGAGTAAATCCCATTGCTAAACCTCCAACAAAGCTAACAATCATGCAAATACAATTTTTAAGTAGAATCATTTTTCGAATAATTCGATAGTTTAAACCATATAATTTCATTATTCTAAATGAAGTTCCCATTTTTTTAATCCCTATATTTAAAATTACAACACTTATCAAACCTATAATGAAGAATAATGGTTCATTAAATAGAAGAATTTTTGATACTGCTAAAACCCAGTATGTACCAAATTCAGCAATAAAGATTTTCAAATCTTGACATAACCAAATTTTGATTCCCAAACATTTGGATTTTGCTGGATTGTTTTCTGTAGGAAACAATTTAATATATTTTGTTAGGCTATTTAACTTTAATTCTGATAAATCATATTGAGCATCTAATAAATATGTTAATACTCCCAAATAGCTTGAGAAATCATTGAATAGCTCTTGATATAATGTCAAACTTGTGAAATATCGATTATTTCCTTCATAATTGCTGTATCCAATACTTTCAAAATGCCAATTAAAAACATCAGTTGAAAGTTCTGCTTGCCTAAAGGTGTTTTGAACATTGTCAACAATGCCAACAATGGTATAAATTTTAGGATGACTATTAAGTTGAGGCACACCATAAATCTTCACAGAATCATATAAAGCTAAATCCGTTTCAGAATTTTTTTGCCATAAAAGCTCATTTTTATTTTCAGGTAAACGTCCATCTATTAAACAATCTGCAAGTACACTATAAGCTCTATTATCTAACGTCATGATTTCCTGTAAAAGCCAAGGTGATCTTGGTATAGTTGAATTAAAAGAATACACTTCTGCACTAAATGCTGTTGTATAACTAGTTACTTTAATATTGGGTACAATATCAGATACTAAATTAAGAAATTCTTGAGTAATATTCTCAAAATAGCCATCCTCAATTGTAAATCGGAAAGTTTGTCTATAATTGGTACTAACACTCAATTGACCATTATTATACCAATCTCCTTTATCTTCCTGATAGGTTAGAAATGCTTGAAATCTGTAGGTATAAACAATCATTACAAGACCTGTTAGAATTAAGAAAATAATTGTCCCAGAAATTATTGATAACAAAATTCTTCGATGCTCAGTTTTAAGAAATATTTGGAATAATTGACATTTAGATATATTTTTTATATCAAATGATTCATCAGTCAAACTAATGTCATCCCATTCTCATAAAAATAAGAATGTTGTCTTAAGAATTTAAATCTTTCATAAATTCTTAATAAAACAAAAAGACAGAACTTAAAAATACTTAAGATGAAAGAATAATTAATACTGATTATTAATTTTCTAAAGGTTATTGAGAAATGAAATTAGTCTATTTATTATTGACAATATTTGGAAGTATTCTTTTTTTAGTCCTAATTTATATCACAATCAAAATCTCGATAGTAATTTGGAAAGTTAACCATCCAGCAAAAAATAGCTCGGAAAATTTTCTTAAATTACTAAGGAAAAATAAAGTCGATAGTAGGAAGAAACGCATAGTCTTCATTGGTGACAGCCTTACAAATGGTCTTTTGGGTGTGAATTTCACTATGATAGTAGCACAAGTATTGGGAAACGATTATTATTATATCAATGCTGGAATAAATAGCCAAGTTGCATATAATGTTCTCCAACGAATTGACAGTGTAATTAAATGTGAACCAGATTTCATTACTTTGTTAATAGGCACAAATGATGCCCATCATGAAATAAATTTATACAACTTAAATCCTAAGAAAAGTTTGAATCTACCACAGCATCCTTCAAAAGAATTCTATATTGAAAATCTCAAAGAAATTATTTCTAAACTACAATTAAAAACAAATGCTAAAATCGCTTTATGTTCTCTTCCACCTATAGGTGAAGATGAAGATTCATTAGCATTTAAACAAAGCATTACTTATTCCAATATAATTAAAGAATTAGCAGATGAAAATCACTTGGAGTATCTACCTATAAATGAAGAAATGATCGCTTATTTGAAAGATCATTCATCAAATCCTAAATATTCTGTTGAGCAGAGATTAATTGAACAATTAATTGTAAAACACTTCATCTTAGGAATAAGCTTTGATAAAATATCTGAAAGAAATGGCTTCCATTTAGTATCAGATCATCTTCATTTGAATACCCATAGTGCCAAAATCATAGCTAATTTAATAGTGAAATTCGTAACTACTTAATTGATTCCTTGTTATACATAACTGTGTATTATTCATTAGGAATAAAGACTTCATGCACATGAATCCATTCAACACCAAAAGGTGTTCCTTCTTTTTTACGAAATAGGGCAGAACTTAAACGAGCAGTTATTTTTCCTTGCACTTTACCCCATTCTTCATATGTGACTAGGCAAAGATTATTTTCTTCTAAACGACCTTCGATGTTTTTTACCCAAATACTATATGGTATTTCATCATTTTTATGAGAACCATATCTTGAATGTAATTGTGTTAGTAGTTCTTCTCGAGTGGAAACTTGCCCAGTAGGCATAATAAGCATAAATTCATCACTTAATACATTCACTAATCGTGAATAAACCTCTTCTGAATTTTCGACTTCTGCTTTAAACCATTGTTCAAAAAATAAGTGTAAATTGATAACTTCGTTTCTACATTTTTCTTCCAAATGAATCACCAAAAATTGCTTGCCAAATTAAAGATTTAATTCCTAATAATTTCTTACTTCTAATATGATATAATAAAAAAGTATGAACTATTAGCTAATGCTGAATAGTTCCTTTATATCTGTTATTTAGTAAATTTTGTTGATTTGTTTATTATTTCTTCAACCATTCTTCTTTGAAATCTCCAACCCAAACAATACCAAGAGTATCAGGTCCAAGATGGGTGCCGATTACCGGTCCAATTTCCCAAAGAAAAACTTCTTTTGGTCCATTTGGCAAAGATTGTAAATAATCACTAACTAATTTTGCTTGAGTAATATTATCACAATGACCAACAATAACTATCTCTGTTAATCGTTCCTTAGCAATTTCATCAGAAATATGTTTCATATGTTCTACTAATGCTTCCATACTACGAATCTTCCCTGGAGAAACAATCAATCCATCAGCAACACTAATCATAGGTTTCATCTTAAGTAAAGTTCCAATGTAGTATTTTGCACTACTAAGACGCCCACCTTTGAAAAGATATTTGAGAGTTGGTGCTCCACCAAAAACTTGAGTATGAGGAATAATTCTAATCACTTCAGCGAGAACTTCTTGCTTAGTAGCTCCTTCTTCGATCATTCTTGCTGCAGGTAGGATAATTAAACTCATAGTTATTGAGAGAGTATTAGTATCAATTACAGTTACACGTTCATCAAAAAATTGTTTTACTACCATAGATGCTACGGAATAGGTTGCACTTAGTTTATTTCCTATAGAAAAAATAAGTACTTCTTCATATTCTTTTAGTGCCGCATCAATAGCATCCTTGAAAGCTTTAGGTGCGGGAGCACCAGTAGTTGGAAATTCACCTTTACGAAGACGGTCATAATATTCTTTATTAGTAATATTGACATTTTGTAATTTTATTTCTTCGCCAAAAATGACCTTTAGTGGTACTGTTCTAATATTGTATTTCTTTAAGTATTCAGGATCCATATCACAGGTAGAATCAGCGATAATACCTAATTTTTTCTTTTTGATTTTTTCAGACATTACATAACCTACTTTGCGTTTTTTCTAAAATTTAATTATTACTTGTAAATTAAATCTGTACGATAAATAAAGGTGAAATCTTTGGTTTAATCAAATAGTATTTGAATAAATAGTAGGAAATGCTTACTACAGAATAAGCTTTTTAATATTACTTTTCTGTTTTTTTACAGTAATAACTTTTGTTACATTATGGTCAAATAAAATTGATTTTCAATTCATTTTAAGATGAATTCTTTAAAATAAAGGAAAAATAAGTTAATTTAAATACGACTACTAGTAAATCCTGTTCGACTTCTATATAGTTTAATTTCTTGTTTAACATCAACTTTACGCATAATTTCAGAATAATTTTGATCGGATTGTTCTCTCAAATGATTTATTATTTTAGTAGATGTTTTAAGATCGGGATCTAATTCAAGTAATTTTTTAGTATTTTCTAGTTCTGATGGTCGGAAATTATAATTCCAATCAGCTGCTTCTATATATTCGCATATAATATGTGTCTTGTTAGTAATTTGATCATCAAACAAAATGGATGTAACTTTAGCAGATAATCTTTCATCATTTCTCTTTATTATATCAATATTAAGTAAAAGTAGATTTGAGAGCAAGTCATAATATTGCTCATATTTTTCTCCAAGGATTTCTCTACATGCAGTCTCGAGAGGGGATTTATTTGACATTTCTATATCTCCCATTAGTCAGCTATAATTCTATGATAAAAAGGTAATACTAACTATAAAAACAATTAGAATTTAAATAAAAAAGAAAAAGAGAATTTGTTAATTTAAGGTGGACCCATCTTATTTTCCACCAAACTCCTTCATTTTTTCTTTCATTTTTTCTAATTGTTCCTTTGTGATTTTTCCTTCTGCAACCATTTGTTTAATCTTGGCCATTCCTTCTGGATTCATTGACATGTGGGTCATAGGTGAAAGTTCAGCTTTAGCAACCTCTTCTTCATCTTCAATGATTAACTCTTTCAAATCAATTGTTTCGAGACCTTGGAATGAATAATATGTATTATATAAATCAGCATAGATTCCATCTTGCTTCATGAGTTCTTCATGACTACCATCCTCAACCATTTTACCATGATCAAGAACAAATATTTTTTGAGCGTCATGTATGGTAGATAATCTATGAGCAATTACAAAGGTTGTTCTATTTTCAAAGAGTTTTTTCTGAGCATTTTGGACCAATGATTCAGAATAAGCATCAAGTCTAGAAGTAGCTTCGTCTAATACTAATATTTTCGGATCAGCAAGCATTGTTCGTGCTATTGTTATCATTTGTCTCTGACCAGCGCTTAATTTTTTACCACCTTCATAGACTTTTGTTTCATACCCATCAGGTAATGCTTCAATAAATGCATCAGCCCCTAATATTTTGCAAATATTAAAAACCTCTTCATCTGAAGCAACACTCTTGCCATATTTTATGTTTTCAAGTACTGATGCTGTAAAGAGATATGGGTCTTGCAAAATTATTCCAATACTTTCTCTAAGAGATTTTTGAGTTACTTGGGTTATATCTTGCTCCCCTATTTTGATTGATCCTTCCTGAATATCATAAAATCTTGGAAGAAGCATGCTTGCAAGAGTAGTTTTACCTGCCCCAGTTTCTCCAACAAGTGCGACCATTTCACCTTCTTTAACTTTAAAGGAAATATCTTTTATAACATAATTTTCTTCTTCATAAGCAAACCAGACATTTTCAAACGTTACTGAATATTTTTCATTTAATGGTTCTGCATCCTTTGCATCTTCAATTGCTGGTGAAGCTTCCATTACGTCAATAACTCTATCAACTGCTCCTAAAGAATTCTGCAATTCTGGAAAAGACATTGATAACATTGTTATTGGTCGTAAAAATTGACTGGAGAGAGTAATACCTAGGAAAATTTCTCCTATAGACATATCAATTAGTCCACCAGCCCATAGAATAGTTGCAGTAGTTATAGAAGCGATCATAGTGATTATAGGCATAGTGATATTCATCATTAAACCAAATTTCTGGCTCATTTTGTAATATTGTTGATTTAAAACACCCATTTGTTTTGAAAGGGTTTCTTCTCTGTTAAATGATTTAGCAACAGCTGCTCCAGCAAAACTCTCAGCCATCTTACCAGAAACAATACCAAATGATCGTCTAATTTTCAATATAATCCTGCGACCAACATTACTAAGAATGGCACTAATAATTAGTGCGACTGGAACTGATCCTAAACAAATAACAATAACTTGCCAATTCGTTCTAGTTAGTAATAGTACTAGAGTAGCAACTAAAAGAATCATTTGTATAAATATTGATGTGAAAATATTGATACCAGTAGCTATTTGATCAGTATCACTAGTTATTCTAGCAGTGATGTTTCCACTTTGTTCTTTCTTCAAATAACTCATAGATGAATTAATGAGCTTGTGATAGAGTTTGGTACGAATATTATTTACTAAAATAGCGTTTGATTTTGCTAAAATACGTGTAGACCAAGAATTAAGGAAGAATCCAGTGAAATTCATTACCATATAGATTGCTGCTAGAATAAGAATAGCATTTTGAGTAGTAATTTCTCTATTAAAGAGAATAACATTACCATTACCTAAAATATTATCAAAAGCATCAATACCATCTGTTAAAATCAATGGACTAACTATCTGAGTTGCTGAATATATCATACTTATTATAGTCGCAAATAAAATTAGCCATCCAATTCCTTTTATGAATCCTCCAAGAGCTTTTATTAAAACTCCTACAGGTCGAGTAGCTTTTGATCTTTCAAGTGTTATTGGACCTCGTCTATGCATTCCCATACCCATTAATTTATCCCTCCATTTGTAGAAGATTCAAAATGTTCTCTTGAGGCTTGAATAATTTGTTCTCCCATAGGCAGGAGACTAATCATAAACTGATATTCGGGACAACGACGAATTAATTCATGATGAGTGCCAATATCGATCATTCTACCCTTGTCTAAGAAAATAATCATATCGGATTCTACTAAAGTTGAAAGTCTTTGAGTAACTATTATAGATGTTCTTCCTTTTATGAGCTGTTCCATAGCAGCACGTAATCTTGCTTCAGTTTTAATATCAACAGCTGAAGTAGAATCATCCAATAAGAGTAATTTAGGATTAGCTAATAAAGCTCGAGCGATGGCTATACGTTGTTTTTGCCCACCAGAAAGGGTTACACCACGTTCTCCAATAATTGTATCATATTTTTCCGGCATTGATTCTATATATGAAGCTATTTGTGCTCGAGTTGCTGCCAGTTTTACTTCTTCATCTGTGGCAAAAGGATTTGAAAATTTAATATTATCATTAATAGATGCCCCAAACAAAAAGATATCTTGTTCAACTAGGACAACATCTTCTCTTATATCGTAAGTTTTCATATCTTTAAAGGTATAACCATTTAGAGATATATGACCATCTGTTGGATCATAAAGTCGTAAGAGTAATTTTAGAATAGTGCTTTTACCAGAACCTGGACCACCAATTAACGCAACACGGGAACCAGGTGGAATCCTAAAAACAATATTGTTTAAAATATATCTTTCGGTTCCAGGATATTTGAATGAAACATCATTAAAGATGAGATCTTTTGACCAATCAGCTTTAATAGATTTCTTAGGTTCAACGAGTGGATCATCAAAATTCATAACATTCCAAATTCTATTTGCATTAACAAAACCTGCTTGTAAAGATAATAAACGCATTGGAATCATAAAATTAAGACCTACTAATTGAAGAAGTAATGTAAGTGAAGAAGTTAGTTGACCAGCAGTCATTTCAGATATAGAAACCCAATGAAGACCAAAACCAAATGCGAATACGGTAACAACAACTATAATAAGTGCAGGCCAATAAAAGGCACTAAGAAAACCTTCTTGTCTGGTTCTTTCAGCCAATCGACTACTTTTAACAGCAAATTTTTGATCTTCAACATCTTCATTATCAAATGAACGAACTACTTCAATCCCACGAAATGCTTCTTGAGTAGCAGAAGAAACATTGCCTAATTCAGTAGCTAATTCTCGTCGGACAGGTCCTATACGAGCTGCATAAACCCACGCAAGTATAATATAAATAATAAAACCTAAAGCAATACCTAAACCTATTTCCCATTTGCCTACACCAATAAAGTTGCTCCCAACAGGTATTCTAATAAAGAAATAAATATTCGACATAATAATGCTCAAAAACGAATTTATCAAATGTCTCATAGAAGGGTGATAAGCGAATCTTATTTGATTTGTTTCATTCATTCCCATACTAAGTAAAACGCCTGAATCATTCACATCATGAAAAGCCATAGAATTTTCTTGAACAACATCGAAAAATTCTTGTCGGATATCTCGTTCGAAACGATATCCAGCTAAACCCCATAAATAAGCACTTAAAAACGATGTTCCCCATGTTAAAAAGGCTGATCCAACAATAGCTAAAATTATCCATATGAATTTTTGGCCAAATCCTTGGGAGGCAAGTATATCTATGCCTAAACCCAAAAACATACTTGGAAGAATAGCAATAACAGCATTAACTAACATAAGAATACTTGAAGTAATCATTAATCCGGGATATCTAATTAATCCTGACCAAAACCATTGTTTAGCATTCTTATATTTTTCAATAGCTAACCTTTTTCTTATGTGAGTAGCTTCTTGCTGTATAATAGGTTTAAGATTTTTCGTTGCCAATTAGGTCACACCATTAAAATAATTCTAAATCTTTTTACTTTTATTGTTTATAATATAATGAAATCATACAAATCATACATATTTAACTTTTTTGTTTTATCATACAAAACATTCATAAATCTTGATAATAGATACTTAATATAAAAATCAAATTAGATGGGTTGTCAATGTTTGTTTATAGTGATGAAGATGATCAAGAAAAAAAAGATATCACTTTACGTGGAATAAATAAAGAATTATATGATCAATTCAATGAATATCGTTTAAAGTTGGGATTTTCAGCTGGGCAAGCATTTGATTCTCTTTTATTCACAGCAATACGACAACCTTGGAGAATTCAAGGACTTCGTTCTAGAAGAACATTTCAACATCCTGGGGTTAAACCAGAAATCATAAGTGATTTGGATCATTTGAGAGTAGATAAAAAAGATCTTATTTCTGCAGGAGCGAAAACGATGTTTCTCTTTAGAAATATCCCTGATCTAATTTTTGAAAAGGATGTAGATGGATCAATCCTTGCTAAGCACGTGAAAGCTATAAGTCATTCTAATGTAACATACTTAAGTAATGTTCCAAAACTTATACGTCTTGGTTTAGTTCGTAAGAAATGTGATTATGTTCATCCTACAGAGAAAGATAGTTTGAAAGATATCACCATACGAAATGTATCATCAAAAATTTATGATGAATTTATATCTTTAGCTAAGAGTGAAGGAATAACTACCGGGGAAATGGTTTCTAAATATCTCGCGGATATTTTACCATTTATTGAAGTTCATGATGTAATACAACATTTAGAAGATAGAGAATTTCTAGTAGTAAGACATGAAGATGATCTAACAATAACCAATGAGGATTTGGAAATACTTGGTGAACGTTGTGTGATATTTTACAAAATAACCAAATTAACATTTTCTAATACAATTAAAGAAGATCTTTTTTTGAAAAATGTATTAAAAATTATAAAATGCCAAGAGGTAAATCTTCCCATAAATATCCCCAAACTCATAGCATTATCACGAACAATTTATTGTAAAATAAATTCCTGTTGATTATTAAAATAAAAAAAGGAAGGTTAAATGAACCTTCAAATTAACTATTTTTTAAGAAAAAAATTTTTATTGATTATAGTTCTTTAATGTATTGTCCACCTATTCCCAGTAATTTAGTTTTAATAGGTGAATATTTTTGCTGTTTTATATCACTCTCTTCAGTAAATCCTAATTGAGCGATTTTTATATTCTCTTGTTTGTTAATCTGGTTTAGTTTAGCTAGTAATTGTTTCATGTAATCTTCATTTTTTGCATAAACACCTAAAACTGTTCCTATAGTAGAATCAATATTATTAGGATTAATACCTGTAAAAGCACATATTTCATTATTCTCTTCAATAATTAGAATGTGTCTCTTTGGATTTGGATTATTTTTGAGATTATCAAACATACGCATAGCAAAATCTTCACTTTGTTCATATTCTTCAGCAACAATTTTCACACAACTTGCTAAGTGTTTCTCAAAATCAAACTCTACAACTTTATCGGTTGATACCTTATCCAAACCACTAAAATCAATTGAGTAAACATAATGATTTTGTTGGGCTAGTTTATAACCCCATTTAAGAGCTTGTTCAGCAGAAATATTACATCGAGGACCAAACGTAGACAAGATTTGTTTTACTTCTTTCTTCTTTAAAACTTCTATCGTTTTATTGAAAAGAAGATCCCTCACTTTATCATGTCCCTTTAATACAGATGGTGGAGTTAAATTAGCTTTTTTAATTCCATCTTCACCGATATCAAGAACTCTTGAAGTTAGAAACCCAACCATTTTATCTCCACTAAATGCATATAATCTAGTTTCTGGATCGAATTCTGGTTGTGAATAGACTTCTTTTAGTCTTTCTTTATTGGTTTGGTGTGGTGCTATGAAATTCTTAGCTACTTCCATACCTATTCGTTCTTGTTCATCTTCAAAACCTGCATGATATGTTTTGATTTCATATTGTGTCATAATAATTCCTTCTAAAAAAAGATTATACTCTTTTCTTTACATATGTGAATATAAACATTCTCAATAATATGAGAAAAAATTATTATCTTTATGAGAATATAAAGGACTTTTTATAAGATAAATTTTTATGTTTTTTGTTATGATTTTAGCTATAAACAAGACCAAAATTCTAAATTGATTTACATTCATAAATCTATTATATTTTCAATATCTTGTATATATCAGTTACATGAACTAAAAGGTTGAGAAATTGAAAATACTACGAACAATTCGTTTCTGGTTTAGATCATTTTGCCTTTTACTAACAGGAAGAAAAATTAATCAGCAAGATTATCACCAGGAGTACAATCAAGTTGCTTCTTCGTATCATATTTGGCTTGAGAAGATGCATAAATATACTGATGTAATACTGGCAATTGATTTTTTTAATGACAAACAAAATCTTACATTACTAGATTTTGCATCTGGAACCGGTTATATCTCAAACCAATTACTAAGTAAATTACCTGATAAGGGATTAAAAATTACTGCTGTTGATATCTCAGAAAAAATGATTGAGAAAGCAAAAGAAACAATTAATGACAGTAGATGTAAATTCTTTATACAGGAGGGAATGACTTTTCTAAAGCAACAGAATACCGAAAAATATGATGCTATTTTTTGTGGTTTTGCTTTACCATATTTTAATCATAAGAGAATTATTCAACAATTTGCTAGAATTCTAAAAGGAGAAGGAACCATCCATTTAATTCTTAATTGTCAAGGTACTTTAGATGGACTACATGATATTTATCTTGAGGCTATGAAAGAATACCCATCAGCTGTTGAAAAGATTATGGAAATTAGAATTCAATTACCAAAAAATGAGCTGAAATTTAGTTCTTGGTTCCAAAATTATGGATTCAAAGTTATATTCATTCAAACAGTTAATGAGTTAGTAAGCTTTCCAACACCAGAAGAATTACTAATATGGTTGCAGAAAACTGGTGCAATTGCTGGAACAAATTTAATATTTAAACACCAAGATGAAATAAAAGAAATATTACTCAAAAAAATTGCTTCAAGATATTATAAAAATGAGAAATACACAATTAACCACAAATTCATACAAGCTATTTTTCAGAAAAACTAACAAATGCTAATCATTATAATTCATTCTGTTTTTTTCTTGCTAATGACACTCCTAGTAAATAAGCAGCAGCAAATAATCCAAGTGCACTAAAAAATCCCACAACAGGTGGAATTATTAATTTGTTAAAACCAATAACAGCACACACAGATACAGTAGTTGCTAATAATATTATACCTAACATACTCCCACAGAAAATTGCTAATTTACGTTTAATGATTTTTTCTTCTATTAGAAAACTTATTGTAAAACCAATTATGAGAGATGGTAATGTATAATAGAATACCAGGAAAATTATCAAGTAATTTGAATAATAGAAATTATCAACTAAATCGCTCCAGAAGAAGTAGAGAAAGAAGAAAAAAGATCCTAATCCTATTCCTATTATGAATATAATATTAAATATTTTTACTATGAATTCATTTCCTATCTTTTTTAGTGATACTTCGGTCATAGCTAGTTGTTATTCCTTTTCAATTAATAGATTTTTGCTAATCTAGTTGATAATCTTCAATATTTAGTGTTTCAATAACAGTGGTAATTTTCGTCAACTCATTAAAAGCATCAGATATATTATTCATACAATTTTGTAATTGAATAGAACCTGTACTAATTTTTTCTGTAGCATTACGTATTCCTTGACTGACTTTCATTTGAATTTCACCAAATTTGCCAGCAGCACTATTTAATTTTGTAAAACGATATTGCATATTAATCATAAAAATAGCACTCAATAAACCACTTGAGTTTGTAGGTACCACATTCATAGAAGCCAATTCTTGAAAAGTTTTAGTGGTTAAAATACCATAGATGAAATCAGGTACATACATTAAAACGAAATCAGTCGTTTCTACTGAATCAATATATTTCGTGATTTCAGATGCACGTCTTACAGCCTTTTTATTTAAACGATCGATCACCAATTTATCTAATTCTACAGTTTCATTTCCTTCAAATTCTTTAGGTATCATAAATTTACTATCAATAGGGATGAGCAAATCACTTTTTGGTAATTGAATAACAAAATCAATTCTTCCGGAAATATCGCGGGGTTGATATTGTTCTTTAATATGTTTTTCAGGTAAATTTGATAATAAAATACGAACAATATTTTCACCAAAACCACCCATTGAAGAAGGTTTCAAACGTAACATATCAAAAAATTTTTGCATTTCGCGTGTTGTTTGATCAACTGCAAATTGCATTTGTTTTGTGTAAGTATCAACTTCAGCACCTTTTCTACTATGGAGAATAATCTGATAAATTATTCCAATCAGCCCTAGTATACAAGCAACACTAATTAATATATAAAGCACTACATCAGCCATAATTCTACCTCACACAATCCTTTCATTTAAAATGAAAATTACTAAGATTGAATGTGTATTCTAACAGAAAATCTTCCTTTTAAGGAAGCGTAATATAAATTAGAGATATGATAGCTTTTTTTAAAGAAAAAACAAATATTGAACTGAGAGTGAGAATAGTGTCTGAATATAGATCGAAAATATGGGTAAAGAGATTAAGTATTATAGTAAGCGCATCGATTATTGTCACTATTACTATTGAAGTAGTAATTAATAATTTTGTTGAAAAATATTTCTTCGGGAGTATACTCATACCTGTTGTAGTAATTTGGATTATAATATGGCTAATAGAATTTTTAACGAGAGAAGACCGAGAAGACAAGAATCGTCTTAAAGCAGCAAAAGTTATTCAAGTTGATACAGATTCGACTGAAGTAGTTTTAGAAGAAACATAAAAACTAAAAGTTAAATTATCTAAATTCTTGAATTACTTTGTCAAATAAAGTGGAATCAATATTTCCACCTGTTATCACTGAAACAACTGTTCTGTTTTTGAATGACTTTTTGTTTTCTAAAATTGGAGTTATAGCTGAAGCTGCAGCTCCTTCAGCTACAATGTTATCTTCAGACCATAGAAGAGCTATACTTTTTCGAATAGCTTTTTCTTTAACAACAAAAACTTCATCAACTAATTCTTTTATAATATCGAAAGTAATAGAACCTTTCTCAATACCACCATACATCCCATCTGCAATAGAATCCTTCATTTTAACATCAACAATTTTCCCAGCTTTCAAAGATTCATAAAAAGCAGGGCAAGCTTCTGTTTGAATGCCGTAAATTTTTATTTTAGGACTTATATTTTTAGCTGCGATAGCAATACCTGCAAGAAGACCTCCACCACCTAAAGGTACTAAAATATCAGTAATGGACGGGAGGTTAAAGAGTATCTCAAGGCCAATTGTTCCTTGCCCAGCAATAATAAATTTATCATTATAAGCTGAGACATATGTTAGATCCAATTTTTTAGCTTGCATTAGAGCATAATTTTCAGATTCATCATAATTATTTCCGAACAATTCTAATGTAATAGGAAATTGTCTGATTTTTTCCAATTTGTTAATTGGTGTATTAATAGGAACAATAATTTTTGCTGGTATATTAAGTTGAGTTGCAACGACTGCAACCGCTTGAGCATGATTGCCTGAAGAAGCAGTAATAACACCTTTTTGTTTTTCCTCTGGTGTTAGATTAAGTAACTTATTGTATGCTCCTCTAATTTTAAACGAATTAGTTATTTGTTGATTTTCTAATTTTAAAAAAACACCACCATTACAGAGTTTACTTAAATATTGAGATTGATAAAGAGCTGTTTGTTTAATGTAAGGGTTTATTGTTCTTTGAGCTAAAATAATTGCTTGATATTCAATCATAATTATAGAAGTGTCAAAATATGTTTTATTCTTTGTGTAGCTGTCTATAAATCATCTTAATTTACTTTTTAGTTAAAATTAAAGTATTGAAAAAAAAAAGTAAAAAATTATTATAAAAAATATCAAAATTTTTTTTAAAAAACTAATTCTATAAAGTAAATTAATTGATTTTTGTTATTTTATAAGGGGATTCATTAAAATGTTAGAAAAAGAATCTATAATTAACGAAGGAATTTTATGACAGACGATTCAGATAATGTAATTAAGATTGATTGTCTAGGTGAAACTTGTCCTATACCATTAGTTGAGACTAGAAAAGCTATCAGGAAAGCTTCACCAGGGGATGTTATTGAAGTAATTGGTGATCACAAGTCATCTATGAAAGAGATACCTATGGCAGTAGAAGCACTTGGCTTGGAACTTCTAAGCGTTGAAGATAAAGGTAACAAATGGATGATTAGAATAAAAATTCCTAAGGAGAAGAAATAAACATGGCAGAAAAAGCAACTATTATTGTTCATAGTGGTGATTTTGATAAAATCTATAGTGCTTTCATTATAGGAAACGGTGCTCTCGCTATGGGAATGGATGTTTCTATGTATTTCACTTTCTGGGGATTACAAAGACTCAAAAAAGGAGCTTTGGCAAAAGGGCCTCTCTCAAAAATGAATATGTTGGGTTTAGGAAAATGGATGATAAAACGTAAAATGAAAAAGGTTAATGTTCGACCACTAGAAGGAATGTTATCCGATTTCGTAGAATTGGGAGGAAAGATCTTGGCTTGTGATATGACCATGGATATAATGGGATTAAAGAAAGAAGACCTTCGAGAAGATGTCATTACAGAATATTGTTCTGTAGGGACTTATGTTAAAGAAGCAAAAGAGTCGACAATGACTCTTTTTATTTGAGGAGATGATAATATGAATAATAAATTAATTTATTTAGATAATTCTGCTACTACTCGACTTGATGAGAGAGTATTAGAAGCAATGACTCCTTATTATTTTGATACATATGCTGTTGCTACTTCTGAATTTGCTTACACATTAGGAATAATATCTCGAGAGGGATTAGATGAAGCAAGAACCAAGATCCTAAATAAATTAGGTGGAGCATCAGAAGAATTAGTTTTTACTTCAGGTGCAACAGAATCGAGTAATCTAGCTATTAAAGGTGTTGTGAAAGCAAAACAAAAGGAAGGTAACCACATCATCATATCAAAAATAGAAGATTTTCCAGTGTTAAATAGTGCTAAAGCATTAGAAAGAGATGGATTGAAGGTTACTTATTTAGATGTAAATAAAGAAGGAACAATCGATTTAGAACAATTGAAAGAATCAATAACTAAAGAAACCATTCTAATATCAATCCAACATGCTAACCAAGAAATTGGTACAACACAAGATATAAAATCAATAGCTGAAATTGCTCATGATAAAAAAATTACTTTTCATACTGATGCTACTCATACATTTACAAGATTACCTATTGATGTAAGTAAAATACCAGTGGATTTAGTTACAATATCATCACATACAATCAATGGTCCAAGAGGTATTGGTGCATTATACATCAGAAAAGATACCCCGATAAAGAAACATATGGATGGGGGATTTCAAGAATTCAATATGCGAGCAGGAGTTGAGAATATTCCTGGAGCTGTTGGTTTTGCTAAAGCTATTGAATTAGTTACCAAAGAAGAAAATGACAAAATAAAAAATATGAGAGATACATTAATACAAAAGATACTGAAAGAAATACCTGATACAGATTTAAACGGTCATCCTACAAATAGAACACCACAAAATGCAAACATCACTTTTCATTTTGTTGAAGGGGAATCAATAACTTTACACTTGGATATGAACGGAATTGCTGCAAGCACAGGCTCAGCGTGTTTTAGTAGATCATTAGAAGCAAGTCATGTAATATTGGGTATAGGTGGAGATCATGAACAAGCTCATGGTTCGTTACGATTCACTTTTAGTCGATTTAATGAAATGCATGAAGTAGATACAGTTGTTGAAGTACTCACCGATATTATAAAAAGATTAAGAGTAATAAGTCCATTAAGAAAGAAGTAAAGGAGCAAAGAAAAAAATGAAATTACAATATAGTGCAAAAGTTTTGGAGCATTTTAAGAACCCAAGAAATGTTGGGGAAATAGAAGATCCAGACGGAAAAGCGGTAGAAGGGAGTCCAGCATGTGGAGATATGGTTGAATTAACCCTAAAAGTAGATGAAAAGACAAAGAAAATAACTGATATCAAATTTAGAAGTTATGGTTGTGCATCAAATATAGCTACCGGCTCAATTATTACTGAATTGGCAAAAGGAAAAACTATTGAAGAAGCTAAAAATATCTCTTGGAAGACTGCTTCCGAAGAATTAGGTGGATTGCCTGCAATTAAAGCTCATTGTTCAGTTTTAGCTGTGTCATCATTACGTGAAGCTATTAGAAATTATGAAGAGAAACATGGTATTGTTGAAAAAGCAGAACCTACAACAGAAGATGTTGTTAAAAGTCGCTTAAGACATGTGATGAATCCTTTAACAGGCTTAGATGTCATTCGAACTAATCTAATTTTAGATATTAAAATAGAAGAAGTTGAGGATAAGAAAGTTATAACAGTATCAATTGACTTACCACCTGACCATCAATTTGCTAATAATCTTCAAGAAGAAATCAAAGAGAAACTTGAGCATAGATATGATGTAAAAGAAGTTATTGTGAAATTTAACCAATAATTTCTTGTTACTTTTTTTACTATTTTATACTAAATTACTTAATAAATAATTAAACCAACATTATTATGGGATAATTATGACCAAATATGAAATTATCATTAATAGAAAAGAATGTATTCAATGTGGAAATTGCTATAATCTAGATCCTGTTCATTTTGAACCTGATACTAATTATAAATCAATGGTAGTTCATGGTGAAACAAATTCAGAAACATCACAAGGGACATTCGATGATGATGAAATTGATATAGTAAAACAAGCTGCAGAAGAGTGTCCATCTGAAATAATTTCCGTTAAAGAATTATAATATTTTAAACCTTAATTTTTAGATAAAAAAAAAGAAGAGCTAAGATCTCTTCTTTATCGGTCGAATTATTACTCCAATAGCTAGAACAACAATACCAAAAATAATTGGTAGTAAAGTTAGGGGACTTTCAACTGTTGGAATTTCCGAGGATGTCCAGTTTACTTCTAGAGTGTATATCAATTGTCCAGATGGATAATATGGCTTTGTTGCGGTAACACTAATTACTTCAGCTTCATCAGAAGCAGGTAAATGCACTTCATAAATTCCACTTCCTAAATTAGTTGTTGAATATATAGAGCTATTATAGCTAACTGAAACCGTAGCATCATCAATTGGTTTTTTAGCTTGATCATAAACGAAATATTGTATTGTGTGTGTTGGATTCTCAAGCAATTCATAATAAACATCAATTATTACTTGTTCAGCTAGATAGGGGAGATAGATATAGGTAGTTTGAGTAATGTAGACTGGGATGAAGAAATATAGTGGGACTAAAATAGGAGTAATTATGGGAATAAATCGAATTATTACTGGTTGAATAATTACTGGATTTAAAATTACTATAAGGAACATAATTTCAATTATCCAAAGATCAAGGTGGATAACGATACTAACCTCAAAATGTAATTCATAAATCAGAATAATTATTTCAAAAATTTGATAGACAACAACTATTTGATAATAATAGACCTTAATCTCGATATTCTGCCAAATAATTACAAAAATCAATTCAACAATTGTAAAATAGTAAATAATTGTATATTCGTAAAACATTATGATGAATCGTTCAATAACAGTGGTCATGTAAATAATAATTGTAACAAAATCATAATCAAGGACTATTTTGTCTTCATAAATTGATATAACATATACATCAGAAGCAATAACAAGTACACTTTCAATAAAAGCAATAGTTAGATATTCTCCATCATACCATTCTAAATTTGGGTAAACAGGGAAATCACTGAAAACAGGGATTTCTGGTTCTTCTTCTTTTTGGTAAACAACATCTAATAAGCCAGTATCGCTGGGAGGTTCATATAAAGCAGTAACACTATAAATGAAAACGAAATTAATTATCCATGTTCTAGTATCAACGCAATATAAATCGAATATTAAACCAAAGTAATTAACCAAAACATGATAGTAATCACCGTACTCAGCAACTTTAACATGAAAATCAGTGTTAAAAACATCTAAAGAACGAATATCTTCTTGCCAAAGGATAGTAAAATCATTTATGCGAAATGTCCAATCTCCAATGGAACCATACATTACAGTTATCTTGATTCCTGTAGGTAGATTGATGATCATAGATGTATTAGCAAATTCAAATGAATACATCTCAAATGACACAATTAACTTAGTCTCTAATGGTTCCAAAGTAACAATTTGCGAGAGAACGGCTTTAAATGACTCATCACTTTGGTATACCTCAAACATCATAGTATTATTTAGATTGACTTGAGTCCAACTGGAATTAACTGTAGTAATTTCAATTGTAGTATCATCAAAAGTAAAGGTACCATCCTTAGTAGTATAATCATTTCCTGTTTGATCAGTCACTGAGGTTGTACTATACTTCAAATCTTCCGGGCTAATTGTAGCATTTGCTCCAATTAAAGGCATCATAAAGAATAAAGTCAAGAAAAAACTGGTATAAAGTATTTTTTTATTCAAAATAACTTCCTCCAATAATATAACTCATATTATACACAAATAATTCAATAATGCTTTAAGAAGTTTTATTATTTAAACAAAAAGTAGTTAGTAAAAAAATAAGTGAAGAGGAAAATGAAATAAAATTCATTTCCTAATCAATTAATTTTTGAAGCTTAATCATATCTTTAACAGAAGCACTAATTTTGACCCATTTCTTCCTAAATGCTTTGAAAGCATCTATTTCACCGTGCATCATTCCAATAAATACTGTTCCAGAAAGAGTGTAAGAAATATCAGGATTGTCAACTTTACCTTCTTTAATGGGTCCAGGAACACCATCAACAATGATGAAATGATAGTATTCATCTAAATCAGTGAAATAATACTGAGCTTTTTTATTCCATTTATTGAAGGTCTTTAGATTATCTTCTCGAGTGAATTTCTGACGGGTTTCATCGAGGACAGCTAAAACTTGTGTTCTATCACTTGGTTTGGATTCATCGATAATTGTCTCTTCTTCATTTTCATCGTAATCTTTTGGTTTAATTCTAGCTTGATTACTGTCAAGAATAGGTAAGAAAAGTTCACGTTCATCTTCGATGAGTTCAATAACATCATATTCACAGTGATGATAGCATTGACCACATCCAATACAAACCTGATCATTTATTTCTGCGAGATTGTTATCATTTAATTTTATTGCTCCTACGGGGCAGAATTTAACACATTCAGAACATCCTGTGCATTTATCAATATCAGGAATTGTTGCTCTATGAAAGCTTTTCAAAATATAGGGCAAGTATCCTCGATTATAATTACCAATTATTCCACAGCAATCCCAACAACAATTACAGAAAATATCTATTGGATATTTAGCCTTGAAATCCTTTAATGGAATAATTCTAGTTGCTTGATGGATGCACCCTTTATCTTGAAATCCTTTAATCATTGTTATTGCTTCAGTCTTGGTTATTTTTCGAGCAATACCTTGTTTAAGAACATGTTCAGCACCAGGACCAATTGAAATGCAAGTTTCCATTGGCATATCCGATCTACAATGATCACCAATCAATTCTTTTTCAAATCGACAGAAGCAATGACCTACTGCTATAGTTTCATCTTCATCAATTTGTTTGAATATTTCTAAAACACTCTTTGTAGCGAATATTCGATTTTCATTCTTTGGTAGTTCTTGGGCAACTTCAATGGTTGCTGTAGCTGGGGGAGCTACTGAAAGAACCTTTATATGTGCTCCAACATCACGCATAGATTGATTGATAATTTCTTCATTCCCTAATCTATAAGCAGATTCGAATAATTCTTCCATCCTTTCAGCGAATAATACTGTTTCTTCATTCTTCTCCCCTCTCATTAGATAGAGTTCAAACCAACCTGGAAAGATGGTCATAATATGATAAACATCATTATCATTTTCATCTTTTATGATGGCGATTGGTCCTTTGTAAGCCAAAGCATCAATTATCCTTTGGATATCCTTTTCAGGAAGATCTATTCTTGTTTTAAGACTAGATAGAGTATGATTACCTCCACCCATTTTTAGCATGAAATCAATTTCTTCCGGAGAGAGAGCTGCATCAAAAATATGATAGATTTCATCACTTAATTGGATAGGATGTATAGATTGTTCATTCATTAAATCAGCTAATTTTTCAATCTTGTCTTTATGAGTTCTCCAAATTTTTCCTTTGGAGTCAACAATTTCGTCTACTTTACCATTTTGTTTACTTGATTCTATCTCATTATCCATGATATTCACCATTGTTGGGAACCAAACAAATTGAAAAGAATCAGAAGTAACTAGTAAAAACTGTCTAAAATTATTCTGGTAATATTTAGTAATCTATCTCCATAGGTATGATTCTTTCTTATTGTTGGTAATATTTTCTTATAGTTGTTATATGATTTTACAATAAATTATAATTAGTGAATAAATAGTTTTTGACTGAATATTCATATTTTTTATTGGTTATTGTTTTTGTTCTTTCTTTTGTTTTAAAAGTGCTTCCTTGTTTGGAATATTGTTTTTTAATAAAAAAGGTGCCCATTTAAAATCTACTTTGTCAATATTTGCTTCCCAATATAATAAACGGTCAAATAACCAATCACATATTTTGGTTATTACCTCATCAACATTTTTTTGATTAGCAGCATAAACAAATGCTGTTATTGCGTACATTACGAACCCCATAGCATGTGTTTCTACTTGAATTGTCCCAACAACATGCCCCATTGCTCTAGCAGCAGCACAAGCAGCGGGATTTTCTTCAGCTACTGCTGTTGCAGCATTGTGTGTAGAATGAGCAGCCTTTTTAGCTATAGGCATTTTTATTTTTCCAGAAGCCCATGTTTTCGCTGCTTCAATAGCTTCATGTGGACGTTTATCTTGTGGATATTTCTCTTCAAAAATCGGAAGTACATGTTCAGCGCATTCAATAGTCCATAAAACCAAAGTTCTATGTTTTTGTTTTTCAATCAGTTTCCTAATTGGCTGTAAACAAGCACTTTCTCTCGAAACCAAAAGTTTTTTCATAACTATTCAGCTTTTTTTCCAGTAAAATTCATTTGTAGGTTATACTTTTATGATAAACAAATAATGATTCTGGACCATATTTCATCGTTTTAATTAACATATCTCGGCCTATAATTTCATCAATTGTTTTTACCATATATGCTCCTGTAATATACCAAAGTCTTCGCCCTCCAGACATCTGTTCAAGGATATCAAAATCACTAGCTGTTACTGGTCTTTCTGCTTGTAATGATAATTCACTAATGATTTTGAAATATTCTCGTGTGTATTTTCTGGTAAGTCTTTTATTTGTTAAAATTTTATAATCTTTAAAGGTTAAATCCTGTTCCTGAATTCTTTTGTTTAACGTTAAATAAGTAGCAAGTCCTTCAAGAAATGTATAATATTTTATTACATTAAGCAAATCTAATGAAGTTTTTATTTCATTAAGTGATTTAATGGGATGATAATTAAAGTAGACTACATGATGTAGTTCATGCATTGAAAAATAAAGCAATTCTTTGGGATCTTTGTGAAATAATGGATAACCAAGATTAATATAGGCATTATTTTTATTTGCAATACCTATATCATAACCTATCATTAAATAGAGTTTGCATTTAATGTTTTTTTCAGATGGGATGAATTTCTCTATTTCTTGAAATTCTTTAATAAAAAAATTCTTTCGTTCAATGATGTATTCTAGTGCAGAGAGAATTTTTTGATTATATTGAGGTCCTTTGTTTTTTTCTTTTAATATAATCTCTTCCCAAAACTCTTTGATTGTTTTTGTAGTTGATTGAGATAAAAGAGCATTATCATGAATTTCTTTAGCTGCTTCATGTTTTAATATAGTTAGGAAATTTTCATTATTTGGAATATTCAGGTACGTTAAAACCTCATCTATAAAGGAAGTATCAATTGTTACTTTTAATGTCATTTAAATCACAGTATTCTAAATAATCAATATGAAATAATATACAACTACTTTTTAAGATTATAAAATTAATTTATGAAAAAAAGTAAGGAATCTAAGATTTCTTAGATTCAATATAGAGAAATTCTCGTATATTATCATGGGAAGTTAGTGCAAGTAGTTTTTCCACTTTACCATCTTTTGCAAATATGAATCTCAGAGCTTTTAGGTACTCACCTTCAAATTCTGTTTCGTTATAAGGGTCTAGGCGTTCTTTATAATCACCTAATATAGCAAATAATTGACCCTCTTCAAGAATAATCTCTAACTTAGATTTTTCATACTTATAGGTACCAAGAAGTTTTTTTAGCGCAGCAAGTTTTACTTCAGCTTTAGGGTTCTTGAAAAATTCTGTTATTTTCTTCTCTTTAGGATATTTACCAACAGGCTGAACAAGAACGACAAATTCATCTTCTGTTTCAAGTTCAAATAACTTGTCAAGTTTATTTTGTTCATAATAACCAATTGCACATGTTCCAAGTTTTACTGCTTCACAAGCCATGTAAAGACTTTGACTGAGTAATCCTAGATCAATTGCTATAAATTTATGTGCAAGAATAGTATATCTCCATTCTGTTCTGTATGGCACAGCTATCCAGAAGAAAATAACCTGTGCTTTACCAACAAAATTCTGACTAAAAGTTAACTCGCCAACTGTTTTTTCTGCATCTTTTATTTCTTTGATAAAAAGGAGTTTATGTTTAAATGAGATATAACGGTATAATCCAGGCTTAAGGCTATCAACTCTGTTAATAACAAGGTAAGTTTCAAAAGGACTTTTAGCACCTGAAGAAGGTACCGTTCTAAAAACACCTCGACCAGATTTTGATTCTCGCTTCAAACCTTGAGTACACCAAAGTAAAAATGATAGTTCCTCAAGAGATAGAGGTTCTTCTGTGTATTTTCGTCTACTTTTTCGAGTATTGACAATACTCAAAAAAGGTGTTTTTCCTATTTTAAAATCTTCAGGAGAAACCAAATCAATTAGGTTAGCATCTGTAGTATAGGGTCTTTCAAAAGGAGGAGGAGGAATTTTCTTTTCTTCATCAGATTCAGGTACTTCTTTTTTGTATTCTTCCGTATCAAAGAATTGTAAGAATTTTCTATTTTCTTTCATACTTATATTTTAGCTGTTATTAATCTTTAATTATTTTTGTTGTTCTAGGTTTCTTTCTTTATATTTATTCTAATATTAAATTAAATAAATCAGTGAAAAAAGAATAAAAAGAAGTTTTAACTTCTCTTCTTCTTTGACAAAATTATTGAAATTAATGTAATAAAAGGCATTGATGCAGCTATAGCTATTATTGGTATAGTTCCTTCGCTAGTTGGTGTTGTAGTTGTATCAGTAGGCGTTGGTGTAGGTGTTGGAGTTACTGTTGCAGGTGGGTCATTAGGATCAGTAGGATCAGTTTCTTGGTTAATTTCGATGTTATCATCATAACCATCTCCGTCTGTATCAGCTAACAGAGGATTTGTTATCCATCCATCAACACCAACCCATACTTCCTCAGAATCTATTATTGTATCTCCATCTGTATCAAACATGTAAGGATTGGTACTATAACAGTAAATTTCTTCCCAATCGAATAATTGATCAAAATCAGTATCGGGTGCAATAGGATTTGAATTATAGAATAACTCTGATAGATCATCTATGTGGTCGCCATCATAATCAGCTTGCCCAATATTGAATGTTGAGCATCGTTCTCTACTCCAAGAAACCTTGCCAGATTTCAACACGCCATTAACACCTAAGCAATAAAGCGAGCCATCTCCACTAGGACATATGATTTCCACTATTTCATCATTGTTAAGGTCAATAGCTAAAGGAGTATTTGTTATATTGGCTCCATTATTGTAATTAAAGATCATATCTCCAGTATTATTTACACAATAAGCCTGATTATACAAGTTAACAGTAATAATATCCATTATATTATCATTGTTAATATCAACAACAATAGGTTGTGAATCTCCTTTCGATACTAATATATTAGACCATAATTTATCTCCATGACTATTAAAACAGTATAATATTCCTTGAGACTCTGTTATAACCATACCTGGTTTTGCTGCAAGGATAATAATTTCTAACTTATCGTCTGAATTAACATCTGCAACAACAGGACTCGAGAAAAGTGTTGTTTTTGAAATATCCAAATATTGGAAATAAATCTCAGTAGGATCAGAGGCATTTACACATACAAATGTATCAGCATCAACATAAAATAGAAGTTGATAAACTCCTGTTCTATTTAAATCTGCTAAGACGATATCTTGTGGATGAACCATATTCCAGCTATTATCAGCATATTGTATGTCGCCTAAATGATCGTAACATATCGGACCTGTTATACCTGGAACTATTATCTCTAATTCAGGTGTTTCATCAATATTTCCAACAACTGGTGAATCACCTTGATAATTAGCATGGGAAGCATTCCAAAGGTATTCTCCTTGATGACTTAAACATATTAGATTATTTATTGAGTCACCAACGAGAATTTCATAATAACCATCTAAATCTAAGTCAACAACTATGGGTTCATTATAGATTGATGCATTCAAGTATATTTTCCAATTTTGGAAACCATCTTTATCAAAACAGTAGAGGTTGCCATCTGTAGATGCAACTAAAACATCCATTTTTCCATCTAAATCCAAATCTGCAACTGCAGGACTTGCGACAACATTATTGTTAACTAAGCTTTTCCAGACTTCATTTCCTGTATTATCAACACAATAAATGTAATGATCGTTTGATCCAAAAACAATCTCAAAATTTTCATCTGAATTAACATCGATGAAGGCTGGAGAAGTTTGTATTTGCCCTCCTGTTGTAAAACTCCATAATTGGCTTAAACTAACAGAATCCTTCAACTCAAAGTCATCATTATATAAAGTAGATGATTTTTCATTGGTAGAAAATGTACAAGGAATAATAAGCAAACTACAAACAATCAAAACTACGAATCCTTTAGTGAATTTCATATTATCTCCTCAATAAATTTAATAGCCATATATTTTTATTTAAGTTTAAATTCTTTTTTAAAATGAATAAGATGTTATTTTTGGAATTACTAGAAGTAAAAATCTTTAGTTAAAAAAGAAAAACAAGATGATGGAACAGTTTTCTATATTAAAGATAATGGGGTAGGTTTTGATATGGAATACTATTACAAGCTGTTTGGCTTATTCCAAAGGTTACATAGTTCAGATGAATTTCCTGGCACAGGTTTCGGTTTGATAACTGCGAAACGAATAATTGAAAAACAAAAGGGTAAAATTTGGGCTTACGGAGAGATTGACAAAGGTGCAATTTTCTATTTCACTTTACCATGATAAATTGGTTAGTGAAAGTAGTTATTCTTTCTTTTCAAATTTAAGTGAAACTGAATTTATACAATATCTTAAACCAGTTTTATCTCGAGGTCCATCATCGAAAAGATGTCCTAAATGACCACCACAGTTTTTACATACAACCTCAATTCTCTTCATACTATGTGAACGATCAATTTTCTCTTCGATTTTAGCTTTATCAATAGCATCATAATAGCTTGGCCAACCACAACCAGAATCAAATTTAGTTTCCGAAGAAAAAAGTTCAGTTCCACAACCAGCACATTTGTATATCCCTTTTTCTTTATGATTCCAAAATTCTCCAGTAAATGGTCTTTCAGTATCTTTTTCTCTTAATACTTGATATTCTATTTTTGATAATCTTTTCTTCCATTCTTCTTCAGATATTTCTTTATTTGAATTCATTTAATAAAACCTCAATTATATTATTTATATTATGTATAGTTACAAAGTGATTAATTCTTATGTCTTTAATAACTAAATAAATTCTATAATTTTACTTCTAAAAGTAAAGAAGATTATTCAAGTAAATTTGAGATTCTTTGATTTTTGCTTGATGAATTTCATTTACTATTCGTTCTATAGGATATGGATTATTGTCCTTTAATTTTATTAAATAGAATGGTTTCATTACATTTGAATTTTCAATTAAACCACTTGAATCATCTAGGATTTCTATTTGGAAAATTTTAGCATCATTCCAAGATTCACATGTTTTATAAATCCCCCAGAGATTAGTCCCATCCCAAGACATATCAGAAATTCCAACAGCGACATCATAGATCCATCCTTCAATTACACAATCCTTTGTAAAAGCAATAAGTTTGTTTTGACCACCTGGAGCCCAAAAATGAGTTCCATTCCAAGTAAAAGGAGTATAAAGATCAATACCAACTAAGTCTATTGTTCTCTGAACAGTGCAATTTTTATCCAATTCGAACAATTTGTTTCCTCCTCTATTTGTTATATAGAGATATGTGCCATCAGTTGCAAGACCTTGACGACCACCAGTTTCACTTTCCGGTATTGGAAATGAATCATAGATAGTAACTGCTGTATCATTTACTTTGAATTTAACAATCTTTAAGAGGGTATGATCATTTTCCCAAAAATATTCCCCATCATAACAAAAACCTCTGGGTCCAGCAATTTCAGAGCTATTTACAGAAAAAGTAGTATAGGCAGATGTGATAGGATCAATTTTCAATAATTTTCCTGTTTCTAGTTTCCAAATATATCCATTAGCATATTCTATAGCCCAACCAAAACCTAATCCTGCTCCAATATTTCTAACGACATTTCTTGTTTCATCGTTTGGTGGAAAAACATACAAAAATCTATCTTCAGCATCACCGGGAGTATATCCTAAATTTGTATGCTTGATGTCTTCAAAACCCAGCTCTGGAATAGGTATAAATCCTTCACCAAAATCATTATTTGAACTGATAAGAGTAGTGGAGTTATCTAACGACTTTATTGCAGTATTATTATCAAATCCATCAAATTTATTTCCAGTAACAGTTGCATGTGAAATACCTGCTGCTTGTATAGCTGGAATATCTGTATTATTGTAATTATAAAAATAATTACCTTCAAGAGTAACATTTGAATCGATAGCAATAAATGGTACATGTCCTCCTGCAAAAATATTATTTTTAATCATGACATCATAATTGTATTGCTCTAGAGCAATCTCATGATTGCCATTTTGATATAGTAAATTATACTCAATTATAGGCGAGGATCGTTCCATATAAAGTCCTTCAAAGTTAATCCATCTAATAATTGAATGACTAATTTGAGCTTTTGAATTAAACTGAGATATTCCCATTTGGGCATATTCAATAATGACATAATTGAATAGTGTATCATTAGTATTGTATAATTCAAATCCTCCCCAATCACCATTACAAGGATCATCAGCATCAGAAGTAAACCAAATTTGCTCTGTTGATGTACCATTAGCAATTAAGGTTCCACCAACAACTGCAAACCCATAATTTTGAGGATTTTTATAATCATTGCCTGGTATAAAACTTACATGTGTTCCTGGAAGAATTGTTAAAGTAACGCCTTTTGGAATTACTATACTTTCATTAACTAATATACTACCCGACCACGTTTCATCTTGTGCTATAATACCACCTTTAATGATGATTTCATCAATTGGATTTTCATTATCTTTATTTAAACGAACTAAATAATAAATTAAAACTGAGGTGCTTGCAATTAAAACAATCGTGATGATTGAGATTAGTAATTTTTTATTCAATACCAATTGTGTTTGCTCCTTTTACCCCAACAAATTAATCTCCTTATATTAAATAAAAAGTTATTTCATATTGTTTATTGCCTTATTATTACAAAAAAAGATTCTTTTTACCGTATAACTAAAATTTAAATTTACTAGATATCATATTGATTGTTTAATTTACTTGAAAATATTGTTGATTTAAATAGAATCTAAAGAAAATTATCCACATTCAGAAAAAACTCCTGATCTGATTAATACAAACCTTTTCGGATATTTTCGAATAGATATCCATACAAATAATATTTTAGAAACAAATAAAAGAATGCTTGAAATTTGCTCATTGCATTCGATAGAAGAATTAAATCAAGAATTTATTAAAAACTGTTCAAAAGAAAATAGTTTTTGGTATAATTTTAAGTCTCAATTATTAACAAATAATCTTGTAGAAAATTATACTTAAGAATCTAATTTTACTGGAAAACCAAAATTGTATCTTAAAGTAAATGCTCAACTCTCTCCTGATAGTAATTATTTTGAATAATAAGAAGTCATGAAATTCTAGATAAGGAAAAATATTATCCTGAATCATTGAAATCAATGGATAAAGTAGCAGATATCTTATTTAAAAAAATTAGAGTAGAAAATGAGAGTAGCAATAATTTCCTTTATTTATATGCATTAAGTCAAGTACCAAGTGATAATTGCCTCAAGTTTTTAAAAAAATATCTTAATATGTTTATTTATGAAATATTTACTTTTCATTTGCATTGTGCAATTGGATTATTAAATCAAAAAGAACATGTTCGGATATTGTTTATGAGTTCAAAAGGTTATCAAAACAAAGTAATGAATTTTGTAACGAATTTTGACTGGAATGAGTATGCCTTGGCAACAGTCACTGGAATCGGTTATAACTATTTTAAAATGGGTATGGCAAAGAAGCTATTAAATATTTGAAAAAAGCAACAGAATTAAAAGAAGATGATTTTAGAGTATGGTATAATTTAGGGAAATTATATAGTGACTTAGAGGAGTATGAAAAAGCAAAAGACTATTTCCATAAAGCTCTAGCTTTAAATCCAGATGAATACACAATTTATAGTGATATAGGAAGAATATATTATATTGAGAAGGATTTTCACGAAGCAAGAAAATACTATTATCAAGCTTTTAAAAGAGAAAAATATGATACAATAGTGCTTTCAGCATTAGGAATGATTAACTTAGAACTGAAGTATTTTTATAAAGCTAGGGAGTATTTTGGCAGAGTACTTGAAATTGATCCTGAAAATGAACAAACATTAATTATGCTTGATAAATTAAAAGAAGTTTTCTAATAAATTCAATAATTTAAGTGAAATAATTTTAAAAATTTAAGGGAGAACGTTTTTACTTACCATCAAATTGTGCCTTTGCCGAAATAAATATCTAGTCCTTACAGCAGAAGCGAGGGCCGAGCATTCTACGGTTTATTTTTTATTTTTGATTGTTTTTTTATGAAGTAAATTATGCCTAGTTGTAACTAGGTTTTTTTGAACACTTGAAGAAGTAGTAGCTATTAGAATTACTATATTTTTTTGTGTCAAATTAAAAAATATGAATGTTTTTATATGCAAAAAAAGCTAACAATTAGCTAGTGAAAAAATATGACAGTAAAAGTAAAAGATATGACTACCAAAGAATTGCAACAATTGATAGCAGAGACAGTCAATGATATTATCGAAGATTTAATGGAAGATATACTTGGGCTGTCAAGTGATGATTATTTACAATCTATAGCAGAAGCAAGAAAAGAATACCTTGAAGGAAAAATCACCAAGCTTGAGGACTTGTCTTGACTTTTGAAATTGTACTAGCTAATAGAGCAGTAAAGGATCTAGAAAAAATAGAGGAGAAAATAAAGGAGAGAATCATCTCCACATTAAAAGAGTATGCTGAAAATCCCGTTTCACATGTAAAAGAAGCTTACAAATCCTAAGCTTGGTTCATATCGTTTTAAAATAGGTGATTTTAGAGTTATTTTTGATATTGATAATAAAACCATTGTAATTTTAAGAATAGGTCATAGAAGATCAATTTATAAGTAACGCTTTTTCGCATTATATATTCTAGTTAGAAACACCACTAGCGTGTTCTTATCATTACAGCGTGTCATTACCGAACTGGATTGCCAGCCCTTCAAGAAGAAGCGAGAGCCGAGTATTCTACGGTTTTTATTTTTTTTTTGTAGTCTGCCTAGTTTAGACTAGGTTATTTGAACACTTGAAGAAGAAATAGATTTTTATTTTATGTTTAGACAACTACCTTTGTTTCAACGACATAATAAAAAGCCCACAGAAGGAAAATGGTTTAGTGAGGAGTTTTCTTAAGAAAATTTCTCCAAAATTCTAATAAGCACAAAACACTTATTGTAAATGTTAGAGGTTTCAAAATTAGAAAGTTTAAGCATTCTAACTAAACTTTAGAATATTACATTGGTGAAGGTTTGTATCTATGAGTTATTTATTTAAAAAAAATTATTTTGTTAGCTGCTTTTTGTTGAGTTTATTTTTTACTTCTCTTGTCTTTTCTGTCGGTTTCAATTCTTCATCTGCAGAAATACAAGGACAACAATCACAATTCTTATTACCTGAAGGAGAACCTCATTTTATTTTAAAGGAAATTGGTAAAGTATCTGTTGGTGAGTTACCTGATTGTCTTCTTAATTTTGCTAATGGTGTGTTTGTCTCTGGTGACTATGCTTATGTGACAGAAGGTGATGATGGTTTAGTGATCTTTGATGTCAGTGATCCTACTGCTCCAGTTGAAGTTGCTCAATTTGAATGGAGTGTCATCTTTTTCCCGGGGTCAGCTTGTGATGTGTTTGTCTCTGGTGACTATGCTTATCTAGCAGACGATTCTGACGGGTTAGAGATCATTGATGTCAGTGACCCTACTGCTCCAGTTCTAGTTGCTCAATTTGATGATGGGGGGTATGCTTATGGTGTGTTTGTCTCTGGTGATCATGTTTATGTGGCAGACGGTAATGATGGGTTAGAGATCATTGATGTCAGTGATCCTACTGCTCCAGTTGAAGTTGCTCAAGAATATGATGCTGCGTTTTCTATTAGTGTGTTTGTCTCTGGTGACTATGCTTATGTGGCAGGTGATTATCTACAGATCTTTAATGTCAGTAATCCTACTGCTCCCGTTAAAGTAGGCCAATATGGCGGTGGAGAAGGACCTTATACTAAAGTATTTGTTGATGGAGATTATGTATATCTTGCTGTTTATAATGATGGGTTAAAGATCATTGATGTCAGTGACCCTACTGCTCCCGTTGAGGTTAGTCAAGTGTCTAATGATATGTATCCTTATAATGGGCTTGTCTCTGATGTGTTTGTCTCTGGTGATCATGTTTATGTGGCAGACGGTTATGATGGGTTAGAGATCATTGATGTCAGTGACCCTACTGCTCCCATTGAGGTAGTAGACCATGTATATCTCCATGTATATGATCTTGGGGAATTTGCTTATGGTGTGTTTGTCTCTGGTGACTATGCCTTTGTTGTTGATACCTATAGTCTTACTATTTTTAAAGCGGGTTATGATGCCGATGGAGATAATCTATTAGAATATGAAGAATTGAATGAATATGGCACCGATCCGAACGATGCGGATAGTGATGACGATGGTGTAAATGATTATGATGAGGTATTAGTTCACTTTACTGATCCCAATGACGATGATAGTGATGATGATACTATCCTTGATGGTGAGGAAGTAATCCTTGGTACTGATGGTTTTATCACCAATCCTAATAATGCTGATACTGACGGAGACGGATTCGATGATGCTGAGGAAATAGCAGCAGGAACGAATCCCAGAAATCACTTTGACTTTCCTGTTATTGAAACACCTATTCCCACACCCACTAACACTTCTACAAGCACAGATACTGGTTCATTCATTGGAGGATTTCTCAGCTTAGGAATTGTTATTACAACAGCCTTCGTAATTATCACTTTAGTAGAACGAAGAAAGAAATACTTTGACTAGTTTTTTTTGAAGTTTAATGTTTCTTTCTTTTTTATTCTTTTTATCTACTCAGCTGTCCTTTCCGAACCGGACTTCTAGCCCTTACAGAAGAATCGAGTGTCGAGTATTCTGCGGTTTTTTTATTTTTGATTATTTTTTAAAGTTAGTTTAGCTTAGACTAGGTTAATTTAAAACTTGAAGAAGAAGTATGTTAAACCATTAGCGATTGAATTAATGAAAAAAACTACTTCTAACTAATAAAACTCATTTTTAAAAAGCTAAGAAAACTTTAAAATGAAGGTAAAGAAAAGCTTAACTTGGTAATTTATTTTAGATTTTTTAGGGGAAAAATTACATAAAATCTAATTGGTGAGATTGAATGAAAATAAAAACTAGGGTTGTAATAGTTGTGTTATTACTAAACCTATTTTGTGGTAATTTGTGTATGAGTATTGGTAAAAGCATTATTGTAAATAATAAAGAGTCATCCACTAGCACTGAATATGTAAGTGATAAAGTGGTTGAAGAACCTATAATTCTTGACGGAACAATTACTGATTATTATGCGAATGGTGAAGCCGTGAATAGGGGGAGTAGCACAAATCCACTTCCTCCTGAAATAAGTACTAATTCCCATCCACTCACAAAAGATGACTCTCTGTTAATAAAATTGGAGGAAATAGCTGCTCTTCCAAACGAACCAGACCAAGGGTGGGTTTATGATGATGTAGGGGAGAATTTCTCTGCAGTTACTGACCTTTTTGGCGAACAACAACTCTATGAGAACTTATGGGGAGAATTTAGTACAGCTTATTCAACATTATATCCAGATCGTCTATTTCTTTTATCACAAGGTTATGGGGGATATACAAGTGATATAGCTACAGGTGATGTTGATGGGGATGGTCTAGATGAAGTGATAGTTGCTACAGATGATGATTATCTTGAAATTTATGATGACGCATACGCTAATTACTTTAAGGGATCAATTCTATTAGAAAATCTTCCAGAACCAGTCAATGATAATTTAGGTTACAATCCCTCAGCCTGGAAAATTGACTTATTGAAAACTATAGCTGTGGGTGATGTGGATGGGGATGGCATAGATGAAATTGCTATTGTACGTTCTTTCTTAAGTGGAATAATTGAATGGGAAATCATTGATCCTCGGATTCCTCCCTATGACTTAATTAGGTTTGAATTATGGTTAACAATTAGTCTATGGGTCTTTGATGTAGTAGAATGGGATTTTATTGGAGCTGGTATTAGTGTTATCACAGCAAAACTCCCAAGTGCGGCTTCTTATCAACAACACACCCATCAATATATTAATCTTTCAATGGAACCTGAAGTTGCTTTGGGTGATGTGGATGGTGATGGATTAGATGAAATTATTATAGGATACTGTTTTGGTATATATCCTTCAGTGGAGATAGTAAGTGATAGTGATATTTATATTTTTGATGATTTTAACCATGGATTTGCTAGGATTTGGCATAAGGATCTTGAATTTGATTGCCAATTTTCTAAAAATGAATTTAGTTATTTTCTCCATGATATTGACATAGTTTGTGGCGATTTTGACGGAGATAAAAAAGATGAGATAGCATTTGCTGCTATTCCCTATAATGGTTATAATTGTGAAGGTGCATTGCTTATAATTGATGATTCTGTTATGGGTATATTGGGTCAATATGGAGAAGTAGCAGAGTTTAGAACTGGAAATCCTGATAATGAATGGGAACAACGAATACCAATTGCATGTGGAGATATAGATGGTGACGGTAGAGACGAGATAGGATTAGTGAGATCTTTTATGACGGAATACAAAATGAGGGAACTGTTTATCTATGAATTTTCCCAAGGTAATTATTCGCTAAGAAACTCTTTTAACTCTTCTGATTGGGATTTTCTTGATTTCATTTTTACAATGGGTGATGTAGATTGCGATGGATTAGCTGAACTGGTTTTTTCAGGACGATATGGTAATTATGTTGTTGATGATGCAAATGCAGAATTTGCTCATATCATGAATAATACAGCTGGAATCTTAGGATTACTTGCTTGCGGCGATTTTGATGGTGATGGTATGCGGTTGAAGTATACTGGTGAAAATTGGAGAAAAACTGCTCCACCTGGCCTGATAGTCGCATTAGCTGCTCCCCCAGTTTATACTGGTATAGTGCAAAATTATGACTGGAGCTGGTCAGCTTTTGGAAAAGCAGCAAGCACCAGCACGGCTAATACTACTGAAGTTGGTACTACAGTAAGTTCAACAGTTTCATTTGAACAAACATTTGATTATTTGTTTTTTGAAATTTTTAGTTTTTCGTGGAGTCGTACTTGGGGAAGGGAATTTACTCTAACGAATACGAAAATAAAAACAGCTGTTCAAGAAATTAGTTATTCCTCTGGGTGTTGGATAGATTCAGTTATTTATCACTCAACTGATTATCAATCTTATAAATATGAAATAACTCATCATCCTTTTAATACTAGTCTCATAGGTCATTTCATAAATCTAAATATACCCTATCCACCCAATATTTTGAAAACAAGCATGGATTATTTTGACTCACACTATAATCAAACAGTTCGTTTAGAAACATTTAATCATACAATTGGTCAACCATGGACTTATCCCGCTAGAAATGAGACTTCTAGTATAGCATCCGAATGTTTAACTTCTGGAGAACCAATCTCTGTTGGACAAGGTACTGGAAATAATGTCGTGACAATTAGAATCGAAGAATTTTCTGAATATGGTATCACAGATACGCATTTTTCTGACTCTTCAATAGGAGCAGCTATTTTTGGGCTCGGATACACTCATAGTGAAGGGACTTCAAACTCTTATTGTTATGAAATTTCTATGAGTGAATCTTGTATTTATGAAGGTAGTGTTGGAGATATACGAAATGAAGCAACATTTGAGGAACTCCAGTACTCTTTTGGCATCTTTATCTATTATGTAACACACTCTGATGGTTTTACCTATCAAGTGATTAATTATTACGTTGAAGGTGCCACACCTTATTATCCAGCTAATATCAAAGTCTTCTTCGTAAATAACTGGAAGTGGCTAACAGGTGTTGGTGGAGGAGTTCTTGCACTAGCAATAATTATACCTACAAGTGTTGCGCTTGTTAAACGATCAAAAGCAAAACCCACAACAACGAATAACCCCACTACAAAGAAAAATCCTAAAACAAAAACAGCTAAAAAAACAACAAAAAAGAAATCAAAATGATTTAGCAAATTGCTAGTATTTCAAAATAGAGAGTTGGATGTTCTTAGGAAATCCAGCTCTTCAAATAAAAAGATACTTTTAATTGAAGACAGTGAAAAAGATACTGAACTAATATTATTAATTTTATCTGAATTTGATTTAGCGCATAATATCATTGTTCTAAATGATGGTGTAGAAGCTCTTAATTACCTTCTAAAAAAGGAAAAAATTTCACATGAAGTTGATTATTTACCAAGTTTAATTGTACTTGATTTAAAAATGCCTAAAATAGATGGTTTTGAAGTGTTGCGAGAAATTAAAAAAGATCAATTATTAAGTAATATCCCAGTTGTAATCCTTTCGTCTTCTAAACAAGAAATTGATATCAAAAAAGCATATGCTGTAGGTGCAAATGCATATTTTGTTAAATCAATTGATTTTGAAGAATTCTCTTATGCAATTAAAGAAATTATTTCTTTCTGGTTAAATGTTAATATTTCAGCGATAGATTTTCTAAATAATAATAAATAATAAAAGAACAAAATTTCTTTTGATATTTATTATTTTAAATTCATTCTTTTAGCATTCCTGATTTCTTAGATACTTCTTTTACAGTATCAATATTGATTTCTGAAAGATTTCTTTCAATGGCATATTTTTCAATAGCATGTTGAGCCATTTTTTTAGCAAAAGGTGGTACACGTTCCATATACTCTAAAGCTTCTTTTGTCCATTTTATTTCTATTTTACTTTCTTCTTTCTTTTTTCTTTCTTGTAAATAACAATGATAGTAGATATAATCCCTAAAATTACCGCAGGAACTACAACACTGAGAAGAATGATCTTCCAAGTATTACTTTTAGTGGATGAAATCTGATACCAACTCATATCTTTTGAATCATACATCCATAAATCGCCATAGATTTTCGAATAGTCTTCACCATAACCTCCAAATAATAATGTTTTGTTCAAAAATATATCAAAAATCATTGCATGATTATTTCTTGCAAAGGGACTTATTGTAGGTTCTATTTTTGTCCAGGTAATTGTGGATAATGTAAAAATCCAAGTATCATCAAGTGCTCGTATGGAACTTTCCTCGTTATCTCCACCAAACAAAATAAAATTCTTTTCAAACGGATTGTAAACCATATCAAACCAATATCGTCTTAAAGGCTTAAGCATAGGTGTTTGTTTAGTCCATGTGACAGATGTAAGATTGAAAAACCAAGTCTCATCTATTAAACCAATATATCTACCACCAAAAAAAACTCCTATTTGTTGTTCTTCGTCATAATCAAAAGAATGCCCATATATCGTTGCTGGGTGTGATATTGGATTGATTTGATACCAATTACTTGAAGTGCAATTATAGATCCATGTTTCACTAGAATGTAAATCATTATCCAGGTAACCCCCAAATAAAACAATCACATTATACAATGAATCAAAATACATAGCATGAGAACTTCTAGCAGAAGGAGATATTGTAGGATGTAGTTCTATCCATTCATTAGTTCCCGAATCAAATTCCCAGGTATCATCTAATCTAGTATAATCTACAGTTTCCATCCCTCCGAAAAGAATAATTTTACCTGAGTTTGAATTAAAAACCATTTTATGATTTATTCTAACACTAGGAGAGATTGAATTAGCTATTTCCACCCAAGTTTGTGAAATACTAGAATAAATCCAAGTACTTTTTAAATTACCCAAATCACTCCAAGAATTATCTCCCCCGAATAATATTGTTTGATTATTTTTTGAATCATAAACCATATCATGACCATATCTTGCAGAAGGAGTTTTTGTAATAGCTGATACAAAATTAATATGCCTTAAATCAACATAAACCATCAATAATAAATTAGCTATTATTAAAGAAGTAATTATGAGTTTATTTTTTACAAACAAATTTCTTATTTCCATATTGTGATAATAGGGAAATAGCGATTTCTTATATAAGAATTAATGAAAGTCTTTATTTTTTCAAGTAATAAATATTTGATTATCATCTTACAAATTTTAGTACAATAATTTAGCTATTGATATTAGGCTAATTTCTGTTTTATACCTAAATTAACTTTCCAAAAACTCCAGAGTAGTGTGATAAACTAAAAAGATATTCTATTATAGAGACTATATATTTGGAGAGTTTTTTGTATGGAAAATAATCTCTATCAAGGCATAAAATTAGCGAAAAACGATTTGAATATTCTTCTAGATCTAGAAAGAATATTAGACACACCAATTCCGGTAACTGATAAATTTGAATGGAACACTTTTGGATTCGCTGTTAAGAATGAAAGAGTTGTAGGTTTAGGATTATCTATGAAAATTTTACAAGAATTTCCTGAGCGTATTTGGAAATTAGCTCAATTAGAAAGCTTGATTTTAGTAGGAAATGGTCTTGGAAAGCTTCCTGATAATTTTTCCCATTTAAAGAATTTGAAAAAGCTTTGGTTAAATGTTAATGGATTAGATTCACTTCCTAATAGTATATGTGATTTGGAAAATCTTGAAGCGTTTTGTATTTACCAAAATAATATCAAAGAATTGCCTGAAAAATTTGGCAATCTAAAAAATCTTACAGATATTCATATCGCTAATAATCCTATAAAATCACTTCCTAAAAATTTCGAGTATCTAACTAAGCTACAAACTCTTGATATTTGTGGAACAAAGATAGATGAATTGCCTAAAATGTTTGATAAATGTGAACAATTGAAACTTATAGCCCTACCTAAGAGACTTCTTACTCAACTTCCTGATTCAATAAAGAAAAAGAAAAGTATTAAAATAATCACAATGGATGAAGAAAATAAAAGAAAAGAAGAGAAATTTGACTAAATTAATCATAAATTAGCGCTAAAAAGCAATTTTTATTTGAAATTTGAACCTTCGTTAAACCTTCCGTAAACCTTCGAGAATCAATGACAACTATCGTCTGAGATTTCTTAAATAATTCGTTGCCCTAGATATTCTTGTGATTAAAACGATGAATAAAAAAGTCTTAACATCTATATTAGTAATTGGCATATTTGTTATCCTCGGAGCAACAGCTACTGGATTAGCAATTGCCTTTACTCCAGCTAGTGATAGTGAACTCGAAATTGTAAGTGTTACAACTCAAGAAAGCACCGATACAGTAAATGTCGTATTAACCTGTGAAGGCAATGAACCTGGTCATAATAACAGACACCAACGACAATTTGCATATATGCATCAATTCCAATTCAAAAACGTCAGTACAGATGAAGTAGTTTATCAAGAACAATACCAATGGCAATGGAGACACCGAATACAAAACGGACAGAATTTCATGTACCAATTCCATATTGATGGCTTAGAACATGGACAGACATTACAATTAAGAATTGAATATAATAATGGTAAAGTTTTAACTCATACATTTGATGTGTGAGAAAGATCACTTACCAAATAACGAAATACTTTATAATGAAGTATTTCAAAATCCTTTTTCTATTTTTTATATCCAATAGAAATAATCTATTCAAATTATTCTGGAAACATTTTCATATTTTTAGTCATTAAACGAAATCCCGCTTCAACTAAAGATGATCGATCGTGTTCTAAACCCCATTGCATATATTCTATACAAGTTCTACAATAGAAAAATTTCATACGATCAACCAAAGATTTTCCTGTGTCTTGGCAATATACCGATAAAATAGCATTATGAAATTTCGATCCTTCATCATGGAATAATAAATCATAAGCAGGATCATAAACCCTACAAGTTTCAAAATCGATTATTCCAGTTAATTCCAAAGTCTCAGGATTTATTAGTATATTTGAGGTATCAAAATCGCTATGATTTAAGCGAGCTTCAAAAATGAAATTTTCTTTATTAGTAAGATAATCGGAAAAGACTTTTTTCAACCAATTTTGTTGTTCTAGATTTAAAATCGGAAAAATTAGCTTTTGAATTTTATCAAATCTCAATCCCCATTCTTGTTTCAATGTTTTAGGTAAATTAGCAAACGTATTCATGGGTAAGCTTTTCGAGAAAAATTTATAGTAACTTTGTAGGAGAGCTTCTGAGTGTAGTACATTTAAGAATTCGCCTATTTTTTTTGCAATTTTGATTTTTTTCTCATCAGATATTTCTGATAAAATATTACTTAAAGAAATTCCAGGTATTTTTTTTGTTATGATAAAAGGTAAATCTTCTGATCCATTAATATAAAGTATAGAAGGAATCTTTAATGGCAATTTATCTTTCAGGAAACTAAGTATTTTATTTTCACTTCTTATAAGATTCAACCCTTCAAAATTTCTAAATTCAATATCAGGTACACGAAGCATAAATTGGGAATTAATATCAAATACATTGTAAGTCCCATGATAAATAAAATTAATTTGTTCTTTAGTAATCTCTTTTAGATATTTTTGAACTGTAGGAAATAGTTCATCAATTGTTATATCTGCTGGATTATTCTCTTCGTATGAGCTCATACATAATAATTGATGTTCAGGTTCAAAAAAATGACGGATGCTCTAATTTGCTTTAATGATTTCAACCTTGGAATTATATTAGATTACTATAAGGGGCTATATTTTGGATCCAATTTTAGATAGAAAGTAAATATAGATGAAAAGTATTTAGAAATATGAGAGTAATTAAAATGAAAGTTGATACCTTTTTAGTAGAGCAGTTCATGGATACACATGAAATGGATGTTGAACTAAACATCGCTGAGACTTGTGTTAAACCATTTATTCTCGGTGAATTTCTAGATTTAATGGATCAAGAGCATTTTTTTGATGAATTTAAAAATAGGCAATTGACATATGGTCATATTAATGGATCACCAGAGTTAAGACAAGGTATTGCCAATCTCTATGAAACAATGAAACCTGAGAATATTTTGATTACAGGTGGAGCTATTGGAGCTAATTTTCTCACTTTTTATAGTTTGATTGAACCTAAAGATCAAGTAGTAGTAATTTTTCCTGCATATCAGCAATTATACAGTACTGCACGTTCTTTTGGTGCTAATGTTAAATTATGGAAGATGAACTGGGAGGATAATTGGCAACCTAAAATTGATGATTTAACATCTTTAGTGAATAAGAAGACAAAAATGATTGTATTAAACAATCCTCACAATCCAACAGGCTTTTTATTTAGTAATGAATTTCTTAGAGAAATTGTTGAAATTGCTGAAGATGCAGATGCTTATTTATTGTACGATGAAGCGTACAAAGGATTGTATCTAAATGATTCTGATAATATAAAATCAGTAGTTGATACTTATCATAAAGGTATATCAACAGGTTCCTTTTCAAAAGGACTTTCGTTAACTGGTTTGCGCCTTGGCTGGGTTGCTGCAAATAATCAAATAATTGAAGAAATGATTCGACATAGACAATATACTACAATCAGTAATGGAATGATTGATGATGCTCTTGGAGCATTGGCTATGAAATATGTTGAGAGAATATACAAAAGAAATACTGAAATTATAAAATTAAATCATCAAATATTATCTGAATGGATAAAGAATGAACCACTGATAGAATGGATTCCAGCGAAGGCAGGTAGTGTAGCCTTCCTAAAATTATTACTAGACATACCAACCGAAGAATTTTGTTTGAAATTAATAAAAGAAAAAAGCACTTTTCTTGTTCCAGGAACTTGTTTTGAAATGGAAGGTTTTCTTCGAATAGGTTTTGGAAATGATACCACAGTACTAAAAGCAGGACTATCTCGAGTAAAGGAATTCTTAGATAGTTATAGATAAAAAGAATAATCAAATATTGAGAAAGCATAGAGAATTTAAAAAAACTCTATGTTTTATTTTCAATTATTTTTTCAATAAAATGAACTATTTTCTCTGATACAATTTCACGTTCAGGACCAAATAAAATGGTGTGAGGTGAATTTGGTGCAAAGTAATCTTCCTTTATAGTACTTTTAACCATCTCGCGAATTTTTTCTGCATTGTAAAGAGGTACTCGTTCATCAAGACCTGCGGTTATTGTAAAGATAGGTGTAGTAACTTTAGATATTTCCTCTCGAGCAACTTCCATCAAATCAAGAAGGTGCTCTACTCCTTTCAAGGAAGAAACACGATAATTGATTAAATTATTTTCATCCATAATCTCAACTTCCTTTTTCTTTCGTGGAAAATATTTTAACAAATCTGCAACCAAAAAAAGATAATCTTGCATAAAATATTCTACTTTAACAGGTGCACATAAAGTTACTATGGCATCCACTGGTTTATCTACTGCTAATAGAAGTGATAGTGTAGCTCCCATCGAATGGCCTATTAGTATAATTTTTTCGCATGATTCCTTTAGGAAAAAATAACCTTCTCTTACTGATTTATACCAATCGATCATATCTGTTTGAGCAAGATCACCAGGACTTGTTCCATGTCCAGCAAGTAAAACACTTAATGTTGTGTATCCTTTCTTTTTATGTAAATAATCACCAAGACCTTGCATTTCTTGTGCTGTTGATGAAAAACCATGTATAAGCATAATACCTATCTTATTTCCTTTGTTGAAAAATGGTCCAGCATTATCTCTTACTTTTCGTTCGATTTTTTCGGGAGCTAGATTATCAATAACTGCTAAAAGAGATTCAACAGGGAGAGAAGTAACAAGGGATGATTTTGCATCTCTTTTCAAGAAACCATAAGTAAAAGAATTTAACCATGAAAACATTCCAATATATGGGGATAGAATACTTCGTAGTAAATTTCTCTTTGATTCTGCTTTGATTGATACTTTATCTTGATTATTCTCTTTAATGTTTAATTGATTCTCTCGAGATTGTTGCTTCATAATAATACCTCGCATTTTAATTGGAATCAATTTTATTTATTCGAGATTTTCTTATCTTGCTCTTCCATTTCGGTAAGAGCTTTTCTAAACTTATCAATGGGTTTTTCCTTCTTTCGACCGAATTTTGTAACAATTGGTATAAACACCCCAAAAATTAACAAAGCAGCTATTGGTATAATAGCCCAATCTAGATGGAGAAAACCATCATTTGGTGGAAAAATAAGGTCTAAAGCTAAGAGTAAACCACAGGTTCCAATCATAAGAATGGGTCCAACAATCCAAGCAATTTCAGTTCTTTTGAATACTATAAAACTTACAAGATAAGCAAAAAATAATCCTCCAACAGGCCACCAAGCCCAATCGATCTTTAGTGGAGCAGTATTTGGAAGAGTAACAATATCAATAACAATTAGGAATAAACAAATTAGTACTATATTTAATGGTGTTACCCACCACTTGAACTTAGGTATTCGATCCCAAACAGTTCTTTTTTCTCTAATGTCAATTTTTTCCTGTTCCAATGAATTTTCATCTAATGAAATTTCTATCTTCTCACTCGCCATAATCATCTTATTTCAGTCAACCAATTAACTATTTAATAGTATGGAAATACAACGGGTATTGATTATTTACAAAAAATATTTAATTGATTTTTACAAATATTAAATAAAAAAAAGACGGCTAATTCTATGACTATAATCTTTACTACCTATTCTGATTCACTTTTAGACAAAAAAGTTACTTTTTCAGGTAAAACTGTTGATTGTAAAAATTGCGCTTGCCTTCAATTAGAAGATAATCAAGTAGTATATATTCCTAGTATCTCAAGTTGGGATGATGACTATTATGGAAAGACAATAATTATTTCAGGATTATTTCAAAAGAAAAAGATTATCCCTGATGTAAAAATTGATGGAAATGGCGCTATAAGTCAAGGTGCTTTTGGATCACAACATATACTTGAAGACATTGATCGACTTGAAATAGTGAACGAATAATGCTCTGAATAATTTTAGGGTAGTAAAAAGGAATCTTTAAAATAACATTAGTGCTTTATTGATTAAGTTACGTCGTAAAGAGGATTAAAATGGATATACGTGAAAAAGTAGAAGAGAATATGCCATCTGATTCTCCTAAAAGATTAGTTACCTTAGATATTTTACGAGGCATAGCAATTTTTGGCGTAACACTTTTACATATAAGTTACAAACTTTATAATTCCAATCAGTTATTTGAAAATATCCAAAATGGTACGGGTATGCCATTTTACGTTTGGATTTTGATCGTTATATTAGGTTATTTTGGAACTTGGCATGGATTCTTTTTGTTTATTTCAGCAGTAGTAAATTCCTATACCTTTACAAAAAAAGCTTTTAATGATATTGACTTAAAGAAAATTTTACTAAAGAATACTGTTGCAGGTTTGATCGTAGTCGCTTTAGGATACCTAGTCGAGGGATTTGGTTATTTTGGCTATTTTGGGCATGCTCTTAGATCAGGTGAATGGAATACATTTGGCGCAAAGGAAATTCCTCTTTAGATTAGTAATGAATTCTATAAAATTTTTTGCTCCGATAATTTATTGGCGAAAACGAAGAAAAGAACCCAAGACTTATGAAAATTCTTTAAGAAATTTGAAGCATACAGATATGGAAAAAATGCGTGTTGGATTAATTTGCTCAATTGAGCTAAAAATTATTCAAGATTTATCAAAAGTAAGTAGGTCAATTTTAGCTATAGGTATTACCAATGATGAGATTCATCCGGTTGCTCAAGCAAAATTGATTGCTGAAAAGGTTGCAAAAGGGTCTTATATAGAAATACTTGATAAAGAGAAAGTTGATTCCATACAAACTGCTGCAATAATTACTCAATATTTCGAAAAAGAATTTTAAATCATCTGTTATTTCTTTACTTGATTAAAACAAATAATTTTATTCTTTGAATTCTAATTTGAAACAATTGAATATCTTTTGGTGGAAAAATTGACAATCAAAAATATTAGTAAGAATGATTTGAAAAAAGTTGATAAATTAATGATCTATTGTTTTGGGGCGGGGCAAGAACCAGATCCAGAAAATGAAGTAAAGGAATATCAAGAAACAATCGATTTGAATTATGCTTGGGGTTACTATAATGAGGAGGGAGAGCTTGTTAGTACATGGATAACTTTCCCATGGGAAGCATATTTTCGAGGTAAATTGCTAAAATTCGGTGCAGTAGCTGATGTAACAACACAACCTGAATATCGAAGGAAAGGCTATGTTCGTGAATTATTCTTGCAATCACTTAAACAAATGAAAGAGAATGGTTATGTTATGTCTGGTTTGTATCCGTTTAAATTTCCCTATTATGAAAAATTCGGTTATGCTTTAGGATCAGAATCAATAAACTTGAAATGTACTCCCTCTGAAATCTTACTTCCTGATAATTTCACTGCTTTAAAAATAAAAGAAATACCTAAAGAAGAAACATTTGATAAACTTGTTCCATTAAGAAATGAATTTGGAAAGAAATATAATTTCATACATTTCTCTGATGAAAAGACTTGGTTAGTAAGAATGATTAGAAAAAGGGACCAAGTTTATGGTGTTTATGATTTAAATGGTAAACTTGTAGGGTATTTCATATCAAGAATAACTAAATTACCAACCGGACAGTGGGATTCAGCATTAGATATTAGTGAAGTTATAGTTACTACAAGAGATGCTTTCTTCACAATATTAGATTTTATCAAAAAACATACCGATCAAACAAATGAATTTCGCTGGAGAGTTATTGATGAGGAATTAGATTTCATTAATTTTATTGAAAAATATGCTGTTAAAATAGAAATAAAACCCTCTGTTATGTTTCGCGTTGTTGATGTGAAAAGTGCTTTAGAAGCTCTTGATTACCCAAAAGCAATAGCTGATTCCATTACTCTTTTGATACATGATAAATATGCTGAATGGAATAATGGTTATTTTGAACTTACAGTTAAAAATGGAAAAGTAAAGTGTCAAAAAATTGAGAAAAGTGAAGCTGATTTGGAAATTGATATCAACTCTTTTACCCAATTATTCATAGGATATAAAACAATCGAACATCTAATTTATGTTACTAATGCGAAAATAAAGAAAGAGAAATTGGTAATTATCAATGAACTTTTTCCCAAGAAATCTACAAAACAACTTGTGCACTTTTAATTTGTAAATTGATTCTCCACTCATACAACTTTGATAAAAAAATCAAAAAAACATAAAGTAAATCATATTGTTATTGTTGAAATTTTAATGTAATAATTAAATAGTTAATTAGTAGATTTACTAAAAGATGATTAATTTACGGTAGAATCTTTTATTCCATATAAATCTGTAATGCATAATTTCCTTGTTTTCTACTTAGACATCTATCTTATAGCTTAAAATAAAATCACATTTTGGTGTCTGAAAACCGTTAATTACCGTTTAGTACTAATCTACTTTTTAGTGATTTACTCCACAAGTATTTTCTAAGAAAATGATTGTGCTATAAATGGCAATATTTATATATTTTATTTGCCAAATATTGTATTATATCACTTTATGAGGAAATATAATATGGATAAAAAAAATATAACAATTTTCGGAAAAAACAAAATAGATATTCAGAAAAGAATAAGTAATGTTGAAAATGGATTACCTGGAGTAATCATGGATGGAGGACCACCAAGACCTAATAATGAGCAAAAAGGAACCATTTCAGAACAAATGAAGGCTTTGAACGTACCAGGTTGTTCTATTGCAGTAATCAATAATTTTGCTCTTGAATGGATGAAATGTTATGGGGTAAAAGATAATCGAACCAAAAAAGAAATAACATTTGAAACTCTCTTTGAAGCTGGCTCAGCATCAAAAACCTTCACTGCTATAGCTGCATTACAAGCAGTTGATAAAAATCTAATAGATTTGGATGAACCAGTAAACGATAAATTAGTTTCTTGGAAGATACCAGAAAATGAATTTACAAAGAACTCAAAAGTGACATTAAGACAACTTCTAACACATCAAGCAGGGATTAATCGCCCAGATTCAATGTTTAATATAGAAGCTGAAGGAAAACCTACAATTGATGACGTTTTGAATGGAAAAGCACCTGCAAAAAATGATCCTGCAGTAGTGGAATATACACCTGGAACAAACCATCAATATTCAAACTTAGGATATATCATAATTGAAAAATTACTTACTGATATTTATGGAAAATCATTATCAAAGGTTGTTCGAGAAAAGATCTTTTCACCCCTAAAAATGAAAAATAGTTTGTTTGAATATCCATCAGATGAAGAAAAGAAAAAAATGGCTCGTCCACATGATGAAACGGGTACCGCATATGAAATTGGTTCAGATTATGCTGCAGTTGGACATGCTGGGTTAATAACCAATCCTCAAGAATTCTCTCAGTTTGTAATAGAGTTAATGCTTGCATATAATGGTAAATCTGAAAAAGTATTTTCACAAGCACTTATAAAGAAAATGTTAACAACACAATTAGCAATAGATCCGAATAAATTTTTCGGATGGACTGGTCAAGGTTTAGGTATTTTCTTGATAGAATTAGATAAAGACTTATTCTTCACTCATCCTGGAACAAATTCTCCCGGATCTGTTTGTATGATGATCGGTAGTCCAACTACTGGACAAGGAGCCGTTTTTATGTCTAATGGTATTGGTGCTGAGTTACTTCATATTGAGTTATTATTTAGTATTGTTCAAGAATATAATTGGCCTATCTATCGATAGGTTTTTTCCAATTTTTTGAGGTATGCTAATGACTAATCCAACAATAAAAGAATTTGATTATACAGACATACAAATAATTAGTATCTTGGACAAAGAACATAAAATTTCCACAGAGAAAATCAGTGAGTTACTTGACATTCCTGCTCGTAGTATTAGATATAGATTACAAAGATTAAGAGAAAAAGGGATTTTTCAAAAGAAAATTATCATTACACATGAACGTAAATTAGGTATGCGTGAGAGTTTCTTTTTCATACAAGAAAATCCTAAATATCTTTCGCAGTTATTTGAAATTCTAGATGTTAATCCAGCTATTTGGTATGTTCCATCAACTGGAAAATTTAGTGGTTTTTATGTTCATACCTTAGATATAATAGATTTACAAAATCAATCTCTTAATCTAATAAAAGAATTGAAAAAAATCAACATAATTATTGATTATTTTTATTCTGAAGTAATTGATTTTGTTAATTTAGAATGGAATTTTAGTTACTTTGATAAAGAAGGGAACTGGAGCTGGACATGGAATTTTTGGAAAGAAATGATACAAAAGAGAATAGGTAATAATAAAATTAAAACTAGAAAATTCGAAGAAACTCATGATAAAATTAAATTTGATTTCCTTGATATACAAATATTAACTAATCTTTATACTGACGAAATTGTACCATTGAAAAAAATAGCTGATAAATTAACACTCTCGGAATCTCAAATTAGTAGACGTATAAAGACTATGGAGGAAAATGGTATTATTAAGGGTTATAGATCAGGATTTTATCCTTTTAAAGAGTTAATGACCTTAGATTGTATCATTGAAGCTAATACTTCTATGGATATAATACTTGATCTTCTGAAAGCGATACCCTATCCTTGTGCGTTTGTTTATGGAAAGAAAAATCAAATTATATGTGAAATTGATTTACCAAATGACGAATTACTTGATTTTGTTAACGCTTTCTATGAATTACGACCTCTTGTTGATTTACAATTCATTCAAATTTGGCATAAACATCCTCAACTAGATCCCATAATTCTTTATGAATTTTTCAATGAAGAAATAAATAGTTGGAACTTCAATAAGTATTATGAAAAATCATTAAAGAAACTTGAATCGATTAAATTAGATTAATTAAATAAAAAAATAAAATCTGATTTTTCAACATATTTATGTTCTAGTAAAAGATTTACATGCACATAAAAATATTAAGCTAAAATTGGTGAATGTCTTGAGTAATTCGAACGATAAAAAAACTATCTTTGCCTGTTTTCCCCATGCTGATGATGAAATAGGTTGTGCAGGTACTTTAGCTAATCATGTTGCTCGTGGAGATCGAGTAGTTCTTTGCTTCGCAACACATGGCGAAATGACTTCCTTCTTTGGTGATGTTCCCTTAGAAACTATAGTATCTGCTCGAGAAGAACATGCAGCAACAGTCTCAAAAATAATTGGTTGTGAAGTTATGTTTTTGGATTTCGGAGACACCGAAGTTGAAATAACAAGAAAAAATGCCAAAAAATTAGCTGTCATTTTAAGTGAAATTAAACCTCATGTTATAATCACCTGGAATAGTTATAATAGACATCCTGATCATCGTTCTATTGCTCAACTTTTAATTGATGCTGCTCAGATGGCTCGAATACCTCGAGTAGTTGAACCACATAAACCTCATCGGGAAGATATCATAATTATTCAATATTATGATGAGCGTTCTCTTTTGCCATCAATTTATGTAGATGTTACAGATTCAATTGATAAAATTAAAGAAGTAACTAAATGTTATGCAGATACATACGGTTGGACAGGTGTTATAGAAAGTGTTGTTACTCGTAGAAGAAGTTTAGGATTGGATTGTGATGTTCAATATGCCGAACGATTCAATATTTTACGACGAAGAAATCAATCAGTTAAATATGTGATTTGATTTTTACCAAATTTTCAATCTACATACGCAATAGCATCAAGTTCAATAAGACAATTAAAATGTAAAGTAGTTACAGGAACTATTGTTCTTGCTGGTCGATGATTACCAAAAAAATCAGCATAAACTGCATTTACTTCATCCCAATAAGAAATATCGGAAATGTAAATTGTTGTTCGTAAAACATTGTTTCTACCACTACCAGCTGCTTCTAAAATTGTTTTTAATTTTTCAAGAACTACTTGAGTTTGCTCTTTTATATTATTAGATTTAGGTTTTGTTTCACCTTTTTGAATAGGTAATTGGCCAGAGACATAAATAATATTATTGTGTATAATCGCTGGGGAATAATGAGCTTTTTTATTATCATCATTTTCATCAATTAGAATTTTCTTCAATTTCATCACCTAGATTAAATAGAATAATGTATGATTTTTATGTTATAATCTTTTCAGATTTACTAATTTAAGGATACTAATCGATATATTTGCTAGTTTTCTGAAGTAGTTCATTTAATTCTTCTATGCCATCCTTTACAAAGAATAATGCATCAATGTTAAATTTCTTTTTAGGTTTCGATTGATATTTTAGAGCTAATTTTTCCAAACCATCAAGTGCTTCTGTAATTAATCCATATAAATTGATCAAAGCTTTTGAAACCCTGATCAAATTCAAATGAGCAGCTATTTTTTCACCAATCTTTGCTATTGACTCAAAAGCTGAAGGTGGTTGTGCATACATTTGATAAGGAACAAAATTTTTTGATATATATAGAAATAATTTGACAAAATCTATTATATCATTTATTAGTGGTTTAAACGGATCATGACTTCTCAAAGGAGAAATACCATTCTTTTCAAACATAAAAATTACATTGTAGATAGAAATCAATAATTCATGGAATGATGTTTCATTTAAGTAAAAGAAACGACTAAATGAAAAATTCCTAACAGAGATAGCATCACTGTAATCACTCATTATTCCACCAAATTCTGCATCTGAAATATATTGTGATTTTGCGAGTAATTCTTGGGAATTACGGTAGAGTTTTATTAAAAGATTATATACTTCATTAGAAGATGACATGTGCGGTAAATAATTATTCAATTTACTTTGAAATGATTTTAGATTAAGAATTACAGGTTTAATATCTTCAACTGATAATTTTAAATCACGAGTAATATTATTAATTTCTTCAAGAATGTACAAGCAATCTTGTGCTTCTTTACTTATAATTCTAAAAGAATCAAATTCAGGCAACATAAGTTTACCTAAAAGTGGTTCTTTTTCTTCAATAAATTTAATTTTCTCTAAGATACTCAAAAAAGAATTTTGTACCATCTCACAAACATTCCAGTAGCTACTAACTAAATAACTGTAAATCTTCTCCAAGTAATTTTAATTCTTTATTATTTATTAACCTCTCCAATAAAAGAGAGGTTATGGTAATTGAAGTGTAGGTATGAATTCAGGTGATTTTCTAGCTTTTGTTTTTTGTTCAAATGCATATGCAAGTTTTAACAAAACTGGTTCTTGAAATGCTCCACTGAAAAAGGAAATACCTACAGGTAAACCATGAATATATCCTAAAGGAACTGTAATGCTGGGATACCCGGAAACAGCTGCTGCAGAGGAGCTACCACCTGAAAATCTATCACCGTTCAGTAGATCTATTGTCCAGGCAGGTCCACCACTTGGAGCAATTATTGCATCCAATTCATGTTCAGTAATTACCTTATCAATACCTTCTACTTGAGATATTCGCTTACATTTCTCTAATGCTTCTAGATATTTTTCATCAGTCAAAGGACCTTTTTCTTCTGCAGCAATGAAATGTTCTTGCCCAAAATATGGCATAATCTTTTCTCTATTCTTTTCATTATATTCAATTATATCTTTCATAGATCTATTTTCATTAACTACTTCATGAGAAGCTAAATATTCATTTAAATCATTTTTAAATTCATACAATAAAACTTCATACTCAGGATCTCTTAACTCTTGAATTGTCTCAAGATTTGTAGGATCAATAATAATAGCACCTAACTCTTTCATTGTTGTAATGGCTTGTTCCATTAACTCATCTACTTGTTTATTAAATCCGAAGAAATTTCGAGCAACGCCTATTCTAGCTCCATTTAATCCATCTTTCACTAAATATTCAGTATAATCTTTAGCAATTTTCTCTTTGGTATTTATGGTGCTTTTATCATTTTCATCTACACCAGAGATAACTGACAATAAAATTGTAGCATCTTGTACTGTTCTAGCCATTGGTCCAGCTATATCTTGACTATGAGCTATAGGAATAATACCTGAACGACTAACAAGACCGAATGTAGGTTTAATACCTACAATACCATTTATTTGTGAGGGACAAATAACAGAACCATCTGTTTCTGTTCCAATAGCAACTACACAAAGATTAGCAGCAACGGCTACTGCAGAACCAGAGCTCGAACCACATGGGCTGCGATCTAAAACATAAGGATTTTTAGTTTGTCGACCTCTACTGCTCCATCCACTAGAGGAACGTCTCGAACGAAAATTAGCCCATTCACTTAAATTTGCCTTTCCTAAAATGATTGCTCCTGCATCTCTCAATTTCTGAACTATAAAAGCATCATATTTTGCCAAATGGTCATCAAGAGCTAAAGAACCTGCTGTTGTCATCATTTTATCAGCAGTGTCAATATTATCCTTTATAACAATAGGTATACCATGAAGGAGCCCTCTCGCACCTTGTTCTTTTCTTTCCTTATCTAAGTTTTCAGCAATTTGTAAAGCATCAGGATTCAATTCGATAATAGCATTGATTTTTGGACCTTGTTTATCAATATCTTTTATTCTTTTCAAGAATTGTTCAACCAAAATTTTAGCAGTAATTTCACCAGTATCCATCATTTCTTGTAATTGTTTAATAGAATATTCTTTCATTTTTGATTACCCTTTTTCTTATTTCTTTAACCATTCTTATAAATTTCTACTAATATAGAAACAAGCTGAATAATTATTAATATCTAGATAAATTCTTTTTAAATCAAGAAGGAATAAATACTTAGAAAAAAAAGATGTGTACTAAAAATGACATATATAGATTTAAAGAATTTAACTGAAAAAGAGGTTGTTCCTGGCTTTAACGGAAAGTTTGTTCATTCTGACAATGTTACAATAGCTCATTGGACTATTTCTGCAGGTAGTTCATTACCGGATCATAAACATCCTCATGAGCAGATTGTTAATCTTGTTTCTGGAACTTTCGAATTTGATCTAAATGGTGATAAGAGAATAGTAAACGCTGGTTCGATTGCTATTGTACCTTCAAATGTTTTACATTCTGGTAAAGCAATAACTGATTGTTATATTATTGATGTATTTTATCCAGTAAGAGAAGACTACAAATAGGAATCATTGAAAAAAATAATAAGCATCAAAATATTGATGCTCTTTCTATTTGTTACAAAAATGCTTTTTACATATCTCTATTATCCAAGAAAAATACTGCAATACAATCTACAATTAAAACCATTTTTTGGCCTAATTCTGCTAGAAAAATAGGAACATGACCACTTGCAACCCTTTCTAATATGTAAAAGAGTATAAAAAGTATCATAGCAAAAATTACTAGCAAACTTACAGTGATATCCATTGCTAATCCAATTTTTCTATGAGCAATTTTCTTTTTTCGTTGAATGAATCTAAGAACTTGTGCAATGAAATTAAAGATAGTGAAGCCTAAAATAAACATAAATGCACCAATACCATGAACAATGTTTAGATTGGGTTGATCGTGTGGTATTGCTATACCCGCAGCACCAATAGCTAGGAATAAACCAAAAACTGCTTTTGAAATATTGTATCGGAGGTCTTTTTTGATGAAATAAATGATTACAATTGAAAGTGAAATGAGACTAATTATTCCGAAGCCAATAATCATTATTAGTGATGAAATTTGGTTATCAAAACCAAGCTCACTTTTATTACCACCTAAGTTACTAACAAATTCCTGAAAAAATTCATATTTTTCAGGATATTGCCACCAAGCAAAACTAATTGTAAGAATTATTACTATAGGGATAAAGAAAAGTAATACACGAATGAATTTTTGAATTGATTTCTTATCTTTGTGCGAATTTATTTCCGTTTCAATAGGCGAAGTCATAATAATCCCTCAAAACAATTAATGTATTGAATTATAAAAAGATTAAGTATCTGAAATAAAAATAATTAGAATAGAAAATTAAAAGTAATTATAATTTAAATTTCTAGTATAAATTTTAAATTTAGTATCATCATTTGATTGAAAATAAAAAAATAAGATAGATATTACATGATTTGTAATATCTAATTTTAATTAACTCTTAGTGATGATGGTTTATCTTATCATCTATTATTAGTCTATACACTAGTTTATCTATATAACTAGATTTTAGAACCTTATCCTGGACCTGGACTATTGCCCGGGTCTTTTGTATCTATTGCTGAAAATTCTGAACCTAGACCATTGCCAGGATCTAATCCGGGTCCTGGACTGTTACCAAGGTCCTTTGTATTTATTACTGGAAGTACTTTACTTGGACTAATACTTGGATCTATTCCTGGACCTAGGCTATTACCTGGGTCTTTTGTGTCCATTACTGAAAGTTCTTTAGCTATAATATTAGAATAATTTGTTATACTAACAATTGTTAATAAACAAACAATCGAAAACAGACCAATAAAAACTCTTGTTTTTGTATTCGTTTTAAACACCCCTCTAGTGAAAAATTCACTATTTCCTAATTTGATAGTTTATTTCAAGAAAAAATTTAAAATAAACTAACAATAACACTTATATTAAATATGGGGAAATTCAATATAAAAAATATTCCCTATTATAGGAATAATGAGTATGGACAGAAATAAAAAATGAATAAAATTGGACGTGGATCAAGTAAAATAAATCAAATTATGGAAAAAGCACCAAAGAGATATCATAAAATAGATTTTATTACTTTAACCAATCAAAAATTTGAAGAATATATTCCAGAATCTATACCTTCAATAATTAAGGAAGATATCGGCTATTATTTTCAATATCTAAAAAATAATCGATCAAAGATAAGCCTTACACTATGGGAAAAAGCAACAGGTTGCACAAATTCATCTAATAGTTGGAAAACAAAAAATTATAGACCAATTTTCTCTTTTCTTTACTACGATAGAATAACAGATGGATTATTTCTTCCACTTCTACTTAAGAAAATTGAAATTACAGCTAATAGGCCGGGTGAAATTTCGATAGCTGAATTCAATAGATTATGTAGGTTAAGTATTGTTGGTTTCAAATCCAAATTAGATGCAATAGATCTTAAAATATTGCAAGCCCTTTCGAACGATGCTACTTTAATTACTCAAGAAATTACCGAACAGATAAATCATGCCTATGCAACAGTCTATAATCATCTTCAAAGATTGAAAGCTAAAATGGGTCTGCGAATAACTACTAAAGTAAATTGGTTAAAGCTAGGAGTTTATCGTGTTTTTCTTATCTCAAAAAATGAAAAGATTTTTGAGAAATTTGATGATTTCAAATCGTTTTTAGATGGTCAGTCAATATTCTCATGGGGAGAAGCATATTACCTAAGATATTATTTTCTTCGAGAAGAAATAAAAAACAAATTACTTGAACAAATTAAGTTATTATCCCCAATGGAAAGTAAGGAATTAATGTATTATGAAGTAATTTCAAATCCAATATTTGGTTATGATTTTGAGTCCTTTGATATATCTGAGCAAAGATGGGATTTTGATTTTGCTACTTCTTATTTAGAATTATCTGCTAATAGGGAACATCCAACTTTCATTAATTTACAAGGACTCACTTTTGAACGAACCACTATTGATAAAAAAGAATTAACTGATTTAGAACTACATACTATTGAAGGCCTTGTTGGGAATTACTCTCTAACTCAAAAAGAAATAGCTAATTTATTAGGAATACATGCACCAAATCTCTCAATTATACGAACCAAACTACTTAATGAAAATGTTATAATACCACAAATGATGGTTAACACTTTTTTACCATTAAATCTAGTTTTACTATGTAATACTAACAAAGAAGGAATCTTAGAAAAACTTGCCTTACTTTTACAAAAATTACCTTTTTATAATGTTTCATCTGTTACATCCAATGATGATTCGGTAAAATATCATTTACTATGTTTTATGGGTGTTGATGATATTCTATATTCAAGCTTAGTTACTTTCCTAATGCAATTATTAAAAGAAAATGAAATAACTGATTTTAGATTGGGATTAACAATCGATACATATTTTGGCATGAGTAAAGTAACTGATGTATTAAAATCAGACTTGTAATTACTCTCTATACAAAAAAATTTTTCACAATTCTCTAACTGGAAGTAACTATTAAAAATTAAATATAAAACAAGAAAAAGGATTAAAATGGTCGTTACAACTGCATTAGGATTAACTTCAGGAATTTATTCAATTATAATTGGTATAGCAATAGTCGGTTTATGGCTTATGTTAATAATTCGAAAACAGATACCTGAGCTAAAGGATGAACCAATAACTATCTACTTTCATGTAACAGCAGAAATACTAATGGGAATATTAGCAATTCTTAGCGGTATTTTGATTATTATTGATTTAATTTGGGGTGCTTATATATTTCTTATAAGCAGCGGTCTTTGTATTTATGCAGTTATCAATTCTGCTGGATATTATGCGCAAAGAAAGACTTGGATTTTTGTAGTATTATTTGCTACAATTTTAATAATGTCTTCAACATTATCAATATTTACGATTTTAAATGTTATAGTTTGAATGATTAAATTCAAACTACTTTTTTTTACTATAAAGTCCAATTAATTCAGTTTGTTCAATAATATGCTCTTTTATTGCTTTTAAAACGTCTTTCTTTTTGCTTCTTACTGTTAATGGTAATTTTTCATCTAAAGCATACAAAGTGAAAATATATCTATGTGTACCCCATGGTGGGCAAGGACCTAAGTATTTATTTTGTCTCATGAGATTTTTACCCACAATAGCATCATTCAATTTACTTCCCTCTTCTATTACTTTGGTTTTAGGATCGAGATGACAAATAACCCAATGTGTTACAACAACCTTAGGAATTGGTGCATCTGGATCTTCCATAATTAATATTAAACTTTTAGCGCTTTTTGGCACACCATCGATTTTGAGAGGAGGATTTATTTCTTCACCTTGACAAGTATATTTTGAAGGCATCAAAGTATTATGCTTAAATGCAGGACTAGTTAATTCGAGTTTTCCCATTATTAAATCACAAAATCACATAAACATAAGAGATTAAATAATTATTTGAAAAAAAGATAAAATGCTGCTTAAGATGTAGCAGCATCAGCCTGAATAAATCCGGCACCTTGTTCGTAAATAGTGTAACCAAGATCGACAGCAGTGTCTTGTAAGTGAGATTCTAACCAAGCAACAGACATTGAACCATAAGCTTCAAACATAAGAGCAAAAACACCTGATGTTTGAGGACAGCTAAAGCTAGTTCCGCTCATGTAATAATATCCGTCAGAGAATGGTAAAACAGTATTTTGACCAATAGCAGCAACATCGACTTTTCCTCGAGAGGAAAATTCTGATAGAAATACATTAGCGAAATTTTCTTCAGGTAAGTCTGTTCCAATACCTGAGAGACCATAAGCTTCAGTGAGTCCAACATAACCACAAGCTGCAACAGATGTTACATCTGCGAGGTTTGCTGGATAAGCGGTAGTATCAGCGCCTGGCCCTGCATTGCCTGCGGATGTACAAACAACAATTCCATCTGCTTCCGCACCATTTATGGCTGCATCAAGAAGAGCATTTGTTTCATCATAGCCTAAGGACATTGAAACGATCATATTAAGACTTGAGAGAGCGCCAGCATGTAAACTTCGGGCGTAATTGATACATTCAGCCCAGTTGTTTAGCATTTCAGTAGGAGTGACTTGACTTTTTCGTGTTCCGCCAATCCAATAAAGGCATCTCAACATAACTATTTTAGCGTCTTCTGCTACACCTTTAATCCAATAATCAGTATCAGAATCCAATCTGTATCCAATAATTGTTCCGGTAACAGCTGAGCCATGACCTTCTGTATCTGCGTTCCAAGCAACACTATCTTTGTTTAAAAGTTGTGTGTAGGATTTACAATAGTCTGTTAGAATATTTTCTTGTGGGAAGTAATCTTGCCAATTACTTACTAATCCAGTATCAATAACAACAACTACTGTTCCAGCACCAGTGTAAGGTTGTTTTTCAACATCAATGATATCATTCCACCATGGTAAGATTTGAGGAAGATCAGCTTTTGACCATTCCACAGGTGTTGGAGGTGGTTTTGGTTTCTTCGATGTTGAAGCTTGTGTCATTAGCACCATTGGATTATCTACGAAAGCAATGATTGTCGAAGACATTAAAACCATAGTTATTGTGAAAAATAATATTTTTTTACTTACTTTCAAAGTTTTAACACTCCAAGAACATTAATTTTACATTAATGCTACTAAATAGAATAATATGGAGAATTTAAATTTATCCCTTATATTTTTTAAAAAAATCCATAATATTTCCACTAAAGTTTAATAAAATTAAAAGAAAAAGGAAAAATTTAGTTTAGTAATCAAGGAGTTTTTGGATAAATGCCTGATTTTTGTTTGACTTGTTTTTGCAACATTTGAAAAGCATATGCCGAGGTAGAAAAGGTGGTTGCATCAATTGTTTTGGCAATTTCTGCTAATTCTTCATCAAACATACGAGTATAAATTTCAATAAATGGATATTGTTTTCTAATAGCAACTGAAAGGATGATAGCATCTGAGAATAATTCCTCAGTATTCCAACAAAGATAGATTTGTTTTATTTCTCTCATATCAAAATGGTCTTCTAAATTTTCAATGAATTGAATTTTTTCAGCAAAAGAATGAACATTAGGAAGATCGTTGTAAATATCTGGGTCTATTTCTGGATCAAAAAGGTAAACCGTTGCTTTAAGTTCTTTGCCAAGATATTCGACTATTCTTGAAACTAGATTATCATTTCCTAGAATTACTATTTTTTCTTTTTCAGAAATATTCTTTGTCCATTCCATAACTGATTCCATAGCCCAATCAGAAGTTGAAAAGGTAAAAGCATTCCAAGGTTCACCATCTAGATATTTACGAAAGTGATCATCAAACATCCGCATATAGAGATCACAATGAGGATTGATTTCTCGAACTCTTTTAGCAGCAATCAATGCTCGTCGTAAATCAGAAGTTACACAAAAAACCTCTTTACATCGTTTTATTCCCGCAAGTTGAATTATCTCAAAATCTGTATAGTCACCAACTACAACAGGTTGATTAAAACGTATTAGGTCATCTACCTTATTTAACTCAATTTCTACGAGCGAATATGGTTGTTTGTGCATACGTAAATATTCAACTATTCGTTCGCCAAGATGGTTATACCCTAAAACCACTGTGTGATTTTTGCGTTTGGAAGCATTTTTTCTAGCACTCATAATTGGATTATAACCATAGACTTCTTGTAAAGTACTTAAAATAAAACTGATGATTAATATTTCAAATAAAATTTGCCAAATAAATTGATAAAAGCTAAAAACCCCAAGATTTGTTTCACTTTTTCTTATACTCATAGATATTAGCAAAATATTCCAAAAATTTTTGTTGTCTTCTACAACAAAAATAGCTATAAAACCGATGATCCAAAATAAAAGAAATATAGTAACAGGTAAAAGAAATTGTCTTAATTGATTTCTAATAATCTTCAATCTTTTTGATGATTTCATACTTAATATCAAGGGTAAAAATGTAATAAAGATTTTGAATTTAACTTTTTAATTATTTATTTCCTAATTTTGTTATTTTATTTTATAAAAAAAGAAAAAGAGAATATCCCTAAACTTTAGGTAGACTAGCAATAGCTTGCTCCACTAATTCAATAGGATATTCATAATCAATTAAATGCTGACTAAAATATGCTTCATATGCTGAAAGATCAAAGTATCCGTGTCCACTACAATTGAAAACTATAATTTTTTCTTCATTGTTCTCTTTACATAGAAGTGCCTCATCAATTACTCCTTTGACAGCGTGAGCTGTTTCAGGTGCAACAATGAACCCTTCATTTCGCGCAAATAAAACTGCCGCGTTGAAAGTGGAATTCTGTGTATACGCCATAGATTTAATATAACCATGTTTATGTAGAAGTGAAACTGTAGGCGCGCAGCCATGATATCGTAATCCTCCTGCATGTATTGGTGACGGAATGAAATCATGACCCAAAGTGAACATTTTAACAATTGGGGCTAATTTTGCACTATCACCAAAATCATAAGCAAAAAGACCTTTGTACAGCGAAGGACAAGCTAAAGATTCACAAGCAGTTACTTGCAAATCGCTTTTTTTGGACTTTAGCTTATCAGCAAGGAAAGGAAAGGAAAAACCGCTGAAATTACTTCCACCACCAACACAACAAAAAATTGAGTCTGGATAAAGATCGATACTTTCAAATTGCATTTTTGCTTCCAAACCTATTATTGATTGATGGAGCATTACATGATTTAAAACGCTTCCAAGAGAATATTTGGTATTTTCATTTTTCATAGCATCCTCAACAGCTTCACTAATAGCAATTCCTAAACTACCTGTACAATTAGGATCTTGAGCAAGATAGTATCTACCAGATTCAGTGAGAGGGCTTGGACTAGGAACAATTTGTGCTCCATAAGTCTGCATCATTATCTTTCGATATGGTTTTTGGTCATAGCTAGCGCGAACCATGTAAACCATACACTCAAGATCGAAGAGATTACATGCAAAAGAAAGAGCTGAACCCCATTGCCCAGCTCCAGTTTCAGTTGTTAATCGTTCCACACCTTCTTTCATAGCATAGTATGCTTGAGCAACAGCAGTATTTGGTTTATGACTGCCTGGAGGACTAACACCTTCCATTTTGAAAAATATTTTTGCAGGAGTTTTCAGTTCCTTCTCTAATCGTTTAGCTCGATAGAGTGGAGAAGGTCTCCAGAGTCGATAGATATCACGAATTTCTTCAGGAATAGGAATAAAACGTTCCTGACTTACCTCTTGTTTAATAATTTCTTTTGGAAATAGAGGGGCTAAATCTTGTGGACCTAAAGGTTCCAAAGTTACTGGATGTAACGGTGGTTCTAATTCTCTAGGTAAATCTGGTAAAATATTATACCAATTTTTTGGCATTTCATTTTCATCTAATATGATTTTAGTATGCAAATTACATATACCTCCTTATATTGAACTCCAAAGAGTCAATTTTTTGATAACCAAAATTTAGTGGTGAAATGAATTGCTTAAAGTCAAAATAAATTAGAAAATTTGTTGATGATTTTTTCAATTTACCTAATTTACACTGCCAAAACAATCAGAAAACCTCCAAAAGATGGTTAAAATTTACATGTTGAAACTAGTATCATTTAGGAGGTAAAGAAAAACCATTGCCAGCATTTGGCACCTAAATTACAACTAAAGTTCAACATATTAGTCAATTCCTTTCTATTTTTATTAATAAACTATTTTATTTTTACTGGTAAAAAGATAGGTTATCAGAAATTTATGTCGGAAAAATCCATTTTTAATTATGTTTAAATATATCGCTGAACCATAATATCTTCCCGATTAGGGGGGGTTGTTTTTAACAAATGTCAAAAAACAGCGAAAAAAAGAAGAAAACGAGCGGGGATTCTAAAAAGAATTTCCTGGAAAGATTGCCCTCAAATCTACCATTCGCTCCTTTTGTAAGACGACCCGATTACCAGTTGCGGCGTGTAAAATTCAAATCAAAAATACCGCAATCAATCAATCATCGCTATATAATAGCATTAATGCTTATAGGAGTATTTTTCATCTATATGGGTGGGTTTTATTTCTTAAGCAGAGATGTAAATTATGCATTAGTAAATGATCCGGTTACTGGTGAACCGTCACCTATATGGAAGGGCGATATAAATAATCAAACTTTATTTGAGGGGATATCAGCTGGTATACTTATGATTACTGGCTCAGGTGGATTTTATTTAATACATTTATCAACACAATATGCCTATACGCCTAGTACGGCTGCTAAATTACTTCTGTCAGGCATAGCGTTAATTCTATTTGCATTAGCATCACTGGTAGTGATACTGATAAAGAAAGGAATCTTTCCCAAAATAGAGGTTATTACATAATAAATTAATTGTATTAATTCTCTAGTAAAGCATTCTTCATGTCTTATTGTATTCATTTTTTTATATACATTAAGACATTGTATTTTTTGATCGATAAAAAATTGAACAAAATTAGTTTATCTAATATTTTTGAACTTTCTAATAAATTAATATTAGTTTAAGTAATAATTAAACAAAAAGGAGTTAATTTGATTCAAAATAAATGAATCAAAATAAATGAAATTAATATCTGGGAATTGATTTTCGATTACAGTAGAAACAGAGCTGTGATTTTTCTTTTAAGGATTCAATTATATTAAATTCCTTTATTTCATTACCACAACCTGGACACATTATATCTGAAGTAACATTTGATTTCTTTTCGAATATACTAAATACCATATTTTATTTCACCTCATAAATTAATTATCTTACTTTATTTTGTTGTTTAATCATCTTCTAATTGAATAAATCTCATATTAAATAAAAATCGACATATAGTGAAAATTCAATTTTATACTTTAATTGAGCATAATAATATCAAATCTTTGCTGTTCATGATTATAAGATATTTTCACTAAATGATAGTAAATAGCATTATCATATCAATATATACCGATCTAATATATTATACATAGTGAAAAACACTTAAAAGGGTTTTGCGAAAAGTGACTAATTAAGTAATTTACTTTATAAAATAGATTTAATTATATTTTATAATCAATTAATTTATTATTATATTTAAATAATTAATTTAATAATTAATTGATTTAATTTAGCTATTTCTTTTAAAAAGAAAATTTTAGAGTTTATAATTTAGTTGAAAAATTTACTTAAATTTAAGAGAAAAAAAAGAAAAATCACTAATCAAGAAAATTAGCAACTTCTTTCATTTGTGCAATAATTTTAACTTCAAATGGACAACGTTTAAGACAGATTCCACATTCTGTGCAATCAGAAGCCTTAGCTTTCATAGTGTTATATTCTTTTATTATTTCATCAGATTTAACAATCTTGGCCAAATCATAGAGACGAAAAACTGGTCCTATATCAATGTCTTCTGGGCAAGGTTGACAATGATTACAATAAACGCAAACACCTGAAATATATTCATCAAATTCTTTTATCAGATTCGAATAATCTAGATCAGCTTCTGAAGCAGAATAATATGACATGCAATCATCTAATTCTTCTATATTCGATACTCCTGGAACAGCTGCAGAAACACCGACTTGAGAAAGAATATAGTGTAAACATTTGATGGCTGTTGCATCTTCAGCAATTTTCTTCTTTGAAAAGTCTTTATCACCTTGTATATCATACGCACCTATCTTGTAACCACCCAAAGAAACTACTTTATTAGCTTTCAAAAGATTGCCACCCGCAAAAGGTTTCATCGCAATAAGTCCTATATTATTTTCAGCGCAGGTAGCTAGCATTTCTTGTCTAAATGGCATTGCATTACTTGCAAGATTTAATTGGATCATAATAACATCTATTATACCACTTGTAGCAGCTTTTATTGCTACTTTAGCATTATGTGTACTCATAGCGATAAATCGTGCTTTCCCTTCTTCTTTCAATTTTAAGGCTTTATCAAGAACACCATTCGGTTTAATGCATTCTTCATATTGTTTCTCATTCATAACAAAAGTAATGAAAAGTAAATCTACATAATCTGTATTCATAATCTTTAGATATTCATCAAAAGTTTCTTGACATAATTTGATGGACCTTGTTTTCATATATTTATTATTCTTATAGCAAGAGCCATAATGATGTGAAAGAATCAATTTATCCCTTTTACCTTCGATTGCCTTGCTTATCTTATGAAGATAATCAGGCATATTAAAGATTAAATCAAAATAGTTTACTCCATACTCAATTGCTTTATTTAGTACTAATGTTATTTCATCTGGATTCTTTTTTGCTAACCATTCAGTACCAATACTTATTTCGCTTATATCTAAATTAGTACGACCTAACTTTCTATATTTCATAATTTACTCCACCTGCACAAACTAAAAAAATTTTGTTAAAATAAAGAGATACTCTTTGTAAGATACAAATTTATTAAAGTATTTGTATTAATCAGAGAATATTTCTTTAGTTTGTTTTTACTATTAAAATTTATAATTAAGTAAAACAATAAACAATTATGACAAAATTAAATGATAAATCTAAAAAATTAGATGATCTTTTGAATGCCCCTTGGGTATCATTTGACCAAGTAGATGAAGGAGTAAAAATCACAGGTATGACGAAATCAGATTACATTACTATTGATGCTTCTGAGCTCGATCTAGTAAAAAAACAATTACAAAGTAAAGAAAATAAAAGAGTCTATGGCGCAATTAAAATTTTAGGCTATTTTGGTTTAAAGGCAAAACCATTTCTTAAAGATATTTCTAAGAATATCTTTGAATTTAATGAACAGGAACAGAATGAAATTTTACAATCAATGAAAAGAATTGATTCAAAAGAATTTTTAGTAGAAATGGGCGAAATAATTGATAAGAATCCATCATATGACTTATTATTTGATATCGTTTTTTATATCAGTGAACTTCTTAAGGAATATCCAATTGAAGGTTTGCTAACTATACTTAAATGTTCAAGTAATAAAGAAATGTGGATAGTACTTAAGAATAATTTTGAAACAGGTCTTAATAAATTAGAAAAACCATTTGATCCAAAAGCTGAACTTCTATCGAGAATAGAACTAGAAACTCCTATTGGTATTAGTCAAGAAATGGAAAGAAAAAGAATACAATACAATATTACAAAAGATAATATTTACAAAGCTCTTAGGAAAATACAAGATTTAACTATAGACGCTAATAAAACAATTAGCATTAGTGCTAAGAAAGCACTTAAAACCATTAAATCTAAAATTAAAAAATAATTGTATTATTAGAGACAATTGACCAAAAGACCAATTTTTTCTATATTCCTTTCTTATGCATTAATAGTTATTTTACCATGACAGACAGGGCATTTAGCTTTTTCTGAAATCCAATCTATGAAATGCTGTTTGTGAAAGAGAGCTACACAATATGGACATTTCCAAATTATATCTTTTTTATTTAATTCTATTTTACAAATAATACAATGTTTGTTTTTTATATCACCTGAATAAATTAAATCTATTTGATTAAAACCCGCTTCAATAATAGATGACTTTATGACAATTTTCGGTCTAAGCAAATTAGGTTCTTTCTCAACCCCTATAAAACGTTCCATATCTTCATCTGTGATTTTTGGCAAGTTCTCATCATCGAATTCAAGTATTTTAAATCGATTTTTTTTATTTTTACGAATAATAATCAGCGCAGTAATGATTACTGAATTAACTGCGATCAATAAACCAAGAACAGCAATAGTAATTATAACTAAAGTTGGATCACTTTTTACAAGTATAATAATAACAATATCAAGAATTATTAAAAGAAAAATACCAAACATAATAGGCAATAAAAATTCATCACCTGATGTTTTAGGTGGTTCTTCATGATGATATTTTCTAGGTAGTTGATCCATAAGAAAATCTTCCTCTTCTCTCAATGAATAAAGAAATCATTTCTCTTATTAATATATGTTAATTTTTTAGCTTTTTTTTCTATTTGAATCAAAAAGTTTTATTAGCAATTCACATTAGAATCGCATATGACATACAGCAACTTTACTTTTACTGATCATATTGGGATGGATATCTTTGTAAACAAATGGGTGCCAGATGAAAATACTCCTCTTAAAGGATTATTTTGTATTTTTCACGGTATGGCAGAATATTCATTGAGGTATGATTATTTTGCTAAAGCATTATCAAAAGCAGGATATGTTTGTTATGCTCCAGACATACGAGGCCATGGGAAAACCATAGGTAAAGATGGGATAAAAGGTTCTTTGGGTATAGATGGCTGGGACGGTGTTATACTCGATTTTAAACAATTAATTGATATAATGAAGAAAGATTATCCGGAACTACCTGTGTTTCTCTTTGGTCATAGCTGGGGTAGTGCTATAGTTCAAGATTTTATGCAGCAATATGGTAATCTCTTAAGTGGGATAATTTTAAGTGGAAGTTTTGGTACACAACCTTTACTAAAAATCTCTATTCCATTAAGTAAATTTATCATCAAAAGAAAGGGTAAAGAGTCTGAAGCTGGTTTAGCTTATAACTTAGCAATTGAACCTTTTAATAAACCCTATAAGAAATTGAATATACGAAATGCTTGGATATGTACGATACCCGAAGTTGTTACAGCTTATAATGATGATCCGATGTGTGGTTTCAGACCAACAAATGGTTTCTTCTATGAAACATCAAAAGCTTTGCTTCGTTTTTGGGGTACTGAGACAAAAATCCCAAAAGACTTGCCAATATTTATAATTCGTGGTAATGAAGATCAAGTAAATAAAAGTGGCAAATGGTTGTTACCTTTAGTCAAACGATATAATAAATTGGGTTTGAAAGAAGTTATTTATAAAATCTATCCAAATGTTCGACATGAAACATTAAATGATACTTCTCGCGATGAAGTTATCTCTGATATAATCTCATTTCTTGATAAACATGTAAAACAATAATCTGTGAATTTAGCTTAAATGCTCAATTCACTACCTTATTTTTCTAAACAATTCATTAATTAGCAAAAATTAATTTTTCTAAGTATTTTTAACCACTAATTATTTATCTTCTAAAAGATTATTTTTGTTTATTATGGTCGAGTATAGTAATTCTGTTCGAGTAGCTGTTATACAAGATTCATCTGAAATAATGGACAAGGAAGCTTGTATAACAAAGATTGAGAAATTATCAACTGAAGCTGCCAAAGAAGGAGCTAAGATTGTGTTATTCCCTGAAGCATTTATTCCCGGTTATCCTCGAGGTCTTTATTTTGGAACAAAGATTGGTAGTAGATTAGATAAGGGTAAACAGGATTTTGCTCGTTATTGGAAAAATTCACTAACTATTCCTGGTGAAGATATTTTACTATTAGCCAACGTAGCAAAAAAGAACAGCATCTACCTTATTGTAGGGATTATTGAGAAAGATAGTGAATTCAGTGGTGGAACTCTTTATTGTACAATTGTGTATTTTAGTCCAGAAGGAATTTTACTTGGCAAACATCGAAAATTAAAACCTACAGGTTCTGAGAGATTAATCTGGGGAGAAGGTGATGGAAGTACATTAACAGTAATAGAATCACCTTATGGCAAAATAGGTGGATTAATCTGTTGGGAAAATTATATGCCATTAGCAAGAACAGCAATGTATTCGAAAGGTATTGATATTTATGTTGCTCCAACTGCAGATGCTCGAGATGAATGGATTGCATCGATGAAGCATATTGCTCTAGAAGGACGTTGTTTTGTTCTATCAAGCAATCAATTTGTTACTAAAGAAATGTATCCAAAAGATTTAGCTTGTTATGATGAATTAAAAAATTCTCCGGAAATTCTATGTCGTGGTGGTAGCATTATTATTGATCCAAGTGGAAAGGTTTTAGATGGACCATTATATGATAAAGCGGGAATTCTTTATGCTGATTTAGATCTAACAGCTATTCCTCGTTCGCGCTTTGATTTTGATGTTGTAGGTCATTATTCACGTCCTGATGTTTTTCAGTTAATAATTAATGAGGAAAAAATGAGTTCAGTTACAAAAAAAACGAAAAAAAGAGATATTCTAGAAATTAAGAAAAATAAAAAATAATAACAGTAAAGTATTATCTAAACTAATTCCTTATCCTTTCTTTTCTTTAATACTCTTTGCATTTTAATTGCTTTAATAATTAGTTTAAAAAGAGAAAATCCTCTGAATGTTTTACCATTTGCTTTGGTTTTAGATAAGACAAATGGAATGATTTTCTTTGTACTCTTTTTTATATCTCCACCAAGATATTCTAGAACGAATTCAACATCCTCTTTGATATCTTCACTAGTTTTCCAATTTGGCACACATTCTACACTAGTAGTTAGTTTTGTTCTAATCATACCAGGTTGGAAGATGTTTATTTTTATATCTTCAAAATTCTCTTTAAATTCTAATGCTAGACATTCGGAAAATGTTACTACACCACCTTTAGAGGCAGAATAAATTGACATATTATCAATGGGTCTATCAACACCAGCACCTGAGAAGGTAATGATTCTTCCATAATTTTGGTTCTTCATTGTAGGCATAACTGCAGCAATAGTATTCATAACACCAATTAAATTGACTCCAAGAATAGCTTTAGCATTTTCATCAACCATAGCAGAAGACATACAGCTAAAGGGACCGTATTTAGTATTAATACCAGCATTAGCTATTAGTATACGAATAGAACCAAAAGCAGCAATAGTTTTGTCAACCAATCTCTGAAGATCTTCTATTTTGGTTACATCACATGGATAACCAATTACAGATCCTCCATATTTTGTTTTCAATTCATTTAATGTACGCTTAACCTTTACTTCACTTCGTGAAGAAATTGCTACTTTACAACCTTCACTTAATAATAATTCAGCAATGGCTTTCCCTATTCCTTCTGTCGATCCTGTTATAATAGCTGTTTCATTTTGTAATTTCATCTTCATCACTTAAAACATATAATTTATTATTATCAAGTTAAAGATGATTTATTATAAAAAAAAGTTATTTGCTTTATTATATAAAGTAAAATAAAATTTCTATTAGAAAATAGATTAACTACTCATTTTTGTAACAATTGTTTTTGATGAGCTATCGTCGATGAATAAGTATCCCAATGAAATTATTAATCGAATGCCTGCAATAGCTCCAAACATAATAAAAGCCATGTTTTCTAATCCAAGATTATTTGTAAGTGCATCGGAGATTATACCAGCAATAAAGGAACCAATAAAAGTTGTTATTCCCCAGAAAAATTGCATTAAACCGGTATATGTTCCACGCAAGTCATCATGAGCAATATTTAGAACATAAGTATTGATACCAACAAATGCTAAACCAACAGGAAAACCTGTTGTTACACCTTCTATTAACAACCACCACCACGAGTCGTAAAAAACAGCTAAAATCCATAAAGGACCAAAGATAAACAGTGAAATTCTACCAATTGCGATCAAATTTTTACAACCAATACGATTACTTATTCTCCCCCCAACTAATTGCCCTATACCAATAAAGACTGTAAAGCTTGCAAAGTAAATTGAGATTTCCCAGAAATCCATCGCAAGAATTTTAACTTGAGTGAGAGGATAAAGAGGCCATGAAAGTGACATCACTAATCCATTTACTGAGTTGATAATTAAGAACTTCCTAAAAGAGCGATCCTTAAATGAATCTAAAATGTGAGGTATTTTATAATCAGTATTTACTTTCTTTGTTTCCCTTAATGTTAAAGTTAGAAAACAACAAATAAGGTAATTAATAGCTGCGATTCCAAAAATAATCTTATATTGGATATCTTCTGGGATGTTAATTGCCCAACCTAAAATTATTCTACCTTTAAGAACAGTATCAGCTAAATAAAAGCCAATTGTGATTAGTAATTGCAATCCAACTGAAATAACAAGTCCTAAAGCGGATATTTTACCAATAAAAAATCCTCTTTCCTTTATTTTTGTGATATCACCTAAAGAAGCATTCCAAACAGGAGCGATTATACTTATCGATATAGCTTGTATTATTGAAACTATAATTATCATTATTGTTTTATCATAAAAAAGCAGAAGAAAAATAACAATAAAATTACCAGTAAAGCCTGCGAATAAGAAATATTTTCGACCTATTTTATCACTGAGTCTACCAAAAAGACCTTGAAATAGACTTCCTAAAAGATTTCTAATTGAGGTTATAACTCCTAATAATGTTCCACTCAAACCAGCTAAAGCAGCAAAAGCTGGAAAGAATGTACTGAAAAAAGATTCTCCAGTTGAATTTGTAATAGAAATAGCTCCAAAAAGTCCTTTTTTATTTTCAGTTTTTTCCTCTTCAGAAGGAAGTGATTTTATCTCTTCATCTAAGAAAAAATCATCATTTATTTCATTATCTGATTTTGGCACTTCTTCTGAAATAATAATCACAGCTTCTTTATTTTGATAGAGACTTTTTGTTAATCACAAAAATATTACCCATACTCAGACTGTTATAAATTTAAAGATTCGCTATGCTAACAAAAATCATATTTGTTAAAAAAGTAATTTTGATAAAAAAGGGAAAAAAGGAAAAAGTGAAGTACTCACTCTTTACCATTTAAGGATACTTAGTCAAAGAAATCCAAAAGATCATTTTCTTTAGCTTCAATGATTTTTTCAGGTGTAAGATTTTTGATACCTATTTTCTTTAATTTTTCAATGAATTCAGCATCGATTTCATATTCATGGAATTCTAGCAGCTGTTCAACACTCAATTTATCGAAACCAAGTTCTTTGATTTTTTTGATATAATTAGCATCGATTTCAGCTTCATGAAGTTCTATGATTTCATCAAAATCAAGTTTTTTATAACCAAGTTTTTCTAGTTCGAGAATATAATTGACAGAAATATCGTTCTCAGCTAAATCAATTAATGCATCAATATCCTTGAATTTGTATCCAACTTCTTTAAGACCAACAATGTATTCTGGAGAAATATCATTTTCAGCAAGAGCAATCAGATCATCGATATCTTTGAAATCAATACCAGCTTCATTTAATTTCATCAAATACTTGGCAGAAACATCATTATCTGCTAATTCAATAACTTGATCAATGTCATCGAAGTCAATGTTGTATTCTTTGAGTTTACTGATATATTGTAAAGAAACGTCATGGTCATAAAGCTCAATTATATCATCTATATCATTGATGTCTAAACCATAATCCATTATTCCTTTAATGTATCCTGCTGAAACTTCATGATCACGCAATTCTATAATATCATCGACATTCTTGATTTTTAATCCAGATTCAATGACTTCTTTCACAAATTCAGGAGAAACTTCATGGTCACGTAGTTCAATAAAATCACTAATAGAATCCACTTTACAACCAGCCTCAAGGATATTCTTGATATATTTTAGATTAACTTCATGTTCTTGAAGTTCAATTAGTGTATCTACAGAGATATTAGAGAAACCAAGCTCTTCTAAAGAGGAAATAGGTGCAGTGTCTACACCACTCTTTTTCAATTCAACAAAACGATTAGGAGAGAGATTGTCATAACCCAAACTTTTCATTTCTTTTACGAAAGATTCTGTTACACCATATTTTCTCATCTTTAATATTTGATTGAGAGGGATATCTTTACCAAATTGATTTCGTGCAATTTTGATAAATTCTTTATCAACCCCTGCACTATGTAAGCTTAATAAAATACTTGGGGCTAGATCAGTAAATCCCATTTCTGTTAATTGCTCAATATAGGATGGAGTTACACCATTAGCTTGAAGTTTAACTAATTGACTAACAGAAAGATTATGATAACCAAGATCTTTTAGCGTAGAAATAAAATCGGGTGAAACATCTCGTAATCGTAATTTAACTAATTGATTAGGTGATAAGTTAGTATATCCTTGATCCTTCAAGTCATCAATAAAATCTACTTCAACATCATGAAGACCCATTTTGATCAATTGAGAAACAGGAATTTCTTTGTGACCGCGTTTTTGTAATTCATACAAGTATTCGGGGGTGATACCATAGATGAGAAAACTGTAGAGATCATCATCTGAGAGTTTTTTATACCCAAATTTAGCTATTGATTTTGCATAGTCATTACTTATGTTAGTAAGTATTAACCTTTTAAGCTCATAATAGCTCATACCTTCTTCAAAATTAACCTCCTTCAAAGCTTGTAAAAATTCAGGCTTGACATAAGGAGCGATCTGAGACGAAATATCATCAAAAGCTTCTGGAGAAACAATTGCCTTAGAATTGATTTCATCTAAACGTGCAAGTTCTTCATCTTCAGGTTCTAAATCTTGAAGAAGCTCATACCCTTTATCAGCAGAAATTCTTCCTTCTGCTATTTGTTTTAATAGCTCTTTCCGAGCGACATCTTTCATAGCTATACCTCATTGTATATCAACAAATCAATCGCTAGAAGTTCGAGTGTCTTCTTTTGTGACTAATAATCAGAATTTATCAGTGAGGTAAGCACCTGACAATTCATAATTACTATTCAAAGCACGATTAATTGTCTGTATGTATATTACAGAATTCTGTAATAAATCTTTCTAAAAAACTAATAAATAGTTAGCCAAGTACTTTTTTAACGAAAAAATTTTTTTTTAATCATTTTGAAGTTTAATAAAACAAAAATTTCTCTTATAACATTACTATAAATATGAGAAGTTCATAACTAATTATATGGAAAATTTGTTAGATTGTGGTTAAAATGCAAAACATCTCTGTTGTTCAAGAAATACAAAATCTGAAAAATAATGATATTAGTGTTAGAAGAAAAGCTGCTTGGAATTTAGGACAAGTACCAGATAAACGTTCTGTAGAACCGTTAATAAATGCACTAAAAACTGATCCTGATAGATTTGTTCGAAATAATTCTGTAAAAGCATTAGCCAAGATAGGGGATCCAAAAGCATTATCTGTTTTAAAATATGCTAAACAGAAAGATGTAGATGATAAGGTAAAAGAGGAGGCTACTTATGCAATTGAGAAAATACAGGAAGCTAATTCTAAAACTAAACAGCCTAAAGTAAAAGCTTCTAGGACTGTTCAAAAAGTAAGAAAACCTGTGGATCCTTTGAGGAATAAAGGAACCCGACCTATGACTAAACAAAAAACAAAATTAACCTCTAGCTCAAGACCAAATAAGGTTCATCAAATGAAAAAACCTACTAAACCAATTCAATCTTCAGTTACGAGACCAATATCTAAACCAACAATAAAGTCAACCCAAATAAAAAGACCCACTCAAATTACTAAACCAGTATCTTCTATAAAAAAGATGCCTGAAAAGAGGGTTGTTCCTAAATTACCAGAGAAAAGAGTAACTTCTATGAAACCTACTTTTACAAGTAAATCCGTTTCTAACAAACCTACAACAAGTAAACCGATCATTAGAAAAGCAGACCCCTCTAGCTCATTGAAACCAAAACCTGTTATTAAATCTAAACCAAAACAGCAAACCAAACAAGTAACAAGTAAATCTAGTAGTATCCCTAGACCTGTACCAGTAAAAAAGAAAAAAAAGTGATGAAATAAATTTCTTAACACTTCTGTTTTTTTTAATCATTGCTGAGTTTGGTTATTTTTCTTACCAGAGAAATTAAGTACTAAAACTGTTCCTAGAAAAACTGCTCCTAAACTGATATTTATTATTGTATTAGTCATGAAATTGGTTTCAGATTCAATAGTGAATGAAAGTGATGCTGTTACGGTTGTATCAGGATTATAAAAAACAACATAAAATGTATCAGTCCAAATGGCATCAAAGTTTCGAGTAAAAGATGAGTAGATATTGCTCCAATATTCTTCATAATAATAGGAAGAAGGATAATTTTCTGAATCATAAATCGCTATGTCTATGGATCCGCTATGAACTGTCCCTGTAAGATATAAAGTATCACCTTCATGGAGTTTAAAACTTACAAAATGTTCGTCAAGTGGGTATAAAGTGATGGTGTCAGAGACTGTTTTACTTTTTATTGATGGTGTTATTAAAGCTATAAATAGTGACATTAAAATAAATGTCATGAATATTAAACCAAGTTTCTTTTTTCTATTTTGTATCATTTTTTACACCTCACAAAATATTCCCGCAAGAATTGCAGAATTTACTTCCAGAAGGATTATTAGCTCCACAAGCTGGGCAAAAATTACCTTTCTCTTTCACTACTACTTTCTCTTTAACTTCTACTTTCTTTTTTGATGGTTGAACAGCAACAGGTGTTTTTGTTATTTGTTGCGCTCCTAGATATTTTTTATAATTTTTATCTGCAGTTATTTTAAGAACTATCATTGCAATAATCGAACCAACCCATAAAACATAACCAATTGGGAAGAAGAAATTAATAATAAAACCAATAGTAAAGAGTGCCCAAAGGATAATTATACCAATCAAACTGGGAGATTTTTTGAATCTGAAAAAAACTCCACGAGAACCAAGATTGTACCCTTTATCTTCTGCATATGTAGTGAAACAATGTGGACAATAGAAATCATAGTCATATTCAATTTCTCGATCAACTCGGGTTGAACGTAAAACTCGAGATGAAACCATCTCCTCAAACACACAATCTCTACAAATTGCTTTTGAGCATTTTGAGCAATAACGAACAGATGCTATTTTTGAGTGAATATAGCATTTAGACAAGAATCTTATCTCCTATATTGCCACTATATTAGATACATTAATGTTTAAAAAATTCACTGTTTCCAAAATAAACTTGAATGATAGCTAATAAAATTATATTTATAATAAAAAATTGATAAAAGAGGAAAAGAACCTTAATTTATATAAATTATACATAAAACAAATTTACTTATTCAATGCTCGCATGTGATAAATATGAAGGCTACTGCTAAAGCAAACTCTAATACAGCTTTGATTAAATATTGGGGTAAGAAAAATGAAGAACTTATCATTCCAATGAACAATAGCATTTCTCTAACAATAGACTCTTTATCTACAATCACCACAGTAGAATTTTCGCATGATTATCTCAAGGATATTTTTATTTTAAATAATGAGAAACAAAATGGGAAAGCATTAGAACGAGTAGTCAAGCATTTGAATATGTTAAGATCAATAGCTAGAATTAATTTGAAAGCTAAAGTAGTATCAAAAAATAATTTCCCGACTGCAGCGGGATTAGCTTCGTCAGCATCGGGATTTGCTGCTTTAACAGTGGCTGCTTGTAAAGCATTAGGTTTAGAAAAAAATCCAAGAGAGCTATCTATTCTTTCTCGACAAGGCTCAGGTTCATCTGCTAGATCTATTCTTGGTGGCTATGTTGAATGGTTGATCAGTGATGAAAATAATGAATCTTCAGTAATCCAATTAGCTGATAAAAATTGGTTTGACATACGTGATATAATCGTTATTTTTGAAAAACATGAAAGGAAAATCTCCACTCGAGAAGCAATGAAGCTTTCAATGGAAACAAGTCCTTTCTTTAAAACAAGGCTAGAAACTATTGAAGAAAATCTAGCAAAAGTAAGGCAAGCAATTAAGGAGAAAAATTTTTCAGTATTGGGTAAAACTGCTGAAAGAGATTGTTTATCAATGCATTCAGTTGCGATTACCTCTGATCCTTCAATGATTTTTTGGACAGGTGACACAATAGCAATCATGAATTTGGTTAAGTCATTACGAGATGGTGGCTTGGAAGCCTATTTTACAATTGATACAGGTTCTAATATGCATATTTTAACTCTACCTGCTTATGCTGAGGAAATTGCTACTCTTTTAAGAAAAATTCCATATATCAAAGATATTATTGTGGCTAAACCTGGTGATGGAACAATTATTATTGATGAACATCTTTTCTAATATGAGGATTTAGATTGGAGAGTATAAAAAATTGACCGTTGAAAGTTCTGCTCCTGGAAAATTAATTTTATTTGGTGAACATGCAAGTAGTCGAGGATTTCCAGCTTTAGTTTTTGCTGTGAATAATAGAATAAAAATTACCTTGAATACAAGCCCTACACAAGGTAAGATACTCATTACTAGTAAAGAATATAATGTTTACAAAGAAGAATATCCAACTGCAAAATTAGATGTTGTAACAAATACTATTTCTTCATTTTTTGAGAAAGTAACTTATCATCAAAGACCTTTTGAATTGGTTATTGAATCTGATTTAAAATCCGGTTTTGGTAGTTCAGCAGCAGTTATGATTGCTGTATTAGGTGCGTTAAATCTTCAATTTGAAACTAACCTTACTAAATTAGATATGCTCAAATTAGCAACAGAAATTAATCAATCAATCAAAGGATATGGAAGTGGTTTAGATCTTGCAACTTCACTTTTCGGTGGATTAATAAAATTCCAACAAAGCAAAAAGCCTGAACATATCCCATTTGATAAATTAAACTTCGTAATCGGAAATACAGGTGTTAAAGCTCCTAGCGGACCTATTGTGAAAGCTGTAAGAGATTTTGAAAGTAAAAATATTAGAATGGCTAATTTGCTTTTTACTAGAATAGGTGAAATAGTAAGTGAAGCTGAAGACGCTATACTAGCCTCTGATTTCAGAAAATTAGGTATTTTGATGAATGAGAATCATTCTATTTTAAAACAAATGGACGTAAGTTCTCCAATCTTAGAAGATATGGTTAAATCAGCACTTTTAGCAGGAGCTATTGGAGCAAAATTATCTGGTGCTGGAAAAGGTGATAATATGATTGCTTTAGTAACAGATGAAAAAAGAGATGCTGTAATTAATGTATTAAATAGAACAAGCGGAACAGCATTACCAGAACTAAAAATTGATGGATATGGTTTACTGGTAAAGAAAATATAGTACAAAATAAACTATTAAATAAAAAACAATAAATGATAAAATTATTTTTACCATTTACTTTTTGGTCTTCTTTCAGGAATACCATCTGGCATTTTTCCTGTTTTAAAGAATTCTTCTGTGAGATAAAGACCGCAGTAACAATGACCATATTCCTGTTGATCTGGAACGCAATAATCACAAGGACACACTAAATCAACATCTGCTTTTTTATCTCCTTCCAATAATCGACAAGGACAACCATAATAACCAAATCGATTATAATTGGTCATTAAACCATCAATTAGCATTTCAAAAAATTCTTTATCTGGATGTAAATGCCAACCTTGTTTTTCAGCAACCATTTGTACGAATTTTCTAACTTCCTCTTTGGTCTTTTCTACTTTTGGTGGAGCCATTTTTTTTCACCATTATTATTTCTTTAGCTAGTTTAGAAAAGCTTCTTTCCATTTCTCTTCTGTAAAACCAACCAATATCTTTTCTCCGCCATTAATAACGGCGAATGGAAAACCTAGACGTTCATCAAAACGATCTGTTAATTCCTTTTTTATTTTCATTCTAAGATCACTTTCTTGCAAGTCCACATAAATATATCTGAAAGTGATTTTGTTTGTTCTAAGAAATTCTAATGCTCTTTTACAAAAACCACATGTTGAAAGTGCATAAACTTCAATATCACAAGGATTTTTTTCACCTTGTTCTTTGGTAAATTTTAACTTCTCAAGCATTTCTGTAACCTCTTTTGTATTCAAATAAAGAATAGTCCTTTTTTCCTAATAAAAACTATGAGAAAGAATGTAAAGTTTTTCAGTAAAAAAATTTACTTTCTTATTTTTAGGGTACCTTTTTTATTAGTTAAGTAGTTACTTGTTCTTCTTGTTGTGCTTCTTGAAGCTTCTTTTTCTTTTTCTTAGATTGTGTTAAAGCTAACGTTAAACCAAAGACTAATACAAAAGCCATGAATCCTGCGAATATAACTAAATATAACCAAGGCAAATCTGGACTAAAATCGACCATACATATTTTCTCCTATATCATCAAATGTTTAGTTCTTTTTAACTAATTAGTTAATCTAGTTAAAGACTTTTTTATTTGCTATACTTAACTTATTTATAGACAATATTTAAATCGTATTATTATTGATTATTACTTACTCTGAATGGGGTGTAAATAAATGGTTGATAAAAAATTAGTCGATTTTCTAACAGAACAGATTTCTTTAGAAAAACAAATTATTGATATTTCAAAACAAAGTGTTGAAGATATAAAGAATATTCTTGTAAGAGAACTCATTCGTGGAATAACTATGGATTCCCAGAAACATGCTCTTTTGTTAGGAGCATTAAAAGCAATGTTATCTGAACCCACTCCTTTAATCGAAGAAAGTAATTACGAAAGCATTAAAACAACAATTGAAAAGCATATTGCTCTTGAAGCAAAAGCTATTGAAACCTATCGTGAAATTCTCAATACTAATGAAGATGATCGCATTAAAATGGTTATAAGTGAAATTCTCAAAGATGAAATTCGTCATCATACCTTCTTACAAAAATTGTTAGAAGCGATTGTTAAGAAAGAAACTCTTACTAGTGATGAATTAGAGGATTGGATGTTCAAATTTGCTCCTTTCCATGGTTCACCGGGTGGATAAAATTATTTTTTAAAAAAAGGAGATCTAAAGGAATTTTTTAACAAATTTCTTCAGGTCTCGATTTCTTTCAAATAGTGGTTTCTTATTATCTTTATAAATTGCTAATTTTTCTTCAAATGTAGGTTTTTGATTTATATAAAAGACACCTAATGGAAAACGATCAGTTTCAGCAGCTCGGTTTAAGGCTTCAGAACGATTAGTTGAATCATGCGTATCCTCAAGATAATAAACCCTTTCACTGAACCATTTGTATGTATTAATTTTATTAAATGAAACACATGGTTGAAGGATATCTAGTAATGCATATCCTTTGTGTTGGATAGCTAACTTCATCATTTCCTTCATATGTTTTTTATCTCCTGCATATGTCCTTGCTACAAAGGAAGCATTCAAACCAATAGCTATTGTCAAGGGATTAAATGGATCTAATATTACTCCATCAATTTGGACAGGTGTTACTAAACCAAACCTTGATGTTGGTGAAGCTTGTCCTTTGGTTAATCCATAAATGAAATTATCATGAACAATATTAGTAATATTCGGATTTCTTCTAATTGTATGGATAAAATGATTGCCTCCTTCACCATAACTGCAACCATCACCACTTTCAGCTATTACAGTTAGATTGGGATTCACTGCTTTTATTGCCCAAGCTGGAGGTAATGATCTACCATGGAGACCATTGAAATAATTGCACTTCAAATATTGAGGCGTTTTTGCTGCTTGTCCTATACCGGATACCATAACTAAATCCTTGGGTTTAATATTTAATTCTACAAAAACTTCTTTCAAAGTTGCTAGAATTGGGAAATTTCCACATCCAGGACACCAAGCATTATTGGCATTTTCTAAATCAAAGATATTTTTGTTGCTCATTTTTAAACCTCCAAGATTTTCTTAATCTTCTTACTTAACTCCTCCACAGAAAATGGCATACCATTGAATTTCAGAATTTTATTATCTATATCAATACCAGTATATAGTTTCAGTAATTTACTGAATTGAGAAGTTACATTATTCTCTACTATAATGAGCTTCTCAGCTTTCTCAAGAAATTTTCTAGTATTTTTTGGTAATGGATAAAGTTGAGTGAAATGTAATAATGCTACTGTATCATCGTTAATTTCATCGAGTGCTTCTTTAATTGCATTGAATGTAGAACCCCAACCTACTACAAGTGTTTTATATTTCTTAGGTCCTAATAGACATGGTGCAATTGATCCTTTCTCGATTTCTTTTAGACGATTCATCCTTTTTTCAACCATTTTTGGTCGAATATTTTCTAAATCTTCTGTGATAAAACCATCCTCATCATGTTCATCACTATCTGCTCTAACTAACCCCTCACCATAACTTGGAATGCCTCTAGGCGATATTCCATTATTAGTAAGTAGATATCTTTGATAATCTTCAGGCGTTTCAACTACATGTTTTTCTATTTCAATATTTGAAATGTCTAAAGTTGGAAAATCATAATAAAGATCCATAAAATATTGGTCGGTCAAAATAATAACAGGAGATTGATATTTAGCAGCTATATTAAATGCTTCTTGTGTTAGATAAAAAGCATCTTCCAATGTAGATGGTGCAAGAATTATTCTGGGAAAATCACCATGACCACTATATAATGCAAGTTCTAGATCTCCTTGTTCTGTTCTAGTAGGTAAACCTGTAGCTGGACCTGGTCGTTGTGCAATATGTATAACAATTGGAATTTCTGTCATTCCACTTAAGCTCAATCCTTCACCCATTAATGCAAACCCACCACCGGAAGTTGATACTAGTGATCGTGCACCGGCAAATGAAGCACCCAATCCAGCATTAATTGCTGCAATCTCATCTTCTGCTTGTTCTACTAATATATCAAATTCATGAGAATATTTTGCTAGGAAAATTAATACCCCAGTAGAAGGCGACATAGGATATGAACAAATAAAATCACATCCTCCAGCAATTGCACCCATACCTACAATTGAAGCTCCATCGTACATCAATTCTTTACTTGTTTCCTGTTTTCCTTTTATTGCTATTTTTGGGTCTTTTTCTTCTATGAGTTTATCAGCAATTTCACATCCCTTTGTAAAAGCTTCAATATTCTTGCTAAGGACATTTTCTCCTTTTGATATGAATCTACTTGTGATATACTTCTCACCAAGTTCTTTATCAACTTTGAAAAGTTCAGTTATAACTCCAGCTGCAATTATATTGGAATAAATTTGATTGCCTAATTCCTGAGCGATTTGAGTCCAAGGTATTTCAATAACTTTGTATTTATTAGGATCAATTTCATGTTCAATAAATTCAGATTCTCCAATAATAATTGTATCTTTTGTTATTCTATTACGTAAACGGGATATTGCTGATTTATTTAAAGGTATAAAAATATCAATTCTATCAATAAATGCTCTAACTCTTTTTGAAGACACTCTAATTTGTGTAGAGTTTGTTCCACCACGAACCCTTGACATATATTCTTTAGTTGCGGTGACATGGAAACCAGCTTCATGAAGGACTTGAGTTAAAAATTGTTCAACAGTTTTTATCCCTTGTCCAGCTGCACCACATAAAACAATTGAAATATCTTCTTTGCCTGCAAGTGAAAATGAAGTCATAATTTCTACTTCTTTGTTAGTATAAATAACGTTTTTCCTTAGAATCTTAAAGGCAAAGTATTTGAATTTCAATAAATTAATTTATTTTTGTATTTCTTTTTTAGTAATTATTAGAAATATCCTTTCGTAGACAAATATGTTCTTGGTAGAATTTTTTAACTTCAGAAATAATTATGAGTTTAGTATTAAAATTCATAATTTACTGAAGTAGATACTTCTTTTTCTCCTACTTTGGAATAAACTGCTACACCTATACCAACTAATACATACAGACTAAAAATTATAGTTGCTAAAATGAATCCTATACCTATTTTTGTTCCAAACTGATCTTCTTGTAAATAATTTATGAATTTTAAATTTAGTAGTAAGCCTATCAAACCAAAAATTCCATTTAGTGAGAATAAAATACCGAAAATTCTTCGATGTCTAGTATAATAGCTGTCACCTTTTGTTAAAGAAGATGATATACTTGGTAAAGTAATAAATGAAAAAACCAAAGCAATAATGATCATTATCGGTGAAGCAATAAGAAAATTAGTTAATAAGCTAGCACCACCTTCAGCCCATAATTCACCATTTTTAAAATGAACCCAATAACCAAAATAATAGGTTTTGTATGAATATTCATCTGAAAGATAGGAATAATCTCTAGTAGTAAAAGGTAGATACAACAAGATAACTGTAAAAATAGCAATAAGTAATACTGAAATAAATGAAACTATAGTATTTCTTCTAGTATTGGTTTCAGACATTATGGAACCTCTCATTAAATGATTATAATCTTGAAATAGCTATTAAACATTATTATTACAAAAGAATATCTCTTATTTATTTTTCTCAAGAAAATCATCTAAGGTAGCACTTGGTTTTTCACTAGATAAGGAAGGAAAGATTTCTTGCCAAGGAACAGCTACTGCTTCAAGATCATTTGCTTGTAAAACAGCCATTACTTTTTGGCTAAAATCTTTTGCTACTAAAATACCTCTAACTTTAACTTTCTCAACTTCTTCAAAATATTCAACATACCGTTTCAGCTGGTGAGCGTCAGCAGGTGTGGCACTTCTTTTTTTTACTTCTATTATAACAATATTACCTTCTCTGTCAACACCACGTAAATCTAGAAAACCAAAAGGTGTTTCGTACTCACGAGCAGTAGGTTGAAAATCCTTATTGATTATTGAAGGATTATTGTAGAGATAATTGGATAAATCAGCTTCAGAACCATAAACACTTAACAAGGCACTATCATGAGCATCAAAAACAGTGATCTGATAAATATCTGAAAAAATAATTTCCAAGGATTCGGTTGTTTTCGGTCTAAAAGTTCTCACAACTAGTTTATTATCTTCTGAAATATAATTTATTTTACCTGCACCACCAATTTGCCAGTTGACCGGTTTGACTCCTTTCGAACTATGAAGAATTAATGTTTCATCTTTTTTTATAAAGAGTAATCGATCTCCTTCAGGAAGGAATGATTTTATTCTACCATCAAAGATAGCAATACACAAACCAAATATAACTATCATTTTTTTGCACGCTTCTGTATTAAGTTCAGAAACCATTTCTTCATATGTTCCAATGATAGCTTTGGTTCTATTCATGTTATATTTCTCTCAAATGATTCTAATATAATATCTAACTAAAGCTTTTATTTTTTAAATTATCTCCTATGAGGGAAAGTTATTAGTACTCTAAAATCCTAATTAGGAAATAATCTTTTCTAATTCAAATGAGAAATAAGGTAATAAATAAATTATAGTAATAAGTAAAATGTTGAAGTGATAATCTATGACTCAAATCACCAATTTTAAAAGAATTATTTGCTTTATTTTTATAATTATAAGCTTTTCAAGCATAATTCCTACAGTCTATGCTGCTAAAGGATTTACCCTAAATCTTAATTCAAATAATTCGACTGCAGATGAATCAATTTCTTTAGATGAAAATATGGATGATTCTATCGTTAATTCTGTTACAACTAATTCTTTTGGTGATGAAGGTATAATTATGGGTGAAAGTTTGCGCGTATCACCTAATTCTCTCTATTATGATGATTATGTTGTTGCAATTGATTCAGATGGAATTTATTATTGTATTTTTTTAGAGGTAATTACCGTAACGGGTTATACTATAACATTTACACATTCATTAACATCTGATGGAACAAATTGGTCAACACCAAAACCTATATTTCGCATAGAAAAAACAGCTGATTATCTTCAGGCAATTGTTGATAGTAACAAAATATTGCACATTTTCTTTATCATGGAGCTAGGTTCTTATTATAGAGTCTTTCATTTATATTATAATTTAATTGACTCCTCAATTCAAGTAAATTTCCTTGCTACGACAAGATATTTCGTTCTTTATGATTTAAAGGCTACAATATCACATAATGATACAATTAATGTTGCGTGGATAGCCAAAAGCAAAGCAAGTACAATACCTGGTTGGAACAGTTTAATTCATCTTCAAAGATTTAATATTACAACACATAAATGGCTACCAGAACCTTTGTATCTCCAAAATTCTACTAATCCAATAAAATTCGATATTGCTGGTGATTATGATAATTTGAGAATTGCTTGGTCAACCAGTAATAATTTTACGGTTGTTCAAGATTTAATGATTATTACATTTAACGAAAATACCAAACTTTGGACTACTCCTAAAAACTTGACAAGATCAGATAAAACAATCAATACAATTAATATTGAAACAAGCTTAGATGGTGGCTTCCATCTTCTCTGGATAAAAGAAGATAATTATTATTCATTAAGATACATTAAATGTGCCTCTAATGAATCTATTTTGAATATCACAGGGAGAATAAATGATCCTCTACATATTTGTAGTTATGCTACTATAATAGAAGAAGCATCTGGAGATTGTCACTTAATAATTAATGACTTAAAGGGATTTAATTATAAGATATTCTATCGTAAAAGATTTGCTGTGAATGAGTCTTGGAGCAATCTGATAGAAATGAAACTTGATCATGGTTACAAAAATTTATTCTTTTTTAAAGCTAAAAATTCATCATTAAATCGTGCTAATCTCTTTTACACAAAAGAAGGTTCTATTTATTCCATTACTTATTCTCTTACAGAGATTTGGTCTGATGATTTGCTTATTTATTATGGAATTGGTTATTCCAGTGATCCAAGTATGATCATTGACTCGGATGGTATTATGCATTTAGTTTATTATCAATTAACTAGTGGAAGACATGAGTTGATTTATCAAACAAAATTAATGAATGAAACGAATTGGAGACTACACGGAAATATAAATCACAACATCAGTAATTGGGTAGATCCGAAATTAGTTTTATTGCCTAATAATACACTCTATTGTTTTTATGTTGGAATTGAACCAACGACTGATGATACAACCATTTGTTATCTTAAAAAATTAAATACCCCAACAAATTGGTCTGAACCTGTGGGTTTATTCACACCAACTGGACCGATGGTGTTGGATAAACCAGATATTCTTATAGATTCTACCGGAACTATGCATGTTATTTGGCTACAAAGTGTCTATGATTCATCTGTAGGATTGTATTTTATCCATATATTTTATACTTACAAAACAGCTATTTCCTCCACATTTACTATTCCAGTGAGATTGAGTAACTCACAAGAAGCATCTCATTCATATCATTTCTATACTTTTCTTGATATGGACGATACACTACATTTAGCGAATTGTGAATATACAGAATATTATAATATAGCTTCGCTAATTTATCGGTCAAAACCTCTGGGAGGTAGTTGGTCACCTTGTAAATTATTAACAGCTTCATATGATTACTTGTTTAGCCCTAAAATTATTCAAGATTCAACTAGAAAATTACAATTAATGTTTAACGAAGCAACAGAAGTAAGTCTTTATCGTTATATTTTCTGGACAGATTTTGGAATTTTTGAGAAAATGCCTGAAGATGTAAATTGGGTCTACAATGGTTATTTTTTGAGAGATACTGGTTCTGCAGGATTTTATGACTTATCTTTAGCTCCAGATAATACCCTTTATTTAGTATTTTATGAAGGAAGTTATTCTGGAAATTGGTGGTGGAGATACGAAATAGAACATTTATCACTTATTATTAGATTCCCAAATGGAACTTGGAGCGGGATAACTCGTCTAAAAGGTAGCAATAATGAGAAGTTTGATCCAATAATAAAATACAATGCAATAAACGATCAATTATATATTGTTCACAATTTTGAAAATTCAATTACTTGGTATAGCTCGCAATATGATACAGACAATGATCTAATTGGTGATGTTGATGAAGTAATCTTTTGCACTGATCCAAATTCTGCTGACACTGATCAGGATGGTTTGACTGATGGTTATGAAATAAAAACTTCCCATACAAACCCGCTCTTGAATGATACTGACTGGGATACAATAATAGATGGAGTAGAAGTTAACATTTATTCATCAGATCCTTTAACACAAGATACTGATCGAGATGGTCTAACAGATCAAGAGGAAATATTGATCTATTTCTCTAATCCTACAATACAAGATTCAGATGGAGATTTTCTTGATGATTATTTAGAAATCAAAGTAATAGGTTCTAGTCCAATATCAACGGATTCAGATTCTGATGGAATGTCCGATTATTGGGAATATCAAAATTCTCTGAATCTTATATTTGATGATTCACAAGATGATGACGATATGGATGATTTGAATAATCTTGGAGAATTCTTAGCTGAAACAAGTATTTTTGATTCAGATTCAGATGATGATCTATTAACAGACGGTGAAGAGGTTCTTATCTATTTAACCAATCCTTTAAATGCTGATACCGATTATGATACCTTAACTGATTTTGAAGAAATATTTGAATTTTTTACCAATCCTTTTCTAGCTGATTCGGACGGGGATGGTTTTTCAGATAGGTCTGAAATCAATGCTGGTACAGATCCTATGGATCCTAAAGACAATTTACAGCTCCGTCAATTACGAAAGATTCTCTTGATTGCCCTTGTTCCTTTAACAACCATCATAATAACTACAATATCATTTGAAATAAACTATCGTCGACGATTAAAGAAATTATATTCATATGAAGTAATCGAACTTTCTATGGAAACAGCTATTCTAGAAGAAATAACTAAAAATGGAAGTAAATGAATTATTATTCTGTTATTATTTCTTCTAATACTCTTTTTATATGATTAATATTTTCTTCAGTAGGATGAAAATGAACCCACCCAAAAGCAACTGTATCTAATGCTGAAATTGCCTTATGAACAGTTTTCTCTAAAGAAAATTCTTGTGTATTAAAATCCTTACCATCAAAATATCTTTCAAAAAATAAATCTCTCAATTCTTCTTCTTTTATTATATGATTTTCTAATTCCCAAAAATCTACTATAGGATCTCCAGCATAAGACCATTCAAAATCAAGTATAGCTTTTAGGGAAAAATTTGCATCGTTTGAAATCAGGATATTTGAAGGATTTAAATCGTTATGAACTAATTTAGGTTCATTACTAAAATTTGCTTTCTCTAAATTTTTTTCAACAAATTTCTGTATCTCTATGAGCAATTTAATTGGAAGTAATTCTTTCTTACCTAATTTTAAAACACTTTTTCTAACATTTGACTTTAACATACTTTTCATTGAATAGAATCTTCTTGGGCAATCATATTCTTCAATTTCTCCGAACATCTCATAATCAATCGAATGTATTCCTTTGATTATTTGTGCTAATTCAGAAACTATCTTCTTCTTATTTTCAAAAGAAAGATCGTTCCAAACTCCCTCTAAGGATATTCCATCAATTTTTTCCATTATTAGATATTTATAACCGATAAGATCATCATTAGATTCCATGTGAATTAATTTTGGTACCGGGATAAATACTTGATTTTCTTTGGTAACACTAACATTCTTTCCTAATTGAGTGAATAATTGCATAAGTTTTGCTTCTTTTTCAAAACGATAATATTCATTTTCAACCATTGGTTGCCGTATCAAAATTCTTACAATAAATTCATTTTCTTCTACATTAAATGAAAATAGATCATTAACTGATTTATTATTCATATTTTTAAAATTTGTAATTTCTTCAACATGAAATACTTTTGGTAAAATTCTTTTTAGCTTTTCTGAATAATCTTCAAACATAAAAGCACCAACTAATAATGATTTTAATTAATAGAATTCTTAAGTATAAATATATATCAGCAAAATAAATACGGTTTAATCAAATTAGAGTTAATTTACTCAAAAAATTGTGATGTGATTTCTTGAAATTTGGTATTTCCCTAATTATGAATTTCAGTAATATTTCAACAATAAGTGATTTTCTTCAATATGCAACAGATAAACAATTCAAAGTAGTTGAATTAGTTGCTGAACCACCATTTTGTTTCTTGGGTAATTTTGACTCTCTTCAAAGAAGTGCTATAAAAAAAGAAGCCGCTGATTTAGGATTAGAGTTAACTGTACATGCAACATTTTCTGATATCAATATTGCTGCATTTAATCCTCATATCCGTGAAGCATCACAAAACATAGTTTTGAAAAGCATTGATTTTGCATCAGATATTGATGCATCAATAGTTACTATTCATCCAGGAGAATTATCTGCTGGGGGAGCTTATTATCCAGAAATTGTCATTGAGAATAATAGGATTGCCTTGAATAATTTCGCTGAATATGCTAAGACCAAAAATATCCGAATTGGGTATGAAAATTTTCCTCTTCTACCTTGGAACCAATTTGAAGATGGCTATTCGCCTTATAAAATTAAAGATTTAATTCAAATGATTAATAATGAAAATTTAGGCATTACTTGGGATATAGGGCACTCAAATACAACTAATTTTAAAATGAATGAATTTTTTGATTGTTTTAAAGAACATCTATTCCATTTACATTTTCATGATAATAATGGTCCAACTAATGGCTGGACAGATACTCATTCTGAAGTTGGATCTGGAACTATAGATTGGCAAGAATTGCTTACTTTCCTTAAAAGTATAAACTATCAGGATTCCATAATATTCGAATTAGATTCAAAAGAAAAAATAGAAAATAGTTTTAATTATATACAAAGTTTATATTAATTATTTTTTGTAAATGCTTATCTTTATTTTAGATATCTTTTGAAACGTTCAGAAATATCCCTTTGCTCAGGTTCTTCCAAAAATGAGATGAAATTTTTTAGGCTTGTGATAGTCTCTTTTGATAAATCGTGTTCCATTACACAACAGTCTTTACTAGCAGTTTCTGGGCAAACACCTATTAATTTAAGGAAAGATTCCAATAAAATATGTCTATCTTTTATTTTTGAAGCTATTTTTTTTCCTTCATTAGTTAAAGTAATAGTACCATACTTTTCAAAATCTACAAAACCTTGATTTTTTAATTTGGAAATCATTTCAGTAACACTTGCTTTACTAATGTTTAAATCATTGGCAATTTCTGTTACCTTAGCAAAACCTTTCTTTTCACTTAGGAATAGAACTCTTTCCAGGTAATCTTCAATTGTTGAAGTAATGTTAGTAGAACTTGTGTTTTCATCATCCAAGATATATCAAACCTATTATGTTGAATAATATTCAAGATAGCTTATCAAATCTAAATATTTAATGGAAAGAATTTTAGTATTCCTAGTTTTAAATGTTCATAACAATATTTATCTTTAAAATATAATTCTTAAGATAATGATTACTATAATTTGATATTTTATCATAAAACGGTTAAGACATAATTATAGTATTAATAAAAAAATGATTTACTATTGAGGAATCCGTTAAAATGAGCAAAAAAGAAGAAATACGAATAAAGAAAGTTGGTATATTAAAATTAGGTAATATTGCTTCCTCTGTTCTTTTAGAGATGCTACTAGATGAGCGTGCTGATAGATTAGATATTGATGTTCAAACAATTTCCTCAGGAGCAAAGCTAGAAAAGAAAGTGATAATGCGTGCCTGTGATCTTTTCTCAACATCACAGTATGATTTAGCTATTATTGCAACTCCAAATGCTTCTCTACCCGCACCACAAGAGGTTATTGCAAAAATAACTCAAAGTAATACCCCTTGCATTGTTTTAACTGATAAATTAAATAAAGAATCAAAAGAAAAATTAATTGAAAATAAAGTTGGTTTTATTATAGTTGAATCTGATGCTATGATTGGTGCTCGAAGAGAATTTCTAGATCCTGTTGAAATGGCTATCTATAATAGTGATTTGATTAAGGTTTTAGCAATCGGTGGTGCTTTTAGTTTAATTTATCAGAAAATTGATGAATTGTTAGTTCAATTAATCGAAGGAAAGAAGTTTGTTCCACCACAGATAACTATAACTCCTGAAAAAGCTGTAAAATATGCTAAATTCAGTAATCCTTATGCTGAAGCAAAAGCACGAGCCGCTCTTGAGATAGCTGAAAAAGTTGCTAAAATTAATTCAGAAGGGTGTTTCAAAATAGTGGAACGCTTAGAGTATATTCCACAAGTTACAACAGGACATGAAATGATGTTTGCTGCTGCAAAATTAGCAGAAGAAGCAAGAGAAATTGAAAAAGCACAAAATAAAGTTAGAAGACAACCGCATCATTATAAAGGAGAAGTACAAGAGAAATTTTTACTGACAGAAAAACCTGATTAATATTATTATTTAAGGGATGAAAATTACATGCCACTATTATATGATGAATTATTTACTTGTCCTAATTGTGAAGCAATCTTTCAATCAAAAGTGTTAGGATGCTACAATACTTTTGGACTTAGATATAGCGATTTATATATCGCAAGTCAAGAGGATCCTCAACCAGTATTATTTCAAAACAATCTTTGCCCTAAATGTGGCTTTTCAGCATTTTCAGTTGAATTCAGAGTTTTTGATATCAATTTGGATATTGTTAGAAAAGCAATATCTAAAGTTGAAGATTTTACTGGAAAAAAAGCAACCAATTTCAATGCAGGTGATGGTTTTCTAGAAATTGCTGAATATTTGGGAAATAACATGTTGGAAACAAAAATTTCCATAACATTACAAGCTACCCATGCTTATCGTGAATTGAAAGATTCTAATTTAGAAAAATCTCGTATATATCTATTAGATTTAATAGAACAAATTTTAGATCAAAAAACGTTCAAAGAAAATCCCGAAGAATTGTATCTGTATCTAGCAGGTGAATTGAATCGTTTGTTAAAAAATGAAAATGAATCATTAAGGTACTTTAAAGAAGCAATAACTAAAGCACCAAAGATTTCATTTATCTCGAGAATAACTCAATATCAGCTTTCAACCCCAGGTGAAATTATACCAAATGAAATTTTTGGTCATTAAATAGATTTCAAATTAAAACTAAGAATTGATTAGAAAAATACCTACAAAATAAGACTTTTAAAGTTGAATGATGCTTGAATAATGCTAAATTAGAAAATTATCGACAGAAAAATGATAAAAAATCAGTAACTATCTAGGTGAACTGGTGAAAAATTAGTGAGTGAAGAAAATAAATCAGCCTTTTTCAAAGTGCTTATAATAGGTGATGGTGCAGTAGGAAAAACAAGTATTTGTACACATATCACTACGCAAGAATTCTTCGCGGATTATCATTTAACAGTTGGTTGTGATTTTTTTATAAAAAGACTTTATGTTAATAATATAAGTGTTACATTGCAGATTTTTGATATCGGTGGGCAAGACCATTTTGCTCGCATGCGTTCTGCTTTTGCTGGTGGCGCAAAAGGGCTCTTTCTAGCATTTGATACTACTCGTCGTGATAGTTTTTATAATTTAGAAGATTGGTATAATTCCATCAAAGATGAGCTCGAACCTAATGCTCCAAAAATATTAATTTCTACCAAATCTGATTTAGATCTTGAAACTGAAGTTTGGAAAGAGGATATTGATGCATTAAAAAGCATTTTGCAAATAGATGCTTTCTTTGACACTTCATCCTTAACTGGCAATGGTGTGAATGAAGCTTTTGAAACCATGGGACTTTTATTACTAGCAAGATTTAGAGATGATGAATATACTAAATCTGCCCAAAGAATAAGATTTCTCGAAGGTTTTTATAGAAGTACCGGGTAATAAAGAAATAATAATAAATGTTCTATTATATATTTTAATTATGAAAAAAGCTTATTTCATATGCATTGGTAACTCAGGTAGAAGTCAAATTGCTGAAGGGTATGCAAAGCATTTTGGTCAAGGAATTCTCGAAGTACAAAGTGCTGGGACAAAACCAGCAGATAGAATTAGTTCAAATGCAGTTGAAGTTATGAAAGAAGATGATATTGACATATCCTCTCAATACCCCAAAAAAATTGATTTTGAATATGCTAAAACAGCCGATTATGTGATAATAATGGGTTGTGGTGCGGAAAATATGTGTCCAGCTTGGTTCATAACAAAAAGTGAAAATTGGGATTTAGAAGACCCTCATGGACAGAATATTGAATTTTATAGAATAATAAGAGATGAAATTAAAAAACGAGTACTTGATTTAATTGAAAATATATAAGAGAAATGAACTTTGATTTACCAAATCAATTATCTTTTGAAACTAGTTTTTCTTTCAAGATCCAATCTATTGAATTTTTAGCTTTATTTTTGATTTGATTTAGCTGATTACTATTTATTTTTATAAGAACATCTACAATTTCTCTTGCTCTTATAAAATCAGATGTACTAAACAATCCTATTAATTCGTTAATTGCAAATGAATTATTTTTCTTAGCAAGAATAATTAAAGCGTCTTTGTATAATTCCTCATCAACTGGATGCTCAATTAATTCTTTTACTTCAATTAAAGGAATATCTGCTATTGTTATTTTCAAAGCATCAATAGCACTTTCAACAATTGAAATACGTTTAAATTGTTCACCAAGTTCGGACAACCATTCATCATCTTCAGTATCTTCTTCATCTTCTTGTGTTTCGATTTCAATGTCCACTTGATCATAAATCGCTGATAATTCATCATCTTCAAGATAATCAATATTTTCACTTAATTCTGTATCGAATTCCATCATATCTTCTCTTAGTTCAAGATCCTTTGAACTAATTAAAGGAGAAGAGGATTGATTCAAACGTTTTATCCATCGTGAGATATCATTATCTATTACATTATCTGCTTCTATGAGTCCATCTCTAACTTTTGGTGTTGTTCCGATTTCTTCTTCTTCTTCTTTATCAGTAGCTGAAGGATTTTCCGCTAATTCCCATCTATCATCATACACAGAATCTATTTCACCTGCTAACTCTAAAATCCTATCTTCTATCGCTTTAAAGATGGTGCTAATAAAGTAATTAATTGCCAATTTTGAATTCAAGTGACCTAATGCATTAATTGCTTCCTTTTGAACACTCATATATGGATCATTTTGTGCAATATCGAATAATTTCTCCTCAATTGCTGAGTTAATTATTTTTAATTGTTTTATACTATTGATAGCTTGAAATCTAATTTTAGGATCATAGTCATCTAGAGCCCTTAGTAAGATAGGCAATCCTTTTGGAGAGTTGATATTTCCTAGTGCAAATAAAGCATTCCAATAAAAAATTTCATTGAAATCTGTATTAAACCATTTCAAAATATCTAGCTCAAATGTTTGATTTAGACTTATTATTAATTCATTATCAAAATCATCTACAAAATCAATATCTGATAGTGATTTATCATCATTTTGACTAGAGAAAGTTCTTTTCTTTAAATCAATTTCTTGATTTATCAAATCCAAAATTAATTCTACTGAGGATTCTCCTCCAATTCGACCTAAACAACTAATCATCTCAAATTTTTGTTCTTTTGAGAGCTTTTCTTTGTTAAGTAAATCGGTGATATCGTTTTCATATTCAGTTAATTTGAAATTACGAATAATTCGTAATGCTAAAATAAAATCTTCGCTATGTGTTGAAAGACTAATTTTCACAAAAGAACTTAGATAATTAATAATTTTCTCATTAGGAAAATCCTTTAGTAATTTCCAAGAATTAATTATGTTCGTTCTATTTTCTCGTTTGATTGAAAATGGATCATAATTATGATAGATATCATCAACAGCAATTTTAACTGCATAGATTGCTTTAAGTAAATCAATTGATAGGTTATCACTTAGCATATTAAGCATTTTTTTAACTGTTTTTTCCAACTCAATTTCAGCTATTAAATCAATATCATAAACAAATATCGTTGAAATTACTTCAACGAATTTTATTGTAATAGGTTGTATAAAATCATCATTAAGAGAAAGGAATAGTGCTGGTTTAATTCCTGCCCAACATAATTCACGTGCTAAATATATTGCTTTTGTATAAGGTGTAGTAAAGTTGAATTCTTTATTGCGATATAACCATAGTGCAGCTAAGGGATTACCCTTTTTTGCAAGTATTTTCGCTATCGCTGTTTGTTGAATAAAGTTATTATTTAAAGTCATGAACTTATTACTTAGTGCTTCGACTATTTTTTTATCGCTCATAAGTCCTAATGAAAAATAAGCATCCTCGAACAATATGTCATAGTTAGACATTTTTTCTATTTTATCATAAAATTCATCTTTATCAAGATAACCTGCAGCAAATAGACCTATCCTACGTTTTTCAGCTAATTGTGAGTCTAATAATTTCTCGATTTTATCATTAATAAGATCGTTATAACCAGCGAGATTAACTTTGGTGAATTTTTCTATAATGGAATTTGATAAAGCAATAGATTGACCGATAATATGGGATATGGATAAAATATCAATGATCATATGAATGTCCATTTTTTTAATAATTTCATCAATTATACGTTCAGCTTCATAAGGAATTAATTTGTAATAATTCTCGGTAAAAATCTTCCAATTATACATATCGTAGGAAAGAAGATATTTCTCGACTGCTTTTGCGTAATTATCTGATGTTAATGCAATTAACACTTCTTGAGAATATTTATCCAATTTACAATTCACCAATTACTTAAATTAGTTAACTTTTAATGATAGTTTTTAGTTGTCATGAGTAAAATATCATATGAACTCGTTGCTGTCGAAAATTGTTTTAAAATCTTTGGATAGACCATACATTAGGTTCCAGGTTAATATAAAGAAGTTAAACAGTAAATTTAATAATCCAAAATTAAATTTCTGAATTTTAGTAACCTTTAATAGCAATCCTAATGTTAGTTATACAATATATTGGGGTATTTAATCAGGATTTTGATCCTCATAGGAAAAAATTAATCCTTGGGATGAAAAATATGACTTTAATCAGCCAAAAAAATAGGTTTGGAAATACTTCTAACTTATTTTCAAAATTATTTCTAGTGGTTTTCCTTACTATTGTGATCTTCATAATACCTATTATAACAACTCAATCAATTGAAGTAGCAAAGCAACCAACTATATATAATAATGAAAGTTTAGCTTGTATTCCTCCTTTTGATTCAGATATTATAACAGAAATTCCAACATTTGATCCATATATATTTACACTAGGTGATGTTGATTCAGACTTCGATGGACTAACCGATGCTGAGGAAATAATATACAAAACAAATCCATTTAGTAGTGATACCGACTTTGACGGATTGCTTGATGGAGCTGAAGTACATATATATTTGACAATACCAATCTTTCCCGACTCTGATAGAGATTATATTGCTGATTCATGGGAGCTATTTCTTTACAAAACTGATCCACTAGTAACTGATATGGATAAAGATGGCCTAAATGATGGTTTAGAGATCTTTCGCTACAAAAGTGATCCTCTATGTCCTGATACTGACAACGATCTACTAAATGATAACGATGAAGCAAGGATTTACTTTACTGATGTTTTAAATCAGGACTCTGATCAAGATGGGATTATGGATGGTGAAGAAGTGCATATCTATAAAACAAATCCACTCTCAGTTGACACAGATGGCGACACTTTAAATGATTTATGGGAAATCAATAATAATCACAATCCACTCCGAAAGGATGATTGGGACCGTATTATTGGGACTTACATTTTAATACCTGGTGTAACAGTAATCTTAGTTCTAATTGGTATCTTTGCTTCTATTGATCTCAAATTAATTCATCCAATCAAATTTAGGACTCCTATTAGAAAAATTACAGGGATGAAGTTAAAGCAAATTCAATTAATGAATCTATTATCAAATATACCTGATAATCAATCATATAACATTAAGGAATTAGCTTTGTTAACTGGTGAATCTGTTTCTACAATCAATCGATTAATTTCAAGTATCTTTGATAATACCGATCCTAATGAAAAATTACAATTCAAATCAGAAGATATTTCTATCCATTCCCATACCGGAAAGACATACTTCGAGTACCATTGTTTCTATTGTGATAATCCTATTGATTATACTTTAGCTTACTGTCCTTTTTGTGATGAAGATATAGTTCGCTGTAGAGAATGTAAAAGACCCATTAATAATAATGATTCCTATGCTACGTTTGCAAGTTATGAAACCATAGGTGAACCAAATAACGTTTCAGGATATATAGTAATAGAACTAATTTGTGAATCATGTTTATTACAAAGTAGATATGATTTGATTTAAATTAGATCTATTTCTTTTTCTTTATTTTTTATCTTGAATGATTTTTCTTATCTAATGTATAGATAATGTTAAAATAAGTTGTAAATTATTTTGATATAGTGCTTGTAAATGAAACTACTAGTAATGATTGCAAGGGAAATAACTCAGAAAGAAATTGATATGGGTATTGGTTCAGAATTAAGTGGAACAAGGTTATCACCAATTTTTAAAACATTGGACCTTAATATTCCCATAAAAGATAACAAAAGATATACTCCTACTATACCTATAGATCCTGATGAAGGCATTCCTATGTTGCTGATGCCCTTACTAAATATTCCCCATGATAAATCAATCTTATTTGGTACACCCTCTATAATTGATAAGATAAATTCTCTAAATCATCATCCTACAAAAATCGTTTCAGATCCTGGAAAGGGTACAGGCAATCCAATAATAGCTGCATCAATGGAAGCAAAGGATGAGGATATTTTAATACTATCACCTTGTGATCAATATCAAAGTCCAGCTGTAAATGTTGCTGTTAATAAAATTCTTGAGAAAATTAAAGCTGGAAAATTCAAGAGCGGTACTATGCTTGCTCATGGTACTAAAAATCCCGCTTTTAGTTATATTAGGGTAAACGGTGATATAGCAGTTGAATTTATGCTAAAAGGCACCATACCTAAAGATGATATGATTGCTGAAACAATGGTTGTATGTGTTAGGGCAGGATACTTAAAACAACAAATAACCGAAAGGAAAAATGCTACTATTGAACAATTAAAGGAAATCTATCCTTATAAAGAAGATGAATTGCTAGTAATTCAAAAACAATTAACAACAATTAGTGAATTAATTGAAAGCAAAGTGGGTACTGATGAATATCTAAAGAGATGTCCTTTCTGTGATTTTTCAAAGGTCATTCATAGATTGTTAATACCGAATATGACTTTTGCTACAGTAAAATATCTAGATGAATGGGATGATCTTGGAGATTGGCAAAAGATTTTTCAATCTAGTCTTTATCCAAAAGATAAAGATGGGAATGTTATTTTTTCTAAATCAAATCTATTATCATATACGAATTGTTCGAATTCACTTATAGCAAATTTCACGAACAGAAAAATTATTCTTCATGGATTAAAAAATCGAATTGTCGCCATAGGTATACGTGGAACTATAGATATTTCTTTAGAAATGGATCCTCAAGACTTCAAAAAAGAAGTAGTTAAATTACAAATGTAAAAAAGAAGAAAGATCAGCATTTTAACGTCTTCTTTTTCTTCTTATTATTCCGATGCTACTAAGAGTAAAACCAGTAACTTGTTCAACCTACCATTCATAGCCAGGGTATAACAATGAATAGTTACGTTAGCGGTATTTTTCTAACTTATCCAAGGTGTAAGCGAGTATTCCTTTAAAAAATCGATGTTTTCCTAATTTCTCTTTACAGAAATCGATCAAACGATTCTCTTCTAATGCTTCTTTTGCTTCCACCAAAATACTTTGATAAACATAGGCATTATGCATAGCACGATTTTTGAATCCTTCATTTCCACCAATTTTCATAAGTGCCTCTATATCCTCCAAATCTTTTCCAATACAGATGGGACAAGTACAGCAATATTCATCCCACTTGACACTAGTTGTACACATAGTAGTTTTATTAGAAACCTTCCTCGCACCAATTTTATCTTGATAAACTAGAAAATATTTAGCATTCATTATCCATGAAATACTCTCTATACTATCTGCTCCTGATAAAAGAAAAACCAAGCCTGCAAGTGGACTTCCAACACCAAAAACATGAAGTAATCTATTCTCACCTAAGACATTTAGTTGTTTTCTCGCTGCGATAACTCTGTCAATTATGTTGAAATATCTAGTATGAGATGTGTAAGATTGTTTCATTTGTGGAACTAAACCACCAACTCCCCAAATCTTAAAATCATTAATTTTTATTACCTTTTGAAAATAATCAATAATTTCTTGCGCATCGGTGCCATGGAGAACAGGCATAATCTCAATACCGTTTTCAATAGTTTGATTTGCTAGCTTAATATTTGCAAATGATTTTTCTGCAAATTTCTTTGCTTTTTCTGGTGAAAAATCTTGAAGAATTGGATAATCCAATCCTACAGCGATATCAACTTTAGATGCATTCTGTAAGTTTATAACTGCTTTTGGATCAATTTTCTCTTCCTCACCCCTTGAGATAAATTGGTATCCTCCCGAATCCATAACACAAATTTCTTTTTTTAATCCAAGTTCTTTATGTATACCATTTTTTCTAATTCTTTGCTCAAGACGATTATTCTGTTTTATATCATAAGCATTTGTCATAACAGAGCAATTAGGAATTTTCATCCATGGCCTTGGATTATTTTCTCTAAAAGAATATGTTAACATCATTGTTGGGGTAATAAATTTCTTGGCATTAATTAATGTGGATTTTTCTACTGCAAAACCATTTAATTCCAAATTATATGCCATAATTAAACTCGCCTAGAGATTTATTTTAAAATTATTTTTCTCTAATACTTGAAAAATAATTTCCTTTGTTTTTGGTAGGTTATAGGTTACTGGTGGAGCATAAATAACTTTTGAGGCAATTTCTGTATTTAGATTATTCCCATAACCTAATACTAATGCTTTCTCAAAAATCTCTCGATGATGTTTGGGTAAAATATAAAATCCTATCTTATAAGCTGAAATAATTCGAGGTAAAACTTGTGATAATCTTTCTATGAAAATTTGTTTACCTTCCTCTTTCATTTTTTCAGGTGGAAAATCATATTTAGTAATATTAGTATCATCCAATTCTTCAGGGATAAGAACAGCTGGTTCTGAAATAGTATAATAATGACTTAGATTTCTAATACCTATTGATTTTTCAATCATTGCATTGAGAACTCTTCTATAGGGTGATTTATAATAGGGCTTATATTTGGAACAGCTAAGAAAGAAGACAATTGGTTTCCCAGTTGGTGGAGTATAATCTTGTAACATATAATTGAAATGATCCACAAATCTAGGAACGTGAAATAGTTCATCTCCGCCTATTAAATAATCATCTTGAGTATCCATTGAGAAACCAACTTTTAATGGTTTTTAATTGATAGTTAGTTTTAAGATTATTAAAATTGGTGTTAGTTAACCGGTATTTTTTTGCTATACGAATTTTCTGCTTAAGATTATAAGAGGATATACTTTTTTAATATATCTCTCATATGTTTATCTATTATAACTCAGACATAAATCATATATTTCTACTGGAGGAATAATATTGTTAGATGAAATATTAGTAATAAGAGAGAGCTTACCAAAACCTGAATTTATTCAAGGAGAAATCGACTATCCAGAAATGATCAAAGCTGATTTCAAAAAAGCGATCACAATAATTGGTTTGTCATTATTGACAACTATTGTTGTTGCAACCAGTATTTTCTTACTAGCGTTTTTCTTTTAAGATTGAAAAATAAAATTAATAGTAGAATAAGACACCCAAACTTAATCTACTATTGCAATGTTTTTTCTAAATGATTTTCATAAGATATTTCACTAAACGTAATAAATGAGCTGCGTATCCTTCTTCGTTGTCATATAATCCTTTGATAATTGCTCTATTATTATTAACAATGGCAAATTCATCAGGTATTAAAAGAACCATACTTAGATTACCTCTGACATAACTTGAAGGTGGTACTTGAACCTTTGAATAAGTAATATATGGTGAATATTTTGAATTTTTGAAAGCTAAAATCAAATCTTCTTTAGTAATATTCTTCTTAAGAACAACATCAATTTGAATGTAACTCCCATCTTTATCTGATGTTCGATAAGAAACTCCATCCATTGGTATATTCTTTTTCAGCACTTTATTTGTTGCTGAGGTAGCTCCAGTTGTATATAGTTGTGTATCTAAAGCACTCCAACCAGCAGAGCCATCAAGGATTTCTTGAGATCGAGTTAATGCATGGATTGTTGTTAAGAAACATGATTCAACACCAAAAGCTTCATCAAGTGTATCAATAATTGGAATAGTTGCAGTAGTCGTACAACTTGCACCTCCAATTACAAAGGGCTCTTTCTTTTCTACAAGTGCTTTCAATTCACTCTCAAGATTTGGAGATGCATGCCACATGAAATCTTTAATACCGCCTTTCCCAGGAGCACTAAGAAGAACACATTTCAATTTATTATTAGGTGCTTTAAAATGCCTGTTAGGATCACTAGCTTCTTTACTACTATCTCTAAATTTACCCGTTGCTTCAATCACTAAGACAATATCCTCAGACCATTTAATATTTTCAGGTGATGTGTCTTGTGAATATTTGACTCGTTTTCCGTTTATGATCAATTCATTTTTTTCTTTATCAATGTCAATGATCATTTTAGAGTGTCCTTGAGAAGAAGAATAGAGCAATCTATCTTTGAGTATATCTATAGTCATTGATCGGCCATTAATTTGCCCAATTTCAAGCTCTTTAAATTCCTCAATTTGAGCTACTAATTTTACAAGTGCTCGCGCTGTTAATCCAGTTCCATTTATTCCTATTTTCAATGGAAGAAAACCTCGTTATTTATATTTTATAGCCATAAAATATTGGTTATGGAACACTAAAGAATAGTACTTTATTTAATTTTCTCTTATTAAAAAAAATGGGCTATTCTTTTTTATATTTAGCCTCATATAAAGCAATTTTTTTATTACTATTTTTTTTATAGATGACCAATCCGTAGATTGCTGCTCCTAATGGAAATACCCCAAAAATCATATAAAATAATTTATAATTGATGCCTGTTTGAATACGAATAATGTCAACCTCTCCTATATGAAGGAAATTTATCAAATCACTTTGATTGAAAGCATAAAATTTTGTTAAGACCCCATCTGCTTTTGAAAAATCAATATGTAATTTAGTGGCATTATTCTGTCTGACCCCCCAGATTTCAGAATCCTCATATATTTCATACCCCATAGTTGAGTATTCAGTTGTTAATTTATCCCAACTTCTATTTTGAACTATAATATTAGACAATAAAGCTGTTTCTTCTGAAAAACCATTTATTGTAATTTTAAATTTAATATGAGGTAATTTTAGATAGGAAATTTCTAATTTTAAAGACTCATTTTCTTGAATGGTAAGAGTACCAAAATGAATTACTTGCCTGCTTCCATCTGTTTTCCTTAATAAAATAATATCAAATTTGAAAAAATCCCCTTCTTTAATATTGTAATCACCATTTGCTAGCAAAGTAAAGAAATTAGTTAAACTAAGTAATATTAGTACACTAGTGAAAATACGGAATTTTAATTTTCTTTGAGAATTTTTCAATTTTTTATCAACCTATCAAACAATTTTAACAAAGTATCCTTGAATTATTATTATAAACATTATACTATTTAATTAAAAATTATCTGAATTGTCTTATATTTGTGTTCTATAAATTGCCTCCTTATAAGTGCTTATTAAGAACTTGCTATGTTTAAATGAAGTAATGGTAATATTTCAAATTGGTGAAGATGTTTGGGATTAGACAATTTAGTAAATGAATATGGTATATCTTTAATTCCTAGAGAATTCAAATTTTATAGTAATTTTCTAGATATACATGAAATAACCATAATTCAAGAAGCATTAAATATCCATAAACAAACTGAATCAATTTCTTATATGGAATTTTGTAAAAGAATTCTTAATTTCGTTCTTACATCTTCAGCTAAACATCCCAATTTGGATTATCTTGCAGCAAATATTGCCTTTGATATACGAAGATTAGATGATTTGGAAAAGATTGTCAACAAATCAGAAAATATTTTCACAATTATTCCTTTAATAAAAGGCCTTATAGCTAAGAATTCTTTGGCACGAGCAGCAGCTAATATACGAATTATTGAAATGAATCTTACTCCTGATGATATAGTTTACCAAATTGAATTTTATTTAGTAAAAGCTGAGTACTCTATCGCAGTAGGGAATCTCACAGATGGTTTATTCCATATCCTCTCAGCAAAGGAATTTCTTGCAAATCTAGAAGAACAAATTGATAGACTCTCCTTTAAGTCTTCATTGACTGAGCAAATTTTAGCTATTGAATGTAAAATCCTTTTAGAAATGGGTCGTTATGATAAAGTCTATGAAATAGTGAATAATGGTCTTTCTCTAGCTAAAGAACTAGGGAATCAAGTATTTGAAATATTTTTTGAGTTATACTATGGTAATTATTTAATTGAATATTTGAATGATATAGATAATGGTAATCAACATCATAGACGAGCTGCTTATTTAGCTAAAAATCTCATGAATCCATTTTTGATAGCATTCTCATTAGAAACTATTGGATCGAATCTACGTTTACAAAAGAATCTTGAAGAAGGAATAAAGTTTTGTAAACATGCTGAACAATTATACAAGAAAATTAACGATGAACAAAGCAGAATAGCTATTGTATCAAAAATTGCTAATCTTCAAATAGCTTATGGAAATTTAGTAACAGCAACAACTAGGTTATTAGAATTAGAAACTTTAGGTAGTAAAAATCCTAAAACCTATCTTAATCTTGTTTATGCTTTCATAAAATCTGATGATCTGGATCTTGCTGAAAATTATCTCGAGAAATCTCGAAAGTTCCTTAGAGGAAGAAGCGATCTGCCAGGAGAATTCTGTTTGATCTATTATGAGGGAATGATTGAATTTCAATCAGGCAATTTTAGTAAAGCAGAATATCTTTTTGCTAATGCTCAAGAATTTGCTGAATTAAGTAAATTACCTCGACAGACAAATCTTGCAGGAATTCAATTGGTAAAAGTTCTAGTTACAAAGAATATCGCTTACCCCTCAAAAAGGAATTATAAAAAGGCTCGCTATGCAATAATTGATTTAGTTAGTCAAATTGAAACGGATGAGAGATCTATTGAATATAACGAATTGGAACTTCTAAAAGCAATTTTACTTTTTTCAAATAAAAATTATTCTGAAGCTAAAATTATTTTTAAACGACTAGAGAAATTTTATCTTGAGTTCAGATTATATGATCAGATAACGATCATTCAAGATTATATTAATAGAATAGATCATTTTGAAAGTCAAGGTCTTATTATTGAACCTTTAATAAAAGAGACCTTCTCTGTATATGACGATACAATTAAACCAGCATTCAAACCTCGTATTGATCCTTCGACTTCATTCATTGATTTAGGAGCTAATCCAATATTATTGTTAATATTGGCACAAAGTGGTTTGCCATTATATTCGCATTATTTTACTGAAGTATATGGTTCACTAGATGAAACATTAGTCTCAGGATTTTTAGGTGCAGTAGTTTCTTTTACTGAAAAAATAGGTGAAAGTAAAAATGGTCCTAGTATAAAAAGAGGGTTTTTACAAGGGATAAGACATGGTGATTTTGAAATCTTATTAGAAAGAACGGAACGATATATTATCGCTTTGGTTGCTGATAAGGAGAATTACCTTTTAAGAAAGCAATTAAAACGCTTGGCTGATGAGCTTAATGTTTTGTTTTTGATTGATGAAGAACCAATGATTATAATGGGTGAGAAAAATAGGTATCTTATACAATCAATAATCAATAAGATATTTTGAGAAAAAAAAATAGTAAAAACCTGAAATTAATCAGGTTTCATTTCTTTATTGAGATTCAGGTAAAACTACTCTTTTAGTTTTAGGTGTAATTATACCATTAATTATTTCACTACTAATCAATTCAACAAAAGCAGGTGAAGTACTTGTTATCGCTGTAACTTGACCGGATTCATCTAGTGTTCCTATAAGTCCTTCTTCTGCATCTCGTCCAATTCCATAATAAGGTGTTGTTGTCGAACCTATTGCTAGTGATTTCAATTGAATGTTCTCTTTTGACATTAATCTTTTAATGACATCTTGATTCTTGAATGGATCAAAATCTGATATGATAATAATTCTGGTTCTAGGATTACTATTTTCCATTAATGAAACAGGTATATCACTGATTTTAGGATAAATTACTGTTACTGTTGATTTAACTCGTTTGAAGATTTCTGCCATTTGCGATAAGATGGCTTCTCTACCTAAAATGCTCATTGTATTAATGTTTGGTCGTGGTAAATCTTTGATTTTCTGAACAAGTTCCATATAAGTTAATTCCATATTTGCTAATAATCGTTCAATGGTCTTGTTATTTTCTTTATATTTTTCACCAAAACCTTTGAATTGATTCTTAACATTAGCTGTCTCAGCTATTATGGAATCTTCTATACCAACTTGTGATTGGTCTATAGTTCTATTTACTAGACTAGCTTGTTCATTAACGAATTTAAGGGCAGTTTGTTTACCTCTATTTAAGAGTGTTTTAGCAGGCATCTCTATTTTAGCTATGGCTGTCTTTGCACTTTCTTCAGTTTCCTTAATGAAATTCTTACCTTTAACTTCACTAGTATTATTTAATACCTTTATATCTTCAATTAATTTGGAACTAATTGTAGTGAAATCTTTTTCTTTCTCAGCAAATTCCTTTTTAATGCTAGCACTTGTTGTATCAACTGCTTCGACAAACTTAGCATTCATATCTGTTTTTGCTCGAGTAACAATAGAAGTGATATTAGCCTTAGATGTTTCAAAATCAGTATTTGCTTTATTGAAACCATTAGCTAACTCTAATTTAAGCTTGTCATTTATTTCAGTCATTTTTCTATTAGTGTTTTCAACTTGTGACTTTAGCTCATTGCTTAGACGTATTTCTTTAGATTTAACCTCTTCTCGGGCATCATTAGCATTCTTCTGAAGATTATCTTTAAGTAATTTGAAAAGATCATTCATTGTTTGCTCATTAGTATTTGTTTTAGCAGCAGCAATACCTTCAATTTGAGCATTAGCATCCGTAAATAGTGTTTCAGCGTTACGTGTGAAAGAGTCAATCATCTGATTATATTCACGTCTAATACCTGACAATCTATCTTTTACTACTTTAGCAAAATCATCATTCATTTCATTCATAGATTGTATTATATTTCTAATACGCTCTTCCAAAATTTGATTGGTTTCTTTATCGTGTAGACCTAATTTGTTATTTACTAACTCGATAATTTTAGAATAGTCTTCACGAACAGCTTGTCCGAAAATATTCATAGTGTCTTTAGCAGATTGATCATACAAAACACTTGAGTTGTTAATTTTTAATTGAATGTCATTAGTTGTTTTAGTATTTTCTTTGAAAGTATTATCCAACGAAGCATGAACACTACTTTCCATAATTTTACAAGCATCGCTTACTTTGGCAGAAGAGTCATGGAAAGTTTTAGTTATTTGTGCATCAGATTTTGCCATTGAATTAACTATATCCCTGACTGATGTACTAACAATATTACCCGCTGTTTCATTTGCAGCCTGGTAATGTTTGCTTAATTCAGTCGTATTAACCATAGACATAGAAGTTATCTGTTGCTTTTCAGTGTTCAAAATTTGACTGATTTCTTCTATCAATTTATCAAGTTCAGTAGTAATTTCAATAACTGATGTTTCGGTTTCTTTTCTAACAACTTCTTTTGTCGTAGTAGAAATAGTCTTCATACTTTCCTTTTGCTTGGTAACAATCTTATCTAATGAATTGAATCTTTCTTCAGCAAGAGCATTAACCTCATCACCAATCTTCTTAATGGTATCTAATGATCCTTTAGCTTTAGTTGAAAGTGAAACTAAAGGATAAGTAGCAGAATATTTTTTGATGATAGATGGGTTAATGAAGATCAATTCCTTAGCAGCTAAATTATTAATGCTAGCTTCAACATCGCTTACCTTAATTTCTGCTAGGGCAGCTATTTCAGAAATCGCTAATTGACCTGTTGTTAAAAGTAACAAATATACCTTCTCATCTGTGGGTGAGAGCTGTAGCTCCTTCAAAATTTCAGACAATTTTTCATATCTCCTTATATGACTAATATTACATTACTAGTATTTTTTAATCTATGTTTGTAATTAAGCTTTTTGAGTTTTGTTTTATGTGTAAAAGTCCATTAAAGCATCATTTCATATCACTAGAACCTTAAAATATACCTTTGTTATATTAAAAATAGTGAGTGTAGAAGAAAAATGGCCTTAAATGGTAATACTGGTAAAGTGCTTGAAGTAGATTTAACTAATGAAAAAATATCAACTATGAATCCTCCTAAGAATGATTATAGAGAATTTATTGGTGGAAGTGGATTAGCTGCTAAATTAATTTTTAATGAACTAACAAAAGAATTGGATCCATTATCACCAGAAAACCCACTTATCTTCTTTAATGGACCATTAGTAGGAACAAAAGTACCTAATTGTGGAAGACACGTAGTATTAGCAAAATCACCTTTAACGAATATTTTAGGAGAAGCTAATTCAGGAGGGAAATTTGGTGCTTATTTGAAATTCCTAGGATATGATGGAATAATCTTTAGAGGGAAAGCAAAAAAACCAGTAATGTTAATGATCTTTGATAAGAATATCGAACTAATTGATGCTACCCATCTTTGGGGGAAGAATGTTTTTGAAGTGGAAAAAATTCTAAAACAAAGATTTGAAAAGGTATCCAGCTTTGCTACTATTGGTATTGCTGGGGAGAAATTAGTCAAAGTCGCTGCTTTGATGAATGATGGTGACCGTGCAGCTGGGCGTACGGGAATGGGTGCGGTCATGGGTTCTAAAAATCTCAAAGCAATTGTTCTACAATCATCTACTCGAGATGTGGTCGTAGCTGATCCTGAAGGACTAAAAGAACTTGGTAATAGTATGAGAAATAATATCTATGAAAATACTGTTGCTAGAAGAATGTTTGGAACCGGTGCATATGTTTCAGGGGGAATGAAATGGGGCGATGTAGCAGTAAAATATTGGTATAAAGGGCATATGGAAAATTCAGAACGTATTGATGGTTCAATGATGAAAGAAACCATACTTATCAAACGTTATCATTGCTATAGTTGCGTGATAGGGTGTGGACGAATAGTCAAAATAGATGAAGGAAAATATGCTATACCACAAACAGCTGGTCCTGAGTATGAAACCCTTGCAGGTTTTGGTACCAATCTTTTAATTGATGATTTGAAAGGTATTTCATTAGCTAATTATCTTTGTAACGATTATGGTCTTGATACTATTTCTGCAAGTCAAATCATTGCTCTTGTTTTTCATCTTTACGAAAAGGGAATCATTTCTGCCAAGGATCTTCAAAATATTGATGCTAAGTGGGGTAACATTGATGCTGTTAATGAGTTATTAGTGAAAATGGCTACTCGAGAGGGTTTGGGTGATCTTTTGGCTGAAGGTTCTGATGCCTTGGCTAGTCATTACAATGTTCCTGATGAAGCTCATACAGTAAATGGTTTGGAACTTCCTTACCATGATCCTAGAGCTTTTGTTTCTATGGCCTCAGTTTATGCTACCTCTTCTAGAGGGGCTTGTCATAATAATGGTGATGGTTACAAGATGGGTCTTGGTGTAGCAGTCCCAGAAATTAATTTAACTTGCGAAGACCGATTTGATGATATTGAGGGAGCTCGTATTGCTGTTAAAGTTCAAGATTTCCGAGCAATTTATAATGCTTTAATAATGTGTCATTTTGCTATGCCTCCATTTAAAGATACAGTACATGCACTTGAATTAGCAACTGGCTGGGATTATACTATTGAAGATGTTATGCAAGCAGGTGCTAGAATAACTAATTTGAAACGTTTGATGAATGGCAGAATGGGTTTAACCAAGAAAAACGACCGATTACCTAAAATTATGTCTATTTCTTTAAAAGAAGGAGGTACAGAGGGGAAAATCCCTAACCTTGATATACAGCTAAAAGAGTACTATAAAGTTAGAAAATGGGATGCTAAAACCGGTTTCCCGATCGAAGAGCTTTTAGAAGAATTGAATCTTAAGATGTAATTTCTTAAGATTCTAAAGAGGTACTTTTAACAGTAAAAATTAACTACCTTTTTTATGGAAACAACTATATGTCTAGTTGTACAATGTATATCATATCTATTTCTCTCTCTAAAATATCTTTAATTTATCATGAATATTTACTCAAAGCTATTTCCAGCTGTTGGATGAAATAGTCAAACATAATTAATTAAAACAAATCCAGGATAACATGTTTTCCACATCTTAATCCTTCTAGTTAATTCAAAGGACTTCATTTTCATCAAAATTACTAGCAATAATCCTTAGAAGGAATTGAAATTAATGGACAATAAAAAATACGATGTAATAATAATCGGTGCAGGAATTGGTGGCTTACATGCTGGAATTTACTTACAAAGTAAGAATCCGAAATTAAAAACGCTTATTGTTGAGGGAAATGATTATCCAGGTGGATATGTATCAGGTTTTAACAGCAAAGGTTTTTATTTTGATTCCGGTGCTGAATCAATCTTAGGTTATGAGAAAAGCTTTTCCGCTAATGTTTTAGATAAATTAGATTTTAAACATCAGTTTCACAAGGTTGAACCGATAGAAGCTTACTATCAAGATGATAAAATAGTTCGAATGTTTTCAGATTTAGATAAATTCTTGGAAGAAATCCGTTTTTATTATCCTGATCAAGTGGAAGGTGTTCGATCTTTAATTAAAACAAGTCATAAAATAAAAGCAGAGATTTTTAGAAGTAGACTAGAAACTGAAAAAGTTTCAATTGGTAAAATAATTAGAATCATTTTTAGATATCCTTATTTGCGAAAATATGGTCGAATGAATTTTAAACAATTTTTGGAAGAATTTATTTCAGATGAGAGAATCTATGAATATTTCAATATATTCTGTTTGTGGTTTGGTTTGAAATTTGAAGAGATCACTGCTCCTATTGCAGCTCACATTTTAAGCAGCAGTTTTACAGAAGGACTTTCTTACCCTGAAGGAGGTTTTAAATCATTTGCAAGAAAATTAGCGGATCATTATATTTCTCAAGGGGGAACAATAAAATATGATACAATTGCTAAGAAAATTCTTATTAAAAATAAAAATGTTGAAGGAATTTTACTAGAAGATGGTACAATTCTTCAATCAAAGGTTGTAATATCAAACGGTGATTTATATAGAACCATTCTGAATTATGTTGGTGAAGAACATTTTAGTAAAAAATATATTAAAAATATTCAAAATTTAAAACCATCTATTTCAGGAGTATTATTGTATTTGGGAGTGGAAGATTTAGATCTCGCAGAATATCCTCCTCATTTTATGGTTGGTAAAAATATCAACATTGTTTCTAATGTCCGAAATGATTTATTTGATCTAGAAGGATTAGGAGTAAGAATACCCTCAAATATCGATCCTACAACAAACAATCATAAAAGAAATTCATTAGTAGTATTAGGAATTACTAATAACAAATGGAATAATTTCTGGAAAATAGGTAAAGATGGTAAAAGAACTTCCGAATATAGACTCTTGAAAAAAGATTTAATAGAAAAAATAATTGTTGCTATTGAGAAAGTAATTCCAAATCTTTCAAAGCATATCGTACACAAACGATTAGCTACACCTTATACTTTTGAAAAATACAATCTATCTACAGATGGTTCTTGGTACGGTCCCGAAGCAAATCAAAAACTCCCTAGTTTTAAATCACCAATTAAAAATCTCTACTTTGCAGGCTCAAATGTTGGTGGTGGAGGAGTAAGTGCAGCAATGACCTCAGGTATTAAAACAGCAGAATATGTTTTAAAGAAATTAGAAAAGAAAGAAACTAAGGAGTCTTAAAACTCCTTTATTTTTTTGAAAAACCATAACCAGCTATTACTTCTTTTAAGCTATAGTATTTTCCCGTTCCATAAGCTATTACATCAGCTAGGAGAATATCAGGACTACCTGATTCATCTATCATTGATTCATCATAATAGACTTTCAGAATTTCACCAAAGAAAGCATGATGTGAACCAACTTTTACTTTTTGGATTACTTTACATTCAATATTTATTGGGCATTCTTCAATTAAAGGAACCTTAACTTCTTTACCTTCAAAGACAGTTAATCCTGTTTCTTCGAATTTATTATGATCCCTACCAGAAACAACCCCAAAATAGTCGGCTTGTTTCACAATTTTGGCGCAGGGAATGTTCACTCCAAAACAACCACACTTGTCAATTAATTCAAATGTATATCTATTATCTCTAATACCAACAACTAATGCTGAAGGTTCTGCACAAATATTAGCTATCCATGCAGCTGTCATAGCATTTGGTTTGCCATCTTCATCATAAGCAGAAACAAGCACTGCTGGTGATGGATAAGCTGCTGCTCTGGGTCCTTTTTCTATTTTAGTCATAATTACACTTCTTTTTATTTTTCTATTAATGAATAATAATTAGAAAACCTATTTAATAGATTTCTGCAATATTATATTTGGGTTGAGAAAGATTTGAGGAAGTTAAAGAAATCAATAGTTGGTATAATTTTAATTGCACTTTGTTTGCAAATGAAATTTACTTTATTAAATTTAGATGCTTCTTATCAAACTATAGACGATGATCTTAATACGAGGAATATTGGTGTACCAAGTCATTCTTATTATAGTTCTATATTTAAAGACTCATTTGTCTATCTATTTGATTATACTAATGTTGATGTAATGGATATTTCAAATCCAAAAAATATTCATGTAAATACGACTTATGGCGTTGACTTTCAGGATTTTTCTGCTTATTATAATGGTTTTTATTTTAATTACAATCAATCACAAAACGAATTTTTTCACTATTATATAAAAAACATAGATAGAAATCATACATTTCTGGTATACAATAAATATGAATTAATTAATAATACATTTATTCCAACTCTTGGAACCGAAACAGCTATTAATATAACACTATTGTGGGAGAGAGCTTATTTTACACAACAAAATAATAAATTGATGGTTGCTTATCCAACGAGGAATTCTACACAAGGTAATTACAATATTAGTTTACTTACTTTCGATATAACAAATAAATCTGCACCATTACTTAAAACCAAATTCTTTTGCATCAAGAGATTAATATCACTATCGCAAATCAACCAATTCAAAAAATTCGTCATCATGAGGATATCAAAATAGCTGGAAATTATCTTTATTTACTTCGTTCTTATTTTACATTTATCGACAGTGAAATCTATTTTGTAAATGGTTATCTAAAAATTTGGGATATAAATAATAGTTCTGATCCAAAGCTTGTTAATTTCATTGAACTTGAGAAAGGAGCCTTTGGTGTAGGTATAAATATACTAAATAATTTACTCTTTTACAAGATACCTAATTATGGTGTTTTAATTTATAATTGTACTAATTTAAATAATATTGAGTTATTGGTAGACTATAAGAATAACAGAAGTCCTGCTGATTTTATCATTGATGATAATATTCTATACTTGATCTGTTTTAAACAGATTGAGATTTTAGATTTTTCAAATCCACGAAGCTTGCAGAAAATATCTCAGTACGTTAATCACTTCCAAGGGAACGGTGGTTTTTATAGTGGTATTTTAAGAGATGAATATTTGTTTCTATTAAAATCATCTGAATTCTCAGGCAGGAGTTTTTATGTTTTTGATTGTAACAAATTGAATAATATCAAAAGATTGTATCCAGAAGGATATCAAATAAGTGATGAGATAGTATTTGGATTTATTGTTTCAGCATATTTTGTGGTACCAATTTTGGTTATAGGGTTAATTATAACTATTATAGTCATTGCAGTACGAAAAAGAAAGAAAAAGAAAGAAAAAAATCTGGATCCAGAAGAATAAATTAATATTACTAAGAATCAAAAAAGTGAACCCTTCTTTTTACCTACTTTAGAGGAGGCTCTTTCATCTATAGTAATATTAACATTTCATTTGGAAGTGGAAAAAAAACATAGGAGCAGTAAAAATTAAAATCTTTATCCAAATCAACAGTTTCTCAAGAAATAGGTAGATTAGAAGTTAAAGGTCTAATAAAAAAAGAGAATTATGGTATGAGTAATATTATAACCATAAATATTGAGTTCTTTCATAATCAGTTATAATCTATATTTTTCACCAATGTACTTTCTCTTATAATATCTAGAATAAAGCACTGCTACAGGATTATGACCAGTTACTCGATCCTTTACAATTAAAACTGTTGTAGGAGCTTTTGAGTTTTTTATAAAATTAATATCATGACCAATACACAATCCAACAACCACATTTAAATCAGTTTTTTTAGAATTTAGATAATAAGCTTGCCCTATGGGATTACAACCAACTTCTTCTGCTGTAGAAAAAGTATCCTCATCAGGTATTCCTAGAGTTTTCTTTTGCAAAGAACCTATTGTACAAATACCAGTGATTACTTCAAAATCATTTACTTCTAGCATTTCAGTTAAAATCTTAGCCTCTTCTTTAAGACCAATACAGAAAGCAACTCCTATCTTCTTATAGCCCATTTTTTTAGCAAAAATAATTAATTCTTGAACACGAGGCCAATGCATATATCCATTAACTTCCACATGAGCTGCTATTTGACTGATTTTTTTTGTTTCAGGGTTCTCATATACCTTTGTTGCTTCTTGAAAAACTTCTTTGTTTTCAACAGAAGGACAACCTTTTGGTGCTTTTTCTAAATTATTTTCTTGACAAGCTACTATAGAACACTTTGAACATTGCATCTTAATCACTTACTATGTTAAAACTAATTAACTTAAGTAAAAACCATTTACTCTTTCTTCCTAAAAACAATTTGGGAAAAATGAAAAAAAGATTTATTCTTTTCTAAAGAATTAATTATAGAAGGTATTCTTCAGCAATTTTAGTAAATGTTTCATTTCTTTTTTCATCAGTCAAAACTACACTATGATCTATACCTTTGAAGAAATTCTCAGTTTCCAAGTATTCAATGAATTCTCTTAGCTTTTCCCTAGTAAGGAATGTTTCTTTAGTAACCACTAAAGCGAAGAAACAATCTGTACCAGTTTCCAACATAATCGAAACATTTCCATGGTCTATAAGTTTTAATCCACCTTCCTCAGCATCTAGTACTGTTTGTCCCATGGTTCTAATTGCAGATAAAAGTCCTGATAGTAAATTAGAATCGATATGGATCTGTTCGCCAAACTCCTTCTGGTAAAATGGCAAACCTGTTTGTTTGGATATTACATATAGTGCTTTTACTTCAGCTTTTACACTCTTTGGTTTTGCTACACTTTCAAATGAAATAGTTGATCGAATAGACTTGTTTATACGAGTAAAGATTCTAACGAGCAAGTTCTTTTTCTCTTTTTCAACTTCCTTTAATTGTGTTAAAGCTTCTTGTTCTTTTTCGGTAAGATTTAATTCATGAGCTAAAGAAGCTGCTTTTTCTAAAGTCTTTCTACCTTGTTTGATCTTATTACTCATAGATAAAAGTAAACCTTGTAAAATATATACATCAATTAATATTAATTTGAAATCTTGTTCAAGACACAATCTTTCCAAATCCCTAATTTTCTCGTAAGCCTCTAAAAGTAACTCATCTTGATTGGTCATTCTATATCTTAACAAATCTATTTCTGCTAATTGTAATTTTACATTTGCAATGATTTCAAACAATTGATTCTCTATAGCAATGGCCAATGCTTTTTCAAGATATTTCTTTGATTCTCCTAAGTTTGATTGTCTAGCAGTTAAACGAGCTTTTCGAAGATAGACCTTTGGTATTTCGTTTTTAAGATCTTTTTCATTGATTAATGTTAATACTTCATCTAGGATTTTATCAGATTCTTCAAATCGATCCATATTTTCATAGATATCTGCTCTACACAAATCTAAACCAATAGCTAATGGTGGAGGAATTGGCACATCACTTTTCTTTAAACTCTCAAGAGCAACTTCAGAATTAGACAAAGCAAGTTTGGGATTACCAAAATCTAAATGGAGATGAGCTATATTTGTTTCAGTGGCAACAATATATGGAGCAATTTTTGCTTTCTTAGCATTTTCTAATGCAATATAGAAATATTTCATGGCATTCTCTAAATTCCCCATATTTCTGTAAATAAAACCAATATTATTCGCAGCAATTGATAATTGTAATTCATTTGCTAGAATTTTAGAAAATGAAAATGCCTCTATAAGAAAATCTAGGCCTTCTTTTAATTTACCAGATTCGATCAAACATAATGAAGTATTATTTAATATTCTGTTTAATAGATAACGATTATTTGTTAAACGTATATTAGCTAAAAGTTCTGAACCAATTCTGATACCATCTTCCATATTACCTCTTTTTCGATTTAATAGTATGAGAATAGATTTTCCTAAAGCATAAAGTTCCGATAAAGCTAATAATATATTGTTTTCATTTTGATGTTTTTCAAGTAGCTCCTTATATAGTGAAGAGAATCTAGCATAAGCTTCATCAATTTTATCGAATTTTTGCGAATAATATAGATATAAGAGATTATTTGCTTGAGAAAATAAATAATTATAATGATCAGCAACTTTCGATTGTTCTTCAGCCTTATGGATTATTTCTTCTACTGAGTCAAATTTCCTTTGAGATATTAATGAGTTGACTTTGATGTTTAAAAGACCTGGATGAAGCTCATCCTTTTTACATATTTCATAAACCTTATCATATTTTGCTTGGATGTTAAGAATATTTACAGCTAGAAAAAGAAATTCAGTATTATTATTAAGAATACCCTGAGTATCTATCAATTGATTTATCCCATGTATATAGTTAACTAAAGAATCATTTCCAACTGAGATATTTTTTTCAACATAAGATGCTATAAAAGATCTGAAATTTTCATCTAATCGCCAGTAGTGAATCATTAGTTCCTTAGGCCAAGTATCATATTGAACCATTTTTCTTCATCTCAAAACAAATTGGATATATTTGTTTAACTAATAATAATTTTTGGTATGTAATATAAAACAAAAAGATAGAGTGGTATCTATATGTCATCAATTGGTTTAATTCTATAACGGGTAATATCTCGAATTATTGCTACTACTTGCATATATTTACCATCTTTAATTAGAACTGGGATTATTCTAGATTGGAACCATTTTAATTTATTTTCAATTGGTAAATGGTATTCAAAATCAATAGATTCACTTGTATTTATTGCTTCTTGAAAATGAGTGTAAAAGAACTCTGATTGTCCAGCTGGGAAAATATCCTCTAATTTCCTTCCAATAATTTCCTCTTGAGCTTTATATAATATATTTTCTCCAACATTTGGTGAAATAAATTGAATACGTCCTTCTTCATTTAGGATCATAATAATTGCATCAAAATTCTCAAAAAAGCTTTTAAGATTACCCACTTTTTCCTTTATAGAAATTTTTGCATCAACTTCTTGAGAATCAATCTCTTGTGTAATTATTTCAGATTTTGGTGTTAATGTACCCCGAATCATAATATCAGTATCTGATATGAATTTTATTTTGTAAGATGTTTGAATAATTATTTTCTTATTATTTTTTGTTTTGATAATAAACTCTTGATTTTTTATTATAGCTTCTTCTTTATTTCCAATTATCTTTTGTATATCTACTTTTATGTTAATTAACTGTTCATTTGAGCCTATAATTTCTTTTAATTTAAATCCAGTATTAAATTCTTTATAATCAATGATATTTAGCAAGAAAATTTTAGCTGTTTCGTTGATAAATGTAATTTTTGCTGTTTCAGAAGTAATATTATAAATAATATCAAATATTACACATGGTATTTCATCTAGAAATTCTGATAAAATTTCTTTTATTTCATTATTCTCTTGCATTACCATTTCCCCTTTTGCTTAATTATTTCTTTATATAAGAATATTAAAATTCAAAAAGGTTCTCATTTTATTATGAGTTGCTTTTATTAATTAATTAAAATCAAAATATGATGTATCTAAATGAAAGAACTTCAATTATTTATGATTTATTCTACGATTATTGAGGAATTTTTTTAAATTAACTATTATAATTTATGAAAAAGAAAAATAATTCGAGTGAACTATAATGAGTTTAGAAGTGCCTTTAACTATAATACTCGCACTTGTTGCAGGAAGCATATCAATTATTGTTGCGGTTATCTTTAGATTTCTTATTATGAAAGAAGACCCGGGGAATGAGAAAATGATTGCCGCTTCTAAGAAAATTGAACAAGGTGCAAGAAGATTTCTGAAGACACAATATATGATTTTAAGTATATTTGTGGGAGTAATCTTTGTTATCATCCTATTATTCCTACCTTCTGAGGAATTGACCTCTGGGAATATACCTGTAATAAGTGGTGATATCAATTGGAAACAAGCAATAGCCTATTTAGTAGGCTCTGGTGCTTCAATGTTTGCAGGATGGCTTGGAGTGATTGTTGGTGTTAGGGCAAATACCCGTGCAGCTCATGGGTGCACAAAAAGTCTTGATAAAGGATTCGATGTAGCATTTTTTGGTGGATCGGTTATGGGTCTAGCTGTAGTAGGTTCAGCTTTAGTGGGCATATCAGTTATTTATTGGATTTTTGGATCACCTGCTGTTATTCTAGGTTTTAGCTTCGGTGCAAGTACAATTGCTTTATTCATGAAATGTGGTGGGGGTATTTTTACTAAAACAGCAGATGTTGGTGCAGACTTGGTTGGAAAAGCTGAATATAATCTCCCTGAAGATGATGAACGAAATCCCGCTACCATTGCAGATAATGTTGGGGATAATGTTGGTGATATTGCTGGTATGGGAAGTGATCTTCTTGATTCTTACGTTGCTTCTATTTTATCAGCTATGATCTTGGCAAACATTGTTATTCGGGAATTTGGTTCAACAGAAACTGTTATTGGTGCTTTCGCTGTTTATCCAATATTGCTCTCAGCAATGGGATTATTTGCTTCATTAATTGGTATCCTATTAATTAAAGCCATGAAAACAAAAGATCCTGGTAAATTATTGAATCTAGGAACCTATATAGCTACATTAATTTTCGCTGCATTTGGTGCAATCCTTGTAGTAATTCTAATGAAAGTAACTCCAGGAATAACTCACGATGAAATTATCTTGCTTTGGAAAGACTATGGAGCTGTAATTATTGGGTTAGTATGTGGAGTAATTATTGGATGGACAAGTGATTATTTCACAAGAGATGATAAAAAACCAACACAAAATATTGCTAGAGCAGCTGAAGAAGGTGATGCTATCGTTATCCTTTCAGGTTTCTCATATGGTTTACTAAGTGTCGTACCCCCTGCAATTGGTATTATAGCAGCAATGATAGGCGCTTACCTTCTACATGGAGTATTTGGTGTAGCTATGGCTGCAGTTGGAATGTTAGCTATTACTGGTACAGTTGTTTCTAATGATGCTTTTGGACCTATCGTTGACAATTCCAGAGCAATTGCTGAACAAGGTGGTTTAGGTGAAGAAGTGATTCGCGTTGCAGATAAATTAGATTCAGCAGGTAATACTGCAAAAGCTATTACAAAAGGTTTTGCAATTGGTGCTGCTAATCTCACTGTTTTAGCTTTACTCTTCTCATACACATCTGAGGTTCAAAATATTCTGGGAATAACTGATTGGATAGTAGATCTTCTTAATGTCTATGTTTTAATCGGAGCTTTTATTGGAGTAATTGTACCCGGAATTTTCTCAGCATTACTTATCTTATCTGTCCAAAGAAATGCAGCAAAAATGGTTAATGAAATACGCGATCAATTTGAATCTAATCCTGACATTCTTACAGGCAAACAACTCCCTGATTATAATAGAACAATAGATATAGCTACTAGAGGAGCATTAAAGGAATTAGTACTTCCAAGTTTACTTTCTGTGCTATTGCCTATTACTGTAGGAATTATCTTAGGAGTAAAAGCCTTAGCAGCATTTTTAGCAGGAACAATTCTTTCAGGATTTGTTTTTGCTATCTTTATGTCTAATGCTGGAGGTAGCTGGGATAATGCTAAGAAATGGATCGAAGATGGCAACCTTGGAGGTAAAGGCACTCAGACTCATAAGGCAGCTATAACAGGTGATACTGTAGGTGATCCATTCAAAGATACAGCAGGTCCAAGTATCAATACTCTATTAGTTGTTATGTCTTTAACAGCAACTCTTTTCTTAGGTTTACTCCTTTTAGTTAATGGTGGAGATGGATTAGTAGGATATATTCCTACTTGAAATCCATTTTTTCTTTTTTTTCTTTTTATTAGAAATAAATTAGATGAACTTTTAAATGCTAAATGTAATTTTACTTATTGGTGAGTTATAATGCTAATACGAAAATTAACAGATGTAGAAGCTCAGGATGTTACTTCTTATGGTTCTACTAAAACTAAAATTCAATGGTTGATAAGTAAAGAACAAGGAGCTCCACGATTTGCTATGCGATTATTTACATTAGAACCGGGAGCAATAATTGGTATACATGGACATCCTGAAGAACATGAAATTTACATACACCAAGGAGAATGTGATTTAATCACTGAGGATGGTACTAGAACAAGAGTAGAAGCTACTGATGCTATTTATGTTCCACCAGAAGAAAAACATGGTTATGAAAACATTGGTTCTGAGGTTTTGCAATTTATTTGTGTAATACCACTTCTGAAAAAATAGGTTTTTTATAAAAAATAGAATTAGAGTGAACCAATTATTCACTCTTATTTTTTCACCAATTCTTAAATTCATCTAGAATTGTAGCAATCATTTTCATGCCATCAATAAAATCATCAACAAAAATGTTTTCATTTGGTGCATGAGAATTGGAATTAGCATTCCCACAACCTAAAGAAACAACAGGCATATGGTCACCAAAAAGATACATTGGTCCTGAACCACCTGAAGTAATTTGAACAGAAGCTTCGTGATTGTAAACTCGTTTATTAGCACGTTTGCAAAGTTTCACAAAATCAGCATTCACGTAAGTCTTTGATGGTGGATACCCATTAGACCAATCGATTTTCACATCAGAGAACCCATTATCATCGAAATATTTTCGTAAATTCTCTAAGATTTTATTTGGATCTTGATTCTTGACTAATCTGAAATCGATTTTTGCAGAGGCTTCTTTTGGTATAACCGTTTTTCCACCTTTACCTTGCCAACCTGCAGTAAATCCACATAAATTACAAGTAGGTTTGGTGAAATAAGCCAATTTTGCTTCTTCATCGTTCATACCATAACGAAATTCATCTATACCAAAATGCTCCTTGACTTCTTGTGGATATTGCTTATATTCTTTCACTACTTCTATTTCTTCAGGAGTGATTTTTCCTATATTATCATAAAAGTGAGGAATGAGTATTTTGCCATTCTTATCCTTTAGTAAATTAATCGCTTGTAGTAATCTTTCACCAGCATTTGGTAAATGAGTAGCATTTGCAGAATGAGAATCAATACTCATTTCTTTAACCGAGATTTGGATATAGAGAATTCCTTTTACACCTAAAATAAATTCTTGTAGTCCTTCACGATTACTACCACCAAATTCCCAAATACAACCATCAACATTTTTCAAGAAATCAATATCTTGTTCAATGTACTTTGTTAGATTTTTACTGCTGCTTTCTTCTTCGCTTTCAATTACAAATTTTATATTACAAGGTAATTTTAAACCAGCATCTAGCCAAGCGCGTATGGCATGTATTCGACAAACGATTTCATCTTTATTATCTGCAACACCTCGACCATACATCTTTCCTTCTCGTATGTCAAGTTTAAATGGTTCAGAATCCCAAAGTTCAAAAGGTTCAGCAGGTTGAACGTCCGCATGATCATAGAATAGTAAAGTTCGTTTTGCTCCTACATTCATCAACCCAGTAACTACTGGTCCACCACCAGTATCAAATTTCTTAACTTCAAACCCATTATCTTTGAGTAGTTTAGCAGAAAAATCAGCTGCTTCAACGAGAAATTCTTCTTTAGCGGATACAGAGGGTATAGCTAAAAAATCCGCTAAATCTTTTATCGCTTTATCTTTTCTTTTTTCAATTTCTTCAAATACTTTCTCTAGAGACATACTATCAAAACCTCTTTTTTTTATTTCGTAAAGGTAGGTCTTCTACATTAATTAATATTAAGTTTGAATTATCAATTAGTAATCTGGTTTATTAAATTTGTATATTATTAAATATTTGATTAGATATCAGTAATAATTTGAACAAAAATAATAATGTGGATAATAAATTACTTCTTTTAATTACATCTTCTTTTAACACTAATAGTAAAGAAGATAACTCATAAAATCTAACCTAATAATATTAATAACGAGTCTTAAATAGCTCAATTAATTGCTTCTATTTAATACTTTAAATTTAAGGCGATTTTTTTTTGACAGCAGGTCACGAACAAACCCCGTATGAAAAACTCACTAAAATATTAAACACTATACCAAATGGTTTTCAAAAAACTAAGGACGATATACACTTACGTGTTCTAGAATGGATTTTTGAACCTGAAGAAGCTGAATTAGCATGCAAATTAAAACTTCGTGGTGAAACTCTGCCAAAATTGTCAAAAAGATTGAAGATGCCAGCTGATAATCTCGCTATACTTTTAGAAACTATGCATGAAAAAGGACAGATACATGTTTGGGAATCAGATAAAGGAACAAAATATGGTTTGTATCCATTTGTTATTGGAATTTATGAAGCTCAACTTCACAGAATGGATGCTGAATTTGCTCAACTTTTTGAAGAATATTGTCAAAAAACTAGAGGAAATACATTATTCACATCTAAACCACCAATCCAACGTGTTATACCTATTAATAGAGTGATAAAAACAGATCTGATTATTCGTCCATATAATCAAGCAGAAGAACTATTGAAAAACGCTAAAAGCTGGAGCATTCGAGAGTGTATATGTAGAGTTCAACAAAAATTGATTGGTAATAGTTGTTCATATCCAACAAGTGTTTGTATCTCTTTTTCATCTCGAGAAAATGCCTACAAAGATAGTTTGAGACCAGTATCATTAGAAGAAGCAATTAAAGTTCTGAGAGAAGCAGAAGAAGCTGGTTTAATTCATTCAACTATGAATGTCGCTACAGAGCAATCATATATTTGTAATTGCTGTACATGTTGCTGTGGTGTTTTAAGAGGACTAGTAACCTATAATCAGCCTAATGCTTTCGTTAAATCTGATTATGTATTAAGTATAGATGAAAATCTTTGTAATGGTTGTGGGAAATGCATTAAAAGATGTCAATTCAAGGCAATAGAAATTATTGAGAAAAAATGTCATATAGATAATAAATGTGTTGGATGTGGTGTTTGCGCACTTGTCTGTCCAAATGAGGCTTTAAGTTTAGTTCCTCGAGAAAAATCAGAAATTAAAAAACCTCCAAGAGGAATTCTTTCTTGGATGGTTCGTAGAGCTATTAGACGAAGAAAAAACCTTCTAAAGGTCATCTAACTTCAATAGTATTTAGCTTGAACTTACAACTTTCTCTAAATCATCTAAATTATGCATACCTATTTTTCGTTTACCGTTTTCAATTTCATGAATAGCTTTTACTAAAAAGGCATTGGCGGATACTTTAACTCCTATTTCTAAACCCTTCTTTACAATATAACCATTAAGAAAATCAATTTCTGTTTTACGTTTGTGTTCAAGATCCCATAGAAGAGAAGAACGGATTTTACCATGTCTTTTTGCACCAATTTTAGCAATAATTGAGCTAACTGTTTTATTTTTCATCCTTGCGAAAAATCGATCTTCTGATTGTGGTTTATAGAAGAATAATTTAACATCTAAATTGTCTACTTTTTCTAATTTAATATTGAGTGCTTTAGCAACATTAACTCCTTCTTCTTTAATAGAACGTATTACATTAACAACTCTAGGATTTTTCAATTGCTCACCTAAAGTTATTCCTAATAAACCACCCATTGGAGCAACTACAGAATTTACTATGAGTTTTGACCAACGATACCCTAGTATATTATCAGTAATTATTGTTGGTTTCCATAAATTGAGTTTCTTTTGAATATCCAGTAAATCAGGATTCCCTATGCTTTTCTCATTTTCAAAGCCAATTACAAAATCACCTGTAGAAGAAGTTATAGTAATTTCTCCAAGTTGAGTTCGATTAGCCCCCCATCCAACAACACCTGCAACAATTTGTTTTCTAGGTATATATTTGGCAATTATATCTGTATTACCAAAACCATTTTGCATGCTATATACTAAACTGTTATTAGTGAGGACAGTTGAAATATTTTTTACAGCATCTTCTGTTTCAAGATTCTTTGTAGTAACTAAAATATGTTTGTATTTTTTATTTAGCTTCTTTATATCTGAAAAAATCGGTACTTTAAAGATCTCATCAATACCTTTGATTGTTAATCCATCTTTCTTAACTTTATCATAGTGTTCACTCTTTCGAGAGAGCAATGTCACATCAATATTGTTCTTGTAAAGAATTGCACTTGTTGCTCCTCCAATTGCACCTGCACCAATAATTAGAATATCCCCAATATCATTAGACATGTTAGATTTACCTTCATTTAAATTCGATTAGAGGAGTAACCTCTATTCTCATTTATTTCTTAATAAATAATTTCTCGTTTTTGAAAAATTATTAGATAACCAAACAAAGCTATTATTCCAGAACCAAATAGGATTATGTAATCCCATAGATGGAATACACCTTCACTAATGATTTTGGTAACATTGAAATAATTAAATAATGAAGCATATTTGAATGGTTCAAGGATATCATTAATTCCTCCAAATCTTACAAGTATATATTGTCCAATTATTAGTAATCCTGCGAAAGTTAGACTTCTTTTCATATCCATGAAAATAACACTACATAATAAAGTTAGAGCTCCTAATAGACCAAATGCTATCGGATTATCAATTGTTAAGCTAGAGGAAATTAACGCGAAAAAAACCTACATTGAAATAGTATTTTCTGGGGTTGATATGTTAGACGAAACACCACTATTAGATATTAAACCTTACATCATAGATTTCGACTCCTATCCAGAAGCAAAATGTGGGTTGTATGATAAAAGAGAAATTAAAGATATAAAAACAGACAATCGTTTCAGTGAGTTATAAAAACAAAAAAATTTAATCATATCGTTATTGATGACAAATTTCATTGGAAAAATTGGAAATCCTTTAAAAATTATAAAAAAGTAATAATACTAATTATAGAAAAGCATTTTTGTTTTAGAATGGCGTTCCATGATGAGGTGAGTTATTATTTTTAAAAAAAAAGTTAAGAAAGTAAAAGATTAATAATATTACTAGAAGGAATAGCTTTGAAGAAAGAGAGGACTGCAATTATCTTTATAACAATGGTTTTATTCCTACAAATTTCATTTTCAAATAGTAGTATAAATGAAGAAAGATTAAATGCTGTTAATGAATCAATAACTCCTAAGTTAAAATGGTTGATAGAGAATATATCTCCCACTTCCCCACCAACAGTAGCTGATCTTAATTATGATAATCAATTTGAAGTTTTGATTGGTACCTCTACTGGTTTGGTAGCTTTTAATGCGGATGGCTCCATATATTGGAATACTACTATAGGAAGCCAAGCTGGAGCTATTACCATTACTGATTTGCAAAATGATGGGCAGCTGGAAATACTAGTCCCGTTTATAGGTGGAATATTCTGTTTCAATCGATTTGGTGAGCAGTTGTGGCTTTATTCAAAAACAAATCCAGGGTCGAATATTTTTGTAATTGATATTAATAATGATAATTCACTTGAGATTCTCTTTTGTTCTTCATTTGATATTTATTGCCTTAATAATTCTGGAGCTCTTCTCTGGAAATATCAAGCATGGGCTCCTCTAATTAATAAATTAGCTGTAGCTGATCTTGATTCAGATGGGCAATTAGAAATACTGGTATCAACTCATATCTATGGTTTTGCTGAAGATACATTATGCTTGAGCTCGAATGGAACACTCTTATGGTCTCTCGATCATTTTTTAATCCCCTTTATCATTGATTTGAATAATGATAATAAGATGGAAATTTTTCTCACAAGTACTATGGACTATGGACTCACTTGTTTGAATTCTACATGTGGACTCTTATGGAATTATACTGATGTTGGTGCTTCAGAAGTAACTTATTCAGATAACCTTATTTTTGCTGATATTCAAGATTCCAACGAATTGGAAATCATTACTTTTCATTATCAAAAGGGTTTTGTTTGTTTAGATTTTCATGGTCAATTACTCTGGGAATATAATCTAAAACCAGAAATAGTTGAGTATGCTATTTCACTATGTTTAGCTGATGTGGATGGAAATGATGAATTAGATATAATTGGTGCAATTCGTGATAATAATTTACTAATATGTATTTCTGCCAATCAAAATATCCTATGGAATCTTTCTCTTCCATCAACAGAGTACATTAAAGGAACTCCTTGTGTTATGGATTTGGATATCGATGGTCATTTGGAATTACTAATAGCTACTTCAAGTGCTCTTTATTGTTATGAAATGAATTCAGTATCTAACAGAAAGTCTCCATGGTATTGTTATGGTGGAACTGTTTTCCGAACGCGAACTTTGGATCGTGATCTTGACTATTTAGATGATTTAACAGAACAATACTGGTGGAATACTAACCCTCAAAAATATGATACTGATAATGATTTTCTTGCAGATGGCGAAGAGATCCTTCTATATCATACTAAACCACTGAATCCCGATACAGATGGAGATGGCTTTCTTGATGGCGAGGAAATTCGGGTTGGTACAGATCCGTTAAATTCCCATGACACTCCACTACGACAAAAAATTCTCACAGCTGCAAAAGCTCTCTCTATTATCATCCCTTCCTATATTATTCTATGTTTCATAACAGTTATTTCCATTAGAAAATTGATAACTCTACCCTGGTATGTCATTCAACGGGCATTAACAACATTCAGGTATGTGCAAGTTACTTATATTCCAATTGAGAAACTAACAGCAGCTACTCATCAACCTCGTGAGAAAATTATCTCTGTAATAGAAAAAAACTCTTTCAGTAAAAGCAACAATCTCCTCTTTATTGAAGATAAAATCTACTTTTTGGATAAAATTGATTTAACATTTATGCTTAACCAGCAGAAAGAAATAGTCGCTCAAATCCAAAAAAATGAAATCGTTGACCAAACTGATTTAGAGCTAATTTCTCAGACAAAAGCTAACTTACAAACTATTATTTCTCTCGCCACTAAACTTCATAATAAGACAATATTACTTGATTGTCAAAAGCTTATAGATGAATTAAGTTCCACATGGGAGTCGGTTGATTTTAACATTTTAATGGAAGAAATAAAATAACAATTGGATTAACAAAAAAATTAATCCAATTGAACAATTTCATGAATATTCCCAAAAGGATCTTTAAAGGCATTAAACATTCCTGCAGGAAATTGAATAGGTTTAGGATAAATTAATTCTACACCTTTTTCTCGAAGATCATTACAGGTAATAACTAAATCCTTTGTTTTAAAAATGATAATAGATTGAGCAACATTAGGATAGTCATTGGTATTCGATTTGTTCACATGGTAAAGGATTAACCTTACCCCACCATATTGAACTAGGTCAACTGCTTTCGGAGGGTAATAATGTTCTTTAGAAACTTCAAAACCTAATTTCTCAGTATACCATTTAATTGCTTCATCAATATTTGTAACATTTATCTGGTTCATAGCGATTTCTAACATTCAAACACCTTTATTCATGATTGATTATTTAGCATTTAAAATTTCATGAGCTTTCTTAAGCTGATCAATAATGGGGATCTTCTGTGGGCATTTTGGTTCACATTCGCCACATTCTATGCATGCATCTGCTTGTTTCCCAGGTGGCCAATCAGGTTCACCAATTTTAGAATAATATAGCTTTCCTCTTTCCATATCTCCATAGACTTGAGCCATGATAAGGGATCTGAAAATAAAGGAAATTACTACTTCATTAGGACATGGTTCACAATAGCGACAGCTTGTACAAATGTTATCTGTTTTCTCTTTGATGATAGAAATTATTTCCTCTGTATGTTTTATTTCATCCTCTGTTAATTCGAGTTGTTTACTATTAGCTATTGTTAAGTTATCATCAACCATTTCTTCTGAACCCATGCCTGATAAAGCAACAGAAATATTGGGATTTGACCAAACAAATCTTAGAGCTAAATCTGCGAAGTTCGTTCTTCCTTCAGTTAAGAATTTCTGCATATCTTCTGGAGGATTACCTGCAAGTCTTCCCCCAGCAATTGGTCCCATAACAGCAATTCCCAATCCTTTATCAGCTGCAAGTTGTATCATCTCTTCATATTGCTTATCGAGTAGATTGTATTGAATTAACATTACATCGAATTTTGCTGAGTCAGGATGCTCAAGAATTTCTTTTAATACTTCTGGTTTATCATGGAAGGAGAATCCTAGATGTTTTATCTTACCTTTTTCTTTAGCTTTCATACCTTCATCAATAAGATTTAATTTGAGGACTTTTTCATCCCATCTTTTCTTATTAATGGCATGTAGGAGATAGACATCTAAATATTCTACACCTAACTTTTTCAAGCTATCATCTAGGAATTTCTCAAGATCTTCAGATTTTGTGAATTTCTCATCATCCCATATAGGACACTTTGTAGCTAGAGTGACTTTCTCTCTGTAACCATCTTTCAGAGCTTTTCCAAGAACTATTTCACTCTCATAGTCATGATAATTATAGGCTGTATCTACATAGTTAATTCCCGCATCTATACCCTTTCTGATAATTTTGATAGCTATATCATGGTCTATCTTCTCAGAACCAGGAGCTATAGTTGGCAATCTCATACATCCAAAGCCAAGTATGGATGTTTTTATTCCAGTTTTTCCAAGTACATTATTTTTCATTTTATTTCACTCTTAACTTTTTGTTTTTGCTATATTCTCTTCATAAAATTGTATATTATCTTCTATCATATCCCTTATCTCTAGATTATATGGACATCTACTTTCGCAATCACCACATTTCTTACAATTCTTGCCAGTTTCCATCGCTTTTGCAAACCATCCTCCTTGTAAGAAATCCTTTGGCCATAATTTCCACATAATTTTAGTAATCATAATCATAGAGATTTGGATATTCTCTGGACAAGGTTGACAATACCCACATTGGCGACAGAATTTCGTTCCCAATTCAGAGCTTATTTGTTCCATTTCTGTTCTTTCTCCCTGGGAGATTACCCATGATCCATTGACGATTTCCACTAATTCTTCAACTTCTTCTATTTTCTCTACGCCAGGATCTGGGATAACATTATCAAATTGCAAAAGATATTTGATCGCTAAATTTGCTTTTCTTATATTACCTCCCGCAAAAGGTTTCATGGCAATAAACCCAATGTCATTCTTTTTCACTAATGGGATTAATTCATCCAAAGCGTGATCACTGATGAAATTCAATGGAAACTGTATTACTTCAAAAAATCCTGATTTTGCTGCTTTTATAGCTATTTCAACTGAATGACTACTCAACCCTAAATGTTTGATTTTTCCTTCTTCTAAAGCTATTTTAGCTCCTTCCATAGCTCCTCCTTCTTTGAAGAGTCCTTCAAATGCTTCTTCAGTACTTACATTATGGAATTGCCAGATGTCGATATAATCAATATTCATTCTTTTTAGACTAGTATTAATATGTTCTAATACTATCTCTTTACTTCGCCATCCTCCCTTCGTAGCAATAACTACTTTATCTCGTCTTCCAGCAATTGCTTTACCTACACGTTCTTCACTAACAGTATAACCATAGGCAGTATCAATAAAAGTAATACCTAAATCAAGTGCACGTTGGATAACTTTAATGGCATCTTCATCATTAGGTCGTTGAATGGGGATACCTCCAATACCGATCCTTGACACAACTAAATTTGTTTTACCTAATCTAATAGTTTTCATTTAAATTTCACCATCTTCTACTTCAAAATTTCTTTACCTAAACGCTTGGCTTCTCCCATCAATTTCAAATCATTCTTTACCTCTCCTCTTCCTGAAGTATTTGGTGCAAACAGAGTCCCAAAAACAGTTGCACCCATATAAACTAATGCATCTTTTAACATTGCTTCAGTATACTTAGCATAAGATGTTCCACCACCACTTGGAATTACTAATAGTACTTTCTTGTTATTGAATCTATAATTATGATAGAGATCAAACCAACGATCAATGAAAAGTTTGAATTGTGCAGTTGGTCCCCACCAATAAACTGGTGTACCAAAAATCCAAATATCACTCTTTTTCATCTTATCAATAATGCTTTTCATATCATCATCTTGTCTACATGACCCATTCTTTGCACAATAATTACAAGCTTGACAAGGATTTATTTTGAGTTCATTAAGATAAACCGCATCTACTTTTGCATTTGCTTCACTAGCACTTTCAAGGATTGTTTTGACCAAAATATCTGTGTTTCCTTTCTTTCTTGGACTACCAATAATACCCAAGACTTGTTTGCTATTATTTGTCATCTCTATCTGCTCTTTTTAGTATTTTATGCTCATTATATACATAATCATTTTTGTTTACTTTATTCGTCGCCAGCTAAAGCTTTACCACTATAATGTCCTGTAAGGAATCTTGGTTGATATAATTCTTCAAGATAAGAAATATCCTTTTCAGAGAGATTTAGCTCAACTGCTTCAACAGCTTCTTCTAAATGTTTCATTGCTGTAATACCAACAATAGGCGCAGTAATAACATCTTTTGAGAGCATCCAAGCAAGTGCAATTTGAGCTGGACTAACATCTTTTTCTTTTGCAAGTTCCACAACACGTTCAACTATTGCAAAATCTTGTGGATGTAAAAACCATTGTTCCAAATCACTATCTATTTTCGCTCGTTTTGTATTAGGTTTATTAGTAGATGAATATTTACCAGTTAGAACTCCTCTAGCTAAAGGACCCCATGGAATGACTCCTATTTGTTGATCTTTACATAACGGTAAAAGCTCACGTTCTTCTTCTCTATAGAGTAGATTATAGTGAGGTTGCGATACTTGAAAACCTTCTAATCCTAGTTTATCAGCAAGCCATAATGATTTAGTAAATTCCCAAGCATACATACTCGAAGCTCCAATGTGTAAAATTTTGCCTTCATCAATTAAACCATTTAGAGTTTTTAGTACATTTTCAATTGATGTTGAAGTGTCAAAACGGTGAATTAAAAATAAATCGACATAATTAGTTTGTAATCTTTGTAGAGATTCTTTAATTTCTTTAATTAAAAATGGCCGTGATAAACCTGTATCAGCTGGTCGTTTAAATGACCAAAAAGCTTTAGTGGCTATTATCACATCATCTCGTCGATCTTTCATTGTAGTACCTAGAATCTCTTCACATTTTCCTCTCGAATAGACATTTGCTGTATCAAAGAAATTGACTCCTAAATCAATTGCTTTCTCGAGAATATCTTTAGGATCAGATTCTTTCTCCATCCAACCAAAACCCATAGTACCAAAACAAATTTTTGAAACTCTTATGCCTGTTTTCCCTAATTTTGAATATTTCATTTTTATTCGTTCCTTTTTGTAGTCACACCATTGACAATGTATGTCATTCTATAGACAATTATATATATTAGTTTTACTCTTATTCTAAATAGAAAAGACATTGTTTTAAAAATAGGTCTTGTAGAAGGTTACCTTATGGCTGCAAAGAAGAACATTGAAGAAATAAATTATAAGGACTTCATTGAGAAAGAACCTGAATTTATAGTTTACATGAATACTGAACAAGCAAAAATAGTTGAATCATATATACCAATTGTTTCAGCACTCCGGAAGAGACCTATGACTGTAAAAGAGATTCATCATTTATATTTTGATAAAGAATCTCAAAAGTATACTTTTACAATAAAAACGATCTATCGTCATTTAGAAAAATTAGAATCTGCTGGATTAGTTCGCGTTACTGGTCATCGGGTAACAGAAGGGAGTCGTGTTTTAGAGAAACTATATTCAAGAACAGGGAAAATTTTCTTTTTAAAACCCGATGAAGATCATTTACGGGAAAAGAAAGAATATGTTAAACAATTTACATCCAATTTATTTGTTTTGATGAGAGAATATTATAAGAAAGCTGATCTCCCTGAAGATATTTTTTGTAATTTAATTAATGATTTCAAAGTACGAGAATACAAACATATAGATTCACTGATGGATTTTATCGCTACAAATTCAAACTTAACTGAACTCTATGGTAAAATGGATATTGATATGATAAATCTACTAAATAGCTTCTCAGCAATCTTAATTGCTATTTTAGCCAAGCCTGAAGTAATTGATGAATTAAAGAATTTACTCCTTTAATTCATATTTAATAATTTATGATTGTAGATTAGCGAATTTTTTGTTCGTGTTTTAGATCGCCAAGTAATTATTTTTGCATAACCAATCTATGGAATCTTTAATAACAATTTTAGGATCAGTATATTTTGGTTTGAATCCAAGTGTTTGTTCAATTTTTGTAGTGTCAAGTAATCTTGTTGACCCATATCTTTTCACTCGTGTCCTCGTTATAAGAGCTTCTTGACCTTTGGGAGTAGTTTTTTCCTTTAACCAAGCAAATAAATAAGCTAACCAATATGGATACTGTTTCTGCGGGTAACAATTATTACATGCCTCAGCATAATAATCAAAATAATCTTTCTGATTAATATCAAAGCTTTTTACATTGTAAGCTTCTCCTTTCGAGTTTGGTTTCTTAGTAGTTAAAATCATTGCTCTTGAACTATCTCGAGCATCCACCATTGAAAATCGATTAGTACCTTTACCTAAATATGGTATTTTCCCATCAAGTAAACCTCTTGCTAATCTAGGTGATGTACTTGTATCCCCCGGACCAAGAATGAGACTATTTCTAATTGCTGAAGTATTTATTCCATTTGTCTCTGCTAAATCTAGAAGATATTTCTCAGCTAGATATTTCGATTCTTGATAATTATTAGCTGGTTTTATTGGACCACTTTCAGGCACAGGGTAATTTGGATATTTCATACCATAAACACCTAAAGTACTAGCAAAAACAAATTTTTCTGCCGCTTTTTCCTTCAAGAATCCCTCAGCTAAAGCAACGGTACCTTGATAATTGATTAACATCATTTCTTCTCGAGATACTGCTTCATTAACTATTATTGCGGCATTATGATAAACAGTAGTAATGTCTTTCATTATTCCGATCAAAGAATTCTTATCTCTAAGATCCCCAACGAAGATATCTATACCCATTTTTTTCAATACATCAACATTTTCGTGAGGCATTGCTAATATTCTGATATCTTTTCCTACAAAACTTTCATTATGAATTAATTCTCTAATTAAAACGCTACCTAAAAATCCTGTTACTCCAGTTACTAGAATTGTCACTCGACACATCCCCCATATTCTAGCTAGCTAGTAGAATAATTACGTGAAAAATATTGATTTTTATTATAATAAGGATTTCTAGAAGTATTTGGTTGCTTGAGTATATACATTATTTCTAGAAATTTCCGATATATATTTAGTTTTTTTATTTCGACTATTTTAAATACTAGGTGAATAAATATTATTTTAGTATATTTACCGTTAATTTTGAGAGGTATCGTGATGACTTATTGCCCTATGTGTGGAACTAATAATGAAGATAAATACCTATTTTGTGTGAAATGTGGCGCTTCTTTAAAATCTTTTGAAGAAAAATTTGGTGGAGAACCAACCTTAATGACTCCTCCTCCCACACCTTATGTGCAAAATTTGGTAAAACGTGCATTTTGGTTATGGTTGCTTTTATCATTATTTGTAACTAGTATTTTCTACTACGTATATTACTACTTCAATTTTGAGGATATGAACAAACTTAATTTGGCTACTCCAGCAAAAGAAGGACCTTCTTTAGAAACTGATAAAACAACAGTAATAATATATATTGTAATTTCAGCGATAATACCAATACCGATTTTTCTCTTTATATTGAATTATTGGAAATATAAAAAATTGAATGATTACATCAAATATAATTCAGGTAAAAATTACACAACACCTGTGAGTGCAGGGATTCGATTAGCTATCTTAATTTTTCAATACATTTTCACATATGCTATTCTAGGTTTAACTATATACTTAGAAATTTATTTGTTTGGTATATTTGAGTATCTTTACTTTGATCCCTTTATGCCTTTAGTCTTAACATCACAAATGATAACAATTATCTCTATTATTTCTGGATTAAGTGTTTTTAGTCTTATTTTCACAATATTCATGTATGTAACAGATGCTAAATGGCAGAAAGCATTTAATGAACAAGTTTCAATCGTAAATCCTTATGCACAAGAAAAGATATTTTAGTCTAAATACTCTTTTCTTTCTTTTTCTTTTTAAATTGTTAATAATATCAGTCTTTAATATTGTGTTTTTTTCTAAATGTTTTTTACTAAAAATACAGTTCTAATAATTATGAAGACTTATGTTATATTACCTAAAATCTATCAAAGAGAATTACCAAAGAAATTTCAAGAAAATGATAATAGGTTTCCAGAAAATTTAGTTGAGTTTTTTCTTAAAAATTATACTAAAAAAGGTAATACTGTTTTAGATATTTTTGCAGGTTTAGGAACAACACTATTTGTCTCAGAAGAGTTGGGGAGAATACCTTTTGGTATAGAATATGATAAAGAAAGATATGAATTTATAACTGAAAAAATTCATCATAAAGAAAATATCATACATGGAGATGCATTGGAGTTATTAACTTATAAAATCCCTAAATGTGATTTCTGTTTTACTTCACCTCCTTTTATGATGAAAGATGAAATAGAAAATCCATTTAATGCTTATACTACAATAGGTTCGTACCAGCAATACTTAGAAGACATCAAAAAGATATTTGGTAATGTTAAAGAAGTAATGAAGGAAAATGCCTATATAATAGTTGATGTTGCGAATCTAAAAAATAAAGAGGAAGGAGTAACAACATTAGCTTGGGATATAGCTAGAAAAATTTCTGAGGAATTACGATTTGTAGGTGAAACGATAATTATTTGGGAAAAACGTGAGAAAGAAATTGTTGATGGTCAAACAGAATCATGGAGGATAGCAGGTACATTTGGTTATGGTTATGATCATAGTTATTGTTTAATTTTTAAAAAATGATCATCCATCCATATCACTTTTTTTCTACAAATTAGTAGATAAAAATGAATTTCTAGAAATTACTATAAAGAAAATTTAGCCATTTATATGTTTATAAAGATAATATACTGACAGACAAATAAGAAGATTACCTTTTTGAGCTACAACTCAAAGACCTATAAATGTTAAGGGTGCAAAATATAGCAAAAAACAAGAACACCGCTCTTTTTTTCGCACCCTTCATTATATTTACCATTAATTTAAACATAATATTCTTTGCCAAAAAAGTAAAAAAGTCATAAAGAATAAAGGTAGCTAGAATCTTAGGTGAGAAAAAAATTGAAAATAACTTGGTTAGGTCATGCGGGAATAAAAATCGTTGATCAAGAAAAAACAATTTATATTGATCCATGGTTAACTGGTAATCCCGTTGCAAAACTCAAAGTAGATGATATTAAGAAAGCAGATGCTGTTTTTGTGACTCATGGACATGGTGATCATGGCTATGATGATGCAGTTAAAATTTGCATAAATACTGGTGCTACTTTCATTAGTGTTTTTGAATTAGCAAACAAAGCTCAAAATGATGGCGTTAAGAATGTAATAGGTGGTAACATTAGTGGTACCGCTTCTGTTGCTGGTATCGAGTTTGTTTTTACTACCGCGCAACATAGTACTACTGTTGGTGTTCCTGTAGGTTTTGTTTTTAAATTATCTACTCTTACTGCTTACCATGCTGGTGATACTGGAATTTTTATGGATATGAAATTGTTAGGTGACCTTTATGATGTCGATCTTGCTTTTCTTCCGATTGGTTCATTATTCACTATGGGTCCTAAGGAAGCAGCCAAAGCTCTTGAATTGCTTAATTGCTCAAAAGTTGTCCCCATTCATTATAAGACCTTTCCAGTTCTAGTTCAAAATGTTCAAGATTTTATTAAAATTGTTGGTCCAATGGTTGATGTCATTGCTCTTGAGCCTGGTGAGGAACGAGAAATTTAGATCTTTTTATTTCAAATTTCTATAATTTTTTCTAATTAATTAATTAATTAATGAGTATTCTTTCTACGTGGATTTAAATGAAAAATAAATTATTTCACGGGATAATCATTTATTTTTATAGAAATTTTCAATAACAAGTAAGCTAAAGTTATTTTAGAACTTATATTTTTATTGAATATTAGTTCAAGGAGGGGCAAAAACTGAAGAAGATTAATGTTTTTCTATCACTAATAATTATTTTATCTTTATTTTCACCTGTTTGTTTACAAGGTGATTATCAGGTTACCGTTGGTCAAACATTCACCTATACTGTTACTAAATCATTTTGGCAAGTAAAATTAGGTTCCAATAGTGGTTCAGTAGATGGTTTTTATCTTTTCCCATCCAAAAGAGATGTAGGAACTAGTTATACAGAAGAAATTACTGATGTCATCCCAAGCGATAGTGTTTACTTTAATTTAACTTGTGAATCAACTATTTTACCCATATATATTACTGATTTAGACCAACTTTTTTCAATAGAAGCAATATTATTACATTTTAATATTATAGGAGTAATGTTTAATGGTGAGTGGAATCAACAATTTGTTGATGAAGGACCAACACTAAAATCAGTTCATTTTGTTAATATTGAAGAAGAAACATTTGAGTTTTTCAGAGCTTTTTCAAATACTACAAGTTTAGCAAATACCTTTTCCGCATCTGCTTATGATTTAGTAAATTTCCAAGGAAATTTTGATGAAACAGGAACCATTGCATATTTTGATTGGTTTGTTGAAGGAAATATAGTGTCACCTTATAATACTAATTTTCCATTTAATTTTGATGGCTATTATCTTTATAAATTAGCCTTTAACAAAAATACTGGGATAGAACAAGGATACAGGTTAGAACTAAATTTCAAAGGTACAAATAACGGTAAATCATTTGAGATTTATTATGAACAAGAAGTAACTTTAGATGGGTATACTTTACCAGATTTCTATTTTGAAAAACCACATGGTATTCCAGGTTTTAAATGGTATAGTGTTCTAATTGGTCTAAGTATTGTTATTATTCCAGCAATTATATACAAACGACGAAAATAAATCAAAGAGACTAAAATGATGTGTAAAAGAGTTTTTCTTTTACATTAATTTTCTTTCATTTTTTCTAATTACTAATTGTATCAAACTGAGGGAATAGTTAAAAAGGATTCTTGTTCATAAACTACACGTTTGCTAAAACAATTACTTCGAGGGAATCTCATTTGAAGTGCTGTTATGATCCCGAACTTGACTCTGAAGGAAATTGCATTAATTGCAATGTTCCCTTATGTAAAACATGCTATACTAATGCTCAGTTAAATGAAGGACTTTGCCAAGCATGTTTGCGTCAAAAACGCTTTCTCCGAATTTATGGATTTTACCGTATTGCCATTTGTGGACTCGGTATAGGTTGGATGGTTCTCTCATTCTTTATCTTTCCAAATGAAGGTGGAGGCTTTTTTGGTCCTGGTTTAACTTATGGTATCTTAGGACTTTTAGCTGCATTTGCTATTAATATGATAACCTTAGTTTTAATGTCTCGAGCATTATTAAGCAATCTTAAACCTCAACAGAAGGTCTTTGTCGCTTTAGCCAGATATTCTGTTTCTGGGAATAAGGTTTTCTTTAATCAAGCTATAAAAGCAATGAAAAAAGTTCCAGATATGACTCCTTATAGAGATGCTTTATTTGATCAAATTGTATCAATCCTCATTTTACAACCACATGACTTACCTACAGATTGGATAGAGTATGTAAGCGAAAAATTCCTTCTTTCAGAAGAAGAACTCTTATCCGGAATCCTAGAATTTGGTCAAGATGTTTTTGATGATAATATCTTTCAATACCATTACTATCAAGCTATTGAACCTCTTATAGAAATCTATAAACGAACAAATAGAAAAGATTTGTATAATCAATTAATTGATAGACTTATTCAGCGATTGAATTCTATTGATCTTAAAGCTGCAACTAAACCATCTCCAGTTAATTTTCCAGGTATGCCACAACAACAACAACAACCTGAAAAGGAAAGTGCTTCTGTTTTACAAGATAAAGCATTTCTTACTGAATTAAAATTAATTGATTTTGAGCTAGAAGAATTTCTTACAAAAGCAAAACGAAAGAAAGATTGGGAGAAGATCAATGAAATCATCGAGCAATTTGAGCTTCCAAAGGTACCTAAGAATACTTTTGATGCAGCTCGTACTATGGTATCTCAACAACAAAAAAGACCAGAAGGACCTGATGGCATTCCCGGAACAATAGACGATGTAAAAGATTCCAAGTATAAAATCTGTGCGGAATGTAGCCAATCATTTCCTAAAGAACAACTTTCTTCTTATGTCTATAAAAATATAAAGGTGAATGTTTGTTCTGAATGTTCAATTAAATTAGAACAAGATGGTCATCGAGCTCCCAGATTACTTGCCAGTATAACTAAACATGATGAAGAAGAAGATGAATAGTTTTTATCAATCTCTTTCTTCTTTTTTTCAATAAAATTCATAGAAATTCTCTTAATTCTCATTATCTTCACAGTATTCAGTTGATAATTATGCGCCCTCCATGTGAAATAATTGCTCAGAATTTATTACCTCTAATTCGAGGTTACGTTGCTTTTGATTTAACACAAAAAATGACCCAACAAGATGTTGCTGAACGAATGGGTGTTAGTCAACCAACAGTTAGTTCTTATTTGAAATCCTTTTCCACACTTAAAGAGAGAGGTGGTGAAGAATATTTAGAAAATGATTCTGTGAAAAAATTAGCCTCTAATATTTCTTCCATGATCGAAACTAATCAACCTGCTGAAAAAATAATACATTCTATATGTTCTACTTGTATTTCATTACGTATTGGTGGTCTTACTTGCCGAAAGCATTTAGCAAGTTACTCAAGTATTTCTCAAGGTTGTAGTGGATGCTTACCAGTAACTGATAAGGGTGTTATAGATGTTCGTCAGAATATTTTAAGGCAATTAGATGAAGCTGTTTCTCAAATTGAGAATAATCCCCTTTTTGGCAAATTGATCCCTCAAGTAATGAGTAATATTTGTTTATGCATCCCAAATCCACTAACTATAGATGATGTTGCAGCTATACCAGGAAGGATAACTAAAGTTCGAGAACGTGTTCGAGCTTTGCTTCCTCCTGAATTTGGTGTTTCCGATCACATGGCTAAAATTCTTCTAACTCTAAATAAGAATAATCCAATAATAGTGAGTTTAATTTGTATACTTTATAATGAAAGTGTTCTAGAAGCAATTGATAATCTTAATCTTATGCAAATTTCATTAGATAATGAACAATTTAAACACTTTATAGATCAACAGGAAACTAAAAGCCTTGAAATAATAGGACAAATGAGCCCATCAGAAATTGGTGTTTTAATACATCATGGAGCACTTGGGATAGAACCTATTGTTTATTTATTCAGTGATACTCCAAAAAGACTTGTTACTATCTGTTCAAAAATTGCTAAACAATTATAATAAACCAATTTTTTTCATATTTGAAAATAATTTTAATTTATTTAATATTAATTAATCATCAAGCAGAAACGTTTTTTTATAAAAACCACTAACCTAGAAAATAGCTACTAATTGTTGGTGTGTTAAACTATGAAACGTGGAAAAATTCTCTCATTAGTTCTTCTTTCGTTATTTGTTTTATCAATTCTTACTCCTATAGCTATTACAAAGGCTGATTTAATTTTTAATGTTAATCATTCTACCCGAATTTATCAGAAATTAATTACGGATATGAATGGCGATAAAATTGATGATAAATTTACTAGGGAAATTGAGAGAAAAAATGAATATATTATTAATGCAACTCTTACTTTTGATCACAAAATAACCTCTCGAGATAGATTAAGTTTATTTAAATTAGGTGTTACAGAAACAGGTGAATTTTGGGATCAAGGTAGAAGAACTCTTATTACAACAACACGAGATAACCTTGCAAATGTAGCAGAACTGAATGGATTGGTCAGTATCACTTCAGGAGAAAAAAGAGTAATCATTGTAGGAATTTTAGGTGATGATACTTCAGATTTAGATGCTTTGTCCATTTTTGATGGTGCACGTATTTATCATCCAGTTGGTTGTGCGATCTTACATTATTATACTGGTGTTGAAAATGATATTAAATTATTAGGTGATTATACTCTCATCGCTGATACAACTGATTCTAGATTTTATCCAACAGTAGAAGAAGTTGAAAAGGTTATATACACACCAGATTTATACTTGTCTATTTCAGCTCAATTCTTGAATGCTACAGGGATGTGGAATTTAGGTTATGATGGTACAGGCATTAATATTGGTAATATTGATACTGGTATAAATTATAACCATAAAGCTATTTCTGGTAGAGTTATAAATACTCAAAGCTTTGTTACCATTGAAAATGGTTATTCAACAGAAGATTTAACAATAACTGACTTTAATGGTCATGGTTCTCATACATCAGGTATTATTTTGGCAAATGATTCCGATTCAAGTCTAAATAGAGGTATGGCACCAGATGCTTTCCTTTCTTTTGCTAAGGTTGGATCTTCTGCTACACCTGCATCTATAATTGAAGCTGCCCTCTGGTTGTCAAATATCATAGGAGTTTCTGTTATTAATTTCAGTTATGGTGGAACAGATACACCTGGACTTGATTCAGTAGAAATAGCTTTTGCTAATACAGTCAAAAATGAAAATGTATTGATTTGTGTTTCTGCTGGAAATGAGGGAACATCCGGTACGTACTCAATTGGTTCACCAGGATCTACTGCTGATGTGCTTACGGTCGGAGCATTAGATAGTGTAATTACTCCTATTGTCGCTTCCTATTCTTCTCTTGGTTTAACAGCTGATAATTGTCTTAAACCTGATGTCCTTGCACCTGGTACTAGTATTTATTCACTTTCAAATATCGGTGATGGTTATGTTTATAAATCTGGTACCTCTATGGCTGCACCACATATTACTGGTGTTGTAGCTCTTCTTGCAGAAGCTTGTTTTGCTAATTCAATAGATATAAACCCTGGTGTTTTTAAAGCTGCTCTTATGAAATCTTGTACGGAAATTGTAGGAACAAATGTCTTAAAACAAGGCAGAGGTTACATAAATGTGGGTAAAGCTTGGAATTATATTTTGAAAGCTTCTCGTGTTGAAAACATTCCTCTCCTCGGAACATTAAATCCAATTAGTAGCCCAATTTCTTGGTTTGAAACTTTACTTCAAGGACAAGTTCATGAGCAATATCTAACAACTGTCTGTAGTCAAAAAATCAATAAGACTCTTGAAGTCTCTGGGGACGCTGCACAATTCATTACTGTTGCTCCTTTTATAACAGATTGGTCTGATATAGTCAAAGTTACTTATACTATTCCTGTTGATGCAATCATTGGTCACTATACAGGTTATTTTAATTTTAAATTTAATGACACTGTTTTGGAAACTGCTGATATTGCTTTTGATGTTGCACCAAGTAATGGTAAACGTATGCTACTGAATTTTAGAACTACTAATTGGGGAATTGATCATATGTATGGCCAATACGCAAAATTCTCTGAAGGTATACTTGACAATGAGTATGTTTTAAGTGAACAATTAACCTATTTAGATACTGGCATATTAGCTAATTATGAATGTGTTTGGTTGGCTGATCCTTTCTCAATAACTTTTCCCAATAATGATGATGATGATTATACAACTAAGGATACATATAACCCATGGACAGAAAGTGAAAAAGATGCTTTAACAGACTATGTAGCTAATGGTGGTTCTGTTTTAATTGTTTTCAATGGACCTACTGTAGAAGACGATCCAGAATTTGGACTTATTTACGGTGGTACCAATACATCTACAATAAATGATTGGACAGATCAATATGGTATTCATGTAACTGATACAATATTTCCAGAAAGTTACCCTATTGTTATCGGTTCCTCTAATTTAAGTCCACTAACTTTTGGTATAACAGGTATAGATCACTATGGAACGTATATTGATGTTAGTGGGGATGCAGTACAAGTCTCAGAATATACTGCTGGTACAGCAAAAGCTGGTGCTGCTACATATCAAGATCCAAGTGGTGGTAGAGTTATTGTTGTTGCTACAAACTTCCTTTTTGATACAGCTGGTTTTATAAACAGCTATAATCCTGGCACTACTCAAAATGATGTCTTCGCTCTTAATATAGTTCGATGGGCTACAGCTCAACATAGAATTCAACGTGATTGTATTACTTTCGACTCAAGTGGACTTGCTACTTTGCGTTATAATTACTTAATGGGTTCAGGAGGAGATTTTACTGGTTATATAGTAAAACCTGATTCTACTCAAGCTAATTTGGTCTTTACAGAAACATCTCCAAATATCTGGGAAGCTGTTTACAATTGCTCCTATAATTATGGTGAATATGCATTCTTTGTTGAATGTGGAATCACTGGCGAAGATGACTTTGATTATTTTATAACAAATTATGGTGAAATATCACCAAGTGAAACAAGTGGCTTAAGTGGAATTACCTCAATTATTATAGCAATTATAACTGGTTTTGGTTTAGCAGGATGGTCCTTATTGTTAAGGATAAAAGGGAAATAAACGATAAACGAAGATTGATTTTTCAACTTCGTCTACTTTTCTTTTTTTATTTTTCAACTAATTTTCTTTACTTTGCACAAAAAGGTAACTTTTTTACATCAACCGTAGGACTTAATAAACTAGTAGCTAACAGTTATTCGCTAAAAATAAATCAAAAATAAAATTGGTAATAAAAAAAAAGGAGAATTATCTCAAATGTCATTTGAAGCAGAAGCAGCAAGGTTACAAAGAGAAGGAGTTGTAGGTGCATTAGCACTTATTGGTGCTGATGGTCAAGTATATTGGCAAACAAAAAATTGGCAAGTTGACGGACCAACAATCATAGACGCATGGACAAAGAAAGCACCATGGATCGTAATTCAAGGAGTTAAATACTCAACTATTGATATTACCAATAATCGATTAGTTTGTACTAACGTACAACAACAAGGACACTTAGTAATAGCTAAAACACCTTTCTGGCAAGGATTTATTATGGCTTGGTGTTCACCTGCTAATCCAGTTCGATTAGTATATGTTGATATTGCAAAATTAGCCTCAACAGTTAAACCTGGATGATCTTTCCTATTTTTTAAAAAAAGTAATCTCAATATGAGAATCATTCATTTTTATTTTGTTTTTTTTTATTAATCATTGAAAATATTGCTAGCTGTTGGTCTATCCACAGATTTCATATAAATTGTTCCTTTTTCAACAATTTGTATATCTGAAATATTTAACCCTGTAATATTCATTTTTGTTAAATACTTTCCATAATCTCCTAAGGTTTGGATTTTTTTGCCTATGATAAGTGATTTTATTATATTATGAGTACATAATGAATCTTTGAAATCTACACCAATAGTTCCAATAACAGATTGGGAAATATCATTCATTACATCCTTTTCAAGAGTTGCATCAGTAAACAGAATTACTATTTCTCGAGATAATTTCTCACTTACTAATAAAACGGGATTTTCTGATAATGAAATACCAAGACAAGTTCCAAGATGTCTACCATTCATTTCCCTTACACGAAGACAATCCATAGGAAGTATTTCTGATGGATAAAATACTCGAGAGGAATTTTTCAGTATAATGCGATTTTTAGATATTTTTTCTATCGATCCACCTGAAATGAATATTCTATAAGAATTTAAAATTTCATTAGGTAAAATGGGGAACCCTCGTCTCAAAGAATAATTAATTAATGTTTTGGGTTTTAACGCATCCCCTTCCGGAATTCTCAATTGTTTTGCTATTAAGTATTTTACTAACCATAAACGTTCCTTTTGTTTCTGTTCTACAATATCTAATCTACTTACAAGATAATCAATTAAAGATTTGTTTGGTACTTCTGTATCTACTAAAAATAATTTTCCTAGTAAAGGATGTTTAATAGTAGTAAGTATTTTACCTATATATTGTCCTTTGTTTGAATAACATTCTCTTTTTAAGATATCTTTCTCTTCAGTGATTAATTCTCCATCCCAGGGAGCTGTTCTATATGGAACATTTCTAACTATATTTTCAGGCAAACAAATAATAGATCCTCGTTTAAGTCTAATTTTATCAACAGGAACAATGCCTATTATATCTGGTGCTGATGAGGAAGTGTCTTCTGGATAGTTAACATTTCTAAAATTAGCAAATTCTTGTAATTTACTTACATGTAAAACAACATCTCTTTGAATTTGTAATGCTTCCATGGCTTCTCTGATAACATAATCTTTTCTTTTTTCAGCAGATTCCAATAGATCCTCTGTAACCCAAAGAGGTTTTATTTGATCAAATATTTTGTCTATAACAGTTTGATCTGCTATTTCTTCTGAGACTAAAATAAATCCCAATCTATTTTTCTCAAATACTACTACTTCTTGTATGTATCCCAGAAAATCTCTTCTACTATCATCAATTATATTGAAAATTTCTTTTCCCGCTAGTTTCCAAGCTTCTGTTGCAGCTTCAAATAATTTCTCTGATACCATTGATGTTTTTTGTGGTGTTAATAAATCCTTATCTTGAGATTCTGTTTGAGATGATGGTGGTGGTAATGATTGAGTTACAACTTGGGGTGATGAAACTTCTTCTACTTTATCTTCCTCTTCTATACTAGCTGGTTCATCTACTGATATGATCAATTCATCTGTTAATATTTCTAAAGGTTGTATTTCTTTTTGTTGAGTTTGAGGTGTGGTTATTTCTTTTTCAGCTATTTCCATTTTTGGTATTGGTGGAATCATCGTTTCTTCTTTTGGTGGAGGAGGTATTGAGTGAGCAGGTAGTGGTGGTGGTGGTGGGGGTGGTGGTAATAGTTTATCTTGCATGTATTCCTGAGATAATTCTTGTTCCTCAATTGTTTGACTATGTGGAATATCATCTGCAATTACAAGTTCATCAGTTAGATTATCTAAATAATTAGAAGATTCTTTTTGTGGAGTTTTTTTAATTTCACTAGAAAGGGGTATTATTTTTGCTTTTGGAGGTGAAGGTTTAATTTTAGGTGTAGTACCATTAATTTCTTTATCTATTAATTTCTCAAGGATGCCTTCAAATCCTTTAAAGATAATTTGTTTAGTCATTTCATTCATTTTGCCATCTGAATCTTTAATTTCAAATTGTGTGTTAAAATCTTCCATTCCACCAACTATTTCTACTCCTAAATCAGGTACATACAAAGGTAGCGGAGCTTCAGGAATAACAAAAGTAGCATTTAGTTCTTCAATTTCTTCAGATTCAAATGGTTCTATTGATAAGGATGAATCAGTTGTATCAATTAAAAATAACCCAATAGGATCATCAAGTTTTGTTGTAGTGTTTAATGATTCTAGTAGAGGACCTAGTTCACTCTTTGGGATATGTATATCTTTGAAGATAATTTTTTCTTCTCCTTCAATATCAATACCAAATTCTTCAGGTGGTATGAAAAGTTCATGAGAATCATCCATTTCAAGAGTATCTTTTCCTAAACGTGAAATACAATTAGAGTAAACTTTCACTTCATCGTATAAAATATCTATATAATCTTTTAATTCATTTATCGTCTGTTGAAATTCACGCAATGCTTTGAAATCAGGTAAACCATTCTTTCCTTTACTTGTACTAATATCAAGCTGCGATGTTTTCATTGTAGCTAACATTTCAGCTAGGGCTTTCCGATATTCACATCTTAATTTAATTTCTAGTTGTAATTCCCTGGATATTTTAAGAAGTTCTTCTTCATTAGAAACTCCATGTCCAAAAGAGAATTTTAGATAATTTTCCAAAGTAAATCTTAAAAGATCACCTTTGGATGGATTTCGTTTTAGATATTTATCTCGAGCACCATATCGGTTGTCAGCTAATCTCAGATCAAAATCAAGAGTTTCAATTTTCACTGCTGCAGCATCAGGATTCACTTTTTTTTCTGCTAACAAGATTTTCATTTTTTGTATATTATGTTGCAAATCCATAATATTTCTTTCAAGTTCCTTAATCTCACGTTTAATTTTCAAATGACGATAAAAAGTTCTAGGAACATTAAAGGTAGGTAATAAATCTTCAATGGATATCTTTCCAACGAGTCTGTCAGCACTTAAAGGAATTTCTTTAGCAATAACTGCTTTTTTGAACTCATCTTCAGTTAACGCAGTGGTTTCATGAAGATGTCTTTCCAATAATAACATTCGATTTTCAAAAATCTCAGAATCAATTTCCTCTAAGGCATATTGTTTTTCTAATTCCATAATCTCTTTGAGGATTTCAATTCTGTTACGCATAATAGTATCACTTTTTATCTAATATATTATTGTAGCTGTTTATTCTTTAAAAAACATCACATTCTGGTAATGAGATATTCCCTTTCCTAAACTTTAGAATGTGAGTTTTAATAACACAGAAAATTATTATATAAGTATATGTTTCTTTTGTTAGTTCCATAACAGGTAATAGTTTATTCAGGAGAACATCAATGACTGCTTTAGAATGGTATCATAATAATCAAGATTGGTTAATGCTTGTCTGTATGTTCGTCACATTGATCGCTATTTTAAGCCTTTTTTACTTTTTAGGTAAAAAAGGAATGGATATTCTCTACACAAGAAAAGGTGTTCATATAACTGCTGGTTGCTATATTTTCTTCTGGTTGATGGCTTCAGATGCAGGATATGCTCGATGGATTGCTGCGATACCAGCTGGATTAACAGCTATTCTTTTCCTTCTAATTGGTTTTAAGGCAATACCAGGAGGATTTCTAGTTAAAAGTATGTCAAGAACTGGTGAACCTTTTGATCTAATTAAAGGGACATTAATTTATGCTTTAATTATGACATTAATCTGTGGATTCATTTGGCGTGAACAACCATGGGGTTTAATAACAATCATGACGATTGCATGGGGGGATGGTATAGCTCCAATTGCAGGTAAATTCATAGGTAAACATAAGTACAAATCTATTGGTGGAGGAGAAAAATCATTAGAAGGAAGTCTAGCGATGTTTATTTTTTCTGTTGGTTTTAGCTTTTTTATTTGCTATATTTTTGGTATTGTTTTAACTGGGGAAAATTGGTTATTCGGCTATACTTCTTGGCCTTGGCTATGGGGAAAAATATTGATCCTCTGTGCTATAGGAACCATTGCTGAAGGGTTAAGTCCAACAGATATAGATAATCTAATAGTTCCTGTAATAATGATTCTTATATCATTAGCTTTCGGATTGAAATTTTCAGTTTATTAAAAAGAATGAATTATCCTTGAATATTTTCAAGGATATAGAGTAGTTCTTCTTCTAAAGTTGATTTTATTTCAGGATTTTCAATCATTTCACCAACTTGCTTGCCTTTTTTATCTAACACATAAAAAGTTGGTATTTTTCTTAAATCAAATTCATTAACCTCAGGTGGTGATGGTGGAATTCGCCAACGAACTTCTGGATCCAATGGAGCTGATTTTATTCCTTTGAAAAAGACTGCTTCTATACTTGGTTCTATTAGGAGCATTTTAGCAAAAGCAGCAACATTTACTTTGCAGTCTTTACACCAATCAGCGGAGAAAACTACAAAAAGAAATCCTTTAGCTTTTTCACTTAATTTTTTTAAAATATCCTTTTTTGGTTGATAATCTTTGATATTTTCTTTTATTATTTCTCCATCTTTTCCTTCTAATTTGTTTACCATTTCAGTAACTGAAAGCCCATTTGTTTTTAACTTATTAAGGTCGTGTGCATCTTCCATTTTATTCACATTCAATAAATAATTCTGATATTGCATTGTCCCTTTTATTCTTATATATTCTTTCTTAAAAATTAAAGTTAAATAATCTTCAATATTTATAATAAAAAGAACAATTTTTCCGCAATTTTTCGGAATCTTTAAATGTATTAATTCTTATTTAAAAGAGTATAATTTGAAAAGGTTCGTTAAAGGTGTTTACTCGTTCTTTTACTGAATCAGAAATTAAGAAATTTCTTATGGAATTATTGGATAATGATTTAGCGATCAATGTTTATCTTCAATTAATGGAAGATGGCGGTAATACTGCTATTGGTATTTCTGATAATTTAAAAGATAAAAACCTCAAAGCATCAAAAACAAGAGTCTATGAAGAAATTGCTAAATTAGTTAATTTAGGTTTAATTAAACGTGTTTCAAATAGACCTCCAATTTATACAACCCTACATTCAAAAGAGGATTTGGAATCTGTTGCTATTAAATTACTTATGAATACTCGAGAAAAAATCTTGCGAACTTGGGCATCTTCTTATCCTTTTTTACCTGATGATATGAAAAATACTGACTCTAAAATTGGCCAATTAACAGGAGGTGGACAATTTATTAGCTTCAATCCTTATCCTGTAGTTGATATTTTTAATACTGACTTAGAGGGATTAAAGAAATATATTTTGAGAGTCTTTGAATCAAAAAATATTCTCGTTTCCAATACTATTGTTGATACTATGTTTGAAGCGAACAATTTTTATCAAATATTCCAAGACGAGAATTTTAAAACATTGCTAAAGCAATTTAATGAAACAACAAATCGTTATGGACGAATTAGTGCTAGAACTCTTTCCACTTTTTTTTCAAAAGATATTGCAGTCTTAAAATCATCAAAAGAGCTAAATCCTTTCTATAAACAATTCTTCAGTATGATGGATTATGAATTACGTGAACCTAACAAAGCATTATCAAGTTTTATTTTAGGGGATAATAATTTGCTCTATCCAATAGGTATTGGTGGAATTGTTAAAAAAACATCTACTATAATTGAAATACGAGATCCAGAAATTATCAAAATAGCTAAATTAGCTTTTGAAAGTGCTTGGAAAGAAGCAAAAATAATTCTGACGATAGAGAATGGTGAAATTATTCACAAATAATTAAAGAAATTCGTGGGGAGATGAAAACTCCCCGAAAAATTTGCCGAGGTTTATGTTGGTCCTTCAAAGTTGGGTGCACTTAAAATCTAAGAAGGTTCCATTAAATAGTACGAAGGGACCTTTATAACCACCACGTAGGATTATATTACGATACGAAATTCAGCTAATAATCTCTCAATTTTATGATCTTTGATATCTTTAGTTTCCAATCCTGTTGAAGCTATTTTTTCAACTTTTTCTATTCGCTTGATAATATCAGAATCAATTTTTAATTTAGCTAAATCTTTGTCAGAACTTACTCTTCTCTTATTTTTATCGATTTTTTGAATGTTATCAGTTTTAGCTTTTACTTCTTCAATCTCTGTTTTTACTTCATAATCTTGCATAATAATATCTGTTTCTGGAAATTCCTTTCCTTTATCTAATCTACTAAAAGCGATTTTTTTATCATCGCATAACAAATTAAAATTGAAATCGATAAGTTCTTTTGCTTGCATCTTTTTATAAGCCATTAACCATTCGACTTCATCAATTGTTAACATTATTTCATCTAAAAGAGTTATTTTCTTTAATTCTGTTGTGAAAAATGAATCTCGAATTTGTAAAGGAATTGGACGTCCCCATTCTTGCATTTCATCAATTAAAATTAACAGAAAGGCTAACGGGTTATTATCAAAAGTATAATCTGATAATTGATCTTTAAAATTATGGATAGCAATTGCTTGTGCTGCTTTGATATATCCTAATAATTCATCTCTATTTGTTTTAATTTCTTCAGGAGTACCAATACTTCGTAAAAGGCTTAATGCTCCAATTACCCCATGATCTAATTGAATTTGACTTCCTTGTTGATAGACTCTATGCCCGTCTATTGTACCCTCAAAATGCTCAACATTTGAAATAATTTTATTATTATATTCGTATCCTGAACCAAAACGAATTAATTCTTTAGCTTTTTTAGACAATCCTTCTTCTAATAATTGCAAATATGGTTCGAGATTTTTACTATTTAAATTAATTTCAAAAGGTATTACATCCATATCCAACATTGGATAGCATTTTAGTATTTGATTCAATAATGAGTAATTGATCGCTTTGGTGATTTTTTGCAATGGATAACCAATATCATGAATTAATCCTGTTACCCACCAAATTTGATCCTTAAGCTTGTTTTTATCTAATCCTGACAAATCAGCTATATGACTTAGAAGTTGTCCTTGTCCTAAATCTTGTTCTAAAAGAAAATCTCCTAGAACAGCAACTCTTAATTGGTGCTCAGTGTGATCACGATAATATTTACCAGCACTTGTGCTATAAAGAAAACTTTCAAGATCAGGTAAAGATTGGATAAGATATAAAATACCCTCAGAATTAATACCTCGTTCTTTGGCGACATCATATAACGTATTTGAAAGACTCTTACGTTTGCCACGTAGAAAATCAATATCAAAATTAAAACCTGACTCAGTAGTAATATTTCGTTGTTGTAATGAGCTTAAAATTTCCCCAGAAATATTGCTAGCCAAATTGGAAAAAAATCCTCCTAATCCCCCTAAACCTTTTATCTTTTCTTTTGCTTTATTAATTTCTTTTTCAGCTAAACCTAACTGTGCGTCTAGATTTACAAGTTCAGGTAATTCTTCAGTTTTCTTAATTTCTTCTGCTTTTAATGGATCAAAATCCTCTATTGCTTTTGAAGTTGATTTTATTACAGATGTCAACCAATCTTTAAAACTTGAACTTTCTTTGGAAACTCTTTTCAAAACCCAATCATCATTAATTATATATTCTGTCATAATAATCCTGATATAATAAATAAAGTACTAAAATTTATTTTTATTGTATTAATTTAATATTTTTTTTTAGTAAAAACTTAATTTATTAATAGCAAAAACCTATTAAATATAAACATTATCTTCTTAAATATTGACTTATTAGTCAATATCAATGAGGCGAAAACAAAATGGCAGACGACGATAAAATGATGGATTTTATATTTGCCTTTTTCTTAGGCTTTGGTATATTTAGATTTTTCAGAAAAGGCTATAAAACATCTGGAATAGTAAAGTTTATTTCAATGTTTTTTGTAGTTGGTGAAATTTGGTGGTTTATTGATTGGATATTTGTTCTTCTAGATAAGCCACTCTTATGGCAAAAATAAAATCAATGGATAACATTGAAATTATTTTTCCTTTTTTTTTTTCATCACTTTTTTTAATATAAAATGTTTTATACTATAAATTCTATAATTATTTTAATCAGTTTAAATGGAGGATATTATGTGCTAATAAGGGGGCGATGCTGGGTCATCGCTTATTGGAATACTCAAAGCTAGCTCGTTTATCCAATTTAAAATAGGTTGTTCGATTTTTCTCTATATTTCAATTACAAATCATTTTTATCAGCTGAAATCAATTGTCATAAATTTCTTTGGTAATTTAAAATATAACTTTGAAGATAAACGAGCTTTTAATGATAGAGTAATAATGTTTATTGAAGGTATAAAATTAATTATATACAAAAAAAACAAGCAATATCTAGTATTTTTTAGCTATCATAGAACAAGCAAAAAAGCTTTTAATTACTGCTGTACGACTGAACTAAGAAATAGTGCAAAATATTCAGTAGGAAAACTGTTGGACTTGTTTCGATTACTACATGATAGTCAAATGTCTGCTATAAAACAGGAAGGTTCAGACTATGAGTAATAAGAATGATAATCAAAATACCCAATCTATTCAGCCAAAATTAGAGAAACATTATGACATTGCTGAAACAGAAAAACGAATGCAAAGGCTCTGGGCTTCTGAAGAACATTATCGAGAAGTCTATAGCTTTAAGATGGATGATAAAGAAAAACCACTATTTGCTATAGATACCCCACCACCTTTTACAAGTGGAGTGTTACATATGGGACATGCTTATTGGTGTTCAATATCTGATCTCGTTGGACGTTATAAGCGAATGCAAGGTTTTAATGTCTTATTACCACAAGGTTGGGATACTCAAGGATTACCTACTGAATTAAAAGTTCAATATAAATGGAATATCCCTCGTACTGATAGAATTCTTTTCAAAGAGAAATGCAGAGAATGGACTGAATTAATGATTAAAGATATGAAGGATGTTATTTACCAAATAGGCTATCGTCCTGATTGGGAGAATTTTGAATATCGCACTATGGATCCTGATTATCAAAAAATTGTTCAAAAATCTCTTCTTCAAATGTATGAATCAGATGATATTTATGTTGATAATTTTCCTAATATGTGGTGTACATACTGTAGTACAAGTATAGCTCAAGCTGAAACAGGTTATCTCGAGAAGAGCGGTTTTATGAATTGGGTTAAATTTCCATTAACCGGTGAAAAGGATGCTTTTATTGAAATTGCTACCACACGACCCGAGCTAATTCCTGCTTGCCAAGCTATTTTAATAAATCCCAAAGATAAGCGTTTTAAGAAATATCTAGGTAAAAAAGCAATCATACCTTTACTTGAACGAGTAATACCTATTTTGGTAGATGAAGAAGTGGATACGACCTTTGGTACAGGTGCAGTAATGAATTGTACTTTTGGTGATGAACAAGATATTAAATGGCAACAAAGACATAAATTACCTATCACTAGCATTATTACTCCGGATGGAAAGATCACAAATACTGGTCTTCGTTATGATGACATGCTAATAAAAGATGCTCAACGAGAAATTGCTATCGACCTTAAAACTAATGGTTTTATTACTAAACAAGAGCGAATTAAGCACCGTGTCTTATGTCACACTGAAAGAGGTGATTGTGAGACACCAATGGAATTTCTTACAACAAAACAATATATGATCAAGATCAAAGATTATGCTCCACAATTAATTAAAGCAGCAAATAAAATGAAATGGTATCCCAGCTTCTATCGTCGTAGAGCAACAGATTGGATTGGTGCTTTAGAATGGGATTGGATCATCTCTCGTCAAAGAGTTTTTGGAACGCCTATACCTTTCTGGAGCTGTAATGAATGTAATGAAATTATAATTCCAGCAAAGGATGCTAAATTTCCAATTGACACCTCACTAACAAAATCACCTATAACCAAATGTCCTAAATGTGGCTCAAAGGATATTAAAGGCACTGAAGATACATGTGATTGTTGGGTAGATTCAAGCCTAACTGCTTTAATTATCACAAAGTGGTATACTGATCCAGAATTTGCTAAACGTTGGATTACAGAAAATTCCGATAATTTGATCAGGTTACAAGGTCATGATATTATTCGAACATGGTATACTTATTCAACTTTTAGGACAATGAAATTAACAAATGGTTTACTTCCTTATGGTAATGTCCTAATAAATGGTCACGTTCTTGGTCCTGACTCACTTAAAATGTCAAAATCACGAGGAAATGTAGTAGATCCTCGCGATGGAATTAAAGGGTATGGAGCAGATGCAATCCGTCAAACGATTTTAAGTAGAAAAGTAGGAACTGATTTTCCATTCCTCTGGGATTCTGCTCAGTATGGAAAATCTTTCCTTCAAAAACTCTGGTCAGTATCTAGATTCCTTAGTACATTTATTGATGATATACCCGATGTAAAACCAAACTATTCACCTATTGATACATGGATTCTCTCAGAAATGGAAAAAGCTCGTAAAGAAATAACCCATTCAATGGATATATATGAATTTCACAATAGTTTGAAAATTCTCTATGAATTTACTTGGAATAAGCTTTGCGACAATTATTTGGAAAGTGTAAAACCAGTTTTACGATCTGAAGATTTATCACGAGTAGCAACAGTAAAACAAATATTACATGACATCTTATGGGTCGTTCTACGACTATTAGCACCATTCTGTCCACATATCACAGAGGAAATATACCTAAAAATGTTCAAAGATGAAATAGGTAAAATTTCGATACATGCTACAGATTGGCCTCAAAAGGATACCCGCAAATACATTAAGGAAATTGCTAAAGCTGGTGATAAGCTAATAGAAATTATAGCACAAATTCGACAACAGAAAGCTAAAATGCGTATTGCTCTCAATCAACCAGTAACTCTAGCAAAAATCACTTTACCTGAAGAAGAAATCGCTTTAATTCAAAAATATTTAGATTTAATAAAATTACCAACTCATATTACTACTATAGAATTCATATCTGGAACTGAGTTGCTTGTTGAATTAACAGAAAAATAAGAAGAATTGTTATGAACTTTCTGTCATATTTTCTTCTTTTCCTTTTATTATTTTTTCACTTTTATCTTCTCTAAATCCTAACCAATTAGGTCTAGCAAAAATAACAACTCTAAATGCTGCTAAGAGTATAGATAAAACTATTGTAACAATTATCCCAGTTGACCAAGAATTTAGCTCAACCGCAAATCGAATAGCTAAAATCGTTTGGATCAAATCACCAATAAAATAGCAAATTAGAACAGCTAAAAAGGATCGTTTATTTTCTGTGATAAGAATAGCAATCATCATTGCAGTAAGAATAAGTAGCATAGCACCATACCAATAAATAAATTCAACAGCAACCATAGAATAAGTTTCACTTGTCATTTTGCTGATGAAAAAATCAGGTGCAACAATGCAAATGAAAAATATTATGAAATTAAGCACACCCTCTCCATAAAAGACATATTTTAATTTTATCGTTCGTTGTTTTGCACTTTTTGTAGTCACATTAATCATCTCAGACTAATGTTTAATATCTCTTTTTTTAGTAAAAAAAGATAATCCTCATACTTATTATTAGATAGTCTCTATTAATTCTAGTTAAATTTTTCCTATAATATAGAACGCACTATATCGAAATACTTTTGAATATTTATTATTTTCATAAGTCGGTTTCCTATTAGTATTGATGGAGTAGCAAAATTATATGATTGGTTATATTTGGTTCACACAGCTTTTTGGTAACTGGGGCTGGTTAATTGCTTTATCAATAGCGATTGCTCTCAATGTACCAATCTTTATCTGGGCTCGAATTAAACGACATCTTACTTTATTTGCTTGCTTTTTAGCGGGGTTCTTTGGAATAGCTTATTGGATGATTAATCCTATATTCTATGTTATGTTATTTGTATTTTTTATCTCAAGTAGCGTTTTGACTAATTATCGCAAGAAAGCAAAACAAGCTGTCCAGGATAAATTTGAAAAAGGAGGAGAAAGAGATACATCACAGGTACTAGCAAATGGTTTAGGGGGATTTATTTTTGCTCTTGCTCATTTGTTAATTTATTTTTTAAGTGATAATATTATTTTATCAAATGCATTCATTTATGCTTTCATTGCTACAATAGGTACTGTTAATGCTGATACTTGGGGTACAGAAATAGGAATACTTTCAAATCAACAACCATATTGGATATTGGATCTACGTAAAAGAGTTGAAAGAGGGACATCTGGTGGGGTATCACCTAAAGGAACTGGTGCAGCCTTAGTAGGTTCAATTCTTGTTGGTGGAATAACATTACTCATTCAAGCTTTCTGGTTTAATCCAATCCCAGAAAGTAGTACTTGGCAAATTTATCTCTTTATACCAATTGCTATTCTTTGTGGATTTCTTGGAGCAATTATTGATAGTATTTTTGGTGCTACCCTACAAGGATTTTTTAGATGTACAATATGTAACAAAGGAACTGAAAAGAAAGTTCATTGTAAACAACCAACTATTCTCGAGCGAGGAAAAGAATGGTTCAGAAATGATCATGTAAATTTTTGGGCTTCATTTATTGCAGGTTTGATCGCTTTCAGTTTAGGATGTTTTGGCTATCTTTTAAATTAAGATTACATTTTAATCAGCAAAAATCTCTAGCACATCTCCATCTTGTAGAATATGGTTGAGTCCAACAGACTGGCCTTCAAATTTTGCACTAGGACCATAAATTTTAGCTTGTTTAAAATTCTCATAAAATCTTGAGTGAATCACTTTTGCTACTTCACCTACGGTAGCACCTCTCTTCATGACAATTGGTTTTGGAGCAATGGATCCATTAGGCTCTTTACTTCGTATTCGTACAAGATTCAATTGATCAAAAATAAGCTTCTTTAATTCCTCTAAATGCTCGCCTTTTAATGCACTTATTGGTAAAATCTCAAAACGATTGCCATATTTTTCATGCAATTTTTCGTATTTTTCCTTTGAACCTAATAAATCACCCTTATTAGCAACGATTATACCTTTCAGATAAATAATGCTCTCATCTAATGCTTCAACAAGATCACCCAGTGTCATGTTTTTTAAAATTTTTAATGAGACATTGTACATACTTTGTTCATGTAAAATTTCATTTAATTCTTCTCGCGTAGCATCAATTTTATCTAAACCAATAATTATAGACCCACCTGAACCTGTTTTCTTTAATTCAATAGGAGGCTTTTCCTTATTAACGCGGATATCCCCAGAATAAAGCTCATCCAATAACAACTTCATCTGTTCAATTGGAGACTCAGATAAATCTAAAACAAAAACAATTAAATCAGCAGCTCGAATTTGGGAAAAAAGCACGGGGCCATTTTTTGATTCGTTTTTATAATTAGGATAAATACTTGGTAAATCTATTAATTGTATAATAGCGCCATCACAATCAAGGACACCTGGGTCGGGTTTATCCGTTGAATATGGATATTGTGTTGCTTTAACATTTGCTCTTGAAAGAACTTTTAATAATTGTGTTTTGCCGGTATTAGCAATTCCAACGAAGGATACTTGTGCATCACCATCCTTAGGAACTACCCAACTAGGTCCCTTAGATAATGACTTTTGTCTTCTCCTTTTATCTTCTACTTCTGATTTATATTTAACTAATCTACTTCTTAATCTAGCAACCAATTTTTCTGTAGCTTTATGTTTAGGAACTAATGAGATAAATTTCTCTAACTTCACTATTTTATCATCTAGGGTGATAGCTTCATTATATTCTTGTTCAGCTAATTTAGCTTCGGGACTAAGATTTGTAGACATAGAAGATATTCTACTCCTAATGGAATATTCTAATAATAAATTAATAAAATCTGCTTTTTAATTATTACCTTAGAGAAAGAAATAGAAAAAAAAGGATAGTTGTGCGAAAATCGCACCAACTTTACATTATTCATTTAAGCTCTTTTTCGACGATATATGCTAATTGCTGCTACAGCAAAAATTGCTGGAATAGCAACTAACCAAGTGTAACCAGGGATGAAATTATTACCTAAGATTTCTGGAGCACTTAATTCTGGATTAACCAATTTAATATCGATGCTTATAGTTAATGAACCAGTTTGGAGACCAGATATAGTTACAGTATCGTAGAACAAAACTGTTACATCAGCTTTTACTCTAATTACTGCTCCTACACCAGTAGAATCATAGCAAATATATCCTTCTTCTTCAGCAGTTATTTGCATACCAGCATCATAAGCCATTTGAGGGACATAAGGTTCTATTATTGAAGTTGTTTCAGTGTAATCTTCATTTCCTTCAATATCAATGGTTACTGCTTCTCTAAAGAAATAGAAATCTCTCTTATTTAGAAGTTCAAGATTACCACCAATTGTATTGAACAACATTAAATCAGGGTCTACATCTATAAATTCAATGATTTCATTAAAGTAAACACTATAGAGTGTATCATAGAGCTTCATTTGACCTTCGTAAATTCTCCAATCAGGGGTAATCCAAGGAGCTATACCTTCTTGATAAGAATAACTCATGATTGTAGTTGCTGGGGATGGTGCACCAAAATAAGGTGGATCATCAATAACCATAGAACCCATGAAAGCGTTGAAAACTGTTGGTTCTAAAGATAATTCTAAAACTTCTGTTTCCATATTATATATATAGGTATCTGCTAGATAGAAACAACCTTTGACTTCATTAACAACTACTTTCATATAGGTTTTCCCTTCAAGAGATTCAACAGTTGAGATAATGCTATTCATTTCAGTTTGATTAATACTACTATAAAGGTCACCAGTTCCGGTAACTGAAAGATCTAAAAGATCAAATTTGAATTCAATATTATCACCAGAGGTAACTGGAAGTGGATTATTTTCCTTAGAGTTTAATTGAAGCTCAATTGTTATACCTGTATAATTGACAAAAGGTAAATCAACATTATCAATTAAATAATTAGTCATTACACCATCAGATTTTCGCCATTCTGCAGTAAGTTCACCTGTACCATCAGTTTGGGTTGCTAGTAAGGTATCAGCATTTTGTGTAACTGTAAAGCCCATAGCTGTAAGATAAGCTGTGTGTTCAACCCAATCATCATTTAGGAAGAATTGAGTTGGAGCACCATATGAACCATTAAACTGTGGAACGCCATCAAGTATTATTGAAGGAGTAGCAGCGCCTTCTGGAATGATAATATTGGTTGCCAAAGCACCTTCACCAATAGTGAAGATTTCATCTTCTTCAAAAATTAAACCCAATGCATAATAGATAACTGTTCCATCAATATCAACATCGAAATAAACATCTTCTTCAACATACATTACCTTCACAAACAAAGTATTACCTGCAAAATTTGGTAAGGTAACGTTAGGAATGGTAAATTCGTCAGATAATGAGAAATCAGTTATATCATAATATAACACATCACCATCAATAACACCGACATCACTGTCAAAATCTCTTGGTGTTATAACTGGTGAGTCATTGTTCACAGTACCAATAGCTGATAAAACCGGGGAGAGTATTATCAACATTGATAGTAATATAATTGCTTTATTCATCCTCAAAATTCTTTCACCAATTTTTTTATTTGAGATATAACTTAATTAGCGGTTTGATTATAAAACGTTATTGCTTGAGGAAAAGACATATAGTGAAAATTATCATTCTGTGCTAAAAAATAATGGAGATGTGAAAAATAAAAGCATATACCGTCCTATCTAAGAATTATCTTATTCTAGTATAAATGAACTTGTTACTTCAAGGATAAATAGTAATTAAATAATCTGAAAGCAATAAAAGATTTTATTTCTCTAAAAACTAATAAGTATAGAAAGGAATAATTTACTTATGCCAAAGAAGCTTACTGTGAAACATCTTGAAAGATGTGTTGGATGTTTATGTTGTGTTATGGCTTGTGCTCGAGAGCGATTTAACACTTTATCAATAGATCAATCAGCTATTACTGTACAGGCTGCAGGCCAAACAGCTTATTATTCTATTGTTGTTTGTAGAGGTTGTAAAGATCCTGTTTGTATGCGTGCTTGTCCAACTGGTGCTTTAAGACAAAGAAAAGGTGGAGGAGTTCTTTTAGATAAATCAAAATGTGATGCATGCGGGAGTTGCAAAGAAGCTTGTATATTACAAGCTGTTAAATTGGATACTCTTACAGGTATGCCTATTATCTGTATCCATTGTGGGAAATGTGTTGATTTCTGTCCTCATGGAATATTAGAAATGGAGGAAGTTGAAGAATGAAAATTATTGATATTGACTTAACATTTCGAAAAGTAACGGTGAAAGATGAGCCTAAATTAGATAGACTACTTGGAGGAGTAGCTTTAGCTACAGAACTTTTTACAAAAAACTGTCCACCAAATATTGATCCTCTATCTCCTGATAACATAATTGTGTTTGCTAATGGACCTCTTACTGCAGCTTTTCCGACTGCCTCTAAAACAGCAGCTTTATTCAAATCTCCCCTAAACAATGAATTAGGGGAAAGCTATGCTGGAGGGCGTATGGCTTCTGCAATGCGATTTGCTGGCTATGATGCAATCATTATCCGTGGTAAAGCTACACATCCTGTGTATATTGCTATTCATGATAACAGCATTAAAATTAAGAATGCTGAACTTCTTTGGAATTTGCGTAGTGTTTTTGTTGTAGGACGAATATTACGAGATGCTGAACCACAAGGGCCTGGTAGAAGAAGTTTTATCCGTACAGGTCGAGCTGGAGATCGTTTGATAAAATATGCTAATTTGAATGTTGATAACTACAGACATTTTGGTCGTTTAGGTTTAGGAGCTGTATTTGGTTCTAAAAATTTGAAAGCAATGGTATTAGAAGGCACAACTGATTTTGTATATCCAGATATGAAAGCCTATAAAGCTGCTTACCGAGAAGTCTATGATTATTTGAAAGAAACTGATGATATGGATAAATATCACATTTTGGGAACAGCATCGGGGATAAAATCGATAAATGCAATGGGTGCATTACCCACAAGAAATTTTAGTTCTGGACAATTTGAATTTATTGATAACATTACTGGTGAATATTTTGCTGATAATCTCTTGCTTAGAAAAATATCTTGTTCTCAATGTCCAGTAGGTTGTATTCATATTGCGTATTTACGAGTGCCTTATAAAAAGGAAGAATATGATGTCGAAACTACCTTTGTCCCCTACGACTATGAATTGATTTATGCTTTAGGATCAAATCTAGGAATAGAAACAGCTTCTGATGTATTGCGTTTAATAGAAATTGCTGATAGCAATGGTTTTGATATTATTTCACTAGGTGGTATTCTTGCTTGGGCAACAGATGCATATACAGAGGGACTAATAACTTCAACTGATACAATGGGTGTTAATTTTGAGTTTGGTAATACAATTAACTATCTCACCGCAATTGACCTAATTATTCGTAGAGAAAATGATTTTTATCAAACTTTAGGAGATGGAATTGATGCTTGTGTGGAAAAATTTGGTGGTGAAGATTTTGCTATTAGAATAGGCGGGCAGACTCCAGCAGGCTATATGACGGGTCCTGGAAGCATCATTGGTCATATGATAGGTCAAAGACATTCTCATTTATGTAATGCTGGATATAGTTACGATCAAAAGAATTTTGGTTTGGAAAATTCTGCAAAGGATATGGTTGATGCATTAATAAAAGAGGAAAAATGGAGACAAATACTCAATTCTTTAGCTATTTGCCTATTCGCACGTAAAGTATACAATGTCAAACGAACTTTGGAAAGTCTCAATTCTATAGGTATAAATATGTCAGAGGATAATCTTAACACACTAGCTGATGAAACATATAAGAAAAAGAATGATTGGAAAATTGCTGCAGGGCAAAAACTATCAGTAAATAAATTAGCTGAGAGATTATTCCAATTTAAAACTCCTCGTGGATATCTTAACATAGATTATCTACAAGAAGCAATTGCTTATTATTCATCATTAACAGGTCTCCCCGTTGAATGATAAAAAAGAGAATCAGTCCACTTAGGACTTGATTCATTTCTATTTAGTTTTTAATAACCATTCAGGATCGAATTTCCCAATATAGCCTAAAGTTAATAGTTTTTTGCCAACATAAAAGGAGTTGATTACACCTTCTTCTTGAATTATTATTTCCTTTTTATTGGGATTATTTTTATTCAAATAATCAGCTACTTCTTGAGCTGCTTCAGGCCAACGAGTATGACCAATGAAAAGGATATTACTGTCAGGAACCATAGTTTCCAACGCTTTTATACCAAATTTCTTCATTTGCTCAATTATTAGATTGTCATCCGCACGAATATTACCATAAGTATGTATTTCGTTTTCAACGAATCCTAAAACTGGTTTAAAACTAAGCATGTTAGCCATGAATTTCTTTGCTTTAGATAATCTACCTGTTCTCACAAGGTTATCCAATGTATTGATAATTCCTGCATATTGGACATTAGATATCCAATTCTCAACTTTTTCACATATTTCTTCTTTAGATTTTCCTTGTGCAGCTAATTTTGCTGCTTCAACAACAAGCACAGCAATACCTACACTATTTACTCCACCATGGTAAACACTGATATCCTTATCTTTCATATGTTGCTCAGCTACCATTTTAGCAGAATTGTATACTCCTGACATTTTTTCAGAAATGACAATACTGATTACAGAGTCGCCAATTTCGAGTGCTTGTTCAAATGCAAGCTTGAAATGTCCAGGACCAGCAATAGCAGTAGAAGGAACTTCTTTTTCGGTTAATTTGTAGAATTCTTCCCAGGTTAAACCTTTTTCAATACCATAAGATTTGTAGGATTTATCTTCAAAATTAAGAATTACTGGGATAATGGTTATATTTAATTCTTTGACTAAATTAGGAGGGATATCTCCAGAAGCATCAGTAACTATAGCTACTTTTTGTTTTGACAATTTTTAATCTCCAATTTTGTCGTGTGGTATTAATCTTCTTTCTATTTTTTAATTTTATGTGTCAAACCAAAGGTGGTATAAAATGGCATTTTAGGCCATTTTATACTTGCTAATTATTTTCTTGATAGGTAATTTTAAATTCAAATAAAAAATATTCCTAGGTTCGAGTACAGATGTACTCATAAAAATAGTCCAAAAGCAATAAAAACCCATCTAGAGGGAAAAAAATGACCGCTTATGATAAAATAACTCCTCCACATGAGGGTGAAAAAATAACTAAAGACAATAAAGGCAAGCTCATTGTTCCTGATAAACCAATAATTCCTTTTATTTCAGGCGATGGTATTGGACCTGAAGTTGTTTCAGCTATGAGATCTGTAGTTGATGCTGCAGTAAAAAAGGCTTATAATGGCAAAAAAGCGATTGTTTGGTTTGAAGTTTTCGCTGGTGATAGAGCAAGAGAGATTTATGCCTCAGAATATACAGATGAACAATTAAAACAAATGGATCCGAATGTTGTTCAAAGTTTATTTTTACCAAAAGATACTCTAAAAGCAATCGTTGAATATATTGTGGCAATAAAAGGACCTTTAACAACACCAATCGGTGAAGGTTTTAGGAGTTTAAACGTAGCTATTAGACAATTATTAGATCTTTATGCTTGTGTGCGACCAGTTTCTCACATAAAAGGTGTTCCCGCACCAGTTTGTGAGCCAGATAAAGTAGATATGGTTATCTTCCGTGAAAATATTGAAGATGTTTATGCTGGTATAGAATTTGCTCCAGAATCAAATGATGCCAAGAAATTGATCAGCTTCATTAATAACGAATTCAATTATGATATTATAATGGAATCAGGTATAGGTATTAAACCAATGTCTTGGGCTAATACTTCACGACTTGTTAGAATGGCAATCAATCATGCATTAGATAATGGTTTTGACTCTGTAACTCTCGTTCATAAAGGAAATATTATGAAATTTACAGAAGGTTATTTCAAAAACTGGGGATACCAAGTAGCAGCAAAAGAATTCGCTGACAAAGTAATCACTGAAAAAGATCTCACAGACAAATTTGCTGGCAAAATACCAGAAGGTAAGATTGTTATTAAAGATCGAATTGCTGATGCAATGTTTCAACAAATATTACTCAGACCTGATGAATATAGTGTTTTAGCTTTACCAAACCTTAATGGTGATTATATTAGTGATGCATTAGCTGCCCAGGTAGGTGGCTTAGGTTTCGCTCCAGGAGCAAATATTGGTGATAAAGCAGCTGTTTTTGAAGCAACTCATGGAACAGCACCAAAACATGCTGGATTGAATAAAGCAAACCCTGGTTCAGTTATTTATTCCGCTATTATGATGCTTAATTATCTTGGTTGGTTAGAAGCAAGTAAACTCATTAATGATGGTGTTGAAAAGGCTATTACACAAAACAAAGTTACTTATGATTTAGCAAGACAATTGGGTGGCACTGAACCAATTGGTACCAAAGAATTTGCTGAAGCAATTATTGAAAATATGAAATAATAAAACCAATGGAATTATCTCTGAGGTTATGTTATGACAGGAAAAAATATTGTCCAAAAAATACTCGAGACTCATGATGTCTCGAGTAAACCGATAGATCAATATAAAATTGGTGATCCAATTTTTGTAAAAGTAGATCAATGCATTACGCAAGATGCTACTGGAACAATGGCTTGGTTGGAGTTTGAAGCAATCAATATCCCAGAAATAAAGGTACCATTAGTCGTTTCTTATATAGATCATAATACTCTTCAAACAGACTTTCGAAATGCTGATGATCACCAATTCTTAAGAACTATCGCTGCAAAGAAGGGTGCTATTTTATCACGCCCGGGGAATGGCATAATTCATCAAGTTCATCTCGAGAATTTTGCTGCACCAAATAAAATCCTCTTAGGATCAGACTCTCACACTCCTACAGCAGGTGGTGTCGGATCAATAGCTGTTGGTGTTGGTGGATTAGTTATTGCTACTACAATGGCTGGTGAATCTTTTGAACTTAAATATCCAAAAATTGTTAATATTCATCTTACTGGTAAATTAACCCGACCATGGGTTACTGCAATGGATGTAATTTTAGAATTACTTGGTATGTTGGGTGTTGATGGAGGTATTAATACTATTTTTGAATATACAGGTTCAGGAGTAAATGATCTTACAGTTCCAGAACGTGCAACAATAACAAATATGGGTGCAGAACTCGGTGCAACTACATCTGTCTTTCCAAGTGATGAGCAAACAAAACATTTCTTAAAAGCACAAGGTCGAGAAAATGATTATGTTTCTTTAGGAGCAGATGAAGATGCTGTCTATGATCAAGTGATATTAATTGATTTATCGAAAATTGAACCGAATGTTGCTTTACCACATAGTCCAGGTTCTGTTGTAAAGATACGTGATTTAGTAGAAAAAACACCTGTAGAAACATTATGCAAAAATCTCCCGGAAAAAATTCATTCTGATATAAAAACAAATGTGAATCGTCTATATGATCGTGATCTATCAGTAGATCAAGTTTGTATAGGAAGTTGTACTAATGCATCATATCTAGCACTAGCAACTGCTGCCACTATATTGAAAGGACAAACAGTAGCAGAAAATATTAGTATGACTGTTTCACCTGGCTCAAAAAATGTTTTCACACAAATCGCTCAAGAAGGTTTATTAGCTGATATTTTAGCTTCTGGTGCGAGAATTCTAGAAAGTACCTGTGGACCATGTATTGGTATGGGACAAACACCTCCAACAAATGGTATTACTCTTAGAACTTTTAATAGAAACTTCTTTGGTCGAACAGGAGAAAAGTCAGCTGGAGCTTACTTGCTAAGTGTTCCATCTGCAGCCTTAATAGCTATAAAGGGTAAATTTGTGGATCCCTTGAAAGAGAAAACCATTAAACCAAAAATAATCAAAGAACCAAATCAATTCTATAATTCAAAGAATTTATTCATATATCCTCCAGCAAATAAAGAAGACGTTAAAGTAATCAAAGGTCCAAATATTGCTGATTGTCCAATCAATGATCCTTTAGTCAATGAGATTCAAGGTATAGTTCTATTAAAAACTAAAGATGATATTACTACTGATGACATTATGATGGCTGGATCAAAGGTATTACCATTACGCTCGAATATTCCCGCTATTGCTCAATTTGTCTTTAATCCTGTAGATGATACATTTGTTTCTCGTGCCTTAAAATTAAATCCTGAACATAAAAAACGAGTTTTCATAGTAATAGGTGGTAATAATTATGGTCAAGGATCAAGTCGTGAACATGCTGCTATAGCACCAATGTGGTTAGGTCTTGGTGCAGTGATTGCCAAGAGTATTGCTAGAATCCATAGAGATAATTTAATTCAATGGGGTATGTTGCCTCTTGAATTTGTAGATGAAGCAGATTACCTTAAAATAGATCAAACTGATAGTTTAACGATTAAAGGTTTAGATTCATTAATTGAAGGAAAATCTGAAATTGTTGTAGAAAACAACACGAAAGAATTTACTTTCAAAACAAAAGTAAACCTTTCTACAAAAGAAATTGAAATGCTAAAAGCTGGTGGAGCTCTTCCATTAGTAAAAGATTTAGTGGCATAGGTTCAGAATATAAGAAAGTTTGAGTGGGAATAACCACTTGGCTTTTTTTAATTTCAAAAAGAGAAAAAGAAAAATTCGAGGTAGTTAAAATGAAAATTTTAAGATCCGCTCAAGCAGGATCATTAGAATCACAAGATATCCTGATAACAGTTGAAAGTGGAAAGCCAAACAGTGGTTTAGTTATTGAGTTAGATAGTCCTTCAGCTGTACAATATGGAAAGAAGATTCGAGATGAAATTGAATCGGTAGTAAAGAAGCTAGCAATAGAAGATGTCTTTATTAAAGCAATCGATAAAGGAGCTCTAGGTTTTACTATAAAGGCACGAATAGAAGTCGCTCTAACCAGAGCTATTTCGGAGGAATAATTGAAGGTGAAAACTATGATAAAAAAGAAAGTAATACCACCTTTTGTAAAACGAACAGTGGAAGATATAACCAAGATTCGTCGAACAAGATTATATATTCCTGGAAATAATCCTGCAATGATTCGTAATGCTCCTCTTTTTGGTGCAGATGAAGTAATTTTTGATTTAGAAGATAGTGTTGCTGTAAATCAAAAAGATGCTGCTCGAAATCTCGTAAGAAATGCTTTAAGAGAACTTAATTTAAGCGGTACTGAAATTACTGTTAGAATAAATGGTTTTAACACAAAATTCTTCTATGATGATATTAATGCAATAGTTCCAGTTAAACCTTACGCAATTGTTCTTCCAAAAGCTGAAGATGAAAAACAAATGATTGAAATTTGTGATATAATAGCTATTCTAGAAGAAAAGAATGGTTTACCAATTGGTTTGGTTAAGTTAATGCCAATTATAGAATCTGCAAGGGGAGTACTACGTGCAGAAGGTATTACTCGAGCCAGTGATAGAATTATTGGTATTAGCCCTGGTGGAGAAGATCTAACTGCTGATTTGGGTGCCGAACGAACAGATGAAGGCAATGAATTACTCTATATCCGTTCAAGATTAGTGCTTGCAGCACGAGCAAATGGTATACAAGTTTACGATACTATTTATCCGAATGTTCGCGATTTAGAAGGGCTCTATAAACAAACACAAAAAATAGTTCAAATGGGTTTTGATGGGAAAGCTTGCATCCATCCAAGCCAAATAGAACCAATTCATAAAGCATTCATGCCAACAGCTGAACAAATAGAAAATGCAAAAAGAATAGTTGAAGCTTATAAAATAGCACAAAGAGATGGTATTGGAGTAATTTGTGTGGATAATCGGATGATCGATGTTCCAGTAGTGAAACGCTCAGAGAGAATTTTGAAACGAGCGGAAGCAGCAAAGAAACGATGGTGAGGAAAACAAAATGGAATTTGTTGAAAACATTGTTGGTCGGAAAATACCCCTAGAAATTAATGGTAAAGAAAGACAACCTTTTATGGGATTAGGAATGGGTCCTATGCCCGAAAGAAAAGTAGCTCCTAAAATACGAAGAAGATTGCCTGGGGAGAAAAAACTCTTACATTCAATAGATGAAGCAATAGAAAAATCAGGACTAAAAGATGGTATGACGATAAGTTTCCACCATCATTTCAGAGGAGGAGATTTTCTAATAAATATGGTTATGAAAAAAATAGCTGATAAGGGAATAAAAGATATTAATTTAGCACCATCATCTATTCATCCAGTCCATGCACCTCTGGTTGAATATATTGAAAATGGAGTTATTACTAATATTCAATCTGGAGTAACAGGTCCTGTTGGTGATGCGGTATCTAGAGGAAAATTAAAGGGATTACTAACAATTCGAAGTCATGGTGGTCGAGCTAGGGCAGTAGAAGATGGTGATTGTCATATAGATGTCGCTTTTATAGGAGCACCAACAGCAGATGAATTTGGTAACTTGAATGGAGTCGATGGTCCTCATGCATGCGGTCCACTCGGTTACATGGTTCCTGATGCACAATATGCTGATATGGTCATAGCTGTAACTAATAATTTGGTTCCTTTTCCTTGTAATAATATTAGCATTAATCAAAATCATGTTGATTATGTTGTTCAAATTAAAGAACCGATAGGTGATCCCAAAGGTATTGTTTCAGGCACCACTAGAATTACTCGTGATCCTATTCGTCTAAATATAGCTCAAACGTGTGTAGAAGTTATAGAAGCCTCTGGTTTGTTGAAGAATGGTTTTTCCTTCCAAAGTGGTGCTGGTGGCATTACTTTAGCAGTAACTGAATTCTTGGGTAAACGTATGGAAGAACTAGGTATCATAGGTTCCTTTGGGATGGGAGGCTCCACAGAATCTCTTGTTCGCTTGCTAGAAAAAGGTTTATTCAACCGAATACTTGACGTTCAAGCTTTTGATATGGTTGCTATTAATTCTCTCAAAAACAATCCTAATCATATTGAAATTGGTGCTAGTCAGTATGCAAATATCCATAGTAGTGGTGCAGCTGTCAACGTTCTTGACAACGTTGTTTTAGGTGCTACTGAAGTTGATATTAACTTTAATGCCAATGTAGTTACTGAATCTGATGGTCGAATTCAACACGGTATTGGTGGTCACCAGGATACTTCAGAAGGAGCAAAATTAGCTATTATTGCTATTCCCTTATTACGTGGTCGTACTCCTGTAGTTGTCGATAGTGTCACTACTGTTACTGCTCCAGGGATGAATATTGATGCAATAATTACTGATTATGGTGTAGCACTCAACCCTCAAGGCACTTATTATAAGAAAATTATGAAAGCTAAACATGATATTCACATTGTTAAAATAGAAGAACTTCGTGATATTGCCTATGAATTGTGTGGTGGACCCCCAGAACCTATTCCTTTTGGCGAACGAATTGTTGCAATCGTAGAAAATCGTGATGGAACGGTATTGGACGTTATTCGTCAAATAAAAGAATAATTTCCCAATACTTCTCTTTTTTTATCAGAATCTTTAATTGAAAATTAAGTATAATTTACTAAAAGGTTTGTTGATTTCATGAACGATTTAAATGATATTCGTTGGAAAATTTTGGATGCCAAAGAATCACGTTGGAATTTTCAGAAGGAATTATTAACTATATATCATCAACCAATTATTTCCTTTAAATTTAATATACCGTCTTGGCCAAAGATATCTGATGAGATTCAACAAGCATTTTATTTTTCACTTACTGATTTCCAAACATTCCTTCGAAAATTGAATATTAACTTTAAATTGCTGGATCAAAAAACTACTGTTTTAGGACCTGAAGCATTTTTCATTTCGTCTCTCAATGCTGATGAATTGAAGCAGATGGCTATTTCATTTGAAGAAGAACACATTATTGGTCGATTAATTGACATCGATATTCTTGATATTTCAGGAAGTGTGATTGATAGGACGATAAAAAGAAGATGTTTTTTGTGTAATAAAATAGCTATTGATTGTATGAGAGAACAACATCACAGTCAAACAGAATTAAGAGATTTTTTTGATCATCTAGTAAAGAATTATTTGAAGGAAAAATGAACTAATTACTCAATTATTATTATTTCTTCAAAGATACTTGGATCACTAACTAGGAAATTGATCAGTTCGATATATTCATTCAACATGTTATAGGCTCGCTCTCGAGACCTAAATTTAGTTGATAAACTTAAAACATTGATCATATCCAATCCTACTAATTTCACTCCCCCATCAACTATAGAAATCATAAATAAAACCCATAAAGGTTGATTTTTATCTAACATGGTATCTCGAGGGTATGTTTTAGCAAAAATCGCTTTAGCTTTTCCCCGATAATCTTCACCAAATTCATTCAGTATTTCTTTTGCTTTGATTGTTCTCGATTTACTAAACGTTTTGGATTTCAATGCTACTTCAAGACGACTTAACCAATCATAACGCAAAATAATTGATGTACTGAAATCTTGTTCCAGAAAAGCCCAGATCGGACAAAACTGGTGTCGTTCTAATCCATGCATTCTCTCTGGTAAGTTAACAGTCCATAATCTTTCCCGTAAAACCATGGTATCAATTCTAACAGGTCCTTTGCGAAATGATTCACGATCAACTTGAGCTTTTGCATCATCTTGTTTTTGCTTTAGTTTTCGTTCAGCTTTATCTAAGGTATATATTATTCCTTCTAAAACTATCATACCTAAGTTTTGAATAATAATTCGTGATATTGTGGAAATATTCATTTGAGTTACTGTTTTTAACCACTGGATGTTAACCTCTTCATTATCACCGATTAAATTTCTAACAGTAGCTATCATTTCTTCTGTGATAGTTTCAGGTTGTGAACGACTCAATTACTTTTTCACCAGATTTGTACTTTGTTTATCAAGTACTCTAATAAATTAAGGTAATTCCACTCGAAATTAATAAAATACTTAATCTTAAATCTTTGTTTGCTTTTCTAGAATCATTTTTATGTTTAAAATTTAAGTTTTAATTTTTTTTTCAGTGAAATAATAAAATTGTCTTATTTAAGAAGTATGAAACTTTTTTAAGTATAAAGAAAGATAGGCAAACCTAACAATCATAATTGAAGGTTTATAAAATGAAAATAGCTTTCCCTGTAATGGATAATAATGGTCTGAATGCAGCATTAGCTGAACACTTTGGTCGAGCACCGCTATATACTATAGTGGATACTATAACTAATAATATAGAAACACTAGAGAACACAGGTGAGCATTATGGAGGCCAGCATTCAGCACCAATGAATCTAAAAAATAACAAAGTTGAAATCTTAATATGTAAAGGATTAGGACTCAAAGCAATTGATAGATTAAATCAATTAAAAATAGTAGTGTATTTAACAAAAGATTTTGTTGTAAAAGAGGCATTAGAATCATATAAAAATAATGAATTATCCTTAGCAACAGAAAATGATAGCTGTAAAGAGGAACGTCATCATTAATCTATTTAGTTAGATATTTTTTTGCTCTAAGCAAATACTATAAAAATACTGATTTCTAGTATTTTGTATTTACAAAGTATTATGGGATTTCCTGAATGAATTTATCTAATAATAGTGTCAATAATAATTATAATATTATCAATTTATACTCACTCAAATGTGATAGATGTAAAAAGAATATTGAAATACCAATAAAGAAATCGGATAAAGAAAGAGATGTTGGTGGTATCTTTAGAATTGTTGCAATACATCAATGCTTAAATGAACCTATAGCTTTTATTCTCTTCTTTGATGATTTTTTAGCTTTAAGGCAAAAAGTTACTACTTCTGTTACTCTAGCAAGTATTAATGATTATGACTATCTTGATGATCAACAAAAAGAAAACATCAAACAAATTAGTGGTTTTAATTATCTATACAAAAAATTAGGAAATAATTTAGCTAAAGTAATATATGCAATTATTACAGGACAGAGATTGATCATAATTGGCGAGAAAAATGCTGTTGAATCATCGATAGCTTCCATTGAAATTTTTGCTAAATATCGTAATTATAAGATAAATTTGTGGACAGATGATACTATTGCCTATGATATTGATATCGTTGGTACATCAAAAGAATTCAAAGATGTGTATCAGGATTCTGTTATAGTAGATTTATTTGAGAATACTGTTCAAAATGGATCATCATGTTCGTTTTGTGAAAATTTAGTACAAAAAATCATCGAAGAGCCAAATATTGATTCATATATAAATTTCGTTTCAGAAGTCCTTTTTAAATTAGATAGATTAGTAAATGATTTTATACTCGTAAGAAATCTTGATGAAGTAGAATCTTTTCTCTCGACGCTTGCTTTAGATGAAACTACAGAAGAATATGTTGAAATACTAATTTCATTATGTGCTCACCTAAATCCACTTGTAGCTCAGTATTATAGAAGTAATTTAAGTATATCTGACAAATCATCAAAAGAAGAAATAGTACCATTTAGAATATGGCACTTAGATTCAGAGCAACCTGATAAAATATCTTTTATACAAATAAGATTTGATAACCTATTTTATTATAAAGAAGAATTGATTATTAATAATGTAAAAAAATTATTAGAAAAAGAAAATTACATCAATCTCTATGAGTATTTTACTCCTTCAAATCATTATATTTTAGCTCCCCAACCAAAAACTAATTTTATTTTCTGTTTCCCAAGATTTAATTTTGATAATATAATTATTACAAAAGCATTAGAATTCCAATTTAGCAAATTATTGGGTGAAGAAAAAGATCTTTTAACAAATGAAAGAATAACTAAAATGGTCAACGAAGAATGGGAAATAGAAGAACCAAATGAATATCTTCCTAACAAATATCAAATTATTCTTAAAGTAAGGGAATTATTACCACTGTTGTTTGAACAATCAATACTCGAGAGTTTCTATTTTGAAACAGATGTAGTGGAAATTGAAATTCGTAAATTTATTAACAATATAATAGAGCAGCTTTCAGCAGAACTAATCACTCCTAAAATTATTCATAATAAAAATCTCTATACTATAACTTCTACAATAAAAAATCAGAAACAAGATAATCCAAAAAATGATAATTTAATTGATGTTAATTTTAATATTCATATCTATATCCATCAAAAAGAAGTGCAAAAGACCATTGATTTGATTTTAGATCTTTATATTAAACCGGAATTTGTTACAATAGGGATAGAACTTTTTGATCTCTTTAATAAGCTATATAATAAATTACAGAGAATAATCTTTTCATCAGCAAATATATGTAAAAAAAATTAGTAATAGACTAAATGCTAGACGAAATATTTGTTTGCTCTAATTTTTGATCTTCATGTGAATTGTTTTTGATAATATTTTTGCATAGAATTTCAAATGTTTCTTTAACATTAATATTTGATTTTGATGATGTTTCAAGAAAATCTATAATATTGAGTTCTAAATCCTTGTCATTAATAAATGACGTTATTAAATCAGGTTGAATTATGATATTTTCATTCAAGTCATTTTTTGTTGATACTAAAACTATTGGTATATCTTTTTCACAATTCTCTTTTATTAATGGAATCCAAGTATGGTATAAGGAGAAAAATGAATCAAGATGAGTGCTATCAAAAGCTAAAATAATTCCTTTACAACCTTTAAGAAATCGATCCATAATTTGTTGAAATTGTGGTTGACCAGCTAAATCCCAAACAGACATAACAACAGTACCAATATCAGTTTTAACAGTATGAGTGAAAAATTGAACACCTATAGTGATTTTATAGTTACTGAAATAATCGTCCAAAATATGCCCCATAGCCCTTTGACATAGTGAGGTTTTTCCAACACCACCAACTCCTGCAATAGCTACCTTAACAATTGGATTCTTTTGTTTTTCCAAAGGTAAGTTCCTTTCAAGTGTCTGTTGAGAAATATATTTTTTCGTACGTTTAGATTTTGATGAAGGCATATATTGTATTTAACAATATCTATTTTTAAGACCTTTGTTGATAAAAAAAATTGACAATTTATATTTTACAATCTTTCTCAAATATTTGATGTTAGATTTTGTATGATTCTTTTTGTTTTAATAGTTATTAATGGAAGAATGGCTTTTCTATCGCAATGTAAAAAGATAACTATTTCCGAAGAAGAAAATACTACAATATTAACATCTTCAGATTTTAGAATTAAGTGATCAATAGTTTTTTTCCCTATTTTTTCTAATTGTTTTTTAATAAGTTTAAGTAAATCTAAAGTGTCATTTTCGGAAAAACTTTTTTCTATTTTTCCCCAGCGCTCATAATTATATAATACTTTGCCAGACCAGTTGACAATACTAAGCTTAACAATACCTCTCATAGAGATTATTTCAGATACAATTTCAGGTATTTGTTTTGGAGCATCCACTGATAAGTAGATTATTGGTTCTACAAGACTATTTGAATCATCATTAGCTATATTTTTATGTCTTTTTTTTGACAAAGTAATCTCCAAAGTTAGTTGGTATAAATTATATCCTTCTATTATTATTATATTCAATTAGTTTAAAATCTAACGATAGGGTTAACCTCTTCAATTTCTTAGGTTCTCTTATTTAATTTGCTATCTGTTTATTTAATTAACTTATCAACTATCATTTTTAGCATTATGTATTTTCGTCGATAAATCGACGAGTTTTTATTTGGTTAAACATTTATTTTATGAAAATAAATATCTATTCAATTAGTTATTCACATCATCAGTCTCATTCTTCGTCGATTTATCGACAATTAATAGAAGTCTTAAAAATATAAGACCGATACTCTTTTACACATTCAAGAAATTTCGTAGAAGTTATTATGTAAAGTTGAAAACATTAGGATTGATATAAATGTATAATACTAATTCCTAAGATTTATACAACTAATTTTTTGTTTTGATCTATTTTTTTAATGCGTTTTTTATTTTCTAGAGTCATTTCATTTACAAAATCATATTTACATACAGGACAATTGCTTTTCACATTAAACCACATGAGCAAATGATGTTTATGAAATAAATTTGAACAATTAGGACACTTGTAAATTAAATGTTCAGGTTTTATTTGTAATTTACATATTTTACAACAAATAATTTTTTCATCATCAGATAAGCTAAAAACATCAAGATAATTAGTGATCGTTCGTAGAAATATTTTATGAATATTCTTCTGTCTTTTAACAATTATAACAAAAGTAATTAATAAAATAGTAAAACAAACGATTAAAATCACAACAATAATAATAAATGCTTCAAAACTAGAAGAATTCCTAGGAATAACAAATAGTGCTAAAATGATCAAACCTAAAATCATTACAATCGAAAGTGTTTTGATAGCTTTAATTGTTTTTTTAGATATTCTTAGAATTTTCATAACCTCACTCGGATTTTGTAGGAACATTTTTTCTTTTCTGAGAAATTTCATATTTGAAATCATAATTGCATACTGGACAACAAGAATTTTGGACAAACCAAATTATTAAGTGTTCTTTATGAAAATAATTCTTACAATTCGGGCATTTTACAGCGGTATGTTTAGATTTAATATCAAGTTTACAAATTTGACAGTTTTTAATAGAACTTTTTTCTGATATCTTTACTTCTGTTAAATTTTCATTAAGATATTCCTTAAAATAAGCAATTTTATCTTTTTCTAGTTTCTTTCCATACTGACGAATAATAAAATAAGTAATAACAAAAATACCACCTAAGCCTAAAATTACAAAAATAACACCAATAGAAAAAGAACTAAAATCAATAAAAATTGGTACAATTATACTAAGTATTATAATTAAAATTAAAATAATAGCTAATATTTGTTTAGTTGATAATTTTCCCTCTTCTGTTTCAGACATAATATTTTACCCCAAACAAATTTACTTTTCTAAATAATTGATGATTATAAGTACTTTAAATTTTCTAAATAGTTTGATATTGGGTTCTAATAACTATTGACTTTAATAAAAATAATTAAAGTCTTATTTTTTCAAGACCGCGATTTTTTTCCTTTTTTATCATTAGATAGATTTCAAGAAAATTTCTTGACGTGCTAAAATTACTTGACAAATTTGATATAGAAAAATTAATAAAAATATATTTGTTATCTCTTTAATATAGACGGGAAATTAAATAATGAAGTAGTATAAAGTATTGATTTTACTTTTATTATTTTTAACCAATATTACAATATTTACATCGGAAAATAGAATAAAATCGAAACAAATTTCACCTACAACAAAGATTGCTTTATCATCAGAAGTATCAATATTGAATATAACAAATTTCAATAACTTCACAATTTATGAAGATGATCCATTAATTTCATCGGAAAATACTGGTTCTACAGTCGATTTTAATTACTATGGTGGTGCATCAGAAAGAATTTCTGAAAATTATATCTTATATTTAGACGATTATGGAAATTGTTCTTATTTCGATATTTATGTCAGCTTTAATTATACATTAGGAGGAATCATTGATCAAGTTAGTTTCAAATTGGTTACTGCGAGTTATTATAATTATCTGGGTGATTATATGGGTCTATCGGATCTAGTTCAAGAAGATCGTCTTCTCAATAATGCAGGTATATGGGATGCTTGGGGAGAATCTGGAGGTAAATATGTTGCTGTTGGATATCCAAATGATGTTAAAGAACGTTATGAGACCACTTATGGATCAATTGGATTTTCTGGCGGTGTAACTGAACATCTAGTAAGAAATGAAAGTGGGTTATATAGTGAACAATACGATAAGTCTACTGGTGACTTACTCATAAGTCATTATTGGGCTACTGGTATATCAAAACCGGTAAATTATCTTATACTATCATTTGCCTCAGGAGAAACAGGTAGTCTATCTGAATTAACTGTATATGACCTAGATGCAACATTATACATGACTGGCGGAGAATTAGCAATTGATAGTATAAAACCTTCTGTAAATATCATTGCTCCTAGCTCTGATACAATTATCACCTCTGAAGATGTAGCAGTTGTTTGGACTGGTTATGATTTAGAATCGGGATTAAATGGTTACTATGTTCGTATAGATGGTTCCTCTTGGATTGATGTAGGTCTAGATACAATATATATTATAAATGGGTTAGCAAATGGGGATCATATAGTTGAAGTGAAAGCTGTAGATAATAACTTTAATTACTTCATAGCTAGTACAGTGTTTACAATTGATTTAAGTGGTAGCATATCAAATCCTTCTGTAACCATACCTGGCTTTAGCATTTCAATCTCTCTATTATCTATTGGGCTCATTTATTTTACTATTCTAATTCGACGCAAAAAGAAAGGATAATATTATCCTTATCTATTATTAATCAAATAATTAAGGTCCCTAAAATATGGACCTACCTTCTATACCATTTTTAATTGAAAATAGCTAGGGGTAACCAATCAAACTATGCCTTGGAGGGATACTTTAGATTCATAGTAAAACAAGTAAAAGGATAAATGTTCTGGATATATGATAATGGTTATTATCATATATTATCCTTTTAAAACCATATATAAATAAACAGGTCATCCTTAACTAAATTAACTGACAGAATTAATGCTTAAGAACAAAACCACTTAATGTGAAAATACTTTGATATAGCTTGAATGAAAGTTACTATTAATTATCTTCTAGTTGAAATTTAGTTTAAGATAAAACCGGTTTTGGTGCATTCAAAAACGCTCATATAATTATCAATTCTTAAATAGCTAGATAAAACAATACTAAGTCAGGATGTAAATTAAAAGAAAATTAAGATAATATATTAGCTATTATTTTTGTTAGTGCTATTACAATTGCATTTGTTATCTTCATAGTTTTTATTGTAATAATTTCATCAACATCTGATTTCAATGACCTGCCATTAGTTGCAAAATTAGAAATCTATATTCCTTTATCAATCTATACTTCTATGGGTTTATTTTATTTAGGAATTAAATTGAATAAAAAACGCTTAGTAAAAAAATGGTTCAATCTCAAAATAGATATTTAGTGAAAGATGAACCAGTTGTTAATAACGAAACTAAAGACATCAAGAAAATTCTAAACCCAATACCATTTACAGGAGATAAAGAAGTTCAATACTGTCAATTATGTAATAAACTGATAAAAGAAGGACATATTATAATTACTTGTCCTGTTTGTAATGCTATTTTTCATTATGATCATCTATTTGATTGGTTAAGGGATAATACTCATTGCCCAATTTGTAAAACTGACTTTTAGTTATATTAAGAGAAAAATGAAGTCTTATTTATTTAAGACTTCAATCTTTTTCATGGTATAATAAAACAATTAATTGCTACAAATGTATAATTGTAAATGGTGAAAATAATATTTTTAAAAAATTTTGCTTCAACCAAAAAAGACTAAAAGCAAAAATTAAACTAATTGTATGTTTATAAATGGTGCTGAAACTTTAATGGAGGTCAAAGAATGAGTTTTGATGCAACAGATATTGTACCAATTGAATATCAGTCATTATTTACTATTATTTCACCTATTGAAAAATCAGGCATTTTGAAAATAATTAAGGAAAATTATCTTGATTTAAAAGACAAATATGAAGCACTTTTCTTGGGACTAAAAGATTATTTGATCAATTATAAAACTGAAGATATTTCTTCTTTAGTGTTTATCATGTATGGGCAGATTTGTATGGATTTAACAAAGAATGCTGAAATACCGGAAATGCTTACAATCTATCCCAATTCTCCTGAACTACAGTTCTATAATACTCAATTACAAGTTGATAAGGGTATTTTTGATAATATTGAAACACTAATTAAAAATGCTCGTTTACAAGACGATGAAAGAAATATGATCTTTAATAGATTAGTTGCTGCTGATAAATTAGCACGAATAATCCTTGATCTTCAAAGTTTCACTCTTGAAATAATGTTTTATGGTATGAAAGAAGAATATGCTAAAATCGAAGAACTCCAACTTAAAGTAGAAAGTATTCGTGAACGAGCTATTATTTGGTCGCAAACTAAAGAAGTAATTTTTGTGCTAGAATTGTGTGCAAGAATGATCTTAATGAGAACACAATTATTAATGAACTCAAAAGGGCTTACTGTAGGTTTAGAATATTATGAGCAAGAGAAAAATCAAGAAATTTTAAACCAATGTAAAAGCAATGTTATGAAAGCTAATATACTCCAAGTAGCTGCCATGCTTTATTACAGTGCAGGACAACCCACAAAAGGATTAAAGAGTATGGAGAAAGCAATTAGTGTATTAAAGAAGATTCATGGAAGAAATTCTTGGAAATCAACATTCTACCATAATTTGGCTTACATGTATACTTTACTTGATACAAACAAATGTACAGAAGCATATGAGACATGTTTAGAATTACTTGAAGGAACTGAAGATTTGCAATCTATTGCTTCAACAGTAAGTAATCTTATAGGGATTTATACGCAAGAAAACAATAAAGTAGAAGCAAGAAAATATCTAAAACGTTTAGTAGAAATTCTTGATACAAGTGATGAACTTATTACCCCTTTTAGAGCTTATGCTGTGGCATCAAATGCTATGTCTCTAGATGATTATGAATTAGCTAAAAAATATCTCATAATATTAGATGAAAAAGTTGATCAAGCACCAACTTTAATGAATAAAGCTATTTCTGCAGGTGCAAAATTCGGTTATTATCTTGATATGGAAATTAATTCTGAAGAAGCATATAAATGGGGTGAAGAAGCACTTTATTACTTCAATAAACAAAAAGATTATTTGAATGCTTTAGCTTCAGTTTACAACCTTGTTAATACTGACTTCCAATTCTATAAAATAACTGAAAAAGAACGTTATCTTAATTCAGCTAAAAAACGATTAAATGAATTATTAACCTTAGTTGGAGCATTAAATCAACCTCAATGGTTAGCTGATAAGTATATTACTTTAGCAGGATTTGAAATTCTCTCTAAGAATTTAGATCAAGCTATGAAATATATTGAAGAAATACCTGATTCAGATGATGAGAAAATTAAAGCCTATAAGGATATGATTAAACAATTATGGGACTTCAATAAGAGTTTTGAAACAAAAGAAGTTGCAGAACAAGATAAAGAAAAACCTGAAAAGATTAAATTTTCAGAAAATTCATTACTTAATGAAATAGCTACAAATAAAGATGCCGCAAAGGTAATGGTCATGCATCTTGTCGAAAAACGATTAGAAGAATTAGTTCAATTACCCTCTGAAGTAGAACCAATAAGAGCTGATATTAAGTTAATTTTACTCATTAATAACGCTGGATTAACAATTTACACTAAGATTTTTGATGTCCAAAAAATGAACCAACAATTGATCTCAAACTTTATTTCTGCTATTGATTCTTTTGGCAAACAATTATTCGGAACAAAAGAACCTTACTTCTCCATCAGTAGAGGTAATAATATTATACTTTACCAAAATGTTTCTGATGAACTCAATTTAGCATTAATTGTTTCCCAAGAAAATTATGATTCTGTTATGAAACTTAACACACTCTCTAAGGAAATGTCTGAGTATCTTATTGGTAAAACAATTGATTATAGCAAATCATTAAATGAAAAATCAGAATTCTATAAATGGATGGAAGATAAAATTAATGAATTGATCCATTAATTTATCAATTCATTAACTATTTTTTTATTTATTCAAACAGTCTCATATTTTTAAGACTTTTATTTTACGTCGAAAAATCGACGAAAATAGAAAATGATTAAATAAAAGTTTATATAAACAAACATTTTAATAAAACATCTTGAAAAATTAAATAGAATAAAAAAGTAAAGGGAAAAAAGGCAAAAATTATGCCTTACAAAGATTAGAAATAAAAGTAATAGCTATTTCTAATAATGGATAGATATTGATCTTTTGTTTACCCAATAATCTTAAAGTTGATTTTGACATTCTTTCCAGGACTGAATTTTTCTTAGAAACAAATAAAATAAAACTTTCATTGCAATTGGGTATTTTAATAGGGATGACCCAAATCATGATATTATTGGATACAAAATAACTGGTGTTTATTGTTCCTGTTTTTATATAATCATCTATGCGATCAGCATTACCTTTTATAAGAGCAGTAGTTGCTGATAAATTTTCTTTATCATCAAGTGGATTGAGTACTTGAGCCATAGCGAAACCATTCTCATCTGTTAATAAACATGAATTAAGATTAGCAATCTTTTTTAATTCATGCAAAATTAGCGTTAAAGAATCATTTCGAGAAAGTTTAGTTTTGTATAACTTTCTTTGTAATATTTTTCTAAAGGTTTTAGCAGTCCCCATTTGTAGATCACTAACTCACACATTATGCATTAAATATTGATATAGGAACTTGTAATTTACCTTTTAAGAATTTTATTCAAGTAGCAATCAATCGAAAATTAGGTAAAAGAATAATTAAAATAAAATGAAAACAATAAATTAATCAAAAAATGAGGCATAAATATGGATTATGTAAAGAAAATCGAGAAAATAGAAGGATTAATTGTCACATTAATGCAACAAATGAAGATTCCAGGATTAAGTATCTCGGTAGTAAATGATGAGAAAATTGTTTATACAAAAGGTTTTGGTGCTAGACTATTAACTGAAAATATCCCTGCAACATCAGAAACACTTTTTGGTGTAGGTTCAGTTTCAAAATCCTTTACTGCTTTAGCAATAATGCAACTAGTACAAGAAGGAAAACTTGACCTAAATGATCCTGTTAGTAAATATGTACCATTTAAACTTGGTAGGAAAGAAAAACCAATTTTAATAAAACATCTACTCTCACATTCATCAGGCATACCTGATTTAGAAGCAGCTGTTGTTTTAATAGCAAGACATTCTTGGAATAAGCTTGAGAAATATGTCCCAATGAGTGGACCAAATGATTTTTACCTTTATGTAAATCAAGGAGTTGATGAAGTTGTAGCAAATCCAGGTGAGAAGTATTTCTATTTAAATACAGGATTTATTTTACTTGGACACATAATCGAAAAGATTTCAGGATTGAAATTTGATGCATATATTAAAGAGAAAATATTCAATCCATTAGAAATGCTGAGAACAACATTCAGAAAGGAGGAATTTGAAAAGGAAGAAGATAGGATGACAGCATATATTTCTGAACCTGAAAAACCTCTTGAAATGACAATTCATCCATTTGATGAGTTAATATATGCTGCAGGAGGAATTTTATCATCTGTAAATGAATTAGGTAATTATCTTATTATGAATATAAATGAAGGAAAATTCAACAATAAACAAATAATAAAACCGGAGTTATATAGGAAATTAATTGCTCCTTCTATTGATGTAGCTGATCAATTTTTTGGTAAATTTAGATATGGTTTTGGTTGGGGAATAACAGAAAATTTCTTTGGCGAAACATTAATTGAACATGGTGGTTCAACAGGGGTTTCAAGTGCTCATCTTGCTTTTCTTCCATCAAAAAGATTAGGTGTAGCAATAGCAGGAAATATGGGTTCAGTTCCAGGTTCAATTATTACACAAGCAATTCTAATGTTATTAATGGATAAAAAACCTCAAATTGATCATCCAATTTTACGTTTAGATGCTAAACTCGGACAATTTGTTGGGGAATATCAATCATTTAAAGGAATAACAAAAATAGAAATAATAAAGAGAGGATTGACTCTTTATATCAAAGAGCCTGAAAATGATTTTCCAACAGCACCATTAATTCCTGAATCAGATCAAGCAACGGATTATCGATTCTATATCCCTATGGGACAATTAAAGACACCTGCTGAATTTACAATCGATAAAGATACAGGAAAAATAGATTTTTATCCAGGAAGAAATGTTTACCATAAAGTTGGAAATATTAAAAAGTAAAAAGCAAATTGAGGAAACATTTTCCTCAGTTCTTATTCTTTCAAATCTAGAAGTAAATCATCAAGAAATTTCAAAGATTCTTTATTGAATGGAAAGCTAAGATCATTTATTACTGGAGATAAACTAATTGCTCCTTGAGTAAATGCTTCAATATCACTACCAGGGGGAGCTTCTTTCGCAGGTTCTCCCCAAAGAAAATAGTAGTCATTATTGCGTGGATCTTTTCTTAATTCAGGTTTAAAAATAAGAAATCTTTTAGCTAAATTTGTTATTTTAATTGGTGTTTTCTCGGTAATTGAAAAGGGATAATTAACATTAATGAATGCTAAATTTTCAGGATATTTTTCACCTAATAAAATCGATACTATTTTAGCTGAAATTTTGGCTGTTTGTTCAAATGTTTCTCGAGAAGGAGTAATAAAATAATGTTGAGGGGAAACATCCATTGAAAAAGCTATTGCTGGAACACCATAAAATGATGCTTCAAAAGCAGCAGCACAAGTGCCTGATGTAAGAACAATATGGGATGAAATATTCAAACCTTGGTTGATACCAGAAACAACTAGATCAAAAGGACCATCTAATTCATGTAAACCAAAGATTACCGCATCAGCAGAGGTACCATTGATTGAATAACCTTCAAAATCACCATTAATGATGATCTTTTCTATTCGTAAAATTTGATTAATAGTTATTGCTTTTCCTTCAGCACTTCTTTGGATGTGAGGAGTAATAATTGTTACATCAGCTATATTACTTAATTCATAATAAAGCTGTAAGAGACCATTACTATGAATGCCATCATCACAAGTTAACAAGATTTTAGGCTTATTAGACATAATTAAAAGACGATATTATCTTATATAAAATTCATTCTGTTAGTAAAAAAACTATATCGTAAATTTAATAATATACAAGTATAGAATTTGACTATAAAGAAAAGTATAAAATGGACGGAGAAGTTCAGTAATTAAAATAAAGGTGAACCTATGTCTCAAGAAAACCCGTTGGAATCAAAGGTAATAGTTCTAGGATTATCACAATCAGGAAAAACTTCGATACGTCAAGTTATATTTGAAGGATTCACACCTCAAGCAACGGCATTAAATGCAGCAACAGTAAGGATAAATAGGAAATTATTCAATCTTGCAGGTGGAAGTATTAACCTCTATGATATTGGAGGACAAACTAATTACTTAGATGAAGTCTTTCAACAATATAAAAATCGTACTTTTACAGATGTAAAAGCAGCAATCTTTGTTGTAGATATTTCCGATGCAGCAAATATTATGCGATCTAAATATTATTTTGATTTAACACTTAAAGCATTAAGCAACCTCAGTAAACCCGCTCGTATTTACATTTTTGCTCATAAAATGGATGTTATGCCTTTAAATAGACGCGAAGCTGCTCTTGCTTCAATAGCTGATATTTTTGAAATCAAAAAATTTGATAATGTTTCCATTCATGGGACGTCTATTTTTGACCAAACAGTCTGGGATGCTATGCAATTAGTATTATCTTATGTTTATCCTCGAGATGATGCAAAAACAACTGAGATAAAAAGTATCGTTGGTAATTATCATCTTGAATTCTTAGCTTTATCAACACCACAAGGATTGATTTTATATTCAGAACCAGAGGTTGAAGCTGGGGTTAATTATAATAGACTAAAAAATGAATTATCTAAAGCTTATTTCCCAAATTTAGTGTTAGATCAAGCAATGTTTACCTTTGGAGATTTCAAAGTTTTTATGAGAGAAATGGAAGATGATATGGTTATTACTAGTGTTTTTCCAGTTAAGCAAGATATCACACAAACTCAAGCATCTTTTGATAACCTATGTGGAAAATTAAATAATATTTTCAAACCTGATGAACTTCTTGGTAAAGCAAAGAATAAAATGCGCAAAACCCTTGCTGATTATTTGAAATCGAACAAAGTGAAAAATGTTGATGAATTGGAAAGAAAATTCGATTCTAGAATATCAATCAAATGTGATATTTGTGGCAAACAGATCCAAAAATCAGTTCTCGATATTGCACTTGATAATGCTGAACAACTTGATAGAGGTATGAAAATAACTTCTGGTTTCGGCTCTATTACTGTAGAGATTTATCCAATTCATGAATGTGTAGAAGGTTTTCGTGAAATTCCAGTAATTTTAGACCAAAATCTTGAATATCGAAGATATGAAAAAAGCAGACCAATCTAATTGGTTTGTTTTATTTTTATCATTTTATTTTTTTTCCGAATCAAGTGAACCATTTTCAAGAGATGATATTTGGACTTCTCTGACCTTGTATCTTTTTCTTTCTTCATCTAAAATTTGTAGGAAACGTGATTTTGGTTTTGTTACTTTTGCTTCTATTTTTGGTGGTTCATAAACAATAGGTTTCTTAATTTCAAATTCTTTCTCAGAAATTTTAACCTCAGGTTGAATATTTTGTTCCTCAATTGGTGGTTCAGGTTTAGTTATTTCTGGAATTGGAGCTGCTTTTGGTTCTGAAATAACAATTTCTGGTTGTTTTACTTCAAGTTCTTTTTCTTCAATTACTTCTAGCCTTTGCTTTTCTTGATCATCTTCTAGTTTATTTAGAAAACTAAACATACTTTTACTATCTTTTTCAATTTCACCTGTGACTTCAAATGTTGGAAGGTCAATTTTAAGAGGTATATCTTTTTCAATAGGTGCTTCAATTGGATGAATTATAGTTGATTCAACACTAGGAGCTACTATCGGTGGTGTTATTTCTTGTTTAATTTCTACTTCAATAGATGGAGGTGTAATTGTAGGTGCTTTTGTTTTAGGAATTTCAACTTCAATGAGAGGATGAGGTTTGATAGGTTTTTCAATAGGACTTGTAACTGGTTGCGAAACTTCAATTTTTTCAGTTTCAGTAGATTGAGCGAAATCACGAATGAGTTTGTAAAAAGTTTTTGTTTTATCATTAGTAATTGGTTCAAATGATGTAATCAATAGATATTTAGAAACTAGATCAACAATCATACCATGAACTTTTTCATTTGAAGATGTGACAATTGATATTGTTGAAGAATCTTCAACAGGTTTAGACGCTATAAATTCTTTGAAATCTTTCAAAGCAACAATATAATCCATTGATCTTTCCGGGCTAACGATATGCTTAGATGAAGTACCGGTAATAGGGGAGAATGTTTCTTTATCAATTAATACTATTTCAATTATATCATAAACAGAAAGGTCTAAGGTAACACTAGTTTTACCATAAGTTGGTAAGGTAGCTTCAGATTTAGGATTAAGAAAATCCATCAATTGTTGAATTCTTGGATCTTCTTTGTGCTCCATCTTATAACTCTGGAATTCTTCACTTTCTTCTATTTTTTGACCAATATTAGTTATAAGCTCAAATCGCTTGGTATCGATAGTTGCTTCTTTCATTAAGGCAAAGACTAAATCCTTTAAACTGTCTGGATAATAGATACTAGAAGGTTCAAATCGTATTTCATATTTTGGATCTGTAAATGAATCCTTTATATGATCCAACATTGGAACTAATTCTTCAGGTGATATTTTATCTACTTTATGACAAAGGATTGCTATCCTACCATCGGGATTTTCTTTTTTATATTGTCTAATAGT